>NZ_CP023548.1:1683750-3095000 GCF_002407205.1 Rhodobacter sp. CZR27 | reverse complement strand
CCGTACAGGAAGCTCCAGGAGACATATCAAGTAGGGCGGGACACGTGAAATCCTGTCTGAAGATCGGGGGACCACCCCCGAAGGCTAAGTACTCCTTGCTGACCGATAGCGAACCAGTACCGTGAGGGAAAGGTGAAAAGCACCCCGACGAGGGGAGTGAAACAGTACCTGAAACCGGACGCCTACAAGCAGTCGGAGGGTCCATGAGACCTGACGGCGTACCTTTTGTATAATGGGTCAACGACTTGGTCTCACGAGCAAGCTTAAGCCGATAGGTGGAGGCGCAGCGAAAGCGAGTCTTAAAAGGGCGTCGAGTTCGTGGGATCAGACCCGAAACCAGGTGATCTAGCCATGAGCAGGATGAAGTCAGGGTAACACCTGATGGAGGTCCGAACCAACACCCGTTGAAAAGGGTCTGGATGACTTGTGGCTAGGGGTGAAAGGCCAATCAAACCTGGAGATAGCTGGTTCTCCGCGAAAGCTATTTAGGTAGCGCCTCGGACGAATACCTCGGGGGGTAGAGCACTGCATGGATGATGGGGGCCCACAGCCTTACTGAGTCTAAGCAAACTCCGAATACCCGAGAGTACTATCCGGGAGACACACGGCGGGTGCTAACGTCCGTCGTGAAGAGGGAAACAACCCTGACCTGCAGCTAAGGCCCCCAATTCGTGGCTAAGTGGGAAAGCATGTGGGACGGCCAAAACAACCAGGAGGTTGGCTTAGAAGCAGCCATCCTTTAAAGATAGCGTAACAGCTCACTGGTCTAGACAAGCTGTCCTGCGGCGAAGATGTAACGGGGCTCAAGCCACGAGCCGAAGCTCAGGATGCACAGCAATGTGCGTGGTAGCGGAGCGTTCCGTGATATAGCTTCATGTCTCTTATCCCTCCGGGGAGACAGAGACGCGAAGCTTTCTGTGAAGCCGGGCCGTAAGGCATCCGGTGGAGAGATCGGAAGCGAGAATGTTGACATGAGTAGCGACAAACAGGGTGAGAGACCCTGTCGCCGAAAGTCCAAGGGTTCCTGCTTAAAGCTAATCTGAGCAGGGTGAGCCGGCCCCTAAGGCGAGGCCGAAAGGCGTAGTCGATGGGAACCAGGTTAATATTCCTGGGCCAGGAGGATGTGACGGATCGCAGGTGTAGTTCGGCCTTATCGGATTGGCCGGGCTGCTGAGCGGTCCCTGGAAATAGCCCTCCATCAGACCGTACCCTAAACCGACACAGGTGGACTGGTAGAGTATACCAAGGCGCTTGAGAGAACCACATCAAAGGAACTCGGCAAAATGCCTCCGTAAGTTCGCGAGAAGGAGGCCCCGTCTGTGCGCAAGCATGGGCGGGGGGCACAAACCAGGGGGTGGCGACTGTTTACTTAAAACACAGGGCTCTGCGAAGCCGTAAGGCGACGTATAGGGTCTGACGCCTGCCCGGTGCTGGAAGGTTAAAAGGAGAGGTGCAAGCCTTGAATTGAAGCCCCAGTAAACGGCGGCCGTAACTATAACGGTCCTAAGGTAGCGAAATTCCTTGTCGGGTAAGTTCCGACCTGCACGAATGGCGTAACGATCTCCCCGCTGTCTCTGATGTGGACTCAGCGAAATTGAACTGTGTGTCAAGATGCACACTTCCCGCGGTTAGACGGAAAGACCCCATGAACCTTTACTATAGCTTCGCACTGGCATCAGGAATGTGATGTGCAGGATAGGTGGTAGGCATCGAAGCGGGGACGCCAGTTCCCGTGGAGCCAACCTTGAGATACCACCCTTCGCATTCTTGATGTCTAACCGCGGTCCGTCATCCGGATCCGGGACCCTGCGTGGTGGGTAGTTTGACTGGGGCGGTCGCCTCCCAAACAGTAACGGAGGCGCGCGATGGTGGGCTCAGACCGGTCGGAAATCGGTCGTCGAGTGCAATGGCAGAAGCCCGCCTGACTGCAAGACTGACAAGTCGAGCAGAGACGAAAGTCGGCCATAGTGATCCGGTGGTCCCGAGTGGAAGGGCCATCGCTCAACGGATAAAAGGTACTCTGGGGATAACAGGCTGATGATGCCCAAGAGTCCATATCGACGGCATCGTTTGGCACCTCGATGTCGGCTCATCTCATCCTGGGGCTGGAGCAGGTCCCAAGGGTATGGCTGTTCGCCATTTAAAGAGGTACGTGAGCTGGGTTTAGAACGTCGTGAGACAGTTCGGTCCCTATCTGCCGTGGGTGTAGGAGACTTGAGAAGAGTTGCCCCTAGTACGAGAGGACCGGGGTGAACGAACCACTGGTGGACCAGTTGTCGTGCCAACGGCAGTGCTGGGTAGCTATGTTCGGACAGGATAACCGCTGAAGGCATCTAAGCGGGAAGCCCCCTTCAAAACAAGGTCTCCCTTGAGGGCCGTGGAAGACCACCACGTCGATAGGCCAGAGGTGTAAGCGCGGCAACGCGTTCAGCTGACTGGTACTAATTGCCCGATTGGCTTGATCTGACCCGGTAACAGCAAGGCTCGAAACCTCGCTCTGCCCCAGATCAGAAAGCAGCACGACCTGGAACAAGCATAAGCCTGATGTTGTCGTTTCTTCTCCGGTCTGGTGGCCATAGCACGAGCAAAACACCCGATCCCATCCCGAACTCGGCCGTTAAGTGCCGTCGCGCCAATGGTACTGCGTCTCAAGACGTGGGAGAGTAGGTCGCCGCCAGACCTGAAAAGAAACGAAATCTCCAGAACGATCAAAATCATCCGCGTCAGAAGCAAACAATCGCTCAAGACGCAAAACGGCCGCGGGGTGGAGCAGCCCGGTAGCTCGTCAGGCTCATAACCTGAAGGCCGCAGGTTCAAATCCTGCCCCCGCAACCAACACTAATTTGTCAACAAATTCAACGGCTTCGGAAACACCATCCGAGGCCGTGACGCTATTTGCACCGCCCGCTGCCCGTCGCGGGACATCGGCCATCGGCAGTCCCGTCGCCAGGCGCAGGAGGCTCGCCAGCGCCCCGTGCAGGTCGATCGCCAGTTCCGTCTTGCCGTCAGGCCCCATCACTGGCGTCAGCACGATCTTCTCCACCATGGCCCGGATCGCCTCCTTCGCCTCTTCCATCCCCTCCGGTTCCCGCAGCGCCCGGATCAGCGCCCCGATCCGCTCGCGGTAGGCGCCCGACATCGACGGGTGGAACCGCACCGGGTCCGGCGCGGCCTCCGCCGAGAGCTGACGCTCGAGCTCCTTCCGCCTTGCGTCGAGCGCGTTCATCCGCTCCTTCACCTGCTCGACCGGCACGCCGGCGATGATCGCATCCACCAGCTTGGCGTGGTCGCGCTTCACCTGGGCCAGCTCCTTCTCCAGCCCCTTGCGGTTCGCCGTGGCACCCGCCGCCAGCCGGTTCCGCTCCGCGGCGTATTCCTCGCAGAAGATCCGCACCGCCGCCTCGTCCATCAGGTGATGCTCGAGCGCGTGCAGCACCCGGCCTTCCAGGTCGGCCTGCTTGATGACGGTCCGGTTTGTGCAGACCGCCGCACCCTTGCTCCGCGCCGCCGAGCAGCTGAAGCCGTCCCGCCCTTCCTTCGAGACGCCGGAGCCGCAGCAGCCGCACTTCATCAGCCGCGAAAACAGGAACTTCGGCCGCCGCCGGTCCCAGACGGCCACCTGCGTTCCCTTTGACGTCAGCGCGCCCTGCCGTGCCCGAACCCGCTGCCAGAGGTCGTCGTCGACGATCCGCAGATGCGGGACGTCCGTGGTGACCAGGACGTCGCCGGCGTTCGGCCTCGACATCCGCTTGCCGGTGTCCGGATCCTTCCTGTACTGAAGCCGATTCCAGACCAGCCGTCCGATGTAGAGCTCGTTGTTGAGGATCCCGGTTCTGCGCTCGCGGTTGCCGTGCAGCGTCGAGGCGCCCCAGGCGCGGCCCCGGGGTCCCGGAATGCCTTCCGTGTTCAGCGCCTCGGCGATCCTTCTCGGTGACAGGCCGCGCGCGTAGTCCTCGAAGATCCGGCGCACCACCGCGGCCTTGCCCGGGTTGATCGCGCGCTCACCGCCCTCGGTCCGACCCTTGCCGTCCGCGGGTCCCGCGACGACGTCGTAGCCATAGGAATTGCCGCCCGCGACCTTGCCCTGCCGCACCCGGCCGCGCTGGCCGCGCCGGGTCTTCAGCGCGATGTCGCGCAGCTGCATCGCGTTCATCGTGCCCTTGAGCCCGATCTTCATGTCGTCGACGTCTTCCTCGGTGATGGTCCAGATCCGGATGCCCGCATGTTCCATCCGCTCGTGGAACCGCGAGATGTCGGAGAGCTTCCGAGACAGCCGGTCCATGCCCTCCCACAGCACGATGTCGAACTGGCCGGCCCTGGCGCCGCGCTGCAGCGCCTCGATCCCGGATCGGAACATGCTGGCGCCGGAGGTCGCCCGGTCGCTGTACTCGGCCACGACCTGCCAGCCTTGCCGCAGCGCCGCCTCGCGACAGTATACCAGCTGGTCCTCGATCGAGGCCTCCCGCTGCAGGTCGGTCGAGAAGCGGGCGTAGATCGCCACGCGATTGCCCTTGCTCATGGCGAGGCTCCTTCGTCTGGACCGGGTTCGCTCTTCGGACCCATGATCATCGTTCGCATTCGTTCCGGCAAGCAGCGAAAGCGGGGTGTTCGGCATCTGCAGGTCATCCCGGCACGGCTTCGACACATCCGGGGCGGGCGGGCCATGCCCATCGCCGCCCCTACCGCTTCCCCTTCCCGCCGCCGCCGTTCCGACGATGGTCGGCCCGGGCCGCCTCCCGGGCCAGCGCGCGGAGAAAGCTCCTGAAAGCTTCCGCGGCGGCGGACAGGTCCGCCGTTTCCGAATTCGCAGGCGGAGAGCCATCCGACGCGCCGCCCGCGACCGGAGCGTTGGCTCCGGCCTTCAATCGGGCATGCGTCTTCCGTGCTCGGGCCATCGGCCGAGATGCTCCGCTGCAGGCAACCGGCACGGCCGATCGCGGTTCCGGGGGTCTGGGGCAGGGGCGGGGTGAGGATCCCGCTCCTCGGCCGCCAGTCTACCTCAGGCCGCGGTTCCGCGAAGCAGCGATTCGACTGTCGGACCGTCAGGCCTGTGGATATCCCTTCGGTCGGCACCGGGAATGCATCGGATAACAGTGCCTTGTCTCGGTCTTTCCTCAGGCCACGGGACGGCGGGCGAGGGCTGCGGGTGGCACTGACGTCCCTTGCGGAGGACACGCGCAAAAAGCTGAATCGCAAGGAGGTACTTCCGGCAGAAGCCCGGCTTACCCTGATGCGTTTGACGAGGGGGCACCCTGCGCCGAGCGAACGGCGGTGCTGGCCGACGCCCGGCCTATGCCAGCCCATCGGGGGACGGCTCCTGCGGCATGAGCGGGAAGGGGATGACCTGCGAGGTCTCCTCCGCATCGGGCGGCCCCTTGCGGACGTCCGCGAGGAGGGCGGTGATGCGATCGGCATCCAGGTCGCGCTCCCGCAGCAGGACGGCCGCGATCCGGTGAAGCTGCGGCAGGTGTCGGCCGAGCAGGTCGAGCGCCGTGGCGTACGCCGCGCAAAGCCGCGCCTCGATCCGGGCACGCAGTCCGGGATCGGTGCCGAGCAGGTCACCGCGCTCGGCATCCTGCCATGACAGCCCGCCGTCGCCGTTCGTCAGGCGCCACGACACCTCCAGCTTCAGCGCGAGCCGTGTCGCTGAGGCGAGATCGCTGTCCCGCCCCTCTCCCGCGCCGCTCGAGGGCGCGCCATAGACCAGAACTTCCGCCGCACGGCCGCCCATCAGCATCGCCAGATCCTCCTCCGCCGTGTCGAGCGTCTGTAGCGCGGTCCTGGCGCCGGCGACGAAGCCTCCCTGCGCCGTTAGGCGGACGAGGCTCGGCGCCGGCCGGCCCACAAGGTGGCCGACCAGCAGGTGACCCACCTCGTGAAGCGCGACGCGGCGGTCGATCTCGGCATCAAGCGGCGGCGCGAGCCGCTCGGCGGCCGCGGTCAGGTCGGAAGCCGTGAGAAGGCGGCCGGCGGCCCGCGCCCGGCTCGCGGCGTCGCGCAGCAGCGCCGCCACATCGGCGCCCGAACAGCCAAGCAGGCGACGGGCGAGGGCCGCAATCGCCCCGGCTTCGATCCGGGGGCGGGGATCGAGACGGGCGAGGCCGGTAGTGAGCAGATCCTCCAGCCCCGCGACGTCGGGCAGCGCCATGGCGAGCTTCAGGTCGAACCGGCCCGAGCGGATCACCGCCGGATCGACGTCGCCGGGATGATTGGTGGCGCCGAGGACGAGAACGCCCTCGGCGCGGGCGAGCCGCGACAGTTCCTCGAGCAGACCGTTCACCACACCGCGCTGGTAGCGCGCCGAGTTGCCGTCGTCGCTGCGGGTCAGGAAGCTGTCCAGTTCGTCGATGAAGAAGACCGACGGCGCCCCGGCGATCGCCTCATCGACCCGTGCGTGGAGTTCGGCGAGCATGTCGCCTTGGTGGCCCATCTTCTGGCAGGCGCTGTAGCTGGTGGCGATGAACGGAACGCCGGCGCTGCCCGCGGTCGCCTCGGCCGCCATGCTCTTGCCGGTGCCGGGCGGGCCGTAGAACAGGGCCGAGGCCGACACCTCGTTCCAGGCAAGCCCGCCTTCGCGCCAGCGACCGAGGTCGGCGACCATGCGCGTCAGGATCCGCACCGGCTCGGGCTGGCCACGAACGTCCGCAAGCGTGAGGCTCGGCGCGGTGACGGGGTTCGCCATCCCGGCCAGGCGCTCGACCACGGCCGCTGCGGTGGGCGCCATGAATGCGGCGCGGATCGCGATCGGCGCGAGGCGGGCCAGCGCCTCCGTCTCGAGAAAACGGAGAGCTTCGGCGTCGAAATCCTCGGGATGGGTGCGGCTCAGCACCTCTAGAAGCAGGCCGGCAGACAGCCGCGGCAGCCGCACCTCCGGCCCGAAAAGGGCCGCGAGATCGCCCCACCGCAGGTCGCGCTCGGCGCTGACCAGAAAGACCGGCCGCCCGATCCCGACGGCGTCGCGGACCTTGTCGCGGTGGAGCCGGATCTCGCTGGCGCGGTCGCGCGGGGACTGATCGGTCCTGAACGACACGATCCGGATCATCGGATCGGCGGCATCCTCCTCGTCGACCTCCGCCCGGTCGCGCAGATGGCGCAGAAGCCGCCCGCTGAATGCCTTGCCAATGGCATCCTCGCAGCCGGGGAGGGGCGGTCGCACGAGAGTGATCGCTCCGGGGTCGAACAACGGCGCGAGATCGTGGCCCTCGGGCAGCACCCTGGCGAGGGCCGCCACCATCAGCAACTCCAGCGCCTCGTGCCGCCCAGGCCGGCGGAGCCGTTCGGTTGCCTCACGGCGGGCAATCTCGTCCTCGGCCTCCGCCATGCCCCGGCGCATCAGGTCGAGCAGCGGTTCGGTGGACTCCGGATTCTGGAAATCCGGAAGTTCGGGACGCGCATCCGGAAAATCAAGCGACAGATGGGCTGCGAGAAACTCCGCAACGCGGCGGCAGGGGAAGGCCGAGACTTCCGGAACAGAGGGCGACTGGGTCAAGGGGACACCTTCGGGAAAATCCGGATCGGTCCCGGCCGGTATGGCGCCGGCCGGGAGGGCATGGGGCGGAAGAGGCAGGTGGATCAGCCGCGTGGGCACGGCCTGCGACGCGCCCTGGCCTCGATGGCGTCGAGGGCGGCCAGCACGATGGGCTCGAGCCTGCCGTCATATACTTCGGTCGTGACCTTGATCACGCCGCGGAACCGTTCGGCCGGCAGAACTGCCCAGGGAAAGCGGCGCCTCAGCGTGGCGTGAAGCCGCTTCTCGATGCGCAGCGCGGCCGAGCCGCTGGCCATGGGCACCGTCTTCAGGAGATCGGCCGGCAGGTCGTCCCGCAGCCGAAGCTGGTGGTGGAGGCGGCTCTCCGGATCGTTCGAGTGGCCGAGCTTCACGACGGTCGTCCCGTCGCCCAGCACGAAGCGCAGCGCGTAGAGGTTGTTGGGCGCCGCCGGCCAGGCCGGTCCGCATTTGCCGCACTGGAAGCGGCCCGTTTGCATATTCACCCGTGCCACGCGCTGCTCGTGGCCGCAGGAGTGGCGGTAGAGGCGGTAGTTCGGGTCGCCCTCGTGATCGGGTCCGAGCAGCTGCCAGCAGCGACGCTCCGCTTCCGCGGCTTCTGTCCCCGCCTGGCAGATCGCGCAACGAAAGCCGGTCTCGCCCTGCGCCATGCGCTCGATCAGTCCGAACTGTCGCCGAAGCTCGTGCCCGCAGGGCGCCCGGAAGATCCCGTAGTGCCGATCGTGCGCGTCCCGCCGAAGGTATTCCAGACCCGCGGCCTCGGCGGTGTCATGCCAGCGATCGGTCTTGCAGGCGTGGCAGATCGGCTGGAAGCCCATGAGCACGGACACGCGAACAACGTCCTGCGATCCGCAGGCCTTGCATTCGAGCAGGACGTGCAGCCTGTCCCAGACCCGGTCGATCAGCGTGAAGCCCTTGGCCTCGGCCTCGTCGATCCAGTGCGCGTGGAGCAGGCCCGGATACACCGGTTCCCGGTCGTCGGAGAGAAAGTATCTCTTGTCGGTGAAGATGGTTGTCCTTTGTCAGGTGAGAGAGGAAGGGGGGCGGCGCGGACGCTGCCCGGGAGCGGTCGATTGCGCCGTCCAAGAAGATCCGGATCATGCGAATGCAGATGGAGACGGCCACCGCCCGTGTGGCCCGGAGACGTGCGGAGCGACGCTGGGCCGCGGGCCAGCTTCGAATGATCCGGATCGGTTGCGGGAAACCGGCCGAAAATCCGGATGCGTCCTGATCAGCAGCCGCCGGGCGACACTTCCGGGTCGGACGACGTGTCGGGTCCGGTGGACAGCGCCGCCAGCACGTGGAGCCGCGCCTTTGCCGTGCTCAGCATGCGGTCGACGCGGCGCGACGTCGGATCGCTGCCGGGGCAGCAGAAGCAGTCGGCGTGGCGATCGAGAAGGCCGTAGAGCTGGGTGAACTCGTCCGGATGCGTGCTCCGCAGCATCGCCTGTCCCAGCATCGTGGTGAGCCGCAAGGGCAGGTCCGAGACGCGCTCGATCTGGAGATCCAGCACCTCGGCCATGCCCGCCAACGTCGTGACGCGGGTGCGTTCCGCCTCGGTCAGCCAATCCGCGAAGGCCGGATCGGCCCAGTTCGCATGCGCGATGTCGCGCTCGGCCTCGACGCAGCAGCCGAGCTTGCCGAGGAGCCGCGAGAAGCAGCGCGAAATCGGCGTGTGGGTGAAGCGCGCAGGCGGTTCCGTCCCGCTAAGCGGCGTGGTAGTCACTTTGGTAGCCATGATGATCTCCTGATAGATCAGTGTGGTCAGAGCCGAGGCGAGGGGCCCTAATCCCTTGCCTTGGTTCGTCAATGGTGGCACAATGGTATCTTGGTGTCAACATCGGGATTGGAATTATTTTATGGCTCCTCCAAAGAAGGACACGGAGGCAATTAACCTGCGTCTTCCTAGGGAACTCATTGCAGCTCTTGATGACCGCCGCCGGATCGAGCCGGATCTGCCAACGCGTCCGGAGATGATACGCCGCGCGCTCATCCAGTGGCTTGAAATGACGGAGAAAACGCTCTGACGGACGTTGCGCCGCCATCGATCTGGTCGCATGGGCTGGAGTTGGCCGGCCGGCCGGCATCAGCACCCACTGGATCGGAACGACGCGCCACGCCGCCGTCAGACATCCAGTCTCACTCGTGAGACACCTATCTTGTGCCCGGTGATCCCGCGCGACCCTCCGACGCCGAGCGCGAGGTTCTTGCCGGCCTCGTCGAGCGCGTTACCGATCGACGGCGCTGCTCGCACGTCACGGAATGGCTGGCGGGTGTCGAAGTGAGCAGCGGCCATAATGCGTGGGTTGCAAGGCATCTCGCGAAACTGGCCGGAGCGGCACCAACGCGTAGAAGCGACTTCGGGGCGCCGCCGACTAACGCAGACGACCCCTTTCCGCCTGCCGGCGCGTGATGCTCCGTTTCGCGAAGCGGTCGCACAGGCGAAGTGCAGTAGGAGCTGCGTGCAGCCCTTTGCTGCCCCTCGTGCGCCGCACAGCATGACGCCAGGCGCCGACACGAGGGGCGGAGAGCGGACAGATGCAGGTGCGGCAGAGCTGTCGCAGCATCTGCGCGAAAGCCGACACTCGAATTCTGCCCGGCATTGCCGGCAGGATCGACATGAAGGTCAGGTATGTCTTTTGCCGTGACTTGCGGTAACAAGAGCTAGAAGCGGTATGTGGCGCCAAAGACGATGCCGGAGAGTTTGAGGTCGATGTCGCCCACCTCGTCGCCTCGATCGGACTCGATGTGGCGGTAGCCCGCCTCTGCCCACCACCGGTCGTTGATCCGGTAGTTCACCGTCGCGAGGCCTTGAAACGCATCACCGATGTGGTTCTCGAAGCCGCCGACATCCACTATCAGGCTGGCAGACCACCTGTCGTTGAACTCATGACGCAGGCGGGCTCCCACGAGGGCGTCGATCCACTCGTCCTCAAGATCGAGGGATTGCGTGGATCCGTCCACAGCCGTGACGGAAATGTCCGTCGTCAGCCGGAAGCCACGAAGGCCCAAGGCGAGGTCCACGCTGGTCGTCGCCGTCTCCTGCACTCGGTAGAGCAGATAGGCGGTGCCGATGGCGCTGGTGGATCCGATGTCCGCCTCCGAATAGCCTGGTGCGGGATCGGCAGCCGAGTCCTCGGTCGCGGAGTAGATCACGTCGCCGATCAGGCCCCAGCGGCCATGCCTGGCCTCAACGGCGCCCATGAACCCGAACTTCAGCGTGTCGAGGGCGTCGCTCACGCTGATGTCGCTTTCAACCCTGCCTTCCGACGTGTTTGCCGACAGGGATGTCTCCGGGAGCCAACCATAGATCGTCGCCGAATAGGTCCAGCCGGACTCCTGGGCCGTGGCCTGAGTTCCTGCGAGCGTGGCGAAGAGAACGAGCGATTTCTTCATCCTTCAGCATCCTTTATCAAAGCGTCGTGTCGTCTTGCCGGTCGCCCTCCCCGACGCCGGAGGACGACAGGGTTTTCCCGGCGGAACCCGTCAGCGCGTTGCTGCACAGGGCGGTAAGGCCACGACAACCGGCTGACGGCGAAATGGTTGAATTGGCGAACGTCCTTCACCCGGTTGACGAGGGGACCGTCAAGAGGGGACGTCCAACCGAATCCACTCGCCATCACGAACTGAAGCCGCTTGTGCCATCGAAGTCGGCTCGTCCATTCACGGCCCTTCACGCTGGCGCTCGCGAAGGTCGGAAAGGTCGCGTTCCAGGAAGTAGTTGAGGAAGGTGCGGATCACGGCGACGAGGCCGAGCCTTGCCACATCCTCCCAGTCGGTCGTCGTCGCCGTCTCGATGATATCGGCGGCAAGCTGGAACGTGAGGGCAGCGACAAGGACGCGGCCGTAGCGGAGCCAGACGCCGCGGCTTTCCGTATCTCTCGCGGTCCGCGACAGGAAGACACCCGCACCGGCCACGAAGGTCTGGATCGTGCCGGCAAGCACAAGCCCGAGGACCATGACGTCGATGGCGAGGACGGTGAGGTCGGTGGCCACGACGAGGCCCTCGCGGAACTCTTCGGCCGTCATGGGCAATCGAGCCTGGGGGATGACGCGTGAGGAACACGGCCCCGGGTGGCGTAGCCCTGGTTCCTGCGCGCGGGGGCAATCCCCACGATCTTCCCGTTCATCCCGGCCCGTGCATCGACGTTCGAAAGTCCCGAGCGGTAGACACTCCGTCGAGTGATGAAGAGGGACCGCTCGTCCCTGAGGGACACGCCACAGCCGTCGCCGAGCAACATCCAGACCTTGGCGGGCCGATCAGGGTCCGGCGTCCGGTGCCCCATGAGACCGCGCGAGCGGAAGGTCAGGCTCGAGGTTCCACGATCCTTGCCCTTGGTGACGAGGATGTCGGGCGTCCTGCCCTCCTGCCTTCGAGCTTCATGTGCCATCTCGGCCCCCTAAAGACGACGTTGATTAGGTAAACGGCTCAGGCTTCAGCCGAACGGCCCGACCGAGAAGACCATGCTGACGATGGCGAACACGCCGATGACGAGCAGCACGAAGGCGGTGACGAGGGTGAGCGAGAGGGGAAAGTGGCTTTCGCCGTGGATCAGCCCGGCCCCGGTCATCGCCTGGCGCTCCATCCGGAGGCCTGCCATGAACTGCACGTGGTAGACGATGCCGATCACCAGCATCGCGATGCCCAGAAGCACCAGGGCCACGCCGAAGTTGCGCGGCGCGTCACCGGCCTGCGAGATCATCCCTGCGTCCTGCGCCTTGTCGAAGACCTGATGGATCGTGAAGCCGAAACTGATGAGCGACAGCGAGGTCCGGATCACCGACATGAGCGTGCGATCGGCGCTCATCCGGGTGCGTTGGAACGACATTCCCGTGCGCCGGGCCGAGAGTTCGACCGAGATCTGCTCTGAAGCAGATTGAGCAGTGACGGGCGGTCGGGCGGGGTCCGGGTCCATGGCGCTTCCTCTCTGGGATCTTGTCGCGGTGGAGGCGCCGCCGCTCCGGCCCGCCCGCCGACGCGCGAGACGGGCGAACGGCCCGCGCAACAGCACGTATGGCAGGAAGGCGAACAGGATCGCGACGAGCGGTATCTCGGCGGGGTAGAACGTCCCCAGCACCGTCACCTGGTAGATCGCGTCCATCACGAGGGCCAGAACGAAGATCCGGCCGGTGGCCAGCAGGCCCTCGCGCAGGCGGATCGCGCGCTCGTTCGATCCGGTGAGCAGCGTCCAGAGATAGGGGGAGCGACCGAGCCTCGCATCCTGCACCCCGTCGTGGAACGCCGCGGCGGCCGCCATGCAGGGCTGGAGGATGAAGCGGAAGGTCATGGGCCCTCCGGGTCGCGCGGCGATGTCGCGCCAGATGCGCTCATGCACTTCAGCCGAGTAGCCGTACCAGACGAGCCCCGCCACGACGAAGAGAGCGGACGCCGCGACGGCGATCCGCGCCAGCACGACTTGGGTCCGCGTCACCGTCTCCGTCATTGCCCGGTGCTCGCGGGGCGGAGCACACACCGGAAGCCCACGTGGCTGGTCGAGGTGTCGATCGGCTGCGGGTGGCGGGCGGCGGGTCGATAGCGGCGGCAGTAGTTTGGAGCGCAGAGATGCGAGCCGCCCTTGAGCACCCTGCGAGGGATGCGGATGTCGGGTTGCAAGGGATCGAGGCTGTCTGACGCGGCGGCCCCTCGAGGGTTCCGCGGGATGCAGCAGGGCTTCAACGCATCGGTGGAATGCTGCGGACCGTACCAGTCGGCGGTCCACTCCCACACGTTGCCGATCATGTCGCAAAGGCCATAGCCGTTCGGCGGGAAGGCTCCAACCGGCGACGTCCGCTCGTATCCGCCCGCCCGCCGGTTGCGGAAGGGAAACTGGCCCTGCCAGGTGTTCGCCATCCTGCGGCCGCCTGGCATGAATTCATCGCCCCAGGCGTATTCCGCCCCGTCGATGCCGCCGCGTGCCGCGAACTCCCATTCCGCTTCGGTCGGCAGTTCCTTTCCCGCCCAGGCGGCGTAGGCCTCTGCATCCGCGCAGGCCACATGAACGACCGGGTGGCTGTCGAGGCCGGCGATGGAGGATCCCGGACCGGTCGGATGGCGCCAGTTGGCCCCGAACCGGAACTTCCACCACTGGCTCCAGTCCCGCGTGTCGACCGGCGCCGTCTTCGGCGGCCGGAACACCAGCGACCCGGGTTTGAGCAGGTGCGGCGGGGCGCCGGGGTAGTCCGCCGGGTCCGGCCGTCGCTCGGCCATGGTCACGTAGCTGCAGGCCTGCACGAACTTCCGGAATGCCGCGTTCGTGACCGGCGTCCGGTCGATCCAGAAGCCGTCGACCGTCACCCGATGCACCGGAGCCTCCTCGGGGTAATGGCGGTCCGACCCCATCTGGAAGGTGCCCCCGGGGATCCACACCATGTCGAGACCGGGAGATGTCGGTTGAAGCGGTGCCCCTGTCGGGTGGTGCGGGAGGTTCATGTATCGATCCTCGCAGAAAGGACCGGCAACCCGGAGGGCCTGCGGCCGTTCCGCCGCACGGGTCGCGAGTACGAGATCGCCGATGAGCGCCCTTGCACGCTTGTCAGCTTGAGTCCACGCCCTCGTCCGGTCGCAGGCACGGTGATCCGTGGGCAAACGGCCGGCAACCGCGCCGCGGCGATGTGGCGGACCGCTCCGGCGGACAGGGCCGGACGGCCATCCGGAGATCGGCCGTCACGCTCCCGCCACCACGAGCCGAGGTGGTTCTGGTCCATGGCGAGGCTCCGTCAGTCCCGCGCCAAGGCCGCGGCGAGCTTGCGCTCCACGTCGATGTAGACGTCGTCGGCAATGTCGAAGACGACCTTCACGACCCGCCCACCGGAGAACGGAAACTGGGGCTTGTACTCGCTCGAGACCGCATCGCCGCCGTCGTAACCGACGCAGAGACCCTCGCCACACAGCGCGTAGCGGCCGGTCTGGGTCCGGAAGGCGGCCTGCGCCGCCACCTCCTCGTCCACGTAAAGCGTCATCTGCCCGAAGGCCTCCCCGAGGTCGCTGATCCGCTCCTTCACGAACTCGACTCCGACGACGTGCCGGCCGAGCCGGGGCGCCTCGGTGACCAGGCGCTGTTCCGGCGGGACGCCGAGGAAGTTGTAAACGTAGAAGAGCTTGCCGCCCTTCACGAACAGCGAGTACCCCCCGAAGCGGGAGCCTTGGGCAATGATCACGCCCTGGCTGTCGCCAGTGAACTCCACCTCGGCCAGCATCTTGAACGACACGCCCAGCGTTCCGGCCGCCACGGCTTCCGGCACCTCGGTGGTTCCCGGATAGTAGACGTACCGGTCGCGTTTTGGGGCGTGGAATTCGGCCGCGTGCTGGTCATGCACGTTCAGGTCGTTGAGCGGCAGGACGTTGTTCTTCTCGGCCTCCGTCATCCAGAGCTCGACCAGTTCCTTCAGCTTCTCGGGATGCTCGGCGGAAAGATCCCGCGCCTCGGACCGGTCGACGTCCGTGTGGAACAGCTGCCAGACATCCCGGTCGAAGCCGCCCTGGTCCGATGGCATCGGCGCGTGGAGGGCCGCGGCCTTCCAGCCCTTGCTCCAGATCCCGCGCGTGCCGGCCATCTCGTAGTACTGGGTCTTCTTCCGGGTGGGCGCGCTCGCGTCCTCGAAGCTGTAGGCCATCGACACGCCCGCGAGCGGCGCCTGCGGCACCCCGTCCAGCGTGTCGGGTAACGGCACGCCGCAGCATTCGAGGATCGTCGGCACGATGTCGGTGCAGTGGTGGTACTGGTCGCGCACCTCGCCCCTTGCCTTGATGCCTTTCGGCCAGTGGATGACGAGCGGGTCACAGGTTCCCCCTGCGAAGGACGCGTAGCGCTTGAACATCTTGTAGGGCGTGGAGAAGGCGACGGCCCAGCCGGTCGGGTAGTGGTTGTAGGTGTCGGGCCCCCCGAGCCTGTCGATCATGGCCAGGTTGCGCTCCACGTCGTCGGGGAAGCCGTTGAAGAACAGGTTCTCGTTCACCGAACCGCTGGGGCTGCCCTCGCCCGACGCGCCGTTGTCGGCACAGTAGAAGATCAGGGTGTTGGCGAGCTGGCCCGACTCCTCGAGGTAATCGATCAGCCGGCCGACCTGAACGTCGGTGTATTCCGAGAACGCGGCATAGACCTCGGCCATGCGGCTGAACAGGCGCTTCTCGTCGTCGGAGAGGCTCGCCCAGGGCCGCACCATGTCGCCTCCGGCCGCCACATTCTCCGGCATCGGGTTGATCGGCGTGAGTTCGGTACCCTCGGGCAGGATGCCGCGCTCGATCATCCGGGCGAGCACCCATTCGCGGTAGGCCTCATAGCCGTCGTCGAACTTGCCCTTGTACTTGTCGATGTACTCCTGCGGCGCGTGGTGCGGGGCGTGGTTCGCGCCGGGGCAGTACCACATGTACCAGGGCTTGTCGGGATCGCCCTGCTTCGAGTCCCGGATGAACCGGATGGCCTTGTCCGCGATGTCCTTCGAGAAGTGGTAGCCATCCTCGGGCTGAGCCGGCTGATCGACGAAGTGGTTGTCCTCGATCAGTTCGGGATACCACTGGTTGGTCTCGCCGCCGATGAAGCCGTAGAAACGGTCGTAGCCGAGCCCGAGCGGCCACTTCTTCTTCGACGCGCTCATGCCGAACGCATCCACGGGCACGTTGTGGTTCTTGCCGATCCAGAAGGTGCTCCATCCGGCGTCGCGCAGGATGCTGGCGATGGTGCCGTTCTCCAGCGGGATGTGGCCGCTGTAGCCGGGGAACCCGGTGGCGGCCTCCGAGATAGACCCGAAACCGTTCTGGTGGTGGTTCCGTCCGGTCAGGAAGCAGGAGCGCGTCGGCGAGCAGACCGCCGTGGTGTGCCATTGGGAGTAGGTAAGGCCGTTCCGTGCCAGCCTGTCGAGCGTCGGCATCTCGATGCGGCCGCCATAGGGCGACCATGCTGCCTGACCCGTGTCATCGTAGAGAACGACGAGGACGTTGGGCGCGTCTTTTGGTGCCCGATTGTCGAGGAACGCCTCCCAATCCGCGCGGGAGTCGCGGATGTCGAGGCTCGCCTTTCCTTGGAATGTCCTTCCCATGGTCTTCGCTCCTCTGTCGGATTTCCGTCGTGGGAATGCGTAGTCTGGTACTGCGCCGACTGGCTGCCATCGATATGGCGGTCGATGCGGTCAGGTGGATCGCGCGGGTTTGCCCCGGTATGCGCCTTGTGTCCTTCCGTGCCCGGCTCGGTGGAACAAGTGAGAGGGTCAAGGGGCCGATCTCAAGGAAGTTCCCCTGTAATGCACGTCTTTCCAAATCGGTTCCGGATTTTTGCCGACTTCCGACGGGGGTTGCCATCGCTTAAGCGGCGCAGGTCAATCTGCACGACCTCGCGGAGCGAGTGATCCTGATCTCGGTGTGCGGGGCCACTGGGACCCTGATCCCGGTCGGAATGTTCGGGAAGGGTCCGGGCATCGGGAAGCGTCGCAATCGCCCTTCGGCGCCGTCCCGAGGGGCGAGCCATTGTCCGCTATTGCTCTGAGAACAAACGGCGAGCGAAATCGAATGCCGGGCGGGCTTTGGACGGGCGAAGCCGGTCTTCGTGGGGCGTCAGGCAAGGATCTGCGCCTTCTTCACGGCAAACGAGCCATCGGCGGACGTCATTTCGACGACCGAAGGGCGCGTGGCCAGGTGCCGAAGCGGCGCCGGACGGCCTTGAGCGTATCGTTGGGGATGACCCGGGCTGCTCCGGCTTGTTCTCGCTCCGCAAGCGAGGCGGTCGGCCCGCGTGACTGCCATCTATCCCTCGGCAACGAGGCGCCTCGAGATGCAGTCGGTCGCGACAGGAACGCAACTCTTCCTATCCATGGATGGATGCCACGATGCGATACGATCGCGCCTGACCTTTGGAGGCGCCGGTTCCCTTGATGTTTCTCCCCCCGGCCATCGATGCTTGCTCCACCACGCGGCAATCCGGGCAGTTCGGTTTCCGGTTCCTCTGGAACAGCCAGGTGGAGCCGCTAGCTAGGTGGGAAGCCGATGCGGGAGATTGGCTTCAGCAAAGCGGCGAGTCACGAGCGAAGGTCACGGAAACAAGGCGACCGGCCAGCCCGCGGGTGCGCAAACAGCAGACGGAGGAAACCATGAAACGTCCCGCTAGCTTCCCGACCATCCTTGTCTGGGCGAGCGCCGCGAGCCTCGCCGGGGCGTCGGCCGCACAGGAAGCCGGGACGCAGGACCTCGCGCACGACCTTGCCAATCCGGTCTCGGACCTCATCAGCGTGCCGTTCCAGTTCAACTTCGACGAGGGCCTCGGTACCGGGGATGGCCACCAGTCGCTGCTCAACATCCAGCCGGTGATCCCGTTCTCGATCAGTCCGAACTGGAACCTCATCTCGCGCACCATCGTGCCGATCGTCCGGCGCTCGGATCTCGGGCCGGGATCGGAGGATGAGACGGGCCTCGGCAACATCACCCAGAGCCTGTTCTTCTCGCCCAAGACACCGACGGCTGCCGGAGTGATCTGGGGTGCTGGCCCGGTCGTGCAACTTCCCACGGCAAACGACGGCATCGCTCCCAAGCAATGGGGCGCAGGCCTGACCGCCGTGGTGGCGATCCAGCAGGGACCCTGGACGGGAGGGGCGCTCAGCAACCATGTGTGGTCCATTTCGGACGAGGAGGAGTTCGGGGAATCCTCCGTGACCCTCGTCCAGCCCTTTCTCTCTCATTCGACACCAGGCGGAACGACGTTCACCCTCAACAGCGAGTCCACCTACGACTGGGAGGACCAGCAATGGAGTGTGCCGGTGAACTTCACGGTCGCGCAACTCGTGAAGGCGGGCAGCCGTCCGCTCCAGTTCCAGGCCGGAGCGCGCTACTGGCTGGAGGCCCCCGAAAGCGGCCCGGATGGATGGGCGCTTCGGTTGGGCCTGACAGTCCTCTTTCCGAGAAACTGACGTGATGGGGCATCGTCGTGGGGGTATGATGTCTTCTTTGCCGAGACGGGGCACGCGAGTCTGGCGAGCCGACACTATCCCGGCGACGCGGACGGCTACGTTTCAGCTCGCTTCCCTGACGGTGGCGCAAGCCCTCCACACTCGGCGCAAACGTTCACGTAAAGGCACTACGCTCCGGCGCGCCCTCCGACGGTAGAAGTATGCAAGGGTTTGCGCGCATGGCCGTTGTCTGCGTGACCTGCCACGCGATCTTTCCTCCATCTGCGATTAGAGTTCGGCCCATGAAGAGGAGGGACGATGAAGAAGGCACGACTGACGGAAGAGCAGATTATTGGCCTCCTGCAGGAGCATGAGGCAGGCGCGAACTGCGCCGATAACAGCTTGGTCCCGCAGTGCCGACACCGCACGGTCAATCTCGCTGCGGTCAGCTATCAACGGCCGGTTCAGGGAAGCCGCGCTGCAGCGTCCCTGCAGGCTCGACCGGCAGCAATGGGCCGGGCGCGCTATCTTACCGCGCTCAACAACGCAGGAGCGAAGGTCCGTTTGCTGCGCAACGCGTTGCGCCAAGAGCGAGTCGCGAATGGCCGCTTTCGCCCATTGCCACGGACGCGATGCCGCGACCTCACGGTCCGCTCACCGCCGAGGCAGTGTGGAAACTGGCGATCGCACGACGACCGACCTTTTCGTCTGCTTCAGTAGTGGCGCTTCTGCGGAAATTGCGGGATGGTTTGGCGGTAGCTCGAAGGCACGTGCGTCGGGGCTGTCAGCTCAGCCGGACATCGCCTTCGTCAGGCCTGCGATGCCGATCAGCGAGACCATTCGCTTGATGTTGTAGGCGAGAACGTTCAGCGCGAACTCCGTCCGAACGTTGCAGAGACGTCGGGTGAGGAAGTGGCTGGGGCCCATCCATGACTTGAGGGTGCCGAACGGGTGCTCGACCGTGGAGCGGCGGACACTCATCGGTGCCGATGCGCTGCGCCGCCGGGCTTGGGCAGCTTCGATCAGGTGCTCCTGCTCCCAGCGGGTGATCCGCCGTTCCCGGCCGGTCGTGCAGCGAGCCTTGAGGTCGCAAGCCGCGCAGGCCGTGGTCCAGTAGCGCCGCAACTGAAGGCCATCCTCCTCGGTGGTGTATCGGTAGGTCAGTGCCTCGCCCGCCGGGCATCGGTAGACATCGGACTCCGCCTCATAGGCGAAATCGGCCTTCACATACCGCCCCTCCGACCGGCTGCCCGAGGTGTCGGGGCGCGGCACGGTCGTGGTGATGCCCAGCTCGTGGCAGGTCAGGATCTCGCGGGCGCTGAAGTAGCCCTTGTCGGCGAGGATGTGCAGATCCTCACGCTGAAGCACTGCCTTCGCCACGCAGGCCATCACCGCCAGCAAATCCCGGTCGTGGCCCTGGTTCGTCACGGCATGGGTCACGATCAGGTGGGTTTCGGCATCGACCACGCTCTGGACGTCGTAACCGACGTGTCCGCTGTGCTGCGCCCTTGTGGCCATGGCGCGTGCATCCGGATCGGTGAGCGATATCTGCCCGTCCGGCGCGTCGGCCAGGGCCTCCTGCATCGCCAGCAGGCGCTCGATCTCCTGCCGGATCCGGACATAGCGGCCGGTCAGATGCGCTGCCCGTTCGGCTCGCGCCTCGCCGGTTTCCTGGCGATCGATCCGGTCGGCTTCTTCCATGTAGCGACCGACCTCGGCCTCCAGATGCGCCAGGCGGCTGGCTACCTTGCCCTTGGTGAAGTTGCGGTCGCGGTTGTTGACCGCCTTGAACTTGCTCCCGTCGACCGCCACGCAGTCGCCCTTCAGCACGCCAATCCGGCGACAGAGGTCCACGAACTGCGCACAGGTCTTGCGGATGCCGCCACCGTTGTCGCGCCGAAAGTCCGCGATCGTCTTGTGGTCCGGGACCAGTCGCCCGGTCAGCCACATCAGTTCGACATTGCGCCCCGCTTCGCGCTCGAGGCGCCGGCTGGAGGGGATCCGGTTCAGATAGCCGTAGATGAACAGCTTGAGCAGGACCGCCGGATGATAGCCCGGCCGACCTGTCCGCGCTGCCGCGTAACGATGAAAGCCAAGCCTTGCCAGATCGAGCTGATCGACGAAGAGGTCAATGACGCGGACGAGATGGTCTTCGCCGATCCAGTCCTCCAGCCGCTCCGGAAAAAGCGTCGTCTGATCCCGCCTCACACCCTCGATGAAACCCGACATGCAGAGCCTCCCTACTTGCAGAAGTCTAACACGAACAGGGGTTTTCACACAGGCTCGGCGGAGAGCAGCCTGACGCTGCTGCGGCATCACACCCGAAAGATCATGCGATAGCTGACGCTTGCATCGGCTGCGGGCACGGCGCCGTCGCGAACCGCTTAACTGGCACGGCACCGTTACCGAAGTCCTGATCCTAGACCAGTACCCTGCTTCAGCGCTGACCTGCGCGCCTTTTCCGACGCCACCGCCAAGCTCGAAACTTGACAGCTTCCCGGCCGCGAGCTTACCACATCCAATAGCAATGGAGTTGTCGTTCAGTTTAACAGGCATCGCAAATGAAGATTATCTTTTCCCGCAACCAGAAAGACTTGAAAGGCCTGCTCGGCGGACACAAAGGCGTCAGGTTCGAACTGGGAGCGATCGCGGAGATAACCGACGAAGAGCGTGCGCTTTGCTCTCAATACATGCCCTCGTCCACGCACCTCTACACTTGGGAATATCGAAAAAGGCCTGGCGCTATTGCGCAGTCGCATTCGATCTATGTCGAAACCCTGCTCAAAGGTCAAAAGTTCGAGTGCGAGGATATTGCGGAGATCCTTTTTCTCGAAGGCAAGATCGTGGAGGCTGCCAAGGAGTTCCGCTCTTATCTTTCCGTTGCAAAGTCCTTTGGAGGTACCGTCGAGGTCGAGATCAACTGATCTTCGAGCGACAAGAACGAACGGAATCTGGCGCTGGAGCCGAGGCCAGTGCGGCGCGACATCGAATGTGAAGATTCAGCGACATCGCAGATGACGATTTGGGGGAAGCGGAGGTCGGGTGTTGATCGGCGCGCAATAAGAAGTTCGACGCCGATTGACACCCAGATAGCCCCGCAGGGCGTTGATCGCCTGCGTCCGCTGCCGGATCAGAAGCTCGCGGATGCGGAAGACCATCGCGGCCCCCTGGGTCTCCTCGCTCTTCACCGGCACGAAGCGCATCGTCGGACGCAGGGCCGCTTCGCAGATCGCCTCGGCGGCGGCGGCGTCGTTCTTCTGCCGCTTCACGAACGGCTTGACGTAGGAGGTTGGGATCAGCCGCACCTCATGCCCGAGCTTGCCGATCTCGCGGCCCCAGAGATGCGCCCCGCCGCACGCTTCCATCGCCACGATGCAAGGCGGCAGGCGGCCGAAAAAGTCGAGCACCTGATCCCGCCGAAGCTTCTTCCGAAGCACAGCTCGGCCCGAGGCGTCGGCACCGTGCGCCTGAAACACGTTCTTCGCCAGATCGAGCCCGACCGTGGTAACCTCCGACATGACCGCTCTCCTCTGTGGATCGTCGCAGACCCACCTTGGCACATCGATGACCTCGGGGGGCGGTCACATCATGTGTGGGTAGCCCCGGTTTTAGCGGGCTGTCGCCTCGGCTAGCATGATACGATCGAATGCGTCCATGTGTCAGGCCTTTCGTCGGAGCGCTTTGCTCCATGGCCGGTATGGGATGCGCGGGTTGTGGTCAAAACATCAAAACGAGCTCGAAGCTCTCCATGTGACACTGGTTTCCCCAACCCCGATCTGTCCGATCGATTTCATACAAGCTTCAGCTTCTCCCGCATTTCGAGGCGGTGCTGCTGACCTCGTCAGTTCGCCATCAGCGGTCCCCCTCGAAACTCTTCGTTCTTTGTGATCATGGCCCAAAGCATGCGGGCCATCTTGTTCGCCAATGCGATGGCGGCCAGCATCCGTGGCTTGCGTGCCAGCATCCGCCCCAGCCACGAGCTTTCTGCGGGTGGCCGGATCTTGGTCCCGGAGATTACGGCCATCGCGCCAATGATCAGCAAGCGCCGGATGTCGCGCTGGCCGGACTTGCTCGTGCGGCCGAGCCTCTGCTTGCCGCCGCTGGAATGCTGTCGCGGCACGAGGCCCAGCCAAGCCGAGAAATCCCTTCCCTGACGGAAGCTCTCCATCGGTGGCGCGAAAGCCGCCAATGCCATCGCGGTAATAGGGCCTATGCCGGGCATCTTTTGCAGTCGGGCTGAGAACCGCGAACGTTTGCTGGCCGCCGCGATCTGCGTATCAAGCTCGGTGATCCTCTGCGACAGATCGTCGATCTGATCAAAGCAAAGCTGTGCCATGTGGCGGACCACAGCAGGAAGATCGTCTGACCCTGCGCCCGGCTCCAGAACGGTCCGCAGCTTGTCCACGTTCTCCCGCCCCTTCCCGGCGACAAGCCCGAACTCGGCGAGATGGCCGCGCAAGGCATTGATCATCTGCGTCCGCTGCCCTACCAGCAGATCCCGCAGCCTGAAGATCATGCCGAGGCCCTGCTGCTCCGGCGTCTTCACCTCGACGAAACGCATGGTCGGCCGACTGCCCGCTTCCGCGATCGCCTCGGCATCCGCCATGTCGTTTTTCTGGCTCTTCACATACGGCTTGACGAATTTCGGGGCGATCAGGCGCACTTCATGCCCGATGGCCGACAAGGTCCGGGCCCAATGATGAGCGGTGGCACAGGCCTCCATCGCAATGATGCACCCGGACTGCGACTGCATGAACGTGAGAAACTGCTTGCGCGACAGCTTCTTGCGAAACACGACCTCGCCTTCTGCTGTCGCTCCGTGCAGTTGAAAAACCTGTTTCGCCAGGTCAACGCCGATGATCGAGACGTCCTTCATAGCGGGTTCCTCCTGATCCTGTCTGGATCACTGTGGCACATAAGTGCCGTCAGGAGGGGCTACCCAACCCATCATCAAAGCCCAAGAGAACCGAAACTCATCCCGGTCGACGGCGAGCCGGCCTGACTGGCGCCGTCTGGACCCTAGTTGCCGGACAGCTTCTCGTCGAGCTTAGTGGCCGCCTTGACGACCATGCGGCCGAGAAAGCGGCTCGGCCGCGAATTGAGTGCCTTGTAGCCAAGCTCGGCCGTGTCGACGAAGGCCTTCGCTGTTCCGGTGACGGCAACGCCGATCCCTTCGAGGACGGCCTCTTCGCGATCCCCGCCATTGCGGATCTTTTCCGACACGTGGTTGAAGCCGCGGAGCATCGCCAGCGTGCCCAAGCAACCGACTCCTGCCAGCAAGGCATCGATCGCTGTGTCGTCGATATCGATGCCGGGTCCACCGAGCGCAAGATCGACGGACTCGTTCAGGTCCGCATTGGCGTAGCCGCCGTCGATCACGTTTGTTGCGGCGGCCACCTCCGAGGTGGCGATGACCGGGATGCCGTCCGCAACGCTGTCGATATAGCTTTCGCTGTCGGTGGCCTTCAACTGGTAGGCGATGCCATCGACCACGATGTCGGCGTCCGGATGGTTGAAGTGCTCAAAGCGCTCCCCTCCCAGGTCGCTCTCGACCAGCTTCTCGAACCAGGCTCCCTTGGTCAGCGAGGCGAGGCCGGCCAGGCTTTCCGATGGCATCATCAGGGCGTCCATCCAGATATCGATGTCGGACATTCCCGCATAGTTGCCGTTCACCTCGCGGAGACAGTCGTAGATGTCGCTTGCCCGGGTGATATCCACCCAGGCCGAGACCGGGATCGACATCGCCGCGAGCCAGAGCGCGCTCTTCGCGATCATCTTCTCGTCATAACGCTCGAGGTGGGAGCTTGGCAGGGTCTGGTAGGCTGGCAGCAGGCATTGCAGGTGACGCGCCTTCGCGCGATCCTTCACCACATCGAAGTGGGCGCGGTTCCGGGCAGACTTGCCGGACCTGAGGAAGCGGCGCTGCGCGGCCTCGATCTCCGCGATCTGCTTGTCCATTGCTGCGAGGTCAGGCCCTTCGGTGTTCAGCTGTTGCCACCAGGACATGCCGTGAAGTTTCGTGTTCCAGTTCGCTTCCGCGTCGATCCGGTTCTTCCTGGCGATCGTCAGGGCCTCCGTGAAAAGCCTCTCCACCTGGCAGACCGGCGAGTCCCTGTACCGGGCCTCGATGTGATCGACGCAGGCCCGGCTGACGTCCTCGAAGGCTTTCGTCAGAGCCGCCAGCCGGGTCTCGCGCACCTTTTCATCCCGGGCTGCCATCTCTTCCGCGGCAGCGATCTCCGCCAGCTTCCGTCGTGTCTCGCGCTCTTGCGCTTCCGCCGCCATGACACTCGCCAGGTGGTTCATGATCGCATCTCGCCGATCATCCATCAGGCCCCGGACAAAAGGATCGTGTCGCGAGCGTCTTGCCAGCGCGTCGAACTCGTTTCGGATGTATTCCGAACGGTCTGCGCGAAGCAGGGCAACCAGGGTATTCTCGGCCCGGTCATACCTCTCGAGAGGCTCGTTGCTGCGGCGATACGCGATGACAAGGGCGACGAATGCCAGTGAGCCGGCAAGCACCAGGCCAAGATGGATCGCGTCCTCGGGTCGGGTGAAATCCGCAGCTCTTTCGCGAACCCGGACCACACCTGCGGCAAGCATCACCGCCAGGACACAGAATGCCATGATGCAGAAGTCGAAGATCCTGCTGGCGCGTCTCCGCATGGCCCGAATAATGTCGCCGCTCTGGCCTGTCATCAGTCGTCGTCCCGTCTTCATCATCTGCACTTTCGCAGTGCCGCACGACCTATGGTCCATACTCATTGAGTTTCAAAGCCAGAACAAGACGATGGCGGCGAGGATGATGGCTGAGAAGAATGTTTCGGGGCATCGGTCGTATCGGGTTGCGACGCGCCGCCAGTCCTTGATGCGACCGAACATGATCTCGATGCGGTTGCGGCGTTTGTAGCGCCGCCTGTCGTATTTGATGGGCTTCTTGCGAGACTTTCGTCCGGGGATGCAGGGTCGTGTCGCGAATGCTGTGGAAATTCCCTGGCGGCGCGCTCCGGGCATGTGAACTTGGTGCCGTTCAGGCCGCACGGTCAGAGGCATCGGCACGAGAAGCTGGGACAGCGTCTCCCATCCGTCGACCGTACCCACCTGTCTAATGGATCAATCTTCACTGTTTAGGTTAGCACCTCCAGCTTTCATCCCTCTCAAGCTCTGCGAAGGTTACCCTGTGAAACGAGCGCAATGGATGTCTGCTTCGTAGGCGCTGTACTGCAGCGAGGACCTAGTCTACTACAGATGGCCGCGATGGGCGGACAGCGGCCCGTGAGGTTACGGCATTGCGTCCGCGGCAATGGGCGGAAGCAGTCGTTCGTTGCGCGGGGTGCGAATGGCCGGTTAAAGCGCGACAAGATCAGGGAAGAAGGAGACCACGTCGGTTTTTGTCATTTGATTCTCTTGCGATTTATTGCTTCACCAAGTCACGAGCGAGCAGTTCGTGAAACTTTAGACCATCTTTATGGAAGGCCATTGCGTTTTCAATGGAAGGGCTTTGTGCATGCTTGTCAATTCCATCTTGAAGACGGGTTTTCAGACCTACCACTTCATCCGAAATGTAATCGGAGTAAAGTTCCACAAGATCACGGCTGTGTTTTGCATAGAGATCAGTGATTAGATTTAGGCGCCGAACAAATCCGTCCTCCGATTTTTTCGTCTCTCGCACTTTGCTCTCAAATTCACGATAAGCAGTAACATATGCATCATGACGGTTTAAGAACCGCTGGGTCCGCGCCGAGGAAAGATCTCTGACGCGAGTTTCGCTGCGAATAGTCTGAAGAATGGTGATGTTTTTCCAGAAGGTAAAAGCTGCTGAAGGGACGGCAATCGCAAGGGCTACAACGGCACTGATAATGGCCGAAGTAATTTCTGGATTCCTTTGACGGAGACCAGGCATCTCTACTTTTTTGCGCGACATTATTATTTTGATCCGTTCCGCCTAACGCGGTGTGTTTCGAACAATACCTTACAATTGCATCCCTAGTTCCTTTAGTTTGAGATCGCAAGAAGGCATCAGTCTTAGCCGCGGCTGCCTCAACCCGGCAAACTCACCGAACTCTGTTGGCTGGCGATATCGAATCGCTTCGGTGCTGGCGAGGGCCGCGAATGTGGGGCGGAGGTGGCGTCGTTTAGAGTTGGTGGGGTGGATGCGGCCCCGGGACCGGGTTTCTTGCGCGTTAAGAGGGCGATCGGGTGCCTTTTGCGCATGGGAACGGGCCGTCCGTGGACGCTTTCGCAGGCGATCGACATCCGGTGAGGCCAGCCGCTACGGATCGGCCCAGTGCAGCGCCATCAGCCTCGGCCAGAGCGCTGACCAGAACGGCGCTGCTGCCGCGGACAGCGCCAGCGTCATTCGCCGCCCCGAGATCGTCAGTCGTGCACCGGCGCGCAGGTCCCTCTCGCGCAGACGGCGCAGGGTCCAGCCGGTAGCGGTCGCCCTGGCCATTGCGCGGCGGGCGATGTGCATTGAACTGCGCCGGGTTTGCCGGAGCGGTGTTCGTCAACGTAGTTGTCCCAGTCGCTCGTTTTCAGGCTGCGTGTCGCTTGACACAGGGCTACAACCGCCTCGCCGAGGGCAGCCGGGTGCAGCTTGCCTTCTGCTGGGCACACGCCCGGCGCAAGCTGATCGAGGCGCGGCCGAGCGCGGCCTCGCCCTTCGTCGACGAGGCACTGCGGCGGATCACGGAACTCTACGCCATCGAGAGGGAGATCCGCGGTCAGGCGCCCGAGGCACGCCGCGCCGTTCGGCAGGAGCGCTCGAAACCGCTCCTTGAGGCGATGCACCCTTGGCTCATCCAGGAGGCTGCGCGGCTGTCGAAGAAGTCCGACCTCGGGATGGCCGCGGCTTACCTGCTGGATCATTGGCCGGGTCTCATCCTGTTCCCCGACGACGGCCGGATCGAGATGGACTCGAACCCCGTCGAGAACCGCATCCGGCCGCTGACCCTTGGGCGGAAGAACGCGCTCTTCGCCGGCCACGACGAGGCCGTCGAATATGCCACGCTGGAATGGGTGGACTGGTTCAACAACCGCCGTCTCCTCGAGCCGATCGGGAACATCCCGCCGACAGAAGCCGAGGCCAACTTCTACGCTGCTCTGGAAGCTGCACCCATGGCCGCGTAACTAAACAAAATCGGCCTCCGGCAAACCCGGCGCGGTTCACGCCCCCACCAGCTGCGAGGTCGATGCAAACTAGCTCAACAGTTATCTCAGGTTCGATAGCAGACCCGACCGCATATCCTCTACGGTGAAACCGAAGACCTCGGCAAGTTGAAAGACGGTCTCTTCGACATCGCGCGGACGCACCGTTCCGCGCGAAGTTTTCACGAAAGGGCCGTCCGTTTCCGTCAGCAATCTGTCATGTGGCAATGAGGCGACCAATATCCGATGCCGTTCGGTTCGCAGCATCTCGGCATTAATCGAGAAATAGCACCCCATTTCGACGGCCCGCCGCGCCTCCGCCTTGGTTCCTGTGAACCAGTGCAAGACTGCCTTCGAAGTATCGATAAACCTGGTGCCCTCGAGCGCCGTGAGCACCTTGGCGACGCTGCGGACACTGTGAAGTGACGCCACCTTGCGCCCCTGCTCGGCGCTGGCCCGCAGCATCCGGTCAAGGACCTGCTCTTGCTCCTTCAGACTCCCATAGAACCGCGGTCCCCCGTCGAGGCCGATCTCTCCAATGTAACGGGCGTCCGGCAAGTATCGCTCGAAAATTGCTACCTCTTCAACCCGTTCCGCAACGAGCTGTGGATGAAGACCAAGAGCAACCCGCACCAGCCGAGACTGTGCCGCCATCTCTTTGTTCCGTGGCCATGCCTTCGGAGTGGTTGTCACTGCCAATGTCGCGACTTCCGCTTGGTCACACTGCTGAATGAGGGCAGCGTGATCCGGGTAGAGATCGAGATGGCAGTGGAAATCGACCCAACGCGGCCCCGTCCCCTTTTTCATAGCGGTCGTGCTCGAACCCCGCGGAGCAGCGCCTCCACTTCCGCAATACCCGTGCGATAGACCTTCTCGTAATCAGCTAACCGATCAGGGTGATCGATCAGTGGACCTGGGAGGTGGATGTCGAGGCTCGCCGTTGCGGGGCGCTTACGGAGTCGAGTAATGGCACGCTGGAAGGATCGAACATGCATTCCTTCCGCTTCGCTGCTATCTAGGTCGCGCGCCTTCAGATCCGGGATTGAGTAGTCGGTTGAGTCGTTTCCGAGGCCAGCTAGCATGGAGGCCCGGCGAATGAGACACGGGACACAGTATCCGCAATGCTTGGGCGCTTCGCCCTGCCAGCGGGCCTTCGCAGGCGAAGAACAAGACATCGTGTTCGCCGCCGCCTTGGCGATGAAAGACTGGTCGCGACACTCGCCGATCATCTCGCCCTTTGTCTTGAAGGCGTATGTATTAACCAGCTTCACTTTGAGACCGAGCGCTACCAGCAGTTCATTGAGGCGCGCCATATAGTAGGGGTGTGTCGTTCGGGTGCTGAGCGCACCGAGACGCAATGGATCCAAGGGCACATTAAGAGAGATGAGTCCGTTCTCTGGGACATGCGCGATCTGGTCGCCGCCCAATGCGTCAGCCGCCAAGACCGCAAGGGAGAAAAAGAGGAAGGATCTGCCCCGCAGCGTGTTTTCGGAGCTGCCAGTGCCCAAAACGTCATGGCCGAAACCAACTCGAGCCCGGACATGCCTAATGCCGAGTGCGCCGTATTGCTTCTCGAGGGCTTCCCTGCAATGTGTCTGCGACTTGCTCGTTTCACCGTCCCAGTAGTGGCTGATTAGCAATGGCGCTTTGCCATCCGAACAAAGATCTATTGCGCCGATAAAGCTGTCCAGTCCTCCGGAAAACAGGCAAACCTCCAGCGCAGAACCTAGGCAGAGCTTCGACGACGGTGGGGATAGCTGCGAGCAAGCACTCGGTCTGGCGCGGAACTGCAGAGTCCATCGATCACCGGTGAGAAAATTTAGCATCTTCGCCAGCAATGGCTCGACGCTTCTCCAGAGAACGGGATCGGACACCGGGACATCGAGACCGAGTTCACGGCTCCATCCATCCTGCGCATGGGATTCTCGTGAAATCCGAGTGTCCGCAGCGGTCAATGCTACAGAGATGAGTGACAAATCTATCGCCGTCTCCGATGGGACGATGCCCAGATCGGCCAAGTCGTCCATCGCCCGGCCTAGTCCAAAATCAAGTCGAGCATCTGCGTCGAGCATATCGAACGGATAGGACGTATCGTCGGCCGAAGTGGAAGACGGTTTGTCTTCTGGACCGAGCTTGAGGATGATAACCTGGCGCCCCTTCATTCAGCTTCTCCCATGAGGCTAATCAGCTCGAACCCAGCTTCGTAAATGTTGTCGATCGTGTTCATCATCTCCGCGTCGGAGTGGACCGGCCCGTCCAGAAGGGGTGCTAAAGCCCCTCTGGTGTGACCCGCGACGAAATCGTGGAGCTGTTCCTGCATGTCTTCCATAGCTTCGACGCTGGCAGAGCGTGCCATCCCGCGCGTCGCCATGTCGGTGATGATCCGACCTTCGATTGAACGGATGATGAAATCCAAGAAGAACTCCCGACGTTCGGCGTCCGACATGGCGCCGAAGTCGTCCATCCCTGCATCAGCGAAATCGGAGATCGCGTCCAGCATTGCCTGCCGCGCGATGGCCTCATCCAAGGCTCCGCCGGGCGGACAGATGAAATCCAGGAGCGCTGTGAAGACTTCCGCAGCCGGCCGGGATGCCAGAGACCCGAGGTTGAATTGCTGAAGAGCGGTAGCCGCTCCGAAGCTCTCCACATTTCGCACGAAGCCCAAGAGGCGAGCGCCCGCCGACCGCGAAGCGCCCATGCGCCGAGCGGCGCCGCGTGCCCCGCCCGTCCCGGAACGCACATAGCTGGACAAGGACTTGCCTAGGTCGCCGCGATCTCCACTCTGGGCGAATTTGTTGAAGCTTCTCCTCGCACTCCGGAAGCTTCCGGTATCCGCGGGCACGACCTGCGGGGCGCTCGGCTGTGCCGTTCCATCCGGAGCAGAAGGTGCGCCCGAAGGCGCCTGCCCCGTGCTGGCGACGTTGCCGGCGAGGGGTCGTCCGCCCAGCTGGGCACGAGCCCACCACTTGGTCCACCGAAGCGCGTCGAGGTTCCCATGTTAGAGGTTCCTTGCCCGCGGAAGCAGATCGGTCGCTTTTGCTGCCGACTGCAGTTTCTTGTTTTCTGTCTGCTTCGACCATTTGTTCTTCAGCAAGTCGAAGCGTTCGATGGAGTTGGTGGACTGAAGTGCCTTGCTCCAGCTGGACACAGCCCATGCTCCGATGTGCTCGGTCGGCAATGCCTCGAGAAGCTCAACCAATCGCGGCTGCAGTTGTGGGTGATGCTCAACCAACACTGCCAGCCCATCGACACCATCTGGCTTTCTGGATGGCTTGTCTGTCGCGAGGATGTGGTCGCGAAGCGCGTTGAATACTGCCTCAGGCTCCATTCCCGTGAGCTTGCGCAAATCCTCTATACTCTGAGTGGCCGAGATGCGGCCCGCCATCAACCTCTCGATGATCGCCTCGAGGTGCTGATTGGCGGCGACGCCGGACAGCGCGCTACGTTTGTCTCGGGTGACGAAGACATAGGGCCGCAGATCCTTGCCTGCCAGCTTCGGCTCAGTCTTCGCCCAGCGAACGATCCACTCGCTAGTCAACCATTCACCGACCTCGGCTGGAGGTTCGACTGGCTCTTCGTCCGCGGCCGACACGGATTGTGCCGAACCACTGACTTTCGCATGACCCTCAAGCGCCTTGATCGCTTTTGGAGATCCGTTGATATCGCCGGCCGCGAGCTTCGCCAGTTCCCCATAAAACGAAGGCGCGAAACGCTCTGCGAGCATGATTTTCGCGAGGGTAGACCGCTCGATGTCGTCAGCGAATCCACGTTCTTCTGCAATCGCCTCGCGCAGCATCATCGTATTGAGGAAGCGCTTGATCTGCCGTGGGTTCCCGTGCGCGCCCTCGCTCAACACCGCACTGACTTGGGCGCTTATGGCCAGGGCATTATCGATGGGAGCCGGTAACCTGCCGATTTCCTCTTCAATGGCCGAGCGGTCGAGCCCTTGGATGAGCCATGGCTTCTTCAACTGATCCCGCGCTGCGGCGATGAGCTGGGTAAATATCGGGTCGTCGCTTCCGAGGGCGTTCTCGGCCAGAAGCAGAGACACGTAGATGCGCGTCTCAGCAGCGCCCAAGGCGGGGATCCGGAACGGGACCTGGATCAATTTTTCGAGGTAGTTCCTAGAGTAGCTCACCGGGCCGGAGGATGGCGGGAGCTCCGGGAAGTGGTCCTTCACCGCATACTCGATCATCGCCTCGTCAGCGCCGATGATGAAGGCGGTGCGCTCGACGAACAGGAAGAGCCTAATCGCTTCCAGGGTGGCGATGGCCGTACTCGGCAGGCAGCGATCCAGATCATCCACCATGACGACCAGCCGTTGGACTTTCGCAGCATCTAGCAATGCTGCGAATTCCTCTCTGAACGCATGCATATGCGCGGGGGTCCCGCCCGCCTCTTCGGGAGCATCCTTTACGAATTCGCTGGCTGTGCTCGCCCAGTCAACGAGCTTCTCGATCGAGATAGCCTCGCCGGGATTGTCCACAAGGCCCTTGATCAGGCCTACCGCATCCGAGACAATGTCCGGCGTCGGGACCCCGGAGAAGGCGGTCAATGCAAGCCCGCCCGTTTTGCGGGCGAGCTTCAGCCAGTCGATACGTTTTCGCAGCTTAGTGGCCGCTTCCTTGACGTCTGCCATCTTGGGCCGGGCCCGGGTGAGTTCTTCCACAACGGTTTCAATGACTACCGTTTTCGCGTCGTCAAAGCCCTCGAACGCCCAGCCATTGAACCAGAGGCAGAGTGTCCCGTCGTCCTCCCAGGAGGACTGGATCATTTTGAGGATGCTGGATTTCCCGGCCCCCCAGTCGCCATGAATCCCGATGGTCAGAGGATCATTTTTGGAAGCGTCGATCAGACGGACAACGGTCCTCGAGATGGCTTCGAAGTAAAGAAGATCGGTCGCGGTTTCTTGGTCATTCAAAAACATAGCGAAGCTCAAATTACCCTGTGTTTGCATCAACCTCGCCTAATCGCGCCCCGTAGTCCAGATGTTCTCGTGGAAATATTAAAACGCGAGCGCACGCCAATGGCTACCGGTGACCCGTTCCAGTTCGGCTCGACGCGTCGCCTGAACGCAGCGACTACCGACGCATCCTTCTGTCCGAATACCTCCGCTAGCGCGCAACCATAGCTACGCGACCGAGCCTTGCTGTGCCGCCAGTCGAACGTCGGCTTCTGGGAATGCGGCCATGCAGTGTAGGTCGAAGCCGAGCGGCGGCTAAGGGCCGGCAGCCGTCCGTCGTCCCCGTTGCCTGATGCGTTGTTGCCCAGGCGCCGTCGGTGCGTAAGATGGTGCGAGGGCCGCGAACGGTGGGGATGACGAGTGAACGAAGGCGAGTTCTCTGGTGGTAATCAGCAGCGTGTGCTGAGCGAAGTCGTTAGTCCGGCCTGAACAACACGGAAGTGGTTGATACAGCGCGTGAAAGCCGAGGTTTCAGTCGCCATGGCCTGCATGATTTCATAGGATTCCGCCCGTAACCCTGCAATTTTGGTCCGCCGCATGAAGCACCGTCCCCGTCCGCCCGAGCAGAATGACCTCTTCCGGCCGCGCCTCGTCGACATGATCGACCTGCGCCACGAGCTGGTCACGCTGGCGGGGCTGATCGACTGGGAGTTCTTCGAGCGCGAATGGGCGGGCTTCTTCCCGTCCAGCACCGGACGGCCGGCGACCTCGCCGCGGCTGGTCGCGGGGCTGCTCTACCTGCAGCACGCGTTCCGGCTGTCGGACGAGGCTGTGGTCGCGCGCTGGGTCGAGAACCCCTACTTTCAGCATTTCACCGGGGAGACCTTCTTTCAGCACCGCCCGCCGATCGATCCCACCTCGCTCATCCGCTGGCGGAAGCGGATCGGGGAAGAGGGAGTCGAATGGCTGCTGACGAAGACCATCGAGGCCGGGCGGAAATCGGGTGCCGTCGACGATGCCTGCCTCGACGAGGTGGCGGTCGACACGACCGTCATGGAAAAGAACATCGCGCACCCGACGGACTCCCGCCTCTACGAACGCGCGCGGGCGCAGCTGGTGGGTCTGGCCCGGGACGCCGGGATCGAGCTGCGCCAAAGCTACGCCCCCTGGCACCGCGGCTGGCGGCGCAGGTGGGGCGCTACGCCCACGCGAAGCAGTTCCGGCGCATGCGCAAGGCCTTGAGAACGCAGAAAGGCTACACCGGCCGCGTGATGCGGGACATCCGGCGGCAGCTCGACGAGATCCCCGCGGGGCCGCTGCGCGAGCGGATGCTCGACAAGCTCGTGCTGGTCTCGCGGCTGCTCCACCAGAAGCCGAAGGATCCCGGCAAGATCTATTCACTGCATGAGCCGGAGGTCGACTGCATCTCCAAGGGCAAGGCTCGGGTGCGCTACGAGTTCGGCACCAAGGTCAGCATCGCCACCACGCTGACGGGCAGCTTCGTGGTGGGCACGCGCTCGCTGCCGGGGAACCCTTGCGACGGCCACACCCTCGGCGAGGCGCTGGAGCAGGTGGCGATCCTCACCGGCCACCCGCCGAAGCGGGCTGTCGTCGATCGCGGCTACAAGGGCCACGGCGTCGAACATACCCAGGTGCTGATCAGCGGCACCCGCCGCGGCCTGACGCCCTCGCTGGCGAAGGCGCTCCGACGGCGCAGCAGCATCGAGCCCGCGATCGGCCACATGAAGACCGATGGCCGCCTCGCCCGCTGCTACCTGAAAGGCACCCTCGGAGACGCCCTCTTCGCCGTCCTCTGCGGCTGCGGCCACAACATCCGCAAGATCCTCGCCCACCTGAGGAAGCTTCTTGCCGCCATCATCACCCTCGTCCTGACGGCGATCCGGCACGACAGATTTCAGCACCACAGCATCGCGGCCGCCTGACCGCGTTGTTCAGGCTGAACGAAGTATCACCCCATGAATACAAAACCCGCCATCCTCCCCCTGCGACGCTTTGGCATGGGGTTCGGATGAGGCGCGGCGGTGGCAACGGGCGGGCGACCGAACCACAGTTTTACGTTGGGCGGGTCTTTGGGCGGGTAGTGCCCAGATGCTCACGGAAAAGGCAGAGAATTCAATGATATATGGCGGGGCGAGAGAACTCCACATCTTTGTCTAAAGCAGTCCATTGGCATCCATTGCGGATCTAATATACCATTGATCGCTCTAGCAAAACATCTTCTCGACATGTTAGAATGTCCAAGGTGCAGCAGCAAAATCCAGCTCTGCACTGGTATACGAGTGGCCTGCCCCCAGAAAAGTGGTCCTCCCTGAGGTAGGCTTTCGAGCCGGATGGAGGACGCAGGAATGCCCCAGAAGAAGCACAAGCCGGAGGAGATCGTGGCGAAGCTCCGGCAGGTCGACGTGTTGGTGTCGCAGGGCCGGTCTGTGGCTGAGGCCGTACGGTCGATCGGTGTAACCCAGTTCACCTACTACCGCTGGCGCAAGGAGTTCGGCGGCCTGAAGACCGATCAGGTCAAGCGGCTGAAGGAACTGGAGAAGGAGAATGAGCGGCTGCGGAAGGCCGTGTCGGATCTCACGCTCGAGAAGCTGATTCTACGCGAGGCTGCCTCGGGAAACTACTGAGCCCCGCCCGCCGCCGAGCCTGCATCGACCACGTCCGCCAGAAGCTCGGCGTGTCGGAACGGGTCGCCTGCCGCGTGCTGGGGCAGCATCGCTCGACGCAGCGCAAGGTGCCACAGGGCCGGCCCGACGAAGAGGCGCTGACGGCCGACATCGTCGCGCTGGCCAGCCAGTACGGCCGCTACGGCTATCGCCGGATCACCGCGCTGCTCCGCGAGGCGGGCTGGGTGGTGAACGTGAAGCGGGTCGAGCGGATCTGGCGGCGCGAGGGGCTGAAGGTCCCGCAAAAGCAGCCGAAGAAGCGGCGCCTGTGGCTCAATGACGGGTCCTGTGTCCGGCTGCGGCCCGAACGCCCCAACCACGTCTGGTCCTACGACTTCGTCGAAAGCCGAACCCACGACGGGAGAAAGTTCCGCATGCTCAATGTCCTCGACGAGTTCACCCGCGAATGCCTGTCCATCCGGATCGCCCGCAAGCTCAACTCGACCGACGTCATCGACGTGCTCTCCGAGTTGTTCATCCTCCGCGGCGTGCCCGGCCACATACGTTCCGACAATGGCCCCGAGTTCATCGCGACCGCGGTGCGGACCTGGATCGCCGCGGTCGGCGCCCGCACCGCTTTCATCGAGCCCGGCAGCCCTTGGGACTGCCGAGGGTCAGAAAACGGTCCGGGGGACCGTTTTCCCGAGGCAGGGCTATTGCGAGAGCTTCAATTCCAAGCTCCGAGACGAGCTGTTGAACGGCGAGATCTTCTACAGCCTGGCCGAGGCCCGGATCGTGATCGAGTCCTGGCGCCAACATTACAACACAAGGCGCCCGCACTCATCGCTCGGCTACCGTCCTCCGGCACCACGGGCGGTGCAGTGGCCGGCTTCGCCACCCGCACCCGCTACGCCGGCCACCCCAAGCGTGGCGCCAAGACCTGTCATGCACTAAGATTGAAACCGGACCACTCAATGGGGGCAGGCCAAGCAGCTTGAGGACCATGTCTTCCCGCGCATCGGCCGCCGTCCGATCAATGAGATGAAGCGGCGCGAAATCACCGACGCTTTGGCCGACCTCTGGGTGAAGCATCATCCGAGCGGCGTGAAGGTTCGCGGCAACGTGGAGCGGGTCTTCGACTACGCCATCGACCTGGAGCTTCGCGAGGATAATCCCACGCCGCCCCCGCGTTCGATGCCTCTGCACCAGCACCACGTCAAGCACTTCACATCCCTTCCGCACGAGCGCATCCACGAGTTGTGGGCGTGGTTGCACACTCGTCCGCGCATGGGGCCGCACACCCATGCCGGCATTGCCATCGCCGTACTGCTGGCGAAGCGGACGAAAGAGATCCGCATGATGAAGTGGGAGCAGATCGACTTCGACAAAGCGGTCTGGGTGACGCCGTTTGGCAATATGAAGAAACGCAAGATGCGCCGTCAGCCGTTGCCGCGGCAGGCGCTGGAGAAGCTGCAGTTCCTAAGCAATCTCGGTCGCTCCGAAAGCGGTTACGTCTTCGACAGCGGCAGAGGGAAGCCCATGTCGGAGAACGCGATGCTCATTGCGCTTAAGCGCTTCGACGACATCACGACCCACGGCTTTCGCGCGACACTCGGGTCGTGGTGCGCAGAGGGGAAGGTGGACAAGCGGGTGTCGGACTACATCAAAGCCCACCAGCCGAAGTATCTCGATGCCGCCTACCAGCGCTCGGACCTTCTGGAGGAGCGCCGCCTCGTCCTGCAGCAGTGGGCGGACTATGTGACCGAGCGGCCGGGCGGCGACATCTAGATTGGTATCTCAGCGCGTTCGCCTCTCGCTTGCCTTGGCGCCGTGAGAGGCGAGTGCGCCTTCTTCTGCAAGAATGGGTCGAAACCGGTCGACAGCGCCGTCGAGCTTCTGTCGGTCCGCTTGCCCGTGACTTTTGCCTCGAATTATCACAACGATGATAATGTGGCACTGGCCTGTGGTTAACCCCTATCATGACCATGATATCGCCGGCCGCAGCGTCTCATTCCCGTGCTACCTGATGGCCTTCTCAAACTAAATGAGGACGGCTACGGATCTTCTCGGCCGAGGAAAGATCGCTTGGACGGCATGATCGAAGGACCTCTACCGGCACGCCAACGCCGTTAGAGGCGGAGTGTGGACGTTTAAGCTCGCCAAGCCGTTTCCTCGCTCACGTTGAATTCCGCCGCAACCTGCGCGGTCGCGGACAAGCATGAGGAATGGAATGAAGGTTTTGCGTCTCCCTAAAGTTCTCGCGTCGACGGGCCTCTCGCGCTCGTCGATCTATGCCATGTCGGCTTCGGGGCAGTTCCCGAAACCGGTTCGGCTTGGCAAGCGCGCCGTCGGCTGGATCGAGGACGAGGTGATCGCGTGGCTCGCCTCCCGCGAGGCGATGCGCGGAGCCGCATAGTATCCAGTTCAGCGGGCGCCGATCTTTCACGCGCCAAAGCACCGACGTCTCCCTCCACAATAGGACATGCCGCCAGCGACGCCCGAGGGCGCCGCCGCTGGCGCTTGCATATCCATTTTTTGGATTTAGGAATGAACCAGCACCTCGCCGCTGTTCCTGCGCCTATCGGGGCAAACAGCACTCGTGAAACCTCTGACGACTACGCCCGCGTCCTGTGTCGCGACGGCAATTATCGCATCTCCCTTTGCCGGCAGGGCATCCAATGGCTGCTGCAGCGTCGGCGTGAGAACGCGGCCGCAGCGCAGGCGTGGGACAGCGTGGGCTACTGCACTACGTGCGAAGGACTGAAGCGGCTCGTGCGGCCTGTTTCCGGCCTTCTGTGCGATTTTGTGAACGGGCTGCCGGTCCACCTTCGCGGGGAGATCCCGAAGTGACGCAACTTCCGGCGCCCCTCGTCCCCGCCGAGGTTGATTTGCGTGGGTTCCCGGCGTTCATGCTGGACGTCGAGCGGCTGCTGGCATCGGAACTTGTTGCCATTGGTTCCCCCGAGGAGTGTTGGGCCGCCTGCTTGCTTTGGTGCCGTGCTTGGCAGCAGCACCCGCACGCGTCCCTTCCTGACGATGAACGCGTGCTCGCGTCCTTCTCCGGTGCCGGCAAGCGCTGGCCGAAGATCCGAGCAATGGCTTTGCGCGGCTTTGTGAAGTGCTCGGACGGTCGCTTGTACCATCGAGTTCTCGCGGAGCAGGCGATGGAGGCTTGGTCGCGACGTAAGAAGTACCGGGCGAGAAGTGCCGCCGGCAACACCGCCCGGTGGGGAACCAAGAACAGCCAACCTGTTGATGTTGTTGATGTGACCGATCCTTCAAGGATGCCTGATGGTATCCTTGGCAACTCCCGGGACAGTGAAGGAGAAGAAGAACGAGAAGAGAAAAGTTCTTACTGCACGGTTCTCGTCGCTGCCGCGGCGGTAGAGGCGAGCGTTCGTTCGGAGCAAGCGGCGTCTAAGCCGGTCGAGCCGAGCGAGGGCTACTCGGCCGAGTTCGAGGCCTTCTGGCAGGTCTACCCGAGGAAGGAGGGCAAGGGTGCCGCCTTCAAAGCCTTCCGGATCGCTAAACGCCGCGCGGCCGTCCAGCGGCTCATGGACGGGGCCACCGCCTACGCCAAGCGCCGCAAGGGCCAAGACCCCCACTACACCAAGCACGCTGCCACTTGGCTCAATGCCGACGGCTGGAACGACGAGCCCGCGCCCGAGCCGCCCGGCAAGCCGAAGGGCAAGTTCTCGCACATGCCCGGCTATGTGCCGATGGGGCCGAGCGGTTTCTGACATGAGCGTGTGGGTGAAGCTCCGCGAGAAGGGCATCACCCTCGGGCATGATCCCCCCGGTGAGTATACGACAGTCCGCCCCAGTGCAGTCACGGGCGGAAGCCGATGAACCAGAAGAAGCCGTGCCTCTCGGTCTGCGTTGGGCCGGCGCAAAGGAACAACGCGCAATAGGCGCGAACGAGACCGTGTGTTGTTACCGCTGCGGATGGGCAGGAATAGCGAAGCTCGGCCTCTGGACAAAGGCCCTCGGCTGGTGGTGAGGCCGCCGTCGTCCCCGGCCCGCGATCACAAGCGCAGCCTGCCGGCGTGGTTCAACAGCAAGCCCGAGGTCTATCAGAGCGAGATGGATCTTATCGGGGCGGATCGCTGGATCGACCGGCAGTACGTCTTGATCGTGCCGTCCGAAGTCGACGACGCGACGCTTGACTGGTTCCTCGACCGCGCGGAGGCTGCCGCAGTCCAGCACAATGCCAAGGTTCTGGTGGTCGACCCGTGGAACGAGATGGATCATCGCCGGCTGCCGGTCAAAAGCCTGACCGAATACACCGGTCGGGCGATCAAGGTCTTCAAGCGCTTTGCGAAGAAGTTCCTGGTGGCGGTCGTCATCGTGACGCACCCGGCGAAGCAGCACAAAGACCAAGACGGCAACGTCAAGGTGCCGACGCTCTACGACATCTTGGACAGCGCGCGTTGGTACAACAAGGCCGACGCCGGCCTGATCGTCCACCGGGTTGACAACCAGACCATCATCCGCGTGGCGAAAAGCCGCTATCATGTCGAAATTGGCATTCCGGGTGAGGTGCACGCCAACTTCTCGTCGCATGGCAGGCGATTTGCGATCCTGAGCGACGACGAATAGCGCCCTTGCGCGCCCGCAGATCGGAAGGAGAAGACATCTGCAGCCTCTACATGGCGAAGAAGCCTCGACGGAGGGAAAGATCATGAATGTGATAAACCTGTGACCACGCGGCGCAGCGTCCGAATTGTCTTGCTGATCCGAGGCCCACCAGAGTAGTTTCCGAGGTCTTAAAAAGAACAAGGCCCTCAGCATATCCATGCGGGGCTGCAATGAAGAGCCTCCCCCAATTGCGCACCAGCCTCACCCATCCCCTCCAGATCGCCGAAGTTCAACCGTTCCTCGGTGCCGGCCGTGTCGGCATCACCTTCTGCCCCGGCAAGAAGCAGCCCAAGGCTGCCACGGGCGCATGGGATCGCGACCTTGACCTCGACCTTGATGCCGTCGCCGCATGGAACGCTGCGGCCGTGGTGACGCTGATCGAAGACCACGAACTGACGGCTTTAAAAACAGAGGGTATGGGGGCGAAGGTGGCCGCGCGGCACATGGCGTGGTTCCACTTGCCAATCGGCGACTACTCGGTGCCGCCCGTATCCTTCGAGCGGCAGTGGACCGAAGTCGGCGAAGGGCTGCGGGCGCGGCTCCGCGCAGGCTTCAACGTGCTGGTGCACTGCAAGGGCGGCCTCGGCCGCGCCGGCACCATCGCGAGCCGGCTGCTCATCGAGCTGGGCATGGAGCCGAAGGCTGCCGTGCAGGCGGTGCGGACGGCCCGCCCCGGCGCCATCGAAACCGACGCGCAGCTCGCCTATGTCATGGCGCAGAAGCCCGTTCCTGAGGCCGAGCCTGCCGCCACCGCCGAGGCCATCAAGGACCGCGCTACAGGCGCTCTGCTGGGCCTCGCGGTGGGCGATGCCATCGGCACCACGCTGGAGTTCAAGGCGCGCGACAGCTACCCGCTCCTGACCGACATGGTGGGCGGCGGGCCGTTCGGGCTGAAGCCGGGCGAGTGGACCGACGACACGGCGATGGCGCTCGCGCTGGCCGACAGCCTCGCGCTTGATCCGAAGCTCGACGAGAAAGACCTCATGCGTCGCTTCGTGGAGTGGCACGAGAAGGGCACCTACTCCTGCACCGGCCGCTGCTTCGACATCGGCATCACGACGCGGCAGGCGCTCGGCCGGTGGAAGAAGTCGGGCGACCCCTTCGCCGGTTCCACCGATCCGCAGACGGCCGGCAACGGCAGCCTGATGCGCCTTGCCCCGGTCGCAGTGCGGCATTGGCAGGACCGCGCTCTGCTGCGCGACGTCGCCGCCCGGCAGAGCCGCACGACGCACGGCGCGCCCGAGGCCGTGGACGGCTGCGTGGCCTACGCCGAGGCGCTGGCAGACGCCATCGAGGGCCGCAAGCGCAGCGAGGTGCTGCGGGATCGGCTGGAGCCCTACGCGGGCGCTATCGCCTCGATCATGGCGGGAAGCTGGCGGGGCAAGCAGCGGAAGGCGATCCGCGCCTCCGGCTACGTCGCGCATTCGCTGGAGGCGTCGCTCTGGAGCGTCGCCCGCACCGGCAGCTTCGCTGAGGCGGTGCTGCTGGCGGCCAACCTTGGCGAGGATGCCGACACGACCGGGGCTATCGCGGGGCAGCTCGCGGGAGCAGTTTACGGAGCAGACGCCGTTCCATCTCGTTGGTGCCGCACTGTAGCTTGGTCCGACAGCATCATCGACGCAACTCGTGCGCTTTTTGCCGCAAGCGAATACAGGCCGTTGAGGCAAAGCTGAAGCGCGAGCAACGCAAGGCAACGAAGACATGGCACTCCCTGAGGCGCTCGAATTAACAGAGGTCATTCGCTCTTGCACAGCTTGCAGCGCTGATCTGTCTCGTTTTCCCGCCGATATAAGATTTCCCGATACGCCAGTTGCTCCGCGGCCCGTTGTGTCTTCTCCGAATAGAGCGTCAATAATGCTTGTCGGCCAGGCACCGGGTTTGACTGAATACATCAGCGGCCGCCCTTTCAGCGGCCCAGCTGGGGAAGAAGCTCGCGCGCTCTTCGAACAGTGCGGTCTGCGGAGGGATCAATTCGACGTCCTCGTTTATCAAACCTCCGTGGTAAAGTGTTTCTGCGGCAGAAAGGAAGGCAGCAACGGGCGACCGGAAGACGTGGTTCCGCCAGCTCCAATAGTTCGGGCGTGTAAACCGTTCTTGGTAAGGCAGATCGAGATTTTCAAGCCCAAGCTGATTGTATGTCTCGGCGCCTTTGCGGCCGGGCATGTTCAGAGGCTATTTGGGCTGGCCACCGGAGCCCAAGAAGATTACGTCGGCAGGATTGACTTCGTGGGTGATATGGGAGTTGCCTACCTGCCCCATACCTCGGGAAGAAGCCAGTTTCTCAACAAGCCGGAAAACAAAAAGCTCTTTATTAAAGCACGGCAGCTCCTCTCAGCGCAAATCCACCGCGTCGGCGCCGCCGGCCAATAACGATGTGGCGCGGATCAAGGCTCTGGCTTGCGAAAGATCACGCTTGAGGTTGCGCGTAGCGTCGGTCACAACAGCATAAACTTGGACTGCTTGGGACCATCAGGATGCTCACGGGACCTCTGCGCACGCAGGTCGATCAAATCTGGAACGCCTTCTGGTCGGGCGGCGTCTCCAACCCGCTGTCGGTGATCGAGCAGATCACCTACCTGCTCTTCATCAAGCGGCTCGACGACCTGCATACGCTGGAGGAGAACAAGTCCCGCACGCTCGGCACCCCGATGCAGCGGCGGATCTTCCCCGAGGGATCTGACGCCAAGGGCAAGCCTTACGAGGATCTGCGCTGGTCGCGGTTCAAGAACTTCGACCCGCGGGTGATGATGGAAGTGGTGGAGGAGCACGTCTTCCCCTTCCTGCGCACGCTGGGCGAGGTCGGATCGAGCTACGGCAAGCACATGAAGGATGCCCGCCTCGGCATCCCGAATGCAGGCCTTCTCGCCAAGGTCGTCGACCTGCTCGACAAGATCCCGATGGAGGACCGCGACACCAAGGGCGACCTCTACGAGTACATGCTCGGCAAGATCGCCAGCGCCGGGCAGAACGGCCAGTTCCGCACGCCGCGGCACATCATCAACCTGATGGTGCACCTGATGGCGCCGCAGCCGGACGACATCATCTGCGATCCGGCTGCCGGCACCTGCGGCTTCCTGGTGGCTGCGGGCGAATACCTGCGCGAGCATCACGCCGGCCTCTTCCGCGACGCGAAGCTCAAGCAGCACTTCCACGGCGGCATGTTCCACGGCTTCGACTTCGACAGCACCATGCTGCGGATCGGCGCGATGAACATGACGCTGCACGGGGTCGAGGACCCGGACGTCAGCTACCGCGACAGCTTGGCGGAGGAGCATGCGGGAGATGAGGGCCGCTACTCCCTGATCCTGGCCAACCCGCCGTTCGCGGGCTCGCTCGATTACGAGACGACAGCGAAGGACCTGCTGAAGCTGGTCAAGACCAAGAAGACCGAGCTGCTGTTCGTCGCGCTCTTCCTGCGGCTGCTGCGCACTGGCGGCCGGGCAGCGGTGATCGTGCCGGACGGGGTGCTGTTCGGCTCGTCGGGCGCGCACAAGGAGATCCGGCGCAGGCTGGTCGAGGACCACAAACTGGAGGCGATCATCAAGCTGCCCTCCGGCGTGTTCCGCCCCTACGCCGGCGTCTCCTGCGCCATCGTGGTCTTCACCAAGACCGGCGTCGGCGGCACCAGCGGCGTCTGGTTCTACGACATGACGGCCGACGGCTTCTCGCTCGACGACAAGCGCACGCCGCTGCTGGACGAGGCGAAGCTCGGCGCGGTGCCGGAGCAGCCGCTGTCGGCTGAGGACTACGCGAAGAACAACCTGCCCGACATCCTCGCGCGCTGGAAGCATCGGGAGGAGACCGAGCTGCTGCGCCCACGCACGGCGCAGAGCTTCGTCGTCGATGCCGAGGAGATCAAGGCGACCGGCAGCTGGGACCTGTCGCTGAACCGCTACAAGCAGGTGGAGCACGAGGCGGTGGAGCATTCCTCGCCCGCCGAGATCATCGCCGAGCTGCGAGCCATCGAAGCTGAGATTGCCGAGGGGCTGGATCGGCTTGAGGATATGTTGTCGTGAGTTATCCTATCGTTGCCCTGGGTGATGTAGCACACATCGAAATGGGCCAAGCGCCCAGCGGCGAAACATACAATGACAAGGGAGACGGCTTGCCGCTAATCGCTGGCGCCGGCGACTTTGGTGCTCTTACGCCGGCGCCAAAGAGGTACACCTCGGCTCCCGCGAAGGTGGCTGACGCCGGCGACATCATCGTTTGCATCCGAGCGACCATTGGTGACCTGAACCTTGCGGACAGAAGGTACTGCCTTGGCCGAGGTGTTGCTGGCCTGAGAGCCAAGAACCGTCATCTAGATCAGCGGTATCTTTGGCGCGTTATGGAGCACGCTGCCGACACCCTTCGCTCAAAAGGAAGGGGAGCAACGTTCCTGCAGGTGTCGCGAGCCGATATTCGTGGCCTGGAGATCCCCCTACCATCCTTGGAGGAGCAGAAACGCATTGCGGCGATCCTCGATCAGGCGGACGCGCTGCGTCGCCTCCGCGCCCGCGCCCTCGACCGCATCAACGCGCTCGGGCAGGCGATCTTCAATGAGATGTTTGGGGATCCTGTCATTAACGAGCATGGTTTGCCTACTCTGCCTCTTAAAGAGGTCGTTAAAGTTAGCAGCGGGCACGGCTTGATCGCAAAAGATATGCAGGGCGGCTGCGTCCCCGTGTATGGAGGCAACGGAATAACCGGCTGGCATGACGTTCCAACGCATCCGGCTGATACTATCGTGATTGGCAGAGTTGGCGTTTACTGTGGCGCGGTTCATGTTACAGATCGCCCGTCGTGGATTACGGACAACGCGCTCGCCGTAAAGAAGCTAATAGAGATCGACACTACCTTCTTGGCGTTCTCCCTCCGCCTAGCCAATCTAAATCAGTATGCAGGGAAGGCAGCTCAGCCACTTGTTTCCGGTAGCCGCATCTACCCCGTTCACATCCGTGTCCCAGCACTTCCCGATCAAGAAACCTTTTCTCAGCGAATTGCAGCGTGCGACGGCGTCACAGCAAGTCTGCGAGCAGCCTTGATCAACGCTGACCGTTTGTTCGCGGCGCTCCAGCACCGAGCCTTCATAGGTGAACTCTCGCCGTATCAGGTAGTATCCGCCGCCTAACACTTACTCATCGTTCTTGTGGTCGCTTCATGTCCCAGTTCGCCTTCCTCTCGCCCGAGTTCCTCGACCTCCTCGACCTCGCCAAGCGAGCAGAGGCGGCTGCCCTGACGGACCCCCGGGGCGCCTGCTTCTACGCCCGGCTGACGCTGGAGACGGCGCTGCAGCAACTCTACCGCAGCGATCCAGCGCTCCGGACGCCCTACGACACCAGCCTCGCCGCGCTGATCGCCGAGCCGAGCCTGACCGTCCTCGCCGGCCCCGCCATCGTCACCAAGGCCCGGTTCGTGAAGGACCACGGCAACCGGGCGGTGCATGACCCGCGGCAGGTCAAGGAAGCCTCCGCCGTCGCCGTCCTGCGCGAGCTGCACCACATCTGCTACTGGATCGCTCGGACCTACGCCAAGGGCGCGAAGCCCCCGGCGGGCCTCGCCTTCGACCCGGCGAAACTGGAGCGCATCCACGCCATCACCGCCAGCACGCTCGACCGGATCAAGCGGCTGAAGGAGGAGCATGACGCCGCCGCAGAGCGCGCCAGAGCGGCCGTAGCGGCCCGTCAGGCCTCGGAGGAGGGTCGTGCTGCGCTGGAGGCCGAACTCGCCGCGCTACGGGCGGAAATCGCGGCCATACGCGCGACGAACCAGAAGGCCGAGGATCACCACGACTACAACGAGGCCGCCACTCGCGATGCCTTCATCGACCTGCTGCTGGAGGAAGCTGGCTGGCCGCTCGACAAGCCGCAGGACATCGAGTTCCCGGTCGAGGGCATGCCGAACCAGCAGGGCAAGGGCTTCGTGGACTATGTGCTCTGGGGTAGCGACGGGCTGCCGCTCGCGGTGGTCGAGGCGAAGCGGACGCGGAAGGACGCGCTGGTCGGTCAGCAGCAGGCGAAGCTCTATGCCGACTGCCTGGAGAAGCAGTTCGGCCGCCGGCCGGTGATCTTCTGCAGCAACGGCTACGAGCACTGGTTCTGGGACGACCGGATGTACCCGCCGCGGCCGGTCTCGGGCTTCTACAAGCGCGACGAGCTGGAGCTGCTGCACCAGCGCCGGACGAGCCGGAAGAAGCTCGATGGCGTGGAGGTGGACGAGACCATCGTCGAGCGCTTCTACCAGACGCGGGCGATCCGCCGCGTCGGCGAGGCCTTCGAAAAGGACCGGCAGCGCAAGGCGCTCCTGGTGATGGCGACGGGCTCGGGCAAGACGCGCACGGTGATCGCGCTGATCGACCAGCTGATGCGCGCGAACTGGTGCAAGCGGGTGCTGTTCCTCGCCGACCGGGTGGCGCTGGTGAAGCAGGCGCATGGTGCGTTCAAGGCGCACCTGCCGAGCGCGCCGAGCGCGAACCTGCTGGAGGGCCACGACCCGAAGAAGAACGACCACTCGGCCGCCCGCGTCTGCCTCTCGACCTACCCGACGATGATGGGGCTGATCGACGAGATGAAGGACGGGACGAAGCGCTTCGGCCCCGGCCACTTCGACCTGATCGTGATCGACGAGGCGCACCGCTCGGTCTACCGCAAGTACCGCGCCATCTTCGACTACTTCGACGCCCTGCTGGTGGGCCTCACCGCCACACCGCGCGACGAGATCGACCGCGATACCTACTCGCTCTTCGAGCTGGAGAAGGGCGTACCGACCGACGCCTACGACCTGGAGGATGCGGTGGCCGACGGCTACCTCGTGCCGCCCTCGGTCGTGTCGGTGCCGCTGAAGTTCCAGCGCGAGGGCATCACCTACGACCAACTCTCGGATGACGAGAAGGCAGAGTGGGACGCGCTGGAATGGAGCGAGGACGGCGAGATCCCGGACCGCGTCGAAGCGGACGACGTGAACAAGTGGCTGTTTAACAAGGACACCGTGGACAAGGTGCTGGAGCACCTGATGACCCACGGCATCAGGGTGGCCGGCGGTGACCGCCTTGGCAAAACCATCATCTTCGCCAAGAACAGCAAGCACGCTCAGTTCATCGCGCAGCGCTTCGACGCGAACTACCCGCACCACGCCGGCCAGTTCGCCCGGCTCATCGACTACAGCGTGGTCTATGCCCAGTCGTTGATCGACGACTTCTCGGACCCGGAGAAGGCGCCGCACATCGCGGTGTCGGTTGACATGCTCGACACCGGCATCGACGTGCCGGAGGTGGTGAACCTCGTCTTCTTCAAGATCGTGCGCTCCAAGACCAAGTTCTGGCAGATGATCGGCCGCGGCACCCGCCTGCGCCGCGATCTGTTCGGGCCGGGGCAGGACAAGGAGGCGTTCCGCATTTTCGATTTTTGTCAGAACTTCGAGTTCTTCAACCAGAACCCGACGCGGACGGAGCCGGTGATGGGCCTGCCCCTCGGCGCCAGGCTCTTCACCACGCGGCTCGACCTGATCGACGCGATGGCGGGCAAGGAGGAGCACGCCGAGCTTGCCGCTGGGCTTAGGGACCGGCTGCACGAGGAGGTGGCCGGCATGTCGCTGGAGAACTTCCTCGTCCGGCAGCAGCGCCGCACGGTGGAGAAGTTCCAGCACCGCGATGCCTGGGACAGCCTCGGCGCCGAGGATCGGGAGGATCTGGCCGCCCACATCTCCAGCCTGCCGACGGCGCTGCAGGACGACGACCTGCCGGCGAAGCAGTTCGACCTCCTGACGCTCGGCGCCATGCTGCGCCTGCTGAAGTCGGATGCGGCCTTCGCGCAGTTCGCGCTGCGCATCCGCAAGGTTGCGGCCGACCTGGAGGGCAAGGCGAACATCCCGATGGTCGCGAAGCAGCTGGAGCTGATCGCCGAACTGCAGACCGACGCCTACTGGGAGGATGTGTCGCCCGAAGAGCTGGAGCATGTCCGAAGGTCGCTGCGCGCCCTTGTGAAGCTGATCGACCCGCGCGAGCGCAAGATCGTCTACACCGACTTCACCGACGAGATCGGTGCAGGCACCGAAATCACCATCGACGCCATCAGCCCCGGCATCGACAAGCCGCAGTTCCGCAAGAAGGTCCGCCGCTTCTTGGAGAAGCACAAGGACCACATCGCGCTCCTGAAGCTGCGTCGCGCCGAGCAGCTGACACCAACCGACCTTGCCGAGCTGGAGAAGATGTTTGTGGCCGAAGGCGTGCAGGTCGAGGAGGGCGAGGGTGAGATCACCCAAGCCGGCGGCCTCGGCCTCTTCCTGCGCAGCCTCACCGGCCTTGACCGGAAGGCGGCCAAGGAGGCGTTCAGCAAGCTTACCGACGGCCGGACGCTGACGGCCGCCCAGAGCGAGTTCATCGACCTCGCCGTCAACCATCTCGCCGAACAGGGCATCATCGAACCCGCGCTCTTCTACGAGAGCCCATTCACCGACCTGAACGACCAGGGCATCGGCGGCATCTTCCCGCAGGCCGACGTGGAGCAGATCGTGGCAATCGTGAAGCAGATCAGGCAGACTGCAGAAGCGGCGTAGCGGGACGGTTCCGAAGCGTGCTTTCGGATGTGCAGGACGCCGAACCTTGTGCGCATCAGGCAGCCGGTGGCTGCAGTTGATGCCGGTAACCGCCAAATCGGTATACGCTATGGCATACGAGGCGACGGGGCGCTACGCTAACCCACTGAAGTCAATAGGCTAATTCGCAACATGATGGCGGAGGGAATGGGCCTGACGTCGAACCTTCTCCAGGTTTCATCCGGGTGGCGATGACAGCTAAAACGGCGCTGCGGGATATTGCTTCCGCGCGAAGCTGTATTGCGGAGAGTTCAAGAATTGTCGCCTTCACAGATACTTAGCCGTCGGGACCTCTACGACTTGGTCTGGAGCAAACCGATGACAGCGCTTGCACAGGAATTCGGGATATCGGACCGGGGGCTCGCGAAGGTCTGCAGTCGTCATCGTATTCCCGTACCGCCGCGGGGGTACTGGGCCAAGGTAGCAGCCGGAGAACAACCGAAAGTGCCGCCGTTCCTCGAACTGAGGGATCGAAGCCTCGATCGGGTAAGCATCCGCGGGGCCACCTCAGCTCTTCCCGACAGCGTCGCCGAACTCGCCCGCAAGCGAAAGGCTGAGCGGGAAGTCCGGGCTGCTACCATCAAGGCGACGCCAGAATCCCCAATGCCTCTGATGGAAAACCCACACGCCTCGGTGGCGACAACGGTGAAGTTCCTTCGGACCAGGAAGCCGGACAAGGAGGGCGTCCTCAGCGCCACGGCGCCAGGCCAGTGTGGCGTGATCGTCGGCGCTGCGTCCGCCGAACGGGCTTGCTTCTTCCTCGACGCGTTGGCGCGGACGCTCGACGAGGTCGGGCTGAGCCTGACAGCGGACGGGGAGAAGATGTCCGTTCAGAAGGGCGCGGACAAGATCAGCTTCACCCTGCTCGAACGAACGAGAAGGCTGAAATACGTACCGACCCCAGAAGAAGTCGCTCGGGAGGAGAAGCGGAAAGAGAAACAGGCACGGTCCCTTCGACGCAACGATTGGAACAGTATTTCGTTCGGCAGCAGTCCACCCTGGCCGGACTGATGAGCGACAACCAAGTTGTCCGACACCGTCAGGCAAGTTGGCCGCTGGGTTGAGCCGGAGGACGGGCGTAGCCCGTCCCGGAGGCTGAACCCAGCGGCTGGCCCTCGTTTCGGGGGAGAAGGGTGGGTGCTGGCCGCTGCGGGCCGGTAGGATCGGGATCTCTGCGTCCAAACGGAGATCCGACCGTGCCGGGCAAACCCGTCACCGACCAGCAATTGAGAGTCTACATGACCGACCGTCTCCAGCACAGCCAGCGTGTCGCCGCCGCCCGCGCCGGCTTCAGCGAGCGCACCGCCCGCCGCATCGATGCCGATCCGCGCCTTCCCTCGCAACGTCCGGCCCCCCGGGGCCGCACCGTGCCCGACCCGCTCGAGGCGGTGTGGGAGCCGGTGCTGCTGCCGATCCTCGCGCGTGATCCGGCCGTTCAGGCCGTGACCCTGCTGCGGCACCTTCAGATGAGCGACCCGGAGGCTTTCCCGGACGACCGCGTGCGCCGGACGCTCGAGCGGCGCGTCCGCGACTGGCGTGCCCTGAACGGCCCCGAGCGCGACGTGATCTTCCGTCAGACGCCCGAGCCCGGCCGGATGGCCCTGTCGGACTTCACCGATGCGAACGAACTCTGCGTGACGATCGCGGGGCAGCCGCTGGAGCAGCGCCTCTACCACTTCGTCCTGGCCTACAGCGGCTGGGAACATGCCGCCGTGGTGCTGGGCGGCGAGAGCTTCCCGGCGCTGGCCGAGAACCTCCAGAACGCACTCTGGACCCTTGGCGGCGTCCCGCACGAGCACCGAACCGACAGCCTGTCCGCAGCTTACCGGAACCTCGACACCGAAGCGGCGGCCGATGTCACCAGCCGCTATCAGGCGTTCTGCGCCCACTACGGCATGCTCGCCAGCCGCAACAACCCGGGCGAGGCGCACGAGAACGGATCGGTCGAGGCCCACAACAACCACCTGAAGGTCGCCCTCGACCAGGCCCTGATCCTGCGTGGCTCCCGCGACTTCGCCGATCTCGCCAGCTGGCGCCGCTTCGTCGATGAACTGGTCGCCCGACGCAACCGCCGGCGCGAGTCCGCGGTGCGCATCGAGATGGCGGCGCTCAGGCCGCTGCCGGCCCGGCGCACCACAGACTTCACCGAAGTGGTCGCGCGGGTCACGAAGACCGGGGGCTTTCTGGTCCACCAGGTCTTCTACTCGGCACCCTCGCAGCTGATCGGCAAGCGCCTGCGGGTCCATGTCTACGACGACCGGATCGAGGCCTTTCTCGGAGCGACCCCTGTCGTCACGCACCCCCGCCGTCGCGGCCGCGATGACGGCGCCCGCGTCCACTGCGTCAACTATCGCCCTGTCATCCACGCCCTGCGCCGCAAGCCGCAGGCGCTGGCCGGTTCCGTTTACCGCGACGGCCTGTTCCCGCGATCGGAATACGCCGAGGCCTGGGTTGCGTTGTCCGCCGCCTTGCCGCGCCGCGACGCCTGCCGTCGCATGGTCGATCTGCTGTGGCTTGCCCATGCGGAGGGCTGCGAGGCTGAACTGGCCGCGCTGATTGCCCACACCCTCGGTCATGGCGAATTGCCCGAAGCCCATGCGCTAAGGAGCAAGCTGGAGCCGCGTCGGCGCGAGCTGCCCGACGACACGCCCGTCAACCTCACCGATCTGGCCCGCTTCGACGAGCTGCTGGAGGCGCGCGCATGACCGCCGCTGCCCCGCACCCCGTCGATGTGCATGCGTTGCCCGCCATGCTCACGGCTCTGCGCCTGCCCAGCATCCAGCGCCACTGGCCGATGCTCGCCGAGCGTGCCGACGCCGAGGGCTGGCCCGCCTCGCGCTTCCTCGCAGCCCTGGCCGAGGTCGAGCTCGCCGATCGCGATGCCCGCCGCATCCAGCGCCATCTGCAGCAGTCCGAACTTCCCGGCGGCAAGACGCTGGCAACGCTTGACTTCAAGGCGCTGTCCGGCGTGACCCGGGCCCGCATCGAGGCGTTGGCCGCCGGGGATTGGGTTGAGACCGGCGCCAATCTCATCGCCATCGGCAACTCGGGCGCCGGCAAGAGCCACGTTCTCTGTGCCATCGGCCATGCCCTCGTCGAGGCCGGCAAGCGCGTCCTCTACACCCCCACCACCGACATCGTGCAGAGGCTGCAGGCCGCGCGCCGCGACCTCGTCCTTGAGGCCGCCCTCGCGAAGCTCGACAAATTCGACCTGATTATCCTCGACGACATCACCTACGCCCAGAAGGACCAGGCCGAGAGCTCGGTGCTCTTCGAGCTCATCGCCCGGCGCTACGAGACCAGAAGCCTCGCCATCGCCGCCAACCAGCCCTTCAGCGCCTGGAACCGCGTCTTCCCCGATCAGGCCATGACCGTCGCCGCCATCGACCGGCTGGTTCACCACGCGACCATCCTCGAGATGAACGGCGAGAGCTTCCGCCGACGCGCCGCCGCACGACGCCGATCCACGGAGCCTGTCGCTGCGCCGACAACCTCCAGCGACAACATCGGCGTCGAAGCCACCGACAACATCAACGACAAGCAGAGGGAGATCAGCGCCGACTAACACCAACGACCGCAGCGGTCAAAACCGGCCATCCTGGTTGTCGGTCACGGCCAAGGAGGTTGACGCTCTACACCGGAATATGTGACCGAGTGGACCGGCGAACTCGTGTTCTCGATCGATGCGTGGGCAGACGGCCTGCGGAAGACGTGGGGTGACGGCAAGACGCAACGCGTGGAACGGATGGTCCCCGAAATAGTCGCAGGCATAGAACTCATTCTCGAGACCATTCGCGTGCGCCGCGAAGAGCGTGAGGAGCGCGAGAGACAGTGGAAGATTCTGCAGCACCGGCGACAGCTGGCGCAGGCCCGCCTCAAGCGCGAGGAGACGCGACTTTCTCGCTTGCGGCAGATAATTGAGCTGCGTCGGGAGGCCCAAGAAATCCGCGAGTGGATCTCCAGCCTGCCGCAAGAAGACAGCCTATCCGTCGACTCGGATCTGGGCCGAATGCTGCAGTGGGTAGATTCACGGTTGGCCGAGATTGATCGTCGAACAGGACTGGATGCCGCGAAATCCTTTGCGGGCGAAGGTGATCTGTTCCCGGCAGTCGACGAGCTTGAAGATCCGCTTGGCGATCCCCCCGTCAGCTCTGGCTGGGGCTACTGACTACTTCGCTTCGGCCTCAGGTGACCTTGCAAGCAATCTTGTTGCCGCGAAGGTCATAACGCCGCCTCGTCGAAAAATCCCTGCAGTCGGCTGACAAGCTCTGGCTCACCCAACGAGGCTAGGCACGTAATCTCGTTGTCGATCCTGATTCTTCGCACCGCTCGGCGAGTCACATCTTCCATTCGGCGCGCACCAATCCGGTTCGCGGTCGCGAGCCAAGCTTCTGCAACTGCGCGAGCGAGCATGGGGTCGCCCCCGATGGATGGCCTTTCCACAATCTGAACCACCGCATCCTCCGACAGCGCCTCGACGAGTTGCCACCGTTGCGGCGCTCCTGCGCCCCGATCCAGCGAACGTGCTCGGAGCCAGAGCCGCTGGAAGGTGTTGCGCAGACCACCATGGAAGCGGTCAGCGTGGCCGTCCTCGAAGCGCCAGAGCACCACCTCCGGGGCGATACAACATGCAACGAATGCCCAGACATCATCCCGCAACGCCTCACCGCCGCTGATGATGGGAGCCTCCACCAGCCACTGCGCACATTCTGCATCGAACGAGGCCCTGCCGGCGGCTCGACCCTCGTTCGGAAATCCGAAGCGTTTGGCAAGGGCACCGATTTGCTCTTGGAGTTCTGTCAGATCGGCCGCGTCGGCTCGCGATCCGCCACTGGACGCATATGAGACCGAAGTGCCGGCCGCCTCCATTCGCTCGCTGATGGAGCCTGTTCGCAGCAAGTCTGGCATGCCAATCAGTCGCCGAACGCCGTGGTTGTCGAGGCGGGGCATGAGGAGGAACTCACTCATTGCCGAACTCTCCTGCAAAGAGGCTTCCGATCGCGAGCTCGAAGCGTGAAGGGTCATGCTGTGCCAGCGTCCGCACAGCCTCCGCCGACTGTCCGGGGAATGCCTGTTCCACCCATGCCTCGATCACCGCTGATACCGACGAAGGGCTGGCCTCCGCTTGGTCCAGCGGAAAATGATCGAGATCGATGGCCGACCTGACCATCTGGGTGGTTACCGAGCACATTAGCATCCTCAGTGTGACCTCGTCCGCTTGCTGCACGGCTTCCACAAAGGCCGGCCTGTCCAGGTTGATCAGCAGTCGGACCGACGTCGCGAAGTCATGGTGGAGGGTCTGCGGTGACCAGTCGAGGTACCAGAGTGCATCACCATGGCCGGTGGGGAAAACAGTCGCAAAGCTCACGGCTTCCATCGGGAAGCGCGCACCGAGCGGTTCCACCGCGGCGCGGAATTCGTCTCGCCAAAGTCTTGCACCTGTCGTGACTGGCGAGACCCGGCGACGGACCGTACCCGACGAAAGAAGGATGATTTCGGTCGTGAGCACGAAGAGCTCTGAGACCTCGCGACCATCGATTGCTAGCGCCAGTACAGCAGCCTCGCGGCCGGCTTGGATCACTTCCCGGGTAACAATTCTTCTCGCGCGCTGGAGGCGGCGGCCACCGGTGCCGAAAGTGACGACGCAGAGGAGCCTGATCTCGTCGGCCTTTAGCCCGGTGTCAGCGGCTACCCCTTCCACATCGACTTTGAAATGACGAACTGCCTCGAGGTTGGTCGAGTAGTCAAAGTGATCGAGGTGGCCGTCCGCGAAGACGCAGGGTTCGCCGTCACGCGTGACGAGCCAGGGCCCGGCACTGATCCGGTCGGGGCCGGGACGAAGGAAGGGATAGGCAATGGCCGTCATGATGGTGCCTGCTCAGCTGCCGCCACTCGCACTCCGGCCGCTGCAACATCAGGCACGATGATCCGCGCACGATAGCTGCCACTCTCGTCCGGCGTTGCGAGCAGCTCAGGCGATGTGGTCAGCTGATTGCCGTCCTGATCTTCCCAGCAGACGAACGTGACGACGACGTCACCCTCGTCCGGACCTGCCAAGACACCATCGATCACAGGAGCAGGTATGGCGGTGAGGCGGATTGCCCGCTCCGTATTGTTGTCCACGTCGATCTCGAAGAGCGCTTCGGCCCCGGTAGCGCCTTCCTGCAACGCTACGAAACGTGGCTCGCTGACCCGCCAGCTGCGGCCTCCGCCGCGACCACCGCCGCCTCGGCCATTTCCGCGGCCGCGCGACCCGCCGCCACCGCCGCCCGTACCTCCGATTGCGGGCATGCAGCTGCCGAGAAGGTCGGCCGCCTTGGCAAGCGGTGGCTGCTCGGATGCTCCGGACGTGGAGGACGAAGCCGGATATGCGTATGATGCCGCGAGGTACTTCAGCCTTGCCAGCGCAACCCGCACGAAGGTCTTTGCCCAGCTCTTCGGCATCTTGTCCGGGATCCAGTCGTCGTGGGCAGGTGGCTCAGCGTCGGCGAAAGCTTGCTCAACTACGGGATCGTCGTCACAGATGAAGACCCCGGCCCATTCGACGGTGTCCCCTGGCAGGTGGGTGCCCTCTATGTACTTCACGACCAGTTCAACCGGACGCATGAGCGCTATGTGCGCACTGGTGGCCGGGATGATGCTTTCAGCGGGGTCGCCTAGAAACTGTCGAGGCCTCCTGAAGCCGCGTCTGATGGAGCAGAGGCCAAGGTGCTGGATGGGCCGCTCGGAAGCGATCCTGTTCAGGTTTGGCCCTCCAGCCTTCACAGCGCGATAGGCCTCAACGAACAGGTCGAGTGGCGGGAAATCTTCGGGTGCCGGAAGCGGCAACAGCTCTCCGTTGAGTTCGACCTCGATGGCCATGGCCCTTTGGCCATCGGCGCCGAGGAGCATCTTTGGCCAGAGGTACCAGAGAAGCGCCTCCTGGATTTCGGTCGCAACCGCCTCGAGCGGGCGGTCCTCGAGATCGGGGGCGAGCACGACCAGCGTTGTTCCCGTGGCGTCGGCTCCCCGATCAGGAAGCCCGAGCGCCTTCCGCAGCCGAACGGCGTTGCGACCAGTAACCGGATCGACCACGTTCGCGTCGTCGGCATCGGCCACGCCCCACCAGTGGCGGCCGGTCAGCCGGCCATGGCGCTTGCTGTCGTGGGCATCGCCCAAGTGGCATCCAATGAAGCGGTGAACGATCCGCGCGGAAGGAGTCAGCGAGACCGAGTCAACGAGGACCGTGGCACATCGACTGAGCTGATAGAGCGAACTCTTCCCGTAACCATAAGTGCCGCCACCGCCCGCCATGTCACGACGGGCACCCATGTTGCGCACGAAATTCACGAAGTCGTTGTGCTCTCCTGGCTTCGGCAGCACGTTCGCCCGAGATGGACCGCCGAGGCCACGGGTCCTCCAGTCGGAAATCTCCATGACGACCGGATGCTTCGAGGAAAGGTAGGCAAGCAGTGGGTCTGCGGACTCCTTGGACGAAGGGAGCTTGGCGAGAATCTCATCGCGGAGAATGGCAGCCTCCTCGGGCCGCAGCTCTCGCAAGCCAATCCTGTAGCCGACGCCGGACTCGACGAGCCGTGCATCCCAGCTGTTCTGGACCGTCTCCCTCACCACCGTCTCCAGCAGGGACAGCGCAGGTGTGCCCAGAAGCTTCTTCATGCCGTCGGCAGCCATGCCACCTGCAGCCGCGAAGCATTCCGCATGGAGACTCAGGGGCTTAGACATGACACTATCTCCTGAAGCGCATTGTCGGCCTCGGCGGGCCGGACTCGAAACTCCGACGCAAAATCGAGATTCACCCGGTAGCGGAAGTGGCTGACCCCGACCGGCAGTTCTCCCTCCGCAAACGAGGCGGGAGTGAGCCGCGGAAAGCCGTCGGTCACCGAATAGAGCTCCTGCGAGAACAGGGAGAACCTGAACGAGGACCACTCATCGGCCTGGGCCTGATCGTATCCGAGCAGGGCGAGCCGATCGGCCACGGCGGCAGGATCGCTTGCGATCGTGCACGCATGCGTCGCCTCACCCACAACCGAAAGAGGCCCCGCCCCGTCATACTCGAGCACGCAGTGCGCGAGCAGCAGATGTCCGCCGGGGGGCGCTGCCAGCTGGTCAATTGCAGATACCTCCACGATCCGGGACTGGGCACGAAGCGAAGTCTTGACCTCGATTGCCCGGTCACCGCCACGGAAGTCGTGACGGCCGCCAGCCGGCCCGGTCCAGAGTTGCCAGGCGTCGGGATCAACAAGAAGTAGCCGGTTCAGGATGATGAGCTCGCCAATCAGCCCGAGTGCGGTTTCGATCGAAGGACGCTCGCGGTTAGCGCCCGAGAGGAGATTGCGAAAGTCGGTGATTGCATCCTCGAGCGCGTTCGCCGGCGCGGCGCCCCCCCTCAGGCGCCGAACGATTTCATCGACCAGCTTCTCGAAGACGGCCTCGAGACGCTCGCCGCGGCAGGCGACATCGATGAACCGGACCGGCTGTCCCTGCAGCAGAAGCACGCTGTCCCTGAGTTCAAGACCGTGCGTATCGTGGACCATCGGGAACCGCTCACCGGCTGCGAGCGGGACAAGAAGCCGCGCTTCGCGCTCAGCTCCTATCGCGAGGCGGGCGGGGCCAGCGCCAGCCGAGGCGTCAAGCACCAGGGAGGGCACGCCCAGATCACTCGCCTGCGCACCTGACTCCTGCCGCAGGCGTTCCCAGCCGATGCCCGCACGGGTTCCGTCCGTCATTTCGCAGCCTGTCCGGCATCGCCGTCGATGTCTGCCTGAACGTCCTCCTCGTCGCCGTCGTCCTGGTTGATCGGGACGCGGACATAACTTGTCTTTGCGCCCCGCTCTGGCAGAACGAGGCCAATTCCCAGCATGTCGCGCACCGCGCCGAGCGGTTCGCGCAGCTTCTCAGACCTCGGTACCGACGCCTCATCGATTGCGTAAAGGAGCAGCAGTGGAATCCGGTCACCGACCAGCGCCTGACGGAATTCCTTAACGCTGTCCCAAGACCTGTCATCGGGCGAGCCGGTGACGTCCATAAGCACGTCGTCCCGCGACATCAGAGCCTTGATGTCGGCGAGACCGTCGCGTGTCAGTCCCTTGAGGCGTGCCCGATTGACGAGGCCGACATTGCCGAAGGCACCAAGCGGCTCAACGGAGCGGCGGGTTCCGCCTGTTTCGACGATCGCGATGTTCCAGGTTTCGTACGGCTGATCGGCCCGACTCGCCTCGAGCCGGATGTATTCCAACAGCTTTCCCGAGATCAGATCGCGCTGGTCACTTCTGTAAGTCTCCAGAAACTTCATGGCGAGATCGAAGGATACGCCTTCGATCAGACGGCCGCGCCGCGCAGGCTTGATACCTTGGCTCGCTGCCGCATCGACCAGCTCGGCCGCAGCCTCCCAGTTGTGCCGAAGAAAGTCCTCGTCACGGTGCGGGAAGCGTATGGTCTGGATGTGCTCTCCCGAGAAGCTCACGTCGCATGCCTTGGCCGCATACATCTTCTTGGCAGCGGTGATGGCCAATCCAGGAATGCGTCGCACCCGGATCGAGAAATCCGCCGGTGTCACCTCGCGTTTGCGGTACTGCTGAATGTCGGCCCGGATCTCGGCCTCGACCGTCGCCAGATCGCGGAACGATGTCCGCAGGTCGTCGGTCATCCAGATCCGCGGGAGGTCCTCGTAACCGGGCCGATATCCGAACCATCGGCCCATCTGAAGGAGGGTGTCGTACTGGTTCGATGAGCGCACGAAGTAGCTGACGACCAGCCCCTCAATTGTGAGACCACGCGCGAGCACCGAGCCGCCGACCACGATGTACTTCTTCGGCCCCGACGCGTAGTCGAGCCGCGTCTCGCTGTCGCTGTTCTCGACCACGATCGCGATGTCATCGAGGACCTTCTCGAGCTCAGGCTTCAGCGCGCTGAACGATGTCGGCGCAAGGCCGAAGCGACCCGCATCGACCTTGGCCACCTCTTCGAGCCAGAGCTTCTCAAGTCGATCGAACGTCTTCTCGTCGCCCTTCGAGATCTTCTTGGCGAGCCCTTTCTGCCAGGCCGCGATCTTGTCGGCAAGCGCGTGATGCGGGTGCGTGTAGACCGTCGTGTGCACCAGCATCGAACTGTGCTGGCGCGACTGCCCACGTACATAGCGGGCGGCGGTTGCAAGCACGAAGTAGGAAAGCGCCTTGTCGAGCGATTTCGGGATGCCGGGCTCAAAGGTGAACCGGTCCTTTGCTGACGGTGGACGGACGAGGGCTACCTCGGCGTCATCGACCCCACGGATCATGTCGAGTCCGGACTCCTCCGGTTTCTCGTCATCGGCATCGATCGGGTCGCGCCCGAACAGGCTCTCCGGACCGAAATAGCCTTCGGGCTTTGGCAGGCTCGTGATGAAGTCCTCGGGATATAGGTCGTCCAGGCCGCCGGTCGGCTTCTCCGGGTTGATCAGCACGTTTGCAAAGGGCGTCGCCGTGTATCCGACGTATTGGACCTTCGGCAGTGCCGCGAGAATCTTGCGGATGAGCGCGTTGATCGCCGTCATGTTGTACTGACTGCCGGTCGAATTGACGCCGGCCTGATCGCATTCGTCATCTACAATAAGCACAGGCATGCGCGCGCGGTGCGTTGGCGGCGTCTTCTCGATCGTGCCGAGAAGCGCTTCAAGTGGCGCCACATTCTTCTTCACGGCAGCGATCTGCACCGGGTCCATAATCGAAAACCACTTACTCGCCGGCTTCCGGAAGTCGGAGTCGCTTGTGGTGTGGCTGTGCCACCCGTACTTGTTGCGCTCGACCAGATCGGATTCGATGCGATCCTGAGTCTGCGTTCGCAGCGAATTTGTCATGCCAGTCAGGATGATCACGAAGCGGTACCCGGCATCGACCGCCTTGGCGATGACCGCCTCCATGTTGGCAGTCTTCCCACTCTGAACATAGCCGACCACCAGTCCTCGACCCCGGAACTCGCTCTGGGCAGGATTTTCGAGAAGCGAGACTACCTCGGTCGATGTTGCGTCGATGCTCGCAACGGTCTCCTTCGACCAGCCCTTGCGAGACAGCAGGAAGGCCTCGAGCTTCGGCCAGTGCAGATCGCCCGCGCGCGGACCGTCATACCAGTGCGGCCGTCGCGGCTTGCGGAGCGAATAGTTGCCAAGATACTCGATCTTCCGCTCGAAAGCGGCTTCAAGCTCGCTGACAGCCGCCTTCCAGTTCGCCTCGTGCTGCGGGTCGAGCGGGCCAAGAAGTCGCTCGAAGGACGCGCGGGCCTCGTTTGCCGCGGTTTCGAGATCCAGCCCGGCAGCCTGCTCCTTCCGGATGTTGCCGACCCATGCCTCGACCTGACCGGCCACGGGCGGTGGCAACGGCGCCGCGTCAGCTTCGCCAATCAGCGTCGCAACGGAAACGCCGTAGTTGTGGGCGAGCGCCTTCAGCACGTCGATGCCCGGGTTCTTCGCCACGCCGCGTTCGAGCTCGGACAGGTAGGCCTTGGACGAACCGACCTTTTCGGCGACCTGCTGGAGAGATTGGCCCGATTGGACGCGCAGGTCCTTAAGAAGGGATGAGAGCGACATGGGTTCTCCGCGATGATCTGGAAGGGAATGCGGTCGCAGTCGAAGAGACATCTCCACAGACCCGCCGTGGACTGGGCCCAACGACGCTTCTGCTCGGGATTTGCCTCGCCCCTACGCGCTATCCAGATGAGTTACACACAGCGCCGTATGCTGGCGCGAACGATATATCTCAACTGAGCGAACGATTGTCAATCGTTCGCTGAAACGAACGTCTGCGTTCGCTGGGTGCTGGTTTTTTGAAGCGTGGCGTGCACAACCGCTGCGATCTGACGTGCCAGGAGCGGCGGCACAGCGTTTCCGACCTGGACATACTGCTGCGTGCGGTTGCCGAGGAACAGGTAATCGTCGGGAAAGGTCTGCAGACGAGCAGCTTCGCGAACCGTCAGGCTCCGGCACTGGATGGGATCGGGGTGAATGAAGTAGTGGCCATCCTTCGAGATGTGGCTCGTAACCGTGGTCGATGCCTCGTCCGCCAGCTGAACCCGGAAGCGGTCATTGAACACACCGCTGTGCCAGTTCCGGTGATCGGGGCTGAGCACCAGAGGGAAATCGGCGGCCTTCGGGCTGTAGCCGTGGACGGTCCCGAACACGGCAGCACACAGGTAGCGGCCTAGGTCCGACGCCATGTGCCCGCGCGTCTCGTGCTGAGCGATCGCGCGAAGTTCCGGTCGCTCGATCCACTGCAGCAACTCATCGTTTGAAGTGCCGTAGCCGTCTGGCAACCGTGACGCAGCCCGAACGATAGGCGGGTTTTCCTTCACTCGCTCCGAAACGCTCAGGAATGCCTCACGGAGCGCCTGGTCGTCCTTCCCCTTGGAAATGCCGGCCAGCATGCTCGCGGCGCCGAGGACTTCTTCCCGCCAAGCGGCCGCGTCGTCGAGCCCGCGGCTGATGCCGCTCCGCAAGGTTGGCATCGTTTCGATGACATCGCGGACGGTCCGCACTCTACCCGACACAGCGATCTGGGCATCGCTAGCCCGTCCTGCGAGGTCCGAACGGATGCCGACGATGATCACCCTGTGGCGACGCTGGGGGACTCCGAACGCCTCGGAGCGCACGATGAAGTCCGAGGGCTGTGACGCTTCCTGCAGGCTGGCCTTGCCATCCTCGACCCGGACGGCACGAAGTTCGTAGTGATGAGCGTGACCCGTGCCGAGCGAGGACAGATCCTCCATCAGCATCTCGAAGACAAGCCGGCTCTCGACGGTCGACGAAAGCATGCCCTTGACGTTTTCCATAGCGAAGGCGGCCGGGCGAAGCTTGTCGAGGACCCGGATGTACTCGCGAAAGAGGTAGTGCCGCGCATCCTCCTCCGGGACGTAGCCGACCTTGCCTCTGGAACGGACACGCCCCACCAGGGAATAGGCCTGACAGGGCGGGCCGCCGATCAGGATCGTGTCGTCGTACTTTGCTTTCAGCGTCGCGATGGCGCCATCAATGGCGGTCGCCGCAGCCCCGGTGCCGAGCTCAAGCGCGCGGGCTTCGTCGATGGAATGCTGCCACGCTTCGGCATCGACGGCTGACCAGTCCGGTTCGGATGCCAGCCCGGCATGGAAATCGATGAACTCTTTCGGGAAAACGCCATAACGTGCACGGTACTCGCGCAGAAAGGCACGCAGCGTCAGGGTCCGATGGGCCGACGCCTCCTTCTCGACCGAAATGCCGATCCGGAACGGCGCATGGCCGTCCTCGACGAGGGAAGCGAACCCCTCGCCAAGTCCGCCCGGGCCGGCGAACAGATCGACAATGCCGAAAGTGGAAGGCAAATCAGGCTCCTGACGAATTTCATTTAGCCGGTGTATACTAGGTTCAGGGACGAAGACCAGGACGGATATGACCGACATCGTGGACCAGCAGACCCGTTCCCGGATGATGTCGGGAATCAGGGGAAAGAACACCAGGCCCGAGCTGGCTCTCAGGCGCGCATTGCACGCGCGCGGGTTCCGCTTCCGGCTTCATTCCGGAAAGGTTCACGGTCGACCGGACCTTGTCCTTCCGAAGCACCGCGCCGTGGTCTTCGTGCACGGCTGCTTCTGGCACCGACACGAGGGGTGCCGCTACGCGACCGTACCGGCAACCCGGCCGGAGTTCTGGCGGGCGAAGTTCGATGCGAACACCGCTCGAGACAGCGCCGTTCGCACAAGACTCCTCGAAGACGGGTGGCGCGTGGCGACGGTATGGGAGTGCGCCCTGCGGAAGCCGGAACAGGTGGAAGCCTCTACGGAAAGCCTGTCGATCTGGCTGCGAACAGAAGAACTTCAGATCGAGATTGGCGACGACAACGCACGTCGATCCTGAGCGGAAGGGCCGTTTTCCTTTCTGGGCCATGAAACCAGCACCGTGGTGATCGAGCGACGTTGCTGACCGAGCTGCGCTATCCGCAGGCCCGCGCCTGGTTGCGCATGACAGCGTAGTCGCGAAACATCTCAGCGAGCGCAGATCCCTGTGGCAGCAGGGCCAACTCCTCGGCCGCCCGCGCCTGGAACTCCCTGCCATACTCGACCACGGGCGGGCATGTCGCCAGCCTCCCGTTCTCAGAACGAACCGTCGCGCAGCCGCTGAGCAAGCTCGTTACGATCGCGAGGGCGGCGAGCCGCCGCCTCCAGCATCCGGCGATGGACATCATTTGCCTTCTCCGTGGTCTCAAGGCGTTCGGCGAGGCGTCCCGCTCGCTCGCCGGACCGCCGAAGCGAAAGCAGAAACAGGAGCACGGTTATGACGATGGCGCCGTAGCGCAGCGGGGCCCGCATCCATGGGCTCGCAGCGATGCCGCCGAGCAAGGTGGCGATCATCGCTGCCCCCGTTTCCAATCGTCGAGACGGGCGTAGATCGTGACTGCGATGCCCCCGAGCGCCACGGCGATGAACACCCAGCGCAATGTGTCGAGATACGGCACGAGCGGCAGGATGGCGGTCTGGGTCTCGGCCAAGACGCTTTGCGCGACCTCGACCCCGGCAGCGCCCAGCGTCGCCAAGCCTGCCGCGCCACCACCCTTCATGGTGCGGCTGTCGGCCAGCACTTCGCGTGCGGGGGGCGTCTCCGCTGCAAACGCGGTAGCCCGGACCGGGAACCGCTCGCCCCACTGGCGCGCGGGGCCAAGGTCGACATGGATGAAGCCCGAGCGCGGGTAGAACCCGAAGCCGAGGAACCCGACCTCGCGCGCCGCAGCCTCGAACGCCACCGGGTCCTGGTTGGCCATGGCGATATCGAAGGCGGCGCCGTCCAGATGCTTCGACCTCGTGGCGCCACCGACCGCGCGGTTATGCTCGGGGCTGCGATAGCCGGAACGCACGATCAGCGGCTTGCCCAGCCGATCGCGCAGCGCCTGCAGCTTGTCGAGCGCGGGCTCGTTGACGAGCAGCTTGCCGGTGCCCCGGCAGGCGATCTCGGCCGGGCTGAAGTTCGGCCAGCGCCACGCGCTCTCTGGTACATCACGCCAATGGCGGTGGAAGGTCGTCGTCATGGGGTCCTCCGAAAACGAAAAACCCGCCTCGAGGGCGGGTCATTGCGGGCTGATGAATGGGGATCGGGCGCGGCTACGGGCCGCTGCCGAAGATCTTGAGCTTGATGGCGATGCCCGCGAGCAGCGCCAGCATGACGCCGGTGGTGATCATGCGAACGGCGGTCTGCATTGCGGTGCGCCGCACCAGCCGGATGCAGTCGACCAGGGAGCGCAGATCGCGGATGTCGAGCGCGGCCTCGGCGCCGTCGAGGCCGACATCGGCGAGCGCACGCTTCGCGCCTTCCTCGGCCGCCCGGGTCAGGATCGCCTCGAACTCGGCGTCGGGCATGCGCACGAAGCCCTCGGATCGGGGTGGTGTCATCGGATCCTCCTTCCGCCGCTCAGCCAATCTTGCAGCCCCAGAAGGACGTGTGATCGGCGGCGAAGTAGCCGTCCGCGACCCGGAAATACCCTTGCAGCTCGACGGTATCGCCCGCAGTCAGCGGCACCATGGTCTGCAGCCAGATCGCGGTGGCGAGCGAGACATGGGTGGCGGAGATTTCGCCGAGGGAGCCGCGGATTTCGGTGGTGCCGTTCAGCACGAGCCTCCCGCGCATGCGGGCGGTGGTACTGGCGTTGACCTTGTAGAGCAGCGTCGCGCCGAACAGGTAGGTGCCGTCCACGGGCGCGACGAAGTGGTTGTTCGCGGCGTCGAAGGCCCCTTGATCGTTGTAGTCGGTATTGTTGAGGCCGATCTTGGTCCAGGTCCCGACGCCGACATAGTTGTCGTAGTTGGTGTAGGCCTTGAAGCGCGGCAGGCGGGGCTGGTCGACGGTGCCGGTGGCGTTGTCTACGCTCAGCCCGTCGAAGAAGGTGCTGCCGTCGGCGGAGACAGCAAGGCGGAAGCGGTCGGAGCCGAACAGGCCCACCAGCGCCTTGGTCACGAAGCCGGTCTGCAGCGTGAGGCCTAGGTCGTCGGCCGCAGCCTCCTTGTTCATGGTGTAGAAGAGATCACCGGTCCCGCCTTCGGCCACGGTCTTCGCGGTCCAGAGCGCGGCGTTGAGCTTGGCCGAGAACGGGTTCGATGCATCCGCCGTCGTCCCCATCCCGAGCAGCGCCATGTTCTGCAGCGCCGTGGGTGTCGTTCCGATCCAGCCTGTGCCGTCGTAGACCAGCAGCAGGCGCTCGTCCTCGACCCACGCGCGCCAGCCGGTGCGTGGCGGCAGACGTAGCCACGCCCCGTCCGTCCAGAGCGCCACATTCAGGTCCCAGCCCGCCCAGTCACCCGTCGCGCCCGAGCCGACGATGTAGCGGTCGCCGTCGGCGGGGCTCGCCGGGGGTGCTGCCAGATCGCGGTCGAGAACGGAGAGCTGCACGAGCCCGTCGAGGATCCGCAGCGCCTCGTTGTGGGTGACATGCTTCTGGGCCTGCGCCGCCAGGATGTAGGGTAGCAGGAGATGGGTCGTGGCGTCGGACATGAGATGGCTTTCAGAACAAGAGCGTGACGGTCTCGGGCGCGCCCCGCCCGACGAGGGCGGAGAGCTGGAAGATGCGGATGTCGAGCGTGTCCCCGGGGCCGAGCGGCCCGCCCCAGTCGGCGGTCTGCTGGGCGGCGGTGTAGACCACGCTGGTCGTAGTCGTGCTCAGCACCCGCTTCACAGTGGCGCCGTCGAGGATCTCGACCTCGTAGGCTTCGAACTCCTCGCCGAGCGGCACCTCAAGCCCGCCCCAGCTGTCGGCGGACAGCGCGCGGGACCGGCGGGTCCAGCGGATGGTGAGATCGCCGGGCGAGCGCGGCACGCGCCATGGCTGTTCGACATGGGTGACCGAAAATGGCCGCAGCCCGACGCCTTCAGGTGTGAAGGCCTTTGCCACATAGGTCTCGTCGCTGACCGGACGGCTGGCCGGGCCGATGCGCCAGTTCCACGGGATGCCGAGGTCGGCCTCGGCGATCGGCAGCGACGCGAGGCTGTCGTCGAGCACCACGACGCGGGCACCAGCAGGCGCCGGGTTGCCCATGGTGCCCTCGGTCCCGCGCTGGCCACGCAGGAGCCGGGTCAGACGATATCGACCCGGTGCCAGAAGCTCTGCCGCGCCCGCCTGCACGATCTCCCAGGTGCCGGGCGCGCTCTCGATGGCCAGCGCGTTCGCCCCGCCGAACAGCGTCAGGTCGGTGACACTTTCCAGCGTGCCGGTGAGCAGATCGACCACCAGCGCATTGCCGAGGTCGAAGCGCGAGGTGGGCCCTGCGTAGAAATCCGAGACCAGCGCCCCGATCCGGGCGCGACTGCCGAACGCGGTCAACAACTCGAAGCCATCCGTGGAGGGGCTGCGGAACACCGCCATCTCGCCCGGCCAGGGAACCGCGTGGGCGGCGACCAGCGGCCGGTGTGCGGGCTGGTCCTCGGTCAGCTGCGGCAGGTCCATCAGCAGCGCGTCCGGCGCCCCGAACACCACGGCGCGCGTCAGTGACGCCGCGCGCGGATCGCCGGGCGGCAATCGTAGGTCGCTCTGTCCTGGCGGACCGCCTCGATGCCGCGGGCCTCGGCGTCGGCGATGGAGACCAGCCGCAGATCGACCAGACGCCCGTCATGCGCCAGCCGGATCGCGTCGGCCGGATCGAGCGCGAGCCGCGAGGGCGGCAGACGGAACGCCGCCCTCTCGCGCCCGACCCACGCCTCCATCAGCGCGCGGCGGCAGCGCCGCTCGGCTTCCTCGGGCGGCACGGCCATCGGGAAGGATTCCGAGGCGATCCGGGTCGTGTCCACCGTGATGCGCCGCGCCTCGACGAGGGCGGCGTCGTAATCCTCGTCGGCTCGGGCGACCTGCCATTTCAGCGCCTGCGGCAGTTCCGTCTCCTGGCCGCGCGTCAGTTCCAGCACGTCGCCCTCGCGGGCGGCCACCAGATCGTCGGGTGTGAGGGTCGCGACGGAGGCCCGGCCGCGGATGACAAACCGGATCATTCCCTCGGTCTCCACGGCGTCGAAGCCGAAGTGTCGCGACAGCGTGGTGATGGAGGCGCGCGGGCTTTCGAGCGCCGTGATGGCATAGCCCTCGACCGCGCCCCAGAGCCCGGTGACGTCGATCAGGGACTCGCCCAGCCCCGCGCGCAGGCAAAGGTGCCGGACAAGCGCCGCCAGTGACACTGCCCCGAGCCGCCCGGTCAGCCAGTGGCCGAGCCGCCAGTTCGCGCCGTCCGTCCAGACGTCGGTCAGCGCCGGGAAGAACGGATAGGGCCGCGCGTCCCAGGTCCAGGCGGCGCATTCCGGCACGTGCACCATCCGGCCGCCGTAGACCGAGGACACCGGGTTGTTCGCCGGGGTGCCCCACCAGAGATAGGTCGCCTCGAGATAGGCGCGCTGGATGGCGTCGTCCCGCCAGCCCCGCGAGAAATGCGGCGTGGAGCTCTCGGACGACTTCGGATCGAAGAAGACGTTGGGCTGGTTCGCGCCTCGGTCGATGGCGGGACAGCCCAGCTCGGTGAACCAGATCGGCTTGGACTGCGGCGCCCACGCGGTCGGCGTCGCGCTCTCCACACCGCCCGGGCGGTCGTAGTGTGCGTTCGACCACCAGGCGCGAAGATCCTTGTAGCGAAAGACCCACGGCTTGGCCGCCGCGCCATCCGTGATCGGGGTCCGCACCTGCCCGGTGCGATCCGCCGCACTGGCATAGAACCAGCCGAAGCCTTCGCCGCCCGCGATATTGGTTTGCAGGTAGGCGCGGTCGTAGATCGCGGGCCAGCCCTCGGCTGCATCGAGATGCTCGAACCGCCCCGCCAGTCGGAGAGCGGCATGTAGTTGTCGATCCCGACGAAGTCGATCTCCGGATCAGCCCAGAGCGGATCGAGATGAAAGAACACGTCGCCTGAGCCGTCACCCGGCTGGTGACCGAAATACTCCGACCAGTCCGCCGCATAGCCGACCTTGGTGCCGGACCCGAGGATCAGGCGCACATCCGCAAGGAGGTCCCGATACGCCTGCACGGCCGGATAGCTGCTGGCGCCCGAGCGGATCGTCGTCAGCCCCGGCATCTCGGTCCCGATCAGGAACGCATCGACGCCACCCGCTGCCGCGCAGAGATGGGCGTAGTGCAGCACCATCCGTCGCAGGCCCCAGTCGCCGGGAGAGCCGGCCCACGAAACGGACTGACCCGAGACGCTGAAGCTGGCGGGCGTAGCCGCGCCAAACAGCGCGGCGACCTGGCTTGCCGCCGTTTCGGTCTTGTCCACGGTTCCGGCAAACCCTGCTGCCGGAGAACAGGTGATCCGTCCGCGCCACGGGAAGACTGGCTGACCGGTCTCCGCGGCGTTGTCGGAATACGGGTTCGGCAGCGTGTTGCCGGGCGGCACGTCCATCAGGATGAACGGATAGAAGGTCACCCGCAGCCCGCGCGCCTTCATCTCCTGGATCGCCTGCACCACTGCGAAGTCGGACGGCGTGCCGCCATAGACGGGGCGGTCCTGATCGTCGCGGCTGACGAGGAAGGCGCTGGCCCGGCTGACGCCGTTCACCGACCAACTCGCGGGCGTCGTCGACTTGGCCGACACCTCGACACCCGGCCGCACCTTGCACGATCCCGCGCGCAGGTCGTCGCCGAACCACGCCACGACGAGGCTGACGCTCTCGACCGCAGGCGCCATCGCCTGAAGCCGGTCCAGCGCCTCCACCATGTCAGTGGAGTCGGCCAGCGCGTTCAGGTTCTCGGGCACCGTCACGCCGCCATCGGTCTTGCGGATCGCCTGTGTCGCGTAGGTGAATTCGCCCGAGGCCGGGATCATGGTGACGGCGCGGGTCAGTCCCTCGGCGGTGTCGGGGTCGGCCAGCGGCCGGAACACCTCGAAGGAAAGCTGCGGCAGGCGGTTGCCATAGGTCGAGAGCGCGAGTTCCTCGAAGACCACATAGGCCGTACCGCGATAGGCGGGGGTGTTGGCGGCACCCATCTTCGCCGCGATGAACGGGTCCGCCGTCTGCGCCTCGTCGCCCGGATACCAGCGCCAGGTGACGCCGGAGAGGTCCATCGGCTTGCCGTCAGCCCAGATGCGGCCGATGCCGGTGATCGGCCCCTCGCACAAGGCGACGGCGAAGCTGGCGTAGTACAGATACTCGGTGGTCTTGACCTTGCCGCCTCCGCCGCCCTTGCCGCCGCCCTGCGTGGTGGTCTTCGTCTCCTCGCGGAAATCCGTCGCCCAGATGATGTTGCCGCCCAGCCGCATGCGGCCATAGAGCCGGGGGATGACTGCGCCTTCGGTGGCTGAAGTGATGCGCAGCGTGTCGAGCCGCGCGCCCTCTATGCGCTGCGTGGGCGCCAGCGACGAGATGATCCAGCTGTCGACCACCGAGCCGATGCTCGAGCCGATGAAACCGCCGATCGTCGCGGCGCTGACACCGAGGATGGCGCCGCCGATGCTGCCGCCAATGGCGGCGCCAGCGGCACCAAGGACAAGTGTTGCCATGGGGGGTCTCAGCGTTGCGGAAACAGCAAGGCGAAGGCGATGCGCCGTCGCCAGGTTGGGGTGAGCGGTTCCTCGATCACGCCCAGCCGCTCATGGGCGTGGAGGAAGGAGCCAGGCTCGGTCAGGATCCCGACATGCTTGGCGATGGCGCGGGGCCTCATGCGGAAAAGGACCAGCGCGCCCGGCCCGGCCGCAGCGGGCGCCACGTCGATCATCATCCGCCGCGCGCCCTCGGCCAGAACCTCGCGCGGTCCGGTCTCGCCCCAGTCCCGGCTGTAGGGCGGGATCGGGAATGGCTCGGGGCCGACGACATCACGCCAGACGCCGCGGGCCAGCCCGAGGCAGTCACAGCCGATACCGCGCAGGCTTGCCTGGTCGTGGTACGGCGTGCCGAGCCAGGACCGCGCGATGGCGATGACACGCGTGGGGTCGGCGGAGGTCACAGGACGGACCCCTCGTGACCGCCGTCCTTCGTGGCATAGCGGAGGACGGCGTCCTGACCAGGGATGTGCGGGAAGCCGCGGAAGTTGGCGGTGTTGGCGAACTTCGCCCCGCAGGTCTCCATCCGCTTGTCGCAGCCCGCGCGGATGGTGAAGGCGTCGCCCTCGGCGATAGGGCGCACCGGCGCCTCGAGCAGAGTCAGGATCGCCCCGCCGTCCGTGACCTCATGGCCCAGCACTTCCGTCATACGCCCCGCGTTTGCGCCGTTGGTCCATTCGAGCGTGCCGAAGGTGAACCAGCCGGAGGCGAAACCGCCGAGGCCCGAGGCGGTGAAGGCCCGGTCGCGCAGCATGTCGATGACGGTGCCCGTGCCCTTGAAGGCCGGGTCCTCCAGATTGACGCCGCAGCGCGCATCGCCGAGCGCCGCGTCACAGCTGGCCTGGAAGGTTCGCCCGACCGTCTGGCCGAGCACATGGGCGAGCGAGCGGACTTCGGCGACGAAGGCCAGCCGCCCGCGCCGGATCTGGCCGATGGCGCCGCGACGGATCAGTACGCGCTGGCCGGTGTCCGCCCAGTTCACCCGCCAGACCACGACGTCCGCGTTGTCCCAGCGGCCGTCGAGAATGTCGGTCTCGGTGATCCGGTCGGAGGTCAGCACGCCTTCGGCGTCCTGCGCGTCCACCGACAGGTCCGATCCCGACCGCACCTCGGAGGCTGTCAGCCCGCTCTCGGGTTCGAAGTCGGTGCCGTCGAAGCTCAGCGTGCGGTCGTGATCGGTAAAGCCGAAGGCGACGCCGTCGGCGCGGGCAATCCGCCAGCACCAGGCGAGCGTCGTCGTGCCCTCGTCGAGATGGGCCTGCAGGGCGGGAACGAGGGTCTTCATCGGCGCAGTTCCAGAAGCGGAATGGAGGTGATCGAGCCGAGTCGCTCGAGGTCGAGCGTCACGTCGAGCACGTCGGTGTCGAAGCGGACCGGCACGTCGAACTCGAAGCCCGCGGTGATCGCGACGCCAGCGCCCGGCGCGGCTCCGAAGGTGACGACGCCGGTGGCGGTGTCGACCGACCAGCCGGAGGGTTGATCCACCCCGCCGAGCGCGATGCGCACGGAGCCTGCCACCGGCTTGACGATGGCGCGCGTCCAGGATTGCGCGCCGGAGGCGTAGCGCTTGACCAGCTGGAAGGCGGTCGTCGTGCCGTCGCCGGTGCCGATCGCCTGGTCGGTCGGCGATGGCGTGCCCGAAGGCAGGCAGGACTTGTGGTCGCCCCAGTCCTTGAACCGGAAACCGTGCAGGCGACCGTTTCGCGCCTCGAAGAAGGCGACCACCGCCGCCAGGTCGTCGGCGCGGCGGATGCCATAGGCGACATCGTAGCGACGGCGCGAGTTGGCCCAGCTGGCGTTGCGCTCCTCGTCGCCCGAGGCAAGCTCGACGATCTGCGTGCGCCGCTCCGGCCCGCCGCGGGCACCGCGGCTGATGTTGTCGGGAAACCGGACTTCGTGAAACGCCATCGAGTCTCTCCTTGGTTCGTGCTCTGGCCCCCGCAACCGGTTCCCACTTGCGGGGTCGCACTCACATGCCCCTCCGCCCGAGCGACACGGCGCGGGCGATGTCGGCCGCGACCTGCGTGCGGGACTGCCGGAAGCTCTCGGCGTCACGCGCTATGATGGTGACGTTGACCCCGCCGCCCGCGCCGTAGCTCTGCGCGTCACGCCGCGACAGCACGCGCTCGCCGCGCTGCAGGATCGCGGGCACCTCGTCATGGCGGAGGCCAGCCATGCCGTCGCCATGCATGCGGGGGGCAGCGGCGAAGGCCATGGCCGGGACCATGCGCGAGGGTCCGGCCGATCCGACCATCCCGCCCGCATGCAGGACGTTGGCAAAAATACCGCCCGCGCCAGCAAACACACCGGAGAGCGCATTGGCGATTGGCCCGAGGATGAAACGCCGCGCCGCCAGCTGGGCGAGATCGGCCAGCAGCGAGGTGACGAGGTCGCGGAAGTTCAGCTTGCCGGTCTTCACAAACTGGCCCACCGCGTTCTCGGCCGACTGGAAGGCGCCGACGAGGCTCTGGCCGATGTCGCCACCGATCTCGCGGGCCTTGCTGGCGTAGTCCGACAGTGCCGCCGTGACCGCCTGCCAGCCGGTGACGGCTGCCTCGGTCGCGGGCTCCGCTGCAGCGGCAGCAGCTCCGGCCGCCGCACCTGCATCCGTCGTGGCGCGCCCGGCATCGCCGAGCGCCGTCTCCAGTCGCTCGGCCGCTCCGGTGGCCTCGGTCAGCGCATCCGCGCTCGCCTCGTCGGTTCCCCGCACGGCATCGCGCAGGGCCTGCCAGCTTTCGAGGGGCGCACGAGCCCCTTCGGCCAGATCACGCGCGGCGCCCCGGTAGACATTCGCGGCCTCGAGCGCCCGGGCGGCCGCCTCGGTCAGGCCGAGATCGGGCGCGGTCAGCGGATTGTCCTCGAAGGCCCGGTCGAACGCCGCCTGCGCCGCCGTCGTGGCAGTGCTGGCCGCGCCCTCGAAGCGGTTCTCGATCTCGCCGAGGTCGAGGTCGGGCACCAGCGAGATGCGCCGCTCCGATCCGAGCGCTTCGAGCCCCTGGTTGATCCCGCCGATGAAGCCGTTGATGCGCGAGACCACGCCGTTCAGCATCGCCTCGACACCGTCGACCAGGCTGTTAGCCGCCTGGAACGCGAGATCGCCGATGGCGGCGGGCAGCAGACCCCAGATCGCCTTGATCGCCTCGTAGGCCCCCTCGAACGTGTTCGCCGCCGTGTTGCCGAAAGCCACGACGCTCTCGATGGCGTTCTGCATGCCCGACGCGGCGTCGGCCTTGAGGTCGAAAAACATCGCCGTGGCGGCCGCGCCCGCCGCCGCCGCGCCCATGCGGATCCGCTCCCAGACCTCGACGGCGAGGTCCTTCAGGAGTGACATGGCTTCACCAAAGCCGCCCGCGCCGGAGACGAGGCGTGTAAACTGGTAGACGAGTTCGCCCGCGCCGACGATCAGGGCGCCGATGCCGGTGCGGATCAGCGCCCCACGCAGGACGACCAGCGCCGTGCCGAGGCCCCGGACCGAGAGCTCCGCGGCGGCCATGCCGGCGACCCAGCGTCCCGCGAGAAAGGCCGCGCAGTTGGCGGCATAGGTGGTCAGGCGGCCGATGTTGTCGAAAAGCCCCCGGATCGCGATGCCGAGCGGCCCCGTGCGACTGGCGACCGCCGCCATGGCATCGGCAACCGCCTCCAGGGCGGGCGCCGCGGCAACCGCCAGCTGGTTCGAGAGCCCGCGCCAGATCAGCCCGAGCCGCGAGATGGCATCGTTGGTCCGCTCGATCTGGTCGGCATCCTGCTCGGACACGACGACGCCGAAGGCGAGAACGTCCTCGGTCGCCTGGCGCAGCGTCGCGGTGTCGATCCGCGACATGGCGATGGAGCCTTCCTCACCGAACAGCTGGCCCGCGACCGCCGCACGCTCGGCGGCGGGCACGAAGCTCTCGATGGCGGCGTTGATCGCACCCACGCGCTGGTCCAGCGGCAGCGCGATCAGGTCGGTGGCCGAGAGCCCCAGCCGGTCGAGCGCGTCGGCGGCGGGACCGGTCCCGGCGGCCGCTTGGCTTAGACGGCGCGTCAGATCCTTGGTGGCCTGCTCGATGCCGGACATCGACACGCCCGCCAGCTCGCCCGCGCGCTCCAGCGTCTGAATCGAAGCGACTGTGGTCCCGAGGGACTGCGCCAGCTTTGCCTGCGCATCGACCGTCTGGAGGCCGGAGCGGATCATCGCCACGCCAGCGGCGGCTGCGGCGGCCACGGCAGCGGCTGCCGCGACCCTGACCCGGCGCGAGAAAGCCGCGAGCCTCGCGTTGGCCGCTTCCATTTCGCGGCTGAGCCGCCCAAAGCCGCGCGCGCCAGCCTCGCCGACACCTTCCAGTTCGGCGCGCACCTGCCGTCCGCCCACGGCCGCGAGGCGGACGCTGACCCTCTTCTCAGCCATGGGAATGATCCATCTGTTCGTTGAGTTTGGTGACCATCACTGCCTCGATGACGGGCAGCAGTTCGGCCATGGCGAGTGGTGAGACCCCAAGCGCACCCCCGAGCGCCAGCGCCGCCGACATGTCCCAGCCGATCACGGCGCCGGGCAGGACACGCAGCTGGCCGCCAAGGCGGCCGACGAGATCCCAGACCTGACAGCCCTCGTACGTCAGGGGCCGGTTCAGCCGCGCCGGGCAGTCCGGGCACGTCGTTTGGCAGGCTTCGCAGTAGCGCTCGCCCCCGCCGAAAGACCATTCGGCGAGAGCGCGGAGGCGTTTTTTTCCTGTTCCAGCAGCAGGCCCTTGGAGACATAGGTCAGCTGGAAGGCCTCGAAGATCGGCCAGACATCGAGCAGCGCGTCGATGGCCTCCGGGCTCGGGTCGATCGGCTTGCCGTCGGCGTCGCCGATGCCCTCCCAGGCGAGTACCGCCCGGCGCGCGAGCGCCTTGGCAAAGGCGACGGCGCGCTGCTCGTCCGCTGCCTCTTCGGGCACCGTCTCGACAGCGGGATCGCTGCGGGTCGCCACCATCAGCGCGGTAGTCAGGGGTCGCAGCTGCACCCGGACGCCGGGCGCCAGGTCATGCCAGCGCGGCGCGTTCGTTAGATCAAGCGTCAGCATCAATAGGTCTCCACGTCGTTCACGAGGGTGGCGGTACACATCCGCCCGACCACGCTGTCGCGCGCGGCCTGCCAGTCGAAGGTTGCCTGCACGCCCTGCGGCCCGGAGATCTCGATGCGCGGGCGCGGCAGGTAGACGGCGTGCACCGTGAAGGTGAAGCTCTCGCCCGAGGGCAGGGCGTAGGCGAACTCCATCTCGCAGGCTTCGCCATTGATCGCCTGCGTCACCAGCGTCTGGTCGGCGAAGCGGACCTCGATCCGGCCGGTCAGCGCCGCGATGGACGGGTCCGCGCCATCGATGCGACCGTCCGAGCGGATGGTCTCGATCCGGTCGAGGTTGTTGGCATAGGTGATCTCGGCCGAGACCACATTGCCGAGGGCGGTGCCATTGCGGGTGATCGCCCCGTTGAAATGCCCGAACCGCTTCAGCTCCAACGCCGCTGGTGTACCTGCGCTGGTGGTCGTGCCCACCGTCTCGCCCTGCGCCACCAGCCGCGCAGTCGCGGTCAGCAGCCCCGAGCGCTGCATCTGCCAGGTGATCTGGTCGAGCACGCAGCCCGAATACATCGCATAGTGCGGCACTTCCGGCATGCCGGTCTCGATCGACATGCTGGGGAGCGTCCAGGACCCGGACTGGAACTCGTGGCTGTACGGCGCTTCCATGCCCGTGGTCGTCGGTGCGCCGAAAGCTGCCTTCATCCAGAAGCCCAAAGCCTCGGCGTCGAGCGGCACGACGACATCGCCATCCGCGGTCACCGCATCCTTGATCGGCGCCAGCGGATCGCGGCCGTAGCCGAGAAGCTCCGAATTCAGCAGAGGCTGCTCGGCCCCGAGCGAGGTGCTTGCGAAGGGCATGCGGGTGAAGCCGCTCGCTGGCGGCGTTCCATAGGTTGTCTCGAACGCAAGCGCCATCAGCGCCCGCGCCCCCTGGGCTCGTGCCATGGTGTTCTCCTCGGGTTGTCGGGATCAGCCGAGCGGATCGGCCGTGGAATAGTGCAGCACCACCGTGATCACGGCGGCCTTGAGGCTGGCCGCGCCTTCAACCGGCAGGTCCAAGGGCCGCGGCGCTTCCGCCTCGACCCAGTCGCAGAGCCCGCCCAGCGTGCGGTCGGCGGCGAGCGCCGCGCCGATGCTGGCGGTCAGCGTGTCGAAGGCGACGTCACGGTCGGCGCCCTGTACGACCGCCTCGATCTCGGCGCGGTGCTGGTAGTGATAGGCGAGCGGCGAGAGCGTCACCTCGGGGTCCCCCGGCTCGCCGTCGCGCAGGATCAGCAGCCCCTCGGTCGGGATACGCTCGGGCAGCACCTCGCCGCGGAGCGCGGTGGCGGGCAGCGCCGAGAGCCGCGCGTGCAGCGCGGCGAGGATGGTTTCTCGGGGAGTGGGCATCTTTGATCCAAGGTAATAGTGTATCGACAGTGGGCACTTTGCCCCCGTGCAGTTCTTCCTGAATCCTGCCTCTGCGAACTCGGATGGCCGTGCTAGTCTAACCCGGATCGGCACAGAGGTGGGCTATGGGCAATCCGACACATTTCAGTCTTGAAGTCCCCAAGAGGGCACATCAACTTCTTCGCGATCTTTATGAACAGCTAAGCGACTCCGACGGAACGCGACTTCCGCTGAAAGCAACTTTATTGCTGTCGGTTTCGATGCCTATCGTCATCCTGCCGATCGAACGTATTCTAAAGTATAAACGGAAGCCGGCCGAAATTCACATGAACGATGCCATTCTCAATGAAAGGCTCGCGAATGCAGTCGATCGAGCTATGGATTTCGACGCCAAGGTTCATGAGGCCAAGTTTTTCGCCGGTTCATGGCAGTACGCCGTGCTACCGAAAGGAGCAGGCTTTCCGAACTTGGCTGCCGGTGGGTTACCGCCAGACATCGCTCAGCAACTCGACGCTCCCGATGCCGTAGAGAATGCGAGGAATCTATCCGCCAATCGCTTCTGTAAAATCCTCCGCAACGCTTTGGCCCATGGCGGCGTGCTATATCTGGATCAGCATGGTCGCTCTAGTTCCGGCTCCCCTGTGCGCCGCTTCGCGTTTGTCAGCACGGACAATCCATATAATCCGTCGAAGCTATATTTCCTCCGGATCACGATGGCCGACTACCGCGCATTCCTGCAACGCTGGGTCGATTGGCTTAACGGAGAAGCGATGGAACAGATATTGGCTGATGATCTCGGCCTAGAAGCGCTCGAAGCTGATGCAAGCACCATCCCTGACGAGACCGTTGATGCAACGGTAAAGTAAGCATGGATGCTGCATTTTTTCTCTTTCGTCGGACCGGCTTCACCCGCCGCTACTATAGAGTCGGTGTCGAGCCATTCCGTAAGATACAGCGGCAGATCGATGCTCAGGAATGTCCCTACGACGAACCGCCGCCATCGTACGATCCAGAGTACGGTGAGCCAGCATTCCTCGAGGAATGGATAGAGGCAGGCGAGGCCGCGCAGGTTGTTGGCCGGTCCGCCGTATCGATCTTGTCCGACTCGCTTAAACTGTACTTCAAGGCCCTAGAACAACAGCTAGAGTTTCGTCTGAGCCGGGATGGTAAAGCTACTGCAACAAAGGGAGGCTTTCTGGAGGCATACAGGGGAGCCATCGGCGAAGTTCTCGAAACGGACTGGACCAACTGTCCGGTTCGCTTCGACGTCATTGAGCAGATCGTGCTGGCGCGCAACCGGGCGCAGCACGGCGAACATCTGTCGATTATGGGCGCTCGGCATGACCCCAAGACACTCACGAAGCATCGTGACCTCATTTTCGCGACTGAAGGAGAGCTCAAAATGTGGGTGGATCAGGGTGCTGACCCTGCCACTTGGCTTGCTCCCCGGCTCGAGATCACAGAGGAGGGCATCGGCGCGGCAATTTCGGAGGTTGAGACGCTCGCGGCTTGGATTGATGCGCGGATCTCGGATGTCATGGCGCGCCGCAATGGTCAGGAAAGAAAGGATCAGTGACAGCCGGTTTGCGGCTGGACAGATGACTTCGGAAGGTTCGCTTAATCGACATTCTTCACCGTCTAGCTTCCACCCAGTTCGCCACGATCAGCCCCGGCACGCTGTCCAACGCCCGGTCTGCGTCCCGCGCCAGGTCCAGCCGCTTTGGCAGCTTGACCTGAGGCACCAGCAGGAAGATCGGCGCGGTGACCTTTCCGCGCCCGGTCTTGGAGCGCGACACCACCGCCTGGCCCTTCGTGTTCAGCCGGCCCTCCGCCACCAGCAGGCTCGGTCCGGTGCGACGATAGACGAAGCGCAGGCGCAGCCCGCGTCGTCGTTCCCATTCGCCGGGGGTGATCCGTCCGCCGCGCAGGGATTTGCCGGCGGCGGGCAGCGGGATCGCCAGCCAGAACCCGTTCTTTGAGCGGATCAGCGGTCCGGTATCATGCGCGCCCACGATGACCGGCGCCTTGGACCAGACCAGTGCGGCCGCGTCCAGGCTCTCGCCCGACCTCGGGAAGTTCTGGCTCCGGATCGAGTTGGCGAGCCGTGTGCCGAGCCCCGCGCCGGTGATCTGCAACCGCCAGGCCGACTTCAGCCCAATCCCGGCCTCGCGCATGGCGGCGGTCATTGCGCGTTCGCCCGCCGCGATCTCGGCCTGCATCATCGCGACGATGTCTGGATCGATGTCGAGTTTCAGTTTCACGCAGGCCTCAGATCGACGGTCCAGACCAGCCGCTCGCGGTCGCGGACAGGCTCGCCCTGAATGAGGAAGGCGTCTAGTCAGCGGTCGGAAGGGTGGGTGCTGGTCCGCGATCAGTATGACGACGGCGGCATCTCGGGCGGTACGCTGGAGCGCCCCGGATTGAAGCGGCTGCTGGAAGACATCGAGGACGGGCTGGTCGATGTGGTGGTGGTCTACAAGATCGACCGCCTCAGCCGCTCGCTCGCCGACTTCGCCAAGCTGGTCGAGGTGTTCGACCGGAACGCCGTGACCTTCGTGTCGGTGACGCAGTCGTTCAACACGACCACGTCGATGGGGCGGTTGACGCTGAACATCCTGCTGTCCTTCGCACAATTCGAACGCGAGGTGACCGCCGAGCGAATCCGAGACAAGGTCGCGGCCAGTCGGAAGAAGGGCATGTGGATGGGCGGGGTGCCGCCCTACGGCTACCGGGTCGAGAACCGGAAGCTGGTGGTCGACGAAGAAACCGCTGCGCATGTGCGCTGGATCTTCGCCCGCTTCCTCGAGATCGGGTCCTGCACGGAACTTGCGAGGGAGGTCGGCGCGCGCGGCGTCCGCACACCGCGCGGCAACCGGATCGACAAGAAGTACATCTACCGGATGCTCAGCAACCGCGCCTACATCGGCGAGGCGGTCCACAAGGGCGACAGCTATCCCGGCGAGCACGACGCGATCATCGACCGCGAGACGTGGGATAAGGTTCACACCATCCTGCAGGAGAGCCCCCGGAAGCGCGCCGCCCGCACACGCGCTGACACGCCCGCGCTGCTGAAGGGGCTATTGTTCGGGCCCGACGGCGCCGCGTTCTCACCGACGCATACGCGCAAGGGCGATAGACTATACCGTTATTATGTCAGCCAAACGGTGCTGAAACATGGTGCTGGATCGTGCCCGGTCGGCCGCGTGCCCGCGGGCGATATTGAGGCGGCGGTGATCGACCAACTTCGCGCCGTCTTTCGCCAGCCCGAGATCGTGGCGGGCACATCGAAGGCCGCGCGCGGCCACGCCGACGACATCACCGAGGCCGATGCCAGTGCGGTCCTGCAGCAGTTCGATCCGCTGTGGGACGAACTCTTCCCGGCCGAGCAGGCGCGCATCGTGGCGCTGCTGGTCGAGCGCGTGGACATCTGCACGGATGGACTCAACGTCCGCCTTCGCATGGACGGCCTTGGAGGGCTCGCACGTGAGATGCTGTCTGGCAGCATCGGAGAAGCCGCATGACCCGCGGGATGACGATCCCCGAGACCGTGACGATCCACATCCCGTTTCGCGTCGTGACGCACGGCGGGCGGAAGGAGATGCAATTGCCGGACAGCGCCGCGCAACCGCGGCGGACTGACAACACGCTGGTCAAGGCGTTGGCCCGCGCGTTCCGCTGGAAGCGGATGCTCGAGTCGGGTGAGTTCGCCACCATCGCCGAACTGGCCGAGCGTGAGGGGATTGCACCATCCTATATGACCCGCGTCCTGCGGCTAACCCTGCTCGCACCCGATATCGTCGAGGCGATCCTGGACGGAAAGCAGGGACCGGAGGTGACGCTGGCGTGGTTGCTGGAGCCATTTCCAACATCTTGGGAAGCGCAGCCGATGCACTTCGGCTAGCGGCCCTGAGCAGCCATTTCCACCATACGCGACGAAGTTCAGCTTCACGCCTGATCTTGAACGCGCAGCACAACTCTGCCATTTGCCGCAAGCAGACGTGACCGCGACCGAAGTGGACGAATGCATACGCTGCTTTTTTGTTCGTTTCTGACACGTTCGAAGGGGAAGCGATCATCTCGGAGGCGATTGCCGCTGCGCCCGAAGAGGACCGCCGTGCGGCCGCTGCTGAGGAAACATGACGCCTGAAGAAAGAGAGATCATCCGAGAATTCTTGGCCGCGCTTTCGCTGGAGGAGGAAAGTGTTAGTCGCGACCTCGCCTCGGATCGGCTCGGTATGGCTTTTCGCACAGCAATCAATGAGCTTGACTGGTATGTCTGGAATTACCACCAACAGCAGGAGCGAACAGCGGAACAGGCCGAACAATATGTCATTATTTCACAGGGTGTAGCGCGGCTGATTCGGCTCTCACTTCAGATTCACGGCGGCTTTCCGGTACCCGCCCTGACCTTCAGACGACAGAACGGGCCCTACCGGGAAATTCTGTTACTCATCAGCCATCTCGCGTTTATTCAGCATGGGCGCCGTATAGCGGATTCAGCATTTGCGGGAATCTGCAAGGTGACTCGCAGCGCCGAAGGTCGCTACGAATTTGTTCTGCCGGCGGCGATCGCCAATCACGGAGCGGTTGAGGACGACGTCAACGATCACTTTTCCAAGGAAACTGCGCGTGTCCGGAATGAGTTCATGCAACAGGCGGAAGGTCGCAATCTGCAGAGGGTCGTCAACGAGCTGCACGACGAGAACGTGTTTATCTATCGCGAGCACTTTATGGGATATGATGCGGACCCGTTGCTCGATGAATATTACTTTCAGATCGCCTGGAGTGATCTGAGGAGTGGGCCCGGGTTTGATTCATTCAATGAGCTGCGCGAATTCGGCGGGATTACCTATCTGAAATACACGCTTGCAGCCGCTTTTATTATTTCGCTGTGTCGGAAGCATGAAGCCTTCTGCCAGCGCATGGTGAAAAAACATCCAGAAATCCGGATGGAGGATATTCTGACGATATCCGCCGACCGGGCCGGACTGATAACGTCCATACGCGAGGCCCTGAACCTCGTCGGTCGCAAATTCCTCCACTATACGACCACCACAGAGGAGCAAGCGGAGCAGATTTATGAGATAATCTCCATCACTCCGCGCAACGCCGATCTACTCGACGGAGCATTTCCCGCGCTGCCCTGCATAATCGAGTTCGCCAATGGCGGTATCGTAAAATGTCTGGCCGGCAGGTATCGTCAGATGGAGTTTCTGCTTGGCGCCCTAAGACGCGCCTATCCCAGGGAATACGATGCACATCAGCAGCTGAGGGAAGGCTCTTTTCAAACTGCCGTGGAAGGAATTCTGGGATCGTCATTCCCCAATCTGGAAATGCGCCGGAATATAAGGCTTCGCAAAGAGGGTAGAGAACTTACTGATGTTGATCTGGCTGTTATCGATCTGCAGCAGGGCCATCTGCTGCTTATCCAGTTGAAGTTTCAAGACGTCACTCGCGGCGATTTTCGGGTGGAGGCATCTCGCATGGGACGGTTCCGCGACGAATCAGTCCGCTGGCTTGATACGGTGTCCCTGTGGTTGAGCTCAACCGATGAGCAGACTCTCAGATCAACGTTCCGCATTCCTCGGGGGATGCGCATAAACCGTATCCGGAAACTGATACTGGCGCGGCACCATGCATGGTCGCTTCGATCCGTCCGCCTCGAAAATGATACCGTTTTCGCCTCATGGAACCAGCTGATCAATGCCGTGCATCTGATGGAACAGCGGCAGGGGGATTTTCGCACGCTGAACGGTCTGCATGCGATTCTCCGCACCTACATTGTGGATGCGCCTGATCGCTATCATCGTGACGAAGGTCCTGTGGAATACGTTCTTGATAGCTTGAAGTTCGCTGTTATTCAGGCCGATCGCGCTGAGCTTTCCTCGCCGGCTACTTCCTCCGGCGCATCATGAAGCGGGCATGGTCACTGCTGACTATATCAGGTGTCCGCCAGTACGGCGGGAATACCGGATATGATGATGACCCTCAAGCTGTCTACAGGTACGACAGCAACGTCGCCAATCATCGACGGGTTGAGCCCGGCGACATCGTTTTTATACGTTCTCGTTCAAAAGTGCTCGGCATAGCCGAAATAGAGCGTATTCTTGAAGGAACCGGCCAGAAGGAACGGCTGCGCTGTCCACATTGCCATGTAACGAACATCAAGCGTCGACTGACGCAATCGCCTCCGTGGAGATGCAAGAACGGGCACTTCTTCGAAGAGCCGGTTAACGAACCTGTCTCAGTTACAACCTATGAGGCACACTATGGCGACTCATTCAGACATGTGAGTTCCGATCTGACAATAGCGCGCCTGCATGAGGCGGTTCTCCGTCCGAGCGATCAGATGTCAATTAAGGAGCTCGATCTTGCCCGTCTCGAACTGTTTCTGGGTAAGGACAATGCCATCGACGCTCTTCTGAAGCGCTTTGTCGCGGAGATCTCTGTGCCTCAGCAGGGAGGCGCGGGGACGCCACCTGATAATCCCTCGTCCAGAATCGAGGAACGAAGGCGTGTTCTTCGGGAGATCAGCCTGCGCCGTGGGCAGTCGCAATTCCGTGAAAGGCTCATCCAACGGTACGGCCAGCGCTGTCAGATAAGCGGATATGATTTTTCACCTGCGGTCGAAGCTGCCCATACTCGGCCCTATGCGGCGTGTCAGGACAACGGCGTAGCAAACGGACTGCTGCTTCGCAGCGATCTTCACCCACTCTTCGATCTCGGCTTTATCGGAATCGATCCTGTTACACGGCGCGTCTCTTTCAATCCGGCCTGCCTCTGCGCCGGCTACGCAGCCTATGACGGAGCTTTGCTTTTAATCAACGGCACCAGCGGACCTGATGCCGGGGCTCTGGCGGAGCGTTGGGAATTTTATCTGGCTATGCAAAATAAGAGCCCGCTTGGGAAGATTTGAAACGGAAAGCCACCCGTCTTCTACCCGCCCCGTTTCAGTCGTTCGTTCACATCGCAACGAACGGCGGCTTCCCGCCCCTTTGTGCATCTTCATAAAGAATGCCGCCTTGCCATCGAGGCGACGGCGACGGCGACGGAAATGTAGCCGTAAACGGCCTTACTTAGAAGGGCAAATCCGTCCTTCATGCTGTGCCTCCAAAAGGGCAGCGTTTGTTCGCCCGAATGTGCAGCTAACAGTTCACTCCATTGCCGAGACCTACGTGCCTTCAGCCAACGCGCTGGAGGCCGTGCGGTGACGTGAATTGAGTGTAACCGTAAAGAGCCTGACATAGAGGAAGAAAACGCAAAAGTCCTTCCTTCGGTCGCGTGTCCCGAATCCTCATGGATAACTCGTGAAATGGCCCAGTGCTTCCGCAGCTGATGGGAGCCGGCGTCTGCCGATGCGGTCTCGGGATCGGAAAACCTATCCACCTCCTAAAATGAAGGTAAAACAATGAATATTGAAATTCAGCAAGTCGCTCGTGACGCTGCAAAGAAAATCGAACGCAAGGCGAGGACCGTAAAAGACATCAACGATGTCATCTCCATCGGCGCCGTGATGGACGAACTTAAGAAGTCTTTCCCAAGCACCAAACTGCGCGGACAGTATATCCAACAGAACTTGCCAGAACTCGCTGAGCTTGATTCTCCGTTCCGCTCAAACAGCCGTTGGGTCTACCGGACCCACATTGGCAAAGAGGATGCCGACATTCTGGAGGTCATGGGGGTACGCAGCTTCTCTGAGTTGCCATATACGCATCCGACGGTTCTTCGCCAACGCTATCGAGAGCGTAAAGCTGCCCTAGGCAACGCCGTCACCGAATAAGAAAGGCAATGTCGAAAGGCTCGGTCAGGAAACTGGCCGTGCCTCCTATTTCCATGAACGAAGAACCTCAAGAAAAAGAAAAAGCAATATGCGGCCAATGTTCGGCAGAGTTTGAGAAGCGAAGGAGGAACCAGAAGTTTTGCTCTGACGCCTGCCGGAAGAATGCCCACCAAAAACGCGACGGGAAGGAGAACCCGAGGAACTCCCTGATGTCGCCATCTAAGCGAAGGGAGAACGAATTATTCTTCGATACAAACAGAAGAATCGCGGAGGATATTTATACAAGGCCTCCTTGTGAACGCTTCGATTACGTCGCCGGCATGATTGAGGCAGCAAGATCGGGCCACGGGAAGTTGAGAGCCTTGCTTATGAATAAACTCCTGCTCTTCCCTGATTACGATATGAGGGGCCTTTTTCACCGCAACTGCCCTGCTGCCTACCTGACAACAAGTCAAATAGCCTCCGTGTTCTGTGGGCTGGCTTGGAAGGCGGAGCAAAGCGTCGTCACCATATATATATAACACAGGCTGGCGCGTTCAGGCCGTGACGTGCTCATGCCGAGTAGTGGATTGGCTCGTGATGAGCCAAAGCGTTGTCACCATAGATCATTTACCCATGCTGACACCTAAAGGGGCCTTCTGTTGACGTCCTGATGATGGAGTCACTTGATGAAGCGGGAACATCGCTCGACAAGAACATTAAGAACAATAAGAGCAATTATAAACCCCCATTTTTTGAAGTCTCAATCTCAGACCCCCACCCCCTTCTGGCTCCGAGATCAAATCCGGTCCGCGGCTTGCCTTCCCCTTGCCCCATAGCGCCACGGAGAGAGTCGCTGAGACTCGTTGGCTCAAGTCGGCTGCAATGTTTGCCCTCCTTGCTACCGCCCGTCAGTGAGCCTCTCCGTGAGTCTCTGAGGTTGCCTGCCTCGGTACCCGATCTCCGTTATCCCTCATCCGCCCGCTGCCAATAGGGCAAGCCCATGTGTCAGGGTGCCACAGTGACGGGATCGCCTGACAATGGAGTGGTGTTTCGAGTTTTGGCAGACTCGGGACGCCAGCTCTTAGACTTCATTGGCAGAGGTGGTAACATGCTGGTTGGATACGCTCGGACTTCGACGCTCGAACAGGTCGCCGGCCTGGAGGCTCAGAGAGAGGCGCTGAAGGCGGTTGGCTGTGAGAGGCTCTATGAGGAACAGACAAGCTCAGTGGGCGTCAGGGAGGCTCTCAAGGCCGCTATGGACTACGTGCGAGAGGGGGATACGCTGATCGTCACGAAGCTGGACCGTCTTGCCCGTTCGGTGAGGCACCTTGGGGAGATCGTTGACGCTCTTGAAGCGAAGAAGGTGGGGCTGAGGGTGCTGGACCTTGGGCTGGACACCGGCAACGCCACAGGGAAGCTCATGCTGAACGTGCTTGGGGCTGTGGCTCAGTTCGAGCGGGAGATGATGCTTGAGCGGCAACGAGAGGGGATTGCCAAGGCGAAGGCGGAGGGGAAGTATAAGGGAAGGAGGCCGACTGCAAAATCGAAAGCATGTGACGTGCGCGCATTACTGGCTGACGGGCTAACGAAGAGAGAGGTGGCACAAAGGCTTTGTATCTCCGAGCGTTCTATATTTCGAATGATTAAAGAAAAGGAGTCACAGTTTTAGAAGCCCATGCTCTTGTAGAACTGATCCGATCTCAGGCAGGTATGGATCGCATGTATCTTTGGGAACAACTTGGAGGCATCACGGTTTCGGCTCGCAGCAAGGAGTTGAAGAACCTTCGGGAAGTAAACTCCTTGCGCGAAGGTGTCGTTCTTGGCCTCAAGGTATGCCCTCAGTGATGCAGATGGAGCGCTTGTTCTTGTCAGCGCCAGCATATATTCCATGACGTTTTCGGCATCTTCGCTCTTCAGATCTCGGATCATGCGTATAAAGTGGTTCAAGGAATGAGGGGATTTCAGAAATACTGGCGTGAGGCCGGCTACAGCCCTAGACAACCAAAAGTCAGACCTAATTCTTCTTCTGTTGCGCCTTACTAGGCTCAGAATCTCAGCCATAAATAAAAATCGCGAGGAGACGAATAAAGCGCAGTGAAGCCCGATATCGCTGTGACGCTCCATCAGTCCGGCGATATCCCTGACCCTCCTGATTGTTGCGTGGGTTCTTCTGAATCTCGCGTGAAGTAGGTAATGGCAAATATCAACCATAGCAGCATCGTCCACAAACAGACCGCGAGCCATCATTTCAAGAATGCGCTCAATATTAGAATTGCCTCTCCGCGAGAGCGAAAGATAGCGCAGAGCTGTGCTGCGAAGTGTGGGATCGTTTCTTACCAACCAAAGAAGATCCTCTTCTGGAACGCGACCACCTAACTCGTAAATGAGTTTGAATATGTATTTGTGTATTTTCGAGCCATTGGCCCTCCTAAATGCTGACCTAGGTCCGGGCTCTCCAGACCCTACTCGCTGCAACCACCTCTCATACTTGTTGAGCAGAATCTTAAGGCACGTGGTTTTCCATCTGACTTTTTGAGAGAAGCGCTCAAGGCGAGCGAGCGCATGATTCTCCTTGATGCAGAAGTGCTCGACGGCCTCGCTGGCGCTTAGAATACGGGTCTTGGAGGAATTTAGTCTTAACTGCCTTGATTGCAGTGTCAGATCTATGTCTCTAATAATCTGCTTCGCCTTTGGAATGTCATCGACCCCAATATCCATGTCATCCATGAATCTAGCATAATTAAGTGCGGAAAAATGCTCGCATACCTTGTCCACCTCAAATAGCATTGCATTAGCCAGAACCCGTGTTGCCGAAGTTTCAATTTGCGGCATCCCAATCTGACTTAGGGGCATGAAGTCTGGCGTCCATGTCATCCGATTGAGGATATGAATTAATAGGTCAAGGATGGACTCCCTGACATCCGCTAAGCCGGATATTATGTTGCGGAGATGCTGGAAGTTAATAAAATCATAGAAGTTGGCTACATCCGTAACTATGATATAATTGTTTTCGTCGGAGAACCCAAAAACCGCCTTTTGGAAGCGTCGCCAACTCGCATAAGAGCCGTATTGAAAGTCCGGCTGATGAAACCCCTTTACAAAAGATCCATCGTCTGGCTCAAAGAAAGCCGATTTGCTGGGGCACTTTGATTTAAGCTCGTAATGCAGCGAGCGGGAGAGTCGTTCCAGCACCAAGAGATCCAACGGGTGGATTAGAGTCATCTGCCTGCAGAGGCCGCGGGACTTCTCAGCGAGGTATCTCCTGCACAACTTGACCTTATATTCACCGCGGGTAAGCTCATATATTATTTGGTCAATGTATGAGTCTATTCCTTCCTTGAAGTCTCTGTATTCGATCGGGTCAAATATCAATTGCTTCCTTATCTGATAGCCAACTCTCTTTCTCCATTCCTCCTTAAGCTCGCTCTTTGAAAAAACATCTTCCAGTTCAGGCAGCAAAAATTTGAATTTAGGAGACTGCAATTTCTCACCTGTTTTCCTCAGAGTAGCAGGTGCTTGACGGAGATCAACCACTCGGCGTCCCGCGGTCTAGCAAGAACCCCGCAACACATCCGAAGAAGGAGGTTGTTTCCGGCGCGCTCTGCAAGGGACTACCGCTGCCCTTCTGAGGCCGCGAGGCATATCGCCATTTCCCTACGAGCACTTCCCCGATTCAGTTGCTGCCTTGGTTGTAGGCTGCTGCTGACCGGAGGCACCGTGCGGGGGCAACGTGCGGGGGCAACGTGTGTGGAAGACGTGTGTGGAGGAGTTTTCACCACCACCTCTAAGTCATTGATCCCTAGAAATTTTTGCCACATCGTGTGTGATGGCGGAGCGAGAGGGATTCGAACCCTCGAGACGGTTCCCCGCCTACACACTTTCCAGGCGTGCGCCTTCGACCACTCGGCCATCGCTCCGATGACAGATGTCTACCTCCTTGAGCAGTGAGCAGCAAGCCCCGAACCGATAGCCTTACCTTCAGCAGTGGTCTTCCCCCTTGATGTCGCGGCTTCGGGCTTCCGGCTTGCCGCTTGCCGGCGAATCCTTCGCGCGAGTGAGTGTGGAGGATGGTCATGGGCGAGCGATTTATAGGATCGTTCCTAGGCTCCAGACTCATTGATTATCAGAGCCAGAACAGGACGATGGCTGCGAGTGCGATAGCGGAGAAGAACGTGTCCGGGCAGCGGTCGTATCGGGTAGCGACCCGTCGCCAGTCCTTGAGTCGCCCGAACATGATCTCGATGCGGTTGCGCCGCTTGTAACGCCTCTTGTCGTATGTCACATCGGTCTTGCGCGATTTCCGGCCCGGGATGGGCATTGTTGCAGAACTTCCGCCCGGAAGGATTCACGTCACGACTCCATGGCGTTAGACGGGAAGCATGACGAAGCCTGGACGCCCCCGCCATCGCACGACGAACTGGTCCACCTACAACCAGGCGCTCCGGAGGCGCGGGTCGCTGCTGATCTGGCTGGACAGGGAGATGGCCTGGCTCGCGCCACCTGAGGGCAGGCCTGGGCGGCCGCTGCTGTTCTCGGATGCGGCGATCCAGTTCTGCCTCTCGATCAAGGGTGAAGGGCGCCCGGAAAACGGTCCTGAGGACCGTTTTCAGCCCTGAACGGGCGGAGCCCTGGTTCCGGCTGCCGCTGAGGCAGACCGCCGGGATGGTGGCCAGCCTCCTGCGCCTGGCCGGGCTGGATTGGCCGGTTCCGGACTATTCCACCCTCTGCCGGCGTCCTTGGCTGTCCACATCCCGTATCGCCGCGCCGACGGCCCACTGAACCTGCTGGTCGACAGCACCGGGATCAAGTTCCTCGGGTAAGGCAGGACCGTGGCGCCAGTGATGAGGGGAAATCGGGAACGATCCAGTGGATCGTTCCAGCCCCGAATGCGTAAGCCTGCCGGGCGCGAATGGCAGGTCCGCAAGCATGGGGCGCAGGGCCGGCGCCAAAGGCGCAAGGTGCATCTGGCCATGGATGCGGCCACGTCCGACATCCGTGCCGTCGAGTTCACCCCCAGCCGCGACGGCGACAGCCCTGTCCTGCCCGAGCTGCCGGACCAGATCCCCGAGGATGAGGAGATCGGCACCGTGACCGGCGACGGCGCCTATGACACGCGACGCTGCCACACGGCCATCGTCGAGCGCCGCGCCACAGCCGTCATACCGATCCGCAGGAACGGCCGACCATGGAAGGAAGATGGCCCCGCCGCCCGGGCCGGAAACGAGACCCTGCGCGCCACCCGTCACTATGGCCGGGCGTTCTGGAAGCGATGGACGGGCTACCACGCCCGCAGCCGGATCGAGGCGAAGATGCCCTCGCCGGTTCGCTCGAACCGGTGGCGCTCACCGGCTCGGCTCAAGGCCTTAGGTGAACGCATCATGGCGTTCGCCACTGTCTCTCGGACCAATGGCGTTCCAATGGCTCACCCCCGACCGTCAGACCGCCGAGATCCACATCCGCGTCGCTCTCATGAACCGCTTCAACGCCCTCGGCACCGCCGAGATCGTCCGCGTCGACTGACGTCCCGGGGGGAAAGGGGAAGTCACGCCTCAAGGCGGCTTTCTGCAACAACGCCCCCGGGATGCAGACCTTCATCCCCTTGTCTTTCAACGCTTCTCGCAGCCAGTCTGCATCGTAGCCACTGTCCGCCAGCAACCAGTCCGCCTTCGGCAGGCTGCCCGGCAGCGCCGCCGCGCCGGTGTAGTCGCTGACCTGTCCAGCAGACATGAAGAACCCGATCGGCCGCCCCTTCGCATTGGCGACGGCGTGCAACTTGGTGTTCATGCTCCCCTTGGTGCGCCCGATCTGACGTGCGCGCCCCCCTTTATGGATGGCCCGCCCCTCCCGCCGCCCTCTGCAGGATGGCGGTGTTGAATGAAGGAAGGAGTGAGCCATGAGCATTGTGATCCTGGGGTCGATCTGGGCAAGAACAGCCTGCCGCGTGGTTGGACTGGATGCCAACGGCAAGGTCGTCGTGAGACGGCGGATGCGCCGTGACGGGGTGATCACCTTCGCCTCACGGTTGACACCTTGCATCATGGCGATGGAAGCGCGCTGCGGGGCGCACCACATGGGTCGTGCGCTGGCCGCGCTGGGGCACGAGATCCGGTTGATGTCGCCGGAATATGTTCGCCCCTACGTCAAGGCACAGAAGAACGATGACCGGGACGCCGAGGCGATTGCGGAAGCGGCCACCCGTCCGACCATGCGCTTTGTCGAACTCAAGAGCGAGAAGCAGCTTGACGTTCAGACGCTGCACCGGGTGCGCGATCGTCTGGTCGGGGAGCGAACCTCCCTGACCAACCAGATCCGCAGCCTGCTGCTGGAGCGCGGGCACGTCGTGGCGCAGGGTCACGGGCGGATGCGGCTCTTGCTGCGCGATCTTCCGGATGATGGCGCCGACGCCTGAGCCCACGCATGGCGTTCCTGCTTGGAGACATGCGCGCGCGTCGGGAAGAACTGGGACCGTCGCATCGCCGCCTTCGACGCCGAGTTTGTAGCCATGGTCCGAAGTGATGACAGGGCACGACGGCTGACGAGCATTCCGGGCATTGGAGTGCTCAATGCGACCGCGCTGGCGGCCGCGGTTGGCAACGCTGCCACCTTCGGCAAGGGCCGAGATCTAGCGGCCTGGCTGGGTCTCGTGCCTCGTCAGGCCACGACCGGCGGCAGGCCAAGGCTCCTCGGGATCACGAAGCGGGGCAGTCGCTATCTCCGCAAGATGCTGATCCAGGGCGCGCGTTCCGCCATGCCGACACTGGCGAGGACAAACACCGCCGTGGGTGCCTGGTTGCGCGGGCTGCTGTCACGTTCTCATCCCAATGTCGCCGTCGTCGCGCTTGCGGCCAAGATGGCCCGAACTGTCTGGGCGCTCTTGCGCCACGGACGGATCTACGACCCTGTGCCGTTGGCGGCGGGATAATGAGCACGCGCCCGTCCTGAACACGGTCGGGCGCGACAAGCTGCGAGTGATGAGAGGAAGATGGCCTGACAGTCGAACGGCGTCTCGAAAACCTCCGGTCAAAAATGGTCTCCGAGACCGGCCCCTTTATGAGGATCGGGACGCGCGGATCTCCATCTTGCAGCGGCACTGGCGCCGACATGCCGGATACGTTTGTGCAGACTGATCACGCTGTCACCCAATCGGCGCTTGCACCGGGGCGGGCCATACGTTGGCAGCGGCAGGCTGGAGGCCGTGCGATGCGCCTTCAGGCAGGTCGCGTCGATCATGATCGTCTTGTGCCCGGCTCTCTCGGCCGCCAGGCCCATCATGATCCGGGCGAAGACTCCGTTCTCGCTCCAACGCTTCCAGCGATTGTAGAGGGTCTTCGCCGGCCCATACTCCCTGGGCGCGTCGCACCACCGCAAGCCATTGCGATTGATGAAGATCATGCCGCTCAACACACGCCGGTCGTCGACACGGGGCTTGCCATGGCTCCTGGGAAGGAACGGCTTCAGGCGCTCCATTTGCGCCTCGGACAGCCAGTAGAGGTTGCTCATCGGTCAGGTCTCCTTGCGAGGCCTGAATCACGCGATCCGCCCAAAATCAATGGGTCTGGAGCCTAAGAGGGGCATTCACTGGGGAACGAAGATCACTATTACGCTCGGGGGATTAGGGTGTTTGCTCCAACGGTTGATGGTGCGATCCATTCGATGGAATGGAAGGAAGCCCTATGGGACAAGGTTCATCACGGGAGCGCCACGACCACGCACGCCGTCAGAGCAGCAATACAGCGGTCGCACGCTTCGCTCGCGCAGCCGAGCCGGGAACTGGGCGTCAATCCGAAGACGGTGGCGAAGTGGCACAAGCGAGCGACGGTCGAGGACATGAAGACCGGGCCGAAGGAACCGCGCTCGACGGTCTTGACCGAGCCCGAGGAAGCGGCGGTCGTGGCGATCCGGCGCCGCACGCTTCTCCCGCTGGAGTTCGAGCGTCAACCAGACGATCCGGGGGATCGTCTGAAGCGAGGAACGCCTCTAGGCCCTGCAGCCCTCCATCCCGCACCTGACACGGTCGGCGTTGCATCGGGGCCTGCAGCGTCATGGCATCTCGCGCCTGCCGGATGTCGAAGGCGACAAACCAAAGCGCCAGAAGTTCAAGCGCTACCCCATCGGGTTCTTTCACATCGACATTGCCGAGGTCAGACCGGCGAAGGGAAGCTCTACTTGTTCGTCGGAATCGACCGGACCTCCAAGTTCGCTATCGCTCAACTCGTTGCAACGGCTGATAGAGTTAGCGTGCGAGGAGCTGGTGTAATTTCGTCGCCAGCGGCGGTGTGATCCCGGGTGGCCATCGAGGTGTATGGTCGAGGTGGAGTTTGGCGACTTCAACCACGGACCTTACGGAGACCCCGATGACCAAGACGAACATGGACCTGTCCGAGCTTCTGGCCAAGCACGATCAGGGCGACTTCCTGCGCTCCATCGCCGAGGCTGTCCTGCAGCTGATCATGGACTTCGAGCGTAAAGCGATCGATCCAGTGGATCGATCGTAGCGAAGAAGGATGTGGAAGGCCTGATCGGTGCCGGCCGGCATGAACGCAGCGGTGATCGCACGACCTGGCGCAACGGGTATCGAGAGCGCGCTCTCGATACCCGTCTGGGCACGCTGAACCTGCGGGTGCCGAAGCTCCGGCAGGGCAGCTACTTCCCAGGCTTCCCCGAGGCCCGGAAGACCTTCGAACAAGCGCCGGTGGCGGTCATCCAGGAGGCGTGGATCAGCGGCGTGTCGACCCGACGGGTGGACGAACTGGTGCAGGCCATGGGGCTGAACGGAATCTCGAAGAGCACGGTGTCCAAGCTTTGCAAGGAATGAGCCGGGCCAGAAAACGATCCGGGGGATCGTTTTCCCGGCGAATGACGAACGCGTGGGCGAGTTCCTGAACCGCCCGCTGACCGGCGAGTGGCCCTATGTCTGGCTGGACGCGACCTACCTCAAGGTGCGCCTGGGCGGTCGCATCGTGCCGGTCGCGGCGATAATCGCCGTGGCCGCAATACCGAGGGGCGCCGGGAGATCATCGGCCTTGGCATCGGCCCGTCCGAAGCGTTCGGGCGATGGCCCTCACCCTTCTGGACCGAGTTCCTGCGATCCCTGCGCGCCCGCGGCCTCGGCGGGATCAGGCTGGTGATCAGCCCTCGGCGGCGAAACGGTCTCCCGGACCGTTTCGTGCCCCGCCTCGACCCATACCGGCCTCAAGGCCGCCATCGCCCGGGTGTTCGAGGCGACCTGGCAGCGCTGCCGCGTTCCCTGGATCAGGAACGCGCTGGCACATGTCTCGCGCGGCCAGCATACCGTCGTCGCCGCCGCGATCCGGCAGGCCTTCGATCAGCCCGACCGCGCCCATGCCGGCGAGACCTGGCGCAAGGTCTCTGAGCAGTTGCGCCCGCGCTGGCCCAAGCTCGCCGACCTCATGGATGCCAGCGAGCACGACGTGCTGGCCTACATGTCCTTCCCGCGCCAGCACCGGACCAAGTTGCACAGCACGAATCCGATCGAGCGACTGAACAAGGAGGTGAAGCGGCGCGCCGACGTGGTCGGCGTTGGTCGGGAAATCCTTCCACTGGAAGGATTTCTGATCCTCCCAACTCCCCAACGACGCCTCCATCCTGCGCCTGATCGGCGCGGTGCTGTTCGAGCAGAATGACGAGTGGCAGACCTCGAGCCGCTACATGATGGTCGAGGCCTTCGCCCGCATCGACACCAAGGAGATCGACCCCATTCTCAGCATGACCACAAAAGCCGCCTGATCATGACCTCAGGCCATCCGGGAATTTACACCAGCTTGACGGACGTGACCGCGGCTCTCGGACGAGGCGGTAGTCGCCCGCTGGGCCGGAACCACCTGCTACCGGCACTTCACCGGCGAGACCTTGTTCCAGCACCGCCCGCCGATCGACCCGACCTCGCTCATCCGCTGGCGCAAGCGGATCGGCAAGGAAGACGTCGAGTGGCTGCTGACGAAGACCATCGAGGCCGGGTCCAAGTCGGGCGCCGTCGAGTACACAAGCCCGGACGAGATCGCCGTTCGAAACGGATTTTCCCGAGGGGCCAAGTTTGTGTCGCTGATGGTGGTAGCCGCACCTCGATCGGCTCGGGCCACATCTGACGAGCGGATCGAGATCGAGGCGGGCGGCGTCACGATCCGCCTGTCTGCCTCGACGCCGGGCTGCACGCGTGGCGAAGATCGTGGCGCTGCCGGCGCGGCGTGGACGATCGCCCCGGACCAGAGGATGCCCATTGTGATCGCCACGCGACCGGTGGACTTTTGTACTGACGCGGCGGAACCTGCACAGGTTGAACTGCCAAGGCGAATACCCGGCGGGGGTCTCGTGTCCAGCGCCTGATGGGCGGCGGTGGTTGTAGAGTGAGGCCGAGAACGCCCTGATGGAATGGATGGCTCCCGGTCCCGGCATCGCGATGTGCAACATTGGGTGCTATCATCGCGTGCAGGAAGCCATCCATGAGGCGGAGATTGCCACAGTTGTGCTGGATCTGGCCAAGAGCGTGCTTCGGGTTCACGCAGTCTATTCTGCTGGAGTATTCGTCCGGCGGCAGGTTCGGCGGGCGGAGATGCTGCTGTTCTTCTCGCGCCTTGCCCCGTGCCTGATGGGCAAGGAAGCCTGCGCTAACGCGCATCATCGGTCTCGGGAACTGGCCATGCTTGGACATGACGTGCGGCTGATCCCGCCGTCCTGCCGTAGTTCTCCTCGGCTTGGCGGGGCGCGGCCGTAGAAATTCACGTGCCCATTTTCAGCTTCATGGCGGGTGTGACGCCGCCGATACCCATGTTGGGACGTTCGTTGTTGTGGGGCCAGAGCCGTCCGGTGGCGATTTCCTGCACCTCCTCGATGGATTCAAGGATGTAGAGGTCCAGCCATTCGGTCTTAGGTAGCACAGGAACCAAGTTGCCGGCTGGACCGGGATGGCGGCGTGGGGTGCCATCGGGGGCATGAGCGAACCCCTGGTCGCCCGGACATTGAAGCAGAATCGCGCCGAGATCCTCGGGCACATCAAGGCCTCCGACGCCCAGATCGCGCACGCCACGCACGACCTCGCCCATGTTGAACGCGACCATCGAATTGTTCGCGGCGCCGGAGCGCCAGCGGGCGCGTTACATCATGAGCCACGGGTTCTTCAAGAAGGGCGAGATCGCCGAGATGTGCGTGCAGCACATGGGGAATGGCGCGGAAATGACGACGCCGGAGTTGGCCGAACGGGTGATTGTCGAGCGCGACCTCGAGATCACGGACACGGCGCTGCGGAACTCCTTGGTGTTCAAGGTCGTCCAGGCGCTGCGCCACGCCAAGCGCCGCACGCTTGTGCGCATGGTGGAGAAGCGGCAAGGCATGTGCGTCTGGGCGGCTGGCGACGCAGGTACGTTGCGCGTCGTTGCCGTCAAGTCCATGGTTTGACCCTTCCAGGCCAGGCTGACCGGCGCGGCCAAGGCCCCTTCGATCGGACGATCCGCCAGGGTCCGTTGCTTTCGGACCGGTGGTCCTCGAGCCAGGCGGCGGTGGCAAAATCGTCGAGAAAGCGTCCCTCGACCCGGAGATGCTGTCCACCGATCATGCGCCTGAGCCGCGAGAAGTAGCTCTCGGCAAGATTGGTGTGCGCGCCGCCGCGGCTGCAGGCCTCAGAATGGTTGATCCGGCGCATGTCGACGTCGGGATCGAGCAGGTCCCAATGGGCAATCTCGTGGGCGCAGACGACACTTCCGGGCTCGATACTCTCTCGGGCGACGTCCACGCCCTGGGCCTCCTGAGGGAGCGTTCGCGTCAGTGTCCGGCCGCCGCGCTGACGCAAGACGACCGCCATGCGGCGCTTGCCGCTGCGGTTGACCGATCGCCGCCGGTCGATCCGCTGCTCGCGCAGCTTGGCTGGTCGGACGTGGCCTCCGAACGCGGCCCCATCGACTTCGACCTCGCCGTCGGGACGGGCCAGCCCCAGGTCTTGTGAACATTGGTCAACCCGACAAGCATGTCGGCGATCATCTCGTTCTCTTCGTCGCGCTTCGGGCTGTGGCGGAAACGGGTCTCGCTGACGCCGAACGCCCGGCATGCCAGCGCGATGCGCTGCTGATCCTGTGCACGCGGCACAACTCGTGAACGGCCAAACCGCCCTCCGCCTGACGCAGCACGCCCATGATCTGCCCTTGACCACGGGGAAGATTACCGGCCGAACACCTCGCGACCGCCGCGGAACTCCGGCGGGCGGTGGCAGAGTTCACACCCTCCACAACGCCCGCCGGTTGCGTGAGCGGCACGGGCGCAAGACGCGGATCAGATCCGGGCCGAGCGGACGGCCCTTGAAGCCGAAGCCGTCGCGCGTTCAGGCCGGCGCAAAGCGGTGTGTCAAAACCGTGCCCCGGTACATCCTCAACTTCATCGGCAATATTGGGCGGCGTCCGGTCAGCCGGGGCTCTGCAACTATCGACCCTCTCTCATTCCCGGTTGTCCCGCTCCTCGCACGTCAGGCCGGTCCCGGCTGTCCATGCGTCGGGAAGACCAAGTCCCAGCTGCGCTCGCCAGGGCGCGGGTAGCGAGCCTTCCGGGCCAGGGTCTCGCCGAGTTGTTGCTTCAGCTTCGCCTCGACATAGTCAAAGACCTGCTTGCGACCCTCGCATTGCGGGTCCCGCCCGTAGATCGAGTTATTCGCGGTGTTCACCGCCTCGCGGCAGCCGCCCTGGCAGACCCCGAGATAGCGGCAATCGCTGCAAAGTTCCTGCAGAGAGCGCCTCATCTCGGCACGCATCGCCTCGAGCCTTGCCGAGCGGAGGAGATCCGCAAGATCGTCGGTCAGGATGTTCCCGAGCCGATAGTCCTCGGTGTAGAAGGCGGAGCAGGGATAGACCGCGCCGTCATGCTCGATCGAGACGAAATCGCGGAAGCATCCGCCGCTGTAGGAGCACAGCGTCGGCTGATCGCCCCGCAGCGCATTGACGATCTGGCGGAACGGCACGACCTCCTCGATCGGGTCGTCGTCCTCGATCCAGGCGTCGAAGAAATCCTTGTGGAAGGCGAAGTAATCGGCGTCGCAAAGATCGAGTTCGGGGAACTTCGGGTCGTTCATGATCGGCAGCAGCACAACGCTGTCGACGCCCTGCCGCCTGAAGAAGTCGTAGACATCGCGCCCGCGCCTGGCGTTGAGCTTGTGGACCACGCAGATCGCGCCGACGCCGCCCATCACCGACTTGATCACCTCCATCCCGGCAATGATCGCGTCGAAGGAATTGCCACGCTTGGCCGCACGCGACTCGCCGGTGATCCCCACAGGCCCGTCGATGCTGAGCCCGAGCCCGAAGCCGTTGTCGCGGCACCACTCGGCCCACGGGCGATCAACGAGCGTGCCATTGGTCTGGATGTTGTTGCGCATGGTCAGGCCGGGGCGCGCACGGGCCTCCTGAAGTGCCTTGGCGCGCTTGTAGAAATCCAGACCCGCGAGGAGCGGCTCGCCACCGTGCCAGATGAACTTCACATGATCGAAACTCGCCGCCGCCTGCGAGATCACCCGCTCCAGCACCTCTGGTGCGAGGATCTTCGCATTGGTGTTGAAGCGGTTGTAGCAATAGGAGCACTGCAGGTTGCAGCCGTTGGTGACCTTGACGATGATCGAGATCGCGCGCATCGGTTGCCTCTTCCTGTTCAGGTCATCTCTTCGGGCTGTCGGCCGGGTCCCTTTGATCACGGGGCTTCTCGGGTGGGCCTGCGAGGCAGAAGGATGGGTATCAGCCACCGGGCGCGCGGCGGAACGAACCCGGTCATGCTTGCGGCAGGCATGGTTTACCGGCCTGTGCTCCTTCGCGAAGGCTCCCGGCTGTGTCAGTCGCGATCTTCTCCCTCGTGTCGGTCGCGGCCACGGTCTGCAGCGCGGCAAAGCCGGTGCGATAGGGCGGGTTGTCCGGCAGGTCCGCATGTCCGGACCTCTCCATCTCGGCGATGAAGCCGGGCATCTCAGGCGCGCGCTTCCCTGACATGGCGTGCCATTTCCGTGTTCCCGTTGGCCTTTTCGAGCCTGGCCGCGCTCTGTGCGATCCGCCGCATCGCCCCGCACCGAGGGAGGACGGTGAGACGTGCCGGTCAGATGCTCTTGCCATAGACCTTGGTATAGTCGCCCTCGCGGCTGTGCAGTTTTGCATAGCCCTGGCCACGGCTGTGGCTGCGCGTGTAAGCTTCCTTGTCGTAGTGCACCTGGCTATGGTCGGCATGACGCGAATATTCGCGGAAGTAATCAGGCGATCTCGTCCCTGCCGCGTCGCCATCCTCCCCGCCTTCTGGCGAGAACGAAGCTCGCAGCGCCGGGCTGCTCGGCAGGTCCATCGCGTCGAATTCCTCCATGTCTGCGAGGAAGCCCTTGTCGTCCGACAGTTTCACCTTGCTCATGACCCGGATCCTTTTCCAGCACAGAACCATTTTCAGGGTCTGACCGGTGTTTCGACAATGCAATGTGACATATCGCGACCTGCCGCAGCCACGCGGCGAGGAAAAGCGATCGTCCGGATTTGCAGTGGCGTGTGGCTGCCGGGGCCTTCCTCTGCCTCCATCTGACCGCGTGTCGTTGGCCGTGCGCTACCGCGTCCACGAACCCGTTCCGGACGGTCGCCCGATCGCTGGTCGGGCAAGACGTGCGACTGGCAGCCGATCGGCTCCGTCCGGCTGAACCCCGTGAGGGCGGATGCAGGGCGCTGAGGTCCGCCGCCGCGCTCCTCCCTGTAGCTGGCAGTGGCGGAGACATCGCCGGGCCCAATCGGGCAGCCTGAAGACAAGGGCAGGCGACCCGCCCGGGCCTCCGCGACAGCCTGCGCCGCGTCCCCGCCTCAGGTCAGCGTGTTCCGGTGGAATACCGCCCGGTTGCGACCCTGTCGCTTGGCGGCATACAGCGCTTCGTCGGCGGCGCGGCTGAGCCGCGCGAGGTCCGCGGACTTCCGCCGGCACCAGGTTCCGCCGATGCTTGCGGTGATGCTGATGGTGCCGGCCCCCTCGACCGCGCAGGACAGGCGCATGGCTAGACACAGACGCTCGCCCACGCGTTCCGCGTCGGCCGCCGGAGTGTCCGGCAGAAGGACGGCGAACTCCTCGCCCCCGATCCGCAGCACGCTGTCGCAATCCCGCACCTCGGCCTTCAGCTTCTGCGCCGCGATCCGCAGGATCTCGTCACCCGCCGAGTGACCGAAGGTGTCGTTGATCGACTTGAAATGGTCCAGATCGACCAGAAGCAGCGAGGTGCCGCGCGAGCCCGGCCGATCATCCGCCGCCCGGTAGCGGTCCTCGAAGCTCCGCCGGTTGAGAAGGCCGGTCAGGGGGTCGGTGGCGGCTGAGTGCAGGGCCTCGCGCTCGCGCGTTGCGATGCGGCGCTCGCGGTGCAGCAGGCCGCCCAGGATCAGCGAGCCGGCCAGGTTGTAGCCGGCCAGGAGGGAGATCAGCCCCGTGCGAGGGGCCACGTCCGGCGACAGGGGAACGAAGAACAGCGCCGCCAGCGCAAGCGAGATCATGGAGCCCAGCAGCAGCATGCCGGCAACCCCGTTCAGGTCCAGCCAGCGGCGCACCGGGATCCACAGAAGGCCGAAGGTGCCGGCGAGCGCCATCGCGAGGATCCCCATCGCGGCAGACTGGTTGGCGCCGATGACAAGGCGGCCGGCCGTGCCAACGAGCAGGGCGACGATGGCCCCCACCGGGCCGAGGAACGCCCCGGCAAAGCCCAGAAACAGCGTGCGGGCATCTGCGATCGTGCCGGCATGATCGTAGAGCGGCTGCAGCATGGAGAAGACGGCGCCGAGGCCGAAGGTGGCGCCGAGAAGTCCATGACGCAGCGGCTTCGCCCAGGCCCGCCGCTGCACGATGCCGTAGATGAGCGCGATCATCGCCATCATGGCCGTGCTGTTCACGAGGTGCAGTAGATCGACCATCCGGCGCTCCGCAGATAATTTTCCAAGCTGCGGCCTAAAAAGACCTTCTGGCTATCCGTTAGCATGCAACTACTGCACGTAGAAACTGTCCAACAAGTTGGACTTCCGGATGCGCGGTCTCGAAAGTATGGCGCGTGACGAAAGGTGCTGGGTCGGGGCGTTGGGGATGCAGTCGTCCGCCTGAGCCGCCGGCGCGCGGTTTCCGGGCCCGCCGAGGCCCGGGTTCCGGGTTCCAGCCCCTGATGTCTGAGGCGTGGCGGTGGAACCGAAGAAGCCCGGGGTGCGCCCGGACTTCTTCGCTCGCCCTTCGCCTCGCGTCGGGGTGCCGGACGCGCGGGGCAGGCGGTGTCAGCCGAGAACGCTCCCCACGGCCTTCCGGGTCGCGTCCACCACGATATCCGCATCCTCCCGCGTCATGCAGAGCGGTGGCGCGAACCCGAGAATGTCGCCCTGCGGCATGGCGCGGCCGATGACCCCGTTGTCCAGCAGCGCGGCCGAAACCGCGGGCCCCACCTTCCTTGCCGGGTCGAAGAAGCGGCGGTCGTCGCGGTCCTCGACGAATTCGACCGCAGCCATCAGCCCGTCGCCCCGCACCTCGCCGACATGGACATGGCCCGAAAGCGCATCGGCCAGCGCGGCGCGGAAATAGGCGCCGGTCTCGGCCGCGTTGCGCACGAGATCGAGCTCGTCGATCAGCTTGAGGTTAGCCACACCCGCAGCGGCACAGACCGGATGGGCCGAATAGGTCCAGCCGTGGCCGATCGGCCCGAAGCGGTCCGATCCCTCGACCAGCACCTCCCACATGCGCTGCGAGACGATGGACCCCGACAGCGGCGCATAGGCCGAGGTCAGCCCCTTGGCGATTGTGATCAGGTCGGGCTCCATCCCGTAGTGGACCGAGCCGAACATGGTGCCGAGGCGGCCGAAGCCCGTCACCACCTCATCGGCCACCAGCAGGATGTCGTATTTCTTGAGGACCGCCTGGATCGCCGCCCAATAGCCCTTCGGCGGCGGCACGATGCCCCCGGTGCCGAGGATCGGCTCGCCGATGAAGGCGGCGATGGTGTCCGGGCCTTCGGCAAGGATCAGGTCCTCGAGCCTGTCCGCGCAATGGGCGCTGAACTGTTCCTCGGTCTGGCTGCGGTCCTCGCGCCGGAAGTAATAGGGCGCCTCGGTATGCAGCACCGGCGAAAGCGGCAGGTCGAACTGGGCATGGAACAGCGACAGCCCGGTGAGCGATCCGGTCATCAGGCCCGAGCCGTGATAGCCGCGCCAGCGGCTGATGATCTTCTTCTTCTCCGGGCGGCCGAGGACGTTGTTGTAATACCAGATCAGCTTGATGTTGGTCTCGTTGGCATCCGATCCGGACAGGCCGAAATAGACCCGGCTCATGGTCTCGGGGGCGCGCTCGATGATCATGCGCGCCAGCGTGACGCTGGCCTCGGTGCCGTGGCCGACGTAGGCGTGGTAATAGGCCAGCTGGCGGGCCTGCTCGGCGATGGCCTCGGCGATCTCGGTCCGGCCGTAGCCCACGTTCACGCAATAGAGCCCGGCAAAGGCGTCGAGGCTTTCGCGCCCCGCGGCGTCGGTGATGCGGCAGCCCTCGCCGCCGGTGATCATCCGGCGGGGGCTCTCGCCGCGGGCATGGGTCCCCATATGCGTCGAGGGATGAAAGAAATGATCGCGGTCCCAGGCGTTCAGGTCGTTGTCGCGGTCGAGCATGTTGGTCCTTTCCGGCTCAGGCGGCCGTATCGATGCAGAGGTATTTCAGTTCGGTGAAGGCCTCCATTCCGTGACGCGAGCCTTCGCGCCCGAGGCCGGACTGTTTCCAGCCGCCGAAGGGAACGGGGCCGCCGGTGATCTTGACCCGGTTTACCGCCACCATCCCGAACTCCAGCGCCCGGGCAACTCTGAGGGCGCGGGCACTGTCGCGCGTCACGACATAGGCTGCCAGCCCGTAGTCGGTGGCATTGGCGCGGGCGATCACCTCGGCCTCGGTATCGAACGCGATGAGCGAGGCCACGGGTCCGAAGGTTTCCTCGCGGTGGATCAGGGCGTCATCGGGCGCGCCGGCCAACAGGGTCGGCATGTAGGCCAGTGGCAGATCGGGATGGGCATGCCCGCCCGTGACCAGCCGCGCCCCGCGTGCCAGCGCATCCTCGACCTGGGCCGCGACCTTCGCCAGCGCGCGGGCATGCATCAGCGGCCCGATCTGCGTGCCGGGATCAAGGCCCGGCCCGACCTTCAAGCCGGCGATCCGCTGCGCGAAGCGTTCGGTGAAGGCCGGAAGGATCGGGCGCTCGACATAGATGCGGTTCGCGGCAAGGCAGTCCTGCCCGGAGGTGGCGAACTTGGCCGCCATCGCAAGCTCCACCGCGCGGTCGAGGTCGGCATCGGCAAAGACCAGCATCGGCGCGTGCCCGCCCAGCTCCATCACCAGCCGCTTCAGGCTGGGGGCTGCACGCTCGGCGATCAGCCGGCCGATCGCGGTCGAGCCGGTGAAGGACAGCGCGGCAAGCCGCGGGTCGGCGCACATCTGCCCGACGATGTCCGCGGCTTCGCCCGGCACCACGTTCATGACGCCTGCCGGAAGGCCGGCACGCTCGGCCAGTTCCGCCAGCGCCAGCGCGGAAAGCGGCGTCTCGGCGCTGGGATGCACGACGGTCGTGCAGCCCGCGGCCAGCGCGGCGGCCACCTTGCGGGTGATCATCGCGCTGGGGAAGTTCCAGGGCGTGACCACGCCCACCGGACCCAGCGCCTCGCGCCGGACGATCATCTCGACGTCGGGCAGATGGGGCGTCACGCCCTCGACGTTGGACCGCAGCGCCTCGCCGGCATACCAGTCGAGGAATTCGGCGGCATAGACGATCTCGCCGCGGCTTTCGTCCAGTGGCTTGCCCTGCTCGAGCGTCATGATCAGCGCGAGGTCCTCGGTCCCGGCCAGCATCAGCCCGGCCCAGCGGCGCAGGATGGCCGCCCGCTCCTGCGGCAGGCGATCGCGCCAGCCGGGGAAGGCGACGCGCGCGGCTGCGATGGCGGCGTCGGTCTCGGCCGGTCCCAGCCGCGCGACGCGCGCCACGAGGGCGCCGCTGGCGGGATCGGTCACGGCGAAGTCCGCCGCGTCGGGCGCGGCGGTCCAGCGGCCGTTCACATGGCCAAGGGTGCGGAACAGCGCGCGGTCGGTCAGGCGGGACAGGGCGGGGTGGGTCGTCTGGATCGGTCGGGCGTTCATGCGGGTCTCCTTCGGCGTGCCTTCATCCTGACCGAAGCCCGCAGAGAAGGGGGCCAAAGACGCCCCGTGCCGTGGTCCGTCCGGTGCGGCGCGCGGGGCGGAGATAGAGAAAGTCTCTACGTCGCGGCAAAGAGCGACATCGGAAGCGGGCCGTCCTCCTTGACGGTGCGGGTGACGATGTAGGTGAAGTAGCGGTCGATCCCGACCTCCTCGGCCAGCAGGCCGTCGACCAGCCGCTGGTAGGCGTCGATATCTCGCGCCACCACCTTGAGAATGTAGTCGACGCCGCCCCCGACCGACCAGCAGGCCAGCACCTCGGGCCGGGCGGCGATCGCACGCTCGAACCGGTCGAAATCGGCCTGCCGGTGATTGGCCAGCGTGACCTCGACCAGCACGGTGGCGAAGGCCGCCACGCGGCGCGGCGCCAGCCGGGCGTGGTAGCCCGCGATCAGGCCCGACTGCTCGAGCTTGCGCAGCCTGAGCCAGCAGGGCGTGGGCGACAGCCCCACCACCTCGGCCAGCCGGAGCTTGGTGATGCGCCCGTCCTTCTGCACGGCCTCGAGGATGCGCAGGTCGATTGTATCCAGCTTCAACGCGCCCTCCGGAAGAATTGTTTGCAGAATGCCATGATTTGCGCCAGCGTGGCAATCATGACAATATGGATGCCAAATCCCGCCACCCTGTCGCGACCCGCCTATCTTTCGCTGGCCGAGCAATTTGCCCGCGCCATCGAGGCCGGGCAGCTGCCGCCGGGCGCGCGCCTTCCCCCGCAGCGGAAACTGGCCGACCAACTGGGCCTGTCGCTGCAGACGGTCAGCCGGGCCTATGACGAGCTGATCCGGCGCGGGCTGATCCAGGGCGAGGTGGGGCGGGGCTCCTTCGTGCTGGGTCCAGGGGCGGAGGCGCGGCAGCCCTACCTGCCCGAGCGGCCGGGCGAGGTGATCGACCTGTCGATCCTGAAGCCGGTGGTCGAGGCCATGCATATGGAGCGGATGCGCGAGGGTTTCGCCTGGCTGGCCGACAACCTCGCGACCTCCTCGGCCCTGTCCTTCCGGCCGAACATGGTCATGCCGCAACACCGGGCCGTGGCGGTGGACTGGCTGACCGGTCTGGGCGTGCCGGCCGAAACCTCGGGCGTCGTGCTGACCAACGGCGCCACCCCGGCGATCACCGCCGCCGTGATGAGCGCGGCGCCCCCCGGCTCCGGGATCGCGGCCGCCGCGCTGACGCACCACACGCTGAAGCCGCTCTGCACCTATCTGGGCCTGCATCTCGAGGGGCTGGCGATCGACGCGCAGGGCCTGATCCCGGCCGCGCTGGACGAGGCCGCGCGCCGCGGCCAGATCCGCGCGGTCTATCTTCAGCCCAATGTCATCAACCCCTTGGCGATGATGATGCCCGCCGACCGCCGCGCCGAACTGGTCGAGGTGATCCGCCGGCACGATCTTGCGATCATCGAGAACGACATCCTGAACGCGATGATCCCCGACCGCGCGCCGGCCTTCGCGACGCTGGCGCCCGAGCGCACGCTGTATATCTGCGGCTTCACCAAGATCACGGTTCCCGGACTGCGGCTCGCCTATCTCCACGCCCCGCCGCGCTATGCCACCGCCGCGGCGAACCGGCATCTGGTGTCGAACTGGATGGCGACGCCGCCCATGGCGGACCTGCTGTCGCATTGGGTGAAGGACGGCACCGTGGCGGGGCTTGCCGCCTGGCAGGCGCGCGCGATGGCCGACCGCCATGCCCTTGCGCGCGAGGTTCTGGGGGCGCAGATGCCGGTCTGCCATCCCAACAGCCTCCATCTCTGGCTGCCGCTGCCCGAGGGCTGGACCGAGGAAGCCTTCGTCGAGCAGGCGCGCTTCATGGGTCTGGGTGTGGCCGCGGGCCACGCCTTCCGCGCCAATGACAAGGCGTCGCCGCAGGCGATTCGCGTCTCGCTCGGATCGACCCGCGCCGAGGACCTGCGGCGGGGGCTGTCGCTGATCGCGGGCCTTCTGAAGGACACGCCCGAGCCGCCGCTGCCCACGATCTGAGCGGCTTTTGTCCCGGCGCCCTCCTAATATTGTCATGATATTATTTTCCCATTTGACATGATTTTGTTCGGGCATGATCCTGACTGCGAACCACCCGAGGAGGGCAGGCGTGACGCAGCCGATCATCCGCATCGATCACCTTGAGAAATCCTTCGGCAGCCTGAAGGTTCTCGACGGCCTGTCGTTCGACGTGATGCCGGGCGAGAAGCTGGCGCTGATCGGGCCCTCGGGCTCGGGCAAGACGACGATCCTGCGCATCCTGATGACGCTCGAGACCATCAGCGGCGGCCATGTCGAGGTTTGCGGCGAGCAGCTGTTCCACATGAGGCGCAACGGGGTCGAGCGGCCGGCCGACGAGGCGCACCTGCACCACATGCGCCGCCACATCGGCATGGTGTTCCAGCACTTCAACCTGTTTCCCCACAAATGCGTGCTGGACAACATCACGCTGGCGCCGATCCTGACCAAGGGCGAGCCGCGCGCCACGGCCGAGCGGCGGGCGATGGACCTGCTCGACATGGTGGGCCTTGCCGACAAGGCTCGCGCCATGCCCTCGCAGCTGTCGGGCGGCCAGAAGCAGCGCGTCGCCATCGCCCGCGCGCTCGCCCTTCAGCCGCGCATCATGCTTTTCGACGAGATCACGAGCGCGCTCGACCCCGAACTGGTCGAGGAGGTGCTGCTGGTCATGAAGCGCCTCGCTTCCGAGACCGACATGACGATGCTTCTCGTGACCCACGAGATGGGCTTCGCCCACGAATTCGCCGACCGCGTGCTGTTCTTCGACCGGGGCCGCATCGTGGAACAGGGACCGCCCGAACAGATCTTCACCCGTCCGACGCACGAACGAACCCAGACCTTCCTGCGCAAGATCATCGCCGCAGGGCATCGCGTCTGACACTCACCCTCCAACAGGGAGACACCCGATGAAGAAGGCTCTTCTGACGCTCGCGCTGCTTGCCGCTCCGGCTGCGGTCGCGGCGGACACTCTGGACGACCTCAAGGAACAGGGCTTTGCCCGCATCGCCATCGCCAACGAGCCGCCGTTCACCGCGGTTGCGGCCGACGGCACGGTGTCGGGTGCCGCGCCCGACGTGGCGCGCGAGGTCTTCAAGCGGCTGGGCGTGCCCGAGGTGGTGGCCTCGATCAGCGAATACGGCGCGATGATCCCCGGCCTTCAGGCTCGCCGCCACGACGCGATCACCGCGGGCCTCTTCATGAAGCCCGAGCGCTGCCAGGCCGTCGCCTATTCCGAGCCGATCCTCTGCGATGCCGAGGCGTTCCTGCTGCCGAAGGGCAACCCCAAGGGCTTCCGGTCCTACGCCGACATCGCGGCCGACTCTTCGGCTACCATCGGCGCCCCCGGCGGCGGCACCGAGGAGAAGCTGGCGCTGGAGGCGGGCGTCCCGCGCGAGCGGGTGATCGTGGTTCCCGACGGCCAGTCGGGCCTGAAGATGCTGCAGGACGGCCGGATCGACGTCTATTCGCTGCCGGTGCTGTCGATCTCGGACCTGATGGCGAAGGCCGCCGATCCGAACCTCGAGATGCTGGCCCCCGTCGAGGGTGCGCCGGTCTATTGCGACGGCGCTGCCTTCCGCAAGCAGGATACGGCGCTGCGCGACGCCTTCGACGTGGAATTGGCGAAGATGAAGGAGTCGGGCGAGTTCGCGAAGCTCATCGAGCCCTACGGCTTCTCGGCCGAGGCCGCGAAATCGACCAGCCGCGCCGAGCTTTGCGGCGAATGAACCGGCCGGCGGGCGGGGATCCCGTCCGCCCCTCTTCCTTCCTGCACGACAGCCCGGGGTGCCGCGCGCGATGACCGACTGGTCCGGATATCTGACCCTGATCGTCGAGGGGGCGCTGATGACGGCGCAACTCACCCTCTACGGCTCGGCGCTCGCCCTGGCGGTCGCCTTCGCGGCGGGCCTCGCGCGGCTGTCGCGCTTCTTCGCGGTGCGGGCGCTTGCCACGACCTACATCGAGTTCTTCCGCGGCACCTCGATCTTCGTCCAACTGTTCTGGGTCTATTTCGTGCTGCCCTTCGCCGGGATCACGCTGTCGCCGATGGCGGCGGGGGTGCTGGCGCTTGGCCTGAACGTGGGCGCCTACGGTGCCGAGGTCGTGCGGGGCGCGGTCCTGTCGGTGCCGAAGGATCAGGTCGAGGCGACGGTTGCGCTGAACCTGACCCGGTTCCAGCGGATGCGCCACGTCATCCTTCCGCAGGCGCTGCCCCTGATGCTGCCGACGTTCGGCAACAACGCGATCGAGTTGCTGAAGGCCACTGCCGTCGTCTCGCTGATCTCGTTGCCCGACATGACCTTTCAGGCGCAGGTGGTGCGGGCGCAGACCGGCAGCACGCTGCTGCCGTTCCTGACGATCCTCGTGCTGTACTACGCGATGGCCACGGCGATCGGCGGCGGGGTGCGGTATCTGGAACGCCGCGCGACGCGCGGCCTCGACGTGGTGCGCTGATGGAGTGGGACTGGGCCTTCGTCGCCGAGATCATGCCGGTCCTGCTGCAGGGGCTGCGGCTCACCCTGCTCGTCACGCTGCTCTCGGCGGTGGTGGCGGCGGTGCTGGGATTGGTCTTCGCCATCGCCCGCCGCTCGCCGCGCCGCTGGATCGCCCGCCCCGTGGGGTTCGGGGTGGACTTCATCCGGGGCACCCCGCTTCTCGTGCAGCTCTACTTCATCTTCTACGTGCTGCCCGATGCGGGTGTCCTGCTGCCCCCACTGGTCGCCGGCGTGATCGGGATGGGCCTGCACTATGCCACCTATGCCGCCGAGGTCTATCGCGCGGGCATCGAGAACGTGCCCCGCGGCCAGTGGGAGGCGGCGCGCGCCACCAACCTGACTGCGGCCCAGACATGGCGGCATGTGATCGTGCCGCAGGCGATCCCGCCGATGATCCCGGCGCTGGCCAACTACCTGATCGCCATGTTCAAGGAGACGCCGCTGCTGTCGGCGATCACGGTGCTGGAACTGATGAACCAGGCGAAGTCGGTCGCCAATTCCAGCTACCGCTATGTCGAGCCGATGACGCTGGTGGGCCTGTTGTTCCTCGCCATGAGCCTCGTCTCGGTCGTCCTGTTGCGCTGGTTGGAGCGCCGCTACGGAAGGCTTGCGAAATGACCGACCCCATCGTCGCTACCCGCCCGCCGCGGCTTGACCCGCGGCCGGTGCCTCACCGGATCGGGCTGATCGCGCTGGCCACCGACCACACGACCGAGGTCGATTTCGCCCGCATCCTCGCGCCGGCCGGGGTGGGGATCTATGTCAACCGCATCCCCTTCGCCAATCCGGTGACGCCCGCGACCTTGCGGGCGATGGAGGCCGATCTGGCCGAGGGTGCGGCGCTGATCCTGCCGGGCGAGGACCTTGACGCGGTGGTCTATGGCTGCACCTCGGCCTCGGTCTGCATCGGCGACGGGGCGGTGCGGGCGCAGGTGGCGCGCGGCAAGCCGGGCTGTCCGGTGGTCACCCCGATCTCGGGCACGCTGAACGGCCTTCGCGCGATGGGGGCGCGGCGGATCTCGGTGCTGACGCCCTATTTCGTCGAGACGACCCGCCCGATGGCCGCGATGTTCGAGGCCGAGGGTTTTGCCATCGACCGGCTCACCTGTCTGAACATGGCCGACGACCGCGACATGGCGCGGGTTGCGCTGGACGATCTGGTGCAACTGGCCCGCGAGGCGACCGACCCTGCGTCCGAGGCCACCTTCATCTCCTGCACCGCGGTGCGGGCGGCCTCGGTCATCGACCGGATCGAGGCGGCGACGGGGCGGCCGGCGCTGTCTTCGAACCACGCCGCCGCGTGGGAGGTCGCCCGCCGCATCGGCATCGTGGACGCACTGGCGCCCGGTCACCTGATGACGCTGGGGCTGCCGGCATGACGCTGCCCGTGACGCTTGACGACATCCGGGCTGCCGAGGCGCGCATTCGTGGCCATGTCCGGCGGACGCCGATGCTGGCGGACACGCGCCTTTCCGGGCTGGTCCTGAAGCTGGAGCACCGGCAGGAAACCGGCGCCTTCAAGCTGCGGGGGGCGACCAACGCGGTGCTGTCGCTGCCGCCCGAGCGGCTGGCCCGCGGGGTGGTGACGGCCTCGACCGGGAACCACGGCCGGGCGCTTGCCCATGCGGCGCGGGCGGCGGGCGTTCGGGCGGTCGTCTGCCTGTCGCGGCTGGTGCCCCCGAACAAGGTCGCAGCGGTGCGCGAGCTGGGCGCCGAGGTGCGGGTCACGGGCGACAGTCAGGACGAGGCGATGGCAGAGGTGGCCCGCGCCGTCGCCGCCGAGGGGCTGACCGAGGTGCCGCCCTTCGACGATCCCGCCGTGGTGGCGGGGCAGGGCACGGTGGGGCTGGAGATCCTCGCGGATGTGCCGGCACCTGACCGGGTGCTCGTGCCGCTGTCGGGCGGGGGGTTGGCCTCGGGCGTGGCGGCCGCCGTCAAGGCGCTGTCGCCGTGCACCCGGGTGGTGGGCGTCTCGATGGAGCGCGGCGCCGCGATGGCCGCGAGCCTTGTCGCGGGGCATCCCGTGACGGTCCCGGAACTGCCGACGCTGGCCGACAGCCTTGGCGGCGGCGTGGGGCTTGCGAACCGCGTGACCTTCGCCATGTGCCGGGAGCTGCTCGACGATGTCATCCTCGTGTCCGAGGACGAGATCGCGGTCGCGATGCGCCATATCCATACCGTGACCGGCGACGCGGTCGAGGGGGCGGCGGCGGTCGGCGTCGCCGCCGTGCTGGCCGGGCGCGCCCCCGCCGCGGGCACGGTCGCGCTGCTGTCCGGCGCCAACATCGCGCCCGACGCCTTCGCCCGCATCCTTGACGGGGACCGCGGATGAGGGACCCCATCCTTCTGCTGACCGAGGCCGACCTGCGGACGCTGGTGCCGCTGGACCTGGAGGCCGTCGCCTGCGTCGAGGACGCGTTTCGTGCGCTCGCGACGAGGCCCGTCGCCATGCCGCCGATCCTGCGGCTCGACATCCCCGAACATCGCGGCGAGGTTGACGTCAAGACGGCCCACATCCCCGGCCTCGACCATTTCGCCATCAAGATCAGCCCCGGCTTCTTCGGCAATCCTGGGCTCGGCCTGCCCTCGACCAACGGGTTGATGGTGGTGCTCTCGGCGCGCACCGGGCTGGTTCAGGCGATCCTGCTCGACAATGGCTACCTGACCGACGTTCGCACCGCCGCGGCGGGCGCCGTCGCCGCGCGCCACCTGAGCCGCGCCGACAGCGCGACGGTCGCGGTTCTGGGCGCCGGGATGCAGGCCGAGCTTCAGGTGGCGGCGCTACAGCTGGTCCGCCCGATCCGCGCCGCCCGCGTCTGGGCGCGCGACCCGGCCAAGGCCCGGGCGCTGTGCGCGCGGCTGGCGCAGCGCGGGTTGGACTCCGTCGCCTGCGCCAGCGCCGAGGAGGCGACGGACGGCGCCGACATCGTCGTGACCACGACGCCCGCCACGACGCCGATCCTGCGCACGGCCCATCCCGGCCAGCACATCACCGCGATGGGATCGGATGCCGAGCACAAGAACGAGATCGCTCCCGAGCTGATCGCGCGCACCGCCTATGTCGCCGACCGGCTGTCCCAGACCCGCCGTCTGGGCGAGCTGCACCATGCGATCGCCGCGGGCCTCGTGCCCGCCGACCGGGAGTTTTCCGAGCTGGGCCAGGTTGTGGCGGGCCTTCGCCCCGGCCGGACCGCGCCCGACCAGATCACGCTGGCCGACCTGACCGGCACCGGCATCCAGGACACCGCCATCGCCGCCCTCGCCGTCGCCCGCGCGACCGCCGCGAAGGCCGGCCAGAGCTTCACCGTCTGACAAGAGACCGGGCCGCATCCGCCCGAAGGAGGACCATCCCCGATGACAGAAGTCGAGCTGCGGTTCAGCCGCGACGAGTTCGCCCAGCGTCTGGAAAAGACGCGGCGAGCGATGGAGGCGAAGGGGGTGGACCTTCTGATCGTCACCGATCCCAGCAACATGAACTGGCTGACCGGCTATGACGGCTGGTCCTTCTACGTCCACCAATGCGTGATCGTGCCGCCCGATGGCGAGCCGATCTGGTATGGCCGCGGACAGGACGCGAACGGGGCGAAACTCACCGCCTACCTGCGGCACGAGAACATCATCGGCTATCCCGACCACTACGTCCAATCGACCGAGCGGCACCCGATGGATTACCTCTCGGCGCTGATGACCGACCGCGGCTGGGGCAGCCTGCGGATCGGCGTCGAGATGGACAACTACTATTTCTCGGCCGCCGCCTTCGCCAGCCTCACGCGCCACCTGCCGAATGCCCGCTTCACCGACTGCACGGCGCTGGTGAACTGGCAGCGCGCGGTGAAGTCGCCGCAGGAAATCACCTACATGCGCCGCGCCGCCCGCATCGTCGAGGCGATGCATGCGCGCATCCTCGACAAGGTCGAGGTGGGGATGCGCAAGTGCGACCTTGTCGCCGAGATCCATGACGCGGGCATCCGCGGCGCCGACGGCTTTGGCGGCGACTATCCGGCGATCGTGCCGCTCCTGCCCTCGGGCCGCGACGCGAGCGCGCCGCACCTGACGTGGGACGACCGGCCGATGAAGGCGGGCGAGGGCACCTTCTTCGAGATCGCCGGCTGTTATCACCGCTATCATGTGCCGCTGTCGCGGACTGTCTTCCTCGGCAAGCCCACGCAAGCGTTTCTGGATGCCGAGAAGGCGACGCTGGAAGGGATGGACGCGGGCCTTGCCGCCGCGCGGCCGGGCGCCACCTGCGAGGACATCGCCCGCGGCTTCTTCGACGTGCTGGCGAAATACGGCATCCTCAAGGACAATCGCACCGGCTATCCGATCGGCGTCAGCTACCCGCCCGACTGGGGCGAGCGCACCATGAGCCTGCGCCCCGGCGACCGGACCGAGCTTCGCCCCGGCATGACCTTCCACTTCATGACCGGGCTCTGGCTCGAGGACATGGGCCTCGAGATCACCGAGTCGATCCTGATCACCGAGACGGGGGTGGAGTGCCTCGCCAATGTCCCGCGCCAGCTGTTCGTGAAGGATTGAGACCATGACCGCGGACCTGCGGCCGTCGCCGGTTTCGGCGACGGTGGATTTCGACGCGCCGGGCGTGCAGCACGGCTTCCTGCGGCTGCCCTACAGCCGGGATGATGCCGCGTGGGGGTCGGTGATGATCCCCGTGACGGTGGTTGCGAACGGCACGGGGCCCACGGCGCTTCTGACCGGCGCCAACCACGGCGACGAATACGAAGGGCCGATCGCGCTCTTCGAGCTTGCCCGGTCGTTGCGCCTTGAGGAGGTGACGGGCCGGGTGATCATCCTGCCCGCGATGAACCAGCCCGCCTTCGCGGCGGGCACCCGCACCTCGCCCATCGACCGCGGCAACCTGAACCGCAGCTTTCCCGGCCGCCCCGACGGGACGGTGACGGAAAAGATCGCGGACTATTTCCAGCGCGTGCTGCTGCCCTTGGCGGATGTGGTGCTGGATTTCCATTCGGGAGGCAGGACGCTCGACTTCCTGCCCTTCTGCGCGGCGCATGTCCTGCCGGACAAGGCGCAGGAGGCGCGCGCCTTCGATTTGGTCCGCGCCTTCGGGGCGCCCTTTTCGGTGAAGATGCTCGAGATCGATGCGGTCGGCATGTATGATACCGCCGCCGAGGACATGGGCAAGGTGTTCGTGACGACCGAACTGGGCGGCGGCGGCACTGCCAGCGCGCGCACCACCGGCATCGCGATGCGGGGCTGCCGCAACCTGCTGATCGCGGCCGGCATCCTGCGCGGCGAGGCCGAGCCGCAGCCGACGCAGTGGCTCGACATGCCCGACGGCGACTGCTTCACCTTCGCCGAGGACGGCGGCCTGATCCGCTTCTGCGCCGATCTGGGCGAGCGGGTCGAGAAGGGCCAGACCATCGCCATGATCTATCCCGTCGGCCGGACGGGGATTTCGCCGGTCACTCTCGCCGCGCGGCGGTCGGGCCTGTTCACCGCGCGGCACTTCCCGGGGCTTGTGAAACCCGGCGACTGCGTGGCCGTGATCGCCGAGGAGGTGGCGGAAGGCTAGGTCCGCCCTCCCTGCCGGGCCCGACCCCGAGGGCGATCCCGCGCCCCGGGGCCGCCATCGGATGTGTGCGAAGCTGCGGACAAGCTATTGCCCTGCCGGGATGGTCCGCCTACCTCGGGGAGGGTCGAACCGTTTCGGCCGCAATCAACCCAGAGGAGACCCGGCGGCCGCATGATCGAGCAGAACCTCCTCCTGATTCTGGTGTCCCTGCCGTTCCTCGGGGCGGCCGTGGCGGCCACGCTGCCGGTCAACGCCCACAATGCGGCGGCATGGATCTCGGGGCTGGTGCTGGGAGGCGGGCTTGTCATCCTTGCCGCCCTTCATGCGACAGTGGCCGGCGGCACGGTGCTTTCCGCGCCGATCGACTGGGTGCCCACCATCGGGCTCGCGCTCCACTTCCGGATGGACGGGTTTGCCTGGCTCTTCGTGACGCTGGTGATGGCGATCGGCGGGCTCGTGGTAATCTACGCGCGCTATTACCTGTCGAAGTCCGACCCGGTGCCAAGGTTCTATTCCTTCCTCATGGCCTTCACCGGGGCGATGGTGGGCGTGCTGCTCTCGGGCAACATCCTGATGCTGGTGGTGTTCTGGGAACTGACCTCGATCCTGTCCTTCCTGCTGATCGGCTACTGGCACCAGACGCAGGCCGCGCGGGACGGGGCGCGGACGGCCCTTGTCGTGACCGCGACGGGCGGGCTCTGCCTGCTCGCCGCGATGCTCGTCATCGGGCAGATCGCCGGCAGCCATGACCTCGACCGGGTGCTTGCCTCGGGCGATGCGATCCGGGCCCATGCCGCCTATCCGCTGGTGCTCGTGCTGTTCCTGATCGGCGCCTTCACCAAGTCGGCGCAGTTCCCCTTCCATTTCTGGCTGCCGGGGGCGATGGCGGCACCCACGCCCGTCTCGGCCTACCTGCATTCGGCCACGATGGTGAAGGCGGGCGTGTTCCTGCTCTTGCGGTTCACGCCCGTGCTGGGCGGAACCGAGGCATGGTTCTTCGCCGTCACCGGCACGGGCATGGCGACGCTGATCATCGGCTCGGTGATCGCGCTGTTCCGACATGACCTGAAGGGGCTGCTGGCCTATTCCACCATCAGCCACCTTGGGCTTATCACCGCACTGGCCGGCATCGGAAGCGGGGGGGCGATCCTTGCCGCGATCTTCCACATCGTGAACCACGCGGTGTTCAAGGCCTCGCTCTTCATGGCGGCCGGCATCATCGACCACGAGAGCGGCACGCGCGACATGCGCCGGCTGAGCGGCCTGATGCGGCTGATGCCGGTCACCGGAACGCTGGCCATCGTCGCGGCGGCCGCGATGGCGGGGGTGCCGCTTCTGAACGGCTTCCTGTCCAAGGAGATGTTCTTCGCCGAGGCGGTGGACTGGCACAACGGCACCTGGCTCGACAATTCGCTGCCCTATCTCGCCACCTTCGCCAGCGTCTTCTCGGTGGCCTATTCGCTGCGGTTCATCGCCACCGTGTTCTTCGGGCCACCGCCGACAGACCTTCCCATGACCCCGCATGAGCCGCAGCCCTGGATGCGCCGCCCGGTGGAGTTGCTGGTGATGGTCTGCCTTGTGGTGGGCATCCTGCCGGGCGTGACGCTGGGGCCTGTGCTGAACCTTGCGGCGCAAGCGGTGCTGGGCGGCGAGGCCACCTATACCAGCATCGCGATCTGGCATGGTGTGAACGCGCCGCTGCTGATGAGCTTCGTGGCGCTGTCGCTAGGCATCGGGCTCTATGCGCTGCTGGGGGGGCGCATTTCATCCGGTCCCGAGGGTCCGCCGCTGGTCTACCGCATCAGGGCGCAGCGGATCTACGAATGGCTGCTGCTGCGGTTGACCTGGACCTGGCCGAGGATGTTCTTCCGCCTGGCCGGCACGGAACGGCTGCAACCGCAGATGCGGATCCTGGTGCTGCTGGCGCTCGGGTTCGGGGTGGCCGCGATGTGGGGCAGCCTCGGCCTGCCCGAACCCGCGCGGACGAACCCGCTGAACCCGACCTTCGCGCTGATGTGGCTGGTGGGCGTGGGCTGCGCACTGGGTGCGGCCTGGCAGGCGAAGTATCACCGCTTCGCGGCCCTCGTGCTTCTGGGCGGGGCGGGGCTGGTCACCTGCCTGACCTTCGCGTGGCTCTCGGCGCCCGACCTGGCGGTGACGCAGCTTCTCGTCGAGATCGTGACGACCGTCCTTCTGCTGCTGGGCCTGCGCTGGCTGCCGAAGCGCCGCGAGGAGATCGCCGAGGACGAACTGTTGCCCGCCCGCCTGCGCCGCCTGCGCGATCTGGTGATCGCCGGCATCTCGGGGACGGCCATCGCGGCCCTCGCCTATGTGGTGATGACCCGGCCGCTGGTCCCCAACATCGGCGACTGGTTCCTGCGCAATGCCTATCACGAGGGCGGCGGGACCAACGTCGTCAACGTGATCCTCGTGGACTTCCGCGCCTTCGACACCTTCGGCGAGATCACCGTGCTCGCCGTCGTGGGCCTGACCGTCTACGCGCTGCTGCGCCGGTTCCGCCCGGCGCCGGAAAGCGTGGCCCTGCCCGAGGAGCAGCGCGGCGAGGAGGCCGAGGCGCTGCGCGATTACATGGTGGTGCCCTCGGTCATCATGCAGTGGATGTTCCCGGCGATGATCGTGATGTCGGCCTATCTGTTTTTCCGCGGCCATGACCTGCCGGGAGGCGGCTTCTCGGCCGGGGTGACGCTCGCCATCGCGTTCCTGCTGCAATACCTCGCCACCAATGTCCGCTGGGTCGAAATGCGGATGACGGTGCTGCCGATCCGCTGGATGGGCGTGGGGCTGCTGATCGCGGGGACGACGGGCATGGCGGCCTGGCTGTTCGGCTATCCGTTCCTGACCGCCCATGCGCGCTATGTCGACCTGCCGCTGGTCGGCAGCATCCCGGCGGCGACGGCGATGGTCTTCGATCTGGGCGTCTTCGCGCTGGTCGTGGGGGCCACGGTCCTCATGCTGATCGCCATCGCCCACCAGTCGCTGCGCTCGGCGCGCCTGCGCGAACAGGAGGCCGAGGACGCGGCCCGGAAGGAGGCCGCCTGATGGAGATCGTGCTGTCGCTGGCCATCGGCATCCTTGCCGCATCGGGCATCTGGCTGCTGCTGCGGCCGCGGACCTTCCAGGTCATCGTGGGCCTCTGCCTTCTGTCCTATGCGGTCAACCTGTTCATCTTCTCGATGGGGCGGCTGACGCTCGCGCAGCCGCCGATCATGCCGAAGGGGGGCTTCGTCGACCCCGAGCTTTACGCGGATCCGCTGCCGCAGGCGCTGGTGCTGACGGCCATCGTGATCAGCTTCGCGACGACGGCGCTGTTTCTGGTGGTGATGATGGCCTCGCGCGGGGTGACCGGCACCGACCACGTCGACGGGAAGGAGCGCGAGCAGTGACCGCAGGGCACCTCGTCATCGCGCCGATCCTGATCCCCTTCCTGGCCGGCGCGCTGATGCTGCTTTACGACGACCGGCAGCGGCGGGCGAAGCTCGGCTTCGGCATCGCCTCGACCGTCGCGCTGCTTCTGGTGGCGATCGAGCTTCTGATGCGCTCGAAGGGCGATGTCTCGGGCGGCAACGACATCGGCTTCTACCTGCTCGGCGACTGGGCTGTGCCCTTCGGCATCGTCCTCGTGATCGACCGGCTCTCGGCGATGATGCTGCTGCTGACCGCGCTTCTGGCCATCCCGACGCTGATCTACGCGGCCGCCGGCTGGCACCGGCAGGGCCCGCATTTCCATTCGCTGTTCCAGTTCCTGCTGATGGGGCTGAACGGCGCCTTCCTGACGGGCGACCTGTTCAACCTCTTCGTGTACTTCGAGGTGCTGCTGGCGGCCTCCTACGGTCTGCTGCTGCACGGCACCGGGCAGTTCCGCATCCGGGCGGGCCTGCACTACATCGCGATCAACCTTGCGGCTTCGCTGCTGTTCCTGATCGGGGTCAGCCTGATCTACGGCGTGACAGGCACGCTGAACATGGCCCATCTCGCGCGGATCGTGCCAACGCTGGCCGAGGGCGACCTGCCGCTGCTGCACACGGGCGCCGCGATCATGGGCCTTGCCTTCCTCGTGAAGGCCGGGATCTGGCCGCTGTCCTTCTGGCTGCCCACGGCCTATATGGCCGGCGCCGCGCCGGTCGCCGCGATGTTCGCGATCATGACCAAGGTCGGAATCTACGTCATCCTGCGGATCTCGATGCTGCTCTTCGGCCCATCCGCCGCCGGATCGGCAGGCTTCGGGGCCGAAATCCTCATCGCAGGGGGAATGGCAACCATCCTCTTCGGCCTGCTGGGCGTCCTGGCCTCGCAGGGGCTGGGCCGGATGGCGGCCAACATGATCCTGATCTCCTCGGGCACGGTCCTGACCGTCACCGGCTTTGCGCTGGCCGGCGGCGGGCCGGAAATGCTGGCGGGGGCGCTCTACTATCTTGTCAGTTCCACGCTCGCCACCGGTGCGCTCTTCCTGCTGATCGAACCGATGAGCCGGGAGGAGGGTGGCATTGCCGCCATGCTGGCGCTGACCGCGGATGCCTATGGCCTCGACGAGGGGGCCGACGACGTGACCGGAAGCACGCTGGCCATCCCGGCCACCCTGACGGTCCTCGGCCTCAGCTTCGGCGCCTGCCTTCTGGTGCTCGCGGGGCTGCCGCCGCTGTCGGGCTTCATCGGCAAGGTCGCGATGCTCGCGCCGCTCATGGCCGGGGTGACGCTTGATCCGGCGCTGGCCTGGGCCTTCCTGGCGCTCCTCCTGCTCGCGGGACTCGCGACGCTGATCGGTCTCGTCCGGACCGGCATCCAGACCTTCTGGGCCACCGACGGGCCCGTGCCGAAGGTGCTGGCGCTCGAGATCGTGCCGGTGCTGGCGCTCATCGGCCTCATGCTGCTGATGACGGTTCTGGCCGAGGACACGCTGCGCTACATGCAGGCCACCGCCGAGGCGCTGCATGCCCCGGCGATCTATGCCGACGGCGTCTTCGCCGCCCCGCGCGTCACCGAGGAGGCCGCCCGATGAGCCGCCTCGTGCCCTATCCCGTTCTGTCGCTGATGCTGGTCGGCATGTGGCTGCTGCTGACGCGGGTGTCGCTCGGCCACCTGCTGCTCGGCTCGGCCATCGCCCTGATCGCGGGGCGAGCCATGGCCACGCTTCAGCCTGCAAAGCCCCGCATCCGCCGCTGGGCGCCGATGCTGCGGCTGCTGGCGATCGTCAGCCTCGACATCCTGCGCTCGAACTTCGCGGTGGCATGGCTGATCCTGACCGGGGGCCGCCACGGCCGCCGCCGCTCGGGCTTCGTCGAGATCCCGCTCAGACTGCGGTCTCCCTCGGCGCTGGCGCTGCTCGCGGTCGTCATCACCGCCACCCCTGGCACCGCCTGGCTCGAACACGACGCAGAGACCGGCGTGCTTCTGCTGCACGTCTTCGACCTGGTGGACGAGGACGCCTGGCGGCACCTCATCCGCAACCGCTACGAGGCCCTGCTTCTGGAGATCTTCGAATGAGCGCCTGGATCCTCGCCCTTGCCCTGTTCTACGCCCAGATGGCGCTGGCCCTGGCGGCGGGGCTCGCCTGCTGGCGCACGCTGCGAGGGCCGCGCGCCCAGGATCGCGTGCTGGGTCTCGACACGCTCTACGTCACCGCGATGCTGCTGTTCGTGGTCACGGGGATGCGGATGGGCACCACGTTCTTCTTCGAGGCGTCACTGGTGATCGGCGTCCTCGGCTTCGTGGCGACGGTCTCGCTGGCCAAGTTCCTGATCCGCGGCGAGGTGATCGAATGAGCGCGGCCGAGACGCTGCCGCTCTGGCTTGCGGCGCCGGTGGCGGTCCTTCTGGTGCTGGGCAGCACGCTCACGCTGCTGGGGACGGTCGGCCTCGTGCAACTGCGCAGCTTCTATGACCGTCTCCACGCGCCAACCCTTGGGACGAGCTGGGGCACCGCGGGGATCATCCTGGCCTCGATGCTGCTCTTCAGCTGGGGACAGGCGAGGCCGGTGGTGCACGAGATCGTCATCGGCGCCTTCGTCATGCTCACCACGCCGGTGACGCTGATGCTGCTCGGACGGGCGGCGCTGCACCGCGACCGGGCCGAGACCTCCCCGGACGTTCCCGGGGCCGTGCCCCATGACCGTGCGCACGAGGACGCGGACCTCTGAAGCCACGCCCCCGGCCGGCGGTCATGCCGCAGCCGCCCCGCTGCGGTGAACCGCCGAAGGACGTTCGCCTGCTACGGCGCGGTTCCTCGGATCGCAAAGCTGGGATATGTCCGGGACAGAGGCAGATCCGGTATCACCATGAACGACCTCATCCTCAGGCTCGGCGTCGCGCTTGCCATCGGCCTGCTTGTCGGGCTCGAGCGCGGCTGGCGCGAGCGGGACGAGCCGTCCGGAAGCCGGACCGCCGGCCTGCGGACCTTCGGGATCTTCGGCCTCCTCGGAGGGCTCTTCGCGGCGATCAGCCAGGCGATGGTGGCGCCGATCGTGTTCGCGGCCGGCTTCGCGGGCTTCTCCGTGCTCTACGGCCTGTTCCAGTTCCAGAAGTCCGAGCACGACGAAACCTACAGCATCACCGGCCTTGTCGCGGGGCTGGCGGTCTTTGCGCTGGGCGCGCTGGCGGTGGTCGACGATGCCCGCGCGGCCGCCGCGGCCGGAACGGCGCTTGCCGCGCTTCTGGCCAGCCGCGAGGTCATGCACCAGGCCCTGCGGAAACTGAACTGGATCGAGATCCGCTCGGCCTTCACGCTGGCCGTGATGACGACGATCATCCTGCCGCTGTTGCCCAATCGCGCACTGGATCCGTGGGGCGGGTTCAATCCCTGGGAGATCTGGCTGTTCACCGTGCTGATCGCCACGATTTCCTTCGTCGGCTACATCGCGGTGCGCGTGCTGGGTCCCCGCCGGGGCCTGCTGGTCAGCGGGCTTGCCGGTGCGCTGGCATCCTCCACCGCCGTTACCGTGGCCCTGGCCCGGATGGCGCGCGGTGATCGCGACCGTCTGCCGCTGGCCGGGACGGCCCTGCTGGCGGGGGCGGTCTCCGTCCTGCGAGTTACGGCGGTCGTCGCCCTGCTGCAACCGGGGCTGCTTGCGCTGATGGCTCCGCCGGCACTGGCGACGGCAGCTGTCCTGGTGCTGTCGGGCGGTCTGATGCTTTTCCTCGGTCCGGCTGCCGTCGACGGGGCCGATGGCGTGCGCAACCCGTTCGAACTGAGGGCGCTGGCTCTGTTCGCCGCGCTGTTCGCGTTCGTCTCGATGGCCAGCGCCATCCTCGTCTCGTATTTCGGAGACACCAGCCTTCTCGCCAGCGCAGCCATCTCCGGCTCGCTGGATGTCGACGTCGCGGTGCTCAGTTCGCTTCGCATGATCGGCCGTGGCATTGCCTTGCCGCTGGTTGCCGCCGCCGTGCTCGCCGCGGTTGCCTCCAATGCCTGCGCGCGCATCCTGCTGGCAGTTCTGGCAGGACCGCCGGCATTCTGGCTTCCCTTGGCCGCGGCAACCTTCGGCGCCGTCGCGGCGGGGGCGGGAACCTTCTATCTGATCGCCTTCGCCTGAACGTCCCCCTCTGCCTGGTGAAACTAAGTCCACAGCGACAGCGCGGCGAGCACCGCCGATATTCCTGCCGTAGCCAGCGCGGCAATCGAAACGATCCAGAGGCCGGGACTGCCGGCACGGTTGTCAGGCTCTTCCGGACAGGGGGTCATGCTGTCGAGCCGGGCCTGAACCAGTTCCACGCGGGAAAGGGTCTCGGACAGGGCCGCCTGCTCCGCCGCCCGGCTTTCCAGCAGGGTCCGGCAGACCGCCATTTCCTCGAGCAGACGCGCGAGGACCCGCTGCTCGGGGCTGGGCTGGCCGAGCCGTCCGGAGGGCCGCAGGAAGATCTCGGCCCCGTCGGGGGCGAAGGCGCGGACGGTCAGGGTGAACTCCATCCCTTCATCCACGGCCGGGTCCAACGTCACCGCAAAGCCGTAGGCTCCGGTGCCCACGCCGGACGTCGCCAGATCCTTGCGTCTCCGGTTCGCGGGAGCGGAGGCAATGGGCCGGCCATCGCGACGGATCTCGACGGTGGCATGGGCGGCAGGGTCCCGCCGATCGATCACCCATCCCGCGACGCGATCCGGCCGAAGCACGTCGATCACGCCGTAGAGCGGCGGACCGGACTGCCGGATCGAGGTCTCGGCCAGGGTCGCGGTGCGCGCAACGTCCGGCGAGACGGCGCCATCGAGGGCGGTCATCGTCAGCCTGCCGCAGCCATGGGTGCCGGGAACTGCGCCGCGAGCCGCACGGCAAGGGCCTGCGGTTCGGCAAGATCGGCCGGCGTGACAACCGGTGCCTCGTAAGGTGTCACCGCGCCCTCTGCGATGCGGTCCTCGATCACGTCGATCGCGCGTGCCACATCGTCGAAGGGCGCCGCGAACAGGTCGTAGATCGAATAGCGCCACCATTGCAGCGCCAGCAGGCGCTCGACCAGCGGTTCCGCGAACCGCAGTCGGACCACACGGCCGGGGGTGCCCAGAACCACCGCATAGGGCGGCACGTCCCGGGTGATCACCGACCTCGCGCCGATGATCGCGCCATGGCCGATCTTCACCCCCGACTTGATGAAGCAGCCTTGTCCGATCCAGACGTCGTTTCCGATCTCGGTGACGGGACAGCTGCCCGTGAAGGGCCGCTTGCCGGCACGGATGTCCGACGCCCGATCCGGCGCGACGAGTTCGTCCCAGCCGTAGACCTGCGGCCAGTAGGCGGTGCGCGAAGTCGTGAGCCAGTCCGTCGGATGCTCGTGCGTGCCGATGACGGTGCCGGCCGCCAGTGCGCAGTAACGGCCGAAATGCACGTTGTTGAGCGTTCCCCCGCTCAGACTGCAGAACGCGCCGACGCGGAGTTCCGCCCCCGGGACGACCGTGGCGATGATCGTCGCGGGCGCTTCGATCCGGGATGTCGTGGTCAGGCTTTTCGTCTCGCGCATGCCGGGCAGGCGCAGGCCGACACGATCAAGCGCGGCGAAGTCGGCTTGCTTCAGGGTGAAGGGGCTCAGGGCCATCGATGATCCTTTCGGCTTGAACGGTCGGGGTGCCGCGGTCTCGCGGTCGACTCTAGGGGGCGTCTCTTGAGGAAGCGTGAAGCGGTTATCCTTCGTCGAGGGACTGGCGCAGGTGGCGAAGGATCGGCTCGAGCAGATAGTCGCCGGCGCGCCGCTCGCCGGTGCTGATGGAGACTTCCACCGGCATCCCCGCGCTCAGCCGGACCCACGAGGGCTGGTCGGCGAGCGACTCGCGGTCGAGCGTCACGCGGGCCTCGAAATAGGTGCTGCCGTCCCGCTCGTCCTCGATCAGGTCCGGCGAGACGAAGGTCACGGTGCCGTCGATCACCGGCGCGGTCGAGCGGCGGTAGGCGGTCAGGCGCACGCGCGCCGTGCGATCCCTCTGCACGCTGTCGATGGCCTCGGGTGGCAGTCTGGTCTGGATGATCAGCAGATCGGCGTCAGGCACGATCTCCATGACCGGGGTTCCCGAGGCGATCACGGCGCCCGTGCTCACCGTCGGCACCTCGACCACCAGCCCGCCCTGCGGTGCGCGCAGGGTGCGCCGTTCGAGGATGTCGGCGGTCGCCCGGATCTGCGCCTCTATCCCGGGGATCGCCCGCAGGGCCGCCGCAAGCTGCTCGGCCACCTCGGCCAGGCGAAGCTGTTCCGTCGTCGAGATGTCCATCCGCGCGCGCGCCACATCGGCCCGCGCGGCCTGGGCCAGCGCAAGATACTGCTCGCGACTGCCGGTCAGCACGGCCACGTTGCGGTCCAGTTCCACCAGCTTCTGGCGGGGGGCCGCACCGCGACCGACGAGGGTCACGAGATCCGCGCGTTCCGCCTTCCAGCTCTCGATCTGGATGTCGGCGGCGCGGGCCTGCGCGTCGTTTGCGGCGGCCTGCGCCTCGAGCAGGTGGATCTCGCTCTCGAGCGATCCGATCCGGTCGCGATGCGCGCGAAGCCGGGTCTGGAACAGGCGCACCTGGGCCGCCGTGCGGCCGCTGTCGGCATCGGGAGCGGTAGCGCTGTCGAGACTTGCGGCGCCGGCGGCCTCGGCCTGCAGGCGCCAGATGTCGAACCGCAGGGCCGAGCGTTCCGCCTGAAGCTGGGCCAGCCGCTCGCGTTCCTGCACGGTCGCCAGCTGGGCGACCGGCTGGCCGGCCGAGACGCGGTCCCCCGGACTGACGAGCAGCCGCTCGAGGATCCCGCCTTCCAGGTTCTCGACGGTCTTGCGTCGGCTTTCGGCCAGCACGACGCCCTGCGTGATGACCGCCCCGTCCAGTCGGGCATAGACGCCCCAGCTGCCCAGCGTGACCGTCAGCGACAGGACAAGGATCAGCGCGATCCGGAAAACCGGCGCGTAGCTCGGCGCCGGCTGGCCGGTCCAGCCGTCCGCCGCGCTCATGGCCGCACCTCGCCGCCAAGCGCGTAGACCGGACCCGGGCGCTGGGCCTGCCGTTGCGGTCCGATCGCGGCGAGGACTTCGGCGCGGGGGCCGTAATGGGCAACGGCGCCGTCGCGCAGGACGATCAGCCGGTCGGCCTTGGCAAGGATCGACATGCGCTGCGCGATCACCAGCACCGCGGCGCCGCGCTGGCGCGCCGTCTCGACGGCGGAAACGAGGGCGGCCTCGCCCTCGGCATCGAGGCTCGAGTTCGGTTCGTCGAGCACCAGAAGCTGCGGATCGCCGAAAACGGCGCGGGCGAGGGCGATGCGCTGCCGCTGCCCGCCGCTGAGGCGACCGCCGCCGTCGGCGAGCCGCGTGCCATAGCCCTTCGGCATCCGCCCGATCAGGTCATGCACGCCAGCCTGCCGTGCAGCGGCGATCACCGCATCCATCGGGGCGTCGCGGAACCGCGCGATGTTCTCGCGCACCGTTCCATCCAGCAGAAGCGGCTCCTGCGGCAGGTAGCCGACGGCGGCGCCGAAGCTCGACCGTTCGTGCAGGAAGGTGCTCTGTCCGTCGAGATAGACGCCGCCGGCGCTGGGCGCCCAGAGGCCGACGACAAGCCGGGCGAGCGTGGACTTTCCGGCGCCCGAGGGCCCGACCACGCCCACCAGTTCCCCGGCCTCGATCCGGAACGATACGTTGCGGAGCAGCGGCGTGTCCTGTCCCGCCGGCACATAGGTCAGCCGGTCCGCCACCACCGTCGAGCTTCCCACCGGCGCCGGGACGACGGAGCGTGGGCTCCCTCCGTCGCGCAGCAGGGACTGGATGCGGCCGTGCGCGGCGCTGGCGTCCACCCATTGCCGCCAGCCGTCGATCAGATGCTCGAACGGCAGCAGCAGGCGGGACATGATTGCCATGGCGGCGATGATGGTGCCCACCGTCGCCTCCTGTTCGACGACGAGGGTCGTGCCGGCGCAGATCACGGCGATCTGGATGCCGGTGCGCAGCAGACGCGCCACAGCGCTGAGCGTCCTCGCCGTCGCCTGTCCACGGTCGGCCGAGTCGAGCGCCTGCGCCTGGGTCCGATGCCACCGCCGTGCGATGTCGGGCAGCATCCCCATCGCTGCGATCACCTCGGCGCTGCGGATGGCGGTGGCGGTCTCGGCCTGCGTGCGACCGGTGGCGGCCGTGGCGCGCGCGGCGGGGCGGCGCGCCAGCACTTCGGTCGCGACGCCGGTTGCGGCAAGGATCAGCGCGCCGACGCAGCCGATCAGGCCGTAGATCGGGTTCAGCAGGAACAGCACGCCGATCAGGACCGGGCTGAAGGTGAGGTCGATCGGCAGAGCGATCGCGCCGCCAGCGACGAAGCCCTTCAGGTCGGACAGGTCGCGCATGACGTCCCCGGCCGCGGCGGAGCCGCCGCGCAGCGAGGTTTCGACCGCCGCCTCGAACACCGGGCGCCCCAGCCGGCCCGCGAGCCGTGCCGCGAGGATGGCGAAGATCCGCGAGCGCAGCACGTCGAGCACCGCGCCGAACACCAGCAGGATGACGACCAGCACGGTCAGCGCCACCAGCGTGTCCAGATTGCCGCTGCCGATCACCCGGTCATAGACCTGCGCATTGTAAAGCGGCAGCGCGAGGTGCAGCAGGTTGACGAAGAAGCCGACGAAGGCCGCGGCGCCGGCGCCAAGGACCATCTCGCGCATCGCCGCGCGATAGGTCGCCTGTCCCTGGGCTGCGGTCGGCTCAGCCATGCCGCACCTGCCGCCCGGCGCTCTCTGCGATCAGCCGCTCGAACAGTTCGGCGTGAAGCCGGGCCGCCGTCGCGCAATCGGTCGGACGCTCGATCCCCGCGCGCAGCCGGTCCCACAGGGCGGGCTCGGTGATGGCCCGCGCCATGGTCTCGGCCAGGCTTTCCGCGTTGGAGACGCGGAAGTGCAGCCCGTCGATGCCGTCCCGCACCTTCTCGGCCATGCCGCCGATATCCGAGGCGATGATCGGCCGGCCGTGGTGGAAGGCCTCCTGGATGACCACGGGGGCGTTCTCCCACCAGGTCGAGGGAACGATGGTCCAGTCGACCTCGCGCATCAGATGCGGCAGGTCCGCGCTCTTGTAGGATCCCATGAAGCGCAGTCGACGCCCCGAGAGCCGGAACAGCTCCTTCACCTGGGCCTGGAACTCCTCGGGCTGGTGTTCGAGGTTGCCGCCGAAGATGTAGAGGATCGAGTCGCCCCAGACCTTCTCGGGGATCCGCGTCACGGCCTCGACCAGGACCTTGATGCCCTTGAACGGGTTGAGCTGGCCGAAATAGGCGAAGCGGTTGCGCCTTCCGCCGGGCGGCAGCTCGCGCGGCGGGGCGACGGGGCCGCCGTCCAGGCCGTTCTCGATCATCACCAGCTTGCCGCGCGGCAGGCCCCAGTCATCGAACCGCTTCAGCAGGAAGCGGCTGGGACTGACGAAGGCGTCCACCGTGTCGAGAAAGCTCTTGATGAACAGCTCGCGCCGCTTCATGGCGGCCGCGCCGATCTCGGGGAAGCAGAGCCCGCAATCCGAGGCCGAGGCGCGCAGGCACAGGTTGTGCGACCGCGCCTTGATCATCTGGCCGTGGTGGGCGCAGATCGGCAGGTATTCGTGCAGGGTGAAGACGATGGGCACATCCCCCAGCGCCCGGCGAGTGGCCTGCAGCGCCTGGATGCCGAATCCCATCACGTGATGGAAGTTCACCACGTCCGGGCGGACATCCGCAAGGAACCGCTCGAAATGCCGCATCAGCCCGTCGAGGTCGTTCGAGCCGAGGTGGAACCAGTCGTAGTCATTGCTCCAGAACAGCGTCTCGTCGGGGCCCTGACCCAGCGACATCAGCGGCGTGTCGGCATGCCGCGCCACGGGCGGGCCGACCCCGGCCATGTAATGCGCCTCCCACCCCGACATGGCCTTCAGCCCGGTGAACAGGTTGTAGGAGGCCACCTGCGCCCCGCCGATCGAGAAGGCGGGATGGGCATGGCTGAGGACGAGGGCTTTCACGGCGCGTGCCTTTCCTTGCTGCGCGCGGCGATCAGCGCGGCATCCACCTTAGACATCAGGGCGGTGAAGGAATCGTTTGCGGCGGAAGGCTGGTCCTGCAGGGCCCAGAACGTGACCGAGCCCGAGCACCAGGTTCCCGCCCCCGCGGCGTGCAGACGGTCGGCGAGGTCACGATGGGTCAGCCGGTCGCCGAACAGCCGGCCGGAAAGCCCCCCCGCCGCCGCAAGGTCCGCCCGGCCGATCAGCGCGATCTCGGCGGCGCCGAAGGCCACCCGGCTCGGCCGTCCCTGCGCCAGCCAGTCGGCCGGATAGCCAAGCTGCGGGCAGATCGCCTGCGCCCCGCTGCCATGCTCTTCCCCGCCGCCGAAGCAGATCGAGCCGTCCTCGTAGACCAGTTTCGGCGAGACGAGGCCCGCCGGCCGGACCCACTGCGACTCTCGCACGAGACGCGACAGCCAGTTCGGTGCCGTCGGCAGGACCGACGGCTGCCACAGCAGAAGACGCGAGCCCGCCGTCGCCTCGATCCCGGCCTCGACCTGTGCGAGAAGCCCGTCGCCCTCGGGCACCAGAAGAAGCCGGCCGGACAGGCCGTAGAAGCGGAACGCCTCGTCGAGCTTCTCGGTCAGGCCGGCGGCGCCGCCGCGCGGCGTGACCAGCGTCAGGTCAAGCGCGGACGCCTCGGGCGAGCCGGCGAGCAGCGCGAACACCGGCTGAAGCTGCGCGAGGCTTCGGAACGGCATGATCGCCGCGATGTCGCGGTCGGACGAGGGCGCGCCGAGCGGGATCGTCGCGGTGCGTCGGCCCCGGTTGCGCGGCGCCGCGGCGGGAAGACCGGCCAGGAACGGCGCGAGGATCCCCTCGACCAGCGGGCCGATGGCCGGATCATGGGGCGAGATCGCGGACAGGATCCCCGGCAGGCGATCCCGTGTCGGAAGCGGTGTCACCGAGGCCGGCCGGAACAGGCAGGAGTTGTCGTCGAGCACCAACTCCAGATAGACCTCGGCCCCCTCGACCGACGACCGGGCTGCCGGCGCATAGGCGATGAAGCCGTGCATCGTGTCCCGGTCATCGAGCAGCCGTCCGAAGCGTGCATCCGTGGCAAACCCCGCGTTCAGGTCGGGTCGCGGGACGCTGTGCCAACGGTCCTGCAGCGGCGCATAGAGGTTGGCCGAGCTTTTCAGCAGCACCCGCTCGACCCGGGCCAGCGGGTCGAGCAGCCAGCCCATGGCGAGAAGGCCGCCGTCGGGTGCCTGGAACACCACCTCCAGCGCCGCCGCGACGGGCAGGGCGGTCGCGCTCAGCGTGTCGTGGCCTGCATAGCGCGGGCGGCAGATCCGGCGCATCGCGCGGCGGGCGGTGTCGGGGCCAGCGAGGCGGGGCAGCATGTGCGCGACATGCGCGGAACCCGCCTCGCCGCGCAGGTGCAGCACGCTGTCCCGCACCACGTCAAGCCGCCGCAGGCAGCCCTCGTGTTCGTAGACCAGCGCCCGCAGCGCGGTTAGATCCTGGCCCCGCCAGTCGCGGCTGAAGAGCGCGATGCCCTGGCCGGGGGGCAGGATGTCTGCGCGCGGAAAGGTGGTGACCTCGGCGGTGCAGAAGCCGAGATCGTCGTCAAGCTTGCCCATCCGGCAGGGTCCGGCCGGCAGCGAGACCGACCAGCCCTGGGCGAAGAGGCCGTCGGTCTCGGGCACCGCCAGGATCTCGATGAAGCCGTCGGTGGTCGCCGCACTTGCGATGAAGCCGCCGAGGAAGTCGCGGGCCCACCGGGCTTCGGCCGCCGTCGCATCGGGCTCGGCGGGCAGGACCTTGCGCAGGAAGTCGAGAACCTCGCGCGCCGGAAGCCCGGCCGAGCGAACGAAATCGGCGAGCGGCTCGGACGCGATCTCGATCCGGCGCGGCGGTTCGAGCCGCATCGAAGCGCCCTCGGGGCCGCGGATCGTCGCCCGCTCGCACAGGGCGGCGCCGACGAGGGCGATGCCGGCCCATCCGCCGTCGGCGGGCCAGATCCCGGCCCGCCAGCCGGCGTGACCGCCGCCCCAGAGCGCCGTGCCCTCGTGCGGCGGCTCGTCGGGAGAGAGAAAGGCGACGAGGCTGCGGCCGCCGGGAAGGACGACGGCCAGTTGCGCCTCGGCCCGGGCCGGAACCGCGGCAGCCGCAGCAGCAGGAAGCAAGGAGCCGTCTGCAGGGGTCATGCTGCCCTTCTCCCTTCATGAAGCGAACGGTAGACGTCGAGATGCGCGTCCACGAAGGCCTCGTGGCTCGCTCTTGGCTGCGAGGCCGCGAGACGCGCCCAGAGCGGGGCATCCTCGGCCGCGGCCCGCAGCGTCTCGGCCAGGGCCGAGGCATCGCCGGGCGGAACCAGCAGGCCCGTCGCGCCGTCCCGCACCAGTTCGGCCATCCCCCCCACGCCCGAGGCGATCACCGGCCGGCCGGCCGCCTGAGCCTCGAGGATCACCAGCGGGGCGTTCTCCCACCAGAGCGAGGGCACCACGACCCAATCGACATCCGCCATCCGGCTGGCGAGGGCATTGCGGTCGTAGGGTCCCAGATGCTGGGCGAGAGGCTGCGCCGCGGCAAGGCGGGCGTCGAACGCCCCGCGGAATTCCGGCGTCGGATGGCGCAGCCCGCCGTGCAGCGCGAGGCGCAGGGCCGCGCCCTCGGCCTTCAGCTGCGCCGCCGCATCGAGCAGCGTGAGCACCCCCTTGTGCGGAGCGATCGAGCCGAAGAAGGCGAAGCGGTCGCGGCGCGCGCGGGGGCGGTCCTGCATCAGGGCCAGCGGCGCCACGGCGTTCGGCATCAGGCGGACCCGGCCCGCAGGCAGGCCCCAGTCGAGGAAACGATCCCTCAGGAAGCGGCTCGGCGCCAGAAACAGGTCCACGCCCTGCAGGATGGTGGCGAGATAGGTCTTGCGCAGGGCATGACGGGCGGCGCCCAGATCGGGAAAACAGGACCGGCAGCCGTCGGGGCTGGCCCCGCGGCAGCGCGTGATCTCGGGCCGGGTCAGCAGCAATCCGTCGTTCGGGCAGATGATCTGGTAGTCGTGCAGTGTCAGCACGATCCGCGCAGCCGGCGCCAGCCGGCGCAGGGCGGGGATGACCTCGGCGCCGATGCGGTCGATGCCGTGCAGGTGGACCACCTCTGGCCGTGTGTCGGCCACGAGCCGGCGCAACGAGTCGAGCCAGCGCAGGCCGTCGAGGCGGTTCATCAGGAAGCGGTCATAGCCGCCGGTGCGCAGCACCACGTCGCCGCCCTGCCGGCCCAGGCTGCCCGCCACCGCCTCGGGCCGCTGCAGCGATGTGGCCGCTGCGAGGAAGGTCGAGTTCAGCCCGCGCCGCTCCAGCGCGCGGTGCAGGTCATGCGCCGCGATCTCGGTCCCGCCGGTGGTCCAGTCGGGATGGTCGTGGGCGATCTGCAGGATGCGAAGGGCGGCCATCATGCGCACTCCTGCCCGACGGCGCCGAGAAGCCGCAGGCTGTGGACAAGAAGCGCCTCGGCGAAGTCCTCCGGCGCGGGACGCAGGCCGAAGCTGGTGAACGGGTGGCCGCAGTGCAGGGGCGGAACCCGCCCCTCCCTGCGATCCGCGGCGGCGAGGTCCGCCAGCAGGGTCGCCGTCTCCGCATGGTCGAAGGGCAGGGCAAGAAGCCGCTCGATCCCCGCGCGGCTGAGGCCGGCGTACCCCTCGGAGGGAAGGCTGGTGAAGCGGGGAGCCTCTGGCAGGCGCGTCGCGGGCAGGCCCGCCAGAGGCCGGACAAGGCGATTCCCCACCAGTTCCGTGCCCGCCTCGGCAATGGCGCCGTCGTGATCGGCGATCAGCCCGCCGGTGACCAGCGCCTCGGTGCCGGCAAGATGCTGCAGCCAGGCCATCAGCCAGCCCGGCGTGGCCGGCAGCACCTCGCTGCCCAGGAGCAGGGCCGGACCCGCGGTCAGCGCGAGCGCCGCGCGAAGCACCTCCGGCCCGCGGGCCGAGGCGGAATGCGCGACGATCCGGTGCGGGATGTCGTGGATCTCTGCCGCGGCCGCGGCCAGATCCCGCGCCAGCGCTGCGCGCGGCCCCTCGGCCACGGTCAGGATCACCTCCGTTCGGGCGGCATCGTGCTCCCGCGCAATCGCAGCGGCGCGGGCCGGGATCAGGTCGGGATTGGCACCGACCGGAGCGATCAGGCTGATCCGGCCGACGCGGTCGGGGCCGAAATGCCGAACTCGGGTCGCAACCTGCCGGCGGGGCAGCGACAGACGCGCTGCGGCCAGCGCCTGCGCCGGATCGTCGGCCGGAGTGGCCGCGTTCAGGCGGCGCTCGGCCCATGCCTCCGCGAAGCCCGGCGGCACCTCGCCGGCATAGGGCTGCGGTTCGGCCTCGGCCAGCGCGCGCAGCCGGCCGGAGCCGAGCACCAGTTGCAATCGGCATGTCTCGATCCCGTCCGCAGGAAGCGGAAGCGCCGCAAGGCCGGCGAAGAGCGACGTACCGTCGGGATCGGGTTGGGGCGGCAGGTCGACATGCGCGCCGCCACGTTCGATCCGCAGCGCCCGCACGAGGGCCCGGGGATCCTGCAGGCGGAAGGAATGGAGCAGGCCGCCCGTCGTGGCGGCAAGCGACAGCGTCTCGAACCGGATCGGCAGGTCGGGGCTGCGCAGCTCGTCAAGCAGGGCCTGCGCCACCGGGTCGTCCGGAGCGCATTTCCGCACCTCTCCAAGCGCCCAGTGCCGGGCGGCAGGCGTGTTCCCCTCGATCCAGACGGCCATCGGCTGCATCCGTGCCGGCCCGAGCGGGGCGAGCCGTACGGGCTGCGGCGCGAAGATCACGATCTCCTCGTCCTCGGCGGGGCGGCGGTTCAGGTGGAGGTGCAGCCGGTCCGCGTCGGACAGCGTCGCCGCCTCGGGCAGGCGCACCAGCCGGTCGGGTCGCAAGGCCACGATGGGGCTGCCGGCGAGCGGCGCCGCCGCACAGGCATAGGACAGGATCGCGTGGCCCGAGCCGAAGGCCGCGCAGTCGAGGGGCAGGGCGGGCGGCACGCCGCAGAGGTCCAGAAGCTGGCGCGCCAGCGCCGACAGGGCGGCACCCGGGGCCGCAGCGAAGAGCGAAGCCCCCGTGGTCAGGAACATCTTCAGGAACTGCTCGCGCCCCGCCGGAGCCAGCCCCTGCACCAGCGCTGGCAGCGCGTGAAGCGGCGGTTGCAGCCAGTCGGGGCGGGCCTCGGCCTCGGCCCGGCCGTGGAGCGTCAGCAGGATGCGGGCAGCCAGGATCTCGGAGACGGGCCGCTGCAGGATCATCATGTGGCGCAGCCCGCCACCCTCCAGCGCGAGCGCGCTGCCGATGCAGGGCGGCGGCACCGGGCGGCCGTCCATGGTGACGCCGAGGCGGGGCCTGCGCAGGGGGGGCCTTGGCCGGTCGACGAACAGCGCGGCGAGATCGGCCGTCAGGGGCACGATCTGCGCTTCGTCCAGCGGCGGGCCGGACCGGAGCAGTGCGGCCGGGGCAGGAGCATTGCCGAAGGCATCGGGTCTCATGTTCATGGCGTGCGTCCGCGGGCCTTTGCGGGAAGGGGCCGGGCGCGCGGCGCGCCCGGCCGTTCAGGATCAGACGATCGAGAAGAAGCGCGACGGGTCCGAAGCCACGTCGTCGTAGGAGACGCCCTGCAGCAGCACGCTGTCGCCCTGCCCGAAGTCGATCAGGGTGCCGGCCTCTCCGAGGTCCACCGCATAGCCCGCCACGTCGTCGGCCGAGGCCAGCGACACCCCCTCGAGCGAACCCGAGATCTGCAGGATGTCGCCCTCGGAGAAGTCCATGATGACGTCGCCGCCGCCGGAGAACGTGATGAGGTCGCTGCCCTCGCCGGTGTAGATCGTGTCGTCACCCGCGCCGCCGTCGATCTGGTCGTCACCCGCGCCGCCCACGATCAGGTCGTCGCCGGCACCTCCGGTCAGGGTGTCGTTCCCGTCGCCGCCATCAATGCGGTCGTCGCCGGCGCCACCGTCGATGCGGTCGTCCCCGATCTCGCCGGACAGGGTGTCGTCGCCCGCCCCGCCCGACAGCTGGTCGTTGCCGGTGCCGCCAAGCAGCGCGTCGTCGCCCGCGCCACCCTCCATCACGTCGTCGCCGGCGCCGCCGGCGAGCAGGTCGTCGCCTTCGCCCCCGCGCATCGTGTCGTTGCCCGCGCCGCCGGCCAGCGTATCGTCGCCCGTGCCGCCATCGAGCATGTCGTTCCCGGTGCCGCCGAGGAGCTGGTCGTCGCCCTCGTCACCGAACAGCCGGTCGTCGCCCGATCCGCCGTTGAGCAGGTCCGCGCCCTGCTCGCCGCGGATCAGATCGTCGCCGCTGGCACCCGAAACGGTGTCATCGCCGCTGCCCGACAGGATGTAGTCGCTGCCGGATGTGCCGAAAATGAAGTCGCTGAACGCGCCTCCGGGTATCGTGGCCATTGGAACCCCTCTCCTTGAACGTGCAATTTCTGCGTGTGCAAGATGTGCCGGGCACCTGTTAATGAGGTGTTAAATGCGGCTTTCGGTTGATTAGGATTTATTGAAACTTCCTGATGGTGGAGTTGGCGCGTTAACCTGCGGGTAAGGGTCTGACCTCTTGACTGCGCTGCTGCGCGGCTTCGGCACCGGGCCGGGGCGCAACGGCAGCTTCGGGAGGCTCCATGGATCAGGCAGACCAGATACTAACCAACGCGCTTGCCGACCTTTCCGCCGGGTCGGGCATTCCTCTCACCAACAGCCTGCACTTCGACGCGGCGATTCTGGCGGGCACGCGGACAGTCGCCGTTTCGGGAACGGACGAGAGGGATCTGCTTGTCAGTTCACCCGTTGGAAACGGACTTGTGGGACACGAGGGCTCGGACCTGCTCATCGGGCTGTTCGGGAACGATACGATTTTCGGCAATGGCGGGTCCGATGCGGCGCTCGGCGGGCCGGGGGATGATGTCCTTTCCGGCGGGCCGGGCGACGATCTAATGCTCGGCGGGGCAGGGAACGACAGCCTGCACGGCGGTGCCGGGGCGAACCTGCTGCTCGGCGGTGCCGGCAATGACGTGCTCGACAGCCGTTGGACCACCGACCCGGACCGCGGCGGCCTGTCGTTCGACAACTGGCGCGCCACCAAGCTCGGCGCCGGCGACAGCATGTCCGGCGGAGACGGGGATGACATCATCGAGGCTTCCTTCGGCAATGACAGCCTTCGGGGCGACGCCGGGAACGATTCGATTGGCGGGCAGGACGGTGACGACAGGCTCGACGGGGGTGACGGGCACGACACGCTGCGGGGCGATGCGGGGGCGGACAGTCTCGACGGTGGTGCGGGCAACGACTCGATCGAAGCGGGCCTGGGCAATGACGTCCTTTCCGGGGGCGACGGCTCGGACCGGCTGATCGCCGGGAATGGCGACGACGTCGTCAGCGGGGGCGCCGGGCGCGACATCGTCTACGGCGGCAACGGCAACGACCGCATCCTTGCGGGCGAAGGCAACGACTGGGTGGATGCCGGCGGCGGAGACGACCTGATCGACCTCGGCGCGGGCAACGATTTCGTGGCTGCCCTCGAGGATCACGGCCGCAGCGACGACGTGATCCTCGGGCGCGAGGGCGACGACACGATGCACGGCGGCCGCGGGTCCGACCAGATCGACGGCGGCGACGGCGACGACCTGCTGAACGGCGGGGCGGGCGACGATTTCCTGACCGGAGGCGAGGGCCAGGACATCTTCCAGATGCGCAGCGCCCACGGCATCGACTTCATCACGGACTTCACGGCGGACGATCAGCTGATGATCACGCTGAATATCAACGGCATCGGCGGGCCGGACGGCGCGGTGACGGTCGAGGATCTGCTGGGCCGGATCGAGGACTGTGGCGGCGACTCGTTCCTCGACCTCGGCGACGGCAACGGCGCGATGTTCCTCGGCGTCTCGGCCGACGAACTGGGAGAGCTGCTGCAGGGCAACACCAGCTTCCTGTAACGAAAAAGGCCCCGGCGCGATGCCGGGGCCCCTCTTTTCCTGCCGAAGGCTCAGGCCTCGGTGGCCTCTTCCTTCTTCTCGGGCGCGATTTCCTCGCCCGTCTCCTGATCGACCATCTTCATGCCGAGGCGGACCTTGCCGCGCTCGTCGAAGCCGAGCAGCTTGACCTTCACCTCCTGGCCCTCCTTCAGCACCTCGTTCGGGTGCTGCAGGCGCTTGTTGGCGATCTGGGAAACGTGCACCAGACCGTCGCGCTTGCCGAAGAAGTTCACGAAGGCGCCGAAGTCGACCAGTTTCACCACCTTGCCAGTGTAGACCTGACCCTCTTCCGGCTCCGCCACGATCGACCAGATCATGTCGTAGGCCTTCTTGATCGCGGCCTGATCGTTCGACGCGATCTTGATCACGCCGTCATCGTTGATGTCGACCTTGGCGCCCGAGACTTCCACGATCTCGCGGATCACCTTGCCGCCCGAGCCGATCACTTCACGGATCTTGTCGGTCGGAATGGTCAGCGTCTCGATCTTCGGCGCATAGGCCGAGAACGAATTGGCCGAGGACAGCGCCTTCGACATCTCGCCCAGGATGTGCATCCGGCCGTCCTTCGCCTGCGCGAGGGCCTGCTCCATGATCTCGGGCGTGATGCCCGCGACCTTGATGTCCATCTGCAGCGAGGTGATGCCGTTCTCGGTGCCGGCGACCTTGAAGTCCATGTCGCCGAGGTGATCCTCGTCGCCGAGGATGTCGGTCAGCACGGCCCAGCGGCCATCCTCTTCGAGGATCAGGCCCATGGCCACGCCCGCGACCGGCGCCTTCAGCGGCACGCCCGCGTCCATCATCGACAGCGACCCGCCGCAGACCGAGGCCATCGAGGACGAGCCGTTCGATTCGGTGATCTCGGACACGACGCGGATGGTGTAGGGGAAGTCGGTCGCCGCAGGCAGGACCGCCTGCAGCGCCCGCCACGCCAGCTTGCCGTGGCCGATCTCGCGGCGGCCCGGAGGCCCGAAGCGGCCGACTTCGCCGACCGAGTAGGGCGGGAAGTTGTAGTGCAGCAGGAAGTTCGAGCGCGAGTTGCCGTGCAGCGCGTCGATGATCTGCTCGTCCTCGCCGGTGCCGAGCGTCGTCACGACCAGCGCCTGCGTCTCGCCCCGGGTGAACAGCGCCGAGCCGTGGGTGCGCGGCAGGATGCTGGTTTCCGAGATGATCGGGCGGACGGTCCTGGTGTCGCGGCCGTCGATGCGGGCGCCCCCGTTGATGATGTCGCCGCGCAGGATCGAGCTTTCCAGCTTCTTGAACGCGGTGCCGAGGTTCTCGTCGGCCAGTTCCTCGTCGGTCAGGCCGGCCTTGACCGCGGCACGGGCGGCGTCAATGGCGTTGACGCGGTCCTGCTTGTTCTTGATCGCGAAGGCGGCGCGCATCTGCGCCTCGCCCAGCGACTTCACCTTGGCATAGAGCGCGGCATAGTCCGGCGGCGTGAAGTCGAAGGGTTCCTTGGCGGCGTCCTCCGCGAAGTCGATGATCAGGTCGATCACCGGCTGCATCGCCTCGTGGCCGAACTTCACGGCGCCCAGCATCTCCGCCTCGGACAGCTCGTAGGCTTCCGATTCGACCATCATCACGGCGTTCTTGGTGCCGGCGATGACGAGGTCCAGCCGCTGCTCGGGGTTCTCGCGCAGCTTCTGCATGTCGTCGACCGACGGGTTCAGCACGTATTCGCCGTTGGCAAAGCCCACGCGCGCCGCACCGATCGGGCCCATGAAGGGCACGCCCGAGATGGTCAGCGCGGCCGAAGCAGCGATCATCGCCACGATGTCGGGCTCGTTCACCAGGTCGTGCGAGAGCACGGTGACGATCAGCAGCACTTCGTTCTTGAAGCCGTCCACGAACAGCGGGCGGATCGGGCGGTCGATGAGGCGCGAGGTCAGCGTCTCTTTCTCGGAGGGGCGGGCTTCACGCTTGAAGAAGCCGCCGGGCACCTTGCCCGCGGCATAGTAGCGTTCCTGGTAATGCACGGTGAGCGGGAAGAAATCCTGCCCGGGCTTCGCCGCCTTGGCGAAGGTCACGTTGGCCATGACCGAGGTCTCGCCCAGCGTGGCGATGACCGATCCGTCGGCCTGACGGGCAACCTTGCCCGTTTCGAGGGTCAGCGTCTCGCCGCCCCATTCGATCGATTTCTTGGTGATGTGGAACATCTTCTATCCTGTCCTGACCGGGGGACCCTCCGCCCGGCCTGTTGCGTACGGGCCGTATGCCCGTGGCCCCTTTCCTTGCCGAAGCCTGTCCCGCGGAGCCCGTCGGGGAGGCCGTCATTCGCGGAGGGGATCTCCGCGCCGGGAATAGGAAAACGCGCCCCTCGGGGCGCGCTTCAAGGTCAGCGGCGGAGGCCCAGACGCGCGATGAGCGCGGTGTAGCGGCCTTCGTCCTTCTTCTTGAGGTAGTCGAGCAGCTTGCGGCGCTGCGCCACCATCATCAAGAGGCCGCGGCGGGAGTGGTTGTCCTTCCGGTGCGACTTGAAATGCTCGGTCAGCGTCGCGATGCGCGAGCTGAGGATCGCCACCTGGACTTCCGGCGAGCCGGTGTCGCCTTCCTTGGTGGCATATTCCTTGATGAGGCGGGATTTCTCTTCGACGGTGATCGACATCGGGATCTCCTTGGTCTGAGGGTGACGGCACGAGCCGGGATGTCGTCCAGCAAGGCCCTTGGAACATCCGCCCGGAAAACCGTGGCGGATGCGCGCGTATAGGGGAAAAACGCCTGAAAGGAAAGCGCGTTCTCGCTCCGCCCGATTTTCGGGCGTCCTGTGGGGCGGAAAGTGGCGGCCCGTTGCGCCGGTTGCGCCCGCGACAGGCCGCCCTCACCCCGCCCAGGGCACCGGCTGCTGATCGTAGCCGATGTAGAGCGGATGCTTCGGCTGCCCGTCGCGGGTCAGCCCCAGGTGGTGAAGCGGATAGCCCGTGCCTCGGAGCAGCGCCTCGACCTGCCGCCCCCGGTCGAGAAAGGCGCCGTGCGAGCCCCAGGCGCAGATGATCGTGTCTGCCCAGGGCGCGGAATGCGCGATCGCCGCGTCGTTCTCGGGATTGCCGACCGGATCGGCTGCCGCACGCATCTTCCGCGGATCGGTGTCGCGCCGGGCGAAGATGTTGCAGACCCGGAAGGCGCCGAAACCAAGCGCCCGGGCGCGCCGCTCGCAGCGCTCGACCGTCGGGTCGTTCTGGAATTCTGTCGCGGTCGAGGGGTTGAGCATCACGAACAGCGCCTTCTTCCCCTCCGGATCCCATACCCGGGTCAGAAGGTAGCGATAGCGTTCGCAATCGGAATAGACCGCGGTCGAGGGCGCGTCACCCTTCACGAAGCTGCGCGTGATCATCTGCCCTCCGGTGCTGCCCGCCGCGCGCCCCGAGCTAGACGGGCGGCGGCGAAAGGACAAGCCCGGCACCACACGCGGGCTACGCCCGAACAGCCCGTCGCCCGACGGTTCCGGTCGGTCCCCGGCAGGGCCGCCCGAGGGGGTTCGATGCCCCCTCGGGCGGCACCTCCCGCGCCGGAGCGTGCCGTTACAGCTGGAAGCCAGGCGTCGAGGCCGAGAGCGCCTTCTCCTCCTCGTCCATGTCCTCCGAGATCGCCTGGAACAGGGGGGTGGACATGTAGCGCTCGCCGGTATCGGGCAGCATGCAGAGGATGACCGAGCCCTTCTCGGCCCGCTCCGCCACCTGCCGCGCCACCGCGAAGGTCGACCCGCCCGAGATCCCGGTCAGGATGCCCTCCCTGGCCGCCAGTTCCCGCGCCCATTTCATCCCCTCGTCGCCCGAAACGGGGATCAGCTCGTCATAGGCGCCCGAGTCGAGACCCTCCTGCAGCACCTTCGGGATGAAATCCGGCGTCCAGCCCTGGATCGCATGCGGCTCGAAGGCCGGGTGGCCCGAGGCCGCGGTGCCATCCGGATTGCGCTCCTGCGCGATGCCCGATCCCACCAGTTGCGCGTTCGCCGGCTCGGACAGGACGATCCGCACCCCGGGCCGCTCGCGGCGCAGCACGCGGGCGACGCCCGTCACCGTGCCGCCGGTGCCGTAGCCGGTCACGAACCAGTCGAGCCGCTGGCCGGCGAAATCCGCGATGATCTCGCGCGCGGTGGTCGATTCGTGGATGTCGGCGTTGGCGTCGGTCTCGAACTGGCTGGCGAGGAACCAGCCGTTCGCCTCGGCCAGTTCCTGCGCCTTGCGATACATGCCGAAGCCCTTGCCCGCCCGCGGCGTCAGCACGACCTTGGCGCCCAGAAGCCGCATCAGCCGCCGCCGCTCGACCGAGAAGGCCTCGGACATGGTGATGACCAGTGGATAGCCCTTCTGCGCGCAGACCATCGCAAGGCCGATCCCCGTGTTGCCCGACGTGGCCTCGACCACCGTCATGCCGGGCTTCAGCCGGCCCGACCGCTCCGCCGCCTCGATGATGTTCAGCGCCAGACGGTCCTTCACGGACGCGGCCGGGTTGAAGAACTCGGCCTTGGCGTAGATCGTCACGCCCTCGGGCGAAAGGTTGTTGATGCGGATGACGGGCGTGTCGCCCACCGTGTCGAGCACGCTGTCGTAGAGCCTGCCGCGGCCCTCGGTCGTCCGGATCTTCTGCGCATCCATGATGCTTCTCCTGTCACTCTTGTGATCGGAGCTTAACCCGCTATCGCGCGGCGTGTTTCCCGATTTTTCCGCGCGCGCCGGACGACCGTCCCCGCCCGGCCCGCGCGGATGGAACGGTGTCAGAGGTTGAACACCCGGGTCGGATGCAACTCGCCCGCCTTGTAGATGCCAACCGCGACGGGCTTGCCCTGGAAGCTCGCCCAGGCCTCGTCGCCGAATTCCACGTCCGACGCGATCACCATGCCGGGGTTGCCGTTCTTGAGCCGCGCCGCGCCCTCGGCCGTTGCCGGAAGCTCGGGCAGGTCGGCAAGGCCGGTCTCGAGCGGCAGGACATGCGCGAGCAGCGCGTCCGTCTTCGCCAGCTCGTCGATGGTGGCGACCGAGATCCCGTCCTCGGCCTCGAACGGTCCCGACCACGTCCGGCGCAGCCAGGTCACATGTCCGTGGCAGCCGAGCGCCTGCCCCAGGTCGCGCGCGATGGAGCGCACATAGCCGCCCTTGCCGCAGACCATCTCCAGCTCGACATGGTCGGCATCGGGGCGCGAGATCATCTCGAGGCTCTCGACCCAGAGCGGCCGCGCGGCCAGATCCATCGTCTCGCCCGCCCGGGCGATGTCATAGGCGCGCTCGCCCTCGACCTTGACGGCCGAGAACTGCGGCGGCACCTGCATGATCTCGCCGCGGAAGGCGGCCAGCGCCGCCTCGATGTCGGCATCCGAGGGGCGCGTGTCCGAGGTCGCGATCACCTCTCCCTCGGCGTCGTCGGTGCGGGTGGCGATCCCCAGCCGCACCATGAACCGATAGCACTTCAGCGCGTCGGTGATGTAGGGCACGGTCTTCGTGGCCTCGCCCAGCGCCACGGCCAGAACGCCGGTCGCATCCGGGTCGAGCGTGCCCGCATGTCCCGCCTTCTGCGCATCCAGCGCCCAGCGCACCTTGTTGACCACCGAGGTCGAGGTCATGCCGGCCGGCTTGTCCACCACGAGCCAGCCCGAAATTGCCCGCCCCTTGCGCGTCCGTCCCATGGTCATCCCTTTTGCAAGAAGGCCCGCCAGCTATCCGGTCGCGGCGCAAGCGTCAACGCTTCGGAACGACCAGCCCGACGATCGGCCCCATCGGCGTGCCCCAGTCCGACCGCCCGGCGCCGGCATCGTAGAGCCGCGAGATCGAGCCGTCGAAATAGAGCGCGTCCGGCAGCCCCAGCGCGTCGCGGTAGAACCGGCCGAATTCGTGGAAGGTCACGGGGCGGTTCGAGATCGCGAAGACCGCGCGGCTGCCGTCCGGGCTGACGCCCACGCCGTTGCGGACATGGCGCGAATCGCTGTCCACGAGGAACCGGGGGTGCAGCTCGCCGTCGATCACCAGCATTGGCCCGGATTGCGAGGCATGGCGGCAGTCCGGCCGATCGGCCGCGAAGGCGCGCGATTCGATGACGTGGAACCGGTCGCCCACGCAGAAGACGCCGTTCGGCAGCAGGCCGAAGTTGCCGGGACCGGCGGCGGTGACGATGGGGGCAAGTTCCGTCCCGCTCTCGATCATCAGCCCGACCGGGCGGCGGTCGGCATGATACATGCCGGCATTCATCGCGAAGGCGAGTTCGGCGCCCTCGGCCGCCAGCGCACGGTTCACCCGGTCGAAGCTGCCAAAGGGCTGGCCGTCCGCGTCGTTCAGGAAGATCCGCACATCCGCGCCGGCGACTGCCTCGCAGACGGTGAAGGTCATGCCCTCGAAGCTCACCTCGCGGCACTCGGCCTCGGCCCGCGAACAGGCGGCGGGCCAGAGCGCGAGCAGCAGGGCCGCAAGCCTAGCCCTCATCCGCCTCTCCGCCGCGGATGTCGCGCTGCACCGTCTCGTCCGAGAACAGCCGCCGAGTCTCGTCCAGCCGGTCGAAGGTCTCGTCGGGGCGGAAGCGCAGATCGGGGGCGTATTTCAGCGTCATCTGCCGGGTGATGTGGTGGCGCAGCTCTCCCCGGTGCTTGGACAGCAGCGCGATCGCCTCGTCCACGTTCTTGCCGCCCAGCGGCATGACGTGAACGGTCGCCACCTTCAGGTCGGGCGAGCAGCGCACCTCGCCCACGGTGATCGACAGCCGGTTCAGGTCGGGGTCGTGGATCTCGGCCCGGTTCAGCACGTCGGAAAGCGTGCGGCGGATCAGTTCGCCGACGCGAAGCTGGCGTTGCGACGGGCCGGAGCCGGAGGAGGATCTGTGTGCCATGATCGCCCATTTAGGCGCTTTCGCCCCGGCCCGCAACGCCGGCGGACCCTCGGCGCCGCGGAACCGTTGCGCGCCACGCCCGAAGCGCCCCCCGACGACGCGGAACCGGTGTGCGCCACGCCCGAAGCGGCCCCGCGGCGGCGCGGATCCTTTGCGCGCCGCGCCCGAAGCGGCTAGGAAGGCCGAAACGCGAGGGAGAAAGCAGCATGTCGGATCTGCCGGGTATCGTCATCACCGGGGCCTCGGGCCGGATGGGGCAGATGCTGATGAAGACGGTGCTGGCCTCGGACAAGGCGCGACTCGTCGGGGCGGTGGAACGCGCCGGCCACGACTGGGTCGGCCGCGACGTGGGCGCGGCGATGGGCGGGGCGGCCGTGGGCGTGACGGTGACCGATGATCCGCTGGAAGCCTTCGCGCAGGCGCAGGCGGTGATCGACTTCACCGCGCCCGCCGCGACCGTGCAGTTCGCCGAACTCGCCGCGCAGGCCCGCGCCGTGCACGTGATCGGCACCACGGGCCTTCAGTCCGAGCATCTGGAACGGCTGGAATGGGCCGCGCATCACGCGGTGATCGTGCGGGCGGGGAACATGAGCCTCGGCGTCAACCTGCTGGTGCAGATGACGCGCAAGGTGGCGGCGGCGCTCGATGCCGACTGGGACATCGAGGTGGTCGAGGCGCATCACCGCATGAAGGTCGATGCGCCCTCGGGCACGGCGCTGATGCTGGGTCAGGCGGCGGCCGACGGCCGCGGCATCGATTTCGAGCGGGCGAAGGTCTCGGGCCGCGACGGCATCACCGGCGCGCGCGAGCGCGGCAGCATCGGCTTCTCGGCGATCCGCGGCGGCGACATCGTGGGCGAGCATGACGTGATCTTCGCGGCGGAAGGTGAGCGCATCGTGTTGCGCCACGTCGCGACCGACCGGGCGATCTTCGCCCGCGGCGCGCTGAAGGCCGCGATCTGGGGGCAGGACAAGCGGCCGGGGCAATACGACATGATCGACGTGCTGGGTCTGTGAAGCCACGGCCCCCCGGCTTGCCTCGGGGCCGCCTTGCCGTGTCGGTCGAGCGGGAGCGGTCCGGTCAGAAGTCGATCGCGATGCCCTTCTTCTCCCAGTCGCCGAAGCGGACGGGCTCCGGGCCGTTGCGGCCGCCGATCTCGGTCGGCAGCTCCAGCGCCTTGGCGGTCCGGCGCCGCTCCTCGGCCTCGGCCAGCGCGCGCAGCGCTTCGGGCGGCAGGTCCTTGCGGGTCTCCTCGGTCATGTCTCGGCTTCCTTGTGCGGCATGAAGGCATGATATACCGCCGGAGGAAGGCGGAACAAGGAGGCGGCATGGCGGACGAGTCCCGGAGCATGGCGGTGGCGCTGCTCGACGCCGTCCTTGGCGAGGGGCGGCTTCTGTCGCAGGCGCTGGCGGACCTGCCCCACGATGCCCCGCCGTCCGAGCGGGCGCGGGCGCAGCGGCTGGCTCTGACGGTGCTGCGTCATCTGGAGCGCGCCGAGCGGCTTCTGTCGCCGCACCTGCGCAAGGCGCCGCCGCTGACGGTACGCAACGTGCTGCGCCTTGCGGTGGTCGAGATGGCGGTGGAAGGCGCGGCGCCTCATGGCGTGGTCAGTGCGGCCGTCGATCTGGTGCGGCGCGGGCGGCGGACACAGCATCTGGCGGGCCTCGTGAACGCGGTGTTGCGCAAGGTCGCGCCGGCCTCGTTCGAGCGGATGCCGGCGCAGCGGATGCCGATGTGGCTGCGCCAGCCGCTGGTGCGGCTCTGGGGGCGCGAGGTCGTTGCGGTGATCGAGGCGGTGCAGGCCGGGGTGCCGCCGCTCGACCTGACGGCGAAGCCCGGCGCCAGCGCACCGGGCGAGGCCCTGCCCACGGGCAGCTTCCGCCTGACCCATCCCGGGCAGGTCTCGGCGCTGCCCGGCTATGACGCGGGCGACTGGTGGGTGCAGGATGCCGCGGCCGCGCTGGCGGTGCAGCTGCTCGCGCCCGCCGAGGGAGAGGCCGTGGCCGATCTCTGCGCCGCGCCGGGCGGCAAGACGCTGCAGCTTGCGGCTGCCGGGGCGCGGGTGACGGCCGTCGATGTCTCGGAAGCGCGGCTGGCGCGGCTGCGCGAGAACCTCGCGCGCTGCCGGCTTTCGGCCGAGGTGGTGGCCGCCGATCTGCTGGAATGGCAGGGCGGGCCATTCGACGCGGTGCTGCTTGACGCGCCCTGCTCGGCGACGGGGACGATCCGCCGCCACCCGGACCTGCCCTTCGTCAAGGATGGCAGCGAGATCCCGGCGCTGGCCGAGCTTCAGGCCGCGATGATCGACCGGGCGCTCGCGCTGCTGAAGCCGGGCGGGCGGCTGGTGTTCTGCACCTGCTCGCTCCTGCCCGAGGAAGGCGAGGACCAGCTGGCCGCGATGCTCGCCCGGCACCCCGGCCTTCGGGTCGAGCGGCCCGAGATCGCGGGGGTGGAAGCCGTATGGGTGACCGAGGCCGGCGGGCTGCGGCTGCGCCCTGACCTCTGGGCCGACCGCGGCGGGATGGACGGCTTCTTCATGGTCCGGGTGCGCAAGCCGTGAGGGGCGCGGGCGGCCGGTTCCATGGCGGCCTGCCGCCCGTGGCTCGGTCGCGGGTCCCGGGCAGGGCGGGCGTGGAAGCCCTGCCTCCCCCGCTTCCCCGATCGGAGCATCGCCTGCGACAGCAACCGGAAGGGGTGCGGCCATGACCGGCGCGGGCAGGGTCGGGTTCCTCGACCGGCTTGCAGCGCGGCTGGCCGGCCTCCGCCGCGGATCGCGGCGCTTCGTCCTGCTGCCCGAACCGGGATGCATCGGCCTTGCAGAACGGGGGCGCTGGCTGCTGGCCGGCAGCCACCTCGTCGACGGCCGGCTGGTCCAGGCCGTCACCGTGCCGCCCTGGGAAGTGCCGGGCGCGGATGCCGCGGTGCTGGCTGCGGCGCATGGCTTCGGCTGGCTCGACGATCTGGCGGGGCTGGGCGACCGCGCCGCCCGCAGGCAGGCGCAGGACTGGACGCTGCGCTGGATCGCCCGCTACGGCCGCGGTGGCGGTCCCGGCTGGGCGCCGGCGCTGGCCGCGCGCCGCCTTGGCCGCTGGCTCTGCCATGCCGCGCTGCTGACCGACGGGGACGAGCGGCTTTCGGCCGACCTTGCCCGCGCGGCGTCGCGCACCGTCCCGTTCCTCGTCCGCCGCTGGACGACCGCCGAGGGCACGGCCCGGATCGAGGCGCTTGCCGCGATCCTCCGCGCGGGGCTGGCGCTTGACGGGATGGAGCGGCACGTCACGCCCGCTGCCGTCGCGCTGGGCCGCGAGGCCGCGGCGCAGGTCGATGGCCATGGCGGCATCGTATCGCGCAGCCCCGAGGATCTGGCCGACCTCTTCGTGCTGCTGGTCGAGACCGAGGCCGCGCTGGTTGCCGCGGGCCGTCCGGTGGCCGAGCCGCATCGCGCCGCGATCCGCCGGATCGCGCCCGTCCTTCGCATGCTGCGCCACGCGGATGGCGGGCTTGCGCGGTTTCACGGCGGCGGCCGCGCCTTTCCCGAGCGGGTGGAACGGGCGCTTGCGGCGGCCATGGTGCGGGCGGTGCCCGCCGACGGCGCCGCGATGGGCTTCATGCGTCTCGCCGACGGGCGCACGAGCGTCATCGTCGATGCCGCCGATCCGCCGCCGGGCAGCCATGCCCATGCCTCGACCCTGGCCTTCGAGATGACCTCGGGGCGGCGGCCGGTCGTCGTCTCCTGCGGCTCGGGCCGGGCCTGGGGGGCGGAGTGGCACCGCGCCGGGCGGGCGACGCCCTCGCATTCCACCCTGACGCTGGAGGGATTCTCGTCCTCGCGGCTCGGCCGTTCGGGCGAGGCGATCGCGGACCGCGCCCGCGTCCTTTCGGCGCACCGGCAGCGCGGACCGGCCGGCACGCAGCTGCATCTGATCCATGCGGGCTGGGCCGAGACGCATGGCCTGACCCACCGCCGCGATCTCGTGCTGGCGCCGGACGGGCGCAGCCTGTCGGGCGTGGACACGCTGGCGGCGCTGACGGCGGCCGAGCGCAGGCGGCTGGACGCCGTCCTGAAGGCCGCCCGCGGCGCCGGAGTGCGCTACGCGCTGCGCTTCCACCTGCATCCGGACGTCGATGCCGCCATCGAGCCGGGGGGGACGGGCGTCCGCCTGACCCTTGCCAGCGGCGAGCACTGGACCTTCCGCGCCGAGGGTCCGGCCCGCCTGACGCTCGACCCGTCGGTCTATCTCGATCGCGCGCATCTCTTGCCGCGGGCTTGCCGGCAGATCGTGCTGGCGGGCGTGCTTCTCGATGTCGAGGCCCGGATCGGCTGGACCTTCGCCAAGACAGAGGATACTCCGCTGGCCATTCGTGACGTGGAGCGCGACGACCTGCCGGACCGCCCCTGACCTGACCGGTTTTGACCTGGAGGCACTGTGATGACGAACCTCGTTCCTGTTGGCCGCGCCCTTCTGTCGGTTTCCGACAAGTCGGGGCTTCTCGATCTCGCGCGGGCTCTGGCAGAGCTGGAGGTGGAGCTGATTTCCACCGGCGGCACCGCGGCGACACTGCGCGCGGCCGGGCTGAAGGTGCGGGACGTGGCCGAGGTCACGGGCTTCCCCGAGATGATGGACGGCCGGGTCAAGACGCTGCATCCGATGGTGCATGGCGGGCTTCTGGCGCTGCGCGACGATGACGAGCATCTGGTGGCGATGGCCGCGCACGGGATCGAGCCGATCGACCTGCTGGTCGTGAACCTCTACCCGTTCGAGGCGGCCGTGGCGCGCGGCGCCTCCTACGACGACTGCATCGAGAACATCGACATCGGCGGCCCGGCGATGATCCGGGCGGCGGCGAAGAACCACCGCTTCGTGAACGTCGTGACCGATACCGCCGACTACAAGGCGCTGCTGGACGAGCTGAAGGCGCATGACGGCGCCACGACGCTCGCCTTCCGGCAGAAGCTGGCGCTGACGGCCTATTCGCGCACCGCGGCCTATGATGCGGCCGTTTCCGCCTGGATGGCCGGGGCACTGAAATGCGAGGCGCCGCGGCGCCGCGCCTTCGCCGGGACGCTCGCCCAGACCATGCGCTACGGCGAGAACCCGCACCAGAAGGCGGCGTTCTACCTCGACGGCTCGAACCGCGCGGGCGTCGCCACGGCGAAGCAGTGGCAGGGCAAGGAGCTGTCCTACAACAACATCAACGACACCGATGCGGCCTTCGAGCTGGTGGCGGAGTTCGATCCGACCGAAGGCCCGGCCTGCGTGATCGTCAAGCACGCCAACCCCTGCGGCGTGGCGCGCGGCGCTACACTGGCCGAGGCGTATTCCCGCGCCTTCGACTGCGACCGCGTTTCCGCCTTCGGCGGCATCATCGCGCTGAACCAGCCGCTCGACGGGCCGACGGCCGAGAAGATCGCCGAGATCTTCACCGAGGTGGTGATCGCCCCCGGCGCCGACGAGGCCGCCAAGGCCGTCTTTGCCGCGAAGAAGAACCTGCGCCTGCTGACGACGGACGGGCTGCCCGATCCGCTGGCGAAGGGGCTGGCGTTCAAGCAGGTGGCGGGCGGCTTCCTCGTGCAGGACCGCGACGCGGGCCATGTCGACGCGCTGGACCTGAAGGTGGTGACCCGGCGCGCGCCGACGGAAGCGGAACTGGCCGACCTGCTGTTCGCCTGGACCGTGGCCAAGCACGTCAAGTCGAACGCCATCGTCTATGTGAAGGACGGCGCGACCGTGGGCGTGGGCGCCGGCCAGATGAGCCGCGTCGACTCGACCCGGATCGCGGCGCGCAAGGCACAGGACATGGCGCAGGCGCTGGGGCTTGCCCTGCCGCCGACCCAAGGTTCGGTCGTGGCCTCGGACGCCTTCTTCCCCTTCGCCGATGGCCTGCTGGCGGCGGCCGAGGCGGGCGCCAAGGCGATCATCCAGCCCGGCGGCTCGATGCGCGACGACGAGGTGATCGCCGCGGCCGATGCGGCGGGCCTTGCGATGGTCTTCACGGGGCAGCGGCATTTCCGGCACTGAGATGCGGCTGACGGTCTACACCGCCCTCGGGACCTTCCTGCTCGACCAGCTGACGAAATGGATCGTCGTCTGGTGGATCGGGCTGGCGCATCGCGGCGCGATCGACCTCGTCCCGCCCTACCTTACCTTCCGCATGGCGTGGAACCGGGGGATCAACTTCGGCCTCGGCTCGTCGGACCAGGAGTTCGTGCGCTGGGGCCTCATCGCCGTGGCGCTCGCGATCTCGGTCTGGGTCTGGCTGTGGGTGGCGCGCAGTCAGCCGACGAAACTGGCGCGGATCTCGGGCGGGTTGCTGATCGGCGGCGCGCTGGGCAACGTGGTGGACCGCGTGCTGTTCGGCGCCGTGGCCGATTTCCTGAACATGTCCTGCTGCGGGATCGAGAATCCCTATGCGTTCAACGTGGCCGACATCGCGATCTTCGCCGGGGCGATCGGCCTCGTCCTCTTCACCCGCGACACGCGCGAGAAGCAGCCCGGCAAGCCGAAGGCCCCGGGCGCCAAGCCCCGCAAGCCCGGCGCGGACGGCAAGTCCGGCCGTGGAAAGACCCCGTGACGGCTGGAAACCTTTGCGCTAAAGACGGGCGGAGGCAGCAAGGAGGCAAGGCATGCGGGCAGCTCGAGGCGCAGGGGCGGGTGCGGCACTGGCAATGCTCCTGCTGGCAGCCTGCGGCGGCGGCGATCCGAGGCTGATGAACCTGCGCTCGACCGGGCAGGGTCCGGACGAGTTCAGCATCCTGCCGTCGAAGCCGCTGGAGATCCCCGACACGCTGGGCGCGCTGCCCCCGCCGACGCCCGGCGGCGCGAACCTTGCCGACCGCAACCCGGAAGCCGACGCGATCGCAGCACTCGGCGGTGACCCGAGCCGGTCGCGCGCGATCCCCGCCTCGGACGCGGCCGTGGTGGCCCACGCGCGGCGCTACGGGTCCGATCCGGGCATCCGGCAGACGCTGGCGGCCGAGGATCTGCAATGGCGCCGCGACAACGACGGGCGCCTGCTCGAACGGGTGTTCAACGTGAACGTCTACTTCAAGGCCTATGAGCCGATGTCGCTCGACCAGCAGGCGGAGCTTGCCCGCTGGCGCGCCGCCGGCGCCCGCAACCCCTCGGCGCCGCCGCCGCAGGCGGGCGAGTGATCACAAGCCCGTAGGGGGGCTTGAAGGCCCCCCGCCACACGGTAGCTTTCGCGCGACGCCGATCTTCTGGAAGGACAAGCCGATGCTGCGCCGACTGGGCCTTGCGGCCGCGACCGCGCTTACCCTCTCGCTGCCCGCCTTTGCCGAAGCCGTGACGGATTTCCGCCTCGCGAACGGGCTGGAGGTCGTGGTGATCGAGGATCACCGCGCCCCGGTCGTGACCCATATGGTCTGGTACCGCGTGGGCGCCGCCGACGAGCCGCCCGGTCATTCCGGCATCGCGCATTTCCTTGAACACCTGATGTTCAAGGGCACCGACGAGCTGAAGCCGGGCGAGTTCTCGGCAACGGTCGAGGCGCAGGGCGGCGACGACAACGCGTTCACGTCCTGGGACTATACCGCCTATTTCCAGCGGGTCGCCGCGGACCGGCTCGACCTGATGATGAAGATGGAGGCCGACCGGATGCGCGACCTCCAGATGAGCGAAGATGACGTGAAGACCGAGCGTCAGGTGGTGCTGGAGGAGCGCAGCCAGCGCACCGACAGCGACCCGGACGCCATCTTCGGCGAGCAGCGCCGCGCCGCCCAGTATCTGAACCACCCCTACGGCATTCCTATCATCGGCTGGCGCCACGAGATCGAGCAACTCGACCGCGAGGACGCCTTCAGCTTCTACCGGACCTATTACTCGCCGAACAATGCGATCCTCGTCGTGGCGGGCGACGTGACCCCGGACGAGGTGAAGCGTCTGGCGGAAACCCACTATGGCGCGCTCGAACCGACAGAGAACCTGCCGCCTCGCCTCCGCCCGCAGGAGCCGCCGCAACTGGCCGAGCGGCGCCTGACCTTCACCGATCCGCGCGTGGCGCAACCCTATGTGGCCCGCAGCTACCTCGCCCCCGCCCGCGAGAGCGGCGCGCAGGAGAAGGCCGCGGCGCTGACCATCCTCGCCGAGCTTCTCGGCGGCAGCCCCACCACGTCGCTCCTCGCCAGTGCCCTTCAGTTCGGCGAGGCGCCGAAGGCGGTGTGGAGCCAGGCCTATTACGATGGCTCGGCGCTCGACTCGGGCAATTTCTCGCTGGCCGTGGTGCCGGTGCCGGGCGTCAGCCTGCAGGCGGCCGAGGAGGCGATGGATGCGGTGATCGAGGATTTCCTGAAGACGGGGCCTGACCCCGAGGATTTCGCCCGCATCAAGACCCAGCTTCGCGCACATGACATCTATTCCCGCGACAACGTGGACGGACTGGCCCGGCGCTATGGCGCGGCGCTGACCACCGGCCTCACGGTCGAGGACGTGGAGCGCTGGCCCGAGGTCTTGCAGGCGGTGACGCCCGAGGAGGTGGTGGCCGCCGCCCGCGAGGTGTTCGACCGCCGCCGCGCCGTGACGGGCTGGCTGGAGCAGGAAGAGGAAGAAAGCCAATGATGTTACGTCTGGCCGCCGCGCTGATCCTGTTCGCCCTGCCGGTCCGGGCGGACGTGCAGATCCAGGACGTGACCTCGCCCGGCGGCATCCGCGCCTGGCTGGTCGAATCGCACGAACTGCCGTTCACCGCGCTCGAGATCCGCTTCCGTGGCGGCACGAGCCTCGATCCCGAGGGCGCCCGGGGGGCGGTGAACCTGATGACCGGCCTGATCGAGGAAGGCGCGGGTGATCTCGACGCGCAGGGCTTCGCCCGGGCGCGGGACGCGCTGGCGGCAAGCTTCTCCTTCCGGCCGAGCGCCGATGCCGTGGCGGTCTCGGCCGAGTTCCTGACCGAGAACCGCGATGCGGCCACGGACCTGCTGCGTCTGGCGTTGGTGTCGCCACGTTTCGACGCGGAGGCGATCGAGCGGGTGCGCGGGCAGGTGCTGTCTGGCCTTGCGTCGGATGCCAAGGACCCGACGAGCATCTCGGGCCGGGTCTTCGACGAACAGGCCTTTGGCGCCCACCCCTATGGCTCACAAGGCGAGGGCACACCCGAGAGCGTGCGGGCGCTGACGCGCGAACAGATCGTGGCAGCGCACAAGGCGGCGCTCGCCCGCGACCGGATCTATGTGGCCGCGGCGGGCGACATCACGGCAGCCGAGTTGGGCACGCTCCTCGACCGGCTGCTGGGCGACCTGCCCGCCGAGGGCGCGCCGATGCCGGGCCGGGCCGAGTGGCGGGTCGGCGGCGGGGTGACCGTGGTCGATTTCCCCACGCCGCAATCGGCGGTCCGCTTCGGACATGCCGGGATCAAGCGCGACGACCCGGACTTCTTCCCTGCCTATGTGCTGAACGAGATCCTCGGCGGCGGCGGCTTCGGCTCGCGCCTGATGACCGAGGTGCGCGAGAAGCGCGGGCTGACCTACGGCATCGGCACCTATCTGGCGCCCATGGACCATGCCGAGCTGATGATGGGCCATTTCGCCTCGGCCAATGCCACGGTGGCCGAGGCTATCGGCATCGTGCGCGACGAATGGCGCCGCGCCGCCGCCGAGGGCGTGACGGCCGAGGAACTGGCCGCGACGAAGACCTATCTCACCGGCTCCTATCCGTTGCGGTTCGACGGGAACGGCCCGATCGCGAGCATCCTCGTCGGCATGCAGATGGAGGATCTGCCGATCGACTACCCGACGACGCGGAACGCGAAGATCGAGGCGGTGACGCTCGAGGACGTGAAGCGCGTCGCCGCGTGGCTCCTGAAGCCCGATGCGCTGCACTTCGTGGTCGTGGGCCAGCCCGAGGGAGTCGAGTCGGACGGCTGAGGCTCCGTGGTCGTTGTGATATCGGGCGGTCGCATCCTGCATGATGTCAGTGTGGCGCGGATCCGCCGACTCTGCTAATGCTGGTGGCATGACCGCAGCCAGCCCCAAGATAAGCCCTGCCCGGCCGGTGATCCGGCAGCTCGACGAGGCCGCGATCAACCGGATCGCGGCGGGCGAGGTGGTGGAGCGTCCCGCCTCGGCGGTGAAGGAGCTGGTCGAGAACGCGCTGGATGCCGGCGCGCGGCGGATCGCCGTGGACATCGCCGACGGCGGCAAGGTGCTGATCCGCGTCACTGACGACGGCTGCGGCATGACGGCGGCGGACCTGCCGCTCGCGCTGTCGCGGCATGCGACCTCGAAGATCGACGGCTCGGACCTTCTGGACATCCGCAGCTTCGGTTTCCGGGGCGAGGCGCTGCCCTCGCTGGGGGCGGTCGGGCGGCTGACCATCACCTCGCGCGTCGCGGGCGAAGAGGGCGCCTCGGTCTCGGTCACTGCGGGGCGGATGGAGCCGGTCCGCCCGGCCGCGCTCTCCGTCGGCACGGTGGTCGAATTGCGCGACCTGTTCTTCGCCACGCCGGCGCGGCTGAAGTTCCTGCGCACCGACCGCGCGGAGACGCAGGCCATCGCCGAGGTGCTGAAGCGGCTGGCGCTGGCCGAGCCCGAGGTGGGCTTCACCCTCACCGATGTCTCGGGCGGCGAGCCGCGCATCCTGTTCCGGACGGAGCCCGAGGCGGGCGACCTGTTCGACGCGCTGCATCGCCGGGTGGCGCGGGTGCTCGGCGCCGACTTTGCCGAGAACGCGCTGCGCATCGAGGTGGAGCGCGAGGGGCTGAGGCTGCAGGGCTATGCGGCGCTGCCGACCTATTCGCGCGGCTCCTCGGCGGCGCAGTTCCTGTTCGTGAACGGGCGGCCGGTGCTGGACCGGATGCTGCTGGGAGCGCTGCGCGCCGGCTACATGGATGTGCTGAGCCGCGACCGTCACCCGGCCGCCGTGCTGAACCTGATCTGCGACCCGCAGCGGGTGGACGTGAACGTGCATCCCGCAAAGGCCGAGGTGCGGTTCCGCGAGGCGGGCGAGGTGCGGGGGCTGGTGGTCTTGGCGCTGCGACATGCGCTGGCGGGGGCGGGGCATCGCGCCTCGACCACCGTTGCGGAGGAGACGCTGGGCGCCTTTCGGCCGGAGCCCGGCTGGACGCCCCGCGTCTACCAGATGGACCGGCCCTCGGCCTCGGCGATCTGCCGCAGCCTTGCCTTCCAGGCTCCCGATCCGCAACCCGCGATGGCGGGCCTTGCCGAAGCCCCGGCCGCGCGCTTCGAGGAGGCCACGCCGTCGGCCGAGCAGAACCCGCTTGGTGCGGCGCGGGCGCAGATCCACGAGAACTGGATCATCGCCCAGACCGCGACCGGCATGGTGATCGTGGACCAGCACGCAGCGCACGAGCGGCTGGTCTACGAGAAGCTGAAGCGCCAGCGCGACGGGGCGGGCATCGCGCGTCAGGCGCTGCTGATCCCCGAGATCGTGGACCTGTCGCCCTCGGACGCCGCGCGGCTTCTCGATGCCGCCGGGGATCTGGCGGCGCTCGGGCTGGTGATCGAGCCCTTCGGCGGCGGAGCGGTGGCGGTGCGCGAGGTGCCGGCGATCCTCGGGCGGATCGAGGCGGCGCCGCTTCTGCGCGACATCCTCGACGATCTGGGCGAGACCGGCGCCTCGGACCGCTTGCAGGCGCGGATGGATGCGATCCTCAGCCGGATGGCCTGCCACGGCTCGGTCCGGTCGGGCCGGCAGATGCGGGCCGAGGAGATGAACGCGCTCCTGCGCGAGATGGAGGCGACGCCGCTGTCCGGCCAGTGCAACCACGGCCGGCCGACCTATGTGGAACTGAAGCTCGCCGACATCGAGCGGCTGTTCGGGCGGCGATGATCCGCGACCGATGATCCAGATCCTCGGCCAGAGCTATGCCTGGGACGATCCGCGCGTCCTGATGGCTGCCGGGGCGGCGGCGGTCCTGATCCTGCTTCTCCTGATCCTGCGCGCGGCCGGGCGGTCGGCGCGGGTCGCCGCGCCGCTGGTGCGCGAGTTGGGCTGGCTCTCGCAGCAGGTGCAGATGCTGTCGGACGGGCAGGAGCGGCTTGCGGGCGGGCTGCACCATGTCTCGGACGCGCAGGCGGCCAGCCAGCATGCCATGCTGCAACTGATGGAGCGGCGGCTGGCCGAGGTGCAGCGCGGCATGGCGGAGAGCCTGCACGGCACGGCGGTCCGCACCGCGCGGTCGCTGGGCGACCTGCAGCAGCGGCTGGAGACCATCGACCGGGCACAGGCGAACATCGAGAAACTCTCGGGCGACGTGCTGGGCCTGCAGGACATCCTGTCGAACAAGCAGACCCGGGGGGCCTTCGGCGAGATCCAGCTGCACGACATCGTGCGGAAGGCCCTGCCGCCCGACAGCTACACGATGCAGGCGACGCTTTCGAACGGGCGGCGGGCGGACTGCCTGATCCACCTGCCCGAGCCTCCCGGCCCCATCGTCATCGACTCGAAGTTCCCGCTGGAAGCCTACGAGATGCTGCGCGAGTCCGAAGGCCCCGCGGAGACGATGGAGGCGCAGCGGCTTATGCGGGTGGCGGTGCGCGCCCATATCCGGGCCATCGCCGAGAAATACATCCTCGACGGCGAGACGGCCGACGGGGCGATGCTGTTCCTGCCCTCGGAAGCGGTCTATGCCGAGTTGCATGCGAACTTCGGCGACATCGTGCGAGAGGGGTTTGCGGTGAAGGTCTGGATCGTGTCGCCCACCACCTGCATGGCGGTGCTGAACACCATGCGCGCCGTGCTGAAGGACGCTCGGATGCGGGCGCAGGCCGGTGCGATCCGGCGCGAACTGGCCGAACTCGGGCGCGAGATCGAGCGGCTGGTGGAGCGGGCGGGCAACCTCGACCGGCACTTCGCGCAGGCCGCGCGGGATGTGGAGGAGATCCGCATCTCGGCCGGAAAGGCCGGAAAGAAGGCGCGCCGGCTGGACAACTTCGACTTCCAGGATCTGGCGCCCCCGGCTGACGCCGCGGAATAGCGCCCGATGCCGGTGTGCGCCCGCGGGACCCAGGCCCGGACGGCACCGCAGGGACCTGGCATCCGCAGGCCTGTGGCCGGGTGTCCTCAGATCCGCACGAAGGGCTGCACCAGCCGCGGCAGCAGGCTGTTGAAGCGCAGCGGCGCATCGGTGGCGGCAAGGCAGATGCAGTCCGGCCCGGCCTCGGCGACCGGGGTGTGCTCCATCTCCTCGTCGGCAATCTCGAGGTCGCCGGGACCGAAGCGGTCGGTCTCGTCGCGGAACGCGCCCTGCAGGACCAGCGTCAGTTCCATCCCGCGGTGGCCGTGGTCGGGCACGGACTGGCCGCCCGGGATCCACAAGAGCCGCGCGATCGCCTCGCCCCCCGTGGGCAGGATGGCCTGCCGCACGCCGCCGCCCAGCGGGCGCCAGCGCACCGCGTCGAGGCTGCCACCGATGTAGTCCGCAAGCGGCGCGGGGGCCCGCGGATCGAGCCGCCTCACCGGGCGGGGCGTCTCGATCCGTCGGTCGAGCCGGGACATCACCGCGGCGAGGCTGCCGGCGGCCATCGCCACCTGTGCCGCATCCTCCATCAGGCTGCCGCCCACCGCTTCGAAGGCTGCCAGGCGCGCCCGGCACTCGTCGCAGAGCGAAATGTGCGTCGCCACCACCAGCCCGAAAGCCTCGGGCAGGTTGCCCGAGGAATGGGCCAGCAGCAGGGAGTCCGATATGTGGTGCCGGATCGTCATCGTTTCCTTCAACCCATGTGGTGGCGCAGGCGTTCCAGGGCCAGCCTGATCCGCGACTTGATGGTTCCAAGCGGCAGCCCGGTCTCCTCGGCCAGTTCCCTGTGCGAGACATCGCCGAAGAAGGCGCGCTCGATCAGCGCCCGCTGCTTGTCGGGCAAAAGGGCGATCGCCCGGCCGAGACGGTCGTTCTCCTGCTGCATCTCGTAGATGTCGGCCTGGTCGGGCTCCACCTCCGGACCCCAGAACAGGTCTTCCGGTTCCGGATGGCGCGCCCGACGCAGGATGTCGATCCGCCGGTTCCGCGCGATGGTGAAGATCCAGGTCGCGACCGAGGCCCGCGAGGGATCGAACAGGTGGGCCTTCTGCCAGACCGCGGCCATCACGTCCTGCGCGCATTCCTCGGCTTGCGCCGCCGCCGTGCCGGACTTCATCAGGAAGCCCTTCACCCGCGGGGCAAAGTGCTCGAACAGCCGCGCAAAGGCCGCCTCATCGCGTTGGTCCCGGACCGCCTGCATCAGCGCTACCCAATCCGTCTCGTTACCCTGACCTGTCACCGTCGGCCTTCCGTTTCGTCGCCCGAGGGGAAACATAGGCAACCGCCCCCCCGCTTGCATCCGCATTTTTTGGCCGGCCCCGGCATGTCATCTCTTCTACGGCCGAGCGGCCCGAGCGGATCATCCGCCGCCCTGCAGAAAAAGCACGGGCGAGACCGGATCATCCGCCGCCGTGCAGAAAAATCGCCACCGGGTTGATCCGTTCCTCTTCGCGGGGCGTATCGGCCCCGAGCAAACCGGGAGACTGCAGGCATGCCATTCGAGACGTCTGAATTCGCGCGTCGGCGCGTTGCTGTGATCGGCGGAGGCGTTTCGGGAATGGCGGCGGCGCATCTGCTGGCCCGCGACCATACGGTGGTGCTGTTCGAGGCGGAGAGCAGGCTTGGCGGCCACGCGCGCACGGTCTTGGCCGGCAAGCGTGGCGACCAGCCGGTGGACACCGGCTTCATCGTCTTCAACAAGGTGAACTACCCGCATCTGACGCGCCTCTTCGACGAGCTTCAGGTGCCGGTGGTGGAAAGCGACATGAGCTTCGGCGCCTCGGTGCGCGGCGGGCGGCTGGAATACGGGCTCAAGGATCTGAAGGCTGTCTTCGCGCAGAAGCGCAACGCGCTCGACCCGCGGTTCCTGAACATGCTGATGGACGTGCTGCGCTTCAACGCCCATGCGATGGACCATGCCGACGATCCGGTGATGACGATCCGCGACCTGCTGGAGCGGCTCGACCTGGGCGACTGGTTCCGCGACTACTACCTGCTGCCGATCTCGGGCGCGATCTGGTCCACGCCCTCGCGCGGGATCCTCGACTTCCCGGCACAGGCGCTGCTGCGCTTCTTCGAGAACCATGCGCTGCTGTCGCACACTGGGCAGCATCAGTGGTATACGGTGGCCGGCGGTTCCATCGAATATGTGCGCAGGCTTCAGGTGGCGATGACCTCGGCCGGGGTCGATCTGCGGCTGGGCGCCGACGTGGCGGGCGTCCGGCGGCAGGGCGACGGCGTGCAGGTGCGCGTGACCGGCGGCGACTGGGAAGCCTTCGACGAGGTGATCTTCGCCACTCATTCCGACGATACGCTGCGGCTCCTGTCCGACGCCTCGGAGGAGGAAGCGAAGGCGCTGGGCGCGGTGCGCTACCAGCCGAACCGGGCGGTGCTGCACGCCGATACCTCCGTGATGCCGAAGCGCCGCGCGGCCTGGGCCTCGTGGGTCTATGTCGAGCCCGAGGACCCGCAGGCCCCCATCGACATCACCTACTGGATGAACTCGCTGCAGCCGATTCCGCATGACGATCCGCTGTTCGTCACCCTGAACGGCGAGCGGCCGATCCGCGACGAGCTGGTGCATGACGTGGTGACCTTCCGTCACCCCGTCTATGACCTTGCGGCGCAGCTGGGGGTCGCGGCGCTGCGCATGATGAACGGCAAGCGCAACACGTGGTTCGCCGGCGCCTGGATGCGCAACGGCTTTCACGAGGACGGCTTTGCCAGCGCGGTGGACGTGGTCGAGGCGATGCGCCGCCGCATCGCGACGCCGGTGGCCGCATGAGGGTCGAGCATGTCCGGGGCGAGACCTTCCACGGCCGGAAGGGGGCGCTGGAGAACAGCTTCCGCTATGGCGTGGACTACGTGATCCTCGACCCCGAGGCGGTCGAGGCGCCGGCGCTGTTCTCGCGCAACCGCGCCAATCTGGTCGCGCTGCACGATCGCGACTATGGCGGCGAGCCGGGCAGGGGGCGCGGCGTTGCCTGGGTGCGCGAGGTGCTGGCCGCCCATGCCGCGCCGGGGGGAGAGCGCATCCTGCTGCTCACCCAGCCGAGGGTCCTGGGGCATGTCTTCAACCCCGTCAGCTTCTGGCTCTGCCACGAGGCGACGGGCGCCCTGCGCACCGTCGTGGCCGAGGTGTCGAACACCTTCGGCGACCGGCACTGGTATCTCTGCACGAAGCCGGACGGCAGCCCGATCACCCGCTCGGACACGTTGACCGCGACCAAGATCATGCATGTCTCGCCGTTCCAGCCGGTCGAGGGCAGCTATCGGTTCCGTTTCGACATCCGCGACGACCGCGTGGGCATCTGGATCGACTACAGCTTCGGCGAGGGCGGCCTGTTCGCCACGCTGACCGGCACCCGCGCGCCGCTGACCAATGCCGGCATCCTTGCCGCCTGCCTGCGGCGGCCCTTCGGCTCGCGCCGGGTGCTGGCGCTGATCCACTGGCAGGCGCTGAAACTTGCCCTGAAGGGGGCGCGCTACCGCACGCGTCCCGCGCCGCCCGCCCAAGATGTCAGCAGGTGAAGGCCGCCTTGCGCCGTGGTCGCTCTTTGCCGGGCTTATCGCCGCCGCCGGGCTTCCGATCTACATCCACGCGCCCAAGGTCTATGTCGATGACTACGGCATCAGCCTCGGCACGCTGGGGGCGGTGCTGGCGGGGCTGCGCCTGATCGACGTGGTGCAGGACCCCGCGCTGGGCTGGCTGGCCGAGGTGACACGACAGAAGCGGGCGGCCATGGTGGCCGGTGCGGTGGCGCTGATGGCGCTGGCGATGATCGGCCTCTTTGCGGTCGAACCTCCTGTCCTGCCGCTCCTGTGGTTCGCGCTGACGCTGGTGGTGCTGTTCTCGGCCTTCTCCTTCCTCAGCATCGCCTTCTATGCCGAAGGCGTCGGCAAGGCGGGACGGCTGGGCCGGGGCGGTCATCTCCGGCTGGCCGGCTGGCGCGAGGCCGGCGCGCTCTGCGGGGTGTCGGTCGCCGCCGTGGCGCCGGTTCTGCTGGGCAGCTTCGCGGCCTTCGCCTGGGGCTTCGCAGGCCTTGCCGTTCTGGCATCGTTCGCCATGCGGCGCGAATGGGCGGGACTGGCCGAGGCCCCCGTTCCCGACCTGCGCGCCGTGCTGGCGGACCGGATGACCCGGAGGCTTCTTCTGCTGGCGCTGGTCAATGCCGCGCCGGTGGCGGTGACCTCGACGCTGTTCCTGTTCTTCGTCGAAAGCCGGCTTGCCGCGCCCGGTTCGGAAGGGCCGCTGCTTCTGCTCTTCTTCCTCGCGGCAGCGCTCAGTGCGCCGGCGTGGAGCCAGTTGGCACGCGGCTTCGGCGCAAGACGCACGCTGCTGGCCGGGATGGTGCTGGCGGTGGTGTCCTTCATCTTCGCCTTCACGCTCGGCCCGGGCGACGTTGCGGCGTTTGCCGTGATCTGCGCCGCCTCGGGGGCGGCGCTCGGGGCGGACATGGTGCTGCTGCCCGCGATCTTCGCCCGGCACCTGTCGCGCAGCGCGGGCGGAGATGCGGCGGCCTTCGGCTTCTGGTCCTTCGCCTCGAAGCTGGCCCTTGCGCTCGCGGCTGCCGCGGTGCTGCCCGCGCTCGGGGCCGCAGGCTTTGCGCCGGGCGCGGCCTCCCCCGCGTCGGCCCTGCTGTTCCTCTCGGTGCTCTACGCGCTGGTCCCCTGCGGGCTGAAGCTGCTGGCCATCGTCCTGCTCCTCGTCACCCCCATCCCGGAGACCTGATCCCGTGCTGTCCCTGCTGTTCCTCGTCCTCGGTTTCCTGCTCTGCCTCGGGCTTTTCGGCCTGCGCGACCGGACGCTGGCGTTTGCCGCGCAGCGGCCTGCCGACTATTCCGGGAAGGGTCCCGCCCTTGACCCGCGCAGGGACCTTTCGGGGCCGCTGCTGTGCGAGGGCGTGATCTACGGGCCGACCGGCCGGGTCACCTCGCGCTTCGTCGCCGACATGGTGGGCCGGTGGGAGGGCAATGCCGGGATCCTCACCGAACGCTTCCGCTACGACAGCGGTGCGGTGGACAATCGCGAGTGGCGGTTCCAGCTTGGCAACGACGGGACGCTTCATGCCGAGGCCGATGATCTTGTGGGCAGCGGCGTCGGAAAAGCCGAAGGATCAGCCCTCTGCCTGCGCTACCGGCTGCGGCTTCAAGATGACGCAGGGGGGCATGTGCTGGATGTCATTGACTGGATGTACCGGCTGGAGAATGGCACGATCATCAATCGGAGCCAGTTCCGCAAGTTCGGGATCAAGGTTGCCGAGCTTGTGGCGACACTACGACGGATCGAGACATGAGACAATTTGTTGGTAAGCGGTACTGGCTTATCGGCGGCAGCGAGGGTCTGGGGCTCGCGCTGGCGAAGAAACTGAGCGGCGCGGGGGCGAAGGTCATCCTTTCGGGCCGTGACGAGGAGCGGCTGAAGACGGCGGTCGCCGAGATGCCGGGTCATGCCGAGGCGGTTCCGGTGGACGTGCAGTCGGACGAGTCGATCCGCACCGCGCTGGAGACGATCGGCGAGGTGGACGGCATCGTGTTCAACGCGGGCGTCTACTGGCCGATGACGGCGCAGGAATGGGACCGCAAGGCGATCGACGCCATGCTCGACACCAACCTGATGGGGCTGGTCCGGCTGGTCTCGGCCGTCCTGCCCGGCATGATCGCGCGCGACCGCGGGCATCTGGTGGTGACCGGCTCCATCGCGGGGTTCCGCGGCCTGCCGGGCGCGATCGGCTATGCCGCCAGCAAGGCCGGCGTGGTCGGGCTGACCGAGTCGCTCTATGCCGACCTGCGCGGCACCGGGGTCGACGTCCAGCTGGTGAACCCGGGCTTCGTGAACACCCGGATGACCGCGAAGAACAAGTTCCGGATGCCGTTCATCATGGAACCCGACGCGGCGGCCCGGCACATCTTCGAGCACATGTGCTCGGACAATTTCCGGCTGAACTTCCCGGCGCCCTTCTCCTCGTTCTTCCGCTTCGCGCAGCTGCTGCCGGACGGGCTGTTCTTCCGGCTGGTGGGCCGGCGCTGAGGATCGAAGGGGCGCCCGGGGCGCCCCTTTCCGTTTCAGACCGTGGCTGCGTGGCGGTCGAACTCGGCCTTCGCGCGGCCCCAGACGCCTTCGTCCAGCGCATCGAGCGCGAGGAGCGAGGGCAGAAGCTGCGCGGCATAGTCGAGGCTGCTCTCGACCGGCAGCAGCGAGGGCAGGTTGTCGATGGCCATGACGTCGAGCGGCGGATCGGCATGGACGCGCAGCGCCGGCGCGGTCCAGCTCGTCACCCGGTCATAGACCTTCACCGGCGAGAAGTCCGAGGTCGGGTCGCAGGCGATGTCGCCGATCACCGCCAGTGCGCGCGGGGCGGCCGCGGCCCCGGCCGGGACGAAGACGGGGCAGCCCGGCCGGGCAAGGATGCAGTTCAGGAAGATCTCGTGCTCCAGCACCTCGGGGAAGGGACCGCCATGCGCGGTCTCCTCGATGTCCCAGCGGGTGACCGCAAGGCCCATCGACTCGCACAGATCGGCGGCGCCGGTGCCGACGCGGCCCTTCGCCCCGATCACCAGCGCCCGCGGCTGGGTGGCATGCGCGGCAGCGAGTTCCGCGCCGAGATCGGCCAGCAATCCCTCGCGTCCCGGCCAGGTCGAGACGGGGTCGCAGATCCCGCCGCGCGCCTGCGCCGCCCAGCACTTCAGCGCCACCGCAGCCCCGGCATAGCCCGCCCAGTAGCCGAAGGCGGCAACCCGGCGACCCGTCTCGTCCACCAGCGATTCGAGATCGTAGAGCGTCCCGCCGCCCGCCTTGAAGCGCCCGAGCAGCACCCGGCCCGCTGGCTGGCCCTTGTAGGCGTGACCGAACAGGATGTGGCGATGGGGCAGGGGCGTGCCGTCCTCGGGCAGCTCCTTCAGACCGAAGATGATCGCGTCGCGCGGCGCATCCGGCCAGGAGCCCTCGGGGGCGATCCCGCAGCCGGCGGCGGCATAGCCCTCGATCGACAGGGCCCTCGTCCGGCTCGCCTCGACCGTGACGCGCAGTCCGCGCGCGATCAGCGCCGCGGCGCCATCCGGGGTGAGCCCCACCCGTTCCTCGTTCGGCCGCTGTTCGGCCCTGACCCAGAGATGCGTCATTCGCTGCTTTCGACAGTGGTGCGGTAGCCGCGGCGGCGCGCGCGCTGGTGCCAGCGCTCGGCCGCAAGGCAGGCATCCCGCAGATTGGAGAACCAGGTGACGAGACGGCCACCGGAGCCGCGCGGGCCGCGCCGTCCCCATTCCCGCAGGACGGTATATTCGCCGAACAGGTTGTAGACGAGTTCCACCCGGTAGAAGCGGGAGGGGCCGTCGGTCTCGCGCAGGCAGAGGTATGTCAGCATCTGGGGCCTCCGGTGGCGTTCTCGCCTTCAGGGATACCAGATCTGCGACGGCATGACAGCCGGAAAGGCGGGCGGCGCAGCGGCGGGAGGCCGTCGCTCAGGCCGGCAGCCGCGTCCTGTCGGGCATGCCGACCGGCCGCTGGCGGCTCTGCCCGCCCTGGCCCGCGTGCGAAAGCTCTGACGAGAAGAGTTCCCTGAGTTCCTCGCGCGTCAGGATCTTCGGCGACTTCGCGGCCCCTCGCGGATGGGGGAGGGTGCCCAGGAAGAACGGCCAGGCAAGGCGGATGCCGTCAGCCCAAGAAATGAAGTTGATGCGCATGATGTCGTTTCCCCGGAACGATGCCCTTGTACTGACGCTTCTTCATACCGCTTTCGAGGTGGCAGCCCCGTTCTCAGCCAGAGAATGATTCGTCGTCCTTCCACGCTCTCACAAGTAGTAGGCGGATTTGTGCCGAATATGCGGACAGGTGGGAACCAGCCCATACCTAGGAGAATTTCTTCTCCTTCGTGCAAATCTGCCACAGCGGTTTTCCGCAGTCCCGCCAAGCGGTTGCAAATTTCTCATCGGCACAACTAAAGCGGGTGTGCTTCTCGCCGTTTCCTCCATTGAACGCAATTCCGTGGGGACGATGAGGAGGAAAAGACACATGTCGATTGTTCTGCTGCAACTCGCCCGGATGCGCAGATTGCGCGCCCTTCGCTATCTTCATCGCGAGGGACTCGAGACTGCCAACGTCTTCATGCTACCTTCCGCGCCGGACGCCGGCCGCGAGCGACTGCCGCGCTCATCCTACCCTTTGGCGATTGCCATGGATGCGGAACACGCTAAGGTTGTCCAAATGATAAGGTGAGGGATAGATCGGAGTGTCGGATGATGGCCCCCTGCATCCTGGCTCTCGATGACGAGGCGTCTGTCTTGACGGCTGTGCAGGAGACCCTGGAGGATCGGGGCTTCCGCGTGATCACGGCCAAGAACATGGCGCAGTTCCGAAAGCTGGACGCCGAGGAGGATGTCGATCTTTATCTCATCGATACCTCGCTGCCGGATGGAAGCGGGCTCTCGCTGGTGCGGGAACTGCGTCAGGTCACCGACAGGGGCATCATCCTGCTTGCCGGTCGCCGCGACGAGGGCGAGGGGGTGCGCGGGCTGGAGCTTGGCGCGGACGACTCGCTGGTGAAGCCGTTCCGGCAGCGCGAACTGGCGGCGCGCGTCACGGCGGTCTATCGGCGCACCGGACGCGGCACGCCGGTCCGCCCGCCGGAGCAGCCGAATGTCGATCATCGCTTCGAGGGCTACAGCATCAGCCTGCAGTCCCGGCAGGTCTGGGCCGCGGACGGCAGCGAGATCATGCTGACCACGTCGGAGTTCGAGCTGCTGGCCGCGCTGATCGCCCGGCGCGGGCAGGTGCTGAGCCGCGACCAGATCATGAATGCCATCAAGGGCCGGCACTGGGAAAGCTATGACCGGGTCGTGGACGGGATCGTCAGCCGCCTGCGCCGCAAGATCCCCTCGGCGACCCGCGGCAGCCATTTCATCCGCACGGTCCACGGCGTTGGCTACGCCTTCACCGCCTAGGCGCCGGCGAAGAGCTGCGCCAGCCGCGCCGCCTCGCGGTTGATGTCGTGGCGCTCCAGAACCCGCAGGCGGGCCGCGTGCCCCATCTCGGCCAGCGTCTCGAGCGGGGTGGCCGCGAGTCGCTCGATGGCGGCGGCCAGCGCCTGCGCGTCGCCCGCGGGCACGAGATGCCCGGTCTCTCCGGGCAGGACCAGTTCCGGCACGCCCGCCACCATCGTGCCGATCACCGGCCGGCCGGCCGCCATCGCCTCCATCACCACCGTCGGAAGCCCCTCGGCGAACGAGGGCAGGATGAGGGCCTGTGCCGCCTCCAGTTCGCGCCGGACGCGGGCCTCGTCCGCCCAGCCGGTCAGCGTGATGCGCGAGGCCAGGTTCCGCGCGCGGATCAGCGTCTCGATCCGGCCACGCAGGGGTCCGTCGCCCACCAGCGTCAGGTGCAGGTCCGGCAAGCGCGCAGCCGCCAGCGCGATGGCCTCCACCAGCAGCACGAAGCCCTTCTGCTCGGACAGGCGCCCCACGGCCACCAGCCGCGGCCCGCTCGGCGGAAGCGGTAGGGTGGTCGGGAACAGCTCCGGCTCGATCCCGCAATGCACCACGTGGATGCGCCGCCAGTCCTGTGGCTGCGCCCAGCGGTAGAGCTGGCTGCGGCCATAGGAGCTGACGGCGACGGTGAAGGTCGCGCGGTGCATCTTCAGCGGCAGGCTGAGGGCCACCGGTGCGTCGAATTCGTCCGGCCCGTGGACGGTGAAGCTGAACCTCGGCCCGCCGAGCGCCTCGGCCAGCATCGCCACCGTTGCCGAGGCGGTTCCGAAATAGGCGTGGAGGTGGGTGATCCCGAGATCCCGGCACCGCCGGGCAAGATGCGCAGCCTGGATCAGGTAGCCGATGTGGCGCAGCCGCCCGCCCTGGGTTCCGCACCTGGCCGCAAGCCGCAGCCCTCGCGAGGCCTGGCGGGGCCTGCCGGCCATCCAGAAGAGGGCCGACAGCGCCAGCCGGACCGGCCCCTGACGCAGCAGGTGCTCGGTCAGGTCGTCCTCGGCCAGGTCGGCGGCATCGGTAAGAGCCGCCCGGTCGCTGCGGATGGCAAAGCGGTGGACCCGGTGCCCCGCACGCTCCAGCGCCTGGATCTCGCGCCGGATGTAGCCGTGCGTCGCGCGCGGATAGATGGTCACCAGGTAGCCGATATTCATTTGGCAGAACCGATTTGCGGAAATGTCCAAGGCATAGGCCGTGCAGCCAGCCATTCCTAGCCCCGCGGCGACATGATGATGCAGCGGGCAAAGTGCCGCCCCCCTCCGGGCAGGGACGCTTCCAGGGCCGGCCTGCGCCGGGGGGCGGTTCTGCGGTCGACCTTCCGGCCGCGGGACAGCCGCTTCGTCACGGCAGATCGGCCTTTGTGCTGCAGGCAGGCCATGGGGGCAGGATTGCAGCGGAATGCCATGATTTAGCCGCAAACCGTCCGCGGTTTTGAACGGTTTGCTAACGATTGTCTGCAAAGATTGAACGCACCGCACGATATGGCGGGACATTTCAGGATCTGCCGATGGCCTTCGGACTCATCTTCTCCAGCATCATCCCCGGCCTGAGCCTCGCCATCTGGGGGCTGTTCCACGGCTATTCGATCCCTGCGGCCGTGCTGCTGCATTCGCTGGCCGGCACCGCCGGCGCGATCCTGTTCATGGCCTTCGCCGTCATCCGTCCGGGTCTGCGCGACCGCGTCGTCGTCGCGCATCAAAGCCCCGGCCTGAACTGACCTTCGCCTCCCGCCGGGCCGGCAGTCAGACTTCCGTCGGTCGGCGGATGCCCGGCGCAGCTTCCAGCACCATGGGCCGCAGGCCGGGCGTGCCGGCCTCGATCAGCGCCAGGAGCTGACGGCGCATACGCGGCTCCCAGAAATCGTTTATATGGGCCGCCGTGCCCGCGACGCCCTCGGCATGAGGCTTCGATTCAAAGAAAGTGGCGATCTGGTTCGCCATGTGGATCAGCTTCTCAGGCGACATGCGCGGCCTCGTCGGAATGGATGCGATGGGGATGGGAGAAGACCTCGCAGCGCCCGCCGCGTGCCAGGGCCACAAGCGTGATCCCGGCCGCTTCGGCCATCCTCACCGCATGGGCGGTCGGCGCCGAGACGGCGATCAGCAGGGAAGACCCGAGGCGGGCGCATTTCTGCACCAGATCGATCGACACGCGGGAGGTGAGCACGACCGCGCCAGCCGCCGTCGCGGTGCCGCGGCGCACCAGCGCCCCTGCCAGCTTGTCGAGCGCGTTGTGCCGCCCGACGTCCTCGCGCGCCGCGACCATTCCCAGTCCGGGCATCCAGAAGCCCGCCGCATGGACGGCGCGGGTCGCGTCATGCAACGGCTGGTGCTGGGTCAGGGCGGAGACCGCCTCGGCCGCCTGCGCAACCGTCAGCCGAAGCGCATTGTCCGGCACCGGCGGCGGATCACGCAGCGCCTCGTCGAGCGAGTCGATGCCGCAGAGTCCGCAGCCGACGGGACCCGCCATCCGACGCCGGCGCGCGGCAAGCCGCGCCTCGGCCGCGGGGCGCAGCCAGATCTGAAGGTCGATGCCGCGCGCAACTTCCACCGGCGTGATGCTGTCGATCTCCTCCACCTGGGCGAACCCTTCGGTCAGCGCAAAGCCTGCCGCGAAATCCTCGAGATCCGCCGGAGTGGCCATCATCACGGCCTGCGTGCTGCCGTTGAAGGTGAGCGCGATCGCCACCTCCTCGGGCAGGCAGCGGGAGCCCCCCTCCACGTGCCCCGGCGACATGGCCAGCCGGGGCAGCAGGCGGCTGGTCTCCATCATTCCGCCGCGGGCAGGATGCGCCGGGCAAGTTGCGTCTGCGCCATGTAATCCTCCTGCCAATCCGACGGACCGTTCGACAACGAGACCTGCACCGCCGTCACCTTGTATTCCGGGCAGTTGGTCGCCCAGTCCGAGAAGTCGGTCGTGATGACGTTGGCCTGCGTCTGCGGGTGGTGGAAGGTGGTGTAGACCACGCCCGGCGACACCCGGTCGGTGAGCTTCGCCCTCAGCGTCGTCTCGCCGGCGCGGGAGGCGAGCCTCACCCAGTCGCGGTTCTTCACGCCGCGCACCTCGGCATCGTGGGGATGGATCTCCAGCACGTCCTCTTCGTGCCAGACGACGTTCGCGGTGCGGCGGGTCTGCGCGCCCACGTTATACTGGCTGAGGATCCGGCCGGTGGTCAGCAGCAGCGGGAAACGCGGGCCGGTCTTCTCGTCAGTCGCCACGTATTCCGTGCGGATGAACTTGCCGCGCCCGCGCATGAAGCTGTCGGTGTGCATGAGCGGCGTGCCGAACGGGTGCTCCTCGTTGCAGGGCCACTGGACCGAGCCGACCTCCTCGAGCAGGTCATAGCTCACGCCAGCGAACGAAGGCGTCGTCGCCGCGATCTCGTCCATGATCTGGCTCGGGTGGGTATAGGTCCAGCCGGCGCCCATCGCATTCGCGAGCATCTGCGTCACCTCCCAGTCGCCGTAGCCGTTCTTCGGCGCCATCACCTTGCGCACGCGGTTGATGCGGCGCTCGGCGTTGGTGAAGGTGCCGTCCTTCTCGAGGAAGGACGAACCCGGAAGGAAGACATGGGCGTAGTTCGCCGTCTCGTTCAGGAACAGGTCGTGCACGATCACGCAGTCCATCGCAGCAAGGCCCGCCGCCACGTGCTTCGTGTCGGGGTCGGATTGCAGGATGTCCTCGCCCTGGCAATAGAGTCCCTTGAACGTGCCCTCCACCGCCGCGTCGAGCATGTTGGGAATGCGCAGGCCCGGCTCGGTGTCGATCTCCACGCCCCAGAGCCGCTCGAACACCTCGCGTGCGGAATCGTTTTTCACGTGCCGGTAGCCGGGGAGCTCGTGCGGGAAGGATCCCATGTCGCAGGAGCCCTGCACGTTGTTCTGCCCACGCAGCGGGTTGACCCCCACGCCAGGGCGGCCGATGTTGCCGGTCAGCATGGCCAGGTTGGCAATGCCGATCACCGTCGTCGAGCCTTGGCTGTGCTCGGTGACGCCAAGACCATAGTAGATCGCGCCATTTCCGCCGGTTGCGTAGAGCCGGGCGGCCGCCCGCAGGTCCGCCGCCGGCACCCCGGTCAGGCTCTCGACCGCCTCGGGCGCATGCTTCGGATCCGAGACGAACTCGGCATAATCCTGGAACTCGTCCCAGTCGCAACGCTCGCGGATGAATTTTTCATCCATCAGGCCTTCCGTCACGATCACGTGGGCAATTGCCGTCACGACGGCAACGTTGGTGCCCGGCCGCAAGGCGAGATGGTGCGCCGCCTCGACATGCGGGCTCCTCACCAGGTCGATGCGGCGCGGGTCGATGATAATCAGTTTCGCGCCCTTGCGCAGGCGCTTCTTCAGGCGGCTGGCAAAGACCGGATGCCCGTCCGTCGGGTTCGCGCCGATGATCACCACCACATCGGCGTCATCGACCGAATCGAAATCCTGCGTGCCGGCCGAGGTGCCGAAGGTCTGGCCGAGGCCATAGCCGGTCGGCGAGTGGCAGACGCGGGCGCAGGTATCGGTGTTGTTGTTGCGGAAGACGGCGCGCGTCAGCTTCTGGACGAGGTAGGTCTCCTCGTTGGTGCAGCGCGACGAGGTGATGACGCCGATCGAGTGGCGGCCGTGCTGCTCCTGGATCGCACGCAGGCGGCGGGCGGCGAAGCCGAGCGCCTCGTCCCAGGTCACCTCCTGCCACGGGTCATGGATCGACTCGCGCACCATCGGCTTCAGGATGCGGTCCTTGTGCGCTGCATAGCCGTAGGCAAAGCGGCCCTTCACGCAGGAATGGCCGCGGTTGGCCTTGCCGGCCTTCCACGGCACCATCCGCACCAGTTCGTCGCCGCGCATCTCGGCCTTGAACGAGCAGCCGACGCCGCAATAGGCGCAGGTGGTGATGATCGAGCGTTCGGGCGTGCCGATCTCGATCATCGACTTCTCCTGCAGGGTAGCGGTCGGGCAAGCCTGCACGCAGGCGCCGCAACTCACGCAGTCCGAGGTGAGGAACGTGTCCCCCGTCATGCCGGCCGAGACGCGGCTGTCGAAGCCCCGGCCTTCGATGGTCAGGGCGAAGGTGCCCTGCACCTCCTCGCAGGCCCGCACGCAGCGCGAGCAGACGATGCACTTGGCCGGATCGAAGGTGAAGTAGGGATTCGACTCGTCCTTGGGGATCCATTCGGGGTTCGGATCGCCGCCGGTGCGGCGCGCTTCGAAATGGTTCTGCACGGCCTCATAGCGCACGTCGCGCAAGCCCACGGCGCCTGCCATGTCCTGCAACTCGCAATCGCCGTTGGCGGCGCAGGTCAGGCAGTCGAGCGGGTGGTCGGAGATGTAAAGCTCCATGACCCCGCGGCGCAGCTGCTTCAGATTCGGCGTCTGGGTGCGGACCTTCATGCCGGGCGTGACCGGCGTCGTGCAGGAGGCAGGCGTACCCGCGCGCCCCTCGATCTCGACGAGGCAGAGCCGGCACGAGCCGAAGGCGTCCATGTTGTCGGTCGCGCAGAGTTTGGGGACCATGATGCCGATCTCGGCCGCCGCACGCATCACCGAGGTTCCGGCCGGAACACTGACTTCGAAACCGTCCACCTCCAGCGTGACCAAGGTCGTGGATTTCGACTCGGGCGTGCCGTAGTCGCGGTCGTCGGGGATGATGAAGTCTTTCATTCGGCTGCCTCCTTCAACGGGGCGAAGTCGTCCGGGAAGTGGGTGAGGGCGCTCATTACCGGGTAGGGGGTGAAACCGCCCAGAGCGCAAAGCGATCCCGATTTCATCGTGGCGCACAGATCCGTGAGAAGCGGGATCGCGGCCGGATCGCCCTTCGCGATCCGGTCCACCGTCTCCATCCCGCGCACCGCGCCGATCCGGCAGGGGGTGCACTTGCCGCAGCTTTCGATGGCGCAGAACTCCATCGCAAAGCGGGCCTGTTTCAGCATGTCCACCGTGTCGTCGAAGACCACGATTCCGGCATGGCCCACGAGGCCCTCGGCGCCGGCGAATTCCTCGTAGCAGAAGGCGGTGTCGAACAGCGCGCGGGGAAAATACGCGCCGAGCGGGCCGCCGACCTGCACCGCCTTGACCGGCCGGCCCGAGGCGGTGCCACCGGCGATGTCATCGACGATCTGCCCGAGGCTCATGCCGAAGGCCACTTCGAACAACCCGCCGCGCCGCACGTTCCCGGCGATCTGCAAGGGGATCGTGCCGCGCGACCGGCCGAGGCCGAAGTCGCGGTAGTAGGCGGCGCCCTTCTCGAAGATCACGGGGATCGAGGCAAGCGAGATCACGTTGTTGACCACGGTGGGCTTGCCGAGGAACCCCTCCAGCGCGGGCAGCGGCGGCTTCGCCCGCACCACCCCGCGCTTGCCTTCGAGCGAGTTTAGCAGCGAGGTTTCCTCGCCGCAGACATAGGCGCCGGCGCCGACGCGGATCTCCATGTCGAAGGCGTGGCCGGAGCCCATGACGGAAGGGCCAAGCAGCCCGTGCTCGCGGGCGATCTTCACCGCCTCGATCATCACTTCGGTCGCGTCCGGATATTCGGACCGCATGTAGACGTAGCCGCGGGTTGCGCCGGTGGCGATGCCGGCGATGATCATGCCCTCGATCAGGGTGAAGGGATCGCCCTCCATGATCATCCGGTCGGCGAAGGTGCCGCTGTCGCCCTCGTCGGCGTTGCAGACGATGTATTTCTGATCCGCGGGCGCCTCGGCCACGGTCTTCCACTTGATGCCGGTGGGGAAACCGGCGCCGCCCCGGCCGCGGAGGCCTGAGTCGATTACCTCCTGCAGGATTGCCTCGCGGCTCATTCCGATCGCGCGGTGCAGGCCCCGGAAGCCATGGTGCGCCTCGTAATCCGCAAGGCAGAGCGGATCGGTGATCCCGCAGCGCGCGAAGGTCAGGCGGGTCTGCATCATCAGCCAGGGCAGTTCCTCGGTCGGGCCGAGCGCCAGTGGATGATCCGCCCATTCGGCGTCGAACAGCGCCGGCACGTCGGCAGGCGTGACCCGGCCAAAGGCCATGCGGCCCTCGGGCGTCGCGATCTCGACCAGCGGCTCCAGCCAGACCATGCCGCGCGTGCCGTTGCGCACCAGCGTCAGGTCAAGACCGCGGCGCGTGGCCTCGGCGCGGATCGCCTCGGCGACCTCATCGGCGCCCAGTGCCTTGGCGGCGGCATCTCGGGGAACGAAGATCCTCATGGCCGCACCTCCTCCAGCAGGCGGTCGAATCGCGCTTCGTCCACGCGTCCCACCACGCGACCATCGACCAGAGCGGCCGGCCCGCAGGCGCAGAGGCCGAGGCAGAACACCGGCTCCAGCGTTACGCCGCCATCCGCGGTGGTCTGGTGCCAGCCGATGCCCAGCCGCGCCTGCGCATGGCCTGCCACGCGATCGGCGCCCATCGACTGACACGCCTCCGCCCGGCACAGCTTGATGACATGGCGGCCATGCGGCTGGCTGCGGAAATCGTGGTAAAAGCTCATCACGCCATGCACTTCCGCCCGCGAGAGGTTCAGCCGCTCGGCGATCTGGGGCAGGGCCTCGAGGGGCACATGGCCGAAGGCGTCCTGCACGGCATGCAGGATCGGCAGGAGCGGTCCCTCCATGGCTTCATGCGCGTCGAGGATCTCTCCCACGCGCGCGTGTACCTCCGCCTCGTCCAGACGCATGCGGCCCTCCTCCTCCCCCGGAACAGGCGACAAAAATACGCAGCCTGATAGGTATATCAATATCAACTATCCGTGGGATGATCGAGAAAGCCTATCGAGCCGGAGCCTCGGTCAGGCGCCGCGCCGCATCGAGCAGCGCTGTCAGGATCGGCGTGTGCGGTTCACGATGGGCCGCGATCAGCCCGACCAGATGCTCCACCTCGGGCTCGCCGATCGGGATGGCCATCAGGCTGCCGTTCGCGGTGAAGAGGTCGGCCAGCTTCTTCGGCAGCACGCTGGCCCAGCGGCCCGTCATCACATGCGAGATCAGCGTGAGGGTCGAGTTCGACTCGACCGACGGCGTGATCGCGGCATCCGGCCCGGTCAGATGCTGGTTCACGATGCGCCGGTTCTGCATGTCGGCGGTCAGCAGGCAGAGCGGCAGGTCCGCGACCTCGGCCCAGGTGACGGCTGCCCGCCCCGCCAGCGCGAAACCGGGGGCGCAGACCAGCCGGTAGCCCTCGGCGTAAAGCGGCACCTGCGTCACGCGGCCCAGCGGCTCGTTATCGAGGTAGGTGATGCCCGCGTCGAACTCCAGCCCCTCGATTCCGGCAAGGATCTCGGCCGAGGTGCGCGACAGCACCCGCACATGCACCCCCGGGTGCCGTTCGAGGAAGGGCGCCGTCAGCTCGGCCACCATCGGCACGGCGGTCGGGATCACCCCGATCCGCAGGTTGCCCGAGAGGCCCGAGCGCACCGCGCGCATCTCGTCCCGCAGCGCGCGCACGTCGCCCACGATGCGCCGCGCCCAGTCCAGCGCGCGGGCCCCCTCGGGCGTCAGGCCCTGAAAGCGCGAGCCGCGGAAGACGAGCTGCACGCCCAGCTGATCCTCGAGCTGCCGGATCGCCGAGGACAGCGTGGGCTGCGTCACCCGGCAGGCTTCGGCCGCGCGGCCGAAGTGACGCTCGCGCGCGAGCGCAATGAACATTTCCAGCTTGTCGATCATTCGGCTCTCCAGGGAGTGGACGGCAAGAATTGCCGTGGACGTCCGGCTTCGTCTTGTTCCCCGACAAGCTCCGGCCTACATCGGGCGCATGAAACAGTATATCCCGTTCATCAGGAAGGACCCGGTCGTGCCGGTGATCCGGCTTCAGGGTGTGATCGCGACCGGGCCGCGTGCCGGCCTGTCGGACAGCGGACTGGCCAGCGTGATCGAAAAGGCCTTCTCGCGCGGGAAGCCGGCGGCCGTGGCGCTGGCGATCAACTCTCCGGGCGGCTCCCCGGTTCAGTCCAGCCTGATCGCGGCGCGCATCCGGCGGCTTGCCGACGAGAAGGGCATCAAGGTGCACGCCTTCGTCGAGGATGTCGCGGCCTCGGGCGGCTACTGGCTGGCCTGCGCGGGCGACGAGATCTGGGTCGATGACAGTTCGATCCTCGGGTCGATCGGCGTGATCTTCGCCAGCTTCGGCTTTCACGAATTCATGGCGCGCAACGGGATCGAGCGTCGGGTGCACACAGCGGGCCGGTCGAAGTCGCTGGCCGATCCGTTCCTGCCCGAGAAGGCCGAGGATGTGGAGCGGCTGAAGTCGCTGCAGGAGCCGATCCACCGCGCCTTCATCGACCATGTGAAGCGCCGCCGCGGCGCGCGGCTGGACGACTCGGCCGACCTGTTCAACGCCGACATCTGGGTGGGCGCCGAGGCGGTGAAGCTGGGCCTTGCCGACGGCGTCGGGCATCTCGTGCCGAAGCTGAAGGAGCTTTACGGCGAGAAGGTGCGCCTCGTGCCCTACGGCGTGCGGCGGCCGCTGCTGCAACGGCTGGGCGCGGGCCTCCTGCGCGATGCCCTGTCCGAGATCGAGGATCGCAGCCTCTGGGCGCGCTACGGGCTCTAGATGCTGCTCAAGATCACGCTCCTCTTCCTGCTCGGCATGGCGGCGATCGCGCTGATCGGCCGGTTCCGCTGGCCGCTGGGCGGGCGCAGGCCGCAGGCCAAGGTGCCGCCGCCGACGATCTGCGGCCATTGCGGCCGGTTCATCGTCGGCAAGGGCGGATGCGACTGCCGGAAGGGACGGGGCTGATGCGGGCACTGGTGACCGGCGCGGCGCGGCGTCTGGGCCGCGAGATGGCGCTGTATCTGGCCGGTCGCGGCTTCGACGTGGCGGTGCACTACGCCGGCTCTGCCGCCGATGCCGAGGATGTCGTGGCCCGGATCCGGTCGCTGGGCAGGGCCTCGGCCGCGCTGCGGGCCGATCTGCTGGTCGAGGCCGAGACGGCGACGCTGGTCCCCCGCGCCGCCGAGGCGCTGGGCGGGCCGCTCGACCTGCTGGTGAACAACGCCTCGATCTTCGAGCACGATACCATCGCCGGCGCCACGCGCGAGTCGTGGGACCGGCATATGGAATCGAACCTGCGGGCGCCCTTCTTGCTGACGCAGTGCTTCGCCGGGCAGGTTCCCCCGCCGGACCGGGACGCCCGGGGTGAGCCGCTGGCCCGCGGACTGATCGTCAACATGATCGATCAGCGTGTCCTGCACCCGACGGCGGACTTCGCAACCTACACGATAGCCAAGGTCGGGCTCTGGACGCTGACCCGAGTCGCGGCGCAGGAACTGGCCCCGCGGGTCCGCGTGAACGGCATTGGCCCGGGCCCCACGTTGCAGGGTGCGCACCAGACGCCCGAGACCTTCGCGGCCGAGCGTGCCTCGACCGTCCTCGGCCGTGGCGCGAACGTCTCCGATATTACCGCGGCGCTTGGTTTTCTCATCGATGCCCCTGCCGTGACGGGGCAGATGATCTGCGTCGACGGGGGGCAGCATCTGGGTCCCGGACCGCTCCGCACGCTCAGGGACTGACCGCTCCCGCCCGAGTTGTCCACTTTTGGAAAGTTGCGGACAGGGGCACCCGGAAAGCTGTGCCGTTTCATGCCTTTGGGATGTGGCGATAAAAATTATCATGCTTATTCAGTCCGTTACAGCATTGCCTAAAAAACACGCAAACAGGCGAAACCGCCTTACAACAAGGAAAATTCCGCACTGCCAGAACGTTTTGCGCAGAGTTATCCACAGAAACGGTGGACAGGTTTCCTCTTGTGGCCCTGCCGCTATCGTTGCAGCGAAGGACCGGGAATCGAGGACGTCGGAAAGGATCGGGAACGGTCGTGCAGGGTGACGAAACGGAAGGCAAGGCGGCGCCCACTGGGCATGCGGTCATTCAGGGCTACCTGAAGACGCTCGACGGCTCGCCGGGCGTCTACCGGATGCTCGATGCGCAGAGCCAGGTGCTCTATGTCGGCAAGGCCCGCAACCTCCGCGCGAGGGTGTCGAACTATGCCCGGCCCTCGGGGCACTCGGGGCGGATCGCGCGGATGATCCGCGAAACTTCCTCGATGATGTTTCTGACCACGCGGACCGAGACCGAGGCGCTGCTGCTTGAACAGAACCTGATCAAGCAATTGAAGCCGCGCTACAACGTGCTGCTGCGCGACGACAAGAGCTTCCCGAACATTCTCATCGCCAAGGACCATCCCTTTCCGATGCTGAAGAAGCACCGTGGCAAGCGCAGCGAGAAGGGCAGCTACTTCGGTCCCTTCGCCAGCGCGGGCGCGGTGAACCGCACGCTGAACCAGTTGCAGCGGGTGTTCCTGCTGCGCACCTGCTCGGATTCCATGTTCGAGAGCCGCACGCGGCCCTGCCTGCTCTACCAGATCAAGCGCTGCTCCGCCCCCTGCGTGGGCCGGATCGAACCCGAAGATTATGCCGCGCTGATCGGCGACGCCGAGCGCTTCCTGCAGGGGCGCACGACCAAGGTGCAGGCGAGCCTTGCCGAGCAGATGGCGGCAGCCTCCGAGGCGATGGAGTTCGAGCGGGCGGCCGCGCTCCGCGACCGGATCAAGGCGCTGACGCAGGTGCAGTCCTCGCAGGGCATCAACCCGAAGGGCGTGGCCGAGGCCGACGTGATCGCCGTCCATCTGGAAGGCGGGCAGGCCTGCGTGCAGGTCTTCTTCATCCGCGCAAACCAGTCCTGGGGCAACCGCGACTTCTATCCCCGCACCGGCGCGGGGGCGGAGGAGCCCGAGATCCTCGAGGCCTTCCTTGCCCAGTTCTACGACGACAAGGAACCGCCCCGGCTGATCCTGCTGTCGCATCCGGTCGACAACCCTGACCTCGTGGCACAGCTGCTGTCCGAGCGGGCCGGCCGCAAGGTCACGCTGGGCGTGCCGCAGCGGGGCGAGAAGGCCGAACTGGTCGAGAACGCGCTGAGGAATGCCCGCGAAAGCCTCGCGCGGCGCATGGCGGAAAGCGCCACGCAGAACCGGCTGCTGACCGGACTGGCCGAGGCCTTCGACCTCGACGCCCCGCCGAAGCGGATCGAGGTCTATGACAACTCGCACATCCAGGGCACCAACGCCGTGGGCGGGATGATCGTCGCCGGGCCCGAGGGGTTCCTGAAAAGCCAGTATCGCAAGTTCAACATCCGCGGCGCGGCGGGCGCGCAGGGCGACGACTTCGGCATGATGAAGGAGGTGCTCACCCGCCGGTTCGAGCGCCTGCTGAAGGAGGACCCCGAGCGGAAGTCCGACGCGTGGCCCGACCTTCTGCTCATCGACGGCGGCGCCGGACAGGTCTCGGCCGTGCAGGAGATCATGCAGGGGCTGGGTGTGGACGACATCCCCTTCGTGGGCGTGGCCAAGGGCATCGACCGCGACGCCGGCAAGGAGGAGTTCCACCGCCCCGGCGAGCCACCCTTCGCGCTGCGCATGAACGATCCCGTGCTCTACTTCGTGCAGCGGCTGCGCGACGAGGCCCACCGCTGGGCGATCGGGGCGCACCGGGCGAAGCGCGCCAAGGCGGTGAGCGCGACGCCGCTCGACGAGATCCCGGGTGTGGGCGCCACGCGGAAGCGGGCGCTTCTGGCCCATTTCGGCTCGGCCAAGGCAGTGGCGCGGGCGGGCGTGCCCGATCTCTGCGCCGTCGATGGCATCTCCGAGACGCTTGCCCAGACCATTCACGATTATTTTCACGGGACCTGAGGCGGGGCGCCGCTGCTTCTGCCTCTTCCCCCCGCCGCGGGGAATGGGCTAGACCATCGGCATGAACTGGTCGCTTCCGAATATCCTCACCGTGCTGCGTCTGCTCGCCGCCCCCGGCGTTGCGGTGATGTTCCTGTATTTCCACAGGCCATGGGCCGACTGGTTCGCGCTGTCGCTGTTCATCCTGGCGGCGGTCACGGATTTCTTCGACGGCTACCTCGCCCGGCTCTGGAAGCAGGAATCGAAGTTCGGCGCCATGCTCGACCCGATTGCCGACAAGGCGATGGTCGTGATCGCGCTGGTGATCATCACCGGCTATTCCGGCATGAACCCCTGGCTGATCCTGCCGGTGACGGTCATCCTGTTCCGCGAGGTCTTCGTCTCGGGCCTGCGCGAGTTCCTCGGCTCCAAGGCGTCGCTGCTGAAGGTCACGAAGCTTGCCAAGTGGAAGACCACGGCGCAGATGATCGCCATCGCGATCCTCTTCCTTGGCACCGGCCTCGAACACCTCGAGGGCATCGCCCGGCAGGGCATGACGTGGGAGCAATACGCCCAGGCGGTCAGCCAGGGCGACGCCGACCCGATCCGCAGCTGCGGCATGCGCGGCTGCTCGTCCTATGCGACATGGGTCGGGCTTGCGCTGATCTGGGTGGCCGCGGCCCTTACCTTCATCACCGGATGGGACTATTTCAGGAAGGCGCTGCCTTACCTGAAGGACGAGAAATGATCGACGTGCTCTACTTCGCCTGGGTCCGCGAGCGGATCGGGCTGCCGCGCGAGCGGCTGGAGACGGCTGCCCATACCGTGCAGGATCTGGTCGAGGAACTGCGCGGGCGCGAGGAACGCTACGCGCTAGCTTTCGCGGACCTCTCGTCCCTGCGCGTCGCGCTCGATCAGGAGCTTTCAGAGTTCGACGCCCCGCTGGCCGGCGTGCGCGAGGTCGCCTTCTTCCCGCCGATGACCGGAGGCTGAGATGCGCATCGTGGTTCAGGCCGAGGCCTTCGACTTCGGCGCCGAGGCCTCTGACTTCGCGTCCGGCGTGTCGGGGGCAGGCGCGGTCGTGACCTTCACCGGCCTCGTGCGCGACCTCTCCGGCGGGCTCTCGGCCATGGAGATCGAGCACTATCCCGGCATGACCGAGCGGGCGATTTCCGCCATTGCGGCCGAGGCGGCCGAGCGCTGGCAGCTTCTCGACGCCCTCGTGATCCACCGCCACGGCCGGCTCGGCCCCGGCGAGCCGATCATGATGGTGGCCACCGCCGCCGCGCACCGGGCCGAGGCCTTCGCGGCCGCCGAGTTCCTGATGGATTACCTGAAGTCGCGCGCGCCCTTCTGGAAGAAGGAAATTACCGAGGCGGGCGCGGACTGGGTGGCGGCGAAGGACGAGGACGAGGCCGCCCTCCGCCGCTGGTAGGGCTCAGGCCACCAGTTCGCGGGGCACGATGAAGTCCACCGGCTCGGCCATGCCATAGCCCACGTCGCTCCAGTCGATCTGGCCGAAGTCCGCCACCAGCGTTGCGCCGGTCGGATATTTCTGAAACTCGGTGTTCAGCGGCCGGTGCTTCACCAGCCGATGGGCGAACTCCGCGATGCCCGGGTTGTGGCCGATCATGCAGACCGTCTCGGCCGTGGCATGCCGCAGCACCGCCAGCATCACGTCCGAGCCGGCATGGTAGAGCGTGGGCTTCAGCATCGGCTCGGGCGCGTCGGGCAGGGCCGGCGCGATGCCTTCCCAGGTGGCACGGGTGCGCAGCGCATCCGAGCAGAGGACTTCGCCGGGCACATAGCCCCGCGAGGCGAGCCACTGGCCAAGATCGCGCGCGGCGCCGAGGCCGCGGGCGTTGAGCGGTCGGTCATGGTCGGGGAGCAGCGGATCGTCCCAGGCCGATTTCGCATGGCGAATCAGGATCAGACGCTTGTTCATCGGTGGAACTGCCTCATGTGGTAGGCGGATTGAGCTTCCATCCTTGCATGGCCCTGCGAGCGGGGGCAAGCGCGGCGAACCGCGCAGCCGCGTGACAGGCAGTCGGCGCCCGCTGCGGTGTCAAGGAAGGCATGGCAGGCGGGAACGTCATAGCCGTTCGCCGTCAATGCCCTGGGCGGGCAGGCGGTCAGGCAGGGCTGCGCCTCGCAACCCTCGCAGGGCGAGCGGGAGGCCTGGACGGGCAGCACCTCGCGCAGCGCCAGCGCGCCGCGACACGAGAAGTAGAGGCCTGCCTCGTCATGCACCAGCAGCCGGACCGGCGAGGCGAAGCTGCGGCCGGTGCGCAGCGCCCAACCGTAGAACGGCCAGTAGGGCGGGCCGCCGAAGGGAAAGACCGGCTCCGCCTCGAACTGACGGGCAAGGCTTTCGATCACCCGGCGCGACCAGCGGTCCATCGGATCGGGCGCGCGATCCTGCCATTCGGGGCTCTCCACGAACCGCGGCCAGAAGCCCGGTTCGCGCGGGCCGAGCAGGACAAGCGTTCTCGTCCCTTCAGGCAGCCCGTCCTCGGCCGTGACAGGACAGGCCCCGAGCACCGCCAGCGCATGGCCGGCGGCGCCTGCCGCGATCTGGTCGAGCATCAGGGCCGACCGCGCGGCTTCACCCGCGGCTCTGTCGAGCGGATCAGCGTGCCGGCGCCTTCGTCGGTGAACAGCTCGATCAGTCCGGCGTTCGGGATACGCCCGTCGAGGATCACCACGGCGCGCACCCCGGCCTCGAGCGCGGCCAGCGCCGTCTCGGTCTTGGGGATCATCCCGCCCGAGATCGTGCCGCGCTCGGTCATCTCGCGCACCTGTTCGGGCGTGATCTGGGTCAGCACGGTGCCGCTCTCGTCCTTCACGCCCGCGACGTCGGTCAGCAGCAGCAGCCGGTCGGCCTGAAGCGCGCCGGCGATCGCGCCTGCAGCGGTGTCGCCGTTCACGTTGAAGGTCTCGTTCTCCTCCATCCCCGTCGCCACCGGCGCCACGACGGGAATGATCCCGGCGTTGTAGAGGTCGCGCAGCACCTGCACGTTCATCTCGACGGGCTTGCCCACGAAGCCGAGGTCCGGATCGTCGGCCACGCAGACCATCAGGTCGTCGTCCTTGCCCGAGATGCCGACCGCGCGGCCGCCCTGATCGTTGATCGCCTGCACGATGCGCTTGTTGACCAGACCCGACAGCACCATCTCGACCACCTCGACGGTGGCCTTGTCCGTCACGCGCTTGCCGCGCACGAACTCCGACTTGATCCCCAGCTTTCCGAGCAGCTCGTTGATCATCGGCCCGCCGCCGTGCACCACCACCGGGTTGACCCCCACCTGCCGCATCAGCACGATGTCGCGGGCGAATTCGGCCATCGCGGCCTGATCGCCCATGGCATTGCCGCCGAACTTCACCACCACCACCGCTCCGGCGTAGCGCTGAAGATAGGGCAGGGCCTCGGACAGGGTGCGGGCGGTGGCGATCGGGTCACGCGTCATGGGGCTTCTCTTCATCGGGCGGTTGGGGATCGGCCCTCTGGTATCGCCTTTGGCTGACCCTGCCAAGGCGGCGCGCCTTGCAATTCCGCCAGCCGGGCATAGCTTCGCCGGAGGCGCAGGGGGCGGACAATGGGCGAACAGAAGATCATGGTGCTGACCGGGGCGAGCCGCGGCATCGGGCATGCGACGGTGAAGCGGTTCTCGAACGAGGGCTGGCGCGTGCTCACCTGCTCGCGCTACCCGTTCGACGACCGCTGCCCCTGGCCGCGCGGCGAGGAGGATCACATCCAGGTGGACCTCGCCAGTCCCGAGATGACCATCGCCGCCATCGAGACGATCAAGGGGCGCATCGACGGCAAGCTGCATGCGCTGGTCAACAATGCCGGGGTCTCGCCCAAGGGTCCGAGGGGAGAGCGGCTCGACACGCTGACCACCGACCTGCGCACCTGGGGGCAGGTGTTCCATGTCAACTTCTTCGCCTCGGTGGTGCTGGCGCGCGGCCTGCAGAACGAGCTGACGGCCGGTCAGGGATCGATCGTCAACGTGACCTCGATCGCGGGCAGCCGGGTGCATCCCTTCGCGGGCGCGGCCTATGCCACGTCCAAGGCCGCGCTGGCGGCCCTGACGCGCGAGATGGCGCATGACTTCGGCCCGCTCGGCGTGCGGGTGAACGCCATTGCACCGGGCGAGGTCGAGACGGCGATTCTCTCGCCCGGCACCGACAAGATCGTCGAGAAGCTGCCTCTGCGCCGGCTGGGCCAGCCGAAGGAGGTCGCGGACGCGATCTGGTTCCTGTGCTCTGACCAGTCGAGCTACATCTCGGGCGCCGAGATCGAGATCAACGGCGCCCAGCACGTCTGACCCTCGGCGGCCCGGTCCGGCCGGCAGTCGGCAACGATGCGTCCCGAGCGACGCCCCTCTGCGCCCGGACCGGCGGGAACCCCCGCCGGCGGATCCCTCAGGCCAGCGTGGCGATGATCGCCCGCAGCGTCTCGATGCCGTCGCCCTTCTCGGAACTGGTCATGACCAGCTCGGGGAAGGCCGCGGGATGCTTGCTGAGGGCGCCCCGCACCTGGTCCAGCACCGCCTCGCGTTCGGCCCGGCTGACCTTGTCGGCCTTGGTCAGCACGACCTGGAAGGTCACGGCCGACCGGTCGAGCAGGGTCAGGATCTCGTTGTCCACCGCCTTGATGCCGTGCCGCGTGTCGATCAGCACGAAGGCGCGGCGCAGGGTCTGGCGTCCGGCGAGATAGCTCTTCAGCAGGCGCTGCCAGCGTTCGACAAGGGGCTTGGGCGCCTCGGCATAGCCGTAACCCGGCAGGTCGACCATGTAACGGCTGTCGCCGAGGGCGAAGTAGTTGATCTCCTGCGTCCGGCCCGGGGTGTTCGAGGCCCGCGCCAGCGACTTGCGCCCGGTCAGCGCGTTGATGAGGCTCGACTTGCCGACGTTCGACCGCCCGGCAAAGCAGACCTCGATCCGGTCGGCGGGCGGCAGGGCCTCCATCGTGGTCACGCCCTTCACGAAGTCCACCGGCCCGGCAAAGAGCAGACGGCCGGCCTCGCGGGCAAGGTCTTCCGGCTCGGGCGACAGCGGGAAGGGAAGGGAGGTCATGTCCGCACCTCTTCGCCGATCGCGATCTGGCCGCCTTCGACCACGGTTGCGTAAACCCCGAAATCGCGGTGGCCATAATGCCGTTCCAGCGCGCCGAGCGTGTCGGCGTCGATCCGGCCGGTGTCCGGATCGGCCGAGGTGGCGCGGCAGCGGGTGATACGCTCCTCGATGCGGAGAAGGGCGCTGCCGACGCGAATCTCCTGGCCGATCAGCCCGAATTCGGCCCAGGGCGCCCAGCCCTCGACCCAGAGGTTGCCGCGCCAGCGGTGGATCGACATCGGCTGTCCCATGCGTTCGGAAAGGTCGCTCAGGCTCGAAAGCGAGAGGATCGCGACGGAGGGAAAGGCGCTGTCGGTCATGCCGCGCCCGGCGGTGACCACCCGGCAGGGCCGGGCACGGTCGGCGGGGACGAGCGGGCGGACCCAGTCCACCAGTCGCTCGGCCTCCTCGGCCACATCGGGACGGACGGTGATCGGCGACAGGTCGGGGTGGGCGAGGCTCACGGCGCGAGAGGATTCGTCGAATGTCGCCGTGATGGCCATCAGCGCCGGCGCCTTGGCGCCGCGGCTGAAGTTGTGACAGGGCGACCAGCCGGGTTCCAGCTTCGCGCTCTCGTGCGCGATGGCCCAGTGGCGGTCCCAGGGCAGGCAGGCGCCCGGCGAAAGCAGAACGGACGCGAGTTCCTCGCGTCCGTGGGCCTTGATCGGGTGCCGGCAGATGTGGCCGAGCCGCGCCGTCATGGTTTCTGCTTCTTCGCCGGCGGCCGGCTGTCGTTCGCGGCCTTTCCGGCAGGCGCAGCGGCCGGCTTGCGGCTGAAGCTCGACTTGATGTTGCCGAAGATGTCCGGGTGGTGGCCGTGGCTGCGCATGATCACGTATTGCTGGCTGAAGGTGATCAGGTTGTTCACGATCCAGTAGAGCACGAGGCCCGAGGCGAAGCTGCCCAGCATGAACATGAAGACCCAGGGCAGCCAGGCGAAGATCATCGCCTGCGACTTGTCGGTCGGCGCCGGGTTCAGCTTCTGCTGCAGCCACATCGAGACGCCGAGCAGGATCGGCAGGACCCCGATGAAGATGGTGGCCATCATCGTTCCCGGCATCGGCGCGGCCCAGGGGGCCAGCCCGAAGAAGTTGAAGATCGACGACGGATCGGGCGCCGAGAGGTCCTTGAGCCAGCCGTAGAACGGCGCGTGGCGCAGCTCGATCGTGACGAAGATCACCTTGTAGAGCGAGAAGAAGATCGGGATCTGGATCAGGATCGGCAGGCAGCCCGCGGCGGGGTTGACCTTCTTTTCCTTGTAGAGCCGCATCATCTCGCGCTGCATCAGCATCTTGTCCTCGCCGGCGCGCTCGCGCAGCGCCTCGAGTTCCGGCTGCAGCTCCTTCATGCGCGCCATCGAGACATAGGACTTGTAGGCGAGCGGCAGGACCAGCGCCTTGAGCACCACGGTCAGCGCGATGATCGCGAGGCCCATGTTGCCGAGGAGCGCGTGCAGCCAGTGCAGGACCGCAAAGATCGGCTTGGTCAGGAAGAAGAACCAGCCCCAGTCGATCGAGTCGATGAAGCCGGGGATCGGCTCGGCCGCCTCGCCGCCCTCGATGAAGCCCTCGTTCTGGTAGGCGCGGATGGCCTCCCACTCCTTTGCCCCGGCGAAGAGGCGCGAGGTGACCTCGGTGCTGGCGCCCGGCTCGACCGACACGAGGGGCTGGCGCGTCTCGGTCTGGTAGATGTCGGCGCCCGGAACGAATTTCATCACGCTGGTGAAGGGCTGGCCCTGCTGCGGGATGAGCGTGGTCATCCAGTACTTGTCGGTGAAGCCGATCCAGCCATCCTGCGTGGCCTCGGTGACCTCGGCCAGCGCGCCCTCGCGCGCGACTTCCGGAAGTTCCTCGAGATCGCCATACTTCGTCTCGGCAAGGGTCCCGTCGGTCCGTCCGACCACGCCCTCGTGCAGCACGAAGAAGTTCTGCAGGTTCAGGGGCTTGCCGTGCCGGGCCACGATGCCGTAGGGCGCAAGCCGCACGGCCTCGCCGGTGCGGTTCTCGACCTTCTCGGTCACGGTGAACATGTAGTGGTCATCCACCGCGACGCGGCGGGTGAAGACGAGCCCCTGGCCATTGTCCCATTCGAGGGTCACCGGCTGGCCCACGCCGAGCGTGGAGCCGCCCACCTGCGTCCACTGGGTGTTCGCGCCCGGCACGTCCTCGTAGTCGAGGCTGCCCGCCGGGGTCCAGCCATAGAGCGCGTAATAGGCATTGGGCTTGCCCACCGGCGACAGCAGGCGGACGATGTCGGACTTCGGGTCGAGCGTCTCGTGATAGGCCTTCAGCGACAGGTCGTCGATCCGGCCGCCGAGCATGGAGATCGAGCCCTGCAGGCGCGGCGTGTCGATGCCGACGCGCGGCGTCGCGGGCAGTTCGGCATCCGGGGGCACCGCGGTGATGGGCGCGTCCGGAGTGGCCGAGGGGGCCGCCGGGACCTCCTGCGTCGCGACGGGCTGGGTGGCGTCCGTCACCGTCTCAGGCGGCGGGAACAGGAAGAACCAGACCATGATCACGAGGAAGCTGAGTCCGGTTGCCAGGATGAGGTTCTTGTTCTGGTCGTCCATGAAAGACACGCGGTTCCTGTTCAGGGGTGCGGCCGTTCAACAGAAGGGGGCTGCAAAGGTCAAGCGGTTTTCCCGGCCGCCCCCGGGCGTGGGGCGCTTTGCCCGGACCCCTGCGCGGGCAGGCGCCGCCGGGTCAGATCCCGCGCGATCCGCGCCGGGCGGCGCTGACGCGGCGGGTGCCCTGCGACTGGAGCCATGTGACCGCCTCGGCGAAGGGCATCGGCCGCGCGATGCCGAAGCCCTGCAGGTGGCCGCAGCCGAGTTGCGCCAGCATGACCCGTTCTCCCGGCGTTTCCACGCCTTCGGCCAGCGTCTCGAGGCCCAGCCGCTCTGCCATGGAGATGATCGCCGCCAGCATGGTCTGCTGGTCCCTGTCCTCGTCCGCGCGCGTCACGAAGCTGCGGTCGATCTTCAGCCGGCGCAGCGCGAAGCGGCGGATCGTGGTGATCGATGCGTGGCCGGTGCCGAAATCGTCAAGGTCGATGCCGCAGCCGAGCGCCCCAAGCCCCGCGATGTTGTGAACGACCACGTCGCTTGCCCCTTCCGCCACGACGGTCTCGAGGATCTCGATCGAGAGCCGTGACGGCGCCAGTTCGAATCGGTCGAGCTCCCACTTCAGGCGTTCGACGAGGCGCGGATTGCGCAATTCGGCCACGGAGAAGTTCACCCCCACGCTCGGCACGGAGAATCCCTCGCGATCCCATTGCCGGAGGGCCGTCAGGGCCTGGTAGAGCATGACCTCTCCCAGCCGTTCGGACAGGCCGGCTTCCTCGATGGCCGAAAGGAACTCGGACGGCGGGATCAGCCCGCGATCGGGATGCTGCCAGCGCGCCAAGGCCTCGAATCCGCTGACGCTGCCGGTCCGGCTGCAGATCTGCGGCTGGAACCAGGGCACGATCTGGCCGCCGTCCAGCGCAACCTCCAGCAATTCGCGCAGGGCATCCCGGTCGGCACGCTTGCGCGCCATTTCGGGTGCATAGGCCCGGACGGCGCCGGGACCGTTCCGCTGCGCCTCGTCGGCCGCCACCTGCGCCGCATCGAGCATGGCGCGCCCCCGTGGCGCGGGCGAGCGGGCCGCGAGACAGAAGCCGATCGAGCAGGTGACATAGAGCCGGACCCCGTCGAGGCTGATCGGGGCCGCCGCCGCGGCCTGCAGGCGCGCGGCCAGCTGGATCATCGATTCGAGATCGAGCCGGCGCACCGGATGCAGGGCCACCGCGAAGCCGCCGCCTTCCAGACGCGCCACGACATCGCCCTCGCGCAGCGCCGCACAGAGTCGTTCGCCGCTCCGGGCCAGCACCTCGGTCTGCGCCGCGCGGCCATGCCGGTCGAGCAGCTTTTCCATCTCGTCGAACTGCAGCACGAGGCAGCCGGTCGTCCGGCCCGCGCCCCCGTCGGCAAGGACGGCATCTAGGGCGGCAATCACCTGCGGCCGCAGCGCCAGTTCGTCGAGCCTGTCGCGCAGCCCGGCGGTCTCGCCCTCCTCGAAGGTGCCGGCAACGGCATAGATCAGGGGCAGGCCGAGCGCGACCAGGACAAGATGCATCTCGCCGCCGAGCCAGTAGGCCAGGAGGCTGATGGCAGGCAGGAAGGCGAGCGCCTCCGGCCGGCGCAGCCGCCTGCCGACACGGGCGATCCCCGTCCAAGATGCACTCCGGTCCTGCATCGCGATTCCCTTCCGCCGCCGGGGGCACAACCCCCAGTGGCGGACCTTAGGCAGCGATTCTCAGCGGAGGGTTAATCGTCGACGCGAAGTTGCGGCGGATTTTCCCGGATTTGTCCGGTCTGCAGGCCGGCAAAGTCGAAAAGCTGCGGGTCGAGCAGATGCGAGGGCCGCGTGTTCATCAGCGCGCGGAACATCACCTGGCGCCGCCCGGGGCTGCGCGCCTCCCATCCGTCAAGGATCTGCTTCACCTGCTGGCGCTGCAGCCCTTCCTGCGAGCCGCAGAGATCGCAAGGAATGATCGGATAATTCATCCCTTGGGCGAACTTCTCGCAATCGGCCTCGGCCACGAAGGCCAGGGGCCGGTAGACGTAGAGGTCGCCGTCCTCGTTCACGAGCTTCGGCGGCATGGTCGCAAGTCGCCCGCCGTGGAAGAGGTTCATGAAGAAGGTCTCGAGGATGTCGTCGCGATGGTGGCCGAGCACGATGGCCGAACAGCCTTCCTCGCGCGCAATCCGGTAGAGGTTGCCACGACGGAGCCGCGAGCAGAGCGAGCAATAGGTGCGCCCCTGCGGGATCTTGTCGACAACGATCGAGTAGGTGTCCTGGTACTCGATGCGGTGGGGGATTCCCATCCGGGCGAGAAACTCCGGCAGGACCGTGGCCGGAAAGCCAGGCTGGCCCTGGTCGAGGTTGCATGCCAGCAGGTCCACCGGCAACAGGCCGCGCCACTTCAGCTCGATGAGGGCGGCCAGGAGAGTGAAACTGTCTTTCCCGCCGGACAAGCAAACGAGCCAGCGTGCATCCCGCCCATCCACCATGCCGTAGTGGTCAAGGGCTTCGCGAACGTGCCGTACGATCCGCTTGCGCAGCTTACGGAATTCCGTGGTCTGTGGAGCGCCTTGGAGAATGGGATGGATGTCATCAAGCTCATCGATCATAAGCGGCGCCTCATGGGAAAGCACGGGTTCTGGAAAGGGACATTTGCCATAGCTGCCACCGAACTGACAGTGGTCGCGTGGACTGCCTTGGTCTGCTGTCCATCTGATGTGAGAGAAGCTCGGCGGGATTTTAACGTCTTACCGCCACGGAACCGGATGCGACAGGTTCAGGACGGACCGAGCCGTCTCTCTGGCCCGTGCCCAACCGGGCGCGGGCGAGCAGCAGCCAGTCGCCGAAGCCCACGTCGCGCCGGTCGGCGGCGGGCGGCCGGCGACCTCGAGGGCCTTCTGATCCCCAAGAAAGATCAACTGCTCCTGCGCGCGCTTGAGCGCAGTATGGATCTAAGGAGCGGTCGAGGATCCGGCTCTGGAAATCCGGAACGATCACCCTTTGCCATTGCGAGCCTTGCGCCTTGTGGACGGATCCGCGTAGGCGAGCTGCAGGAATGCGCCATCTGACGGCGCGAGCTCGTGAGTGTCCCCGTCGAGTACGGCCGTGATGCTGTCGGGTCCGATATGCAGGACGCGGCCCATCGAGCCGTTTGTCAACCCTCGCTCGGCATCATTCCTTGTCCAGATCACCGGTCGCCCTCGGCCACATGGGCCATGCCGGGCCACGCCGCATGGCGATGCTGTGGAAATAACCGTTGAGCGCCTCGATCTCGCGGCTCGTCGGCGCAATGATCTGGATGCCGTCGCGGTCTGCCCTGGCCGGAGCCAGGGCGCGCCCCATCGCGTGGACCTCTGCGGGAAGCCTTTCCGAGCTGCAGCGGGTGAAGCTCACTCCGGCCCCAGCCCCGGCGAAGACGGGCAGACTCGCGATCCTTCCGTGACGAACGGCCTCGGCAACCGCAGGGATGCCGGTGCCCTCGTCCTGGCGATGGACGCGATCGAGGATCACGCGCGCGATATCCCCGTCGTCCACGCGCTCATGAAACACAACACCCGGACTTACAGGCGGCAGCTGCCCCGGGTCGCCGCACAGGAGGAGCGAGGCGTCCCCGAGACGCCGCAGGATCCGCCAGAATTCCACGAGACCCGGCATTGATGCCTCGTCCGCGATAAGCGCCGTGGTCACCTCGAGCGGGCCGTCGGCCTTCTCCTGCTCGATCAGGAACCTGGCAACCGTGATCGCCCGCCTGCCCGTCGTCTCCGCAGCGCGCTACGCGGCACAGCCGGACAGCGTCACGATGAGGGGCGCACGCCCCACTGCCTCCAGCGTGTCGCAGACGCCCCGCAGGACGGTCGTCTTGCCCGACTCGGCATAGCCTGCCAGCACCATCAACCGGTGCCGGTGGGCCATCCGCACTGCTTCGCGCTGCATTTCCGTCAGCGGGAACGGCTGGTCGTCCCCATTAGCCTCGAGCAGCGCATCCAACTGGGCCGGGGGCGTGACCCTCATGACCGGCGAGGCATTCGCCAGACGCGCCAGCCTGAGGGCGCACTCGCCCTCCATATGGGCCGTCCCGGGCGGATGGAGCGCATCAGCGAGCCGCACCGCGCCGCCCGAGGCAACTGCAGCTTCTTCCACTCCCGACGCCACAGGGCGCGCAAGGAGGCTCTGCGCAGAGCGGAGAGCTTCGCTGGCGGGTAGGCGGGTCGATCCACTCCCCAGGCATGCCTCCCCCAGAAGGACGGCCTCCACGGCTGCCACATCGCGGCGCGGATCGTTGGCATCTACCCGGGTTGCAAGGGCGATGGCGTCGACGGCCTTCCAGTCCGCAATCGCCAGCAGCAGGTAGGGGTTCCCACGTACGGCCTCGACCCCCTTCGGCCCCCAGGCCCGCGCAAGCCGGATCGCCTTGGCAACGAGGATTTCGGCCCTGATCTCGTTGAGCCAGCCAAGGAACGCCGTCTTGCCTCCATCGCGGCCGCGGCCGCGATGGAGGCCTCGTCGCCGACGTTTCGATGACGCGTTCGTCCAGCGCGAGGATCAACGCTTCAAGGTCGTCCGGAGGGCGTCGGCGAGGGCGGCGGCACGGCGTGGCCCGATGCCCCGGAAAGCCTTCTCGCGCGCCATGTAGGTGGCGAGCAGGCCAGTCACGCGAGGAATACCGGACGGCTCCGAACCGAAGCTCATCACGGCACCCCGTCGGCGCGATCCGACCGCCCGAAGCGATAAGCTCAGTGACCTCATCGCCGCGCATGATCTGCGCCCTCAGCCTCGCGTTCTCGGCGCGAAGTTCCGCCAACCGTGTCTCGGCTTGCGACAGCTGGCGCTGCGCGTCCCGCAGTCGCGAAGCGGGGACCATTTCCGCAGGGTCGAGAGGTGGTGGCGGCATGCTCTCCTCAGGTGCCACGCGACAAGGACGTCCCAAGGCCACCCTATGCTCATCGGGCGGCCAGGAGGGAACGCACATCCTTCCGATCCATGTCTGCGTAGGAAACGCCCGCAAGGTCCGCGATCTCGCGATGCACCAGCGCACCGTCGGTCACGGGGAGAGGCTCTCCGGAAGAACGACGCTCAGTGATCGGCGCGGAAACGCGCGCAGCCGGTGGGGTCTTGCCGTCACTCCATGTCGTATCGAGGCGCCCGGCCAGAGCTTTCAGGCCCGGGTTCGTCTGCCAGGCGGATCGCGAGAAGCCGAGACGCACCGCCACAAGGCTCCTGTTCAGCGCGCCCGACCGGATGAATGCATCCGCGCGACTCGATGCCTCGATCTCGGCGGCCCAGGTCTCCGCCAGGCGTGCAATCTCGCGATCCTTTTCGATGTTCGACATCCATGTCAGTCCTTCGCAGCGAGCTTGAGGGGCCGGTTGATGTCGGACAGCTCGACGTTCGCGCGCCGACACCGCTGGGTCAAGAACGCGAGTTCCACGTTCCTCTGCTCGACCTCCGCTTCAAGATCCGCGATGCGCTTCCGGTATTTCGCGATCATCGCCGCGAGATCGCTTTCCGAGGTGTTTGCTCCAACGGTTTGATGGTGCGATCCATTCGATGGAATGGAAGGAAGCCCTACATCACGGGAGCGCCACGACCACGCACGCTGTCAGAGCAGCAATACAGCGGTCGCAAGCTTCGCTCGCGCAGCCGAGCCGGGAACTGGGCGTCAATCCGAAGACGGTGGCGAAGTGGCGCAAGCGCGCGACGGTCGAGGATTTGAAGACCGGGCCGAAGGAACCGCGCTCGACGGTCTTGACCGAGCCCGAGGAAGCGGCGGTCGTGGCGATCCGGCGCCACACGCTTCGCCCGCTGGAGTTCGAGCGTCAACCAGACGATCCGGGGGATCGTCTGAAGCGAGGAACGCCTCTATGCCCTGCAGCCCTCCATCCCGCACCTGACACGGTCGGCGTTGCATCGGGGCCTGCAGCGTCATGGCATCTCGCGCCTGCCGGATGTCGAAGGCGACACATCAAAGCGCCAGAAGTTCAAGCGCTACCCCATCGGGTTCTTTCACATCGACATTGCCGAGGTTCAGACCGGCGAAGGGAAGCTCTACTTGTTCGTCGGAATCGACCGGACCTCCAAGTTCGCTATCGCTCAACTCGTTGCAACGGCTGATAGAAGGACCGCCTGGGAGTTCCTGCAGCACATGCTCGAGGCCGTGCCCTATCAGGTCCACACCGTTCTCACCGACACCGGCATCCAGTTCGCCGAGCAGCCCCGGAACCGGAACACCATCTACTCCCGGCCGATGCGCTTCGGCATGATCTGCGAAGCCAACGTGATCGAGCACCGCCTGACCAAGCCCAACCGCACGATTAAGGACGCGACCGTCAAGCGCTTCCAATACGATAGCCACGATCAGCGGCGGGCGCACCTCGGCGACTTCCTGGCAGCCTAAAACGTCGCTCGCAGGCTCAAGACGCTGAACGGCCTCACTCCCTACGGATATATCTGCAAGGTCTGGACCTCGGAGCCGGATCGATTCATCCTTGACCCGATCCACCAGATGCCGGGACTGAACACTTGGACTAACTACAACTGTCCTTGCCGCCCGACACGCAGACCAGCCAGCGCGCGCCGTGCTCGGCCATGCCACAGGTCTCGATCGCCTCGCGCACCTCGCGGACGATTCGCTTCCTCAGCTTGCGGAACTCGGTCGTTCGGGGCGCGCCAGCAAGCAGCGGGTGGATCTCGTCCTCGTCGTCGAACATCGGAGACCTCCGGTCAGATCGTCAGGGGGCGCGGTGGTCATGCCCGGGATCGCTGCCCGGCACGGGATCGTAGCCCGAACCGCCCCAGGGATGGCAGCTGAGCAGCCGGCGCGCCGCGAGCCAGCCGCCCTTCAGCGCACCATGCCGTTCCAGAGCCTCGAGCGCATAGACGGAACAGGTCGGCTGATAGCGGCAGCCATGACCGACCCAGGGGCTGAGGACCAGCCGGTAGGCCCGCACCGGCAGCGCCAGCAGATGCGCCAGGGGGCTCATCGCCCCGAGCCGTGGATCTGGCCGAGCGCCCGGTCGAGGTCGGACAGGAGGGCGGCATAGGGACGCTCGATCGTCGCGCCGGGGCGGCCGACAAGGACGTAATCCCAGCCCGGATGACCCTTGCCCGCGAGAACCTCGCGCGCCAGCGACCGAAGGCGCCGCTTCGCGCGGTTGCGCGTCACGGCGTTGCCGACCTTTTTCGAGCAGGTGAAGCCCACGCGGATGCCGCCCTCGTCGCCGCGGCGGCGGGCCTGCAGCAGGAAGCCGGGCGTGCCCTGGCGCCGCGCCTGCGCGGCGCGCAGGAAGTCGGCGCGTTTCCTGAGGATCTCCAGCGTCGGAAGCGACGAAACCGCCGGGGAACCGGCGGATGCGGCATCGCTGCCTGTCCCTCCGGCCTCCGGCGGCATCATGTCACTGGACCCTGGCGGGTGCTCAGGCCGAGAGCTTCTTGCGGCCCTTGGCGCGGCGGGCGTTCAGCACCAGACGGCCACCCTTGGTGGCCATGCGGGCGCGGAAGCCGTGGCGACGCGCGCGGACCAGGTTCGACGGTTGAAAAGTGCGCTTCATCGCGGATCTCCATCAGACGTGCAACGGGAACCCCCGCGGGATTCGCAGGCCACGTTCCTTTGAGGTCCGGTCCATACTGGCGCCCGGCGGCCAAGTCAATTCGTCCGCTTCAAGAAATTCCGACCTGCGGCGCCAGCCCTCTGGCCTTGGGCGCCGGGGCGTCCCATCCTGCGCCTCCGACCCGAAAGGAGCCGCAGCATGGGCCAGCGCCGATCCTCCGACCTCGTCCGGCGACTGCCGATCCTGCTGATCCTGGCCGTCGCCGCGGCGGGGGCCCTGTTGCTGCGCGACCGGCTGTCGTTCGAGGCGCTGGCACAGCATCGCGAGGCGCTGCTGTCCTTCCGCGATGCACACTATGGCCTCGCCGTGGCGGGGTTCGTCGCGACCTATGTGGCGGTTGTCACCTTCAGCCTGCCGGGAGGACTGATCTGCACCCTGACCGGAGGCTTCCTGTTCGGGCTGTTCCCCGGCGTGTTCTACAACGTGGCGGGGGCCTCTGCCGGGGCGGTCCTGCTGTTCCTTGCGGCGCGGGCGGGCTTCGGCGCCCGATTCGCCGAGCGCATCGCGGCGCAGGGCGGCGCCGCCGCCCGCCTGCAGGCGGCCCTGCGCGAAAGCGAATGGTCGGTGCTGTTCCTGATGCGGCTGGTGCCGGTGGTGCCGTTCTTCGTGGCGAACCTGCTGCCGGCGTTCCTGAACGTCCCGCTCCACCGCTTCGCCATCTCGACCGTGCTGGGCATCGTTCCGGGGGCGCTGGTCTATACCTCGGTCGGCACCGGGCTGGGCGAGGTGCTGGCGCGCGGCGAGGCGCCGGACCTCGGCGTGATCTTCACACCGCCGGTGCTGCTGCCGCTTCTCGGGCTTGCCGCGCTCTCGGCTCTGCCTATCGTCGTGAGGCTGTGGCGCAAGGGGTGGTGAATGGAGCGGATCAGGGCGGATGTCTGCGTGATCGGGGCGGGCTCGGGCGGCCTGTCGGTCGCGGCCGGGGCGGCGCAGATGGGCGCGCGCGTGGTGCTGGTCGAGGCCGGCGAGATGGGCGGCGACTGCCTGAACGCCGGCTGCGTGCCGTCAAAGGCGCTGCTCGCGGCGGCCAAGGCGGCGCAGGCCATGCGGACGGGCGCTGCCTTCGGACTGCGCCCGGTGGAGCCCGAGATCGACTTCGCCGCCGTGAAGGACCATGTGGCCCGCAGCATCGCGGCCATCGCGCCGCATGACAGCCAGGAGCGGTTCGAATCGCTCGGCGTCCGCGTGCTGCGGGACTGGGGCCGCTTCCTGTCGCCGGACGAGCTGCAGGTCGGCAGGCGGATCATCCGCGCCCGCCGCTTCGTGATCGCCACCGGATCCCGCCCCGACCTCCCGGCGATCCCCGGGATCGGCGAGGTCGACCACCTGACGAACGAGACGATTTTCGCGCTTCGTGAACGGCCGGACCATCTGGTGATCATCGGCGGCGGTCCGATCGGCATCGAGATGGCGCAGGCGCACCGGCGGCTTGGCTGCCGCGTCACGGTGATCGCGGGACGCCGGGCGCTGCCGAAGGACGATCCCGAGCTGGCCGCCATCGTGCTGGCCGCCCTGCGGAGCGAGGGCGTCGAGATCCTCGAAGGTGTCCATGCCGAGGCGGTCTCGGCGCGGTCCGGGGGCGTCGCGGTGACGGCGGGCGGGCGCACCATCCTCGGCTCGCATCTTCTGGTGGCGGCGGGGCGGCGGCCGGCGCTGGAGGCGCTGGATCTCGACCGCGCGGGGGTCGAGGTCACCGAAAGGGGCGTGAAGGTCGGGCCGGACCTGCGCTCCGGAAACCGCCGGATCTATGCCGTCGGCGATGCGGCGGGCGGACTGCAGTTCACCCATCTGGCGGGCTACCACGCTTCGGTGGTGATCCGTGCAATCCTGTTCGGCCTGCCGTCGAAGGCGACCGCCGCGATCCCCTGGGTGACCTATACCGAGCCGGAACTTGCGCATGTCGGCCTGACCGAGGCCGAGGCGCGCGACCGCCACGGCCCGCGGCTCGACGTGCTGCGCGTTCCGTTCGCCGCCAGCGACCGGGCCCAGACCGAGGGTCGCACCACCGGCCTCGTCAAGCTGATGGTCGCGGGCGGGCGGCCGGTGGGCGTGTCGATCGCGGGCGCCCACGCCGGCGAGATGATCGGCCTCTGGGCGCTGGCGCTGGCGGGCCGGGTCAGGCTTTCGACCGTGGCCGGCATGGTCCTGCCCTATCCCACGCTCAACGACCTGTCGAAACGCGCCGCGGGAGCCTATTTTTCCCCGAGGCTGTTTGATAGTCGGGTGGTGAAGGGGGCGGTGCGGCTGGTCCAGCGCGTGCTTCCCTGAGGCCGGACCCGCGCCGTCCGGTGGCCATGTTCGTATCGGGTAGGATCGGAAGGGCAAGATCGTGCGGCGGTTCCTGAACACGCTCTCCGGGCGGTTCCTGATGCTGACCGTGGCCTTCGTCATGCTGGCGGAGGTCCTGATCCTCGTTCCCTCGGTCGCGGGCTTCCGCGAGGATTACCTGCTCCTCCGGCTGGAGAAGGCGCAGATCGCCTCGCTGGCGCTGCTGGCGTCCGACGACATGATCACGCCGGAACTCGAGGCCGAGCTTCTGGCCAATGCCGGCGTCTACAACGTCGTGCTGCGCCGCGACGAGGTGCGCCAGCTGGTGCTGTCCTCGCCCATCCCGGTCCCGGTCGAGGACACCTACGACCTGCGCCTTGCCGGCCCCTTCCGCCTGATCCGCGACGCCTTCATGGATCTCCTGGACATCGACGGCGGCGTGATCCGGGTGATCGGCGAGCCGGTGAAAAGCGGCGGGTCGCTGATCGAGGTGACGCTGGAAAGCGGCCCGATGCGTCTCGCGATGCTGGAATACGGCGCGCGGGTGCTGGTGCTTTCGGCGCTGATCTCGGTGGTGACGGCGGTGTTGCTGTTCCTGGCCGTGCGACGCCTGCTGGTGCTGCCCATCCGCCGCGTGGTGGCGCACATGACGGCCTATGCCGAGGCGCCCGAGGACGCCCGCCGCGTCATCGCGCCCACGGCAAAGGTGCGTGAACTGCGCGAGGCCGAGGAGGCGCTGCAGATGATGCAGACCCAGCTGATCGGTGCGCTGCGCCAGAAGGAGCGGCTGGCCCAGCTTGGCGCGGCGGTGGCGAAGATCAGCCACGACCTGCGCAACATCCTGACCACGGCCCAGCTCTTTGCGGACCGACTCGGCGCCTCGGCCGATCCGGCGGTGGCGCGGGCGGCGCCGAAGCTGGTCGGCTCGATCCGCCGCGCCGTGTCGCTCTGCGAATCGACGCTGACCTTCGGCCGCGCCGAGGAGCCGCCGCCGCAGCTTGCGCGCCTGCCGCTCCGCCGGCTGATGGAGGAGGTGGCCGAGGCCGAATCGCTGGGAGCCGACAATCTCGTGACCTGCCTGATCGACGTGCCGCCCGGCATGGTCATCAAGGCCGACGGCGAGCAGCTCTATCGTGTCCTCGGCAACCTCGTCCGCAACGCCCGCCAGGCGATCGAGGCAACGGGCCAGTCCGGCACGATCGAGCTGTCGGCCGGTGAGGGCGAGGAGGAATGGTGGATCAAGGTCGGCGACACCGGCCCCGGCCTGCCGCCCAAGGCGCGCGAGCACCTCTTCACTGCTTTCCAGGGCGGCACGCGCAAGGGCGGCTCGGGCCTCGGGCTCGCGATCTCGGCCGAGCTGGTCCGCGGGCATGGCGGACGGTTGAACCTGCTGCGCACCGGCGAGGACGGGACCGAGTTCATCATCCGGCTGCCGAAAGGCGCCGGCCTCGGCGAGGCGGCCTGAAGTTTTTGCGGATCGGCCCTTGCATTGTCCTGCCGCCCCGGCTACATGGCCCTCACCGCGCACCCGTAGCTCAGCTGGATAGAGCATCAGACTACGAATCTGAGGGTCGGGCGTTCGAATCGCTCCGGGTGCGCCAATTTTCCTCTGCAACGACGCCGTAAGCGGGCAGATGTCCGCGCCGCAGGCTGGATCAATCGCTGTTCCGTGGATCGATCGGCGCTGGACGCCGTTGGCATTCGGCTGCGTCCAGGGGGTGAGCCTTGCCGACTGCGGCGAGACCGTGTCGTGCCAGATGGCGCAGTGAATGCTGCCGCCAGCTTCGTCGTCCGCGGGCAAAGGCTGGTTTCCCTTGGCCTGTCGTGGACGGCCGCAGGCATCGACCGCATGCCCCCAGCCATGAACGCAGAAGGCCGGCCTTGCGGGCCTTCTGCGTGCCCGTGGCATCATGTATCCGGCCACCGGGGTGCCCGCAGGCCGCCGCCCGGCGTTGCGCCTGAAGATCGCTCAGTCGCCCAGCTTGGCGTGGATCTCGTCGAGGTCGACCTCGCCCTTCGGCATGCGGTTCGCCGGGTTGTCGAAGTCGTAGCGGAAGAGCTGGAAGTCCTTCTTGTAGATCTCCCACATCAGGTGCATCGACAGGTCGTCGAAATAGGCCTCGACCGGGTGCGCCCGTGCGGGGCCATGGCCCTCGCTTTCGTTGAACCGCGGGATCGCGCCCAGATCGACCGGGTGGCGCAGCGTCGCGCGATCCAGCACGGCGCGCAGGCCCTCGTCGAATCGCTCGGTGAAGAAGATCGCGTCGTAGCGACCGCCGTTGACGATGAAGGTCGAGATGTGGCCCGACATGGCGGACCAGTGGATGTCCGCCTCCATCGGCTTCTTCCAGCGGATCGTGTCCCGCGCGAACAGCAGGAAGCGCCGGAAGCTCGCGATCTGGTCGAACTCCTGCCGGCCATCCTCGCCGCCGACCTCGATGCCGTATTTCTGCATCAGCAGCGGTACGAGATTGCCGCGGTAGCGCCTGCCGTTGCGCTGGATGCCGCAGATCTTGTCGAAGAACGACGACAGGATCCGCGAGTACGGGTTCCTCACGCAGGTGAAGGCCGGCGCGCGATGGGCCTTCACGTTCGCCTCGATCAGCGGCTGGCTGTCCTCCTGCGCCCATTTGTGCAGGCCCGCGGTGGCATCATGGATGTCGCCGTCGAAGAAGCGTCCGTGGTCCGAGTAGAACATGATCTGCCCGATGGTCGAGCAGGCGCATTTCGGGACGACGCGATACACGAGGCTTTCGCTTTCGGTCATCCAGGTTCCGGGGAAACCCATGTCTGTTCCTCTTCAGGCGGCAGCCCTCAGAAAGCAGACTATTTATTGCTTTTCAATGACCGGCGGCCGGCTCTAGAACAGCGCGGAGCAGGGGGCGGTCAGAGCTGCAACGATGGCGAGGGTCGCCTACATCCTTTTGTGCCACAAGGATCCCGAGGGCATCATCGCCCAGGCCGAGCGGCTGACCGCGGCCGGCGACTTCGTGGCGATCCACTTCGACGCCCGGGCCCCGCGCGAGGCCTACGGGCGCATCCGCAGTGCGCTCGGGGCCAATTCGTCGGTCACCTTCGCGGCGCGGCGCATGAAATGCGGCTGGGGAGAGTGGAGCCTCGTGGCGGCGACGCTGGAGGCCGTCCGCGCCGCCGTGACGGCCTTTCCGCGCGCCACGCATTTCTACATGCTGTCGGGCGACTGCATGCCGATCAAGTCGGCGGACTACATCCACGACTTCCTCGATCGCGAGGATGCCGACCATATCGAGAGCTTCGACTTCTTCCGCTCGGACTGGATCAAGACGGGGATCCGGGAAGAGCGCCTGATCTACCGCCATTTCGTGAACGAGCGCAGCCGCAGGCGGCTGTTCTATGTGCTGCTCGACCTGCAGAAGCGGCTCGGCCTTGCGCGGCGCATCCCGGCCGAGCTGCAGATCCAGATCGGCAGCCAGTGGTGGTGCCTGCGCCGCCGGACCGTCGAGGTGCTGCTGGATTTCTGCGAGCGCCGGCCGGACGTGCTGCGGTTCTTCCGCACCACCTGGATCCCGGACGAGACCTTCTTCCAGACCCTCGTCCGCCACCTTGTCCCGGGAAACGAGATCCGCTCGCGCACCCTGACCTTCCTGATGTTCACCGACTACGGCATGCCGGTGACCTTCTACAATGACCACTACGACCTGCTGGTGGGGCAGGACTACCTGTTCGCCCGCAAGATCTCGCCCGAGGCGGCGGCCCTGAAGCAGCGGCTGGGCCAGCTATATTCGGCGCGCGGGGGGCGGTTCCCGGTCTCGAACGAGGGGCGGAAGCTGCATGCCTTCCTCGCCGGACGGGGCCGGATCGGCCGCCGCTTCGCGCCGCGCTTCTGGGAGACCGAGTCGAGCCTCGGGCGCGACCGCACGCTGATGATGGTGACCTGCAAGAAATGGCATGTGGCCAAGCGGCTGGTCGAGCGGGTGCGGCAGGTGACCGGGACGCCGGCGGTGGATTACCTGTTCAACGAGGTGGACACGCCGCTGCCGGACCTCGGCGGCATACAGACCACGCTGGAAAAGCGCACGCGCCACCGGCGCGCACTGCTCCGGATGCTGTTCGAAAGCTGGCAGAGCGACCGGCTGGTGATCTGCATCGACCCTGCCAACCTGGACCTCATGCAGGATTTCAACGCCGACCGGGCGCAGACCCGGCTGCTCGAGGTGCAATGCGAGTTCACCGACGACTACCTCATCGGCCATGCGCGCCGCATCGGCCTGGCCGCGGAACACACGCCGGCCGAGGTCATCGACCGGCTGCTGCCGACCATCCGCTACGACATCCGCTTCGAGAGCGACCGGATCCGCGACGCGGAGTTCCGGCGGATCTACCGCATCCGCGAGGCGGCGAGCGTGGCCGAGAACACGCGCCCCCTTGCGGAGTTCCTCGGGATTTCCGAGGCTCAGGCGCACGAGATCGCCGCCACCGACTACCTATTCGTGGATTGACGCAATGGCCTATGACTACGACCCGCAGAACATCTTCGCCCGCATCCTGCGCGGCGAGATCCCCAACGCGACCGTTCTGGAAACCGAACACACGCTCGCTTTCCGGGACATCCGGCCGCAGACCCCGGCGCATGTGCTGGTGATCCCCAAGGGGGCCTATGTCTGCTTCGATCATTTCGCGGCCGAAGCCTCGGCCGACGAGATCGTGGACTTCCATCGCACCGCCGCGAAGGTCTGCGCCATGCTGGGCATCTGCCCGGGCGAGGACGGGGCCGGCTACCGCACCGTCTCGAATGCGGGCGTGGATGCGGTGCAGGAGGTGCCACATTACCACATGCACATCCTTGCCGGGCGTCCGCTGGGGCCGATGCTCTCGCGGCGCGACTGAGGGTCGAAGGCAGGCGGCGGGGCGACCGCCGCCGCTGTAGGTCGCGGTTCCGCTTGAAGGCAAGCGCGGCTAGTGCGCCTCGGCCCAGTTGGCGCCGCGGCCCGCGTCCACGGTGAGGGGCACCGACAGCTTCACCGCCGGCTCCGCGGCGCCTTCCATGACCTCGCGGACGCGCTCGATGACGGGATCGACCGCATCCTCGTTCACCTCGAACAGCAGTTCGTCGTGGACCTGCAGCAGCATCCTCGCGGGCATGCCCTCGATGGCCTTCGGCATGCGGATCATGGCGCGGCGGATCACGTCCGCCGCCGTGCCCTGGATCGGCGCGTTGATTGCGGCGCGGCGGGCGAAGCCGGCGCCGGGGCCTTTGGCGTTGATCTCGGGTGTGTTGATCCTGCGGCCGAACAGGGTTTCCACATGGCCGTTTGCCTTCGCGAAGGCGATGGTCTCGTCCATGTAGCCACGGATGCCCGGGAACCGTTCAAAGTAACGGTCGATGAAGCCCTGGGCGTCGGCACGCGGGATGCGCAGGTTCCGCGCGAGGCCGAAGCCCGAGATGCCGTAGATCACGCCGAAGTTGATCGCCTTGGCCTGGCGGCGCACCATCGGGTCCATGCCTTCCAGCGGCACGTTGAACATCTCCGACGCCGTCATGGCGTGGATGTCATGCCCCTCGCGGAACGCCTGCTTCAGCGCGGGGATGTCGGCGATGTGCGCGAGGATGCGCAGCTCGATCTGGGAATAGTCGAGGCTGACCAGCAGCTTGCCGGGCGGGGCCACGAAGGCCTCGCGGATGCGGCGGCCTTCCTCGCTGCGGACGGGGATGTTCTGCAGGTTCGGATCGGTCGAGGCAAGGCGGCCCGTGTTCGCCCCGGCGATGGAATAGCAGGTGTGGACGCGCCCCGTCTCCCGGTTGATGTGGTCCTGCAAAGCGTCGGTATAGGTCGATTTCAGCTTGGAGAGCTGACGCCAGTCGAGCACCCGCGCCGGCAGGTCGTGCCCCTCGGCGGCCAGGTCTTCCAGCACATCCGCGCCGGTGCCCCAGGCACCGTTCTTGCCCTTCACCCCGCCGGGAAGGCTCATCTTCTCGAACAGGATTTCGCCCAGCTGCTTCGGGCTGCCCACGTTGAACGGCCCGCCGGCAAGCTCGTGGATCTCGGCCTCGAGCCCCGCCATCTTCTGCGCGAAGGCGTTGGACATGCGCGAGAGCGTGTCGCGGTCGACCTGCACCCCCGCCATCTCCATCTCGGCCAGCACCGGGATCAGCGGACGCTCCAGCGTCTCGTAGACGGTGGTGACACGGGCACGGTGCAGTTGCGGCTTGAAGAGCTTCCAGAGCCGGAGCGTCACGTCGGCATCCTCGGCGGCGTAGCAGACCGCCTGATCCACCGGCACGCGGTCGAAGGTGACCTGCGCCTTGCCCGAGCCGAGCAGCGTCTTGATCGCGATGGGCTTGTGACCGAGGTAGGTGTCGCAAAGCTCGTCCATGCCGTGGCCGTGCTTGCCGGCGTGCATGGCGTAGGACATCAGCATGGTGTCGTCGATGGGCGCCACCCGGATGCCGTGCCGCGCGAAGATCTTGGCGTCATACTTGATGTTCTGCCCGATCTTGAGGATCGCCTCATCCTCTAGCACCGACTTCAGCATCGAGAGCGCAAGGTCGAGGGGGATCTGGTCTGCCACCAGATCGACGCTGCCGAACAGGTCTCCGCCGCCCTGCCGGTGCCCCACAGGGATGTAGCAGGCGGTCCCGGCCTCCACGCAGAGCGAAATGCCGACCAGTTCCGCCTGCATCTCGTCAAGGCTGGTGGTTTCAGTATCCACCGCCACATGACCCACCTCGCGGATGCGGGCGATCCAGGCGGCCAGCGCCTCGGCATCGCGGACGCACTGGTAGCTTGCAGTGTCGAAGGGCAGCGAAGCGTCGATCTGCTCGACGATCTCGTGCACGCTCTCGTGCTGCACCACATAGGCGGTGGGGGCGGGCGGCGGCTCGACCTTCAGGCTCTCCGCCACCCGCTTCGTCAGGGTGCGGAACTCCATCCGGTTCAGGAAGGCGAGCAGGTCGTCCGCCACCGGCAGCCGGATCTCGAGATCATCCAGCGTGAAGTCGAGCGGCGTGTTGCAGTCGAGCTCCACCAGCCGCTTGGAGATGCGGATCTGCTCGGCATTGTCCTCGATGGCGGCGCGGCGCTTCGGCTGCCTGATCTCGCCCGCGCGCGCCAACAGCGTCTCCAGATCGCCGTATTCCTGGATCAGCAGCGCGGCGGTCTTGATGCCGATGCCCGGCGCGCCCGGCACGTTGTCGATGGAATCGCCCGCCAGCGCCTGCACGTCCACCACGCGCTCGGGCGGCACGCCGAACTTCTCGATCACCTCGTCGCGGCCGATGCGCTTGTTCTTCATCGGGTCGAGCATGTCGACCCCGTCGCCCACCAGCTGCATCAGGTCCTTGTCGGACGAGACGATGGTGACCGATCCGCCCGCCTCGCGCGCCCGGCAGGCCAGTGCCGCGATGATGTCGTCAGCCTCGAAGCCTTCCTTTTCGATGCAGGGGATGTTGAAGGCCCGCGTCGCCTCGCGCGTCAGGGGGAACTGCGGGCGCAGCTCCTCGGGCGGCTCGGGACGCTGCGCCTTGTAGAGCGGATAGATCTCGTTGCGGAAGGTCTTTGCGGAATGATCGAAGATCACCGCGATATGGGTCGGCGCCTCCTGCGCCCGCTGGGTGTTCAGCTCGCTCCACAGCATGTTGCAGAAGCCCGCGACCGCGCCGACCGGCAGGCCGTCGGACTTGCGGGTCAGCGGCGGCAGTGCGTGATAGGCGCGGAAGATGAAGGCCGACCCGTCGATCAGGTGCAGATGGTGGCCCTTGCCGAAACCCATGGTCCCTCCCCGGATGGATGCGGTCGCCCCGAGAGGGGGTGCGGCCTTACTTCACCTGCCCGGCGTAGCTTTCGTGCACGAAGCGCCGGTCGCAGTAGCCGCATTCGACCATGCCGGTCTCGTGCGGGATCGAGAGCCAGACGCGCGGATGGCCGAGCGCGCCCTCGCCTCCGTCGCAGGCGACCTTCCAGGTCGTGACGACAACGGTTTCCGGGGCGTCGATGGTCATGCAGGCTGTCTCCCGATGCGGCTTTGCGGCTGGCGGCGCATGATAGCGGGCGGCACCGCAGGGGCAAGGGGCCTTCAGTGCCGGACGAGGCGCTCCACCAGCCGCCGCGCGATGGGGGCAACGACCAGCACCGCGGGGAAGGCGATGCTCCACGAGGTGAGCCAGGCCGACAGCCATTGCAGCGGGAAGCCCGGCGGCAGGCCGATGGCCTTCAGCGTGGCCACACCCGAGACGATGGCCGACATCAGCCCCGACAGGATCAGCCCGAACAGATAGGGCGCGAAGCGGGCCGGGATCATGCGGGCAGCTCGTCCGAGGGGATGATGGGGAAGAAGACGCCGCCCGACCAGAGGCCGAACCAGCCGTCGTGATGCTCGCCGATCTCCACGAGGCGGTAGAACGACTTGCGGTCGATCAGCGCCTCCATCCCGGCGCGGACCATGACGTAGGGAGAAGGCTCGCCATCCTCGGCGCGGATCACCCGGATCGGGTGGTCGGGGCCGGCCGTCACCTCATCGCCAACCTGCGTGGTGAAGGTCACGCTGCGCTCGCGCCCCTCGCCGTGGCTTTCGAAGTCCACTGCCACGAAGGGCGCATCGTCCACCCGGATGCCCACCTTCTCGACCGGCGTCACGAGGAAGTAGCGCTCGCCCTCGCGCTTCAGGATCGAGGAGAACAGCCGCACCATCTCGGGCCGGCCGATAGGGGTGCCGAGGTAGTACCACGTCCCGTTCCGCGCGATGCGGATATCGAGGTCGCCGCAGAACGGCGGGTTCCACAGATGAACGGGAGGAGGCCCCTTCTTCGCGGCCGCTGCGGCCTGGGCCATCACGCCTTCAGCCGAAGGTTTCACGATCATTTGTGCCTCCCGGCTTTTTGCCATTTGTGCCGCACGGCATAGTTTGGTCTGATGCTCATATAACGCCTCGGGGAGAGTTGTCATGGCCGAAGCCGCTGCACTGGTTGCCGAGATCGAAGCTCTCGAGGAGAAGCTGGCGGAGGCCAAGGCGAGCATTTCCCGCCGCTTCATCGGCCAGGAGCGGGTGGTGGAACTGGTGCTGGGCGCGATGCTCTGTGGCGGGCACGCGCTGCTGGTGGGCCTGCCGGGGCTGGGCAAGACGCGGCTGGTGGACACGCTGTCCACGGTGATGGGGCTGAAGGGCAACCGCATCCAGTTCACGCCCGACCTGATGCCCGCGGACATCCTCGGCTCCGAGGTGCTGGACATGGGCGCGGACGGCGCCCGCGCCTTCCGCTTCATCGAGGGGCCGATCTTCTGCCAGCTGCTCTTGGCCGATGAGATCAACCGCGCCAGCCCCCGCACCCAGTCGGCGCTCTTGCAGGCGATGCAGGAGCGCGAGGTGACGATCGCCGGCAAGCACCGCCCGCTGGGCCGGCCCTTCCACGTTCTCGCGACGCAGAACCCGATCGAGCAGGAGGGCACCTATCCCTTGCCCGAGGCGCAGCTTGACCGCTTCCTCGTGCAGGTCGATGTGGACTACCCCGACCGCACGACCGAGCGCGAGATCCTGATCGCCACCACCGGCGCCGAGGATGCGCAAGTTCATCAGGTCTTCACTGGCGAGGAACTGATTGCGGCACAAGGCCTCCTGCGGCGGATGCCGGTGGGCGATGCGGTGGTCGAGGCGATCCTCGATCTGGTCCGCGCCTGCCGGCCCGGCGAGCCCGAGGGCACCGGGCTCGCCGACGTTCTCTCCTGGGGTCCGGGTCCGCGGGCCGCACAGGCGCTGATGCTGACGGTGCGCGCGCGGGCCCTTCTGTCGGGGCGGCTCGCACCCTCGGTCGAGGATGTTGCGGCCCTGGCCCGCCCGGTCCTCACGCACCGCATGGCGCTGAACTTCGCCGCCCGGGCGCGCGGGGACTCGCTGGCCGGCGTGATCGACCGCGTCGTCACCCGGCAGTTGGGCACCGACTCGTCCGACTGGGCCGCCCAGTGAGTGACATCCTCGCCCTGCGTCCGCGGGCCGAGGCGCTCGGGCAGGCATTGCCGCCGCTGATGGCCTCGGCCGAGCATCTGGCAGCCACGGTGATCCTCGGCGAGCATGGCCGTCGCCGCGCCGGCATGGGCGACGAGTTCTGGCAGTATCGCCCGGCGCATGAGGGTGACACGGCCCGCATGATCGACTGGCGCCGCTCGGCCCGGTCGGATGCGCATTTCGTACGCGAACGCGAGTGGCAGGCGGCGCAGACCGTGGTGCTCTGGGTCGATGCCTCGCGCTCGATGTCCTTCACCGGTGACCGCTCGCGCGAGACGAAGGCCGACCGCGCCCGGCTGGTGGCGCTGGCCGTCGCGGTGCTTCTGTTGCGCGCGGGCGAGCGGGTGGGCCTGTCGGGCGAAGCCGCGCCGCCGCGCTCGGGTCGGCAGCAGATCCTTCGGCTGGCCGATGCGTTGGCCGACGAGGCCGCGGCCGACTACGGACGGCCCGAGACCACGGGCCTCGTGGCGCATGGCCGGATGGTCTTCCTGTCGGATTTCCTGGGCGACATGGCCGGGATCGAGGCCGCCATGGCCCGCGCGGCGGAACGCGGCGTGCGCGGCGCGCTCTTGCAGGTGCTGGACCCGGCCGAGGAAGCCTTTCCCTTCGATGGCCGGACGATCTTCGAATCCATGGGCGGCAGCATCCGGCACGAGACGCTGCGCGCGGGCGACCTGCGCGCGCGCTATCTCGAGCGGCTGGCGCAGCGGAAGGACCACCTCGCGACGCTCGCGCGCGCTTCGGGCTGGCACTACCACTGCCACCACACCGGGCAGGCGGCGCTGCCGGCGCTGCTCTGGCTTTACCGCGCGCTGGAGCGCGTCGGCTGATGTGGATGCTCGGACCCGTCGGCTTCACCGCGCCATGGCTGCTTCTCGGCCTCGTCCTGCTGCCGGTGCTGTGGATCCTGCTGCGCGCTGTGCCGCCCGCGCCGATCCGCCGGCGGTTTCCCGGCGTCGCGCTGCTCCTCGGCCTGACCGACGAGCAGACCGAGACCGACAAGACGCCATGGTGGCTTCTGCTTCTGCGGATGCTGGCGGTGGCCGCGGCCATCATTGCCTTCGCCGGGCCGGTGTTGAACCCGCAGGTGCGCGAGCCGGGGACGGGGCCGCTGCTGATCCTGCTCGACGGCGGCTGGGCCGACGCTCGCGACTGGCCGCGCCGGCTCGACCGTGCCGAGGCGCTGGCCGAGGAAGCGGCGCGCGAGGGGCGCCCCGTGGCCGTTGTGCGCCTGACCGACCGTCCCGAGCCGCCCGCCTTCCAGAGCGCGGCCGACTGGCAGGGGCGCCTCTCGGCCCTCGTGCCGCATCCCTGGCTGCCGGACCTCGCCCCCTGGGCCGCCGCGCTGCCCGAGGGTCGGTTCGACAGCTTCTGGCTCTCGGACGGCCTGAGCCAGGCTGGCCGGGAGGACCTTCTATCGGCGCTCGAGGCGCGCGGGGCGGTCACGGTCTTCGAAAGCCCAAGGCCCGTGCTGGCCCTGCGCCCCGCGGGCTTCGCCGACGGAGCCGTTCAGCTCTCGGTGCTGCGCCAGCCTGCGGCGGATGCGGTTTCGGTCGATGTCTCGGCGCGCGGTCTCGATCCGGCCGGGATCGAGCGTGAACTGGCCCGCGTTCCGATCGAATTCGGCCTTGGCGCCGACGAGGCGAAGGCGGCGCTGTCGCTGCCGCCCGAGTTGCGCAACCGCATCTCGCGCTTCGAGATTGCGGGCGTGCGCTCGGCCGGTGCGGTCAGCCTGACCGACGACAGCCTGAAGCGCCGCAAGGTGGCGCTGATCTCGGGGCGCGCGGGGCGCGAGCAGCTTCAGCTTCTGTCGCCCACCCATTACCTGCGGCAGGCCCTGGAGCCGGTGGCCGACCTGATCGACGGCTCGCTTGAGGACGTTCTGCTGGCCAGTCCCGACGTGATCGTGCTGGCCGACGTGGCGCGGCTGACGCAGGCCGAGCAGGACGGCATCCTCGACTGGCTGGACGAGGGCGGCCTGCTTCTCCGCTTTGCCGGACCGCAACTGGCTACCTCGGACGTGAGCCGGATGTCCGAGGACCCGCTGATGCCGGTTCGGCTGCGGGAAGGCGGCCGCACGGTGGGCGGTGCGATGAGCTGGGGCGAGCCGAAGACCTTGGCGCCCTTCGCCGAAGGCTCGCCGTTCCACGGCCTGCCGGTCCCGCCGGAAGTGTCCGTGACCGCGCAGGTCCTGGCGCAGCCCGATCCAGAGCTGGCCGGCCGCACCATCGCGGCGCTGGCGGACGGCACTCCGCTGGTGACGCGCAAGCCGGTGGGGCAGGGGCAGGTGGTGCTGGTCCATGTGACCGCAAATGCCGAGTGGTCGAACCTGCCGCTCTCGGGCCTCTTCGTGCAGATGCTGGAGCGGCTGGCGGTCTCGACCCGGCCCGCCGCGCCCGAGGCCGCCAATCTCGCCGGGCAGGTCTGGGTGCCTGAGGTGGTGCTGGACGGCTTCGGCGCCCCGCTCGACGCGGGCGAGGTCGCGGGCGTGCCGGGCGAGGTTCTGGCCGAGGGCGTGCCGGGACCGACGCTGCTGCCCGGCCTCTATGCCGGGGCCGACCGTCGCGTCGCGCTGAACGCCGTGCAGGCGGATACCGCGCTTTCGCCCGCCGTCTGGCCGGACCGGATCGCGGTCGAAGGGTTGGAGACCGAGGAGGAGCAGGCGCTGAAGGGCGCCTTCCTCGCGGGGGCGCTCGCGCTACTCCTGCTCGACGTGCTGGCGGCGCTGGCGGTCTCTGGCCGGCTCGGCACCCGCGTCGGCGCGGTGCGGGGGGCGGCGGTGCTGGTCCTTGTGCTGGGCGCCGCGCCGCAGGCCCGCGCGCAGGAGGATACCTTTGCCGTCGAGGCCACCGCCGCCGTCCATCTGGCCTATGTCGAGACGGACGACGCGCAGGTGAACCGGCTGGCCGAGGCGGGGCTGCGTGGCCTTGGCTACCGCCTGCGCGAGCGGACCTCGGTCGAGCCGGGCGAGCCGATGGGTCTCGACATCGAGACGGACGAACTCGCCTTCTTTCCCTTCATCTACTGGCCGGTGACCGCCACGCAGCCCATGCCCTCGGCCGCGGCCTACAGCCGGCTCAACGATTACCTGCGCACCGGCGGCATGATCCTGTTCGACACGCGCGACGCCGACATGGCCGGCGCGGGCGGCTCGACGCCCGAGGCGCGCCGCTTGCAGGCGCTCGCAGCGCCGCTGGACATTCCGCCGCTCGAGGTGATCCCTCAGGACCATGTGCTGACCCGCACCTTCTACCTGTTGCAGGATTTCCCGGGCCGCTACGCCAACGCACCCGTCTGGGTCGAGGCCGCGCCCCCCGATGCCGAGCAGGCCGAAGGCATGCCCTTCCGCAACCTGAATGACGGCGTGACGCCGGTGGTGATCGGCGGGAATGACTGGGCCTCGGCCTGGGCGGTGGACGAGCGCGGGATGGAGCTTCTGCCCGTCGGCCGCGGCTATACCGGCGAGCGGCAGCGCGAGATCTCGTGGCGCTTCGGGATCAACCTCGTCATGCATGTGCTCACCGGCAACTACAAGTCGGACCAGGTTCACGTGCCGGCGCTGCTGGAAAGGCTGGGCCAGTGAACGGAACCGTGGTCTTCGATCCTATCCTGCCCTGGCCGGTGATCTGGGCACTGGGCGGCGTGGCGCTCCTGCTGGTGGCGCTGGCGCTCTGGCGCGGGCTTTCGGGCTGGTGGCTCCGCGCGCTGGCGCTGGGCGTGCTGCTCGCTGCCCTCGCCAACCCCGCCCTGCAGGAGGAGGACCGCGCGCCCCTTTCCGACATCGTGATCGCGGTGGTGGATGAAAGCGCCAGCCAGCGCATCGGCGACCGCGCGGAGCAAGGCGCCGACGCTCTCGCCGCGGTCGAGGCCGAGGTGGCGGCCCTGCCGAACACCGAACTGCGCGTGGTGCGCGTGGGCGACGGCGAGGGCGACGAGGGCACCCAGCTGATGACCGCGCTCTCCGAGGCGCTGGCCGAGGAGCCGCGCTCGCGCGTGGCGGGCGCCATCCTCATCACCGACGGGCAGGCGCATGACCTGCAACTCGCGCCGCAGATGCCCGCGCCGCTGCACGTGCTGCTGACCGGGCGAGAGCGGGACTGGGACCGGCGGCTGGTGGTGAAGAACGCCCCCGCCTTCGCGATCCTCGGCGAGCCGATGACGCTGACGCTGCGGATCGAGGATCAGGGCCGCGCGCCGGCCTCGGCGGGGGAGAGCGCGGATCTCACCATCTCGATCGACGGTGACGAGCCGCAAAGCTTCCGCGTGCCGGTCGGCGAGGATCTGGAGCTGCCGGTGACCCTGCCGCATGGCGGCATGAACGTGCTGCAATTCCAGGTCGCGGCGTCCGAGGGCGAGTTGACAGACCGCAACAACGCCGCCGTGGTGCAGATCAACGGCGTGCGGGACCGGCTGCGGGTGCTGCTCGTCTCGGGCGAGCCGCATGCCGGCGAGCGGGTCTGGCGCAACCTGCTGAAGTCGGATGCCTCGGTCGATCTGGTCCATTTCACCATCCTGCGCCCGCCGGAAAAGCAGGACGGCATCCCGGTGTCGGAACTGTCGCTGATCGCCTTTCCGACGCGCGAACTGTTCGTCGAGAAGATCGAGGAGTTCGACCTGATCATCTTCGACCGCTACCGCCTGCGGGGCATCCTGCCGACCTCCTATCTGGAAAACGTGCGCGACTATGTCCGCGGCGGCGGCACCGTGCTGGTGGCGGCGGGGCCGGAGTTCGGCTCGGCCGACAGCCTCTGGCGCTCGCCCTTGGCCGACGTGCTGCCGGTGCAGGCCACCAGCCGGGTGATCGAGGGCGGGTTCCGCCCGGCTTTGACCGATGTCGGCCGCAAGCATCCGGTCACTCAAGGTCTGGAAAAGCTGGCACCCGAGGGCGGCTGGGGCCGCTGGTTCCGCCAGATCGAGCTGACCGCCTCCTCGGGGCAGGTGGTGATGAACGGCGCGGGCGAGCGGCCGCTGCTGGTCCTCGACCGGGTCGGCGAGGGGCGGATCGCGGTGCTCGCGTCGGACCACATGTGGCTCTGGGGGCGCGGCTACGAGGGTGGCGGGCCGCAACTGGAACTGCTCCGCCGGCTGGCGCACTGGATGATGAAGGAGCCCGACCTCGAGGAGGAGGCCCTGATCGCCAATGCCGAGGGCGCAACGGTCACCATCACCCGCCGCACCATCGGCGAGGCGCCGGGCGAGGTTACGATCACCGGACCCGACGGCAGTGAGACCGCCCTGACCATGGAGGAAACCGCGCCGGGCCGCTGGAGCACGACCTGGGACGCGCCCGAGATGGGCGTCTATCGCCTCGCGCAGGGCGAGCAGAAGGCGGTGATCGCGGTCGGCCCCTCGGCCCCGCGCGAGTTCGAGGAGACCATCGCCAGCGGCGAGAAGCTCGCTCCGATCATCGGGCCGACGAACGGCGGCACGATCCGGCTGGAGGATGGCGAGCCCGACATCCGCGCGGTGCGCGAAGGCCGCGTCGCCGCCGGCCGCGGCTGGGTCGGCATCACGCCGCGCGGCGCCCATGTCACGCAGGACATCCGGGTTGCGGCGCTGCTGCCCGGTTGGCTCTACCTGCTGCTGGCCGCGGGCCTCGCGCTGGGCGCCTGGCTGCGCGAGGGGCGCTTCGGCCGCCGCGTCTAGTCCTGCCGCGTCTGGTCGAGGATCGCCGCACGGGTGCCCGAGGCGAATTCGGCCCGCAGGATCACGAAGGACGTGGCCAGGGTCGTCGCGATCAGCGCCAGCGGCCCGAGCAGCCAGCCAAGCGCCGCCAGCGCGAAGAACACCGCGCGCAGCCCGCTGTTGAAGTTGCGCGCCGCGTTGATGTTGATCTCGGCAGCCTGCGCGGCCAGCGGCTGCGCCCGGGGGTCCGAGGCCTCGTTCGGCACCGCCGCCATCAGGATCGCGCAATAGCCGAAAACGCGGTGCGACCAGACGAACTTCAGGAAGGCATTGGCGACGATGAACATGACAAGGATCACCCGCAACTCGAGCCGCACCGTGTCGGCGGGCAGCGTCAGGTCCCGGACCAGCGTCGCCAGCCGGTCGGGATCGCCGATCAGCGCCATGCCGCCGCCGACGGCGATCATCGAGCCCGAGGCAAAGAAGGCCGTCCCGCGCCGCAGGCTGTCGATCACGCTGGCGTCGAAGATGCGCGGCGAGCGTTCCACCATCTCGCGCATCCACGCCCGGCGATAGTGCTTCATCAGCAGCGAGACCGAGGGCCGAGAGGCCGGCGGATGCTCGCACAGCCATCCCGTCCCCAGCCATGCGACAAGCAGAAGGGTCACGGCGACAAGGTCGAGCGGTGCAAGGGCGGCGGGCATGCTGATCATGCCGGCACCATAGCCAACTTGCCCCCTGTTGCCATGCTGCAAAATTGGTTATAAAAGATGACCACACAGGGGAGGACCGCCATGGACATGCCGACACCGGACGCGGGCGTCCTGGCCCGCAAGTCCCGCATCGTCGAGCGGCTGCGCGCCGTGCTGCCCTCGGACGCCGTGGTGCATGACGAGGCCGAGACGCGGGCCTATGAATGCGACGCGCTCACGGCCTATCGCTGCCCGCCACTGGTGGCCGTGCTGCCGCGCACGACCGAGGAAGTCTCAGCCGTCCTGCGCCTGTGTCACGAGGAGGGCGTGCCGGTGGTGCCTCGCGGCTCGGGCACCTCGCTGGCCGGTGGGGCGCTGCCCACGGCGGACTGCGTGATCCTCGGCATCGCGCGGATGAACCGGGTGATCGAGACCGACTACGACAACCGCTTCATCCGCGTGCAGGCGGGGCGGACCAACCTCTCGGTCACCGGCGCGGTCGAGGCCGACGGCTTCTTCTACGCGCCCGATCCCTCCAGCCAACTGGCCTGCGCCATCGCCGGGAACATCGGCATGAACTCGGGCGGGGCGCATTGCCTGAAGTACGGCGTGACCACGAACAACCTGCTGGGCGTGACCATGGTGCTGATGGACGGTACCGTGGTCGAGATCGGCGGCGCGCATCTCGACGCGCCGGGGCTGGACCTGCTGGGCGTGATCTGCGGCTCCGAGGGCCAGCTGGGCGTCGTGACCGAGGCGACGCTGCGCATCCTGCCCAAGCCCGAGGGGGCGCGGCCGGTGCTGATGGGCTTCGCCTCGAACGAGGTGGCGGGGGCCTGCGTGTCGGACATCATCCGCGCGGGAATCCTGCCCGTCGCGATCGAATTCATGGACCGCCCCTGCATCCGCGCCACGGAAGCCTTCGCCCACGCGGGCTATCCCGATTGCGAGGCGCTGCTGATCGTCGAGGTCGAGGGCTCGCCCGCCGAGATCGACGACCAGCTTGCCCGCATCGTCGAGATCGCGAAACGCCACCACCCGGTGGAGCTGCGCGAAAGCCGGTCGGAGGAGGAGAGCCGGCGGATCTGGCTGGGACGCAAGTCGGCTTTCGGCGCGATGGGGCAGATCAACGACTACATGTGCCTCGACGGGACGATCCCGGTGACGGAACTGCCGCTTGTCCTGCGCCGGATCGGCGAGATGGCTGCCGAGGCGGGGCTCGAGGTCGCCAACGTCTTCCACGCCGGCGACGGCAACATGCACCCGCTGATCCTGTTCAACGCGAACAAGCCCGGCGATCTGGAACGGTGCGAGGCGCTGGGCGCCCGCATCCTGAAGCTCTGCGTCGAGGTCGGCGGCTGCCTGACCGGAGAGCATGGCGTGGGCGTGGAAAAGCGCGACCTGATGACGGTGCAGTTCTCGCCGGCCGATCTCGAGGCGCAGATGCGGGTCAAGGACGTGTTCGACCCGCGCTGGCTGCTGAATCCGGCCAAGGTGTTCCCGCTCGATGCAACGGCCGCGCGCCGTGCGGGTTGAAGGGCGCGGGGTGCGCGCCGGGACGTCCGGTCACGGGCTTCGACAGGATCTTCGGGACAGGGGGAACGTCCGATGACGGTGGACTCGGTTGAAGGCGTCAGGATGCAGCCTGCGACGGAAGAGGAGCTGGCCGAACTCGTGCGCGAAGCGCGTGGCCCGCTCAGGATCGTCGGAGGCGGCACGCGCGCCATCGGCTACACGGCGGGCGAGCGGCTCGATACCGGCGGACTCTCCGGCATCCGGCTCTACGAACCCGGCGCGCTGACGCTGGTCGCCGGTGCCGGAACTGCGCTTGCGGAGGTGGAGGACGTTCTCGGCCGCGAGGGCCAGCGCCTGCCGTTCGAAGTGCCGGACCTGCGCGGGCTCCTGGGGCGCGAGGGCCGCTCGACGCTGGGCGGCGTGGTGGCGGCAAATGCCTCCGGCCCACGCCGCATTCAGGCCGGCGCCTGCCGCGACAGCCTGATCGGCGTGCGCTTCGTGGACGGCACGGGCACGGTGATCCGCAACGGCGGCCGGGTGATGAAGAACGTCACCGGCTACGACCTCGTGAAGCTGATGGCGGGCAGCCACGGCACGCTCGGGATACTGACCGAGGTCGCCTTCAAGCTGCTGCCGGTGCCGGAGGCAGAGGCGACGCTTGCGCTTTCCGGTCTCTCGGCGGCGCAGGCGGTGGCGGCGATGGCGGTGGCGCTGGGCTCGCCCTTCGACGTCTCGGGCGCGGCACACTGGCCGGGGCGGGGGACCTTCCTGCGGATCGAGGGCTTCGCGGCCTCGGTCGAGTACCGCGCGGAACGCCTCGCCGCGCTTCTCGCCGAGTTCGGCGCGGTCGGGCGCGTGGAGAGTCCGTGGCCGGCGATCCGCGACGTGGCCCCCTTCCACGGCAGCGAGGGCGACGTCTGGCGCCTTTCGGTCAAGCCCTCCGACGCCCCGGGCATCGCCGCCCGAGCCGGTGGCGAAGTCCTTTTCGACTGGGGCGGCGGCCTGATCTGGGCGCTTGTGGAGCCGGGCACCGACCTCCGCGCCCGAATCGCGCCCTTCGCCGGCCATGCCACGCGGGTCCGGGGCGGCGCCTCCCTCCCGCAGATCCCGACCTTCCAGCCCGAGCTGCTGCCTCTGGCCGGCATCGCCGCGGGCCTGCGCGCGAAGTTCGACCCGCGCGGACTGTTCAATCCGGGCCTGATGGCCTGAGCGGAGATCCTCTTGCAGACCAACTTCACCGAAGAGCAGCTGAAGGACCCCGGCGTCGCGCGCGCCAACGAGATCCTGCGCGCCTGCGTCCATTGTGGCTTCTGCACGGCGACCTGCCCGACCTATCAGGTGTTGGGCGACGAACTCGACAGCCCGCGCGGCCGGATCTACCTGATCAAGGACATGCTGGAGGCCGGGCGCCCCGCCGACGAGAAGACGGTGAAGCACATCGACCGCTGCCTCGGCTGCCTGGCCTGCATGACGACCTGCCCCTCGGGCGTGCATTACATGCACCTTGTCGATCACGCGCGCGACCACATCGAGAAGACCTACCGCCGCCCGCCGCTGGAGCGGCTGATGCGCTGGGCCGTGGCGCAGCTTCTGCCCTATCCGGGGCGGTTCCGGCTGGCGCTGCGGCTGGCGCAACTCGGCCGGCCCTTTGCCCGCCTGATGCCGGACGCGCGGCTGAAGGCGATGCTCGCGCTCGCGCCACACCACATCCCGAAGGCCAGCCCGAACGACCGGCCGCAGGTGTTCGAGGCGACGGCTCCGCGCCGGATGCGGGTGGCGCTGCTGACGGGCTGCGCGCAGCGGGCGCTCGATACCGACATCAACGACGCCACGATCCGCCTCTTGCGGCGGATGGGGTGCGAGGTGGTGATCCCGAAGGGCATGGGCTGCTGCGGGGCGCTGACCCATCACATGGGCCGCGCGGAGCAGAGCCACGGCCTCGCCGCGAAGAACATCCGGGCCTGGATCGCCGAGAAGCGGGCGCGCGGCCTCGACGCGGTGGTGATCAACACCAGCGGCTGCGGCACCACGATCAAGGACTACGGCCACATCTTCCGCAACGACCCGCTGGCGGCGGAGGCGGCCGAGGTCTCGGCCCTCGCGCTCGACGTGACGGAGCTGCTGGAGCGTCTCGGTCTGCCCGAAGGTGCGCCGAAGGGGCTGCGCGTCGCCTATCACTCGGCCTGCTCGCTGCAGCACGGCCAGCGCATCCGGCAGGCGCCGAAGGATCTGCTGAAGCGCGCCGGTTTTGAGGTGACCGAGCCGGCGGACCCGCATCTCTGCTGTGGCTCGGCCGGGACCTACAACCTGCTGCACCCCGAGATCTCGGCGGAACTTCAGGCCCGCAAGGTCGCGACGCTCGAGGCGCGCCGGCCTGACGTGATCTCGGCCGGCAACATCGGCTGCATCATGCAGATCGGCTCGGGCACCGGCATCCCGGTCGTTCACACCGTCGAACTGCTCGACTGGGCCACCGGCGGGCCGAAACCGCGACGTCTGGATCTTGGCAACGATCCGCCTTGAAATGGCCATTTCCGCGGCCTAGCCCGAAGCGATCTGGGCCCCGGAGCGGACATGCGCCTGATTGCGATCCTGATGCTGGCCGCCACGCTGGCACTTCCCGCGACAGCCGAGGATGCCGGTCTGCGCAGCCTCGAGACCGGGGACGACAGTCGGGGATGGAACGCGGTCGGCAAGCTCAGGCTGGGCGATCTCGGCTTCTGCACCGGCGCGCTGATCCGCCCGGATCTGGTCCTGACCGCGGCACATTGCCTGTTCGAGAAGGACAGCGGCGCGCGGATCGATGCCTCCACCGTCGAGTTCCTCGCCGGCTGGCGCAACGGCAGGGCCGCGGCCTATCGCCATGTCCGCCGGGCGATCGTCCACCCCGACTACGTCTATTCTGGCGAGAAGCCGGTGGATCGCGTGGGCTTCGATCTTGCGGTGCTGGAGCTTGACCAGCCGATCCGTCTGCCCTCGGTCGTGCCCTTCGCCGTCGACCGCCCGCCCTTGAGCGGGGATCAGGTCGGCGTCGTCTCCTATGCCCAGGGCCGGGCCGAGGTGCCTTCGCTGCAGGAGATCTGCAGCGTGCTCGGCCAGATGCCGGGGGCCCTGGTGCTATCCTGCTCGGTCGATTTCGGCTCGTCCGGCGCGCCGGTCTTCACGATGCGCGACGGCGAGCCGCGGGTGGTCTCGGTCGTGTCGGCCAAGGCCGAGATCAACGGCACGCCGGTGGCGCTCGGGATCGACATCGAGGAGCCGCTTCAGGACGTGCTGGACGATCTCGACAGCGGCGACGGTCTGATCCGGCGGGTTCAACCCCAGGTGCGGACGATCTCGGGCGGCCACGCCGGCGGGGCGAAATTCCTGCGGCCGGAGCAGCGCTGACCCCTCTTGAAAGGCCGCGGGGCGCCTCCCAGATTCCCGTTGCCGGGCGCCATGACGGGCCCGGAGAGACGCAAGGCCCGTCCCATCCGGGAGGGCCGGAACGACATCGCTTCGTGGAGGATGACCATGCGCACCTACGATTTCTCGCCGCTCTATCGCGCCACCGTCGGGTTCGACCGCATCGCCGACCTGATGGACCGCGTGCTGACCAACGAGGTCGCCCAGCCGACCTATCCGCCCTACAACATCGAGAAGACTGCCGAGAATTCCTATCGCATCTCGATCGCCGTCGCGGGCTTCACGCCCGAGGAACTGGCCGTCGAGGTGAAGGAAGGCACGCTGCATGTCGGCGCCCGCAAGGCGGCCGATGACAGCGGGCGGACCTACCTGCACCGTGGCATCGCCACCCGTGCCTTCGAGCGCCGCTTCGCCCTTGCGGACCATGTCCGCGTGACGGGCGCGAGCCAGGAACACGGGATGCTGCACATCGACCTCGTCCGCGAGACGCCCGAGGCGCTGAAGCCGCGCCGGATCGAGATCGCGCGCGGCGGCGATGTGGCGGCGAAGGCGATCGAGGCTGCGAAGGAGCCGGTCGAGGCCTGACGCGATCCTTCGATCGCACCGTGGGCGCGCCGCAAGGCGCGCCTTTTCCGTTGCAGGCACAGTGCGGGACTGGCGTCACTCCGCCCGTGACAGGCTTTCGGCAAGGCGCATCAGGTTCACCGCCTCGATCCGGTAGCCGAAGGGATCGACCCCGCGAGCCCCCTCGGCAAGCGCGATGGCCTCGGGCCAGCCCCAGTCCCCCAGCCGGTCCGGGCCGCGCAGAAGCTGGCCGAAGCCCGCGATGGCGGCGGCGAAGCGCACGTCGTCGGACGGTTCGGACAGCGTGGCGGGGATCGGCGTCTCGATCAGGGCCGAGTCCGTCTCTCCCGGTGCCTTGTAGCGCAGTTTCAGGAAGCCGAGTTCGCCGGCCCAGCGGTCGGCCGGGGCGGCCTCCTCGCCATAGCGCAGCGGGTCGGTCAGCCGGGCCGGGCTGTCGGCGGGCGTGATCTCGTAGAGCGCGGTGACCGAGTGGCCGGCGCCGATCTCTCCCGCGTCGACACGGTCATCGGCGAAGTCCTCGCGGGCGAGCGCCCGCGTCTCGTAGCCGATCAGACGGTATTCCGCCACCGTGGCCGGGTTCCATTCCACCTGCAGCTTCACGTCGTTGGCGATCGGGAACAGCGCGCCGCCCAGCTGGTCGACCAGCACCTTCTGCGCCTCGCCCAGCCGGTCGATATAGGCCGCCTGGCCGTTGCCGTTCTGCGCCAGCGCCTGCATCGTCGCGTCGTCAAGGTTGCCGCGGCCGAAGCCCAGCACCGAAAGATAGATGCCGCTGTCGCGCTCCTCCGCGATCAGGGTCTTCAGGTCCTCGGGATCGGCGATGCCGACGTTGAAGTCGCCGTCGGTGGCCAGGATCACGCGCGATATCTCGCCCGCGCCGGACATGCCGGCGGCGGTGCGGTAGGCGAGACGCAGCCCTTCCTCGCCCGCCGTGGACCCGCCGGCGTCGAGCCGGTCAAGCGCATCGAGGATCGTCTGCCGCTGATCGGCCGGCGTCGGCGCCAGCACCTCGCCGGCCGATCCGGCATAGGTGACGATGGCCACCTGATCCGCGGGACTCAGCCGGCCCAGCATCAGCCCGAAGGACTGCTTCAGCAGGGGCAGCTTGGCCGGGTGCTGCATCGACCCCGAGGTGTCGATCAGGAACACCAGGTTCAGCGGCGGCCGCGCCCCGGCCTCGGGCTGGCGGCCCTGCAGCCCGATATGGACGAGCCGCGTGCCCGGGTTCCAGGGCGTGGGCGTCACCGTGACGGTGGTGCGGAACGGCGGCGCTCCCGGTTCCGGAGCGGGGTAGGCGTAGGGGAAGTAGTTGATCATCTCCTCGATCCGCACCGCATCCGGCGGCGGAAGCCGGCCCGCCTCGAGGCTGGAGCGGACGATGGCATAGCTTGCCGTGTCGACGTCGATCGAGAAGGTGGAGACCGGCTCTTCCGCCGTCACGTGCAGCCGGCCCTGCGGCGCGTTCGCGAAGGCTTCGGTCGAGGGCGGCGGCGCAATCGCGTGGGTCACCGCCTCGTCGACGGCGGCATCCGCCATCGGCACCGGTTGCGGCGCGGGGGCAGCATCGCCGGCCCGATCCACCGCCTTGCCGGGCACGGCTTCCATCCGGGGGGCGACCGCTTCGGGGGCCGCCGCATCCGGGACAGTCTTTAACGTGGGGGCCACGGCGGGCCGCGGAAGGCCCGGCGCCTCGTCACGGGCCGAGGGAAGCACCACCACCAGCGCGACGCAAAGCGCCGCCAGCGATCCCGTCGTCGCCAGCAGGAACCGGGAGGAAATCAGACTCGACATGCCACGCACTCCGTTCAGGGCACCCGCCCGTCGCGGGCGGTCCTTCCCCTGACGCGTCCGGCCCGCCCGTCCTTGGGAGCGGTCGAAATTTTCCATCGCCAGCGCGAGCGCCCGCGCCTTCGCCGCGGCATCCGGCTCGGGGACCGCATCCCCGGCCAGCGCCCGGCGCAGCCGTTCGAGTTCGTCGCTCATGTGCGGGCCTCCTTCCGGGCCACGGCCTTCAGCCGCTTCCTCACCTCGGACATGCGCCATGCGACGGTGCCCTCGGCCAGACCGAGCACGGCCGCCGCCTCGGCCTGTGTCATCTCCTCGCCCAGCACAAGCGCCACCGTGTCCCGCAACTCGACCGGCAGCGCGGTCATGGCGGCGACCAGCCATTCCTGTGCGGCGCGGGCCTCCTGAACCTCGTCCTGCCGCGCCAGTTCCCAGTCGCCCCAGCCGAGGGCGGCCCGGTTCCGCACGGACTGCCGGCGGCGCAGGTCGTGCGCCGCGTTCACCACCACGCGGTAGAGCCAGGTCGTGAACAGGGCATCGCCCCGCCAGCCGCGCAGCTTCGCCGGCAGCGCCGCGCAGATGTCCTGCGCCAGATCCTCGGCTTCGGTCCGGCTGCCGGTCATGCGCCAAGCCAGCCGGAAGATGCGGTCATAGTGCCGCTCGATCAGGGCGGCGAAAGCGTCCCGGTCGCCCGCCGCCGCCCCCCGCGCAAGGGAGTCGTCGGATGTGTCCATCGCAGAAGGATAGGCGCCTGCCCCCGCTTCTCGCAAGCCGCCGCCGGTCACAGCCGGCTGACCAGCACCTTGTCGATGCGGCGGCTGTCCATGTCGACCACCTCGATCCGCCAGCCGGCGGCCGTCACGTGGTCGCCCAGTTGCGGCAGGGCGCGCAGTTGGTTCAGCACGAGGCCCGCCACCGTCTCGTAATCGCCCGCCAGCGCGCGCGGGATCGACAGCCGCTCGCAGAACTCGTCCACCGGCATCCAGCCCGCGACAAGCAGCGATCCGTCGGCGCGCTCGGCCACGGCGGGCTCGTCCTCGACGCTCTCGCGGAAGGTGCCGGCCACCGCCTCGAGGATGTCGCCGCGGCTGATGATGCCCTCGAAATGGCCGTATTCGTCATAGACCAGAACGAGGTGGTTCTGCGGGGCGCGCAGCATCTCGACCACGTCGAGCGCGTTCGCCATGTCCGAGACCACCGGCACCTCGCGCACGAGGCTTTTCAGGTCGACCGGCTCGCCCCGCGCCACCGCCGCGAAGGCGTCGGTCAGGTAGAGCACGCCCAGCACCTCGTCGGTGGCCCGCCGGCGCACCGGGATCCGCGCGCGCGACACCCGGCAGATCGCCGCCAGCATCTCGGACGGCTCGGTCTCGATGTCCAGCATCTCGACGTCGCGCCGCGGGGTCATCAGGGCGCGTGCCGTGCGGTCGGCAAGCCGCATGACGCCCGAGAGCATCGCGCGCTCTTCCGCCTCGATCACGCCTTCCTGATGCGCCTCGGTCAGCAGGGTGCGCACCTCCTCGTCGGTGACGCGGGACTTGCTTTCCCCGGACTGGCCCAGCAGCGCCAGCAGAAGCTTGCCCGAGCGGTCGAGGAACCAGACGACCGGCGCCGCGACGATCGACAGCAGCCGCATCGAGGGCGCCATGCCCGCCGCGATGCCCTCGGCATTGCGCAGGGCAAGCTGCTTGGGCACCAGTTCTCCCACGATCAGCGAGAGGTAGGTCAGCACCACCACCACGCTGCCCACGCCGAGCGTGTTGGCCAGCCCGGGCTCCAGCCCCTGCCGGCTGAGGAAGTCGGCGAGCCGGGCGCCCAGCGTCGCGCCCGAGAAGGCGCCCGACAGGACGCCGACGAGGGTGATGCCGATCTGCACCGTGGACAGGAAGCGGCCCGGATCCTCGGCCAGCTTCAGCGCGATGGCGGCGCCCTTGCGCCCGGCCTCGGCCATCGGTTTGAGCCGCGCCGGACGCGCCGAGACGATGGCCAGTTCCGACATCGCCAGCACCCCGTTCAGGGCGATCAGGGCGAGGACGATGAGAATCTCGAAAAGCATGAACACTCGGCGATTTGAAACGAAACCGCCCGGAGAGCCTCCGGGCGGGCAGGGGGCGGCGGCTGCCTCAGATCGAGAGGCAGACGTATTTCATCTCGAGGTAATCCTCGATCCCGTGGTGGCTGCCCTCGCGGCCGAGGCCGGATTGCTTCACCCCGCCGAAGGGCGCCACCTCGGTCGAGATGATCCCGGTGTTCACGCCCACGATGCCGTATTCCAGCGCCTCCTGCACGCGGGTGATGCGGCCGATGTCGCGGGCATAGAAGTAGGAGGCAAGGCCGAAGATCGTGTCGTTGGCATGGCCGATGACTTCCTCCTCGGTGTCGAAGCGGAAGAGGGGGGCGAGTGGGCCGAAGGTTTCCTCGGTCGAGACCTTCATGTCCTGCCGGACGCCGGTGACCACCGTCGGCTCGAAGAACGTTCCGCCCAGTGCGTGGCGCTTGCCCCCGGTGACGACCTGCCCGCCGCCGTCGAGCACGTCGCGGATATGCTCCTCGACCTTCTCCACGGCCTTCTCGTTGATCAGCGGGCCGGCATCGGTTCCGGCGACGAGGCCGTCGCCGACCTTGAGCCTGGCCACCGCCGCGGCGAGCTTTTCGGCGAAGGCGGCATAGACGCCCGACTGCACATAGATCCGGTTGGCGCAGACGCAGGTCTGGCCGTTGTTGCGGAACTTCGACGCCATGGCGCCCTGCACGGCGGCATCGAGATCGGCATCGTCGAAGACGATGAACGGCGCGTTGCCGCCCAGTTCCATCGAGCATTTCATCACCTGATCGGCCGCCTGCCGCATCAGGATGCGCCCGACTTCCGTGCTGCCGGTGAAGGTCAGCTTGCGGACAGCCGGATTCTCGCAGAACTCCTTGCCGATGTCGGAGGACTTCGTGGAGGTCACGACCGACAGGATGCCCTTCGGCAGCCCCGCCCGTTCGCCAAGCACGGCAAGCGCCAGCGCCGACAGCGGCGTCTCGGCCGCCGGGCGGGCGACGAACCCGCAGCCTGCGGCGAGCGCCGGGCCGCATTTCCGGGTGATCATCGCGTTCGGGAAGTTCCACGGCGTGATCGAGCCCACGACGCCGATCGGCTGCTTGAGCACCGTGATGCGCTTGTCGCGCATGTGGCCGGGGATCGTCTCGCCGTAGATCCGCTTCGCCTCCTCGCCGAACCATTCGATGAACGATGCGCCATAGGCGATCTCGCCCTTCGCCTCGGCGAGCGGCTTGCCCATCTCGGCCGTCAGAATCGCGGCCAGGTCGTCCTGGTTCGCCATCATCAGGTCGAACCAGCGGCGCATCACCTGCGCACGCTCCTTGGCGGTGCGGGCGGCCCAGTCCTTCATCGCCTCGGCGGCGGCGGCGATGGCGCGCGCCACCTCGGCCCGGCCAAGGTCCGGCACGGTGCAGATCACGTCGCCGCGGGCGGGGTTCGTCACCTCGAAGGTCGCGCCGTCGTCGGCCTGCACCCACTCGCCCGCCACGAAGGCGCGGGTCTCCAGAAGCGAGGGGTCCTTCAGAAGCGAGCGCAGGTCGGTGACGGAGTCGAGCATGGCGGGTCCTCCCGGATAATGGATTTGCAGCCGCCCGGAGGGCCGGGCAGAGTGCACCGATCATGCAAAGCACGGGGCGCGGATCATGTCCAGTAACGGCGTGGCGATGGAGGAGGGCGACCTGAGCCTCGCCTATGCCAACAGCGCCTTCATTCCGGAAGGCGAGGATTATCCCGCGCGCTGGCAGGCCGCGGCCGCGGCCTTCCGGGCTTCCCTCGGGCCAAGGGCGCGCCCCGGCCTGCGCTACGGCCCGCAGGAGCGCAACCTGCTGGACCTGTTCCTGCCCGAAGCCGAGCCGAAGGGCCTCGTCCTCTTCCTGCATGGCGGCTACTGGATGGGGTCGGGGCGCGAGGACTGGTCGCATCTCGCGGCCGGGCCGCTGGCGCGGGGCTGGGCGGTGGCGCTGCCGTCCTATACGCTGGCGCCGGCGCTGCGCATCGCCGGCATCACGCGGGAGGCCGCCGCCGCGCTCGAGGCGGCCGCGGCGCTGGTCGCGGGGCCGATCGTCGTCACGGGGCATTCCGCCGGAGGGCATCTTGCGGCCCGTCTCGCCTGCGAGGACGTGGCACTGGCGCCCGAAACGGCCGCGCGCCTTGTCCGGTCGGTGCCGATCTCGCCGCTGGCCGATCTGGGGCCGCTGCTTCGCACCTCGATGAACGCGACGCTGCGTCTCGACGCGGCCGAGGCTGCCTGCGAAAGCCCCGCGCGCCGGTCGCGCCGCGGCTCGACCGCCGTCACCGTCCATGTCGGCGGGCACGAGCGGCCGTCCTTCCTGTGGCAGGCGCGGCTGCTGTCCGAGGTCTGGGCCTGCCCGTGGCATGTCGAACCCGGCCGGCACCATTTCGACGTGATCAATGCGCTGGCCGATCCCGGCTCGCGGCTCGTCGCCGACCTGCTGGCGGGCTGATCGCCCCCGGACAAGGGTCGGAACCCGGAAATGCGTATGGTCGGCGCGCCGGGGGCCGATGACCGGAGCACCGGCGACGGCCTGCCGGCCGCGGCCGCGGCTCACCCCGCGTTGATGCGCTCGATATAGGCGCGCATTTCCTCGGATTCCGCCCGGGCCTCGCGCAGGCCCTCCATCGCGGCGCGCAATTCGGCCTCGGCCTGCGCCAGCCGGGCGCCCAAGTCAGCCTCGCGGCTTTCAAGGTAGAGCACCGCCTGATCGCGTTGCTCCTCGGCCTCGTGCAGATGTTGCGCCAGCCGGTCCACCTCGGACATGTCGCCCGTCACCCGCGAGAAGCGGCTGACCAGCCAGTGCGCGAACCACCCCATGAGGAAGGCGACGAAAAGGATGACGGCGGTGGCGATGATGAATTCTGTGCGGTTCATGGCCTTCTCAGTCGGTCTCGGGGCGACGCTTCGGCCGCCGCGTCTTTTCGGTGGGCGCGAACGAGGGCTCGCCCGTCGCGGCAGCCGCCGCGACATCGGCCTCAGGCGCGGGGGCCGGGATCGGCTTGCCATCCTCGGCCAGCCGGGTGAACTCGATCCGCCGGTTCGCCTCGCGGCCCGCCTCGTCCCGGTTGTCGGCGATGGGACGCTCCTCGCCGTAGCCCACCGCCTTCATCCGGCTGACATCGACGCGCCGGCCCTGCAGCGCCATCAGCACCGCCTCGGCGCGGGCCTGGCTGATCGCCTTGTTGCCCCCGGCGCTGCCCTGGCTGTCAGTGTGGCCCGAGATCTCGATGGGCAGTCCCTTGCAGAGCTTGAGCACCTCGGCCAGCCCGTCGAGCGTGCCGCGTGCGCTCTGGTCGATCTCGGTCGAGCCGGGCTCGAAGGTGATCTTCTGGCCGGCAAGGACGCGCTGGATGCGGGTCATGCATTCCTCCGGCGTCGGCAGGGCGGCGTCGGGGTCGAACTTCTCGTCGTAGCGCACGGAGACCCGGAAGCTGCGGCCCTGGCCCAGCTTGTCCGACAGCACCTGCGAGATCCGGGCGCTGGCCTGCTTCGACCCGGTGACGCCGGTGACCTCGACCGTGTCGGCCCGCACCAGCAGCTGGCCGGATTGCAGCTGCGCGAGGGACTCGAGCCCGGCCAGCACGCGGCCGGGCCAGCCTTCGGGCAGTTCGGCATCAAGACGCGTCGCCATGCGCACCTTGGCTGCACCGAACTGGGCGCGGGCGAAGCTGTCCACTGCCTTGCGCGTCAGTTCGTCCGTCACGCGGCCGCTCAGCTCCACCCGGCCTTCCGGCGACAGCGTGGCGGTGAACTCGGCCGGTCCCTCGGCCACCGCCTCGGGCTTCGGCGGCAGCGTCGCGTCGAGCGAGAAGACCGGCGGCAGCGCCGCCTCAAGCTCGCCCACCGCGCGGTCGAAGGCGGCGCGAGGGGTGCCGGGCGTGCCTTCCAGCGTCACGTCCGCGTCCGAGAAGGTGACGGCGCCCGAACCCAGCGCGGCCACCGCCCCCACCGCCGCCTCGGCCGCCTCGGCCCAGCGGGGCGAGGGCACGCCGAGGCCGATGGCGCAGGGCGTCTCGCCCTTCACGCCCGCGGCGGCGCCCGCGGCAAGGATCCGGTCGCGCGCCCGCGGCGTGTCGGCCGAGCAGGCATCGAAGCGGGCGCCTTCCGCGTCGATCACGAAGCGCAGGGTGAACGGGGTCAGCACCGGCCGCGGGGCCGAGATGTTCATCACCAGCTCCAGCCCCTCGGGCGCCAGCCGCAGGATCTGCCCCTGCAGCTTGCGCTTGGCCTCCTCGCTTTCCGAGATCGCGGTGATGGACACCCGGTCGGCGGCCACGGAAATCTTCGAGCGCGGCAACAGGCGAAGCGCCGCCAGCCCGAAATCGAGCGCCTCTGCCCAGCCTTCGGGGGCGGGGAAATCGGCCGTCTCGAGCATGTCGGCCACATCCATCCCCTCGGCCATGCCACGGGCGGCGGCGGCGAGGTCTTCCGTCGCGCTGCCATCCGGCAGCAGCCCGATCAGCGAGACGCCATCGTCGTTGCGCAACATCTCGACCGAGAAGCGGGGCGCCTCGATCTCGCGCACCGGCGTGACCTCCAGCGCGTCGCGCACCCGTGCCGCATCGACCACGCTGCCGGCCGCATTGACCGCGCGGAACCGCGCGGCCTCGTTCGGGGCGGTACCGGTCAGCCAGACCTGCAGGCCGTCGGCCCGGACCTCGACGAAGTCGAGTCCCGCCTTCAGCAGTTGCGAGCGCACCGCCTGCGCGGACCGGCTCTCGATCGTCGTCGCGGCCCATGTTGCGCCCACCACCGCAAGGGCGGCGGCTCCGGCGAAGCAGAACGGGGCGAGGATCCTGGGGGAGATGCGCATGGCGAAGATTCTCCGGGCGGAGGGCAGATGCACCCGTCCTTAGGGCCTCAACCCCCCGCGGGCAATCAGAGGAGTGCAGCCGTGGCGAGAAACAGCGCAGGGATCAGTCCCGCATCGCGGTTGGAGCGGAACAGTCGCAGGCAGCGCACGGTATCCTCGGTATCAAGCTGCGCCAGCTGCCAGGTCATGTGCGCGCCGAAGCCCCAGACGCCGGCCAGCGCGATCAGAAGCTGCAGGATCGATCCCTGCGGCAGCACCGCCAGCAGCACGGCAAGCGTCATCAAGAGCGTCGCGATCACCATGAAGACCATCAGCCACTTCCCGGTGTTCCGCCCGAACAGCCGCGCGGTGGACCGCACGCCGATCAGCGCATCGTCCTCCTTGTCCTGATGGGCGTAGATCGTGTCGTAGAACAGCGTCCAGGCGATCCCCGCGCCATAAAGCGCGACCGGCGCCCAGGAGAGGCTGCCGGTATGCGCGGCCCAGGCGAGCAGCGCCCCCCAATTGAAGGCAAGGCCGAGGAAAGCCTGCGGCCACCAGGTGAAGCGCTTTGCGAAGGGATAGACGCAGACCAGCGCCAGCGAGGCGATGCCGAGAAGGATGGCGGTCAGGTTGAAGCTGAACAGGATCAGCGAGGCGAGAAGCGCCTGCACCACCATCCAGACCGCTGCGCCCTTCGCGGTGACCTGCCCCGACGGGATCGGGCGCGAGCGCGTCCGCGCCACCGCCGCGTCGAAGTCGCGGTCGGTGATGTCGTTCCAGGTGCATCCCGCGCCGCGCATCAGGAAGGCGCCGATGGAACAGCCAAGCACGATCCAGAGATCGAGCGGCCGGTAGCCCTCGGGGTCGGCCAGCGCCGCCAACGCCACGGCCCAGAAGCAGGGGATCAGCAGCAGCCATGTCCCGATCGGCCGGTCGGCGCGCGACAGTCGCAGGTACGGCCGCGTGAAGGCCGGCGCAAGCGTGTCCACCCAGTTGCCGGGCGGGGCATCGGCGACGGTGCCCGCGGCGGGAGCCTCTGGCGCTTGGCTCGGCTGCTGCATAAGGTGCCCCCATGTCGGATGCGAAGATCAGGCTTTATGTAGATCAGCCCCTTGGACAGGGGCAACCCGTTCCTCTGACGCAGGATCAGGCGCATTACCTGTTCGGGGTGATGCGGCTCGGGCCGGGCGCGGGCGTGCTGGTGTTCAACGGCCGCGGTGGCGAATGGCGCGCGGATGTGGCCGAGGTCGGCAAGCGCGGCGGCACCCTCGTCTGCGCGGCGCAGACCGCGCCGCTGCGGCTGCCGCCCGACCTGTGGCTCATGTTCGCGCCGATCAAGAAGGCCCGCACCGACTTCATCGTAGAGAAGGCGGCCGAGATGGGCGCCGCGCGCATCCTGCCGGTGCAGACCCGCTTCACCAATTCCGAGCGCATCCGGCAGGATCGGCTGCAGGCCCACGCCGTCGAGGCCGCCGAGCAATGCGGCGGAACCTTCGTGCCCGAGGTGGCCGACCTCGTGCCGCTCGACCGGCTGCTCGACCGCTGGCCCGCGGACCGCCGCATCATGTGGTGCGACGAGACCCTGCTCGGCGCCCGGGCCGGGCTGCTGGAGGGCGCGGGGCAGGGCCCGGCACGCGGCTTCGAGGAGGAGCCGAAGCGGCCCTCGCCCGGTCCCTGGGCCATCCTGATCGGGCCGGAGGGCGGCTTTTCGGAGGCCGAGCAGGAGCGGCTGCGCCGGATGCCACAGGTCGTGCCGGTCAGCCTCGGCCCGCGCATCCTGCGCGCCGACACGGCGGCGGTCGCGGCGCTGGCGCTGTGGCAGTCGGTGCTCGGGGACTGGGTGTGAGCTTTCTGCGGCCCGCTGCGGTCGCGGCGCTGAGGCGCTGGCGCGAGCCGGCGGCCGCGGCGCTGGCGGTGGCGGCCGGGCTCTGGCTGGCCTCGCTCGGTGGCTGGCTGATGGTGCCCGTGGGTGGGGTCGTGACGCTGGCGGCCGCCGGTTGGGCACTGACCGCGCTGCGCCGGATGCGCTTCGTCCGCGCGGGCGAGGCCCCCGGCGTCGTGGAGGTGGACGAGGGGCAGGTCGGCTATCTCGGGCCGACCTTCGGCGGCTTCGTCGCGCTCGACGACATGCAGGAGCTGCGCCTCGTCGCGCTGAACGGCCAGCGGCTCTGGCGGCTCCGGCAGGTGGACGGGCAGGTCCTGATGATCCCGACCGGCGCGCGCGGGGCCGAGCGGCTGTTCGACGCCTTCGCGACCCTCCCCGGACTGGACATGAAGGCGCTGGTTGCGGCGCTCGATGCCCCTGCTCCGGCCGGGGTGGGCGTCATCAGCCTTTCGTCGGAAGCTGCCACCATCGGCCCGGTGATCTGGCGGCGGCCGGCCCGCGCGGTCTTGACTTGACTGCGACGACGCGACACGTCTTGCCTCCCGAACCTCTACCCGCAACCGATCGGAGCCAGTGATGTCCATTCCCCAGTCCGGCGGCGGTCCGATCGAGAGTTTCGAGCAGCTTGCGGCCTACATGGAGGCCGGCTGCAAACCCGCATCCGACTGGCGCATCGGCACCGAGCACGAGAAGTTCGGCTATGTCGCGGCCACGCTGGAGCCGTTGCCCTACGAGGGGGCCTGCTCGGTCCGCGCGATTCTCGAAGGGCTGCGCGACGGCTACGGCTGGACGCCGGTGCTGGAGAAGGACGCGATCATCGGCCTGACGCGGGACGGGGCCAATGTCTCGCTGGAACCCGGCGGGCAGCTGGAACTGTCGGGCGCCCCGGTCGAGACCGTGCATGACACCAAGGCCGAACTGGAAAGCCATCTGCGCGAGGTCGCCGAGGTGGCGGACGGGATGGGCGCAAAGTTCCTCGGCGTCGGTGCCGCTCCGGTCTGGACGCACGAGCAGATGCCGGTGATGCCGAAGGGCCGCTATCGCCTGATGACCGATTACATGGGGCAGGTCGGCACGCACGGCACGCAGATGATGTATCGCACCTGCACCGTGCAGGTGAATCTCGATTACGCGTCGGAAGCCGACATGGTGCAGAAGCTGCGCGTGGCGCTGGCGCTGCAGCCGGTGGCCACCGCGCTTTTCGCCTCGTCGCCGTTCTTCGAGGGGCGCGTGAATGGCCACAAGAGCTGGCGCTCGCGCATCTGGCGCAGCCTCGACGCGGCGCGGACGGGGATGCTGCCCTTCGTCTTCGAGGACGGCATGGGCTTCCAGCGCTATGTGGACTGGGTGCTCGATGTGCCGATGTATTTCGTCTATCGCGATGGCAGCTACATCAACGCGCTGGGCCAGTCGTTCCGCGACTTCCTGAAGGGCGAGCTTCCGGCCCTGCCGGGCGAGAAGCCCACGCTGTCGGACTGGGCCGACCACATGACCACGGTCTTCCCGGAAGCCCGGGTCAAGAAATACATCGAGATGCGCGGGGCGGATGCCGGGCCGCTGCCCCATCTGGTGGCGCTGCCGGCGCTGTGGGTCGGGCTGACCTATGACGGCACGGCGCTGGACGCCGCTTGGGATCTGGCCAAGGGCTGGAGCGCCGAGACGCGCGAGGCGCTGCGCGTGGCGGCCTCGGTCGACGGGCTGCAGGCCGAGGTGGACGGGCTGCGGATGGCCGATCTCGCGCGCGAGGTGGTGGCCATCGCGCAAGCCGGGCTGCGTGCCCGCGGGCGGGCGGGCGCCGGCATGTCGGACGAGGCGGGGCATCTGGACGTGCTCGCCGAAAGCGGGGCCTCGGGCCGGGGCATCGCCGACGATCTGCTCGACCGCTTCCACGGGCCGTGGGAAGGCGACCTGCGCCGGATCTACCCCGAGATGAGCTACTGACCTGCGACATCGCGTCAGGCGGTGGCGCCTGACCGCCGTGTCACCATGCCTCCGATAACGAGGGAGCCTGTTGCATGCGTGATTTCCTGATTTCGACCTATGACAAGCTGGTGATGACGCTCGTCATCCTGATCGCGGTGGGCGCCGTCATCGGCGCGATCGGCATGATGAGCGAGGCCGGTGTCTTCGCCGGGCTGCTGTTCCTGCTGTCTGGCCTGCTTTCGGCGGTGATCTTCGGCGGGTCGATGTTCCTGCTGATCGGGATCTACGAGAACAGCAAGCGCATCGCGGCGCTTCTTGAAGCCCGCCGCTGAGGTCAGGAGGCCTTCTTGCCGGCGCCGATCCTTGGCTCGGTGCCGGCCATGAGGCGGCTGATGTTGGCCGAGTGGCGGTAGAAGATCATTGCCGTCAGGAGCAGCCCGAGCAGCGCCATCTGCCCCTGCCCGAGCAGGAACATCCACAGGACCGAACTCGCCGCCGCGACCAGCGCCGAAAGCGACGAGATCCGGCTGACGGCGGCGGTGGCAAGCCATGTCAGGCAGCAGGCGATGCCCACCGGCCACGCGAGCGCGAGAAGCGTCCCAAGGAAGGTTGCCACGCCCTTGCCGCCCCGGAAGCCCAGCCAGACCGGGAACAGGTGCCCGAGGAACGAGGTCAGCGCCGCCAGCTGCGCCGCATCCTCTCCCACCGCGAAGCGCGCGATCAGCACGGCGATGGCGCCCTTGCCTGAATCAAGGAGCAGTGTCGCCAGTGCCGCGGGCTTGTTCCCGGTGCGCAGCACGTTCGTCGCGCCGATGTTGCCCGAGCCGATCTGGCGCAGGTCGCCGAGGCCGAAGGCCCGGGTGATGACGATGCCGAAGGGGATGGAGCCCAGCAGGTAGCCCAGCACCCCCGTCAGGATCAGCGCCAGAGGGCCGCTTTCGATCACCGGCATCTTACTCTCCCACCGCATAAACCTGTTCGCCGCCAACGAAGGTGGCCAGAACCCGGCCCTCCATCCGCTGCCCGTCGAAGGGCGTGTTCTTCGATTTCGACCGCAGCGTGAAGCGGTCGAGCACGAAGGGCGCCTCGGCGTCGAAGAGCACGAGGTCCGCCGGTGCGCCCTCGGCCAGCCGGCCCTGCGGCAGCCCGAGCCGCTTTGCCGGGTTGAGCGACATGGCGCGGAACAGCTGCGGCAGGGTCAGCAGCCCCGCATGGTAGAGGCGCAGCGCGGCGGGCAGGAAGGTTTCCAGCGCGACGGCGCCCCAGGCGGCTTCCTCGAAGGGCAGGCGCTTCGATTCCTCGTCCTGCGGCGTGTGCATCGACGAGATGATGTCGATCAGCCCAGACCCCACCGCCTCGACCATCGCGAGCCGGTCGTCCTCGGACCGGAGCGGCGGTTTCAGCTTGAAGAAGGTGCGGTAGTCGCCCACGTCGAATTCGTTGAGCGTCAGGTGATGGATGCCCACCCCCGCCGTCACGTCGAGGCCTGCGGCCTTCGCCCGCTCCAGCGCAGGCAGGCTGCCCGCGGTGGTGATCTGGTCGGCGTGGTAGCGGACGCCCGACATCTCGACCAGTGCGAGGTCGCGGTCGAGGCCCATGCGCTCGGCCATCGGATTGACGCCCGGAAGGCCGCGGAGGCTGGCAAACTTGCCGTTGGTCGCAACGGCACCGGCCGAAAGTCCCGGCTCCTGCGGGTGGCCGATGATCAGCGCGCCGAGGCTGCGGGCGTAGGTCATGCAGCGCGCGGCGACCTTGGTGTTCTCGATCACGTGGTCGCAGTCGGTGAAGGCGACCGCGCCGGTGTCGAGCAGGAAGCCCACCTCGACCATCTCGCGCCCCTCGCGGCCCTTGGTCAGGGCCGCCATGTGGCGGATGCGGACGGGACTTGCCCCGGCGGCGCGGCGGGTGACGAACTCGAGCGTCTCGGGCGTGTCGATGGCGGGGAGGGTGTCGGGCCGGGTGACCATGGTCGTGACGCCACCCGCCGCGGCGGCAAGGCCCGCCGAGCGGAAGCTTTCCTTGTGGCGCTCGCCCGGCTCGCCCACCTTCACGCCGATGTCCACGATGCCGGGGGCAAGCCATTTGCCCTGACAGTCGATCACGCGGGCGTCCGCCGGAACCTCCAGCGCGCCGAGTGCTGCGATCAGGCCGCCCTCGATCAGCAGGTCGCCCTCGGTCTCGGTGCCGGCCTCGGGGTCGATCAGGCGGGCGTTCTGGAGAAGGATCGTCATACCATCACCCCCACGGCGGCGCGGCCACGTTCGGCACGCAGGTTCCGCGCCAGAAGGTCCATGCAGGCCATGCGCACCGCGACGCCCATCTCGACCTGGTGCTGGATGACCGAGCGGTTGATGTCGTCGGCCAGCGTGCCGTCGATCTCCACGCCGCGGTTCATCGGGCCGGGGTGCATCACGATGGCGTCGTCCTTCGCATAGGCCAGCTTCTCGGCGTCGAGGCCGTAGCGGTGGTAATATTCGCGTTCCGAAGGGATGAAGGCGCCGTCCATCCGTTCCTTCTGAAGGCGCAGCATCATCACCACGTCGGCGCCCTCGAGGCCCTGCTTCATGTCGTCGTAAAGCTCGCAGCCGAATTCGGCGACGCCCGGCGGCATCAGCGTCGGCGGGCCGATCAGGCGCACGCGGTTCTCCATCTTGCCGAGCAGGATCAGGTTGGAGCGCGCGACGCGGCTGTGGGCGATGTCGCCGCAGATCGCGACGGTGAGGCGCTGGATGCGGCCCTTGGCGCGGCGGATGGTGAGGGCATCGAGCAGCGCCTGCGTGGGATGCTCGTGCCGCCCGTCGCCCGCGTTCAGGACGGCGCAGTTCACCTTCGAGGCCAGCAGGTTGACCGCGCCCGAGGACGGATGCCGCACCACCAGAAGGTCGGGCTGCATCGCGTTCAGCGTCATCGCGGTGTCGATCAGCGTCTCGCCCTTCTTCACCGAGGACTGCGCGACCGACATGTTCATCACATCCGCCCCGAGCCGCTTGCCGGCCAGCTCGAAGCTCGACTGCGTGCGGGTCGAGGCCTCGAAGAACATGTTGATCTGGGTCATCCCCGCCAGCGCGTCCGACTGCTTCATCGTGCGGCGGTTCAGGTCCACATAGCTGTCGGCGAGGTCGAGGACGGAGCGGATCTCGTCGGGCGCCAGGTGCTCGATGCCGAGAAGGTGGCGGGCGCGGAAGGTCATGGGCGTCTCCGTCGAGGGATTGCGGCCTTATAGGAAGCGCCTCGGCGCGGGACAAGGCGGTTGTCCGGCCCGGGACCGCGGCCTACGGTCTCCCTCTGAGTCGGGGAAAGCGATGGACGGGTTGCACGGGGACGCGGCGGACTGGGATCTGGCGCTGGCGCTGCTGGAATGGCAGGTGGACCTTGGCGTCACCGAGGCCATCCTGGACGCGCCGGTCGATCGCTATGCTCTGGCGGAGGCCGCGGTCCGGCCGGCCGTCGGCGCGGCGGAACAGACCGCCGTCCCGGTCGCGCGCGCAGCCGATCCGGTGGACGAGGCGCGGCGTGCGGCGGAAGCGGCCGGAAGCCTCGAGGCGCTGCGCGAGGCGGTGGCAGCCTATGAGCATTGCGACCTGAAGCGCGGGGCGCGCAACACGGTGTTCTGCGACGGGAACCCTCTTGCGCGGCTGATGCTGATCGGCGAGGCGCCGGGCCGCGAGGAGGATGCCGCGGGCCGGCCCTTCGTGGGGCGGGCCGGGCAACTGCTCGACCGGATGCTGGCGGCCATCGGCATCTCGCGCACCAGCCCCGATCCGGAGGCCGCGATCTACATCACCAACGTCATGCCGTGGCGGCCGCCGCAGAACCGCGACCCGTCGGCGGCGGAAGTGGCGATGATGAAGCCGTTCCTTGCGCGGCATGTCGAGCTGGTGGCGCCGGAGGTGATCGTGCTGATGGGCAACACCGCCTGCGCGGCCGTGCTGGGGCGGACCGGGATCACCCGGCTGCGCGGCCGCTGGGCCGAGGCCTATGGCCGTCCGGTGCTGCCGATGTGTCATCCGGCCTATCTGCTGCGCCAGCCCGAGGCCAAGCGCGAGAGTTGGGCGGATCTTCTGGACCTGAAGGCGCGGCTGGGCCGGTAGGCGTCGGCCGGGGGAAGGACCTGGTGCCCGCAGCGCGAGGGGCGCGGCATCGGGGGCATCGAGCCCCCGCTGCCGCGGCCGCAGTCGCGGCGGTGGCGCCTCAGGGCGCCGGGCAGCCCCGGATTTCCACCGCGCGGCGGTCGCCCAGCACCGTGACCGTCAGGGCCGCGCGGTCGAGCGCGAAGGGCGCGCCCCCCGGCCCCACCATGTCGGACACCGCGGTCAGGCGCGCCCCGCTGCGCGAGGCCACTGCCTCGGAGGCCCAGATCGACGGCGAGCCGGATTCGACGACCACCACCTCGTCGCTGCCGGTTGCGGGCAGGTCAAGCTCGGCCGTCAGCCGCAGGCCGTCGGAGATCGGCTCCACCCGGCAGGAGATCCGTCCGAGGCCGGCCTCGCGACCGGATTCCGGCCGCGAGTCCAACGCCGCCGCGATCGCCGCGTCGCGTGTTCCCTCTGCCGGCAGGTCCGCCGCGAATTCCAGCGCCGCCGGCACGCAGATGTCGCGGCAGACGCCCAGATCGACGCGTGCCTGCAGGCGGATGGGGCGCGCGGGATCGAGCGGCTCGATCTCGAACGGCAGCACCACCACGCCGCGGTAGCCGATGGTCCGCATCCCGTTCAGCGTGAAGACATGCGGCGCCGGCCAGTGCAGCCGGACCGAGCCGAGGTTCTCGGACCCGCTCCAGTCGAACTCGGGCGGGATGCCCACCTCTCCGGGGCTGCGCCAGTAGGTCTTCCACTCGGGCGCGAGCTGGAGGCGCAGCGCGGCGAAGTGGCGGCCGCCGTCGCGCCAGCCGGGCAGGACATCGGCGCGGACGATGTCGTCCTGCGTGGTGGCCGCGGCGGGCAGCGCAGCGACGGCGAGGGATGAGGCGAGGAGAAGGCGGGTCAGCATGGCCGCACCTTGAGGCGAGGCGCGGACGATGGGAAGTCACATTCCGGCGACGGGCCGCCGGCCTCGCGCAACTGTGGCCGCGCGACCCTCTTGAGCCGAAGCCCGGCGCGCTCCATACTCGGGGAAAGGGACACGCGTCATGGATCTGTCGGGAAGCCTTCTCATCGCCATGCCGGGCATGGCCGATCCGCGGTTCGAGCGCAGCCTCGTGCTGATCTGCGCGCATTCGCCCGAGGGCGCCATGGGTCTCGTGATCAACAAGCCGGTGAACGACCTGAGCTTTTCCGGCATGCTCGAACAGCTCAACATCCCGAAGGCGCCGAACGGTCGCGACATCCGCGTGCATGTCGGCGGGCCGATGGAGCGCGGGCGGGGATTCGTGCTGCACTCGCCCGATTACATGAGCGTCGGCGCCACGATGCTGGTCTCGGGCAAGTTCGGCATGACGGCGACGGTGGACATCCTCGAGGCGCTGGCGCGCGGGCAGGGGCCGACCTCCGCGCTGATGGCGCTGGGCTACTCGGGGTGGGGCCCGGGCCAGCTCGAGGCCGAGGTGCAGCGCAACGACTGGCTGACCGCCGAGGCGCCGGCGGAACTGGTGTTCTCGGACGACGACCCCGGCAAGTGGAGCGGCATGCTGCGCCACATGGGGATCGACCCGCTGAGCCTGTCCTCCGCCGCCGGGCGGGCGTGAGGCGCGGGTTCACTCCCCCGCGGGCAGCCACACCGTCTTCGTCTCGATCGCGGCGCGCAGGTGGTCGCGGCAATCCTCGGACATCCAGTCGCGCGCGAGGCCGTGGCTGACCCAGGTCCGCTTGAGGTTCGATGCCGCTTCCCGCTCCACGGTGCCGGAGAGATCCTCGCCCGAGAAGCACCAGACCGCATCCAGGTCCATGTGACCGGCCAGCGGAGCGGCAAGCTCGGCGTGCCGCCCGGTGACCACGTTCACCACACCGGCCGGCAGGTCCGAGGTCTCCAGCACCTGACAGAAGTCGGTGGCGGCGAGCGGAAAGGGCTCGGACGGCACCACGACGCAGGTGTTGCCCATCGCGATGGCGGGCGCGACCAGCCCGACCAGCCCCAGCAGCGGCGCCTCGTCCGGGCAGAGGATGCCGATCACGCCGACGGGTTCGTTCAGCTTGAGCACGATCCCGTCGAGCGGCACCGGCTTCACGGCGCCCTCGACCTTGTCCGCCCACGCGGCGCAGGTGAAGAGGCGGCGGATGGCTGCCTCGACCTCGGCCTCGCCCGGTTCTCCGGTCAGGTCGCGGAGCCGGCGCGCGAACTCTTCGGCGCGGGCCGAGAGGTTCTCGGCGATGTAGTAGAGCACCTGCGCGCGGTTATGGGCGCTGGTTGCGGGCCAGCCCTTGGCCGTGCGGGCGGCCTCGACCGCGTTGCGGATGTCCTTGCGGTTGCCCAGCGGCGCGTGGCCGATGAGTTGCCCCTTGGCCGTCCAGACCGCACGGCTGCCGCCTCCGTCGGGACGGGCCTGCTTGCCGCCGATGAAGAGCTTGGCCGTGCGGTCGATGCCGGTGGTCTCGGGCCGCTTCGGTTCGGGCATGGGCGCGAGGCGGCGGGCCGGCTTCGGGCGGGTTACGGGCTTCAGCCAGTCGAGGAAGCCCTCGCGGCCGCCCTCGCGTCCGAAACCGCTCTCGCGGACGCCGCCGAAACCCGCGGCGGCGTCGAAGAGGTTGGTGGCGTTGATCCAGACCACGCCCGCCTTCAGCTTCGGCGCGATCCCCAGCGCGAGGTTCACGTTCTCGGTCCAGATGGTCGCGGCAAGGCCGAATCGGGTGTTGTTCGCAAGCTCCACCGCCTCGGCCGGGGTGCGGAAGGTGGTCGAGACGAGGACCGGGCCGAAGATCTCCTCCTGCATCAGGGGCGAGGCGGGTGCGAGGCCGGTGATCAGGGTGGGCCCGCAGTAGCAGCCCTCGGGCGGCTCGGCTGCGCGGAAGACCTCGCCTTCGGCCGCATCCACCATGCGGGTGATCCGGTCAAGTTGCCCGCGATCCACGATGGCGCCGACATCGGTGCACTTGTCGAGCGGATCGCCGACGCGCAGCCGCTCCATCCGGCGCTTCAGCTTGGCGTGGAAGCGATCGGCCACGTCCTCCTGCACCAGAAGGCGCGAACCGGCGCAGCAGACCTGCCCCTGGTTGAAGAAGATCCCGTCGACCAGCCCCTCGACCGCCGAGTCGAGGTCGGCATCGTTGAAGACGATGAACGGAGACTTGCCGCCCAGTTCCAGCGTCAGCCCCTTGCCGCTGCCGGCTGTGGCCTCCCGGATCTGGCGGCCCACCTCGGTCGAGCCGGTGAAGGCCACCTTGGCGACGCCCGGATGCGCGACGAGAAGGGCGCCGGTCGCGCCGTCCCCGGTCACCACGTTCAGCACGCCCGGCGGCAGGCCGGCTTCGCGCGAGAGTTCGGCGAAGAGGAGGGCGGTCAGCGGCGTCTGCTCGGCCGGCTTCAGCACCACCGCATTGCCTGCGGCCAGCGCGGGCGCGACCTTCCACGCCAGCATCAGCAGCGGGAAGTTCCACGGGATCACGGCGGCACCGACGCCTGCCGGCTCCATCCCCGGATATTCGGCCTCGCAAAGCTGCGCGAGGCCCGCGTGATAGAGGAAGTGCCGCGCCACCAGCGGCACGTCGATGTCCCGGCTCTCGCGGATCGGCTTGCCGTTGTCCAGCGTCTCGAGCACCGACAGAAGCCGCGCACGCTTCTGCACCAGCCGCGCCAGCGCATAGAGGACACGGGCGCGCTCGTGGCCTGACCGCTTCGCCCAGTCGGCCTGCGCCTTGCGCGCGGAGCGGACTGCCGCATCGACATCCGCCTCGGAGCCTTGGCTGACGCGGGCGAGCAAGGCGCCGGTCGCGGGGTTCTCCGTCGCGAAGATCTGGCCGGGCTTCGTGAAGGCGCCGTCGATCCAGTGGCCGAAGGTGGCGCCGTGGCGCTCGATCCAGGCCAGCGCCTCGGCTGGGCTTTCGGGAGAGGGGCCGTAGCTCATACTCTCGAAGATGTCGCGGACGGACATGGCATCACCCCATCGGATGGCGGTTGGCGGCGCTGTAGCAGCCGGTCACGTGGTGTTCGAGCTGCCGCTCGATGTCGCCCAGCAGCGACGAGGCGCCGAAGCGGAAGAGGTCGGGCTGAAGCCAGGGATGGCCCAGCTCCTCCTTCATCATGGTGAGGTAGACCAGCGCGTCCTTCGCCTTGGAGATCCCCCCGGCAGGCTTGTAGCCGATGCGGAAGCCGGTGCGTTCCTCGTAGTCGCGGATGGCGCGGATCATGGTGAGCGAGACGGGAAGCGTGGCGTTCACCGCCTCCTTTCCGGTCGAGGTCTTGATGAAGTCGGCGCCGCCCATCATGCAGACGAGGCTCGCGCGCGCGACGTTCCTGAGGGTTCCCAATTCGCCCGTGGCGAGGATCGCCTTCATGTGGGCGGGGCCGGCGGCCTGCCGCATCTCGCGGATCTCGTCGTAGAGGGCCGCCCAGTCGCCGGTCAGCACATGGCGGCGCGAGATCACGATGTCGATCTCGGAGGCGCCGGCCGCCACGCTCTCGCCGATCTCGGCGATGCGCAGGCGGTAGGGCGAGAGCCCGGCCGGAAAGCCGGTCGAGACGGCGGCGACCGGGATGCCGGAGCCCTCCAGCGCCCGCACGGCCGTTTCCACCATCTCGTGATAGACGCAGATCGCGCCGGTGGTCAGCCCCTCCATCCCCAGCGCGTGCAGGATGTCCGGCCGCACCGGCTGCCGCGCCTTGGCGCAGAGGCGGCGGACCCGGCCGGGCGTGTCGTCGCCGGCGAGCGTCGTCAGGTCGATCAGGCTGATCGCCTTGCAGAGCCAGGCCGCCTGATGCTCCTTCTTCAGGCTGCGCCGCGCCGGAAGGCTTGCCGCGCGCCGGGTGATCGCCGGCGTGTTGGCCTGCACCGCGGCCACCCAGTCGAGATCGAGCGCCATGCCGGGATTGCGCGGATGGGCCAGTTGCGGCAACTGCGCCACCGCGCCCGGTGTCAGGTTCGTCTGCAAGGGGTCCTCCCTCCCGGTTGGGCCGCAGGGTGGCACGGAGGCCGCCCGCGGCGCAAGGGAGGCGGGACCTGACGCGCCGTCAGAAGTGGTGGGCGTTCAGGACCAGATGCACCGCGATCGAGGCGAGGTATCCGAGCGCGATGGCCCATGTCCATTTCAGGTGGGCGAAGAAGGTGTAGGCGCCCTTCGCCTGACCCATCAGCGCGACGCCAGCGGCCGAGCCGATCGACAGCATCGAGCCGCCCACCCCGCAGGTCAGCGTGATGAGCAGCCACTGGCCATGCGACATCTGCGGGTCCATCGTCAGCACCGCGAACATCAGCGGGATGTTGTCGACGATGGCCGAGAGCGCGCCGATGATGACATTGGCCGAGGTCGGCCCGAGGTCGGTGTAAAGGAGTTGCGAGGCCAGCGTCAGGTAGCCCAGCACGCCAAGGCCGCCCACGGCGAAGATGATGCCGAAGAAGAACAGCAGCGTGTCCCATTCGACGCGCTGGATCTGGTGGAAGCTTTCCAGCACCATGTCGTCGTCGCCGCGGCGCGTGCCCTTCTGCTTCAGCAGGTAGGACCAGATCTGCAGGTAGCCGAGGCCCAGCATCATCCCGAGCGCCGGCGGCAGGTGCAGGAAGTTCTTGAAGCTGACGGCGGTGGCGATGGTCAGGCCGAAGAGGATCGCCACCCCCAGCGCGCCGGGTTTCGCGCGCACCCGTTCCTCGTGGGGGACCGGCGTGCCGTGGGGGACGGCAAAGTAGAGGATCGCCGCCGGAACCAGCCAGTTGACCAGCGACGGGAAGAAGATCGAGAAGAACTCGAAGAACTCGAGCTTGCCCTTCTGCCAGACCATCAGCGTGGTGATGTCGCCGAAGGGCGTGAAGGCGCCGCCCGCATTGGCCGCGACCACGATCGAGATGCAGCCCAGCGTGACGAAGCGCGGCGAGTGCGAGCCGAGCGCCATCACCACCGTGCCCATCACCAGCGCCGTCGTCAGGTTGTCGAGGATGCCCGACAGCAGGAAGGCGATGCCCCCCGTCAGCAGGAACAGGCCGCGGTAGCTGAGCCCGAGGCCCACGAGCTTCGCGCGCAGCACCTCGAAGCCGCGCCTCTCCTCGAGGGTGTTGACGTAGGTGATCGCCACCAGCAGGAACAGGAAAAGCTCGCCGTATTCCTCGATGATGTGGGCCGAAAGCTCGTAGGTCTCCTCGCTCCGCCCGGCGAGGGCATAGGCGATGCCGATCAGCATCCAGATCAGTCCGGCCGCCAGCATGACGGGCTTGGACTTCCGCATGTGGGTGGTTTCCTCGAGCACGACGAGGACATAGGCGGCGGCAAAGATGACAAGGGAGAGGATCCCGGCCCAGTGCGAGGTGAGATCGAGCATGGTGAGGGCCTTTCGCGACAGGAACGCGCCGCTCCAGAACCATGCGGCGGCGCGCCGGTCAAGCGCAGCTGTGGCCGGCCGCGACATCGGGGCCGGGGCGGGGATGTTCGGGACCGGGTCCCTTATGCGGGAATGGAAGGTCGCCCGGTCCTGGGCCGTGCCGGTGAAGCTCAGCCGTGGCCGGGGCGGGGGGCTAGATGTCCGGATCCGCGTCCTTGATCCGGGCATCGAAGGTCGCCCAGTCCTGTGCCGTGCCGGTGGGGGGCAGCGCCTTGCGCGGGATCGACCGGTGCATGTGGATGCGGGCGAGGAACAGAGCGGTGATCGGCGCGGTGATGAACAGGAAGGCCGCGACCAGAAGCTCCTGCCACGTCAACGCCGCGCGGTAGTGGTAGAGGTCGATCACCGAGGCGACCAGTGCCGCCCCCACGCCGATCGTGGTGGCCTTGGTCGGGGCATGCAGGCGCTGCATCGCATCGCGCAGCCGCACGAGGCCGAAGCTGCCGATCAGGCCGAAGGTGCCGGCCACGACCAGCAGAAGCGCGACGAGGATCTCGAAGGCGGTTTCCATGGCGCTCACTCGATGATGTTGCCGCGCAGGACGAACTTGGCCAGCGCCACGGTCGACACGAAGCCGGTCATCGCGAACAGCAGCGCCGCCTCGAAGGTCAGCGGCCCGCCCTCTCGGATGCCGTAGAGCACGATCAGCGCGATCATGTTGATCACCATCGTGTCGAGCGCGAGGATGCGGTCGGCCACGGTCGGGCCGCGCATCAGCCGCCAGAGGTTGCACAGGAGCGCCACGCCGAAACAGCCGAGCGCATAGGTCAGCGCGATCGCGATCATTCGAAGATCCTCCTCAGGCGGGCCTCGTAGCGGGTCTTGATCTCGTCGCGCACCGCATCGGGGTCCGGCGCGTGCAGGCAATGGACAAGAAGCACCCGGCCGCAGGACGACAGGTCCGCCACCAGCGTCCCGGGCGTGAGCGTGATCGTGCCCGAGAGCATGGCGACCGCCTCGGGCGTGGTCAGCTCGATCGGCACCGTGATCCAGGCGGAGCGTATCGACTCGCTGCGGTAGAACAGCACGATCTTGGCGACCGCGATATTGGCCTTCAGGATGTCCCAGATCACCAGCAGCACATAGGCCACCAGCCGCGCCGGGCTGCGCAGCCTCGTCCGGCCCGGCCAGTAGGGCGCCACGTAGAGCGGGATTGCGACGCCAAGGATCGTTGCGAAGACGAGGCTTCCCAGCGCCACCTTGTTCACCAGGAGCATCCAGGTGACGATAAGCGTCAGCGAGAGCCAGGGATGGGGAAGCAGGCGCCGGATCATGGCTGACGCTCCGGCAGCGCATTGGCCTCGATATAGGGCGTGCGCGCGTGCAACTCGTCCGCGATCGAGGCGAACTGCCCGCTCAGCGGCCCCGCCGCCAGCGTCAGCGCGACAAGCCCCGCCAGCAGCCCCCCGACCGCGACGAAGCCCAGGGACTCCGGCCGGTGCGGCTCGCTCTCGGACAGCGTTTCGTGCGACTTCCAGAACAGCAGGCTGCCGGCGCGGGCGAAGCCCACGATCATCACCAGCGAGGTGCCAAGGATCGTGGCCCAGACGACCGCCATTCCCCGACCCCGCATCGCGTCAAGGATCTGCAGCTTGCCAAGGAAGCCCGACAGCGGCGGCATCCCGGCCATGGCGATGCACCCGGCGAAGAACAGCGCGGCGATCAGCCCCTCCTGCGCGATGGGCGGGCGCGGGCGGGACAGGGCGTCGTCATGCCTCCGGTCGGTCACGAGGTCCGCGACGAGGAACAGCACCGCCGTCGCAAGCGTCGAGTGGACGAGGTAGAACAGCGCGGCCGCCGTCGTCTCGGGCCGGAAGCCGGAGATCGCGGTGAACAGCGTGCCCATCGAGGCGATGGCGCCGAAGGCCGCGAGCCGCCCGAGGCTTGCCGCCCCCAGCACGCCTACCGCGCCGAGCGCCAGCGTCACCAGCGCCGCCGGCAGCAGCAGATCCGCGAAAAGGCCCGCCGTCGCTGCGGTCCCCGACGGGAAGATCAGGCTGAAGACCCGGATCACCGCATAGGCGCCGACCTTGGTCATCACGGCGAACAGCGCGGCGACCGGCCCCGGCGCCAAGGCATAGGTGCCCGGCAGCCAGAACTGGAACGGCACCAGCGCGCCCTTGATCGCGAAGACCATCAGCAGAAGCACCCCGGCCACCCGGACCAGCGCCGCATCGCCCTCGGGGAGGGCTGCGACCTTCACCGCCAGATCGGCCATGTTCAGCGTGCCGGTCACCGAATAGATCGTGGCCAGCGCGAACAGGAAGAGGGTCGAGCCGAGAAGGTTGTAGGCCACGTATTGCACGCCCGAGCGCAGCCTGACCCTTCCGCCGCCGTGGATCATCAGGCCATAGCTCGCGATCAGCAGCACCTCGAAGAACACGAACAGATTGAAGGCGTCGCCGGTGAGGAACGCGCCGCAGATCCCCATCAGCTGGAACTGGAACAGCGCGTGGAAATGCTGCCCCCGCGTGTCCCAGTCGGTGCCGATGACGTAAAGCTGCACCATCAGCGCAAGGAAGGCGGTCAGCGCCACCATCAGCGCGGCCAGCCGGTCGAGCACCAGCACGATCCCGAACGGCGCGGGCCAGTTGCCGAGGAAATAGGCCTCGGGCGGGGCGGAACCGGCGGTGACGAGCAGGACGGCGGCCACCCCGCAGAGCGCCCCGGTGCCGGCAAGCGAGAACACCCGTTGCAGCACGAGATCGTGCCGCATGAACAGCACGATGAGCGGCGCGAGGATCGCCGGCAGGACGACGGGGGCGATGATCCAGTGGTTCATGCCGCGCCCCCGTGGCCGGGCGCAGGGTCGGCTTGAAGGATCGCAAGCACGGTCATGCCTCGCCCTCGTCGTCGGTGTCGATCCGGTCGGATCCGCTTTCGAGGAAGGCGCCGAGCGCGAGCATCACGATCACGGCCGTCATGCCGAACGAGATCACGATGGCCGTCAGCACCAGCGCCTGCGTCAGCGGATCGGTATAGCCCTGCGCCGCCTTGGACAGCACTGGCGGCAGGCCGACCGCGAGCCGCCCGCTCGCGAAGATGAAGACGTTGACGGCATAGCTGAGCAGCGCGAGCCCGACGATGACCGGGAAGGTCCTGAGCCGGAGGATCAGGTAGATGCCGGCGGCCGTCAGGATGCCCACGGCGGAAGCGACGAGGACCTCCATCAGCGCTCTCCGAAGCCGTCGCGGGGCAGGTCGATGTCATAGGGCGCCGAGGCGACCTCTTCCCCGGCCCGCACCGCGATGCGCGAGATCGAGGCCAGCGCCAGCATCACCGCGCCCAGCACCGCAAGGAACACCCCCGTGTCGAAGATCATGGCCGTGGCCAGTTCGAACTCCTCCAGCGGCGGCAGGTGGACATAGCCGTAGGCCGAGGTAAGGAACGGCCGCCCGGCGAACCAGGACCCCACGCCTGCCCCCGCCGCGACAAGCACTCCGCAGGCGATCAGCGCATGGTATTCGACGCGCTTGCGCGCCGCTGACCAGCCGAAGCCCGAGGCCATGTATTGCATCAGCGCGGCGATGGCGACCACGAGGCCGGCGATGAAGCCGCCCCCCGGCAGGTTGTGGCCGCGCAGGAAGATGAAGATCCCGACCATCAGCGCCACCGGCAGCATCATGCGCGTGGCCACCACCAGCAGCAGCGGGTGACGGTCGCCGCCCTTCCGGTGGCCCTTCGCCCAGGCGAGCAGGCGGTCGTTCGCCGGACCGGCGCGCAGGATGGTCTCGGTGATCGCGAAGATCACCAGCGCCGCGATGCCAAGCACCGTGATCTCGCCGAAGGTGTCATAGCCGCGGAAATCGACCAGGATCACGTTGACCACGTTTGTCCCGCCGCCGCCCGTCTTGGCATTGGCAAGGTGGTATCCCGCGATGCTGGAAAAGGCCGCGTCGCGCGTCATCAGGGCGTAGATCAGCCCACCTGCACCCAGGCCGCCCGCGACCGAGATCGCCACATCGCGGAGGCGGCGGCCCCTGCGGCTTTCCGCCGGGCTGTGGCCGGGCAGGAAGTTCAGGGCGAGCAGCAGCAGCATCACCGTGGCGACCTCGACCAGGATCTGCGTCAGGGCGAGGTCGGGGGCCGAGAGATAGGCAAAGCCCATCGAGACGACGAGGCCGACCACGCCCACGAGGATCAGGGCGAGCAGCCGGTCGTGATGGCGCAGCACCAGCGCCACCGTCGCCACGACCAGCAGAACCCAGCCCACCGCCGGCACCACATCCACCGGCGTCAGGGCGCGGAGGCCGGGCAGATGGCTGCCGGACAGGAAGGCGGCGCCTCCGCCCGCCACGATCGCGGTGACGGCAATGGCGAAATAGCGGGTCAGCGCGCCGTCGTGCAGCCGGGCGCTGGCCACCGCCGCCACCGAGGCGAGCGGCTCGATCAGGCCGTCGAAGATCCGCTTCGCCTCGGGCCGCGGCGTGGCGAGCCAGGCGCGCATCAGCGGCCCGTGCAGCCCGAGCAGCACGAGACCGCCGCCCACCGCCGCCACCGACATCCAGAGCGCGGGCGTCAGCCCGTGCCAGTGCGCGATATGGGCGTGCACGGCCTCGCCCGTGGTGGCGCCGGCGGCCGCATCGACCAGCCAGCCCGCCGCGGCCATCGGAGCGAGGCCGATCGCCAGCACGAGCAGCACCAGAACGGCAGGCGCCGCCCACATGCCGAAGCCCGGGTCGTGCGGGCGGTGGGGATAGTCGTCGCGCACCGGCCCGAGGAAGGCGTGGGCGAGGAAGCGGAAGGAATAGGCCACCGAGAACAGCGCCCCCAGCGTCGCGAAGACCGGCATCAGCCACGCCTCGCCGGCCCACAAGGTGTGCGAGGCTTCCTCGAGCATCATTTCCTTCGACAGGAAGCCGTTCAGCGGCGGGATGCCGGCCATCGACAGGGTGGCCACGGTCGCGATGGCGAATGTCACCGGCATCAGTTTCCGAAGCCCGCCGAGCCGCTTCAGGTCTCGGGTGTGCGCCTCGTGATCGACGATGCCGGCCACCATGAACAGCGCCGCCTTGAAGGTCGCGTGGTTGATGATGTGGAAGATCGCCGCCGTCGCGGCCGCGGTCGTGCCGAAGCCCAGCAGCATGGTGACAAGGCCCAGATGCGACACGGTGGAAAAGGCCAGCAGCGCCTTCAGGTCGTCCTTGAACAGCGCGATCTTCGCCGCCATCACCATGGTCACGAGGCCGGTCGTGGCGACGAGGTAGAACCATTCGGGCGTGCCGGCCAGCGCGGGCCACATCCGCGCCATCAGGAACAGCCCCGCCTTCACCATCGTGGCCGAATGCAGATAGGCCGACACCGGCGTCGGTGCGGCCATCGCGTGCGGCAGCCAGAAATGGAACGGGAACTGCGCCGACTTGGTGAAGCAGCCGATCAGGATCAGCACGAGCGCGGGCAGATACCACTCGGACGCCTGGATCGCATCGCGCGACTGAAGGATCACCGTCAGGTCGTAGCTGCCGGCGATTCCGCCCAGGATCAGCATGCCCGCGATCATCGAGAGCCCGCCCATGCCGGTGACGGTCAGCGCCATCCGCGCGCCCTGCCGGCCCGCGGGCAAGTGCTTCCAGTAGCCGATGAGCAGGAAGGACGAGAGCGACGTCAGTTCCCAGAACACCAGCAGGAGCAGGATGTTGTCCGAAAGCACGATCCCCAGCATCGCGCCCTGGAACAGCAGCAGATAGCTGTAGAACTGCCCCATCGGGTCGCGCGGGCTGAGGTAGAAGCACGCGTAGAGGATGATGAGAAGCCCGATCCCCAGGATCAGCCCGGCAAAGAGAAGCCCCAGCCCGTCAAGGAAGAAGTTGGCATTCAGCCCCAGCGCCGGCATCCAGTCGATGCGCGTCGTGACCACCTCTCCCGACAGGACGGCGGGTGCATGAAGGGCCAGCATCAGCAGGGCGAGGGCGGTGACCGCACCGGCCGACAGGGCGCTGGCATCGCGGCCCGACCGGATCATGAGGGCAGGCAGAGCGGCGCCAAGGAAGGGAAGGGCTGCAATCAGGGCCAGGGACATGCCGCCGGCCTCTCCCTTCCAGCTGCGGTGCGACGCTGGTTCATGAAAATCTTTCACGTTCGGACGGGTTTGGGCCAAGTTGGTGCTCTGGCCTTCACAAGTCAACCCGAACGGGGCCGGATTGCATCAGCTTTCGACCGTCGCGCCCCAGGCTTCGACCAGATAGCGCTGCGAGAGCGGGATGGCGGCCGCCCCCAGCGCCCGCGCCTGGGCGCCGACGGTGCCGGCGCGGATCAGCGGCGGCTCGATGCCCGACAGGTCCAGCCTGTGCAGCGCGGCGGTCGTGCGCCGGACGATCTCGGCGCGGATTCCGGTGGGCATCCAGCCGTCGATCATCACCGTGTCCATCTCGACCAGCGCCGAGGCGCTCAGCGTGGCCGAGGCCAGCCCCGCCGCCGCATCGTCCAGCCAGTCGGACAGCACGCGCTCGCTGACGTCCCAGTGGTCCGGGTTCACCCACAGGGTCGAGGGATCCTCGCCGGCGCGTTCCATGGCCTGAGCGAGGACCGACATCGAGGCCACGTTCAGCAGCCGCCGCATCTGCCCGTCGCGCCCGGGCACGGGCATCGGCCCGACCCCTGCCGCGTTGCCGGTGCGCCCGGTGAAGAGATGGCCGTTCAGCACCAGCCCGCCCCCGATGAAATAGGCGAAGTAGAAATACAGGAAGTCCTTCGGCCGCTCGCCGGTGCCGAAGACCAGCTCGGCCCCGCAGGCCGCCGTCGCGTCGTTCTGGACATGGACCGGCATCCCGGCCAGTGTCGACAGTTCGGACTGGATGTCGCGGTTGCGCCATGCATCCATCTCGGCTTGCGGCGCGCCGACATACTGCACCCAGTTCCAGAGCTGGAACGGCATCGCGATTCCCATGCCGCCGACGCGCTGGCGCCGGTCGGGCGGCAGCTCGCGCAGCACCGCCGGCAGGGCCTCGGCGGTGAAGGCCACCACCGCATCGGGGGTCGGATAGGCATAGATCCGGCGCCGCGAGGCAACCGGCTGGCCAAGGAAGTCGATCAGCGTCAGTTCCAGCGAGCGGCGGCCGATCTTCAGCCCGAGGAAATAGGCGCCGTCCGGCGCCAGCGACATCGGCACCGAGGGCTGGCCGATCCGGCCGCGGATCGGCTCTCCGCGCCGCAGCAGACCATCGGCCTCGAGCGCTCGCATGATCACCGAGACGGTCTGCGCGGAAAGCCCGGTCATCCGCGCGATGTCGGACTTCGCCAACGCCCCCTCGCGCCGCACGAGGGACAGCACGAGGCGTTCGTTGTGGGCGCGCATGCCGCTCTGGTTCGAGCCGCGCAGACGCGGCTTGGACGTCACGGGATGATCCACCGTCTCCTGTCCCTGTCTCACCTTGCTCTCCTCGCCCGCTGGAAGGGCTTCGTGGGCCATTGGGCTCCTCCCGTGCTGTCCTGTCAATATTAAATAAGAGTGAATTATTTATTGACGGACGCCCGGGAATCGGCTTCCATGAAGGCGTCGCGGCGGGAGGAACGCTTGCGCATTGCGAAACGGCGGGCGGAACGGCCCGGGTTCTGGGAGGAGACATCGTGACCCAATTCAAGACCACCCTTCTCGGGGGTGCGGCGGCGCTTGCCCTGTCCGCGGTTCCGGCGCTGGCGCAGGAGGTCAGCGCCTGCCTGATCACCAAGACCGACACCAACCCCTTCTTCGTGAAGATGAAGGAAGGCGCCACCGCCAAGGCGCAGGAACTGGGCATCACGCTCAAGTCCTATGCCGGGCGGATCGACGGCGACAGTGAAAGCCAGGTGGCCGCGATCGAGACCTGCATCGCCGACGGCGCGAAGGGGATCATGATCACCGCCTCGGACACCAAGGGCATCGTGCCGGCGGTGCAGAAGGCACGGGACGCGGGGCTTCTGGTGATCGCGCTCGACACGCCGCTTGACCCGATCGACGCGGCCGACGGCACCTTCGCCACCGACAACTTCCTGGCGGGTGAGCTGATCGGCAAGTGGGCCAAGGCCAAGATGGGCGCCGAAGCCGAGAACGCGAAGATCGCGCTGCTGAACCTCGACGTGTCGCAGCCCTCGGTGGACGTTCTGCGCTCGCAGGGCTTCCTGCAGGGCTTTGGCGTGGACCTTGGCGACCCGAACCGCTGGGGCGACGAGACCGACCCGCGCGTGGTGGGCCACGAGGTCACGCAGGGCAACGAGGAGGGCGGCCGCCGCGCGATGGAGAGCCTGCTGGCGCAGGACCCGACCATCAACCTCGTCCATACCATCAACGAACCGGCCGCGGCCGGCGCCTACGAGGCGCTGAAGTCGATCGGCCGCGAGGCCGACGTGCTGATCGTCTCGGTCGATGGCGGCTGCCCGGGCGTGCAGAACGTCAAGGATGGCGTGATCGGCGCCACCTCGCAGCAGTATCCGCTGCAGATGGCGGCGCTGGGCGTCGAGGCCATCGCGGCCTTTGCCAAGGATGGCACGAAGCCTGCGCCGACCGAGGGCAAGACCTTCACCGACACGGGCGTGGCGCTGGTCACCGACCAGCCGGTCGAGGGGGTCGAGTCGATCGACAGCACCAAGGGCGCGGAGCTCTGCTGGGGATGAATGGATCGGACCCGGGCACCGGGTCCGGGTCGTGACGGGCGGGGGCGGCTTCGCGGCGCCTCCGTTTCCACAGGGCGCGCTGCGGGGCGCGGTCTAACCGGGAGGTCAGAACTATGGCAACGGAAACCCATGGGCCCCAAGGCTTCGAGACCGCGCTGAACCGCGCGCCCGATGCCGTGGCCGAATTCAAGCAGCGGAAGTCCGCGGTGCAGCGCGCCCGGCACCTGCTGCACCAGACGCCGTCGTTGGTGCCGCTTATCGTGCTGGTGGTTTCGATTTCGATCTTCGGGGCGCTCCTCGGGCAGAAGTTCTTCTCGGCCTTCACGCTGACGCTGATCCTGCAGCAGGTGGCGATCGTCGGCATCGTGGGCGCGGCGCAGACCCTCGTCGTGCTGACCGCGGGCATCGACCTGTCGGTCGGGGCGATCATGGTGCTTTCCTCGGTGATCATGGGCCAGTTCACCTTCCGCTACGGCATTCCGGCGCCGATCTCGGTGCTCTGCGGCCTCGCCGTGGGCGCGGGCATCGGCTTCATCAACGGCACGCTGGTGTCGCGCATGAAGCTGCCGCCGTTCATCGTGACGCTCGGCATGTGGCAGATCGTGCTGGCAGCGAACTTCCTCTATTCGGCGAACGAGACCATCCGCTCGCAGGACATCTCGCAGAACGCGCCGATCCTGCAGTTCTTCGGGAACACCTTCCGCATCGGCGCCGACGAGGCCGGCCGGGGTGGCGCGGTCTTCACCTATGGCGCGGTACTGCTGATCCTGCTCGTGCTGCTGATCGCCTATGTCCTGCGCCAGACCGCCTGGGGCCGCCATGTCTATGCCGTGGGCGACGATCCGGAGGCGGCGGAACTGGCCGGCGTGCAGACGAAGAAGATCCTGCTGACGGTCTACACCCTCTCGGGCCTGATCTGCGCCATGGCGGGCTGGGTGATGATCGGGCGGCTGGGGTCGGTCTCTCCCACGGCGGGGCAGTTCGCCAACATCGAATCGATCACGGCCGTGGTGATCGGCGGGATCAGCCTCTTCGGCGGGCGCGGCTCGGTGCTCGGGATGCTCTTCGGGGCGCTGATCGTGGGCGTGTTCTCGCTCGGACTGAAGCTGATGGGCACGGATCCGCAATGGACCTACCTGCTCATCGGCGTGCTCATCATCGCGGCTGTGGCCGTGGACCAGTGGATCAGAAAGGCGGCTGCGTGATGGAACCGATCCTGAAGGCGAGGGGACTCGTCAAGCGCTACGGCAAGGTGACGGCGCTCGATCACTGCGACTTCGATCTCTATCCCGGAGAGATCCTGGCGGTGATCGGCGACAACGGGGCGGGCAAGTCCTCGCTGATCAAGGCGCTCTCGGGCGCGATCAAGGTGGACGAGGGGACGATCGAGCTGGACGGCAAGCCGATGCACTTCACCTCGCCGCTCGACGCACGCGAGGCGGGGATCGAGACGGTCTACCAGAACCTCGCGCTGTCGCCCGCCCTGTCCATCGCCGACAACATGTTCCTCGGCCGCGAGATCCGGAAGCCCGGCATCATGGGCAAGTGGTTCCGCGCCCTCGACCGGGGCGCGATGGAGGCACGGGCCCGCGAGAAGCTGACCGAACTCGGGCTGATGACGATCCAGAACATCAGCCAGGCGGTCGAGACGCTTTCGGGCGGGCAGCGGCAGGGCGTGGCGGTGGCGCGTGCGGCGGCCTTCGGCTCCAAGGTGGTGATCATGGACGAGCCGACGGCGGCGCTGGGCGTCAAGGAAAGCCGCCGCGTGCTGGAACTGATCCTCGACGTGAAGCGGCGCGGCCTGCCCATCGTGCTGATCAGTCACAACATGCCGCATGTCTTCGAGGTGGCGGATCGCGTCCACGTCCACCGGCTGGGGCGCAGGCTCTGCGTGATCGACCCGAAGCGGCACTCGATGTCGGATGCGGTGGCGCTGATGACCGGCGCGATGAAGCCCGAATCGCTCAACGAGTTCGCATGACACCCGCAGACCTCGCGCAGCGGATACGGAAGGAAGCCGAAGGCAGGGGGCGGTTCATCACCGCCCTCGCAGGCCCTCCCGGAGCCGGCAAGTCCACGCTTGCCGCCGCCGTGGTGGCAGCCCTGGGAGAGGGCGCCCGCGTCGTGCCGATGGATGGCTTCCACTATGACGACCGGGTGCTCGCGCAGCGCGGGCTGACGAAGCGCAAGGGCGCGCCGGAGACCTTCGACGTGCTGGGCTTCCTTCACCTGATGCACCGGCTGCGCGAGGGTGGCGAGGTCGCGATTCCCGTCTTCGACCGGCAGATGGAACTGTCGCGTGCCGCCGCCGATGTCGTCACCGACGAGGACCGCTTCCTCGTGGTGGAAGGCAACTACCTGCTGCTCGAGAAAGATCCCTGGCGCAGGTTGCGCGGGTTCTTCGACCTGACGGTCTTCCTCGACGTGCCGTTCCCCGAACTGGAGCGGCGGCTGGTCCAGCGGGGGATGCAGGCGGGGCGCACGCCCGAGGCGGCCGCGGACTGGGCGAATTCCAACGACCTTCCCAATGCGCGGCGGGTGCTGGATCGCTCCTGTCCCGCCGATGCCGTGATCCGCTGGCAGTAATCAGCCCTGCGGCGTCACCACCCGGCGCTGCCGGGCGCGCTCCAGACCCAGCCGGCGCTCGCGCCAGATGATGAGGATGCCGGCGGCGACCACGAGGCTCGCCCCGCCGAGCATGACCAGCGTCGGCGTCTCGCCGAACACCGCATAGCCGATGGCCAGCGCGAACAGCATCGAGGCGTATTCGAAGGGCGCCACCAGCGAGGCATCGGCGTGGCGGTAGCTCGACGTAAGCAGGATCTGGGCGATACCGCCGAGAACGCCCGCGCCGATCAGCAGCGCCGCCTCGGTCGGGGTGGGGCGGACCCAGCCGAAGGGCAGGGTGACGAAGGACAGCAGCGTCGCCGTCAGCGAAAAGTAGAAGACGATGGCCGCCGTCGCCTCGGTGGTCACGAGCTTGCGGATGAAGACCTGCGCGAGCCCGGCAAAGACGGCGCCGCCCAGCACCAGCATCGCGCCGAAGGCCTCGCGGTGGCCGATGCCGCCCGACAGCACCGTCAGCCGGGGCGAGAGCACGATCAGCACGCCCGCAAGTCCCAGCGCCACGGCCGAGATGCGGAAGGCCCGGACCTCCTCGCCAAGGAACATCGCCGCGAAGATCACCGTCAGCAGCGGCGCGGCATAGCCGAGCGCGGTCACCTCGGGCAGCGGCAGGTAGGCCAGCCCCGCGAAACCGAGGCCCATGGCCAGCGTTCCCACCAGCCCGCGCCAGACATGGCCCATCGGGTTCACGGGCCGCAGGCCCACGCGCAACTCGCGCCGCCAGACCAGCCAGACAAGGATCACCGGCATGGCGAAGAACGAGCGGAAGAACACCGCCTCGCCCGCCGGCACACGGTCGGCCGTCGCCTTGATCAGCGACGACATGACGATGAAGATCAGGACGGAGGCGACCTTGAGGCCGATGCCGCGAAGCGGATGCATGGAAATCTCTCGGGATGGGAAACCAGATGGACCATCTTGCGGCGCGGCGTGCAAGGGCGAAGGATGCGCTGGACGCCGCCATGCGCCTCGGCTTCTCTGAAGCTGCGGCCTTCGCCGCCAGCACAGGAGGAACCCATGCGCCGCAGCCTGTCCGACCTCATCGACCAGGGCCGGGGCCTGGTGCCGTCCGAGATCGTGCTGAAGAACGGCCGGGTCTTCGACCTGATCACGGGCGAGCTGGTGCAGACCGACGTGGCGATCTGCGGCGACACCATCGTGGGCACCTTCGGCAGCTATGACGGCCTGCGAGAGATCGACTGCACCGGCCGCATCCTCGTGCCCGGCTTCATCGACACCCACCTGCACATCGAAAGCTCGCTGGTCACGCCGTTCGAATTCGACCGCTGCGTCTGCCCGCGCGGCATCACCACGGCGATCTGCGACCCGCACGAGATCGCCAATGTCTGCGGCCTCGACGGCATCCGCTATTTCCTTGAGGCGTCGGCGCGGACGGTGATGGACATCCGCGTGCAGCTGTCGTCCTGCGTGCCCTCGACGCACATGGAGACCTCGGGCGCGGCGCTGGAGGCCGCCGACCTCGCGCCGCTGATGGATCATCCGCGGGTGATCGGGCTGGCCGAGTTCATGAACTTTCCGGGCGTGCTGATGAAGGACGCAGGCTGCCTTGCCAAGCTCGAGGCGTTCCGTGGCCGGCACATCGACGGCCATGCGCCCCTGCTGCGCGGGAAGGACCTGAACGGCTACATCGCCGCCGGCATCCGCACCGAACACGAGGCCACGACCGCCGAGGAGGCGCTGGAGAAGCTGCGCAAGGGGATGCGGGTGCTGATCCGCGAAGGCTCGGTTTCGAAGGACCTGCACGCGCTGGTCCCGCTTCTGACCGAGCGGCACTCGCCCTACCTCTGCCTCTGCACCGACGACCGCAACCCGCTCGACATCGCCGAGCATGGCCATATCGACCACATGATCCGGACCGCGATCCGTCTGGGCGCGCCGCCGCTTGCCGTCTATCGCGCGGCGAGCCTTTCGGCGGCCGAGGCCTTCGGCCTGAAGGACCGCGGTCTGATCGCGCCGGGCAAGCGCGCCGACATCGTGGGTCTCGACTCGCTCGAGGACTGCCGCGCGGCTTTCGTGCTGGCCGGCGGCGTGGTGGCCGACGACGCGGCCTTTGCGGCACGGCGGACGGTGCCACCGGTGGCCCGGCGTTCGGTCGTGCTGGCCGAGGTCCGGGCCGAGCAGTTCCGCTGCCCCGGCAACCGGGCCGAGACCCCGGTGATCGGCATCCTTCCCGGCAAGATCATCACCGAGCGGCTCACCGAGGAGATCGTCCCGCAGGATGGCGACAAGCGACCCGACCCGGCGCGCGATCTGGCAAGGATCGCCGTGATCGAGCGCCACGGCAAGGGCGGCGGCCGCGCCACCGGCTTCGTGCGCGGCTTCGGCATGCAGCGCGGGGCCATCGCCTCGACGGTCTGCCACGATCACCACAATCTCGCCGTGGTGGGGATCGACTACGAGGACATGGCGCTGGCCGCCAACCGCCTGCGCGAGATCGAGGGCGGTTTCGCCGTGGCGGCCGGGGGGCGGATCCTTGCCGAACTGGCGCTGCCATTGGCCGGGCTGATGAGCCTTCGCCCCTTCGAGGAGGTGCGGGATGCGTTGACGGCGCTGCGGGCCGCGGCGCGCGGGCTGGGTGTCACGCTGGAGGAGCCGTTCCTGCAACTGGCCTTCCTTGCGCTGCCGGTGATCCCGCACCTCAAGATCACCGACCGGGGCATGGTGGACGTGGACCGGTTCGAGATCCTGTCCTGAGCCTCTGCCGCCCGGCCGAGGGTCCGTTCGGCCGGGCGGAGCGGCTTGGCCTCAGCAGGGGCCGTTGAAGCGCTCGCCGCGGGCGTTGCGATAGACGCAGGTGCCGGTGCCGGTCGGCCCGATCAGCGTGCCCGCGACGGCGCCCGCCGCGGCGCCAAGGGCCGCGCCCTGCACGCGGTCGTTGCTGCCCGACACCGCGGCGCCAAGGGCCGCACCGGTAAGTGCGCTGGCGGCCGTGGTCTGGTTCGCGGTCTCGCAACCGGCCGCGAAAGCCATGACCGGAATGAGAAGGAAGAATTTCTTCATGATGCCCCTCCGGGGAAGTGAATGGTGAATCGACAACAACGGCCGGATGGGGCGGTTCCTGCCACCACACCCGCGGGGTGAGCATACTCGCGCCGGAGCAGGCGGCAACAAGCTGCGCCGGCCCGTGGGCGGAGGTCGTCCGATGCAAGGCTTGCCCGAGGGGATGTGGATGCTGGCCGAGCCGGCGGGTCACGTGCGCGAAGCGGCTGCGGGTCGGATGACGGCAGGCCCGGCACCGCTTCCGATGAGCCGTGCTCGTCCGGACCGAGGACTGCAGGCCGTGCGATGCCGTTCGCAGGTCTGCGGGCGCCCCGATGCTGTCGTGGCATCCTTGGAACAGGGAGCGGCCTACAGGCCGACGCGCCATCGCACGACGCTGACGGCGCACGAAGCCTGTCCGACCGAACCGCTACGGATCCGACGCTTGCTGCTTCTGTCTGTCAGGTTATTTTGGTGGAGCCAGGCGGGATCGAACCGCCGACCTCTTGAATGCCATTCAAGCGCTCTCCCAACTGAGCTATGACCCCACCGGAGGTGCAAGGCCGTTGCCGGCCTGCTTGGGTTTTGCGAACCGTTTCCGCTTCGCCCGGGCTATCTAGAAGGTTGCGATGAGGGGCGCAAGAGGAATTTTTCGCCCCTCGCCCGCATCAGCCTTCCTCGTCGTCACCGGCCACGTCGGCGAGGTCGTCGAGCGAGACGTTGTCGTCGGCATCGTCCTCGAGCAGGTCGTCATCGACATCCGTATCCTCAGGCGCCTCGGCGTCGAGCAGGTCGTCATCGGTCTCGAGATCGTCGACCAGCAGTTCGTCGTCCTTCTCGGGCGCCACGCGCGAGATGACGGCCGCCACCGCCTTGCGGCGCGCGCTTTCGATATCCACGACTTCGCCGGTGTAGGGGCTGACGACGGGACTACGGTTGAGGTCGTAGAAGCGCTTCCCGGTGGTCGGGCAAATGCGCTTCGTGCCCCATTCTTCCTTGGGCATGGTGATCCCCTTGCAAGGCTGTCTGCTGCAGAATTGGGGAGCCATGCCACAAGGCCCTTCCCCTGTCAAAGGCTTTCCGCTCCGCTCGATCCCCTGCATTTTCAGGGCTTTCCTCTGCCGGCGGGCCGGCTAATCTGCCGCCCCGAAGGAGCCCGCGATGCCCGTCCTGCCCGGTCCGCCGCCTGTCGAGATCACGCTGCGCCGCTCGGCGCAGGCCCGCCGCTTTTCGCTGCGCGTCTCGCGGCTTGACGGGCGGGTGACGCTGACCGTGCCCCTCCGCGCGCGCGAGGCGGAAGCACTGGCCTTCGCCCGGGACCAGGAGGGCTGGATCCGCAACGCGCTTCTCGAGGTGCCCGAGACCGCCCCGGTCGGCTTTGGCACGCTGCTGCCGGTCGAGGGGCGGCGACTGGTGGTCCGGCCCGGAGCGGGACGGTCGGTGAGGATCGAGGATGATTCGCTGCTGGTGCCGGGCGAGCCGGAGGCGGTTGCAGCCCGGCTCGCGGCCTTCCTGCGCACCCGCGCGCGGGACAGCCTCGCCGCGGCCTGCGACCGGCACGCAGCGATGCTCGGCCGGCGCTACCTTCGGCTCACCCTGCGCGACACGCGGTCGCGCTGGGGCTCGTGCACGGCGGACGGCAGCCTGATGTTCTCGTGGCGGCTGATTCTCGCGCCGCCGGAGGTGCTGGACTACGTGGCCGCGCATGAGGTCGCCCATCTGGCCGAGATGAACCACTCGCCCGCGTTCTGGGAGGTGGTGCGCCGGCTGATGCCCGCCTACGCGCCGCACCGGGCCTGGCTCCGGCGGCATGGGCAGGCGCTGCACGGCTTCCGTTTCGGGGATTGACCCCCGGGCCGCGGCGGTGCTTGGCTTCAGGCATGCTGACCCAGACCCGCCCGTCCGACCTCACCGCCGCCGCGCATGAACGGCTTTACCGCAGCCTGCGTGGCCAGGTGATGCATGGCGAGATCGCGCCGGGGCAGGCGCTGACGCTGCGGGGCCTCGCGCGGAGCTTCGGCGTGTCGATGACACCGGCGCGAGAGGCGGTGCGGCGGCTGGTCGCCGAGGGGGCGCTGTCGCTGTCCTCCTCGGGCCGGGTCGCGACGCCGGAACTCAGCCCCGAGCGGATCGAGGAACTGGCCGCCATCCGTGCCTTGCTGGAGCCGGAACTGGCCGCCCGTGCGCTGCCGCGGGCGCATTTCGCGCTGCTCGACCGGCTGACGGCGATCAACGCCGCCAATGCCGAGGCGGTCGCGAAGGGCGATGCGGTGGCTTACATCCGCACCAACCTCGAGTTCCATCGCACGCTCTACCTGCGGGCGCAGGCCCCGGCGATGCTGGCCATCGCCGAGACGGTCTGGCTGCAACTGGGTCCCACGATGCGGGCGCTCTATGGCCGCCTGCGCCGGAACGAGCCGCCCCAGCACCACCGCAGCATCCTCGCGGCGTTGCGGGCGGGCGACGAGCCGGGGCTGCGGCTGGCGGTCCGGACCGATGTGACCCAGGGGCTGCGACATCTGATCGGGTGAATTGGTCATATTATTTGACCAGGATCATGTTTTGCCGAGGGGCAAAAGGATACTCCAAGGGCAACGAATAGGATCAGACCCAAGGGGAATCATCATGCTGGAACGAGTTCGCGCCTTCTTCGACCAGTGGCACCGGATGCAGGAAGTCCATGCCCTGTCCGACCGTGATCTGGAGGATCTGGGCATCACGCGCTGGCAGATCGAGCAGTTCGCCCGGATGCCCGAGAACGTGGGCGAGCGTCTGCTGCAGATGGCGCAGGTGTTCGGCCTCGACCCGGTCGAACTTCAGCATGCCTATGCCGATTATCTGGAACTGCTCGACGTCTGCCGGCACTGCGGCAACGTGAAGGCCTGCAAATGCGCCCTGGCCCATGCCGAGACGCTCGATCCCGAGGATTGCGGCTTCTGCCCGAACGCGCAGACCTACGCGCAGATGGCGCATCATCCGCTGCACTGACGCGCCGGGAATTGCCGGGAGGCGCCCGCCGCCCCGGGGCGGAAGGGCAGGGTGAAGGGCGCGCCCGCAGGGCGCGCCTTCGCATGTGGAGGGTCAGATGACCCGTTCCACCATCATCTTCTTGATCTCCGCGATCGCCTTCGCCGGGTTCAGCCCCTTCGGGCAGGTCTTGGCGCAGTTCATGATGGTGTGGCAGCGGTAGAGCTTGAAGGGGTCTTCCAGCATGTCGAGCCGCTCGGGCGTCGCCTCGTCGCGGCTGTCCACGATCCAGCGGTAGGCGTGCAGCAGCGCCGCCGGCCCGAGGTAGCGGTCGCCGTTCCACCAGTAGCTCGGGCAGGAGGTCGAGCAGCAGGCGCACATCACACATTCATAGAGGCCGTCGAGCTTCGCGCGGTCCTCCACCGACTGGCGCCACTCCTTCGCGGGCTCCACGGTCTTGGTCTCGAGCCAGGGCATGATCGAGGCGTGCTGGGCGTAGAACAGCGACAGGTCGGGGATCAGGTCCTTGATCACCGGCATGTGCGGCAGCGGATAGATCCTCACGTCGCCCTTGATCTCGTCGAGGCCATAGATGCAGGCCAGCGTGTTGATCCCGTCGATGTTCATCGCGCAGGAGCCGCAGATCCCCTCGCGGCAGGAGCGGCGGAAGGTCAGCGTCGGGTCGACCTCGTTCTTGATCTTGATGAGCGCGTCCAGGACCATCGGGCCGCACTTGTCCATGTCGAGGAAATAGGTGTCCACCCGCGGGTTCTCGCCCGTGTCGGGGTCCCAGCGGTAGATCATGAACTTGCGGACGTTCTTCGCGTTTGCGGGCTTCGGCCAGGTCTTGCCGGTCCGGACCTTGGAGTTCTTGGGGAGCGTGAGCTGGACCATGGTTCATCCCTTCCGGTCTTGGCGGAAATAGAGCGGCCGCGTCGGAGGCTGGCCGGTTTTCTTGCGGACGCAGTCGTCATAGACCACCTGCGGGTCGCGCCCCATCAGGTAGTCCGAGGTGACATTCAGTTCGAGTTCGCCGTAGACGCCGCCACTGCCGGCACCCATGCCCAGCGTGCCGCCCGGCGCCTGTGCCAGCCGGGCGCGCTCGGCGCAGATCTCCTCGGCCTCCTCCACCGTCAGGGGGGCGCAGGCAAGAAGCAGGAGGGGCAGGGCGAGGGCGGGGCGCATCGGTCAGATAGCCGGCAGAAGGGGCAGGCCGCTCGTCTGCAGGCACTGGATGGTCGAAGGCCGGGTGGCGATGGTCATCACGTTCTGCACCGTCGTCGTGCCGGCGCGGACGCCGACATCGCGCGCCAGCGCGTTGATCTCCTGCGCCGAGGCATTGTCGATGATGCAGGTGGTGACGCCCTGCGCGGCGGGGCCGGGCATGTATTGCTCGACCACCGGCAGCACGACGGTGCGGGCGGTCCGCCGGGCCACGCTGTCGGCCACCGACTGCGGACTGCAGGCGGCAAGCGCGAGGAGGCCGGAGAGGAGGACCGCGCCGCGCATCAGTAGACCCGCGCCTTGGGGGCGATCTTCTTCAGGTCGATCCCGCCCTCGGCCTGCTTCGTCAGCGGCTCGAGGTGCACCGGACGGCTCGCCAGCGTCACCTGGTTGCCCTCGACCGTGGCGAGGCTGTGGACGCGCCAGTTCTCGTCGTCGCGGTTCGGATAGTCTTCGTGCGCGTGCGCCCCGCGGCTTTCCTTCCGCGCCTCGGCCGCGACGATGGTCGCGAGCGCGTTCGGCATCAGGTTGGTCAGCTCCAGCGTTTCCATCAGGTCCGAGTTCCAGATGAGGCTCCGGTCGGTGACCTTCAGGTCGCCCATCTTCGCCGCGATGCCCTTCATCTTCTCGACGCCCTCGGCGAGCGTCTTGTCGGTGCGGAACACGGCGGCATCGGCCTGCATGGTGCGCTGCATCTCGAGCCGCAGGTCGGCAGTCGGGATTGCGCCCTTGGCGTGGCGCAGGTCGTCGAACCGGCCCATGATGCGGTCGATCTGCTCTTTCGGCACATCGGGGTGGAACTCGTGCGGCCGCACGATCTGGCCGGCGCGGATAGCCGCGGCGCGGCCGAAGACCACGAGGTCGATCAGCGAGTTCGAGCCGAGGCGGTTCGCCCCGTGCACCGAGGCGCAGCCGGCCTCGCCCACCGCCATCAGGCCCGGGAAGACGCGGTCGGGATCGTCGGCGGTGGGGTTCAGCACCTCGCCCCAGTAGTTCGTGGGAATGCCGCCCATGTTGTAGTGCACGGTCGGCAGCACCGGGATCGGTTCCTTGTGCACGTCCACGCCGGCAAAGATCTTCGCCGATTCCGAGATGCCGGGCAGACGCAGCGCCAGCGTCTCGGGGGGCAGGTGGTTCAGGTGCAGGTGGATGTGGTCGCCATGCTCGCCCACACCGCGGCCTTCGCGGATCTCCAGCGTCATGCAGCGCGAGACCACGTCGCGGCTGGCCAGGTCCTTGTAGGTCGGAGCGTAACGCTCCATGAACCGCTCGCCGTTCGAGTTGGTGAGGTAGCCGCCCTCGCCGCGCGCGCCTTCGGTGATCAGGCAGCCCGAGCCGTAGATGCCGGTCGGGTGGAACTGCACGAACTCCATGTCCTGCAGCGGCAGGCCGGCCCGCGCCACCATCCCGCCGCCGTCGCCAGTGCAGGTATGGGCCGAGGTGGCCGAGAAATAGGCGCGGCCGTAGCCGCCCGTGGCAAGGACCGTCAGCTTGGCGTTGAAGACGTGGATCGTGCCGTCTTCCAGACGCCAGGCCACGACGCCGGTGCAGCGGCCGTCCTGGATGATCAGGTCGAGCGCGAAATATTCGATGAAGAACTCGGCGTTGTTCTTCACGCTCTGGCCGTAGAGCGTGTGCAGGATCGCGTGGCCGGTCCGGTCCGCTGCGGCGCAGGTGCGCTGCACCGGCGGGCCTTCGCCAAACTGCGTGGTGTGGCCGCCGAACGGGCGCTGGTAGATCTTGCCTTCCTCGGTGCGCGAGAAGGGCACGCCATAGTGCTCCAGCTCGTAGACCGCCTTGGGGGCCTCGCGCGCGAGGTATTCCATCGCGTCGGTGTCGCCCAGCCAGTCCGACCCCTTCACGGTGTCGTACATGTGCCACTGCCAGTTGTCCGGCCCCATGTTCGCCAGCGAGGCGGCGATGCCGCCCTGCGCCGCAACCGTATGGCTGCGGGTGGGGAAGACCTTGGTGACGCAGGCCGTGCGCAGGCCCTGCTCGGCCATGCCCAGCGTCGCGCGGAGGCCGGCACCGCCAGCGCCCACCACCACGACGTCGTAGTCATGCGTCTCGTAAGTGTAAGCAGCCATGAACTCAGGTCCTCAGAGGGCGATCTTGGCGAGGGCGAACAGCCCGATCGCCGCCACGCCATAGGCGAAGGATTGGGCGCAGATCACCAGCAGGCGGCGCGGCACGCCCTGCCAGTAGTCCTCGATCATCATGGTCGAGCCTTCGGCGAAGTGGCGCATGCCGAAGAACAGCACAAGGCCGGACAGGATCGCATTGAACGGGTGCGAGAAGATCTCGACGACACGCTCGTGGCTTTCGCCGATGGCGTTGCCGACGATGTAGACGAAGATCGGGATCAGCACGGCAAGGCCGACCGCGCTGACGATCATGTACCAGTGCCGGTCGGTGCCGTGATGGGCGGCGCCCATGCCCTCGGCGCGTTTGCGGGCGGTGATGTAACGCATGGGGCGCCCCTTCAGATGACGATGACGGTCAGGATGGTCAGGATCAGCGAGCCGCCGATGCAGGCCCAGCCGAGCTTCTGGGCAATCTCGATCTCGAGCCCGTTGCCGGTGTCCCAGTAGAGGTGACGCAGCCCGGCAAGGTAGTGATACCAGAGCGCCCAGACCGACAGGAGCAGCACGAGATCGCCGAACCACGAGGTCAGCACCCAGTCGGCGATGGCGAACTGCTCGGGCCCGAGCGCCGCGGCCAGCAGCCACCATGTCACCAGCATCGTGCCCACGATCAGCCCGTTTCCGGTGATCCGGGTGAAGATCGAGGTCATGGAGGTCAGCTGCACCCGGTAGATCTGGAGATGGGGGGAAAGGGGCCGCTCGACCCGCTTCTGTTCAGCCATGTCGTTGCCTTTCGCTGGCCGGCCCCGCCGGGTGGGGCGGCTGTCTCGCTGGTGTCACTCAATAGAGGTTTTTTTGCCCGAGTCACGGGGGCCTTGCCCCGCGCGAGCTTCAAAATCAGGCTTGGGCGGAAAAAAAACGCGCAAGTGATCACATTGTCGAAGCGTGTGATCACATGTTTGCGCAATCATCCGTGGCCTTTGTTCAGGGCACGAGTCACCGCGGCACCAGCGCCCAGTAGTCGAGGTCGAGCAGCACACCGGGGTGGTATTTGCCGTCCTCGGCCTTCAGCGCGAAGGCTTCGGTGCCGTGCTTGACCGCGACCAGCCGCAGCCGCAGCGCACCGACGCCGGGGGCCGAAGTCTCGGCCTTGTCGAGCACTTCGGACCACGCCCGGACGGTATCGCCGGCGAAGCAGGGGTTGGCATGGGCACCGGCGTTCAGCGCCACGATCATCTGCGCATTTGCCAGCCCGTTGAACGACAGCGCCCGCGCCATCGAAATCACGTGGCCGCCATAGATCAGGCGCTTGCCGTCGGGCCGGTTGGTCGCGTCGAAATGCACCTTGGCGGTGTTCTGCCAGAGGCGGGTTGCGAGCATGTGCTCGCTCTCCTCGATGGTCACGCCGTCGACGTGGTCGATCCGCTCGCCGATCTCGTAATCGTCCCAGCGGTGCGGCTCGCCGGCAAGGGTGAAGTCATAGCCCGAGAAGTCGAGGCCTTCCGGGATCACCAGGTCCGAGGCGGGCACCGACTTCGCCAGTGCCGGCACTGTGGCTTCGGGCGCGGGCGCAGCCTCGTCGCGCTTCCGGACCATCACCCAGCGGACGTATTCCAGCACCGCCTCGCCGCGTTGGTTCAGGCCACGGGTGCGGACATACACCACGCCCGACTTGCCGTTCGAGTTCTCCTTCAGCCCGATGACGGTGCTTTCCGAGCGCAAGGTGTCGCCCGGAAAGACCGGCTTCAGCCAGCGCCCCTCGGCATAGCCGAGGTTCGCGACCGCGTTCAGGCTGATGTCCGGCACGGTCTTGCCGAACACCAGATGGAAGGCCACGAGGTCATCGACCGGAGCGGCCGGAAGGCCGCTCGCGCGGGCGAATTCGTCCGAGGAATAGAGCGCATGACGCGCCGGGTAGAGCGCGTGATACATCGCCCGCTCGCCGCCCGAGACGGTGCGCGGCACGGCGTGGACGATGGTCTCGCCCAGCCGGTAATCCTCGAAGAAACGGCCCGCGTTGGTCTTCAACTCAGTAATCTCCCAGCTTGGTCTCGGGCGTGTAGGTGCCCGGAACGTCCTTCACCACCGCCTGACCGCAGCGCATCACGCCCTTCGCCGCATCGAAGGCATAGGTGGGCTCGCCATGCAGGTGCCAGCCCTTGTTCAGCGCGGCGGTCACCTTGTGGCAGAAGGCCGAGGTGTCGTCTTCGGTCAGGAAGCGGTAGAGTTTCATGCGTAGGTTCCGGCAAAGGGGGTGTGGCCCGTCCAGATGTGGACGAGGGCGATCAGCCCATACATCACCAGAACCACTCCGATAAGGGCGAGGTCGCGCTTCGGCCCGCCGGACACGGGGCGCACCCACTCTGTCTGCCTGTTGATCAGCACGATCTCGGCCACCGCCCAGGCGCCAAGGCCGCCGAACAGGATCAGCGAGGCCACGTCGCCATTCACCAGCAGGTGCGCAAAGGCCCAGATCACGAAGCCGTAGAGCATCGGGTGGCGGATCTTCGTCCAGAGCCAGCCTTTCGACATGCCGGCGCCAAAGACGATCAGCGCGATCAGCATGATGAGGTTGTTCGCGTGGCCGATCCCCGGCGGCGGGGTGTAGACCGAGATGAAGTCGGCCGCGCGATAGCCCATAACCATCAGCACGAGCGAGGTCACCAGCAGAAGCGCGGCTACGCCCTTGCCGGCATCGCCCAGCGGCGCCCGCAGGCCGGGCGCCACGCGCTTGAACAGATGGGCCGCGGACCACAGCGCGACCCCCAGGATCAACAGAAGCATATCGTTCCTCAACTTGCCCCGAACGCGGCAATCGCCTCGGCCTTGGCCAGAGTCTGCCGCGCGGTCACGATATGCAGGTTCTCGACGATCTTACCATCCACCACGGCGACGCCGAGGCCCTGCCGCTCGGCCGCCTCGAAAGCCTCGATCTGGCGGTTGGCCAGCGTGATTTCGGCCTCGGAGGGCGAGAAGACCTCGTTGGCGATGTCGAGCTGCGCCGGATGGATCAGCGTCTTGCCGTCGAAGCCCATGTCGCGGCCCTGCGTGCATTCGGCGCGCAGGCCGTCCTCGTCCTTGAAGGCGTTGTAGACGCCGTCGACGATGGTGAGGCCGTAAGCGCGGGCGGCGAGCAGGCAGAGGCCGAGGCCCGTCTGCAGCGCAAGGCGGTCTGGGCGGAAGCGGCTGCCGAGTTCCTTGGACAGATCGTTCGTGCCCATCACCATGCCGGTCAGGCGCGGATGGGCGGCGATCTCGGCCGCGTTCAGCATGCCGAGTGCCGTCTCCATCATCGCCCAGAGCGGCACGTCGGGGATGAGGTCGGCCACCGCCTGCACGTCCGCCGCCGAGGAGACCTTGGGGATCAGGATCACGTCTGCCTTCGAGCCCACGAAGGCCGCCACGTCGTCGCGGCCCCACTCCGTGTCCATCCCGTTCACCCGCACGATGCGGATGCGACGACCGTAGTCGGCCGTCTCCAGCGTGCGCTTCAGCAGGTCGCGGGCGTGCAGCTTCTCGTCATGGGCGACCGCATCCTCGAGGTCGAAGATGATCGCGTCGGCTGCCAGCCCCTGCGCCTTTTCCAGTGCGCGTTCCTTCGAGCCGGGGATGTAGAGCACCGAACGGAACGGATGAGCCTGATGCGCCATGACGATTCTCCCCTGCCAGCAACAATCTTGCGCTTGGGAACACATTTCCGGCATATTCGGCAAGCCCTGATTTGCTGCGGCGCGGCAAATCAGGCGACAGCCTGCCAGATCAGCCTCAGTGAAACCAGCAGCAGCGCCCAGGTGACCAGCCTGAAGAACAGCTCCTGCGGCAGTACCCGCACCAGCCTGTAGCCCGCAAGAACGGCCAGCGCCGCGGGCAGCATCAGCCAGGCTGCCACCTTCAGGTTCTCGGGCGAAAGCTGGCCGAGGGCTGCATAGGGGATCAGCTTGACCGCGTTGATCCAGGCGAAGAGGATCGTCGACGTGCCGGCGAACACTGTCTTCGGCATCTTCAGCGGCAGGACGTAGACCTGATAGGGCGGCGCTCCGGCGTGGCTGACGAAGCTGGTGAAACCGGTGGCCACGCCCCAGAACATGCCGGGTGTCACTTTCGCGACCCGTGCCGGCGGATCGCTCCGGCGCAGCAGCAGGTTGGCGGCAAAAGCCGCGCCGATCAGCCCCACCAGACCGCCCACCACCGCCTCCGACACCATGCTCGCGGTCATCCAGCCCAGCAGGACGCCGATCGCGCTGGCCGGGATCAGGATCTTCAGCACCCGCGCGTCGAACTCGCGCCGGTAGGCATAGAGGCCGAACAGGTCCGAGACGACATAGATCGGCAGGAGCAGTCCAGCCGCCGTCACGGGCGAGATCACCAGCGACAGGAGCGGCACGCTCATCATGCCCACGACCGGCAGGCCGCCCTTGCTCATCCCCACGAGCACGGAAGCCGTTACCGCCAGCGCCCAGAAGCCGAAGCCGTCCATCCCTTACTCCGAATCAGGGGCTCTCGCGCGGTATGCAATCGGATACCGCGACCCCTGTCGCCGGGCATCCGGGCGCAGCCTTTAGCGCAAACACAAGGGGACAAACAGGGACCACGCGGCCCGGCGGGCCGCACGAGGCTTGCGCGGGCGCTGGTGACGGTCTACCCATCGCCGCGAATTCCTCACCCCATTGTCCGGGAGACACTCATGGCCAGACCCAAGATTGCGCTGATCGGTGCGGGGCAGATCGGCGGCACGCTCGCCCATCTCGCCGCGATCAAGGAACTGGGCGACATCGTCCTGTTCGACATCGCCGAAGGCACCCCCCAGGGCAAGGCGCTGGACATCGCGCAGTCGGGCCCGTCGGAAGGCTTCGACGCGGTCATGAAGGGCGCGAACAGCTACGAGGACATCGCGGGCGCCGACGTCTGCATCGTCACCGCGGGCGTGCCGCGCAAGCCCGGCATGAGCCGCGACGACCTGATCGGCATCAACCTCAAGGTGATGAAGTCGGTCGGCGAGGGCATCAAGGCGCATGCCCCGAACGCCTTCGTGATCTGCATCACCAACCCGCTCGACGCGATGGTCTGGGCGCTGCAGCAGTTCTCGGGCCTGCCGCCGGAGAAGGTGGTCGGTATGGCCGGCGTGCTCGACTCGGCGCGCTTCCGTCACTTCCTGTCGGTCGAGTTCAACGTCTCGATGCGCGACGTGACCGCCTTCGTGCTCGGCGGCCACGGCGACACGATGGTGCCGCTCGTCCGTTACTCGACCGTCGCCGGCATCCCGCTGCCCGACCTGGTGCAGATGGGCTGGACCACGCAGGAGAAACTCGACCAGATCGTGCAGCGCACCCGTGACGGCGGCGCCGAGATCGTGGGCCTCCTGAAGACCGGCTCGGCCTACTACGCCCCGGCCACCTCGGCCATCGAGATGGCGGAAGCCTATCTCAAGGACCAGAAGCGCCTGCTGCCCTGCGCGGCTTGGGTGGATGGCGCCTTCGGCCTTGATGGGATGTATGTCGGCGTGCCGACCATCATCGGCGCCGGTGGGATCGAGAAGGTCGTGGACATCAAGCTGAACGCCGACGAACAGGCGATGTTCGACAAGTCGGTCGATGCGGTGAAGGGCCTCGTGGCCGCCTGCAAGAGCATCGAGCCGAGCCTCGCCTGAGTCGCTTCGGATCTTCGGGAAAGGGCGCGCCGGTCTGCCGGCGCGCCCTTTTTCCTGTCCGGACGGATGCCGCGCGGCAGCATGGCCAAGCGTTGTGATCACGCATTTCCGGCCTGTGATCACAAACCTTCCTTTTTGCGGCCAAATCCTGATGGTAGCGCAAAACCCGTTTTGAACCCGCCCGTTTCTGTGGCATCACGCCGCAAATCATTAGCGATGGGACAGTTCAATGAACATCCACGAATACCAGGCGAAGGCGCTCCTGCGCAGCTACGGTGCGCCGGTGTCCGACGGCCGGGTCGTTCTGAAAGCCGACGAAGCCAAGTCCGCGGCGGGCGAGCTGGGCGGCCCGCTCTGGGTCGTCAAGGCGCAGATCCACGCCGGCGGCCGCGGCAAGGGCAAGTTCAAGGAGCCGGAAGCCGGCGAGAAAGGCGGCGTCCGCCTCGCGAAGTCGGTGGGCGAAGCCGCCGAACTCGCCAAGCAGATGCTCGGCCGCACGCTGGTGACGCACCAGACCGGCCCGGCCGGCAAGCAGGTCAACCGCATCTACATCGAGGAAGGCTCGGACATCGCGCGCGAACTGTACCTCGCGCTGCTGGTGGACCGCGGCTCGTCGCGCGTCTCCTTCGTCTGCTCGACCGAAGGCGGGATGGACATCGAGGAAGTCGCCGCCCACACGCCCGAGAAGATCGTGTCGTTCTCGGTCGATCCGGCCTCGGGCCTGTCGGACTTCCACGGCCGCCGCGTCGCCTTCGCGCTGGGTCTCGAGGGCGCGCAGGTCAAGCAGTGCGTGCAGCTGGTCAAGCAACTCTACAAGGCCTTCGTCGAGAAGGACATGGAGATGCTCGAGATCAACCCGCTGATCGTGATGACCGACGGCCACTTGAAGGTGCTCGACGCCAAGGTGGGCTTCGACAACAACGCGCTCTACCGCCAGCCCGACATCATGGCGCTGCGTGACGAGACGGAAGAGGACCCGAAGGAACTCGCTGCCTCGAAGTTCGACCTGAACTACATCGCGCTCGACGGCGAGATCGGCTGCATGGTGAACGGCGCGGGCCTTGCGATGGCCACGATGGACATCATCAAGCTCTACGGCGCGGAGCCGGCGAACTTCCTCGACGTGGGCGGTGGCGCCACCAAGGAGAAGGTGACGGAAGCCTTCAAGATCATCACCTCGGACCCGAACGTGAAGGGCATCCTCGTCAACATCTTCGGCGGGATCATGCGTTGCGACATCATCGCCGAGGGCATCCTCGCCGCCGTGAAGGAAGTGGGCCTGCAGGTGCCGCTGGTCGTGCGCCTGGAAGGCACGAACGTGGAGATGGGCAAGGAGATCATCGCGAACTCCGGCCTCAATGTCATCGCGGGCGACAACCTGTCGGACGCCGCTCAGAAGATCGTCAAAGCGGTGAAGGGGTGACCCTCGGCGTCGGCGAGGGTGCGAGGGGAACCAGATGGACTTTCTGACCTTCGAGGATCGCGAACAGGATCTGCCGGCGCTAATGCTGCTGGCAGTGAGCCTGCATCGCACCTGCCCCAAAGCCCGCCTGCACCTGCCGGCCCGCGACTTGGGCACGCGGGCGCAGGACTGGCTAGGACGTCAGCCGAACGTCGTCCTGCACCGCGACCTCTGGGCCGAGGACACGTTCTGGAACATAAAGCCCTACCTGATCGAGCAACTGCTCGCACGGGGGATCAAGCGCATCACTTGGCTGGATGCCGACCTGATCCTGACCGCCGATCCGTCGATCTACTTCCGCGACCTAACGGAGGACACGATCCTCATCGCTCAAGAGGGCTTTCGCAGCCGCTTCACCGGGACCGGGGGCCGCACTATCGCCATCGGTCGAGCGATAGCGCGCGAACTCGGCTACACCGTCAACTCCTGCGTCGTTGGCGTCACCGCCCGCCACCTGCCGCTCCTCGATCGCTGGAAGTCGCTCTTGCGGTCAAACGTCTACCAAGTCGCGGACAGGCAGTTCATCGTCGGCGACCAGGACATCCTGGGGGGTCTCCTCGGCTCGGCCGAGTTCGGGCAGGTGCCGGTCAAGGCGCTTCGCACTGGCCGCGACATCGCGCATGACATGCTGCCGGGCGACTTCGGCTTCTTCCAGCGCATCGCCACGCTCCGCCACGGCGAGCCGCGCTTCGTCCATGCGCAGGGCCGTAAGACTTGGCGCTATGCGCGCAACTCGGTCGAAGCGCGTTCGCTCTACAGCCAACTCAGCCTGCACCGGCAATGGGCCAAGTGCCACCGTGCTGACCTGCCCGCCGACCACACCGCTTGGATCATCGAGGACGGTGCGCTGGCCCGCGCCATGCTGCGCCTCCTGCCGCGCAACCCGAGCCTGCGCGGCCTGCCGATCGGCTTGATCGGTAGCGCGCTGAACCTTGCCTACATCCTGCGCAACAAGTTGCGGCGGAACCCGACCTTCCACGTCGGGCAGATGCCGGACGGCGACCGGTCCGCTTCCCTCACCTGAAGACTATTTCAAGGAATTCTCCATGTCCGTCCTCGTCAACAAAGACACCAAAGTCATCTGCCAGGGCATCACCGGCAGCCAGGGCACCTTCCACACCGAGCAGGCGATTGCTTACGGCACGCAGATGGTCGGCGGCGTGACGCCGGGCAAGGGCGGCACCGAGCATCTCGGCCTGCCGGTCTTCAACTCGGTTTACGAGGCCCGCGAAGTCACCGGCGCCAACGCCAGCGTGATCTATGTGCCGCCGCCGTTCGCGGCCGACTCGATCCTCGAGGCGATCGACGCCGAGATCCCGCTGATCGTCTGCATCACGGAAGGCATCCCGGTGCTCGACATGATGAAGGTGAAGCGGGCGCTGCAGGGCTCGTCCTCGCGGCTCATCGGGCCGAACTGCCCGGGCATCATGACGCCCGACGAGTGCAAGATCGGCATCATGCCGGGCTCGATCTTCAAGCGCGGCTCGGTGGGTGTGGTGTCGCGTTCGGGCACGCTGACCTATGAGGCGGTGAAGCAGACCTCGGACGTGGGCCTCGGCCAGTCCTCGGCGGTCGGCATCGGCGGCGATCCGATCAAGGGCATGGAACATATCGACGTGCTCGAGATGTTCCTTGCGGACCCGGAAACGGAGTCCATCATCATGATCGGCGAGATCGGCGGTTCGGCCGAAGAGGAAGCGGCGCAGTTCCTCGCCGACGAGAAAAAACGCGGCCGTTGGAAGCCCACCGCGGGCTTCATCGCCGGCCGCACCGCGCCTCCGGGCCGCCGCATGGGCCATGCCGGCGCCATCGTCTCGGGCGGCAAGGGCGATGCGGAATCGAAGATCGAAGCGATGAAGAGCGCGGGCATCATCGTCGCCGACAGCCCGGCCCACCTGGGCGAAGCCGTGATGAAGGCCCTCGGCAAGTAAGACCTTCAGGCCCGCGCCGTGTTGGCGCGGGCCTTCCAGATGTCAGGTGAAACCATGACGGAACATTCTCCCAACGCGCAGTTCCACGCCTCGAGCTTCCTTCAGGGCCAGAACGCCGAGTACATTGACCAGTTGCAGGCACGTTATGCCGAAGATCCCGCGTCGGTGGACGCAGGCTGGGCGGAGTTGTTCCGTTCGCTGGGCGACAGCGAGATCGACGCCAAGCGTCAGGCGCATGGGCCGTCCTGGGCGCGCGCCGACTGGCCGCCGACGCCCACCGATGACCTGACCGCGGCGCTGACCGGCCAATGGCCTGTGGCGCCCGCGCCGAAAGAGGCCAAGGGCGCCGCCGAGAAGATCCAGGCAAAGGCCGCCGAAAAGGGTGTGAGCCTTTCGGACGCGCAGGTGCAGCGCGCGGTTCTCGATTCCATCCGGGCGCTGATGCTCATCCGCGCCTACCGGATCCGCGGCCATCTTGCCGCCGATCTCGATCCGCTCGGGATGCGCAACACCACGAACCACCCCGAGCTTGATCCCAAGTCCTACGGCTTCACGGACGCCGACATGGACCGGCCGATCTTCATCGACAACGTGCTCGGTCTTCAGGTCGCTTCCATGCGGCAGATCGTGGACATCGTCAAGCGCACGTACTGCGGCACATTCGCTCTGCAATACATGCATATTTCCGACCCCGAGCAGGCGGCCTGGCTGAAGGAGCGCATCGAGGGCTACGGCAAGGAGATCCACTTCACCCGCGAGGGTCGTCGCGCGATCCTGAACAAGCTGGTCGAGGCCGAGGGCTTCGAGAAGTTCCTCCATGTGAAATACATGGGCACCAAGCGCTTCGGCCTCGACGGCGGCGAAAGCCTGATCCCGGCGATGGAGCAGATCATCAAGCGCGGCGGCGCGCTGGGCGTGCAGGAGATCGTGATCGGCATGCCGCACCGCGGGCGCCTCTCGGTGCTCGCCAACGTGATGGCCAAGCCCTATCGCGCGATCTTCAACGAGTTCCAGGGCGGCAGCTTCAAGCCCGACGAGGTCGACGGCTCGGGCGACGTGAAGTACCACCTCGGCGCTTCCTCGGACCGCGAGTTCGATGGCAACACCGTGCACCTGTCGCTGACCGCGAACCCCTCGCACCTTGAAGCCGTGAACCCGGTCGTGCTGGGCAAGGTCCGCGCCAAGCAGGAGCAGATGGGCGACAAGGCCCGCAGCCAGGTGCTGCCGATCCTGTTGCACGGCGATGCGGCCTTCGCGGGGCAGGGGGTCGTGGCGGAATGCTTCGGCCTGTCAGGCCTTGTCGGCCACCGCACGGGCGGCACGATCCACATCGTCGTGAACAACCAGATCGGCTTCACCACCGCGCCGTCGTTCAGCCGGTCCTCGCCCTATCCGACGGACATCGCGCTGATGGTGGAAGCGCCGATCTTCCACGTGAACGGCGACGACCCCGAGGCCGTGGTGCATGCCGCCAAGGTGGCGACCGAGTTCCGGCAGAAGTTCCACAAGGACGTCGTGATCGACATCTTCTGCTACCGCCGCTTCGGTCACAACGAGGGCGACGAGCCCATGTTCACCAACCCGGCGATGTATACTTCGATCAAGAAGCACAAGACCACGCTTCAGCTTTACACCGAGCGTCTGGTGCGGGACGGCCTGATCCCCGAAGGCGAGATCGAGGACATGAAGGCCGCCTTCCAGGCCCAGCTGAACGAGGAGTTCGAGGCCGGCAAGGACTTCAAGCCGAACAAGGCCGACTGGCTGGACGGCCGCTGGAAGCACATCGACCGCCACGGCGCGGAGTATGAGCCGGGCCGCACCTCGATCTCGGCCGAGACGCTGGAGGAGATCGGCCAGGCGCTGGTCCGCGTGCCGGAAGGGTTCGACCTGCACAAGACGGTGGCGCGGCAGCTCGAGGCCAAGAGGCAGATGTTCGAGACCGGCAAGGGCTTCGACTGGGCGACCGGCGAGGCTCTGGCCTTCGGCTCGTTCGTGACCGAGGGCTACCCGGTGCGGCTTTCCGGGCAGGACTGCACCCGCGGCACGTTCAGCCAACGCCATTCGGCCTTCATCGACCAGTCGACCGAGGAACGCCACTATCCGCTGAACCACATCCGCAGCGGGCAGGCGCGGTACGAGGTCATCGACTCGATGCTGTCGGAATATGCCGTGCTCGGCTTCGAGTATGGCTATTCGCTGGCGGAACCCAACGCGCTGGTGATGTGGGAGGCCCAGTTCGGCGACTTCGCCAACGGCGCGCAGATCATGTTCGACCAGTTCATCAACTCGGGCGAGTCGAAGTGGCTGCGCATGTCGGGCCTCGTGGTTCTGCTGCCGCACGGGATGGAGGGGCAGGGGCCCGAACACTCCTCGGGCCGACCGGAGCGCTTCCTGCAGATGTCGGCCAACGACAACTGGATCGTGGCGAACTGCTCGACGCCCGCGAACTACTTCCACATCCTGCGTCGGCAGATCCACCGCAACTTCCGCAAGCCGCTGATCCTGATGACGCCGAAGTCGCTGCTGCGCCATCCGATGTGCGTCTCGAAGGCGGAGGATTTCACCACCGGCTCGGGCTTCCACCGGGTGCTGTGGGACGACGCGCAGGAGGGCAATTCGGAAACGGTGCTGAAGCCGGATGCCGAGATCCGGCGCGTGGTGATCTGCTCGGGCAAGGTCTACTATGACCTGTTGGCCGAGCGCGACAAGCGCGGGATCGACGACATCTACCTGCTGCGGCTCGAGCAGTTCTATCCCTTCCCGGCGCTGAGCCTCGTGAAGGAACTGGGCCGCTTCAAGCAGGCCGATATCGTCTGGTGCCAGGAGGAGCCCAAGAACCAGGGCGGCTGGACCTTCGTCGAGCCGAACCTCGAATGGGTGCTGACCCGGATCGGCGCCAGCCACCACCGCGCCCATTACGTGGGGCGTGCGGCATCGGCGGCTCCGGCGACGGGCCTTGCCAGCCGTCACAAGGCGGAACAGGAGGCGCTGGTGAACGACGCGCTGACCATCGGGAGCTGACGGAATGGGAACGGAAGTACGGGTTCCGACGCTGGGTGAAAGCGTCACCGAGGCGACGGTCGCCACCTGGTTCAAGAAGCCGGGCGACCGCGTCGCGGTCGACGAGATGCTCTGCGAACTGGAAACCGACAAGGTGACGGTCGAGGTGCATGCTCCTGTTGCGGGCCGTCTGACAGAGATCGTGGCGCCGGAGGGGACGACCGTGGGTGTCGCGGCCCTTCTTGCCCAGATCGGCGCGGCGGAGGCCGGCGACGAGCCGGCGCGGGACAAGACTCAGAAAGGCGCCAGGGCCGAGGCCGGCGCGGGAGAGAGCAAGATGATCGACGTGATGGTGCCGGCGCTGGGTGAATCGGTGTCCGAGGCGACTGTTTCCACCTGGTTCAAGAAGCCCGGCGACACGGTGGCGCAGGACGAGATGCTGTGCGAACTCGAAACGGACAAGGTTTCGGTCGAGGTTCCGGCCCCGGCCAGCGGCGTGCTGGCCGAGATCCTGGTGACGGAAGGGACCACGGTCGCCGCCGGATCGAAGCTCGCGCTGATCTCGACCGATGGCGCGGCCGCCGCGGCGGTGCCCAAGGCCGCGGCCCCGGCGCCGGCTCCCGCCGCGAAGAAGGATGTGGAGGATGCGCCGGCCGCCAAGAAGGCGATGGCCGAAGCCGGTCTTGACCGTGATGCCGTGCAGGGCTCGGGCCGCGACGGTCGCGTGATGAAGGAGGACGTGGCGCGTGCCGTCGCCGCGGCCACGGCACCGATCGCGCAGGCCCCGGCCGCGCCGCAGCCTGCGCTGCCGCGCCAGCCGGTTCCGGCCGATGATGCGGCGCGCGAGGAGCGGGTGAAGATGACCCGCCTGCGCCAGACCATCGCCCGCCGCCTGAAGGAGGCGCAGAACACCGCCGCGATGCTGACCACCTACAACGAGGTGGACATGTCGGGCGTGATGGCGCTGCGCAACGAGTACAAGGACGCCTTCGAGAAGAAGCACGGCGTGAAGATGGGCTTCATGTCCTTCTTCGTGAAGGCCTGCTGCCACGCGCTGAAGGAAGTGCCCGAGGTCAATGCCGAGATCGACGGCACGGACATCGTCTACAAGAACTACGTCCACATGGGCGTGGCGGTGGGCACGCCCTCGGGCCTCGTGGTGCCGGTGGTGCGTGACGCCGACCAGATGGGCTTTGCCCAGATCGAGAAGAAGATCGCCGAACTCGGCGCCCGTGCGCGTGACGGGAAACTGTCGATGGCCGAGATGCAGGGCGGCAGCTTCACCATCTCGAACGGCGGGGTCTATGGCTCGCTGATGTCCTCGCCGATCCTGAACCCGCCGCAGTCGGGGATCCTCGGGATGCACAAGATCCAGGACCGGCCGGTGGTCGAGAAGGGGCAGATCGTGATCCGCCCGATGATGTACCTCGCGCTCAGCTACGATCACCGCATCGTCGACGGCAAGGGCGCGGTGACCTTCCTCGTCCGCGTGAAGGAGGCGCTGGAAGACCCGCGCCGCCTGCTGCTCGACCTGTGAAACCAGCACGGCCCCGGGGAAGTCCCGGGGCCGTCCGCGTCCGGGGACCCTGATGACTGCCGAACTGACTGCCCTCTGCCTTGCCGGCCTCTTGCAGGCCGCGACCTTCCTGCCCTTCTCGGTGTTCGCGAACATGGAGCTGGGTGCCAACTACACCATGAGCCCGCGCGACCGGGCGCCGGACCTGCAGCTGTCCACGCTGACGGCGCGGCTTCAGCGGGCGATGAACAACCACTTCGAGGGGCTGATCCTCTTCACCCTCGCCGTTGTCGTCGTGACGCTGGGCAACGAATCGACCGGCTTCACCGCAACGATGGCCTGGGTCTATCTGCTGGCCCGCGTGCTTTACGTCCCCGCCTATGCGCTGGGCTGGGTGCCGTGGCGCTCGGCCATCTGGGCCGTGGGCTTCCTTGCAACGGTGGCGATGCTTCTCGCCGCGCTGATCTGATCCTGCGGCGCCCCCGCCGCGCGCGGCGGGACGCCCTGAACCGGAGGCCGACATGGCTACTTTTGACGTCATCATCATCGGCGCGGGCCCGGGCGGCTATGTTTGCGCCATCCGCTGCGCGCAGCTCGGGCTGAAGACCGCCGTGGTCGAGGGCCGCGACAGCCTCGGCGGCACCTGCCTCAACGTGGGCTGCATCCCGTCGAAGGCGCTCCTGCACGCGACGCATCAACTGCATGAGGTGCACGAGAACTTCGAGAAGATGGGCCTGATGGGCGGGCACCCGACCGTCGACTGGGCGAAGATGCAGGCCTACAAGGAGGACGTCGTCAGCGGCAACACCAAGGGCATCGAGTTCCTGTTCAAGAAGAACAAGGTGACCTGGCTCAAGGGCTGGGGCTCGATCCCCGAGCCGGGCAAGGTGAAGGTCGGCGACGAGGTTCACGAGGCGAAGTCCATCGTGATCGCCACCGGATCGGAGGCCGCGAGCCTGCCGGGCGTCGAGGTGGACGAGAAGGTGATCGTGACCTCGACCGGCGCGCTCGCCATGGAGAAGATCCCCGAGAGCCTGGTGGTGATCGGCGCGGGCGTGATCGGGCTGGAACTGGGCTCGGTCTATGCCCGGCTGGGCACGAAGGTGACCGTCGTCGAATACATGGACAAGATCATCCCCGGCGCGGACGGCGAGGTGATCAAGACCTTCCAGCGCATCCTCGCCAAGCAGGGGATGGAGTTCGTGCTGGGCGCCGCCGTGAAGGGTGCGGTGGTGCAGGACGGCAAGGCCTCCGTGACCTGGGCGGCGAAGAAGGACGGCAAGGAGGCGAGCGTCACCACTGACGCGGTGCTGGTGGCGACCGGGCGGAAGCCTTACACCGCTGGCCTCGGGCTCGAGGCACTGGGCGTCGAGATGCTGAAGGGCATGGTGAAGATCGACGGTCACTTCCGTACCAGCGTGCCGGGCATCTACGCCATCGGCGACGCCGTGCCGGGGCCGATGCTCGCGCACAAGGCCGAGGACGAGGGCATGGCGGTGGCCGAGGTCCTCGCCGGGAAGCACGGCCATGTGAACTATGGCGTGATCCCGGGCGTGATCTATACGACGCCGGAGGTCGCGAGCGTCGGCCAGACCGAGGAGATGCTGAAGGAGCAGGGCCGTGCCTACAAGGTCGGCAAGTTCCCCTTCATGGGCAATGCGCGCGCCAAGGCGGTGTTCCAGGCCGAGGGCTTCGTGAAGATCATCGCCGACAAGGAGACCGACCGCATCCTCGGCTGCCACATCATCGGCCCGGCGGCGGGCGACCTGATCCACGAGGTCTGCGTGGCGATGGAGTTCGGTGCCTCGGCGCAGGATCTGGCGCTGACCTGTCACGCCCATCCCACCTGGTCCGAGGCGGTGCGCGAGGCGGCGCTGGCCTGCGGCGACGGGGCGATCCACGCCTGACGGGGGCGGGCAGCGCTTCCGTTCGAACCAGACTGAGACGCCCGGCCCCGAAGGGCCGGGCGTCACGCCCTTTGCCTCGCCTGCCGCTTTTGGCGGCACGCTCAGGTGGTCCCGGCCAGTCGGCCAAGAGAGCCGGGACGCGAGGGATTCCTATTCCGCGGCCAGCGCCGTCCGGTCCACGAGCCCGACGATATCCATCATGATCCGGTTCAGCTCGAAGTCCTTGGGCGTGTAGACCGCCGCCACGCCCAGGGCGCGGAGCTGGTCGGCATCCTCGTCCGGGATGATGCCGCCGACGACCAGCGGCACGTCGAGCTGCGCGGCGCGCATCCGCTCCAGCACCTCGATGATCAGCGGCATGTGCGAGCCGGAGAGGATCGAGAGGCCGATGACATGGGCCTGCTCCTCGACCGCCTTGGCGACGATTTCAGAGGGCGTCAGGCGGATGCCGTCATAGGTGATGTCCATGCCGCAGTCGCGGGCGCGGGCCGCGATCTGTTCGGCTCCGTTCGAATGGCCGTCGAGGCCCGGCTTGCCGACGAGGAACTTCAGCGGACGGCCGAGGCGTGCGGACACGGCCTGAACGGCCTCGCGGATCGGCTCCAGCCCCTCGGTCCGGTTGGACGGCGCGCGTGAAACGCCGGTCGGGCCACGATACTCGCCGAAGGCGGCGCGGAGTTCGGCGGCCCATTCGCCGGTGGTGGCACCCGCCTTGGCGGCGGCGACCGAGGCCGGCATCACGTTCTCGCCCGCGGCGGCGGCACGGCGCAGCGCGGCCAGCGCGGCCTGGACCGCGGCCTCGTCCCGCGCGGCGCGCCAGGCTTGCAGGCGCTCGATCTGGTCACGCTCTGCTTCCGGATCGGCGACCATGATCGCGCCGTCGCCGGTGGTAAGCGGCGAAGGCGCGGCCTCGGTCCAGCGGTTCACGCCGACGACGACCGTGTCGCCCGATTCGATTTTTGCGATGCGCTCGGCATTGGCCTCGACGAGGCGGGCCTTCATGTAGTCGATCGCCTGGATCGCCCCGCCCATCGCGTCGATATGCGCCAGTTCCTCGCGCGCGCCGGCCTTCAGCGCCTCGACCTTGCGGTCGATGGCGGGGTTGCCGTCGAAGAGGTCGTCGTATTCCAGCAGGTCGGATTCATAGGCCAGGATCTGCTGCATCCGGAGCGACCACTGCTGGTCCCACGGGCGCGGCAGGCCGAGCGCCTCGTTCCAGGCCGGGAGTTGCACCGCACGGGCACGGGCCTTCTTCGACAGCGTGACGGCCAGCATCTCGATCAGGATGCGGTAGACGTTGTTCTCCGGCTGCTGCTCGGTCAGGCCCAGCGAGTTGACCTGCACGCCGTAGCGGAAGCGGCGGTATTTCTCCTCGGCGATGCCGTAGCGGTCGCGGCAGATCTCGTCCCAGAGATCGACGAAGGCGCGCATCTTGCACATCTCGGTCACGAAGCGGATGCCGGCGTTCACGAAGAACGAGATCCGTCCCACCATCGCCGGGAACTGCGCCTCCGGCACCTTGCCCTTGAGGTCGTCGAGTACCGCCACGGCGGTGGCCAGCGCGAAGGCGAGCTCCTGCTCCGGTGTCGCCCCCGCTTCCTGCAGGTGGTAGGAGCAGACGTTCATCGGGTTCCACTTCGGCAGGTGCTGCTGCGTGTAGGCCGCGACGTCGGTGATCATCCGGAGCGAGGGCTTCGGCGGGCAGATGTAGGTGCCGCGGCTCAGATACTCCTTCATCAGGTCGTTCTGCACCGTGCCCTGCAGCTTCGAGACGTCCGCGCCCTGTTCCTCGGCCACCGCGATGTAGAGCGCGAGCAGCCAGGGGGCGGTCGCGTTGATCGTCATCGAGGTGTTCATCTGCTCGAGCGGGATCTGGTCGAACAGCGCCCGCATGTCGCCCAGGTTGCAGACCGGAACGCCCACCTTGCCGACCTCGCCGCGCGCCAGTTCATGGTCGCTGTCGTAGCCCGTCTGAGTCGGCAGGTCGAAGGCCACCGAGAGGCCCGTCTGCCCCTTCGCGAGGTTGGTCCGATAGAGGGCATTCGACGCCTTCGCCGTGGAATGGCCGGCATAGGTCCGGAACAGCCAGGGGCTTTCCTTCTGGGTCATGGCAGAACTCCTCTGGTCGAGCGGGCAAGGAAGTTGCGGTTGGGTGTGGATACGCGAAAGATAATGTCTCTGTCAATTCGCTGCGTTGCGGCGCGATTCCGAGGATCCTCGGCATCTTCTTCTTGTTCCCGCGCTCGCCTCACGGGATCGTGAGCATGGCGCGACTCCCGCGCCGGGTCCAGTTCCGGAGAGTTCCGATGCACCGCCTTCCGTCCCTCTGCCTTCTTGTGGTCGCGCTGCTCGCGACCGGCCTTCAACCGGCCTCCGCGCTCGATCGAAGGGTCCGCATCGTCAACGAGACCGGATACACCATCGTGCGGTTCTACGGCTCCAACTCCGGTACCGACAACTGGGAAGAGGATATTCTCGGGGACAGCGTGCTGCCTTCGGGCCAGTCGGTCATCATCAACTTCGACGACGCGTCGGGCTACTGCAAGTTCGACTTCCGTGCCATCTTCGAGGATGATGACGAGGTGGTCGAACCGGGCGTGAACATCTGCGAGGTCGCGACCTTCACCTTCCACTGAGCATGCCGCCGCGGCCGCGGCTTACGCTGCGTCGCGGCGGACATAATATTACAAAATCGCCGCTGCATCTATTGCATTCTTGCGGCTCCGGCCGTATCTGATCGTATCCCGCCCGGCGATTCTGCGCTGCGGCACCCAGTTCGGACCAAGGAGGCAAGCATGGCCCTCGACGTGCAAAGCGACATCGTCGCCTATGACGCTCCCAAGAAGGACCTCTACGAGATCGGGGAAATGCCTCCGATGGGCCACGTGCCGAAGCAGATGTATGCCTGGGCCATCCGGCGCGAGCGTCACGGCGAGCCGGACAAGGCGATGCAGGTCGAGGTGGTCGAGACGCCTTCCATCGACAGCCACGAGGTGCTGGTCCTCGTGATGGCGGCGGGCGTGAACTACAACGGCATCTGGGCCGGCCTCGGCGTGCCGATCTCGCCCTTCGACGTGCACAAGGCGCCCTTCCACATCGCGGGCTCGGACGCCTCGGGCATCGTCTGGGCAGTGGGCGACAAGGTGAAGCGCTGGAAGGTCGGCGACGAGGTCGTCATCCATTGCAACCAGGACGACGGCGACGACGAGGAATGCAACGGCGGCGACCCGATGTATTCGCCGAGCCAGCGGATCTGGGGCTACGAGACGCCCGACGGCAGCTTCGCGCAGTTCACCCGCGTGCAGGCGCAGCAGCTGATGAAGCGTCCGAAGCACCTGACCTGGGAAGAAAGCGCCTGCTACACGCTGACGCTGGCCACCGCCTACCGGATGCTGTTCGGCCACAAGCCGCACGACCTGAAGCCGGGGCAGAACGTGCTGGTCTGGGGCGCCTCGGGCGGCCTCGGCTCCTATGCCATCCAACTGATCAACACCGCGGGCGCGAATGCCATCGGCGTGATCTCGGAAGAGGACAAGCGCGATTTCGTCATGGGGCTGGGCGCCAAGGGCGTGATCAACCGCAAGGACTTCAAGTGCTGGGGGCAACTGCCCAAGGTCAACTCGCCGGAATACAACGAGTGGCTGAAGGAGGCGCGCAAGTTCGGCAAGGCGATCTGGGACATCACCGGCAAGGGCGTCAACGTCGACATGGTGTTCGAGCATCCGGGCGAGGCGACCTTCCCGGTCTCGTCGCTGGTGGTGAAGAAGGGCGGCATGGTGGTGATCTGCGCGGGCACCACCGGCTTCAACTGCACCTTCGACGTGCGCTACATGTGGATGCACCAGAAGCGCCTGCAGGGCAGCCACTTCGCCAACCTCAAGCAGGCGTCGGCGGCGAACCAGCTGATGATCGAGCGCCGGCTTGACCCCTGCATGTCCGAGGTCTTTCCCTGGGCGGATATCCCCTCGGCCCACATGAAGATGTACCGCAACCAGCACAAGCCCGGGAACATGGCCGTTCTTGTGCAGGCCATGCGGACCGGCCTGCGCACCTTCGCCGACGTTCTGGACGCCTCGCGCAAGGACTGAGGCGGCACCAACCCCGGCTTTTCGGCCGCCGCATCGGTATCGGTGCGGCGGTTTATGTCAAATCAGGCGCAAAAGCCCGGTTGACAGCGCCGCAGCTCCCGAGTTCGCCTTGCGGTAGAAAGACTTGCTCCGAAAGGCGATTCCGGCGCCTATGCCGCAATGACACATGACTGGATTCTCGACGTGCTGAGCGACCTCCGCAGCTACGCCGAGCGGAACGCGCTGCCCACGCTGGCAGCCGGCCTGGACGAGACGATCCGGCTTGCCCAAGCCGAGATCGCGCCGTCCGCGCCGCAGCCTGCGGAGGACGAGAAGGACCCGCCCTCGCGGCGCAACTGAGCGCCGGCGCTGGCCTTGCGGGACGGCTGCGGCTATGGTCGCGCCATGCAAGCCCTTGCCTTCTCCGAAGATCAGGCCGAAGCCTATGACCGCGTGGCCGACCAGCTGCGCGGCATGGGGGTCGATCTGGTCGGCGGGGCGCTCGGCTCCGCGGTCGAGGGCAAGTCCACGGTGCTCGCGGTGGTGGGCAAGGCGGGCTCCGGCAAGACGATGCTGCTTGCCGCACTGACGAAGGCGCTGGTCGAGGCCGGGCTCGAAATCGTGTCAGGCGACTGGGAGGGGCGCAAGCGCAAGGAGCGGCGGACACTGGCGATCCTTGCGCCGACCAACAAGGCCGCCAGCGTGCTGCGCCTGCGCGGCGTGCCGGCGACGACGATCCACCGCATCCTCTACACGCCGGTCTATGATCCGCAATACGAACGCATTGCCGAATGGCTGGCCGGAAACGGCAAGCGCCCCGAGGTCGAGGGCCTGTCCGAGACGGCGCTCGACCGGGCCAAGGCGTTCTACGATCAGGTGGCGTCGATCCCCGGTGCGCTTGCGGCGGCGGGGCTCCGGGGGTCGGACTTCATCAAGGGGTGGAAGCGGCGCGAGGAGCCGCTGGACGTGGGCTTCGTCGATGAAGCCTCGATGCTGGACGAACGCCAGCTTGACGACCTGCGCGAGATCTTTCCGACGCTGGTGCTGTTCGGCGATCCGGCGCAGCTGGCGCCGGTCGGCCAATCCGGCAAGATGGTGTTCGACATGCTGGGCGAGACGCGGAAGCTGACGCTGAGCCGCATCCACCGCCAGGCCGAGGACAACCCGATTCTCGATCTTGCCCATGCGCTCGCCGATCCGGACCTGAGCTTCGAGAGCTTCGAGGACATGGTCGAGGCGGCGGCCCGACGCGACGAGCGGGTGCAGGTCGCGCAGCGGGTCGATGCCGACCTCATGGCGCGCTCGCCGGTTCTGGTCTGGCGCAACCAGACCCGAATCCGGCTGATCGCCGCCTTCCGCGCCGCGCAGGGCGCGCCCGAGACCGAGCTTCTGCCGGGCGAGCCGCTGATCTGCGACGGGATCGAGCTGCCGCTGAAGCACCGCAAGAAGCGGATCGACCTCGAGGCGCGCGGGCTGATCAAGGGCGCTCAGGTGATCTATCTCGGCCCCGGCAACCGCGAGGGGTTTGCAAAGCTGCACGTGATCGGTGCCGAGGACCCGCAGGTCTCGGCCGCCTCGATCATCAAGATCGAGAAGCCGGGCGAGGAAGAGCCGTTCATCCCCTCGGCGGCCCGGATGGGCGCGGCCTTCCTGCACGGGGCGGCGGTAACGATCCACAAGGCGCAGGGCTCGCAATGGGAGGTGGTGCAGGTCTTCGCCCCCGACCTCTGGGCTGCGGCGCAGGCGGGGCGCAGCGAGGCCGGGATGCCGCTCTGGAAGCGGCTGGCCTATGTGGCGATCACCCGGGCCGAGAAGCGGCTGCTCTGGGTCGTGCGCAACCGTCTGGCGCTGCCGCAGCAGCCGCTGTCGGTCGAGGACCTGCCGCGCGTGGCGCCCCGGCTGAAGCTGCAGCCTGAGGCGTGACTTCGCCGGAAGGCGCGGCTAAAGTCCGGCAAAAGTTCAAGGGAGCAAGCACATGCGCTGCGTCTTCGTCCAGTTCCGCTGCATGCCCGGCAAGACCTACGAGGTGGCCGATGCGATCTATGACCGCGAGGTGGTGTCCGAGCTTTACTCGACATCCGGCGACTTCGACCTGATGGCCAAGGTCTATGTTCCGGCCGATCAGGATGTGGGCCGCTTCCTGTCGGAAAAGCTTTTCGACATTCCCGGCATCCAGCGCACGCTGACGACGATGACCTTCAAGGCCTTCTGACACGGCCGCGCGGAAAAGATTTTCTTCCGCGCGATCAGAGCCAGTCGCCGCGCCCCGTTCCGGTGGCATCGCTGACGCTGGCACGGCCGTCCCGCGCCAGAAGGGCGTCAAGGTCCGTTGCGATGCGGGCGGCAAGGCCGATCCCCTCGTAGACCATGGCGGTGTAGAGCTGCACCGCCGTCGCCCCGGCCCGGATCTTGGCATAGGCCTGTTCGGCCGTGGCGATGCCGCCCACGCCGATCAGCGGCAGCCGTCCCTCGGTCAGCTGCGACAGCCGCGCAAGCACGCGGGTGGAGCGTTCGAACAACGGGGCGCCGGACAGCCCCCCGGTTTCCGAGGCATGCGCGCTTTTCAGCCCTTCGCGCGAAAGGGTGGTGTTGGTGGCCACGATCCCGGCAATGCCGGAGGCAAGCGCCACCTCGGCGATCTCGGCCAGATCCTCGTCCACCAGATCGGGCGCGATCTTGAGAAACACCGGGACAGGCGTGGCCAGATCCGCCTGCACCGCCATCACCCCCGACAGCAGCGCCGAAAGCGCCTGCCGGCCCTGAAGATCGCGCAGCCGCTCGGTGTTGGGGGACGAGACGTTCACGGTGACAAAGTCGACATGCGGGCCGCAGGCGGCGAAGACAGCGCAGAAGTCCGCCGCGCGGTCCGTGCTGTCCTTGTTCGCGCCAAGGTTCAGCCCCACCGGCACCGGGCCCCGCGGCCGCATCGCCAGCCGGGCGCAGATGGTGGCGGCACCATCGTTGTTGAACCCGAAGCGGTTGATCGCCGCGCGGTCCTCGGCCAGCCGGAACAGTCGCGGCTGCGGGTTGCCCGGCTGCGGGCGGGGCGTGGCCGCCCCGACCTCGATGAAGCCGAAGCCGGCCCGCATCAGGGGCGCGAGTGCCACCGCGTTCTTGTCGTAGCCCGCGGCCAGACCGACAGGATTGGGCAGCACCAGACCCGCCAGCCGGGTCTGAAGCCGCGGCGATGTCACCGGGCCGTGCAGCGGCACGACGCCCGCGCGCAGGGCGGCCAGCGAAAGCGCATGCGCCCGCTCCGGTTCGATCTGGTGCAGGGCCCTGAGTGCGGCGCGTTCGAGAATGTTCACCAGAGCCCCTCGGGGAAGATGTGGCCGGTAGCGCCGAGCGGAAGCGACTTGTCCCACACGACGTCGTCAATCCGCATCGGACGGTAGAGATGCGGGAAGAGCTGCCCCCCGCGCGAGGGTTCCCACTTCAGCGCGGGACCGAGCGCGTCGGGATTGACCGCGACAAGCACCAGATCGCTTTCGGTCGCGAAATGCCTTGCCGCCGTCTCCGCCACCTGCACCGAGGTCGAGAGATGGATGTAGCCGTCGGCCAGATCGACCGGCGCTCCCGCGGTTTCGCCGGCGCGGCGGAAGTCGTCCCATTCGGAGCGGCGGAAAATCTTGAAGATCAGCATGCAAGCCTCATGCACCCTGCCCGGGTCCCGGTCAATATGGCCGATGGCGGAAGCAGGGGGCGGCTGCCCCTGCGTCAGCCCGGCCCTTCGGCTTTGACAGGCCGCGCCCCGCGGCCCACTCTGACCGCATCGGCAAGAACGGAGCATTGTCATGAAATCCATCCTTCTCGCGTCGGCTGCGATCATGGCGCTGGCGACGGGCGCGGCGCGGGCCGAATTCGCGCTGACGATCCTGCACACCAACGATTTTCACGACCGGTTCGAGCCGATCTCGAAATCCGATTCGACCTGCGCGCCCGAGGACAATGCGGCGGGCGAGTGCTTCGGGGGCATCGCGCGGCTGACCACGGCCCTGTCCGAGGCGCGCGGGCAGGGGGGAACGCGGCTTCTGCTGGATGCCGGCGACCAGTTCCAGGGCTCGCTGTTCTACACCCGCTACAAGGGCGAGGCCGCGGCCGAATTCCTCAATGCCCTGTCCTATGACGCGATGACGGTGGGCAACCACGAGTTCGACGACGGGCCGGCCGTGCTGACCGACTTCGCAAGGAAGCTGTCCGCGCCGCTTCTGATGGCCAATGCCGACCTGACCGGAGAGCCGGACCTGCGCGAGCAGGTGAAGAAGTCGGTCGTGGTCGAGAAGGCGGGCGAGAAGATCGGGATCGTCGGCCTGACGCCGCTCGATACGGCGGAACTGGCAAGCCCCGGCCCGAACGTGATCTTCACCGAGCCGGTTCAGGCGGCGCAGGCGGAGGTGGACCGGCTGACCGACGAGGGCGTGACCAAGATCGTGCTGCTGTCGCATCTGGGCTATGAGGCCGACAAGCGGATCGCCTCGACGCTCAGGGGGGTGGACGTGATCGTGGGCGGGCATTCGCACACCCTGCTCGGAAACGGGATCGAGGGCGCGGCCGGTCCCTATCCCACCATGGTCGGCAAGGTCGCCATCGTCACCGCCTATGCCTATGGCAAGTATCTGGGCGAGCTGAACGTGACCTTCGATGACGCGGGAGAGCTGATCTCGGCGGAAGGCGCGCCGCGCCTGCTGGACGCTTCCGTCGCCGAGGATGCGGCGGCCCTCGCCCGGGTGAAGGAGCTTGCCGCCCCGCTGGAGGAGATCCGCAACCGCGAGGTCGCCACCGCCGCCGAGGAGATCGACGGCACCCGCGAAAGTTGCCGCAGCGGCGAGTGCGAGATGGGCAACCTGGTGGCCGAGGCGATGCTGGACCGGGTCAGGGAGCAGGGAATCCAGATCGCCATCGCGAATGGCGGCGGGCTGCGCGCCTCGATCGATGCGGGCACGGTGACGATGGGCGAGGTGCTGACCGTCCTGCCGTTCCAGAACACGCTGTCCACCTTCCAGGTGACCGGCGCTACCGTGGTCGAGGCGCTGGAAAACGGTGTCAGCCAGATCGAGGAGGTTGCTGGCCGCTTTCCGCAGGTTGCCGGTCTGAAATACACTTTCGATCCTGCCGCACCGTCCGGTTCGCGGGTGTCGGAGGTCATGGTGATGGAGGGTGGCAACTGGCAGCCCATCGATCCGGCCCGGACCTATGGGGTCGTGTCGAACAACTATGTCCGGCAGGGCGGCGATGGCTATGCGATGTTCGTCGATGCGGCCAATGCCTATGACTACGGGCCCGATCTTGCCGAGGTGACGGCCGAGTATCTGGCGGCCCGGGCGCCCTATGCGCCGGCGATCGACGGGCGCATCACGCGGCGCTGATCCCAGGGCGATCGACCGCGCCGGACGACCCGCCGTTAGGTCCGGCGCGGATCCTTGTCGCGCGCGGCTCAATGAGAAGTATCTTGCCCGGCCGTCCGCTTTATCTTGAATTGCATGGATACAACCAAAGAGGTATTGAGCGGATTTTCGCCAAGCCTCCGATAATTATCACAAAAATACGGCGAAATTGTGCCGGAAATCCGCATTCCGCGCTAGGCTTCCCCAAGGGCAGTGAACAGGCGGACAGCTGGCAATATGGAAGGCATGCGGCTTCTCGTCATCGACGATGATCCGGCATTCGTGCTGGTTCTTCGCGAGATGCTGGATCGGATCGGCCTGTCCGAGCCCGATTGCGCCGCGACGGCCCGCGAGGCGCTGCGCCTTCTGGGCCGTGGCGCAAGATTTGACTGCATTCTCATGGATCTGGGTCTTCCGGGCGGAGCGATTGAACTCTGCCGCAGGTTGCGTCTTCTCCCGGAGCACGCGTGCACTCCGATCATCATGATTTCCGGCCCCGCCGAATCCGGGGAATTGGCTGGAGCATTGGCGAGCGGTGCCTCCGATTACGTGTCGCGCCAGATCGATCCGGTGGAACTTCGGGCCCGGTTGGGAATGGCGGCGCGACTGACCGACGAGCGGCGCCGCAGTGGGGCGCTGGCGTTGCGGCTGCGCGGGCTGGCGGCGGCGGGCTTCGACGATCCCCTGCCTGTCTCGGGAGTTCCCGGCGTCGTGGATCTTCCGACGTTCCAGGACCAGATGCGCAACGGTCGCGGCAGGCAGACGGCCGTCGCCTTCCGCATCGGCAATGCAGGTGCAATCGCCGCCGAGGCGACGCCGGTCCAGTATAAGGACATGCTGTATCACGTCGCGGCGGTCATCATGGACCGGCTGGGGGGATACGGTCTGGTGCTTGCCCACTCCGGCCACGGCGAATTCGTGGGCCTTCTGCCCGAGGATCTTCCCGAGCGGGCGCATGTGCTGGCCGGTGAACTGGCGATCCGTCTGGCGGACCGTGCGCCGATCTACGACCGTCTGGGCGTGCCGCGCCCGGTCCTGCAGGTGGGCAAGCCGATGAGGCCGGGGCTGTTCTTCCGCTCCACGCCCGAGCGTCTGCTGCGGCGGGCGCGCGACACGCTGCGCCGTCCCGACCTCATGCCCGCCGTCATGGTTTGAAGGGCCGTGCCCAAGATTTGGGCGCTCCCTCGCCTCGCGCCATTTATTTCGTCGGCGCCGGCCGATAGCCATTGGCACCGGCCGCCTGTCCGTGAAACCGTCTGACCGACGGAAGAGCGGACGAAAGCGGACATGTCGATCAAGGCCAGCATCCACCACCTGACCCATTACCGTTATGATCGTCCGGTGACGCTGGGACCGCAGGTGATCCGTCTGCGGCCCGCGCCGCATTCCCGGACGCGGGTGATCTCGCATTCGCTGAAGGTCTCGCCCGGCGGGCATTTCGAGAACCACCAGCAGGACCCCTATGGCAACTGGCTGGCCCGCCTCGTCTTTCCCGAACCGGTGACCGAGTTGAAGATCGAGGTGGATCTGGTCGCCGACATGACGGTCTACAACCCGTTCGACTTCTTCGTCGAGGAGACGGCCGAACAGTGGCCCTTCGACTACCCCGAGGATCTGGTGGAGGATCTCTCGATCTACCGCCGGCCCGAGCCCGCCGGGCCGCTTCTGCAGAGGTTCCTCGACACCATCCCGCGCGAGCGGGTGCGCACCGTGGACATGGTGGTGAACCTGAACAGCCGGCTCTCGCACGAGATCGCCTATGTGATCCGGATGGAGCCCGGCGTCTATTCGCCCGAGGAGACACTTTCGCACGGCCGCGGCTCGTGCCGGGACAGCGCATGGCTTCAGGTGCAGGTGCTGCGCCATCTCGGCCTCGCGGCGCGATTCGTCTCGGGCTACCTGATCCAGTTGAAGCCCGACCTGAAGTCGCTCGACGGCCCCTCCGGAACCGACCACGACTTCACCGACCTGCACGCCTGGGCCGAGGTCTATCTGCCGGGCGCCGGCTGGATCGGGCTCGATGCGACCTCGGGGCTGCTGACCGGCGAAAGCCACATCCCGCTGGCCGCAACGCCGCACTACCGCAACGCCGCACCGATCTCGGGCGTGGCGAGCTATGCCGAGGTGGACTTCGCCTTCGACATGAAGGTGGCGCGGGTGGCCGAGCATCCGCGGATCACGAAACCATTTTCCGATGAGGCGTGGGGCCGGCTCGACGCTCTCGGCCGCAAGGTCGATGCGGCACTCGAGGCGGGCGACGTGCGGCTGACGATGGGCGGCGAGCCGACCTTCGTCTCGATCGACGATTTCGAGTCCGGCGAATGGAACACCGACGCCGTCGGCCCGACGAAGCGGGTGCTGGCGGACCGGCTGATCCGCCGCCTGCGCGACCGTTTCGCGCCGGGGGGCTTCCTGCACTACGGGCAGGGCAAGTGGTATCCCGGCGAGACGCTGCCGCGCTGGACCTTCTCGCTCTACTGGCGCGAGGACGGCGCACCTATCTGGCGCGACCACGGGCTCGTCGCCGGCGAGGAGTCCGCGATGGAGGTCGGCAAGGCCGAGGCCGAGCGGTTGATGTGCAACATCGCCGAGGCGCTGGGTCTGGAAGGGGATCTCGTGGTTCCGGCCTACGAGGATCCGGGCGAGTGGCTGCTCAAGGAAGGCAACCTGCCCGAGAACGTCACGCCCGAGAACTCGCAGCTGAAGGACCCGGAAGAGCGCTACCGGATGGCGCGGGTGTTCGAGCGCGGCCTGACCGAGCCCTCGGGCTACGTGCTGCCGGTGCAGCGCTGGCAGTCGCAGGCGGCGGACCGGCCGCGCTGGCGGTCCGAGCGCTGGAAGCTGCGGCGCTCGCATCTGTTCCTGGTGCCCGGGGACAGCCCGGTCGGCTACCGGCTTCCGCTGGGGGCGCTGCCGCATGTGCCGCCCTCGCGCTATCCCTACATCAACCCGACCGATCCCACGGTGGAGCGGGGGCCCCTGCCAACCATTCCACTGCAGAATCCCGATCAGGCGGTCGCAAGCTTCACTGCCGCCACCCCGGGGCAGCAGGTGGTCGAGCAGATCCTCGGCGACGAAGGCGCGGTGCGGACGGCACTGGCGGCCGAGGCGCGGGACGGCCGGCTCTGCGTCTTCATGCCTCCGGTCGAGGCGCTGGAGGATTACCTCGAACTCATCGCCGCGGCCGAGGCGGCGGCGCGGAAGCTGGGCCTGCCGATCCACATCGAGGGCTATGCCCCGCCGCACGACCCTCGCCTCAACGTGATCCGGGTCGCGCCCGATCCGGGGGTGATCGAGGTCAACGTCCATCCGTCACGCAACTGGCAGGACTGCGTCGACATCACCAGCGCGGTCTATGAGGAGGCCCGCCAGAGCCGCCTCGGCGCCGACAAGTTCATGATCGACGGCAAGCACAGCGGCACGGGCGGCGGCAACCATGTGGTCGTGGGGGGGCGCACGCCGCAGGATTCGCCGTTCCTGCGCCGGCCGGACCTGTTGCGCAGCCTGATCCTGCACTGGAACCGGCATCCGTCGCTGTCCTATCTCTTCTCGGGCCTGTTCATCGGCCCGACGAGCCAGGCGCCGCGGATCGACGAGGCGCGGCACGACAGCCTTTACGAGCTGGAGATCGCGCTGGCGCAGATCCCGGGCAAGGACGATCCGCGCCCCTTCCTCTGGCTGCCCGACCGGCTGCTCCGCAACATCCTGACCGATGTGACCGGCAACACCCACCGGGCCGAGATCTGCATCGACAAGATGTATTCGCCCGACGGCCCGACCGGGCGGCTTGGCCTGGTCGAGTTCCGCGGCTTCGAGATGCCGCCGGACGCCCGGATGAGCCTTGCGCAGCAGCTGCTGATCCGGGCTCTGGTCGCGCGGATGTGGCAGAGCCCGATCACCGGGAACCTCACCCGCTGGGGCACCGCGCTGCACGACCGCTTCATGCTGCAGCACCACGTCTGGCAGGATTTCCTCGACGTGCTCGCCGACCTGCGGGCGCATGGCTTCGACCTCGATCCCGAATGGTTCGAGGCGCAGGCCGAGTTCCGCTTCCCCTTCTGCGGCGAGGTGGACTACGAGGGTGCCCGGCTCGAGATCCGGCAGGCGCTGGAGCCGTGGCACGTGCTGGGCGAAACCGGCGCCATCGGCGGCACCGTGCGCTACACCGACAGCTCGACCGAGCGGGTGCAGGTGAAGCTGAGCGGTGCCGATCCGGCGCGCTACACGGTGGCCTGCAACGGCCGGCCGGTGCCGCTGCAGCCGGTTGGCAATGGCATCGCGGTCGCGGGCGCGCGCTACAAGGCGTGGCAACCCTCCGCGGCCCTGCACCCCACCCTGCGGGTGGATGCGCCGCTGACCTTCGACATCTACGACACGTGGTCGGGCAGGGCGCTGGGCGGCTGCGTCTATCACGTCTCCCATCCTGGCGGGCGGAACTACGAGACCTTCCCGGTGAATGCCAACGAGGCCGAGGCCCGCCGCCTCGCCCGCTTCCAGCCCCGTGGCCACAGCGCGGGGCACTGGCCGCTGCGTCCCGAGGTGCCGCATCCCGAGTTTCCGATGACGCTGGACCTGCGCCGGCCCGCGGGGCTCTGATGGACCGCCGTCACCGTCCCGCGCCGGGCCTGCCCGGCCTGATCGAAGGCTATGTCCCGCAGCGCGGCGTGCCCGACGAGCTGCTGGATGCCGAGGGCGAGATCCGCCCGGTGTGGCGCAACTTCATCCGCCATGTCGCGGGCCTTGCACCGGACGAGCTTCACCGCCGCTTCGCCCGCGGCGACCAGTATCTGCGCGATGCGGGCGTGTTCTTCCGCCAGTATTCCGCCGAGGGCTCGGACGAGCGCGCCTGGCCACTGAGCCACATCCCGGTGCTGCTGGAGGAGGCCGAGTGGCGCACGCTGGGCGAGGGCCTGATCCAGCGGGCCGAGCTGATGGAGGCGCTGATGGCGGACCTCTACGGCCCGAACCGTCTGGTGGCCGAGGGCGTGCTGCCGCCCGCGCTGGTGGCCGGGAACCCGGAGTGGCTGCGCCCGATGGTGGGCGTTGCGCCACGCGGCGGGCACCATCTGCATTTTCTGGCCTTCGAGGTCGGCCGCGGGCCGGACGGCGACTGGTGGGTACTCGGCGACCGGGCGCAGGCACCCTCGGGCGCGGGGTTCGCGCTGGAGAACCGCGTGGCGACCTCGCGGGTGTTCTCGGATTTCTACGCCGAGGCGCATGTGCATCGCTTGGCCGGCTTCTTCCGCACCTTCCGCAACGCGCTGCAGGAGTTGCAGGCCGATCCCAAGGGCCGCGTCGGCATCCTGACGCCCGGGCCGCTGAACGAGACCTATTACGAGCACGCCTGGATCGCGCGCTATCTCGGCTTCATGCTGCTGCAGGGCGAGGATCTGACGGTGGACGCGGGCCGGCTGATGGTCCGCACCGTGGCCGGGCCGCAGCCGGTCAGCGTGCTCTGGCGCAGGCTCGACAGCCTTTACGCCGATCCGCTGGAGTTGGCCGGATCGTCGCGCCTCGGCACGCCGGGCCTCGTCTCGGCGCTGCGGCACGGCTCCACGACGCTGGTGAACAACCTCGGCTCCGGCGTGCTGGAAACGCGCGCCTTCCTGGCCTTCATGCCGCGCATCGCCCGCGCCCTGCTGGGCGAGGAACTGCGCCTGCCCAACATCGCGACCTGGTGGTGCGGTCAGGCTGCCGAGCGTGCCCATGTCGCAGCCCATGCCGAGCGCATGGTCATCTCGCCCGCGCTCTCGACCCGGCAACCGATCGAGGACGAGCTGTCCGCGCTGGCCGACAGCCAGTTGCCGCCGAAGGACCTCGCGGGCTGGCTGGAGCGGGAGGGTGCAGGGCTGGTCGGGCAGGAGTCGGTCGGGTTGTCGACCACGCCCGCCCTCATCGACGGCCAGCTTGTTCCGCGGCCGATGAGCCTGCGGGTCTTCCTCGCCCGGACGCCTTCGGGCTGGCAGGTGATGCCGGGCGGCTTCGCCCGGATCGGCCGCACGCCCGATGCCAAGGCCATCGCGCTGCAGCGCGGCGGCGCGGCGGCGGATGTCTGGATCGTCAGCCCCGCTCCGGTCGATGCGGCCAGCCTGATCCCGACCCGCGGACGCGAGTTGCAGGCGCGCGAGGGCGCGCTGCCCTCGCGCGCGGCCGACAACCTGTTCTGGCTCGGCCGCTATGTCGAGCGGACCGAAGGCACCATGCGCCTGCTGCGCGCCCACAACGTTCGGCTGGCCGAGACGGGCGACCCACGCGCGCCGCTGCTGGCGACGCTTGCGCCGCTGTTCCGCGGGCAGGGCATCGACCCCGAGGAGGGCATCCCGCAGGGCCTGATCCGGACGCTGCGCTCGGCCGTCGCCAGCGCGGGGCAGGTGCGCGACCGCTTCTCGCCCGACGGCTGGTCGGCGCTGGCCGACCTCGACAAGACCATGCGGCGGATGGCCGAGCGGGTATCGCCCGGCGACGATGCGGCGCGCGCGCTGTCGGCGCTGCTGCGCAAGGTCACGGGCTTCTCGGGCCTCGTGCACGAGAACATGTATCGCGTCACCGGCTGGCGCTTCCTTGAACTCGGCCGCCACATCGAGCGCGCCGCCGGAATGGCCGCCACGCTGGCCACGCTCGCGGACCCTTGGGCACCGGAGGGTGGCCTCGACCTGGCTGTCGAGGCGGGGGATTCCGTGATGACCCACCGGCGGCGCTTCGCCGTGACGACCTCGCGCGAGACGGTGGTGGACCTGCTGGCACTGGATGCGATGAACCCGCGCTCGATCCTGTTCCAGCTGGACGGGATCGAGGAGCAGGTGCGCTTCCTGCCCGGCGCGACGGCCAGCCCGATGCCCGACCTCATGCGCCTCGTGCTGCGCACCCGAACCAATCTCTGCACCGAAAGGGCCGAGTTTCTCGACACCGACGCTCTCTGGCGGCTCCGCAGCGCCGTCTGGGAGATCTCCGACCTCATCACCGAAACCTACCTGCGCTGATGCAGTATCACGTCCGCCTCTCCATCACCTATCACTACGCCCGGCCGACCTCGGGCGGGCGCCACCTGCTGCGCCTGTTGCCCCAGCATATCCCCGGCGTGCAGGAGGTCTCGAACGAGCTGATCGCGATCAGCCCGCGCCCGGCCGAGCGCGCCGAGTTCACCGATTTCTTCGGCAACCGCACGGTCGAGGTCGCGCTGGGCTGCGACCATTCCGAGATCGTCTTCACCGCCACCTGCAAGGTCGACCGACTGTTCGAGGGGCCGGCCGAGGACCGCTCGCCGCCGCCCGCCGCCCTGCGGGACCAGATCGCGGCCCATCGGGATCTGGGTCCCGCGGCGCCGCACCATTTCCTTGCTCCATCCCCGCGCATCCATCCGGTGGCCGTCATCACGGACTATGTCCGGCAGCAGATGGCCGGTGCCGCGACCGTCCGCGGTGCCGTGGAGGCGCTTGGCCTCGCACTGCACCGCGACATGCGCTTCGACGGCAGCGCGACGACCGTGGATACCCCGCCCGAGGAGGCTTTCACGCACCGGCACGGCGTCTGCCAGGACTTCGCCCAGATCATGATCGCCGGGCTGCGCGGCGTGGGTGTGCCTGCAGCCTATGTCTCGGGCTACCTGCGCACCGTGCCGCCGCCGGGCCGTCCGCGGCTCGAGGGTTCCGATGCCATGCACGCCTGGGTCCGCGCCTGGTGCGGCAGCGAGGACGGCTGGATCGACTACGACCCGACGAACGCCTGCTTCGCCGGCCTCAACCACATGTCGGCGGCGGTCGGGCGCGACTACGGCGACGTGGCACCGGTTTCTGGCATCCTGCGGACCTCTGGCGACCAGAAGACCAGCCACGCGGTGGACGTGATCCCGCTCTGATCGGCGGCCCGGCCGATGGCCTGCTGCAGGCGACGTCGGCACGGGGCCACAGCCGCCGAAGCGCCTAGTAGCCCGTCATCTCGAGGTAGCCGCGCCCCGCATGGCTTCCGGAAATCGAGATCGGCCCCTCCCAGTAGGGGACCGAGGTTGCCATCCATGCCTGCTCGTTCAGCGCCGCCACCGTCACGTCGAGCCCGCGGCCCGGCAGTTCCACCCGCCATTCCACGGGCAGGTCCCGCCCTGCCACCTCGGCCTGCCTGAGCGGCGTCACACGCAGCGCGCCGGGGGGCATCGGCTCGGGCCGACCGTCCGCCGCGATCCATGTCGCGCTGGTGTAGCCCTCGCCGGCATCCCGCAGCCGGAAACCCATCAGCCGTGCGCCGTCGTCGAACATCAGCGAGAACCAGTCCCACCCGGTCTGATCGGCGGCCAGCGGCTGCGAGGACCATTCCCGGTCCAGCCAGGCCTGCCCGCTGACCGCCACAGGACGGCCTTCGATCTCAAGCTCGCCCTCCACCCGGTAGAACGGCTGGGAATAATACCAGCTCGCCTGACCCGCGGCGGATTTCACGGAATAGCCCTGCTCGCCCTGCGGAACCAGCGGACCATCGGCGTCAAGGCGCAACCGGTAGCCAAAGCCGTCGCCCTGGGCCCGCAGGTCGAGGCGCGACATCGCGTCGGCGCCCGCGGCCGGGCGGCCCTCCATGCTCCAGTCGTCGATCCACGCGGCGAAAGGGGCCGCCGTCACGCCGGCCTGACCGATGCCGCCGCGCGCCAGCTTCTCGGCCACGAAGTGCCGATCGGGCGTGGTCAGGGCCGCATGGGCCAGCCAGAGCTGCGGGCTCTGCCAGCCCGGCCGCTCCTCGGGGGCAAGGGCCGAGCGGAACAGGGTCCACTGGATGCCGTAGTCGCGGCCGTCCTCGCCCTGCAGCACCGAGGTCACATACCACCATTCGATGCGGTAGTCGGGGTGCGGGCCGTGGTCGCGCGGAAACTCCAGCGCCTCGCCGCGCTGGGGGATGGCGAAGCCCTCGACCTGCTGGCCGAGGCCGGCGAAGCCTTGGGCGAAGGCGGGCGTGGCCAGCAGGCACAGGGCGATGATCCTAGCGTTCATTGGCAAATACCCTCAGCAGATCGGCGGGCCGCAGCCGCGCCAGCCGGCGCACCGGCACGGCGGCGGCCAGCGCGGCCGCCAGCAGCGCCAGCACCCCCAGCCGCAGCAAGTCGCCCGGGAAGACATGCATCGGCAGCCGCCAGCCGAAGGCCTGCACGTTCACCACCGCCAGCAGGACCCAGGCCAGCGCAAGTCCGAGCGGAAGCGCGGCAAGCATCGTCGCCGCGGCCAGCATGAGCGTCCGCAGGAAGTCGAGCCGTGCCAGCCGCGCCTTGGTCAGGCCGATCGCCCAGACCGGCGCCAACTGCGGCAGCCGCATGCCCGACAGCGTCATCAGGCTTGCGAACATCGCAAGCCCCGCGATGCCCAGCGTCAGCACGTTCAGCGCGGCCGTCACCGCGAAGGTCCGCTCGAACACCTGCAGAGAGAAGCCCTTGAGGCTCGCCTGGTCGATCAGCGCATCCGCGGGCAGGTCGAACGTGGCCCGCAGGTCCTCGGCCAGCGCCGCGGCGCGGTCGGGCGCCACGCGGATGCCGAAACGGCGCTGCTCGACCTCGGGGTGCAGCGCCAGAAGCGTGCGGGTTTCCACGATGACCTGCGCCGCCGGGTTGCCGTAGTCGCTATAGATGGCGGCAATCCTGCCCTCCCATCCCGGAAGGCGCAGCGGATCACCGGGCGAGAGGCCCTCGCGCCGGGCGAGCTGCTCGTTCACCAGCGCCCAGCCGCCACCCTCCATCCGGTCCCAGACATCCGGGACCGCGGCCAGCAGGGGCCAGTTGTCGCGATAGGTGCGGTGCACCGTCATGCCGTAAAGCTGGGCGGGACGGTCCAGCACCTCGGTATCGGCGCGCAGGATCGGCAGCACGGCCTCGGTCCGCGGCTCCAGCCAGTCCGTCACGCGGGCGGCGGTCGCCTCGTCGGGCGCGCTGAGGTAAAGCTCGAAGGCCAGCCGCTGGTCGAGCCAGCCGGTGAAGGTCAGGCGGAAGCTCGATACCATGGTGCCGACGCCGATGTTGGCCGCCAGCGCCAGCAGCAGCGCCATCAGGGCCAGCGACAGGCCCGGAAGCTGCTGCCGCGTGTCGGCCCAGAACCATTGCGCAACCGGGCCGCGCGATAGCCGCTCCGCCGCCCTCAGGGCCAGCGACAGCAGCACCGGCAGCAGCAGCGCAGCCCCCAGCAGCAGGGCTGCGAGAAGCGCGAAGGCCGCCACGACCCCTTGGCCCCAGAGCAGGAGGCCCGCCGCCGCCAGCAGGAGGCCCGCGCCCAGCGCAGCCTGACGCCGCAGCGCCCGTTCCGACGCGATGGCCCAGGCCCGCGGCTGGGCGGGTGCCATAAGCGGCAGGCGGGCCACGCGCCAGAGGCTCTGGCTGGCCGATATGAGCGTGCCCAGAACCGCGATGCCAAGGCCCGCCGCGGCCCAACCGGGCCGGAACGCGAGCGAGCCCGGAACCTCGGCGCCATACAGCCCCCTGAGCGTCGCCGCCACATCCGGCAGCAGCACCGCCGCGACGAGATAGCCGAGGACAAGGCCCAGCATCCCCGCCACCAGCGCCAGCAGCAGCAACTCGGCCAGCAGCAGCCCCATCAGCGTCCCGGCCGGCAGGCCGAGCGCCCGGAGCGTGCGGAACACCGGCCGCCGCTGCTCGAACGCAAGTCCGATGGCCGAATGGACGATGAACAGCCCCACTGCGAAGGACAGCAGGCCGAAGGCGGTCAGGTTCAAGTGGAAACTGTCGGTCAGCCGCGCCACCTCGCTGCCGCTGTCGGGAGGGCTGATCCGAAGCCCGGGCGCCACGTCCTGAAGCGGCGCCGCGGGCACGGCCGCGGGATCGATCAGCAGATGGCTGATCCGCCCCTCGATGCGCAGCAGGCGCTGGGCCTGTCCGATGTCGGCAATCGCGGTGCCCGGCGGCACGCCCTCGGCCAGTCGCAGCGGCGGCAGGTCGGCGCCCTGCAGCCTCGCGAAGGTTTCCGCATCGACGAAGAGCAGGCCCGGCGGGCTGAGGAAGGGCAGCAGCGCGTCGCCCTCGCCGAACTCGACCTGCCGTGCCGGGGCGGGCAGGGTCAGCGGGTCGATGCCGATCAGGTGCAGGCTGCGGCGTTCGTCGATCCGCAGCCGGCCCTCGACGACCGGCGACACCGGCCAGCCGGCGCGGCGCAGCGCGATGTAGGTTTCCTGCGCGATGGGGCTCTCGGCCTCGATGCGGGCGAGCTGGTCCTGACCCAGCGCGGCGGCGGCCTCGGCATAGCTGGCGCGGGCCTCGGCATTGATCGCCTGCACCCCCGACCAGAGCGCCGTCGCCAGCGCGAGGCCCAGCAGAAGCATCGCCAGCTGCAGGGGGCTGCGCCGCCAGTGCGACAGAAGCGCGAAAAGTGCTGCGCGGATCATGCGACGCGGCCCGCCGACAGGTGCAGCCGGCCGTCCAGCCGTCCCGCCAGCCGCATCGAATGGGTGACCATCAGGAGGCTCGCCCCGGTGCGCTCGACCAGCCCCAGCAGCAGGGCCATCACCGCATCGCCCGTCGCCTCGTCGAGGTTGCCCGTCGGCTCGTCCGCCAGCACGAGGCGCGGGCGGGCCGCCAGCGTCCGGCCGATGGCCACGCGCTGCTGCTGGCCCCCCGACAGCTGCTCGGGGTAGCGGTGGAGGCAGCCGGCCAGACCCAGCGCCTCGGTCAGCTCGCGCTGCCAGTCCGGGTCGAGACGGCCCGCCAGCCGCGCCTGGAAGGCGAGGTTCGCCGCGACATCCAGCGAGGGGATCAGGTTGAACTGCTGGAACACGAGGCCCACGACACCGCGTCGCAGGCGCGCCCGCTCGGCATCCGGGGCGCGCGAGATGTCCTGCCCGGCCAACACGACGCGGCCCGCGTCCGGCGCATCCAGCCCCGCCGCAAGATGCAGGAGCGTGCTCTTGCCGCTGCCGGACTCGCCGGTCAGGGCAAGGCTCCGGCCGGCCGGCAGCACGAGATCCACGCCCCCAAGCACCTCGAGCGGCCCTTCGCCGGTGGGGTAGGTCTTACGCACGCCCTCGAGTTGCAGAAGAATTTCCGAATGAGTGTTCACAGATACCGATCCACGCGTCAGAGGGCCCGGCCCGTCGCCGGTCGCTCAGCGCGACAAGAGCTAGCACGTCCCGGCGAAGGGGCCAGAGCCCCGGTCAGATCCTGACGAGATGGTTGTCCCAGGCCAGCGCGGTGCGGGCCAACGGCCGGAAGCCCTCAGCCGTCAGCCCTGTCACCGTTCCGCCGCCGTCGGTGACGACGAAGCCGCCCCCGGTCGCCGCCACGCCGCAGGCATCCGGCCGGGCGTGGGTGGCGAGCGGCCTGCCGTCCGCGGCGTGAAGCTGCACGACCCCTCCGCGCGGCGAGGTCAGCGCGATCAGCCCGGCCGAGCGCGCGATCGAGCCGGCGTAGCCCTTCATGGCAAGCAGGTCCTCGTCCTTCGGCGGGCAGAGCCGCACCGCCTCGCCGCGGCGGTGCAGGCCGAGCAGCGGAACCGGCTCCGCCGGATCGCCCTCCCACTGCATCGCGAAGGCGACCGTTTCCCCCTCGGCCAGCGCCAGATGGCGGATCGAGGCCTGGTGCATCTCGGGCGCCAGTTCGACCTGATCGAGCAGGGCGCCCTCGGGCGAAAGATAGGACAGGTTCGGCCGCATCGTGTCGATGTTCAGCTTCGTGCGGTCCTGCGGGTCGGTGCGGATGCCGCCGTTCGCCACCACCAGCACCTCCGTGCCGGGCAGGCGGCGCACCTCGTGCGGGCCGATCCCCTGCGAGGCGAAGGTGGTCAGCCGGTGCCAGCCTGCCGTGTCCCAGAGCCCGATCCGCCCCTCGGAGGTCTCGGCCGACACTTCAGAGGTGTAGAGCACCGAGCCATCCGCCGAATAGGCGCCGTGGCCGTTGAACTGGTGACCCTCGGGCGGCGAAAGGCGGGCGCGCGAGCGGCCGGTCGCGCAGTCGATCACCAGCGCATAGGTGCCGGGGCGGCGGGCGAAGGCCACGGCCTCGGCGCGGTGCGGGTGGGCCGCGGCGGCATGGCCGCGCGCGGGCAGCGGGATGGCGAAAAGCGACCCTCCCGCCTCGGTCAGCCCGTGCAGCGCGAAGCGGCCCTCGGCGTCGCGCGCGGCGGCGAGGAAGGCGGGGCTTCCTGCATCGGCCCAGGACAGGCGAGGCAGGGTGCTGGCAAGCAACCCGGCAAGGACGTGGCGTCGCGTGGCCATCTCAGTCCCCGTCGGCAGCGTTGAAGCCGATGCCGACCCCCAGCGCCGCGCCCATCTCGGCCTGCATCGTGTCGCGCAGCGCGTGCAGCCGCTGCTGCAGGATCTCGACCTTCAGCCGCCGTGCAGGGTCGCGCACGCCCTCGAGCCGCGGATCGTCGAGCCGCGCCGCCTGCTGACGTGCCTGCGCGAAGCCGGCGAGCGTCCGGTCGCTCTCGGGGGCCAGTGCGCGGGCCAGCCGCTCCAGCGCGGCCAGCGACAGCTCGACATTCCGCTGGCTGCGGCCCGAAAGCCGCGCCTCGGCCCGTTCGGGACGTGGGCGGTCGAAGGTGCCGAGCGGACGGCCGAGGCGCTGTTCAGCGGTGAATTCGAGACCGGTCATCGCCTGGGTGAACAGCGCCTGCCGGGCCTCGGCCTCGGTCAGGAAGCGGGTGTTGCCCGGCGCCCCGGCTGACAGGATCAGCGGCGCGAAGCTCTCGCGCCACTCCGCCTCGAGGTCCGCGGCCATCCGGGCCAGGTCCGATGCCGTGGCGCGCGCCAGCGTGCAGGCGTAGTCGCCCGAAAAGGCCGGATCATACAGCAGCCGCTCCAGCGCGAACAGGCCGCGCGCGGCCACCGAAACCTCGGCGAAGGTCGCCGGATCGGCAAGTGCCGGATCGGCCGCCTGCATCATCCGCGCCATGACCTTGGCGCCCGTGCCCTTCGGATCGGGCCAGAAGGCGATGGCCAGCGCGCGCCCCTCGGTCTCGGCCGGCCCGAGGCGCAGGTGCGACACGCCCATCCAGGCATCGAAGGCCGCATTCCACGGCGCGCGCAGGCGCTCGGGCGTGCAGTCGGCGGCCGCTGCCTCGGCGAGCGTCCGGGTGGCCGTGGCGAATGCGGCATGAGCCGGAAGGATCTCCTGCGTCACGGCCTCGGGCACCCCGGCCAGCGCCGGGGAGCCGAGCAGGGCAAGGCAAAGGGCGAGAGGACGCATCACAGGCTCTCCAGAAAGGTGATCAGCGCGTCGCGGTCCGGGGCGGGCAGCGAGATCACGCGCGACCGTGCGGCCTCGGCCTCGCCACCATGCCAGAGCACGGCTTCCAGCAGGCTGCGCGCGCGACCGTCGTGCAGGAAGGACTGATGGCCGCTGACGAGTTCCGTCAGGCCGATCCCCCACAGCGGCGGTGTCCGCCACTCGCGCCCCGTGGCGCGGCCCTCGGGGCGGTTGTCGGCCAGCCCCTCGCCCATGTCGTGCAGCAGCAGGTCGGTATGGGGCCAGATCAGCTGGAAGCTCTGCTCGGGCTGGTCGTTCAGGCGATGAGTGACGAACTTGGGGACGTGGCAGGCGGGGCAGCCGGCCTCGTGGAACATCTGCTTGCCGCGCAGGACCTGGCTGTCGTCGACCCGGCGCCGCTCGGGCACGGCAAGGTTGCGGGCGTAGAAGGCGGTCAGGTCAAGCCCCTTGCGGTCGATCTCCAGCCCGTCGCGCTTGCCCGGCTCGATGCCATGCGCCGCGGTGCGACAGGCCGACTGGGCCGCGGTGCATTCGCCCCACGGCTCGGGGAACAGCGCGTTCGCGATGCCCATGTCGCCGGCGAAGGCGGCGGCCGACTGTTGCAGCACGGTGGGTGCGCCGGCCTTCAGGCCGAAGCGGCCGAGCATCGGCGCCTGCGCCTCCTCGGACCAGACGATGTTCGGCCGCCCCGAGATCCCGTCGCCGTCCCGGTCGTCGGGGTCGGCGTGGGCCAGGATGTCGGCCGCCGGGATCGCCTCGAGCAGCCCCAGCCCGATCATCTGCGGCGTGACGCGCGGCGAGAGCATCACGTCCGCCGCCATCGGGCCATAGCCGAGGTCGGTGATCGAATAGGCGGGCCTGCGCAGCGAGACCACCGTGCCGTCGGCCAGCGTCACCGGCACCTCCTGCCAGTCGATCCGCATCCGGCCCTCGGGCGCGTGGCCGGCAGCGGCGAAGTCCTGCAACTGGCCGCCATAGGTCGGCTCGGCCTGCGTCGCGATCCAGTCCTCGATGCCTTCAGGCGCGGGGCCACCGGGCACCGAGAGGCGCAGGAACATCGACACAGCCTCGTCTTCGGGGCCTTCGGGCACGTGGCCGCGGCCGTCCTTCAGGTGGCAGTTCTGGCAGCCCCGCGCGTTGTAGAGCGGCCCCAGCCCGTCCGAGGCCTGCGTGGACGAGGGCGAGGCCACCCACAGCTTGCGGAACAGCCCGTTACCCAGCTTGAAGTCCATCTCGCGGTCGAAGGGCATGTTGGCCGAGGACTGCGAGAAGGCGTCGGCCGTGTCGCGCGCCCGCACGCTGGCCGCGCCGCCCGGCATCGCCTCGAAGGGCTCGGGCTTGCGGAAGTCCGCGGGAGGGGCAAGCACCCCGGCCACGCGGCCCGCCTCGGCCGGGGTCCGTGGGACGATCGACAGGTTCGGCGGATCGAGTGTCTGGGCCGCGGCGGGCAGGGCGACGAGACCGAGAAGCGCAAGCAAACGGGACATGGCAGGGCATCCTTTTGCCCCTGTCTTGCCGTATTTCCCGAGTCTTTCAATCGGAAAATCGCGCCGGAGGACGATCTTCCTCCGCCGCGTGGTGTCACTCCGCCTTGTCGGCGGGCCTGGCGTTCAGCAGGCCATAGTTCTGCTCGCCGATCGTGCCCATCAGGTCGATCTGCGTCTCGAGGAAATCGATATGGCCTTCCTCGTCGGCGATCAGTTCCTCGAACAGGTTCTTCGACACGTAGTCTCCGACCTGCTCGCAGTGGTTGCGCGCCTCGATGTAGAGGGTGCGGGCATCATGTTCGGCCGCAAGGTCGGCCTCGAGCGTCTCGCGCAGGTTCTGGCCGATGCGCAGAGGATCGAGGCGCTGCAAATTCGGGTGTCCCTGCAGGAAGATGATCCGCTCGATCAGCTTGTCGGCGTGGTGCATCTCCTCGATGCTTTCCTCGCGCGATTTCGCGGCGATGTTGCCGAAGCCCCAATCCTGCTGCAGCCGGTAGTGCAGCCAGTACTGGCTGACGGCGGTCAGCTCCGACCGAAGCGCTGCGTTGAGGTAGTCGATGACCTTCGGATCACCCTGCATGTCCGTTTCTTCCCGCGGCTGGTGCGCGGGCAAGGCCGCGCAGGTTCACTGGAACCTCAAAACTGTCGCAGCGTCGCATGGTGTCAAGAAAAAGCGGCATGCAGCCGCCGCAGTCCGCACGCTTGCCAAGCGCGCGGTAGATCTTGCCGGGGGTGACGATGGTCTCCTCGTCCGCGGCGCGCATCCAGTCGATGGCGGCACGGATGTCCTTGTCGGTGATTCCCATGCAGTGGCAGACGATCATCGGTCGTTCCTCCGGCAGCCTTTCGCCGCCTGTTCTAGCCGGGGCGCGTGACGATCACGTTGCGCCCCGGCAAACGGGTCTACTGAAAGACGGCGTTCGGATTGTCGAGGCTGTCCGACCCCTCGAACTCGATCCCGCCGATCCCGAGCGCGGTCGTCGCCCGCTCGATCGAGGCGGTCTGCGTCACCAGCGCATCGACCGCCGCCATGATCAGCGCCTCGCCCTCTTTGTTGCCGGGGGCGAGCATCTGGTCATAGGCCATGCCGCCCGACACGGCGGATCGGATCGCGTCGAGCCTTGCTACGCTGCCATCAAGCTCGGCCTTCAGCCGCGTGTCGAGGGCGGCATCGGCGCCGGCCACCAGATCCGACAGCGACGGGCCTTCCACCAGACTGCCGTCCACGCGGCGATACTCGCCCAGATAGACGTTCCGCACGCCCAGACCGTCGTAGTAGTGGCTGTTGTGGGTGTTGTCCGAGAAGCAGTCGTGCTCTTCCTCGGGGTCGTTCAGCATCAGGCCCAGCTTCATCCTCTCGCCGGCCTGCTCGCCATAGGACAGGCTGCCCATGCCGGTCAGCATCGCCTGCAGCCCCTTCTGCGGATCGGCAGTCACGGCCGCGCGGGCGGCACCGCCCTCGGCCCATTGCGCCACCATATGGTCCAGATCGCTGACCAGAAGGTCCGTCGCGGCCGTCAGATAGGCGGCACGGCGATCACAGTTGCCGCCGGTGCAGCCCTCGCCCTGCAGGTAATCGGTGTGGGGCCGGTTACCGGCGCCGGCTTCGGTGCCGTTCAGGTCCTGACCCCAGAGCAGGAACTCGATCGCGTGATAGCCCGAGGCCACGTTCGCCTCGATCCCGTCCGCCTCGTGCAGCGTTCCCGATAACAGCGCCGGGGTGATCTCGGTCGCATCGACCTCGGTGCCCGACAGGGTGAACTTCGGCGTCGCCACCACGTTCAGCACGGCATAGTCGTTCTCTTCCGAGCCGTTGCCATAGGTCGGATCGACGTAGTCGATCAGGCCCTCGTCCAGCGGCCACGCGTTCACGCGGCCCTCCCAGTCGTCGACGATGGCATTGCCGAAGCGGAAGGCCTCGGACTGCTGATAGGGCACGCGCGCCGCAATCCAGGCCTCGCGCGCCGCCCGAAGCGTCGCCTCGGACGGGGCGGCGATCAGTGCGCCGACGGCCGCCCGAAGCTCCTGCGCCGTGGCAAGGCTGTCGGCATAGGTGGCCGCGGCAATGTCGGCATAGGCTTCGACCACCTCGCCCGGCTCCACCGCAAGGGCGGGCAGGGGGAGCAGCGCGCAGGGCGCGGCGGTGGCTGCAAGGGCAAGGAGGCGTGCTTTCATCGGGTGTCTCTTGCTGGAGGGGGCCGGGAGGCAAGCCCTCCCGCGCCCGAACTCATTTCGTCAGGATCAGCTTGCCCGCGCGGGTGATGCGGAGGCAGTAGATCTGCCCGTCGAGCAGGATGCGGGCCTGCGTGCCGCCATCGGTCAGCAGGCGGGCATCATGAACCGGAATGCCGGCCTCGATCAGGTCCGTGGGATCGGCCATCGCGTTCATGCCAGCCGCTCCATCCGGTCCAGAAGGGCAGAGAGGCCGGAGCCGGCCGGAAGCAGGCCCTCCAGTGCCTGGCGAAGCAGTTCGGTAAATCCCGGTTCGGGCAGCGGTCGCATCATGGAACCTCCGTCGTTGGGTGAAGACTCCGGGCTGACCCTGCTGGGTTGGCTTGGATAGGCCTGAAAGCTGACTGAATTAGTCGGTCTTGTAAAGGCTGATTCTTTCGGTCGGATTAAAACGCGAGCAACGGTCGCAGTCCTTACGGATTGCACGGTCCCGAGGCGTTACCCATATCGCTGGGGCTGGCAGATGGTGGGAGCGGACATGAAGAACGCCGGGTTTCTGCTCGAAGGACAGACGGCAAGGGCCGTCGTGCAGGGTCATCTCCAGGATGCGGGTCCGTGTTGTGGCAAGGGCGGCATGGCCGACCTGATCGCGGGTTTCCTGATCGGCGATCGTGACAGGTGCCGACTCGCCGGCCACGCCGCGCGCCGCGGCATCGTGACATTGTCCTGGGTGGTCGCCGGTCGCGCCTGGGCGGACTGGCAGGGGGCGGAATGCCGGGACGGAAGCCCATGTGGGCTGCTCGCCGAGCCCGAGGCGGGGCCAAGCGCCGACGGGCTGTGCGAGCGGCTGCTGCAGGCGATGGTGGCGGCCGCCAAGGCCGACGGCCGCGTCACGCGCGAGGAGCGCCGGCAGATCCACCGCAGACTGCGAGAACTCGACCTCGAATGCGAGGCGCAGGCACTGATCGCGGCCGAACTCGAGGCGCCGCTCGATCCCGGGCGGATCGCGCGCCTTGCGCGGACGCCGGAAGAGGCCGCCGGCATCTATGCGGCCTCGCTTCTGGCGGCCGGTCGCGGCGGGCCGGCCGAATGCGGCTATCTTCCGGCACTGGCCCTGCGGCTGGCGCTCGACAACGGGCTGGTGGCCCGGCTTCACGCCTGCGCCTCGGCGCTGGAGTGAGGAGGGGCTCCCCGCCCGGGCTATCCGGCAGTGGGATCAGCCCGGCGTGCCGCCCGTCGCGGCGGTGACCTCGCCGGCGGCATCCCGGACGAGGGCGCCAAAGCGGCTGGTGTCCGACAGGCTGACCCGGAAGGCCGGGCCGGCCAGAGCGATGGCCGCCACCGGAGCGCCGAAGGCGTCGAAGACCGGCGCCGCCACGGCGCGCATCCCCTCGGCCCCTTCCTGGTCATCCAGGGCAAACCCGCGGTCGCGCGTGCGCGACAGGTCGCGCATCAGCGTCGAGACCGAGGTGATGGTGAGCGAGGTGAACTTCTCCAGTCCCTCGCGTTCGAGGATCGCCTCGATCCGCTCCTCGGGATACCAGGCCAGCAGCGCCTTGCCGATTGCCGAGGCATGCATCGGCCCGGCCGACCCTTCCGGGAAATAGGCGCGGATCGCCTCGCGCGTCTCGACCTGCGCGAGATGCAGCACCCGCCCGTCGCCCTCGATCCCCAGCGCCGTCGTCTCGCCCGTTGCCCGCATCAGCCGGTCCATCGGCAGCCGGGCGCGCTCCACGAACTTCGCCCTCCGCAGGAAGGCCGACCCGATGCGGAAGGCGCCGCCGCCGATGTGCCAGACCTGACCCTGCTCCTCCATCTCGATCATGCCATGCGCCTGCAGCGTCACCAGCGCCCGGTAGACGGTGGCCGCCGCCTCGCCACTTTCGGCTGCCAGTTCGGACAGCGTCATGCCTTCCGAGCGGCTGAGCAACTTCAGCATGGCCAGCGCCCGGTCGAGCGACTGGACGGTGTTCTGTTCGGTCTTGTCCTCGACCGCCTTGGGACGTCCGCGCGTGCGGCGGGTGGTGGCGGGGCTCGTCTGGACCATGGCGGGCGGCCTCCGGGCTGGGGTTGAGGGGAAAAAGCGTTCCGGCTCATGAAAAATGCTGCGGCTGCACTTGGCAAGCGCGAAAGTGGCTGCGGGCGGTTCCGCGGCCAATAGATGCCCAAGGGGCGGCGCCTGCGCATCCGGATCGGGCGCCGTGTGCGCAGGCTGCGCGGGTTCCGCCTGTCGGTCGAAGTGCCCGGCACAGGGCAGAGGCGCCCGCATCACCACCTTGCCCCGCGGAAGTCGCCGCAGGATGCGCGTCAGGTGCTACAATTTTTGCGCGACTCGGTGGAACCTGAACCTGATCTTCAAGTTGTAGATCCGGAATCATCGCATCTGGGGGGAGGCAAGATGATTGATCACTGTTCCTTGCATGTGACCGACCTTGAGCGGTCGAGGTCGTTCTACGACGCCGCGCTGGGGCGGCTGGGGATCCCGACGGGGCGGGCTGCCCGCAGCACCGTGCAATGGGGTGGCGAGGGGATGGAGGCGTTCTCGATCAACGAGATCCGCTCTGGCCGCAACACGGCGCAGCCGCGCGAGGCGCACTTTGCCTTCGTGGCCCGGTCGCGTCCCGCCGTGGATGCGTTCCATGCCGCGGCGCTCCGGGCCGGCGGGCGGAACGACCGCGAGCCCGGCCTGCGGCCGGAATACCACCCGGACTATTACGCGGCCCTCGTGCTCGACCCCGACGGCCACCGGATCGAGGCCGTCTGCCATACGCCGATCAGCGGCGAATCCGCCGACGGCTGATCAGGGGGTGACGAGAAGCGCCTCGGGGAACCAGTGTTCCTCGAGGTTCATGCCGGGTCCGATCCGGTCCACGACGGCGAAGAGGCCGGGCGTGTGCAGGGGCGTGAGAACGCCATGCCATGTGCCGCGATGCAGGTTGACGCCCTCTCCCGGCGCCGTGAGGAAGGCGCGGGGGCGGCCCGGTCGCCCGCCCTCGTCCGGCGCGACGATCACCAGAAAGGGATTCTCCGTCATCGGCAGGAAGGCCTGCGAGCCGTCCGGGTGACGTTCGACCATCTCCAGCCGGTAGGGCAGGCTGCGCGCCTCGGCCCGGAAGATCGAGATCCCGGCCCGTCCGTCGCTGCCGAAGTCGAGCCGTGCCCGATCGTGCCAGCGGCCGCAGAGGCCCTGGTTGATCAGCCGGTCCGGCTCTCCCTCCGCCGCAAGGACATCGCCGAACGGAGCGAAGGCGGCGGGCGTCAGGGGTTCGGTGCGGATCATCCTGCCTCCCGGGATGTGCGGCCGGGCATTGCTTCCCGATGTGGCGCCGCGATCAGCGGACGGGTCCGAAGGCGCCGGGGCCGCGCAGCCGCGCGTGGCGGTTCACGTCCTTGTAAAGCAGGTAGCGGAACGGCCCCGGCCCTGCGGCATAGCAGGCCTGCGGACAGTAGGCGCGCAGCCACATGAAGTCGCCCGCCTCGACCTCGACCCAGTCGCGGTTCAGCTTGTAGACCGCCTTGCCCTCGAGCACGTAGAGCCCGTGCTCCATCGCGTGCGTCTCCTCGAAGGGGATGAGGCCGCCGGGCTGGAAGGTGACGATGTTGACATGCATGTCATGCGCCACGTCCGCCGGATCGACGAAGCGCGTGGTGGCCCAGCGGCCCTGCGTGTCCGGCATCGGGATCGGGGCGATCTCGCGCTCGTTGGTGACGAAGGCGGCGGGCGGGTCGATGCCCGGCGCCGGCTCGTAGAGCTTGCGGATCCAGTGGAAGCGCGCCGGCTCGTGCGTGCCGTTCTTCAGGTGCCAGCGGCAGCCCGCGGGGATATAGGCATAGCCGCCGGCGCCCAGTTCATGCTCCTGCCCGTCGAGCCACAGCCAGACCTCGCCATGGGTGACGAACAGCACCGACTCCGCCCCGGGCTCGGGATCGGGCGACTCCGAGCCGCCGCCGGGCATGACCTCCATCACGTATTGCGAAAAGGTCTCGGAAAAGCCCGACATCGGCCGGGCGATCAGCCAGAGGCGGGTGTGACTCCAGCCGGGCAAGGCGCTCGTCACGATGTCCGAGAAGACCCCCTTGGGAATGACGGCATAGGCCTCGGTGAAGACGGCGCGGCCGGTCATCAGCTGCGTCTGCGGCGGGAGCCCACCAAGGGGAGCGTAGTAGTCGGTCATTTCAGCATGTCCTGAAGCCGGAGTTCGGCGATGCGTTCCACCTGCCGGCAGGCGGTGGCGAATTCGGTGTCGCGGTTGTTGGCAAGCCGGACGCGGAAGGCCTGCAGGATGCCCGCCTTGTCGTGATCGCGCACCGCGATGATGAAGGGAAAGCCGTGGCGGGCGGTGTAGTCGTCGTTCAGCGTGGCGAAGAGGGCACGTTCCTCGTCGGTCAGCGCGCCAAGCCCGGCGCCCGCCTGCTCGGCGCTGGAGGCTGCCGTCAGCCGCCGCGCCTGCGCGAGCTTGCCGGCGAGGTCGGGATGGGCCTTGAGAACCGCCAGCCGCTCGGCCGGGGTGGCAGAGCGGAATGCGCGGGCGAGGGCGCTGGCGAGACCGGCCGCGCTGTCATGCGCCGGGCCGAGTTCCAGATCGAACGCCCGCTCGGCCACCCATGGCGAGTGCTCGTAGATGCCGCCGAAGCGGGCGACGAAGGTCTCGCGGTCCATCCGCGACGGGCGCGGGCGGCGGCGATGCGGATGGGTCGCCCGCCAGTGCGCGGCGATGTCGGCGCGCCGGGAGAACCAGACGCCCTCGTGCCCCTGTGCATAGTCGAGGAAGCGCTTCAGCCCTGCCACCTTGCCCGGCCGCCCGATCAGCCGGCAATGCAGCCCGATCGAGAACATCTTCGCCCGACCCTCCAGCCCCTCGGCGTAGAGCGTGTCGAAACTGTCGCGCAGGTAGGTGAAGAACTGCTCGCCCTCGATGTAGCCCGGCGCCACGGCGAAGCGCATGTCGTTGGCTTCCAGCGTGTAGGGGATCACCAGCTGGTCACGCTCTCCGACTTCCAGCCACCAGGGCAGGTCGTCGTCATAGGTGTCCGAGATCCAGTCGAAGCCGCCCTCTTCCGCCGTCAGCCGCACCGTGTTCATCGAGCAGCGCCCGGTATACCAGCCGCGCGGACGCTCTCCCACAACCGCGGTGTGCAGGCGGATGGCTTCGGCGATCTGGCGGCGCTCCTCCTCCTCGGGCATGTCGCGGTGCTCGACCCATTTCAGCCCGTGCGAGGCGATCTCCCAGCCCGCGGCCTTCATCGCCGCCACCTGCTCGGGCGAGCGGGCAAGCGCCGTCGCCACGCCATAGACCGTCACCGGGATCTGCATCGCGGTGAACAGCCGGTGCAGCCGCCAGAAGCCAGCCCGCGCGCCATAGTCGTAGATCGATTCCATGTTCCAGTGCCGCTGGCCCGGCCAGGGCTGGGCGCCGGCAATGTCGGACAGGAAGGCCTCGGACTGCGCGTCGCCATGGAGCAGGCAGTTCTCGCCACCCTCCTCGTAGTTCAGCACGATCGAGATGGCGATCTTCGCGCCGCCGGGCCAGGCCGCATCCGGCGGGTTCGGTCCGTGGCCGCGCATGTCGCGGGGGTATCGGTTCATTCGGCGCGCTCCTTGCTGGCTGCAGGAAATATCCGAATGAGGACGCCTGCAAGTCCCCGCCTGCACGTCGCTGTCGCATCCGCCCGCGAAAGGCCGCAATCTGGACCCGCCAATGGAACGGAGGACCGGATGGGACGGCTGACGACGCATGTGCTGGATACCGCGCGGGGCAGGCCTGCGGAGGGGATCGGGATCACCCTCACGCGCGAGGGGAGGCGGCTTGCAGAGGCCGTGACGAATGCCGATGGACGGACCGACGCGCCGCTGCTCTCGGGAGTGCTGGAGCCGGGCAGCTACGAGTTGCTCTTCTCGGCGGGTGCCTATCTGCGCGCGAGCGGGCAGGTGCCGGACGGGGTGCCCTTCCTCGACGAGATCCCGATCCGCTTCGGCATCGCCGAGCCGGACGCACATTATCACGTGCCGCTTCTGCTCTCGCCGTTCGGCTATTCGACCTACCGGGGAAGCTGAGGCTTCGGGGCAAGCGTCGGCAATAAGTCGCACCCGATCAGGGGGGTGTCTGCTCAGGTTGACATTGCGAATGTCAGGGAATCGTTACAGGGTCGTGGTGTTGAGAATTCGGTAAGGGCACCGGGCGGCAAGTGGCGAACACCCAAAGCCAGCGGGATCTGCCGTTTTCGAAAGCCAGCGTGCAGGCCCTACACGCATCGAGGAAGCACATTCGGGAGAGTACAAGTGACCGATGATCCGAAAAAAGTCTGGCCGAGCGGCCTGACGATCGCCGAGGCGGAAGAGGTGCAGAAGCAGCTCATCCTGGGCACGCGCGTGTTCGGCGGCATGGCGCTGATCGCGCATTTCCTGGCGGCGGCGGCGACGCCGTGGCTCGGCTGAGGGAGAGGTAAAGATGAACAACGCTAAGATGTGGCTGACGGTCAACCCGAACGTCGGCATTCCGCTGCTGCTGGGCACCGTCGCGGTCAGCTCGTTCGCCGTGCACGCGGCCGTCCTGAACACGACCCCGTGGCTGGGCGACTACTACCAGGGTTCGGCTCCGAAGCCGGTCGTGGCCGCTCCGGCGGAAGAAGTCGTCGCCCCGGCTGCTGAAGCTGCTCCGGCTGCTGAAGCTGCTCCGGCTGCTGAAGCTGCTCCGGCTGCTGAAGCTGCTCCGGCCGCTGAAGCTGCTCCGGCTGCTGAAGCTGCTCCGGCCGCTGAAGCTGCTCCGGCTGCTGAAGCTGCTCCGGCTGCTGAAGCCGCGCCGGCTGCTGAAGCCGCGCCGGCTGCTGAAGCTGCTCCGGCTGCTGAAGCTGCTCCGGCTGCTGAAGCTGCTCCGGCTGCTGAAGCTGCTCCGGCCGCTGAAGCCGCTCCGGCCGCTGAAGCTGCTCCGGCCGCTGAAGCCGCTCCGGCTGCTGAAGCTGCCCCGGCTGCTGAAGCCGCGCCGGCCGCTGAAGCTGCTCCGGCCGCTGAAGTCGCTGCCGCTCCGGCTGCGGAAGCTCCGGCTGCTGAAGTCGCTGCCGCCCCGGCCGCCATGTCGCTGGTCGACATCGCTGCCAAGCTGAACGCGCTCGGCTACTCGGTGCAGTCGGTGTCGAAGACCGAAACCGGCTATGTCGTGAACATGACCGACGCGAACGGCATGCCGGTCGCGGCGACGCTGGACCCGGTCACCGGCCTGCCGGTCGTGGCCGCGCAATAAGCGCAGTCCCCTCGATCACAGGAAAGGCCGCCCGAGAGGGCGGCCTTTTCCATGGCGGCAATCTGGCACCCTGTATACCGCCGCATACCGCCCTTTCCCTCTGCCGGCTTTTCGGCTAAGCCGGGCGGGACTCATCCAACACCGGGAGGCTCTTCCATGTCGAAGATCAAGGTCGCGAACCCCGTCGTCGAACTCGACGGCGACGAGATGACCCGCATCATCTGGGACTTCATCAAGCAGAAGCTGATCCTGCCCTATCTCGACATCGACCTGCATTACTACGACCTCGGCATCGAGGAGCGCGACCGCACCGAGGATCAGATCACCATCGACGCGGCCAATGCGATCAAGCAGTACGGCGTCGGCGTGAAATGCGCGACCATCACCCCCGACGAGGCCCGGGTCGAGGAATTCGGCCTGAAGCAGATGTGGAAGTCGCCCAACGGCACGATCCGCAACATCCTGGGCGGCGTGATCTTCCGCCAGCCGATCATCTGCCGGAACGTGCCGCGCCTCGTGCCGGGCTGGACGAAGCCGATCGTCGTCGGCCGCCACGCCTTCGGCGACCAGTATCGCGCGACCGACTTCCGTTTCCCCGGCAAGGGCAAGCTCACGCTCAAGTTCGTGGGCGAGGACGGCACGGTGATCGAGCGCGAGGTCTTCGACGCGCCCGGCGCGGGCGTGACCATGGCGATGTACAACCTCGACGAGTCGATCCTCGACTTCGCGCGGGCCTCGATGAACTACGGGCTCAACCTCGGCTGGCCGGTCTATCTGTCGACCAAGAACACCATTCTCAAGGCCTATGACGGGCGCTTCAAGGACCTGTTCCAGAAGGTCTATGACGAGGAATTCGCCGACAAGTTCAAGGCGGCCGGGATCCATTACGAGCATCGCCTCATCGACGACATGGTGGCCTCGGCGCTGAAATGGTCGGGCGGCTATGTCTGGGCCTGCAAGAACTACGACGGCGACGTGCAGTCCGACACGGTGGCGCAGGGCTTCGGCTCGCTCGGGCTGATGACGAGCGTCCTGATGACGCCGGACGGCAAGACGGTCGAGGCCGAGGCCGCGCATGGCACCGTGACGCGGCACTACCGCCAGCACCAGGCCGGCAAGGAGACCTCGACCAACTCGATCGCCTCGATCTTCGCCTGGACGGGCGGCCTCAAGCACCGCGCGAAGCTGGACGACAACGCGGAACTGATGCGCTTCGCCGAGACGCTGGAGCGCGTGACGGTGCAGGCGGTCGAGGACGGCCACATGACCAAGGACCTCGCGCTGCTGGTCGGTCCCGACCAGAAGTGGCTGACGACCATGGGCTATCTGGAAAAGGTCGACGAATACCTCGACCGCGCCCTCGGCGCCTGAGCCGTAACGGGCAGGGGAGGCATGCCTCCCCGCGGTCACGTCCTCGGAGCGGTCGATGCGCCCGGCCCGAGGAGGACCTCCCCACGGCCTCGGGGGGGCCGGGGCGGACCCGGAGGTTGCGGCTGATATGCCTTCCCGGCGCTCCTGGCCTCAGGTCAGCCCGGCGACCTTCGCCCGCAGCCGGACCAGCGCCAGGACCGTGTCGACCGTCGGGGTGGGCACGTCCACCAGCCGCCCGAGTTCGGCGACCGAGCCCACCAGCGCCTCGATCTCCATCGGGCGGCCGGCCTCCAGATCCTGCAGCATCGAGGTGCGGTGCGCGCCCACTGCCGCGCCGCCCTCGATCCGCCGGTCCACGTCGATCGGAAACTTCACCCCGAGCCGCTCGGCGATTGCCTGGGCCTCCAGCATCATCGCCCGCGCCACGGCCCGCGTGCCCGGATCGGTGCAGAGCACGTCAAGCGTCGCATGGGTCAGCGCCGAGATCGGGTTGAACGACAGGTTGCCCCAGAGCTTGACCCAGATCTCGTCGCGCAGCCGCGGCCGGACCGGCGCCTTCAGTCCGGCAGCCGACAGCGCCTCGGCCAGACGCACCACCCGGCCCGACTTCTCGCCCGAGGGCTCGCCCAGCGAGAAGCGGTTGCCCTCGATATGTCGCACCACACCCGGCTCCGCGACCTCGGCTGCGGGATAGACCACACAGCCCAGCACGCGCTCGGGCCCGAGACCCTGCCACTGCGCGCCGCCGGGGTCGACGCTCTGCAGCCGCGTGCCCTCCAGCGGGCCGCCATGGTGGTGGAAATACCACCACGGCAGGCCGTTCACGCCCCAGACCAGCGCGCCGCTCTCGCCCAGCAGCCCGGCCAGCTGCGGCACCACCGCGGGCACGGAATGCGCCTTGAGCGTCACGATCACGTAGTCCTGCGGTCCAAGCTCCGCGGGATCGGCCGCGGCGCGCACGGCGACGGTGCGGCGCTCGCCCTCCTCGATCAGGGTCAGGCCGTTCGCCCGGATCGCCGCGAGATGCGGCCCGCGGGCGACCAGCGCCACCTCGGCCCCGGCAAGTGCGAGCTTCGCCCCCAGAAAGCCGCCGATGGCCCCGGCGCCGAAGATGCAGATCCGCATGTCAGGCCGGACTCACGAGGCCCAGCTTTTCGGCGAGGCCGATGCGCTGCAGCTTGCCGGTGGCGCCCTTGGGGATCTCGTCGACAAGGATCACCCGGCGCGGAACCTTGAAGTCCGCCAGCCGCGCGGCGCAGAAGGCGCGGATCGAGGCCTCGTCGGCCTCCATCCCCTCGCGCAGGACCACCGCCGCGGCCACGTCCTCGCCCAGCTTCGGATGCGGCAGGGCGAAGGTGACGACCTGAAGGATCGCCGGATGATCCATCAGCACGCCATCGACCTCGAGCGGAGAGATCTTCTCGCCGCCGCGGTTGATGATTTCCTTCAGCCGGCCCGAGATGGTCAGGTAGCCTTCAGCGTCGAAGCTGCCCTGATCGCCGGTCCGGAACCAGCGGTGCCCCTCGGCCTCGAAGAAGCTCGCGGCATTGGCGGCGTCGTTGGCCTCGTAGCCGGGCGTGACGTTCGGGCCGGAGATCACGACCTCGCCGGTCCCGTCCACCAGCCAGTTTCCCGTTTCCGAGGCGATGCGCACCAGCGGTCCGGCCGCCACCCCGACGGAACCCGGCTTCTGCGCCTGCGGCGGCAGCGGGTTCGAGGTCATCTGGTGGGCGGCCTCGGTCATGCCATAGGCCTCGATCACCGGGGCGCGGAAGGTTTTGGACAGGGCCTGCATCACCTGTGCCGGCAGCGAGGCCGAGGACGAGCGGATGAAGCGCAGCGGCACGCGCTCGATGATCTCGGCGTTGCGGGCGGCGCGCGACAGGATCGCCTGGTGCATGGTCGGAACGGCGGTGTACCAGGTGGGCCGGGCCGCTTCCATCCAGCCGAAGAACCGCAGGCCGTCGAAGCCCGGTGCGCACCAGACCGAGGCGCCCGCCGCAAGGCTGGCCGAGACCGCCGCCAAAAGGCCGTGGATGTGGAACAGCGGCATCATGTTCAGGCAGCGGTCGTGCGGCGTCAGCGCCAGCGAGGTCGAGATGTGATGCGCCGAGGCGGCAAGGTTGGTGTGCAAGAGCGGCACGATCTTCGGCCGCGAGGTCGTGCCCGAGGTGTGCAGGATCAGTGCGACGTCGCGCGGCCGCACCGAGGATCGGTCGGGCTCCGTCGGAGCCACCGACTCTGCCCGCAGGGTGAAGCTGCCGGCCGGATCGGCGGCGTCGTGACCCAGTCGCAGCACCGCCAGCCCGAGGCGGTTGGCGGCGGTCAGCGCCGGCCCGTCATAGCCTTCGGCCAGGACGATGGCGCGGGCCTGCAGGTCCGAAAGGTAGAACTCGAACTCCTCGAGCCGGTAGGCCGGGTTCAGCGGGGCCGTCACCGCGCCCTGGGCGACGGCGACGAAGGCGGTCGCCATCTCCGGCCCGTTCGGCAGCACGATCGCCACCCGGTCGCCGCGGCCGATCCCGGCCGCGTGCAGTGCGTTGATCGTGTGGCCGACGAGGTCGCGCAACCCGGCATAGGTCAGCCAGGGCCGGTCCGGGGCACCGACGGCAAGGCCGTCGTTCCGGTGGAAGGCAAAGAGGTCTGACAGGGTTGCGGACATGGATCTGTTCCTTCGACAGTCGCGGGGCTTGCATCGCCCTCTCCGCCCCATGTCGCGCCGCAATTGCGGCGGGGTCAAGGGAGCATCCTCGCCGCAGGGCAGCAAGGCCGGACGGCCATGCCCGAGGGCCGGCGACCCCGCCGTGCCGGCGGCCCCGGGATCCCGCGGATCGGCCGGACTGTCCGGGTCTTGCACCCATCCGGCAGGGGTCCACCGGTCGCGGCCGGCTTCCCGACCGGAGGCGCGGCAGGGGCCCACCCGAGGCCGGCTAGAGATCGGCCAGCACCTCGGCGGCGATGGTGAACGAGCGCTTGCGCGCCTCGGGATCATGGATCTGGCCGGTGAGGATGAGTTCGTCCGGCTGGTGTCGCTCCACCAGCGCGCGGAGTTCCCGCCGCACGGTGCCGGGGCCGCCGGTCGCCGACACCGCCAGCGCCTGATCGACGACGCGCCGCATCTCGGGCTCGATGTGTTGCGCGATGTCCTCGACGGGCCGTGGCAGCCGCCCGGGACGGCCGCTTCGAAGGCTTGCAAAGGCAAGCTGCGCCGAACTCTTGAGGAAGATCCCCTCGGCGTCGTCGGCGCCGGCGAAGACGTTCACCGCCAGCATGAAGTGCGGCCGGTCCAGCGTCGAGGAGGGACGGAAGTTCTGGCGGTAGACCTGCAACGCCGCCTCCAGTGCCGGAGGGGCGAAGTGCGAGGCGAAGGCGTATGGCAGGCCGAAATGGGCGGCAAGCTGCGCCCCGTAGAGGCTGGAACCGAGGATCCAGACCGGCACATGCGTTCCGGCGCCGGGTATGGCCAGAATCGCGCCGGGCTCCGGCTCGCCGAAGTGGCCGAGAAGCTCCAGCACGTCGGACGGAAAGTTGTCGGAGGCATCGAGGTTGCGGCGCAGGGCCTGCGCCGTCCGGGCGTCGGTGCCAGGTGCGCGGCCGATGCCCAGATCGATCCGGTTGGGATAGAGCGTGGCGAGCGTGCCGAACGCCTCGGCCACCATGAGAGGGGCGTGGTTCGGCAGCATGATCCCGCCGGCACCGACCCGGATGCGTGAGGTGTGTCCCGCGACGTGGCCGATCAGCACTGCCGTTGCGGCGCTGGCGATGCCGGGCATGGCATGGTGCTCGGCCAGCCAATAGCGGCGGAAGCCGAGCGCCTCGGCATGGCGGGCAAGCTCCACCATGTTGGCCAGCGCCTCGGCGACCGTGGCACCTTCAGACACCGGTGCGAGATCGAGCACGGAATGGGGTATCATGCGCGGTTCCTGTTCTGCTCCGGAATGGGCGCCCGGCGGCTGGCCGCCGGAACGCCCTCAGCCGGAGTCGCTTCGAAGCGCCATGCGCGCGGGGGGCGGGCTGTCGTGCGGCACCTGTGTTTCCTCGGCCTCCGACAGGTCGATCTCGCGCTGCCACTCGCGCCACATGGCCACCAGCAGCGCCATCAGGACCGGACCTACGAAAAGGCCGACGATCCCCATGGTCTCGATCCCGCCGACAAGGCCGAAAAAGGTGGGCAGGAACGGCAGCTTCACCGGCCCGCCGACCAGCACCGGACGGATGGTCTTGTCCACCACGAAAAGCTCGATCGTGCCCCAGAGGAAGAGCCCGAGCCCCGCCCAGGGCGAGCCGCTGGCGGCCAGATAGGACGAGACTGCCACGACGCAGAACGGCGCGCCCCCCGGCACCAGCGCCATGAAGCCGGTGATCACGCCCAGCGTCACCGGAGAGGCCATGCCGGCGATCCAGTAGGCAGTGCCCAGCACGACGCCCTCGCCCATCGCGATCAGCGTCATGCCGGTCACGGTGGAACTGATCGTGGCGGGCACCACGCGCGAGATGCGGTCCCAGCGCTCGGGCAGGATGCGCGAGCCTGCGCGGTCCACCTGCGCGGTGATGCGCTCGCCATCGCGGTAGAAGATGAAGAGCGCGATCAGCATGAAGAGCAGCGTCAGCGCGAGATGGAAGGCGAGGGTGCCGGCCGTCAGGATGCCGCGCGAGATGGTGCCGATGTTGGCGCCCGAGACAAGCTGCACCAGCTCGCTGATCGCGCCGGGCTCGCCGATGTAGTCGCGCCATTGCTCGGCGAACCAGTCGCCGACATGGGGCAGGGTGGCCAGCCACTGCGGCGGCGGCGCGCCCACGCTGTTGGTGTTGATCGCCCAGCCGATCCAGACCTGCAACTCGCCGAAGGCATAGACCAGCGCCATCATCACCGGGATGACGAGGAAGCCCACGATCATCACGACCAGCAGCGCCCCGGCGACGCCCCGGCTGATGTGCAGCCCGTGTTCAAGCCGCAGGAGCAGCGGCCAGCTGGCGAAGGCGATGATCAGGGCCGCCAGCACCGGCACAAGGAAGCCATGAAAGAAATAGGCCGAGGCTGCGAGCACCAGAAGCAGCAGCCAGCGGGCGGCCGAAATGTCGGTGATGAGTGGTTTCCGCGAGCGTCTGGACTGGTATCGCTCGACGGCAAGCCTGTCGGATCTGGTCTCGTTCATCGGCGGTCCGGCCGTGCCTCCCCCTTGCAGCGGCCGGCGGGCCGCCTCGCCCCTATTTAAGCGAACATCCGCGAGATGCACCCGCGCCTTGGGAGTTTCGGACGAAAAAAAGAATGTTTCCCTATGCGCTCCGGCGCCGGTCCTGACGGGCCGACATCCGGCTGAGAACGCTTGGCATCACGTTCGCCAGCAGGAAGTCCGAGTTGATGCGCTTGTCGCAGCACTGCATGCTCGGCATCCGGCAGGCCCGCATCGAGCAGCAGTCGGCATTCTGGGGGCAGGCGACGCGCGCGACGCAGCCGGCAAGGTCGGAGAGGTGGCGGAACCCGGCGTCGGCGCCGGCCTCGCGCAGCATGGACGGGGTCATCCGGCCCAGCCGCCCGCCCACGAGGATGCGTTGCGCCGGCAGATCCGCCTCGGCCCGCACGTCCGCGATCAGGCGGAAGATGTCGCCGTCGTGGTCGGTGTCTTCCAGAAGGCTCGGCGCGATCACGAGGGTTGCCGTCCGCGTCACCTTCAGGCGGTCGAGCAGTTCCCGGCTGCTTTCCGGATGGATCACCGAGGTGGACCAGCCGGCGGCGCGCAGCATCTCGCCGGCAATAGCCGCCTCGAGAATCGGTTTCCGGCCCGGCGCGGCGGTCACGGTCACGGCGCCGTGGCTCTTCTGCGGATCGGGCAGGTGATGGATGCGGCGCAGCACCATCTGCAGCGCCGAGGCGGCCAGCGTGACCTGCAGCGCCGAGATCCGGTCTTCGGCCAGCTGGCGCCGCATCCGCTCGGCGCAGGTCTCGTAGAGCTGCGCGAAGTCGCTGGCGGCGGGCGCATGGGCGCGCAGCAGCGACTCGATGTCGGAGAGGCGGGAGAGGGGGTTGGCCAGCAGCATGTCCGCGAGCCGCGCCGAAACCTCGGCCCGCGCCTCGCGCTGGGCCGCGCGGCCGCGCATCGAGAAGATCGCGAGGGTCCGCCCGTCGGAGTCGGGGTCGCGCGCAAGGCCGCGGGCGGCGCAGACATCGGCCAGGAAGCGGCGCAGGGCCAGGATGCGGTCGATGGCGAGGATGTTGGTGTCATCCGGCAGCAGGCTGCGGCCCACCGTCACGACATTCTCGCAGCCGGCGAGCCCGAGGAAGCGGCTGTCCGTCTCCGGACAGGACAGCTGCATGTGCCAGTCGGCAAAGCGGCGCTCGGTGATCGGTTCGTGCGACAGGATCTCGACATGGTGGTGGCGGTTGTCGCGGCCGATGTAGCCCATGATGCCCGCCACGGCATCCGCCGGCCCCTCGAGCCACTGCAGGAAATGGCCGCCCGCGAACAGCAGCGCGCCGGTGATCTGCATCTCGGCGTTCCTCACCTGCGAGGCCTCGACGATGTCGAGAACGTCGCGCACGGTCAGGTCGGGGGCAGCAATGCTGCGGTAACAGCAAGAGATCAGTTCCGAGCCCGCCATCGCGACGTCCGCCTTGAGTTCTTTTGCCATCCCTCGCCCCTTAATGACGTGCAGGTGCAGAAACAAGTTTGCCGAAGGCGCGACCCCGCACCTGCGACAATCGGTCTTCCCTTGTGCCTGCTGCTCCCCGAGCGTTCCCTTCCCGCGAAGGCGTGCCTTCACGGCGACCGGCAGCCGGAACAGGCGTCCCGGCGGTCCGTCAGCGGCCGCGTCCCGCGACCGATCCTTGATGTTGCAGGAGCGCGGCGCCGCCATGGCACCTTGCGCCGTTCCGAAAGGAACCCGCCAAACTCGCACCACGCCCGCCAGCATCGGATCGGGCCCGGATCGAGTCAAGGATCGGGCAGGGGGGTGCGTCAACATATACCGCAGATGGATCGTTTGCCGCTCTGCGCCCCGAGCGACGTCCTGCCCGGGAAGTGATCGGCCCGGCCTTGCACCGCCGGCCGGAATGGCCCCCAATCGCCCGGATGCGCGGCAGGGAGGAAGCGGGATGACGCAAGCGGCGAGGGTGGCGCTGATCGTGGCACATGGACAGCCGTCCGATCCCGGTCCGGCGGCAGCCGAGATCGCGGCGCTGGCCGGGAAGGTCGCGGCGCACCTGCCGGGATGGCACGTCGCCTCGGCGACCCTCGCCGAGCCGGAGGCCCTGGCCCGTGCGATTGCCTCGGCCGCGGCGCCGGGCATCGTCTATCCGCTGTTCATGGCGGGCGGCTGGTTCACCCGCAGCAACCTGCCGCGGCGCCTTTCGGCGGCCGGCGGCGCCGGCTGGCGCATCGCCGAGCCCTTCGGAACCGACCCCGCGGTTGCGGACCTCGTCGTCACCATGGCCCGCGAGGCGCTGGCCGAGGCGCCCGCCCCGGCGATCCTTCTGGCGGCGCATGGGTCGTTCCGCAGCCCGGCCCCGTCCGATGTCGCGCGTGCCATGGCCGATCGCCTGTCGCGAGACCTCGGGCTGCCCTGCGAGGCGGGCTTCATCGACCAGGAACCGACGATCTCCAGCGTGGCCCGCCGGATGCCCGGGGCGCTGTGCCTGCCGTTCTTCGCCGCGCGCGGCGGCCATGTGATCGACGACCTGCCGGCCGCACTGGAGGAGGGTGGCTTTGCCGGCCGCGTCCTGCAGCCGGTCGGGCTTGATCCGCGGGCACCGGCGCTGATGGCGCGGGCGATCCGCGCGCTCTAGACCTGCGCGGGCGGGAGCGGCGTGTCGTCGGCTTCCAAGCAGCGGCCTTCCTCGGCCAGCGCCGCCCGGGTGCGCTGCCAGAGGTCGGGAAGCGCCGCCAGATGCGCCGCCGTCGGACCCTCGCCGCGCAGCGCCTCGAGCAACTGGCGCAGGCGGCGGTGGAGCGGACCGGTGCCGAAGGTGCTGACGGCGCCCGCCATCTGGTGCGCCAGCCGCCGCACCTCCTCGGGCGCCGCAACGGGACCCAGAGCCTGCAGGCGGTCGAGGATGGCGTCCCCGTCCAGGATCATCTGCCGGATCAGGGCGGCCAGCGCAGGAGCGCTGATCTGGTTGCGAAGCTCGCGGATCTGTGCGGTGTCGATCGGCTGCTCGACCATGGGCAGGGCCGGCTCGGGCGGGCTGTGCAGCAGGCGCAGCAGGAGGTCGCGGCCGACAGGCTTCTCGACGCAGCCGTCGATGCCCGCGCGCTCCAGCGCCTCGGGGGCGGCGGCAAGGGAGTGGGCCGTCACGGCAAGGATGCGCGACCGCGCACTCGGGCCGCCGCCATCGCGGATCAGCCGCGCCACCTGCAGCCCGTCGAGTCCCGGCATCCCGATGTCGGTCAGCACCACGTCGAAGCGCCGGTCATTGGCGGCTGCCAGACCCTCCGGGCCGTTGCGGGCCGTCACGACGTGATGGCCCGCGCTTTCGAGGAAGGTCTGGGCGATGAAGCGGTTGATGTCGTTGTCCTCGATCAGCAGCACCGACAGCGCGTCCTGCGATGGCTCCGCTTCGGGCGCGCCTTGGGCGGGGGCGGCTTCCGGCCGCCTCAGCGGCAGGCGGACGGTGAAGCGGCTGCCGCTGCCCGGCGCGCTGGTCACCGAGATGTCGCCCCCCATGTTCCGCGCCAGCCGCCGCGCGATGCCAAGCCCGAGCCCCGTGCCGCCCGAGCGGCGGTCATAGCCTGCGTCGAGCGTCACGAAATCCTCGAAGATCCTTTCGTGATGCTCCACGGGGATGCCGATGCCCGTGTCGATGACCCGGATTTCGAGCATGTCGTCGATCGTCGCTGTCTCGACCAGGATCCGGCCGTTGCGGGTGAACTTCACCGCGTTCCCCAGCAGGTTCAGCAACACCTGCCGCAGCCGCGCGGGCTCTCCCCTCAGCAGGCCTATGGGGCCGGACCGGTCGATGCGGTCCAGCCGATTGCCGCTGCCTGCCGCCCAGCCGGCCTGGTTCGCGATGCAATCATCGAGCAGCCGGTCGAAGTCGAAGTCGGCCAGCTCCGCCTCGGAGGGCCGCGCCTCGGAGCGGGCGATGTCGAGGACCGAGTTGACATGGTCCAGCAGGATCTCGGCCGAGGCGCGCAGCACCGAGACCAGCTTGCGCTGGTGCGGGTCGAGCGGCGTCTGGGCGAGGAGTTCGATCGAGCCGGCAAGGCCGTTCAGGGGCGTGCGCATCTCGTGGCTCATCACGGCCAGGAAGCGGGCCTTCGCCTGTTCGCCGGCCAGCGCCCGGTCGCGCGCATCGGTCAGCTCAGCCTCCGCGCCGCGCCGTGCCGAGATGTCGCGCAGAAGCGCCACGATGATCTCCTCGCCGTCAAGCCTCGCGGCAGCCAGCGAGACCTCGACGGGAAAGCGCGATCCGTCGGCGTGGATCGCCTCGAGTTCCAGTCGCAGCGGCCCGTCGATGCGGGGGTCCGAGATGCGAAGCGCCTCGACCACCCGCGCCTTCTGCGCCTCCTTCACCTCGGCCGGAAACAGCATGTCCATCGCGTCGATCCCGCACAGCCGCTCGCGCGGATGGCCGAAGATCGCCAGCGTGGCCCGGTTGCAGTCGAGCACCCGGCCGTTCCAGTCGGTCACGAGGATCGCATCCGCGGAGGTGCGGAAGACCGCCTCGAGCCGCGCCCCGGCACGGCGGGCCGCATCCGCCTGCTCGCGCGAGCGCAGGTAAAGCCGCAGAAGTTGCAGCGAGCCGGCCGACAGCACCGCGACGAGGATGCCGGTCAGTGTCACCAGCCGCAGGAGCGAATTGCCGATGATCGCGCGGTTCCGGGCGTTCAGCTCCTCGTGGTCGGCGCGGGCCTGAAGCGAAAGGCGGGTGAGGGCGGCCTGAAGATCCGGCAGCGCCGCCGCGATCCATGGCGTCGCCTCGCGCACCGCATCGTCGTCGGCCGCCGTCAGCGGCGCCGCATCCTCGGCGAACAGGCGCAACTGGGCCAGTCCCTCGGCATAGGCCGGCGCCCACAGGACTTCGGCTTCGGCGAAGGCCGCGTTCAGGCGGTCGAGATCGGCGCCGATCCGGTCCAGAACCTCGCGGATCGCATCCGGGGTGCTGTCGGGGCCGGTCGCCAGTGCGGCGGAGAGCGTGACCAGGCCGTTCTCGAAAAGCACGAGTTCCCGCTCGACCGTCTCGGTCGGGGCGTAGTCGACGCCGAGGAACCGCTGCCGCGCGTCGAAGGCCAGGGCGATGATGGCGGTCGCCGAGGCGATCACGACAAGGACCGCCACAGGCAGCCGCAGCTTTCCCCAGATGGTGTCAGCGGCGCGCGACCGCTCTGTCTCGGTGTCGCGTTGCGGACCCATGTCGGCAGCCTAGAGCAGGCCGGCTCCGCAATCCAGCGCCGAGGCTGCGTGCGGCCGGGCGTCAGACCGTGTGAAGATAGAGGTCATAGTCCACGTCTGGGATCGTCCGCGCCACCCGGGCATATTCCGCCGCCTTGATTGCGGTGAAGGTGCGGTGCATGTCCGGCCCCAGCGCCTCGCGCAGGAAGGCCGAGTGCTGCGCCGCCAGGATCGCCGAGCGCCAGCAGGTCGGGATCGGTGGCGCGTCTTGAGCCTCGGCATAGCCGTTGCCGGTGGTTTCGGGGCCTGGGTCGATCTGCTGTTCCAGCCCGCGCCGGATGCCGGCAAGGACCGTCGCGGCCACCAGATAGGGGTTGGCGTCCACGCCCGCGGGGCGATGCTCGATCCGGCGGGCGCGCATGTCGCCCGCAGGGATCCGCAGCGCCACCGAGCGGTTGTTCACGCCCCAGGTCGGCGAGACGGGCGCGTAGCTCTGGCTGGCGAAGCGGCGCCACGAATTCGCGTGCGGGGCAAAGACCAGCATCGATTCGCCCATCGTCTCGCGCAGCCCGCCGAGCGCGTGGAGGATTGGGCGGGACCACTCGCCCTCCTTCTCCTCGACGAAGATGTTGCGCCCCTCGCGGTCGCACAGCGAGACATGCAGGTGCATGCCCGAGCCTGCGTAGCTTTCCACCGGCTTCGCCATGAAGCAGGCGGTCACGCCGTGCGCCCGCGCCTGCGCCCGCACGATCCGCTTCAGCCGCATCAGGTCATCGGCGGCCATCAGGATGTCGGTGCGGTAGTGCAGCGTCAGTTCATACTGGCCCGGCGCATATTCCGAGATCATCGTCTCGGCCTTGATCCCGGCCTTCGCGGCGCCCGCGTAGATGTCGGCAAACAGCGGCATCATCCCGTGCAGGTGATCGACGGAATAGACCTCGGTCTTGTGGCTCGCGCGGCCGTCCAGCACGTCGCGCGCGGGCCGCACGCGGCCGTCAGGCCCGCGGTCGTTGGCCAGCAGGAAGAACTCCAGCTCGAAGGCCGCAGAAGGATAAAGGCCCAGATCCGCCAGCGCCTTGACCTGCCGCTCAAGGGCATGGCGCGGGTCCGAGGTCATCGGATTGCCCTCGAGGTCATACATCGACATGAAGACCTCGCCGCGCGGCGGGTTGGTGCCGTGGAGCGGCACCAGTGTGCCGGGAATCGGCCAGGCGCGCAGGTCGCCGTCGCCCTGGTCCCAGATCAGCCCGGTCTCGTGCACGTCCTCGCCGCAGATGTCGAGGCCGAGGATCGAGATCGGCAGGTGCCGGCCTCCCTTGTAGAACGACAGAAGCTCGTGCCGGCGGATGATCTTGCCGCGGCCGATGCCGTTCGCATCGTGCAGGACGATGTCGAAGGCCTCGATCTCGGGATGGGCGGCGAGGAAGGCTTCGGCTTCGGCAAGGGTGGAGCCGGAGGGGCTGGGCTGGTCGGTCATCGTCAGGGTCACGCGAAAAGCTGGAACAGGATGTCGTCGAAGGCGGCGATCAGGCGGTCGATCTGGCGCTTCCGCGTCGCGGGGCTGACCAGCATCATGTTGTGGAACGGCGCGATCAGGCAGCCGCGGTTCAGCAGGCCGAGGTGGATGGCGGTCTCGAGTTGCGGATGGTGGGCAAGCGCCGCCTCGGCGCCGTTGCGGAGCGGGCCGGGGGCGCAGATGAACTCGACCCGGGCGCCGACGCGCACGACATGCCACGGCGCGCCGGATCGTGCGATGGCGCGGGAAAGGCCCTCGGCAAGACGGTCCGCCCTCCGCTCCATCCGCGCGTAATTGTCGGGCGTCATCACCTCGGCAAGGGTGGCGAGCAGGCAGGCGAACTGCATCGGATTGCCCGAGAGCGTGGTGCCCATGCCGGAGTGGCCAGCAGGCCGCGCGGCGTCGTATTCCGCGAAGCGATGCGCCACCTCGGGCGAGAGGCCCCAGACGGCGGTCGGCATCCCGCCCGCCACGCATTTGCCGATCACGAGGATGTCGGGCGACAGGCTGTGCACCCGCGCGTAGCCGCCTAGGCCGGACGAGATCGTGTGCGTCTCGTCGATGATCAGCAGCGTCCCGTGCCGGCGCGAGAGGGTGCGCAGCGCGTCGTGGAACCCGGCCTCGGGCAGGACCATGCAGGAGTTGGTCATGACCGGCTCGGTCAGGATGGCGGCGATCTCTCCGGTGGCCAGCGCCGCCTCGACGGCGGCCACGTCGTTGAACTCGACCGCGATGGCGGTCAGGCCAAGGTCCGCCACCTGCCCGACGAGGCCCGGCCGGGCGGCCGTGCGGCCGTCCCGCACCGTCACCATCGTCTCGTCCACAGTGCCGTGGTAGCAGCCGTTGAACACCAGCACCTTGGGACGGCCCGTCACCGCGCGGGCCACCCGCAGGGCGAAACGGTTGGCATCGGTGGCGGTGGTGGCGATCTGCCAGGCGAAGGCGCCGAAGCGCTCGGTCAGCAGCCGGCCGGCTTCCAGCGCGTCCTCGGTCGGCAGCATGCAGGTCAGGCCGCGCCGCGCCTGCCGCCGGATCGCCTTCGCGACCGGCACAGGAGAGTGCCCGAACATCGAGCCGGTGTCGCCGAGGCAGAAATCGTCGAGCCTGTGGCCATCGATGTCGGCGATGCGGGCGCCCTTCGCGCTGTCGACGACCATCGGGAAGGGAGTCGGCCAGTCCTTCATCCAGTGCATCGGCACGCCGCCGAGGAAGGCGTCGGCGCCCCGCTCCAGCGCCTGCCGCGTCCGGGGGCGCGCCTTCCAGTAGCGCGACCGTTCGCGCTTCGCGAAATCCTCGAGCCGGTCGACGGGCACGCCCGCGATCCCGGGCAGGGCAGGCCCGGGCGCGGCCGCGCTTGCACCGGGCAGGGCCGTCGCCTCGTCCGGCAGGGCTGGCTCCGGCGAGGGGCCGCCGGGGTTCATGCCCCGTCCACTGGTCGCAGGACGCGGTTCACATGGCCCATCTTGCGCCCCGGCCGGGCCTCGGCCTTGCCGTAGAGATGGATCGACGTGTGCTTCTCGAGCGCCAGCGCCGGAACGCGGGCGATGTCGTGGCCGATCAGGTTCTCCATCTCGACATCGGCAAAGCGCGAACCATCGCCCAGCGGCCAGCCCGCCACGGCGCGGATGTGCTGCTCGAACTGGTCCACCGCGCAGCCGTTCTGCGTCCAGTGGCCCGAGTTGTGCACGCGCGGCGCGATCTCGTTCACCAGCAGCTGCTCGGGCGTCACGAACAGCTCCACCCCCATCACGCCGACATAGTCGAGCGCATTCAGGATCCGTCCGGCCAGCAGCACTGCATCGGTGCGCTGTGCAGGCGTCAGCCGTGCCGGAACCGTCGTCGTGTGCAGGATGCCGGAGAGGTGCACGTTCTCGCCGGGCTCGTAGACCGAGACCGAGCCATCGAGCCCCCGCGCAGCGATTACCGAGACCTCGTGGCTGAAGCGGACGAAGCCCTCGACCACCGCGGCCTGGCCCTCCATGGCGGCGAAGGCCTCGGCCGCATCGTCGGGCTCCATGATCCGGGCCTGCCCCTTGCCGTCATAGCCGAGCCGGGTGGTCTTCAGGATCGCCGGCGTGCCGATGCCGTGCAACGCGGTCTCTAGGTCCTCGAGCGTGGTCACCGCGCGATAGGGCGCCACGGCAAGACCCAGCGAGGTCAGGAAGCCCTTTTCGTCCAGCCGGTCCTGGCTGATCGCCAGCGCGCGGCGGTTGGGGCGGATCGGCCGCTCGGCTTCCAGAAGGTCGAGCGCCGCGGTGGGGATGTTCTCGAACTCGTAGGTGATGACATCCACCGAGGCCGCGAAGGCGCGCAGTGCGGCCTCGTCGGAATAAGGGGCCGTTGTCACCCGATGCGCTACATCCCCTGCGGGCGGATGGGCGCCCGGCTCGAAGATGTGGGTGCGAAAGCCGAGCCGCGAGGCCGCGACGGCCAGCATCCGGCCAAGCTGGCCCCCGCCGAGGATGCCGATGGTGGCACCGGGATCGAGCCGGTCAGTCATCCGAGGGTTCCTCCGGGATCGAGGCCGAGAGCGCCGCGCGCCAGTCGTCGAGACGCTGGCCGAGCGCGGCGTCCGAAACCGCAAGGATCCCCGCCGCCATCAGCCCGGCATTGGCGGCGCCGGCCGCGCCAATCGCCATGGTCGCCACCGGAAAGCCCTTGGGCATCTGCACGATGGAATAGAGGCTGTCGACGCCCGACAGCGCCCGGGTCTGCACCGGCACGCCGATCACCGGCACCCGGGTCTTCGAGGCCATCATGCCCGGAAGATGCGCCGCCCCCCCGGCGCCGGCGATGATGACCTTCAGCCCGCGCTCCACTGCCGTCCTGCCGTAGCTCCACAGCCGGTCGGGCGTGCGGTGGGCCGAGACGATCTTCGTCTCGTAGGAGATGCCAAGCTCGTCGAGGATCGCCGCGGCCTCCTTCATCGTGGCCCAGTCCGACTGGCTGCCCATGATGATTCCAACGTCCACAGCCATTGCCGCACCCCCGCATTCCAGAGGCGCGCACTATAGCGGCGGCCCGGGCGGGGGCAAGCGGGGCACAGCGTCCGGGCGCCGTCAGGACGGCCGCCCGAACCTGCGGCGCCGACGCGTCAGGCGATGATGTCGGGGATCAGCTGATCCTCGATCTTCACGATCTGGTCCTTCAGCGACAGCTTCTGCTTCTTCAGCCGGCGCAGGGTCAACTGGTCGCCCCGTCCGCCGGCCTCGAGCGCATGGATCGCCTCGTCAAGATCGCGGTGCTCGCGTCGGAGCACCTCGAGCCGGATCCGCAGCATGTCTTCGAAGCTCATTTCGGGGGACGCATTCATGAGTTTGCCCTGCCGGATTGGTCGCCGGTTACGTTTTTGATGAGTCGCCGTGCGTCGAATATACAGATTGCAGGTGCCTGCGGGAAGAATCCTGCGCGACACGGATGTCGCGGCCAGACCAGACGCCGCGCGGCGCGGCCTGTGCGCCCGCCGCGGGGTCCGGCGCCGGCCGCCGCGCCGGCCTTGCGCGGTCTTCCGCAAGTGCCCATATTCACTTGGTGGAATGCCCGCCCGGGGTTCCGCCACTCTGTGTCGCTTCTGCAAGGACATGACGGAATGACCAAACTGAATTTCGGGGGCCACCCCTTCCTTCTGGGGTTCGAGCAGCTCGAGCGGCTGGTCGAGCGCACGGCCAAATCGGCGAGCGAGGGCTATCCGCCCTTCAACATCGAGGCCGTGGCCGAGAACGCCTACCGCATCACGCTGGCCGTTGCGGGCTTCCGCGAGGACGACATCGCCATCACCGTCGAGGATCGGCAGCTGGTGATCCGCGGCCGTCAGGCCGAGGACGTGGCCGAACGCGTGTTCCTTCACCGTGGCATTGCCGCCCGCGCCTTCCAGCGCAGCTTCGTGCTGGCCGAAGGCGTCGAGGTGGCCGGCGCGGCCATGGAACACGGGCTTCTGCACATCGACCTGCGGCGCCAGGTGCCCCAGGCGGTGGTGAAGACGATCCCGATCGGGCGCAGGCAGGTGATGCAGGAAGGAGCCGAGCAATGAATACTCCGTTCGATTTCCCCGAGAGCATGGGCAAGCTGGTCTACGTTCGACCCGTGCTGGTGACCGAGCTTCCCGAAGAGGTGCAGAACGACGTGCAGAACATGGCGCGCGGGCTGGACCGGATCTACGCGCTGCACGGCGCGAACGGCGAGCGCCTCGCGCTGGTGCGTGACCGCAAGCTCGCCTTCGTGCTGGCGCGGCAGAACGACCTCGCGCCGGTGAACGTGCACTGATCCCGCCGCGCCGCCCGCATCTCGCGGGCCGGTGCGGCATCGAGCAGGGCCGGACCGGCGCCCACCGTCCGGCCCGGCAGAGGGCGCCATCCCTGCCGTGACGCGGACGAGTGGCGCGCTCCGGGCGGTTCCGCGACATCTAGGCCTCTTCCGTTCGTGTCGGGCTGTGTCAGCCTTCTTGCCTCGGGTGACGGGTGCGACGCGTCCGGCCCGCTCAGGCCAGGCAAGTTCAGGTGAGGCGATGACGCAAGAACCGGGATACACCAAGCTCCAGATCTCCCTGCACTGGGCGATCGCGGGGCTCGTTCTGTTCAACTACATGTTCGGCGAGGTTATGGAGCGCGCCTATGACGCGGTGCTCCAGCAGGCGCAGCCGCCGGGCGTCGGACATTACCTGCACATCCTCGTGGGCGCGGCCGTGCTGCTCCTGACGCTGGTGCGGATCGGCGCTCGGTTCATCTCGGGCGCGCCCGAGAAGGGCACGACGCCCGGCGACAAGGTGGCCGCGGGGCTGCAGAGCGTGCTCTACCTGCTGACGCTGCTGGTTCCGGCGCTCGGGATGGCGACATGGGGCGGCGGGCAGACGTGGGCGGCCGCGCCGCATGTGATCGCCGCCAACGCGATCATGGTGCTGGCGCTGCTGCACGCGCTGTCGGCGCTGTTCCATCAGTATGTCCTGAAGGACCGGCTGCTGCTGCGCATGATGCGGCCGCGGTAAGGCGAGGGATAGCTTCGAAGGGGAAGGGGGCGCCGCTGGCGCCCCCTGTTCGTTTCAGGCCCGAATGAGGCCCATCTGCTCCAGCTTCAGGATCACCTGATGGGCGCAGTGGTCCACGTCCACGTTGGTGGTGTCGACCACAAGTTCTGCATTGGTCGGCGTCTCGTAGGGGTCCGAGATGCCGGTGAACTCCTTGATCTTGCCTTCGCGGGCGAGCTTGTAGAGTCCCTTGCGGTCGCGCTTCTCGCATTCCTCGATCGGGGTCGCGACATGGACCTCGATGAAGGCGCCGAAGGCCTCGATCATCTCGCGCACCGCGCGACGCGTCGCGGTATAGGGCGCGATCGGCGCGCAGATCGCGATGCCGCCGTTCTTAGAGATTTCCGAGGCGACGTAGCCGATCCGCTTGATGTTGATGTCGCGGTGCTCCTTCGAGAAGCCGAGTTCCGACGACAGGTGCTTGCGGACCACGTCGCCGTCGAGCAGCGTGACCGGACGGCCGCCCATCTCCATCAGCTTGACCATCAGCGCGTTGGCGATGGTGGACTTCCCCGAGCCGGAGAGGCCGGTGAAGAACACCGTGAAGCCCTGCTTGGCCCGCGCCGGCGAGGTGCGGCGGAGTTCCTGGACCACGTCGGGGAAGGAGAACCAGTCCGGGATCTCGATCCCTTCGCGCAGGCGGCGGCGCAGTTCGGTGCCCGAAATGTCGAGCACGGTCGAGCCTTCCGGCACCTCGTCCACGGGGAAGTACTGCGCCTTCTCCTGCACGTAGACCATCTGCTTGAAGTCGACCATCTCGATGCCGATCTCGGCCGCGTACTGCTTGAACAGTTCCTGCGCGTCGTAGGGACCGTAGAAGTCCTTGCCCTGGCTGTTCTTGCCCGGGCCCGCGTGGTCGCGGCCGACGATCATGTGCGTGCAGCCGTGGTTCTTGCGGATGATGCCGTGCCAGACCGCCTCGCGCGGGCCGGCCATGCGCATCGCAAGGTTCAGCAGGCTCATCGTCGTGGTCGAGGCCGGATACTGGTGCAGCACCGCCTCGTAGCAGCGCACGCGGGTGAAGTGGTCGATGTCGCCCGGCTTGGTCATCCCGACGACCGGGTGGATCAGCAGGTTCGCCTGCGCCTCGCGGGCGGCGCGGAACGTCAGTTCCTGGTGCGCGCGGTGCAGCGGGTTGCGGGTCTGGAAGGCCACGACACGGGTCCAGCCGACCTTGCGGAAGAAGGCGCGAAGCTCGTTCGGCGTGTCGCGGCGCATCTTGAAATCGTAGTGGACGGGCTGCTGGATGCCGGTGATCGGGCCGCCGAGGTAGACCTTGCCCGCGGTGTGGTGCAGGTAGTTCACCGCCGGATGGGCGAGGTCGTTCGCGCCGAAGACCTTCTCGGCCTCGCGGTCCTTGTTGGGCACCCACTTGTCGGTGACCGAGAGGATGGCGAGGATCACGCCCTCGGCGTCGCGCAGCGCGATGTCCTGCCCCGGCTCGACGGTCTCGGCGAACTTCTCGCTGACGTCGAGCGTGATCGGCATCGGCCAGAGGCGGCCGTCGGCGAGGCGCATGTTCTCGACCACGCCGTCATAGTCGGCCTCGGTCAGGAAGCCCTTGAGCGGGTGGAAGCCGCCGTTCATCAGAAGCTCGAGGTCACAGACCTGACGCTGGGTCAGGTCCCACGAGGGCAGGTTGCCGGCGTCGGCCTTCAGCTTCTGCGCGGAGTCGTAGGACACATAGAGTTCGGGAACGGGTGCGTGATTGGGAAGGGACATGAAGGGACCGCCTCTGAGGGGACAAGCACCGGGCTGACCCGGTTCGCGGGCGACTTATCCCGCCGGGGCCGAAGGATTCAAGCGCGGATCAGGGAAAAGGCCCCAGATAAGGCGGAAATGCCACCTGTTCGGCGCGGCGGCAAACGCCGGTCCGGCGCCGCCGCCGCGATGCGGAGGATATCTTTGCCTTACTCGGTCCCTGCGAGGAATCGTTCCGCATCGAGCGCGGCCATGCAGCCCATCCCGGCCGAGGTGACCGCCTGCCGATAGACATGGTCGGTCAGGTCGCCCGCCGCGAAGACGCCGGGGATCGAGGTGCGCGTGGTGCCGGGTTCCACCTTGACATAGCCGCCGTGGTGCAACTCCAGCTGGTCCTTGACGAGTTCGCTGGCCGGCGCGTGGCCGATCGCCACGAAGAAGCCGGCGCAGGGGATCTCCATCGTCTCGCCGGTCTGGACGTTCCTCGCGACGACCCCGGTCACGCCCAGCGGCGCCTCGGTGCCCAGCACCTCCTCGATCGTGTGGTTCCACACGACCTGGATCTTGGGGTTCTTGAACAGCCGGTCCTGCAGGATCTTCTCGGCCCGGAACGAGTCGCGGCGGTGGACCAGCGTCACCTTGCTGGCGAAGTTGGTCAGGAACAGCGCCTCCTCGACGGCGGTATTGCCGCCGCCCGCCACGACGACCTCCTTGCCGCGGTAGAAGAAGCCGTCGCAGGTCGCGCAGGCCGAGACGCCGAAGCCCTTGAATTTCTCCTCGGACGGCAGGCCCAGCCAGCGCGCCTGCGCGCCGGTCGCCAGGATCACCGCATCGGCCGTATAGGTCGTGCCGCTGTCGGCGTGGGCGGTGAAGGGCCGCTGCGACAGGTCGAGCGAGGCGATGTAGTCCGAGATCACCTCGGCTCCCATTGCCTTCGCGTGTTCTTCCATCCGCACCATGAGGTCGGGGCCCTGCACCTCGCTGTCGCCGGGCCAGTTCTCGACCTCGGTGGTGATGGTCAGCTGGCCGCCGGGCTGCAGGCCCTGGATCAGCAGCGGCTCGAGCATCGCCCTTGCGGAGTAGACCGCCGCCGTGTAGCCGGCCGGGCCGGACCCGATGATCAGAACCCTCGTGTGCCGCGTCTCGGACATGCTGTCGCCCCTCATGGTCTTTTTTCCCGGCGCCCCATATAGGACGTGGCCGGGCCGTCCGAAAGCCCCCTGATCCGTTGCGCGGGATGGCGCGTTTCCGCAATGGAGAAGCGGTTTTTCATGCGTCCGCGAAACATTATTGCGCAGGCTGTCGCGACTCTCTAAAGTCGCCCGGCAGCAAGGAGAGCTTCATGGCCGGATCGAAACTCGACCCCATCGACCGACACATCCTGGCCGAACTCCAGGGCGACGGCCGGATGACGAACGTGGAACTGGCCAAGCGCGTCGGCATCTCGGCGCCGCCCTGCCTTCGCCGTGTCCGGACGCTCGAGGAAGCGGGCTACATCCGCGGCTACCACGCCGACATCGACCCGCGCGAACTGGGCTTCGAGGTTCAGGTCTTCGCGATGGTCCGGCTGCACAGCCAGGCCGAGGCGGACCTGTCGGCCTTCGAGAACCGCTGCCGCGCATGGCCGCTGGTGCGCGAGTGCCACATGCTGAACGGCGAGATCGACTTCATCCTGAAATGCGTGGCACCCGACCTGCCGTCGTTCCAGAAATTCCTGACCGAGGAACTGACCGCGGCGGCCAATGTCGCCTCGGTCAAGACGAGCCTTGTCATCCGCTGCGCCAAGGACCAGCCGGGCGTGCCCTTCGACGTGCTGGAAGCGCGGCTGCAGCGCAGCGCCTGACGCCGGTCAGAGCCGGATCGCCGAGATCAGCCGGCCATAGTCCGCCTCGCCCGCATGGGTCGTGCGGCGGTAGGAGAAGAACCGCTCCGGATCGGAATAGGTGCAGTGGCGTGTCCACTCGGCATGGCCGACGCCCGCCGCGCGCAGCCGCGCAAGACCGAGGGCGGGCAGGTCGAACAGCGCCCGGTCGCCGCTGCCCTGCGCGAAGAAGCGCGCGTTGGCGGGGTCCTCGTCGATGAACTGCTCGACGAACTCGGGGCCGACCTCGTAGGCGCGCTGGCTGATCGTGGGGCCGATGATCGCCGCGATGTGCTCGCGCCGGGCACCCAGGCGCTCCATGGCGTCGATGGTCGCCTCGAGCACGCCGTCGAGCGTGCCGCGCCAGCCTGCATGGGCCGCGCCGATCACCCGCGCCGTGCCATCCGCGAACAGGACAGGCTGGCAGTCCGCCGTCAGCACGGCAAGGGCCACGCCCGGCGTGGCCGTCACCATGGCGTCGGCGCTCGGACGACCGGAGAGGGGACCCGTCACATGCACCACGTCGGCCGAATGCACCTGGTTGATGGTCACGAGATGGTCGGGCGCCACGCCCATCGCCTCGGCCACGCGGGAGCGGTTGATCGTCACCGCCTCGGCCAGATCGCTTGATCCCGGCCCGCAGTTCAGCCCGGCGAAGATCCCGGAGGAGGCGCCGCCCTTGCGGGTGAAGAACCCGTGCCGGAGGGGGGCCAGCGCGTCGGCCGTCACTATTTCCATCATCCTGCAAATCCTGCCGGCGCCGGACCCTGCGGCGGAAAGACCGCCAGCGCCTTGAAGAGCGTTCCCATTTCGGCCGCGTCGGTCAAGCGGCGAGTTGCGGCCTCGTGGCTGGCCAGCGCCTCGCCCGACAGCGACTGCGCCAGCCGCCGGGCACGTTGTTCGATGCCGAGGGCGAGCAGCAGGTCCCCTTGGGTGGTGCAGGCCGTGCCGCAGGGAAGGGCCGCGGCGGCAAGCGCCTCGAAGTCCACATGGGCCGTCAGGTCGGCCTCGCCGGGGCAGGCCAGCGGATCGGCGAAGCGATGCGCCTGCAGTGCCTGCAGCGTGTCCCCGCGCGAGTGCCAGCCGCCATAGTCCACGACGAGGGCCGCGCCGCCCTGCGCGGCGATCCGGGCTGCCACCGCGGCCATGACCGCGCCCGCCGCCGGGCAGAACTCGACGATCTCTCCCTGCCGGGTGTCCTCCAGCCGGTGCGCAAGAGCGGCGAGCGCCGTCTCCGGTCCCAGCCCGAATGCCAGCGCGCCATCCTGCAGCCCGACCATGCGCTCGCGCCAGCCGCTGCCGTCCCGGACGAACTGGCGGATCGGCAGCGCGTCGAAGAACTCGTTCGCGACCAGCAGGGTGAAGCGGTCCGGCAGGTCCTCCGCGCTGTCCAGCCACTCCACCGGGCGGGTGCCCAGTGTCCGCCGCTGGACGCTGCGCAGCGCGGCAGAGGTCTCGACCAGCACGACCTGCGCCGCCTCGTGAAACCCCGGCACGCCGCGCGTCGCACGCAGGATGTCGGCCATCAGCGTGCCCCGGCCCGGCCCGAGTTCCGCGAGTGTCACGGATGCCGGAGCGCCCTGATCCAGCCAGCATTGCGCGAGGCAGAGGCCGATCAGTTCGCCGAACATCTGGCTGATCTCGGGGGCCGTGGTGAAGTCCCCCTGCGCGCCGAAGGGGTCGCGCGTGGCGTAGTAGCCGTGCCGGGGATGCATCAGGCACTCGGCCATGTAGTCGGCCAGCGTCATCGGCCCGGCGGCCTCGATCCGCCGTGTCAGGAGGGTGGCAAGCGGCGTCACGCCGACCGTCTCGCCTGCTGGATCAGCGTCAGGCCCACCAGGATCATCGGCAGCGACAGCATCTGGCCCATGGTCAGCCCGTAGCCGCCGATCTCCCAGGCGAGGCCGAAGGGGTTGCCCTCGGTCACGAACTGGGCGTCGGGCTGGCGGACGAACTCGACGATGAAGCGGGCGATGCCATAGCCGGACAGGAAGGCTCCGGTGACCGCGCCGGGCCAGCGCAGCCATCCCCGCCGCCAGACCAGCACCGCCAGCAGCAGGAACAGCAGCAGCCCCTCCATCCCCGCCTCGTAAAGCTGCGACGGGTGGCGGGCGCAGATCCCCTCGATGCCCGGGCAGGTCTGGGCGGCCTCGCCCGGGAAGGCCACGCCCCAGGGCAGGGTGGTCGGCCGGCCCCAGAGTTCGGCGTTGATGAAATTGGCGATCCGGCCGAGGAACAGGCCCGGCGGGGTCGCCACGGCCAGAAGGTCGGCCACCGGCAGGATGCGGATGCGCTCCTTCAGGCAGAAGGCGATCATCGCCGTCATCACGCCGAGGAAGCCTCCGTGGAAGGACATGCCGCCCTCCCAGACCTTCAGGATCTGGCCGGGGTTCTCGAAGTAATAGCCGGGCTGGTAGAACAGCACGAAGCCGAGCCGCCCGCCGAGGATCACCCCGAGGATCACCCAGGTCAGCAGGCGCTCGAGCTGGTCCTCGTTCATCGGCGGACCTTCCGCCCAGAGGCGCGGCGTGCGGATCAGGCGCAGCACCAGCCGCCATCCGATCAGCAGCCCGGCAATGTAGGCGAGGGCGTACCAGCGCAGCGCGAAGGTCGCGCCGAAGACCTCGATCGAGAAGATCTCCGGCGAGATCTCGGGGAAGGGGATGTAGGACATGCGCGTTCCTTTCGCCGGGGTTTTCCGGTGCGGCTGCGGCGAAGTCAACCTTGCGCGCCAGGGGCGCCAAGACCATATAGGGCCGATCGCTGGAGGGAACCGAATGCAGACCCGCAACAAATTCTTCGACGACATGTCGCAGCTGATGACCAACGCCATGGGCGTGGCCCAGGGCGCCAAGACCGAGGCCGAGACGGCGATGAAGGGCTTCATCGACCGCTGGATGGCGGACCGCGATTTCGTCACCCGCGAAGAGTTCGATGCGGTCCGCGCCATGGCCCAGAAGGCCCGCGAGGAGAACGAGGCGCTTTCGGCCCGCATCGCCGCCCTCGAAGCCGCCGCGAAGCGCTGACGCCTGACTGACGGCCCGGCGCCCGGTTCAGGGCGCCGCCCCGATGGCCTGCCGCGCGGCCCCGCCTCGGTGCGCCGGGCAGCGCCCGCAGCCCGGCGGAGCCAGTGCCGCGGCTTGTGACCCCATCCCTCTCCCCTCCTTCCGTATGGCCGGGTGACCAAAGGCGCCGCGCGCCTGCCTCAAGACATGTGCCTTTGGCCATAAACCCGGGGCGTCTGCCGCCGTTCCTTTCGCTAGCGTCCAGCCGATGAGCCGCGGGCCCCCGTGCCCTGCGAAGACGGACGAGTGGAAGGAATTGTCTGCATGAACCCATTGAGGATCTCCGGCGAGCTCCGCCTGCAGGATGCATCCGGCCTGATGCTGCGGTTGGAAGAGGCGCTGACCGACGGAGATGTGACGCTGGACGTCGCCGACGTGTCGGATGCCGATGTCGCAGTGGTGCAGGTGTTCGTCTCGGCGATGCACACGGCCAGCCTGCTGGGCCGCACCCTGACGATGCCGCTGGATGCGGCCATGCCGCTGGCCGCCCGCCTGCGCGCGCTCGGCATGGGGCCGGCCGATCTTGGCGGCAAGCCGACGGCAGGAGCGGCCGCATGACCAAGACCATTCTCGCCGTCGACGATTCGCCCTCGATCCGCTGCATGGTCGCCATGACCCTGCGCGAGGCGGGCTACGAGGTCATCGAGGCCACCGACGGACGCGAGGGCCTCGACAAGGCCCTGAATCATCCCGTCGATGCCATCATCACCGACCAGAACATGCCGAACCTCGACGGGCTGGGGTTCATCCGCGAGTACCGGCAGCATCCCGTCAGCAAGGGCAAACCCATTATCTTTTTGTCCACGGATTCCGCCGACAATCTCAAGCAGCAGGCACGCGAGGCTGGGGCGCTCGGGTGGATGGTCAAGCCGTTCACCCAGACGCAACTTCTCGCCGTCATCAAGAAGGTGCTCGGATGATGGACGACGACATGATGGCCGTCTTCCGGCAGGAAGCGACGGATCTGATAGAGAGCCTTGAACGCGGGCTCCTGGATCTCAGCGACTCGCCGGAAGATCGTGACCTGATCAACGCGGTGTTCCGCGATCTTCACACGATCAAGGGTTCGGGGGCGATGTTCGGTTTTGCCGACATGGCGGCCTTCGTCCATGCGTTCGAATCGGCCTTCGACCTGCTCCGGTCGGGTCAGGCCAGCGTCACGCCCGAGATCATCCGCCTCGCGCTGTCCGCGCGCGACGAGATCATCGGCTTCCTGAGCGACGAACCCGATCCCGACGGGCGTCGTCCGGCGATCCTCGCAGCCCTGGCCGCCTCGGTGGGTGTCGCCGGCAGCGCGACGGCGGAGGCGCCCGGCGGGGCCGCCGCCGTATCAGCGCCCCCGGCCGAGGGGGCCCAGCGGCTGCATTTCCGGCTGACCGGCAGCGCGCTCGCACTGGGCGCGCGCCCCGACCTGCTGCTCGCCGAGCTTGGCGAACTGGGGGCAACCGACATCCGCGCCGACCTTTCCCAGGTTCCGACCCTCGACGCGCTCGATCCGGAAACCTGCATGATCGGATGGTCGATGACACTTCCCGCCGGCGTGGGCCGCGATGCCGTCGACAATGTCTTCCTGTTCAACGACGCCGAGATCCGGCTCGAAACCATTGCCGCTGCCCCGGCCGCGCCAACGGCATCCGGTCCGGCCGCGCCGGCGGTTGCCGCCCCGGCTGCTGCGCCCGCCGCCGCGGCCCGGAAGCCGGCCGAGGATCCGCTTCCCGCGGCCGACAAGGCTGGGGCGACCATGCGCGTCGCGGCCGAGCGTCTCGACCACCTGATGGACCGTGTCGGTGAACTGGTGATTGCCGATGCCCGGCTTCTCCAGCTGGCCCAGCAGAGCCGCGACCCGGCGCTGATGGCCGCGGCCGAGGAGATCAGCCGGCTGGCCGCCGGACTGCGCGACACGACCATGCGGATCCGCATGGTGCCGGTGCGCTCGATGATCGGCCGGTTCCGCCGCCTGATCCACGGGCTGTCCGAGACCGTCGGAAAGCCCGTGTCCTTCGTGGTCCGCGGCGAGGAAACCGAACTCGACAAGACGGTGATCGAACAGCTCGCCGATCCGGTCGTCCACATGCTGCGGAACTCCGTCGATCACGGGCTCGAGACGCCCGCGGAACGGATCGCCGCCGGCAAGCCCGTCGAGGGCCGGGTGACGCTCGAGGCAGAGTATTCCGGCGCCGAGGTGGTGATCCGCATCAGCGATGACGGACGCGGCCTCAACCGCGAGCGGATCCGGGCCAAGGCGGTGGCGAACGGCCTGATCAGTCCCGACGCCGTGCTGTCCGAGGCCGCGATGAACGCGCTGATCCTCGAGCCCGGGTTCTCGACGGCCGAGACGATCACCGAACTGTCGGGCCGGGGCGTCGGCATGGACGTGGTGAAGAAGACCATCGAGGGCCTGCGCGGCTCCATCGAGGTGCAGTCCGTCGAGGGGCGCGGCACCACCTTTACCCTGCGCCTGCCGCTGACCCTCGCGATCATCGAGGGCCTGATGGTCGAGGTTGCGGGGGAGCGGTTCTCGATCCCGCTGGCGGCCGTGCAGGAAATCGTGGAACTGCCGCCGGAGATGGCGGAGGCCGACGATGGCGCGGACTTCCTCGACGTGCGTGACCGGCTCGTTCCGCTGGTCCGCCTGCGCCGCATGTTCGCGAGTCCGGGCGCGCCCGGCGAGTATCAGACGGTGGTGATCGTGCGCGCCGGCGACACCCGCGCGGGCGCCGTGGTCGACCGGATCATCGGCACCAACCAGATCGTCATCAAGCAGATGTCCCGGCTGCACTCCGGCATCCGCGCCTTCTCCGGGGCAACGATCCTCGGCGATGGCACGGTGGCCCTCATCCTCGATGTCCCCCATCTCACCGGCGTCGGCCAGGGCGTCGACGACCGCACCAGAGGAGCCGCGGCATGACGAACGTGGTCGACCTGAAGACGGCTGCCCTCATGACGGTGGTCACCATGCGGCTGGGGCGGCAGTTGCTCGCCATTCCGGCCTCGGCCCTGCGCGAGATCCTCGACCCGCTGCCGGTCACCCGTGTTCCGACCGCCGACCGCTCCGTCTGGGGCGTGATCAACGTCCGCGGCGCGGTCGTGCCTTTGGCCGAACTGCGCTTCGCCTTCGGCATCGCGGAAGAGCCCCAGACCGAAGCCAGCAAGATGCTGGTCCTCGAGGTCGATCTTGCGGGTGAGCCGATCGTCGTCGCGGTAGCCGCGGACGCGGTGCTCGAGGTTACCGAACTCGACCGGACGACGATGGAGCCGCTTCCCCCGAAGGGCAGCAACTGGCCGCAGTCCTTCGTGCATGGCGTGTTCCGCACGAAGAAGGGCCTTCACCTGCTGCCGAACCTTCCGGGCATCTTCGCGGCCCAGGCCTCGATGCCCGGTCCCGCCGTCACTCAGTGAGAAGGAGCAGGAATGCGCATCACCATAAAGCTGAAGCTTGCGGCAGCCTTTTTCGTCGTGTTCGCCTTCGCCGGAGGCGCGGTGGCCCTGGCTGCCTGGGACCTGCGAAAGCTTGAGGGCGACCTCAAGACGCTGATGAACGCCGAGGTGGAACGGGTCGTGCAGGCGGACCGCCTGAACACGGGCCAGATCCGGCTGAGGGCTGCTGTGCGGGAATACCTGCTGAACGACGACCCGGGCGTCCGCGAGCGTGCGGAGGCCGAAATCGCAATGGCCCGCGCCGAGCAGCGCGAGGGGTTCGACGCGCTGGCTGCGCTCGCCACGAGCGAGGAGGACCGCGCCATGCTTGCCACCTACGAAGACTACTGGGGCAAGATGAAGCCCAACAACAACGCCGTGCTGAAGGCTGCGGAAGCGGGGAAGTTCGACGAGGCACGGGGCCTGCTCGCAGATCCCGAGATCGCGCGGATGCAGGCGACGCGTCTCGAGATCGTGGCCAAGCTCCGCGAGCAGGCGGTGACGCGCATGCAGGCTGCAGCCGAAGCCGCCGAGGGCGCCTTCGCGGGTGCGACCCGCAATCTGGTCCTGATCATCGGAAGCGCTGCCCTGATCGGGTCGGCTGCGGCAATCTGGATCATCCTGTCGATCTCCCGCGGTCTCGGCCGTGCGGTGGAGCTGACGCGCCGCGTCGCCACCGGCGATCTCAGCGCGACCGCAGAGGCTCGGGGCAACGACGAGATCGCCGACCTGCTGCTTTCGGCCAATGAGATGGTGGTGAAGCTGCGCGACGTGGTGGGGCAGGTGACGGCTGCCGTGCGTGAGGTGGCCAGCGGCAGTGCCCAGATTGCCTCGACCTCCGAGGAGCTGAGCAATGGCGCGAGCGAGCAGGCCTCCGCCACCGAGCAGGCCTCGTCCTCGGTCGAGGAGATGGCGGCCAACATCCGCCAGAGCGCCGACAACGCCACCCGGACCGAGCAGATGGCGCTGAAGTCCGCTTCGGATGCCCGGGCGAGCGGTCAGGCGGTCGGCAACGCCGTCGCCGCCATGCAGCAGATCGCAGAGAAGATCATGATCGTGCAGGAGATCGCGCGGCAGACCGACCTTCTTGCGCTGAACGCCGCGGTCGAAGCCGCCCGCGCCGGCGAGCACGGCCGAGGGTTCGCGGTGGTCGCCTCCGAAGTGCGGAAACTGGCCGAGCGCAGCCAGACGGCCGCGACGGAGATCTCGGCCCTGTCGTCCGAGACGGTCCGTGTTGCCTCTCAGGCCGGCGAGATGCTCGCGCGGCTGGTCCCGGACATCGAGCACACGTCAAGCCTTGTGAGCGAGATCTCGGTCACGTCGCGCGAACTGTCAGCCGGGGCCCAGCAGGTGGCGCTGGCCATCCAGCAGCTCGACAAGGTGACCCAGCAGAACAGCTCGGCCTCCGAACAGCTCGCGACCAGCGCCACGCAGCTTTCCTCTCAGGCCGAGCAACTGGAAAGCACGAACTCCTTCTTCCGGGTCGCCGGCGGCGCCATTGTGGCCCCTTCCGGACCCCCGGCTGAGGGGACACGGCGTCCGGCTCCCCCTGCGCGAGCCGCCGCGCGTCCGGCCAGCCCTCGTGCGGCGGGCGGCTTCGCCTTCGATCTCGATCCGGAGAATAGTGATGACCTCGATACCGGCTTCCTACGCCATGACGCAGCCTGACTCCGCCGGAAGCCCGGAGGCTCCGCCCGTCGTCACCTTCGCCGCGGGAGACACCCTCTATGCCCTGCCGGTGGAGCGGGTTCAGGAGATCCTGGACCTCCGTCCGATCGCTCCGCTGCCGAATGCGCCGCCACACCTGCTCGGACTGTGCGAGGTGAGGGGCGCGGGCGTTCCGGTGGTTGACCTCAGAAGCCTCCTCGGGCTCGGCATGGCCGCTGACACCGCGCAGAGCCGGATCCTCGTGACCTGGGTGCAGAACGGCGAGGCGCGGCTGGTCATCGGGATCAAGACGGAACGCGTGATCGAGGTGACCTCGCTCGACGAGGGGCGCATGCAGCGGATGAGCGGCAGCGACATGCTGAACTGGACGGACACCGCCGTCCTCGGCATCGGCAAGCGCAACGGCGCGTTTGTCACCCTGCTGGACATCGACCGTCTCATGGACCCCTCCCGACTGGCCTCGATCGCCCCGTCCGAGGCGAGGCAGGGCGTGCTGCAATGAACCAGCCGCTGCGTCACGCGCACGACCAGATGTTCTCCGACCTGATCCGGACCCGGACGGGCATCCAGCTGCCGGTTCACCGCCGACAGATGATCGAGTCGCGACTTCGGCCGAGGATCCTCGCCGTCGGCGCAAAGGGTTTCGACGGCTATCTGGCCCAGCTCTTCGACAATGGACTGCTCGAGGAGGAGCTTCCGCTCGTCATAGACCTTCTCACGACCAACAAGACCGACTTCTACCGCGAGGCGACGCATTTCGACGTGCTGGTGCGCGAGATCGTCCCCGAAGCGATCCGGCGAAGTGCACCGATCCCTCCGCGCCTGAAGATCTGGAGCGCGGCAAGCTCGGAAGGGGCGGAGGCCTACACGATCGCGATCGTGCTGGCCGAGTGCCTGCGGGCGGGCAAGAACTTTTCCTACGCGATCCTCGGCACGGACATTTCACAGCGCATGCTGGAACGGGCCCAGCGGGCGATCTACACCAAGGAGCAACTCGCCCCGATCCCGGCCGAGTTGCGTGCCCGCTACACCATGCAGGGCCGAGCGCCAGCGCATGCCGGAACCGCCCGGATGGTCCCCGAACTGCGGGATCGCGTGCAGTTCATGCATCTGAACCTGATGGACCGCACCTATCCGGTCGACCGCGACGTGGACGTCATCTTCCTGCGCAACGTGCTGATCTACTTCGGCGCCGAGGATCAGGCCTCGGTCGTGTCCCGTCTGGTGGGGCACCTTCGGCCAGGCGGCTACCTGATCGTGGGCCATTCGGAGTCGATGGTGGTCAGCCATCCGCAGATGAAACAGCATTCGCCTTCCATCTTTCGAAAGACCTGATCATGGCACTTCGCGCGGCAGTTACTTCAACCCCGACACGCGTCCTGATCGTGGATGATTCCGCGGGCGCCCGTGCGATGTTCAAGGTGATCGTGGAAAGCGATCCGGCGCTGCAGGTCATGGCGGCGGTTCCGGATGCCTATGCCGCGGCACGCGCCATGCGAACGGAGCTTCCGGATGCGATCCTTCTCGACCTCGAACTTCCGGGCATGGATGGCCTGACCTTCCTGCGCAAGATCATGCAGCAGCACCCGATCCCGGTCATCGTCTGCTCGAGCCATGTCGGCGCCGGCACGGATACGATGGTTGCCGCGCTCGAACTGGGGGCGAAGGAGGTCATCGCGAAACCTGCCGCGCGCAACGAGATCGAGCGTCAGGAAGCCTCGATCCGGATCTGCGACGCCATCCGCGCGGCGACCGAAACCACCCGACGGCGCGCGCAGCCCGAGGCGCGCCCTCTTGCCCCGGGTCCGAAACTCACGGCCGACGAGATCCTTCCCGCGCGCCCGCCCCGGCCGGTTCCCGAGACGATGCCGGTGGTGTGCATCGGCGCATCGACCGGAGGAACCGAGGCGCTGCGCGATGTCCTGACGGCGCTGCCGGCCTCCGCGCCGCCGATCGTGATCGTCCAGCACATGCCGCGGGGTTTCACGGCCGCCTTCGCGCGACGCCTGGATTCGCTCTGCGCCATCGAGGTGCTCGAGGCCGAGGACGAGATGCAGGTGCTGCCGGGTCGCGCGATCATCGCGCAGGGCGACCGTCACCTGCTGTTGCGCCGGCGAAACCAGGGCTACCGCGTCTCGGTGGTGGACGGCGCCTACGTCTGCCGGCACCGCCCGTCGGTCGACGTCCTGTTCCGCTCCGCCGCGCAGGAGGCGGGCAGCAACGCACTCGGCATCATCATGACGGGCATGGGGGACGACGGAGCACGCTGCATGGCGGAGATGCGCGCCGCAGATGCCGAGACCATTGCCCAGAACGAGGAGTCCTGCGTGGTCTACGGCATGCCCCGGGAAGCCGTGGCCCACGGCGGGGTGCAGAAGGTCGAACCGCTCGACCGGCTCGCGACCCGCATCGTGGAGTTTGGCCGCCGGCAAGCCGAAAGGGTGGCGCGATGAAGCTGGATCCCCATCTGCTGGACAGCGCAAGGACCGCGCAGCCGGCCCATCCCCTCGATTTCGTGCTCCTCAGCACCGAGCAGACCTTCCTGCGCGCAGGCGAGACGCTGTCGCAGGCCGTGGGCCACCTGCATGGCCTGCGAGCGGACTTCGCGCGGCTCGAGGCGGCGCTCGGGCCCGCCCGGACCGGGCGCTTCCTGGAACTGACGACCGAGACCGGCAGCCAGGCCACCGCACTGGCGGACGAATTCGCTCGGTTCGAGGGGGCGGCGCGGGCACTGCGCGCTGCCGTGGGCGCCATGCGTTCGGAAGTGACCGATCTCATGGCCACCATCCGCGCGATCTCCATCGTCAAGCTGCAGGCGCGGATCATCGGCAACATGCTCACCAGCAGCCGCCAGCGGGTGGAGGCCTTCACGGGCGGCCTGACCCGGATGGCCGCCGAGGCGGCGGACCTCGTCGCGGAAGTGGACGAGGCGATGGTCGAGATCGCCGCGGAAACCGACGCGATGGATGCCGAGGCCGCGCATCTGTCGCAGACACTGCGGGAGGTGGTTCTGCCGAGCCTTGCCGCCATCGGGGCCACCGCGTCCGGGGTGCAGTCGGACCGTCACCGGCTGGCCCAGGGCAACGAGGCGCTGGCACGGCGGATGGACGAGATCTTCGGGGCGGTCTCGCAACTGATCCTCGCGCTGCAGGCGGGCGACAGCGCGCGGCAGCGGTTCGAACATGTGCGACACCTGACCTCGGACGCCCTCGCGACGGCCGGGGACGATCCCGCGCTTCAGGGCCTGCTGCTCGACCTTGGCATCGGACAGAGCGAAGGCACGCTGCGCCACCTCACCACGGACCTCGACGCGGCGACGCGCAGCTTCCTCGACCTGCAGGGGCGGGCGGCGGCGGCGATCGGTTCGGCCCGAAGCCTCTATCTCGAAGGGCCGCGGCGCGGCGGCAGCGCCATCCACACGATGGCCGATCAGGCCGAGACCGTTGTCGCCGGGCTGTCGCGATGCGGCGAGCACCTGCGCAACCTTGCCGCCTATGCGGCCCGGGTGGCCGGGCATCTCGACACCATCCGCCATCACGAGGAACGGATGCGGCGGATCGAGGACCTGGTCCGGCTCTTCGGCCTGAACGCGGTCATCGTCTGCGCCAAGCTGGGGCAGGAGGGGCGGGCCCTGCAGGAGATCTCGCGCCAGTTGCGCGATCTCACCCAGGTTTCGGCGGCGGTCTTCACGCGGCTGCACGGGCGGCTGGAGAAGACTCAGGACTGTGCCTCGGTCATCGGCACCGAGGCCGTCGCGAGCCTGGAACTCGAGATGCGGCGGGTCGCCTCCGATGCCCGCGCGATCCGCGAGATCCTGGAAGAGGCCGACCGCGTCCACGGCGAGACGGGACACGCGTTCGGGAAGGTCGGGCGCATCCTGACCGCCAGCCTCGACACGGCGGCGGGCCTGATGTCGGGGTATCGCCGCAACCTCGGCAGCGTGCATGTCTTCATCGAGCAGACGGCGCGGCGGCGTGACGCGCTTCCGCCGCCCGGCCCGATCGAACCCGGCACTCCCGCCGAGGCGATCCTTTCCGCTGCCCGGGCGATCTACACGGTTCCGGACGAGCGTCATATCCATGACCGCATCCTTGCCGCCGCAGGGTCCGGGGCAGTCGGAACGGAGCCCGTGACGGCGCAACCCGAGCCTGCTCCGGCCGAGGACGACCTCGCCGACATCTTCTTCTGACCTGTGCGCCGCCGCATCACGCGCTAGCTCGGGTGCAGGAGGGACGGCATGGGTGAACTGATCGAGGGTGTCTGGCACCCGACCTGGTACGACACCGCGTCGAGCGGCGGCCGCTTCGTCCGCAGCCGCGCGGGGTTTCGCAACTGGATCACGCCGGACGGCCGCCCGGGGCCGACCGGCGAGGGCGGTTTTCCGGCCGAGGCCGGGCGGTATCACCTCTATGTTTCGCTGGCCTGTCCCTGGGCGCATCGCACCCTGATCTTCCGGTCGCTGAAGGGGCTGGGGTCCCTCATCGGGGTCTCGGTCGTCCATCCCGACATGCTGGCGGACGGCTGGACCTTTTCGCGCGACTTTCCGGGCGCGACGGGCGACCGGCTTCATGGGCTGCCGTTCCTGCGCGACCTCTACCTCAGGGCCGATCCCGGCATCTCGGCCCGCGTGACGGTGCCGGTCCTCTGGGACCGGACGCGCCAGACCATCGTCAGCAACGAGTCCGCCGACATCATCCGCATGTTCAATTCGGCCTTCGACGGCCTGACCGGCAACCGGCAGGACTTCCATCCCGTCGCCCTGCGCGAACGGATCGATGCCCTCAACGCGCGCATCTACGAGACGGTGAACAACGGCGTCTACCGCGCCGGCTTCGCCACCTCGCAGCAGGCCTATGACGAAGCCGCTCCCGCTGTCTTCGCGACGCTGGACTGGCTGGAGGATCTGCTGGGCACCAGCCGCTATCTGGCGGGTGAGACAGTGACCGAGGCCGACTGGCGGCTCTTCACCACGCTCATCCGCTTCGACAAGGTGTATCACACCCATTTCAAGTGCAATCGGCGCCAGATCGTGCAGTATCCGCACCTCTGGGGCTGGCTGCGCGAGCTTTACCAGTGGCCGGGCGTGGCGGAGACGGTGAGCTTCGACCACATCCTGCGGCACTACTACTTCAGCCACGACACGATCAACCCGCACCGCATCCTGCCGCTGACGCCGGACCCGGACTTCGATGCGCCGCACCGGCGCGATCAGCTCTTCCAGGTCTCGCGCTTGCGGTAGAGCGTCGAAGGCGACACGTCGAGCACCCGCGCCGCCTTGGGCACCGAGCCGCCGTGGCGCGCGATCGTCGCCTCGATCACGATCTGCTCGATCTCGGCCAGCGTGCGGCCGATCAGGTTGTCGAGGACCGGCATTTCCGCCGTGGGCGGCGGGCGGGGCAGGTCCGCATCCTCGACCGGGGGATGGGCTGCGAAGTCGTCGGGCAGCATCCGCATGGTGACGAGCCCGCCGTCGTTCAGAACCACGATGTTGCGGATGACGTTCAGCACCTGCCGCACGTTGCCCGGCCAGGGATGGTGCCGGAACAGCGCCTGCACCTGCGGGTCGAGGCCGATGAACTCGCGGCCTTCCTCGGCGGCGAAGCGGGCCAGTGCCGTCTCGGCGATCTCGATCACGTCATCGCCGCGCTCGCGCAGCGGCGGCATGTGGATGGGCACGACATAGAGCCGGTAATAGAGATCCTCGCGGAAATGTCCGCGTCGCACGGCGTCCAGCGGGTCGCGGTTCGTGGCGCAGACGATCCGGACATTGACCTTGCGGGGGCGGGTGGCGCCCACCGGCTGCACCATCGAGGTCTGCAGGAACCGCAGGAGCTTGGTCTGCAGCGCCGGCGCCATCTCGCAGATCTCGTCGAGGAACAGCGTGCCGCCATCCGCCGCTGCCGCCGCGCCGGGCTTGTCGGCGATGGCGCCGGTGAAGCTGCCCTTCACATGGCCGAACACCTCGGATTCCAGCAGGTCCTGCGGAATGGCGCCGCAGTTGAGCGCGATGAAGGGTCCCGTCGCACGGCTGGAATTGGAATGGACAGCCAGCGCGCAAAGCTCCTTGCCCGTGCCGCTTTCCCCGGTGATGAAGACCGTCGCCATGGAACGCGCCGCCGAGCGGATCTTGGCGTGGATGCGCGCCATGGTCTCGGACGAGCCAAGGAACGCGCCGGTCAGCGAGGCGGGGCCTTCGGGCTCGGGCTCGGGGCGGCGGGCGCGCGGGGTCGGGCGGGCGAGCGTGGCGTTCTCGACGGCGCCCAGGAAACGCTGCTCGTCGAAGGGCTTCACGAGGAACTCGTGCGCGCCCGCCCGCATCGCCTCGACCGCCTTGTTGATCGATCCGTTGGCGGTGATGACGATGACATTGGTCTCGGGCCGCAGCCGAAGCATGTCCTGCATCAGGTCGAGCCCGTTCCGGTCCGGCAGCATCAGGTCGAGCAGGACGACGCTGGGCAGGACCTCGCGGAACCGCGTCAACCCCTCGGCCGCGGTGCCCGCAACGGCGACACGATGTCCCGCCGAGGCGAGGACCGAGCGATAGACCATCTGCAGCGAGGGCGTGTCCTCGATGAGAAGGATGGGCCGCGGCCGCGCCGACTCGGCCGGCGCCGCGGCGCGCGGGGCCGTGTCGGGTCCGGTCTCGCGGAGCTGCGAACTCATGCGCTGCCCCGCTGCCGCGCCACGAAGGCGAGAAGTCCGTCAAGGCGGCCCAGAAGCTCGGAACGGATCGCCTGCGCGCTGTCGTGGTCGCGCAGATGCGCCGCGCCATTCAGCGCCTCGGCCATCCGCTGAAGCTCGGACGCGCCGACCGTTCCGGCGAGGCTCACCAGCACATGCGTCTGCGCCCGGACCTCGGCCCAGTCGGCGGCCGCCATCGCCTCGTCCAGCCGCTCGCGCGTGTGCTTCAGATCGAGATGCAGCCGGTCGACCAGTTCATCGGCGGTATCGGGGCCGGCAATCTCCAGCAGGCGGCTGAACCGGTCCTCGTCGATGCAGGCGGGGGGAGAAGCGGGTTCGGTCATGGCTTCCTCGGTGAGCAGGCTGACCGCCTGGTCGACAAGGGCGCAGAGATCGGTCAGCGACTGGCGCAAGGGCATCGCGAACGGGGCAATGTCCTTGCCAAGATCGGCCTCGAGCCGGGCCAGGCGCTCCATCGCCTCGTTGAGCGCGCCGGCCAGATCGCCGCACAGGCCGAGCCTCGTCGCGCGATCGCCGCAGACGGCCACCCCGGCCGGGCCGAAGGGAGGTGGGGGCAATGAGGCCGTCATGGGTGTTGACCTGTCGCGGGCAGCATGGCCGCTGCAGGTTAGCGGGTGGGCCGGCAAAGTCCAGCCCGCCGTTCATCCTTCGGTTGAGTGGACGCGCCGCGGCATGACCCGTGGCGCGTCCGGGGCGGCTCAGGCGCGGGGATAGCCGATGCCCTGCAGCGCCGTGCGGATCTCGTCGAGGATGGCGGGATCGTCGATGGTGGCGGGCATCTTGAACTCTTGCCCGTCGGCGATCTTGACCATGGTGCCGCGCAGGATCTTGCCCGAGCGGGTCTTCGGCAGCCGATCGACCACGCAGGCGCGCTTGAAGTCGGCGACGGGGCCGATCTGCTGGCGCACCAGCGAGACGCATTCCTTCACCACATCGGCCGGCTCGCGGTTCGAGCCCTTGTTCAGGCACAGCAGCCCGAGCGGCGACTGGCCCTTCAGTTCGTCCGAGACGCCGATGACCGCGCATTCCGCCACGTCCTTGTGGCTGGCGAGCACCTCTTCCATCGCGCCGGTCGAGAGGCGGTGGCCGGCAACGTTGATCACGTCGTCGGTGCGGGCCATGATGTAGACGTAGCCGTCCTCGTCCATGTAGCCCGCGTCGCCGGTCTCGTAATAGCCCGGGAAGTGGGTCAGGTAGCTTTTCACGAAGCGGTCCTGCGCGTTCCACAGGCCCGGCAGCGTGCCGGGGGGCAGCGGCAGCTTGATCGCGATGGCGCCCAGCTGTCCGGCCGGAAGCTGGTGGCCGCCCTCGTCCAGCACGCGCACATCATAGCCCGGCATCGGCACCGAGGGGCTGCCGACCTTGACCGGCAGCGGCTGGATCCCCATGGGGTTCGCCGCGATCGCCCAGCCGCTTTCGGTCTGCCACCAGTGGTCGATCACCGGCACGCCCACGTTCTTCTGCGCCCAGACGATGGTGTCGGGGTCCGCCCGCTCGCCGGCAAGGAACAGCGCCTTCAGGTTGCGCAGGTTGTAGTCCTTGATCAGCTCGCCCTGCGGATCCTCGCGCTTGATGGCGCGCAGCGCGGTGGGGGCGGTAAAGAAGGTCTTGACCTTGTGGTTCTGCATCACGCGCCAGAAGGCGCCTGCGTCCGGGGTGCCGACCGGCTTGCCCTCGTAGACGATGGTGGTCGCGCCCGCGATCAGCGGACCGTAGCAGATGTAGCTGTGGCCCACGACCCAGCCCACGTCCGAGGCCGCCCAGAAGACGTCGCCCGCGTCGATGTCGTAGATCGCCTTCATCGTCCAGTTCAGCGCGACGAGATGGCCGCCGGTCGCCCGCACCACGCCCTTCGGCTGGCCGGTCGTGCCCGAGGTGTAGAGGATATAGGCAGGGTGGTTGCCCTCGACCGGCACGCATTCAGCGGGCTCGACGCCATACTGGAAGGTGTGCCAGGCCACGTCGCGGCCTTCGATCAGCTTCGCCACTTCCTGTTCGCGCTGGAAGATCACGCAGAACGAGGGCTTGTGTTCGGCTTCCTCGATCGCCTGGTCGAGCAGCGGCTTGTAATGCACCACGCGGCTCGGCTCGAGACCGCAGGAGGCGGCGATGATGGCCTTCGGCTTGCAGTCGTCGATGCGGACGGCCAGTTCATGCGCGGCAAAGCCGCCGAATACCACCGAATGGATCGCGCCGAGGCGGGCACAGGCCAGCATCGCCTCGAGCGCCTCGGGGATCATCGGCATGTAGATGATGACCCGGTCGCCCTTTTCCACGCCCTTGGCGCGCAGCGCACCGGCCAGCGAGGCCACGCGGGCCTGCAGCTCGGCATAGGTGATGCCCTTCGACGAATGCGTGATCGGGCTTTCGTGCATGATCGCGATCTGCTTGCCGCGACCGGCCTCGACATGGCGGTCCACCGCGTTCCAGCAGGCGTTGACCTTGGCGTCCGCGAACCACTCGTAGAACGGCGCGTTCTCCTCGAACAGCGCCTTCGAGGGCGGGCTGACCCAGTCGATCTGCTCCGCGGCCTTCATCCAGAAGCCGTTGGGATCCTCAAGGGACCACTTGTAAAGGCTTGCGTATGCCATCGTATACCCTCCCTCGGTGCGCATGTTCTGTTAAGACGGAGTGCGGGCAGACGCAAGATTGTTTCAACAGGGCGGCATCCGATGCGATGCGGCCCTTGGTCACGTTTTGCGCTATCAGCCCGGATGCGGGGCTGTTCCGGACTTCTTCATCCGAGAAGATCGCTAGCCGTATTGTGCCACCGGCGTTCCGGCGAGCGCCGACATGTTCAGCAGGCCGCGCGCGGTGATCGAGGCGGTAACGATATGCGCGAGGTTGCCCATCCCCATGAGAATCGGCCCGACCTCCAGACCGTTTGCTTTCACCTTGAGAATGTTGCGCACGCCCGAGGCGGCGTCGGAATTGCCGAAGACCAGCACGTTCGCGGCGCCCTCGTAGCGGCCGCCGGGGAAGATGCGATCGCGGATCGACTGGTCCAGCGCGGCGTCGATATGCATCTCGCCCTCATAGGCGAAGTCGGGGCGGCGGGCGTCGAGAATCTCCAGCGCCGCCCGCATCCGGCGCCCCGTGGAGCAGTCGAGGTTGCCGAACTGCGACGAGGAACAGAGCGCGACCTTGGGCGTCAGCCCGAAGCGGCGGACGTGCCGCGCCGCGCCCAGCACGGTGTCGGCGATCTGTTCGGGCGTCGGCTCGGGGTGGACATGGGTGTCGGCGATGAACAGCGGCGCATCCTCCATGATCATCAGCGACAGCGCCCCGATCGGGCTGAGGCCGCCATGGGCGAGGATCTGCGTGACATAGTTCAGGTGCCACAGATACTGGCCGTAGGTGCCGCAGATCAGACTGTCGGCCTCGCCGCGCTGCACCATGATCGCGCCGATCGCTGTGGTGTTGGTGCGCATCACCGCACGGGCCGTGTCGGGCGTCACGCCGCGCCGCGCCATCAGGTGGTGGTAGCTTTCCCAGTAGTCGCGATAACGCGGGTCGTTCTCGGGGTTCACGAGGTGGAAGTCGCGGCCGGGCCGGATCGGCAGGCCGGCGCGCTCGCAGCGCGATTCGACCACTTCGGGGCGGCCGATCAGGATCGGCTTGTGCACCGTTTCCTCGAGCACCGCATTGGCGGCGCGCAGCACGCGCTCGTCCTCGCCCTCGGCAAAGACGATGCGGCGTGATTCGACTGACGACGCCTCGAACACCGGCCGCATGATCAGCGCCGAGCGGAAGACCGAGCCTTCGAGCTTCTGGCGATAGGCGGCGAGGTCGGGCAGGGGGCGCGTGGCCACCCCCGTCTCCATCGCGGCGCGGGCCACGGCGAGCGCCACGACGCCGATCAGCCGGGGGTCGAAGGGCTTCGGGATCAGGTAGTCCGGGCCGAAGGACATCCGCTCGCCCTTGTAGGCGGCGGCGGCCTCGGCGCTGGTGGTCGCGCGGGCAAGGCTCGCGATGCCGTCGATGCAGGCCAGCTGCATCGCGTCGTTGATCGTGGTGGCGCCCACGTCCAGCGCGCCGCGGAAGATGAAGGGGAAGCAGAGGACGTTGTTGACCTGGTTGGGATAGTCCGAGCGGCCGGTTGCGATGATCGCGTTCGGGCGCACGCTGCGCACCTCGTCGGGCAGGATCTCGGGCGTCGGGTTGGCCAGCGCGAAGATGATCGGCCGCTCGGCCATCTTCGCGACCATCGCCGGGGTCAGGACACCGGGGCCGGACAGGCCGAGGAAGAGGTCCGCGCCCTCGATCACCTCGTCCAGCGTGCGCAGGTCGCTGTCCTGCGCGTATTCCGCCTTCTGCGGCGTCATCTCGACCTCGCGGCCGTTCCAGACCAGCCCCGCGATGTCGCAAAGCCAGACGTTCTCGCGCCGGACGCCCAGCTTCAGCAGCATGTTGAGGCAGGCGATCCCGGCCGCGCCGCCGCCCGTCGAGACCACCTTGATCTCCTCGAACCGCTTGCCGGCCACGTGCAGGGCGTTGGTGGCGGCAGCCCCCACCACGATGGCGGTGCCATGCTGGTCGTCGTGAAAGACGGGGATGTTCATGCGCTCGCGGCAGAGCTTCTCGACGATGAAGCAGTCGGGCGCCTTGATGTCTTCAAGGTTGATCGCACCGAAGGTGGGCTCCAGCGCGCAGACGATCTCGGCCAGCTTCACCGGGTCGGGCTCGTTCAGCTCGATGTCGAAGCAGTCGATGCCGGCGAATTTCTTGAACAGGACCGCCTTGCCTTCCATCACGGGCTTGGCCGCCAGTGCGCCGATGTTGCCGAGGCCAAGCACGGCCGTGCCGTTCGTCACCACGCCCACCATGTTGCCGCGCGCAGTATAGCGGCTGGCGGTCGCGGGATCGGCCTTGATCTCGAGGCAGGCCTCGGCCACGCCGGGCGAATAGGCGCGCGCAAGGTCGCGCCCGTTGGCCAGCGGCTTCGTCGCCCGGATCTCCAGCTTTCCCGGTTTGGGAAACTCGTGATAGTCCAGCGCCGCGTGACGCGCGTTGTCCTGCCTGACTTCGTCCATTCTGTCCTCCCGCAGATGGTCCAGCACTAATTCATCTGAACGGCTGCGCAACCTAGAAGGTGCCCGCCCGCGCCGAAGCCGTCACCGAGCGGCCGCTTGCATCCGGCACGCCTCCGTCCCAAAGTCGGCGCGACAAGAAGGAGGACGCCATGTCCCTGCTCGAAGCCGCCACGGCGGTGCGCGAGAATGCCTATGCACCCTATTCCCGCTTCAAGGTGGGCGCGGCGGTTCGAACCGTGACGGGGGCCGTCCATGTCGGCTGCAATGTCGAGAATGCCGCCTACCCCGAGGGCACCTGCGCCGAGGCCGGCGCCATCGCCGCGATGGTGGCCGCCGGCGGGACGCGCATCGCCGAGATTCTCGTGATCGCCGACAGCGCCGAGCCGGTGCCCCCCTGCGGCGGCTGCCGCCAGAAGATCGCCGAATTCGCGCCGCCCGAGGCGGCCGTCACGCTCTGCACCACGGCCGGGCAGGAGGTCCGCACGACGGTCGCGGCACTTCTGCCGGGTGTCTTCACCGCCGCCCACATGGACAGGGCCTGACGTGGACGCCCGTTCGATCAATTCGAAGCTCCGCCGCGGCGAGGCCCCGACCGCGACGGACTTGCAGTGGTTCGCCGAAGGACTCGCCAGCGGCCATGTTACCGATGCGCAGGCCGGTGCCTTCGCCATGGCCGTCTGCCTGCGCGGTCTGGGCGAGGAGGGCCGCGTCGCGCTGACCCGCGCCATGCGCGATTCCGGCAAGGTGCTGGCGTGGGACCTGCCCGGACCCGTCCTTGACAAGCATTCGACAGGCGGGATCGGCGACTGCACCTCGCTGCTGCTGGCGCCTGCATTGGCCGCCTGCGGGGCCTATGTCCCGATGATCTCGGGCCGCGGCCTTGGCCATACCGGCGGCACGCTCGACAAGCTGGAGGCCATCCCCGGCTTCAGGGTCAACCTCGGCGAGGATCGCCTGCGGTCGCAGATCGAGGATGTCCGCTGCGCAATCGTCGCCGCCGACGACAGCATGGCCCCGGCCGACCGGCGGCTCTACCTGATCCGCGACGTGACCGGCACCGTGGAATCGATCGACCTGATCACCGCCTCGATCCTGTCGAAGAAGCTCGCGGCGGGGCTCGAGGGTCTGGTTCTGGACGTGAAGGTTGGGTCGGGTGCCTTCATGACGACGATGGACGAGGCCGAGGCGCTTGCCCGCGCGCTGGTCTCGACCGCGCAGGGGGCGGGCTGCATGACGGCGGCGCTGATCACCGACATGAGCCAGCCGCTCGCCACCGCCGCGGGCAACGCGCTCGAGGTGATCGAGGTGATGGAGACCCTCACCGGGACCTCGATCAATGCCGCGCTATGGGACGTGACGGTGGCGCTGGGCGGCGAGGCGCTGGCGCTCGGCGGCATCGCCGCCGATGCCGAGGACGGGGCGAACCGCATCGAGCAGGCGCTGGAAAGTGGACACGCGGCCGAGTTCTTCGCCCGCATGGTCGCCGCGCAGGGCGGGCCTGCCGACTTCGTCGAGCGCTGGCCCGACCGGCTGCCTTCGGCTCCGGTGATGCGCGAGGTACCGAGCCCACGCGCCGGCTTCGTGCTGCGGATCGACACGGCGGCGCTTGGTCAGGTGGTGGTGCGCCTCGGCGGGGGGCGCCTGCGCGAGACGGACCGGGTGAACCCCTCGGTCGGCCTCGCCGACATCGCCGGTATCGGCGAGGAGGTGAGCGAGGACCTGCCGCTCGCCATGATCCATGCCGCGACCGAGGCCGAGGCCGATGCCGCGGTGGCCGCGCTGCAGGCGGCCTATGTCATCGCCGATCAGGAACCCGAGGAGCCGCCGCTGATCCATGCGAGGATCGCCTGATGCCGCGCGCCTTCCTGATCGTGATGGACTCGGTCGGCTGCGGCGGCGCGCCGGATGCGGCCGACTTCGGCGACGAGGGGTCGAACACGCTGGGCCACATCGCGTGCGCCTGCGCCGAAGGTCGCGCCGACGAGGGGCGGAGCGGCCCGCTCGCGCTGCCGGTGCTGGACGGGCTGGGGCTGGGCCGCGCCGTGGCGCTTGCGTCGGGGCTGGCGCCGCCGGGCCTTGGCGCCGAGCCCCGGGGCCGCTGGGGTGCGGCGACCGAGGTGTCGCGCGGAAAGGACACGCCCTCGGGCCACTGGGAACTGGCCGGTGTCCCGGTGCCGTGGGACTGGCACTATATCCCCAACACATGCCCGGCCTTCCCCGCAAGCCTGACCGTCGAGATCTGCCGGCTGGCCGGAACCGAGGGTATCCTCGGCGACCGTCATGCCTCGGGGACGGCGATCATCGAGGATCTGGGGGCCGAGCATCTGCGGACCGGCTGGCCGATCTGCTACACATCGGCCGACAGCGTGCTGCAGATCGCCGCGCACGAGGACGCCTTCGGCCTCGACCGGCTGCTGTCCCTGTGCGAGGCGCTGGCGCCGACCGTCCACGCGATGCGCGTGGGCCGGGTGATCGCGCGGCCCTTCGTCGGAACCGAGGGTCACTTCACCCGCACGCCGAACCGGCGCGACTATGCCATCGCCCCGCCCGCGCCGACGATCCTGGACGTGGCCTCCGCCGCGGGCCGCGCCACCCATGCCATCGGCAAGATCGGCGACATCTTCTCGCGCCGCGGCATCGGCAAGCTGCACAAGGGCCCTGACGACGCGGCGCTGTTCGACCGGCTCGACGCGCTGGCCGCGGGGGCCGAGGACGGCTCGCTGACCTTCGCGAACTTCGTGGAATTCGACACGCTCTATGGCCATCGCCGCGACGTGGCGGGCTATGCGCGGCAGCTGGAGTGGTTCGACCGCCGGGCAGGGGCCTTCCTCGGCCGGCTGCGTCCGGGCGACATCGCGATCTTCACCGCCGATCATGGCAACGACCCCACCTTCCGCGGCACCGAACACACGCGCGAGCGGGTGCCGGTGCTGGTCGCAGGGGCGGGGGCGGGCGAACTCGGCCTTCGCGCCTATGCCGATGTGGCGGCCTCGGTCGCCCTGCATCTCGGGCTGCCGGTGCCCGGACCGGGACGGAGCTTCCTGTGACGCTGCCGAAGGTCGAGCTTCACCTGCATCTGGAAGGCGCCGCGCCCCCCGCCTTCATCCGCGGCCTTGCGCAGGAAAAGCGCATCGACATCTCGGGCATCTTCGCGGCCGATGGAAGCTATGCCTACACCGACTTCTGGCACTTCCTGAAGGTCTACGAGGCGGCAACCTCCGTGCTGACCTCGCCCGAGGATTACCACCGGCTGACCCTCGCCGTGCTGGAGGAAAGCGCGAAAAGTGGCGTGGTCTATTGCGAGACATTCCTGTCGCCCGACTTCTGCGGCGGGCGCGACCTGTCGGCATGGCGCGAGTATCTTCACGCCATCGAGGAGGCCGGGACGCAGGCCGAGCGGACCATGGGCGTCACGCTGCGCGGCATCGTCACGCCGATCCGCCACTTCGGCCCCGAGAAGGCGAAGCAGGTCGCGCTCTGCGCTGCCGAGACGGCTGGGCGCTTCGTCGTGGGTTTCGGCCTTGCCGGCGACGAGAAGGTGGGCAAGCCGGGCGACTTTGCCTGGTCCTTCGACATGGCGCGCGAGGCGGGGCTGCGGCTAACCTGCCACGCCGGCGAATGGCTCGGCCCGGACAGCATCCGCGACGCGCTGCGTGACCTGCGGGTGGAGCGCATCGGTCACGGCGTCCGCGCCATCGAGGATCTGGCGCTGGTGGACGAACTGGCCGAGAACGGGGTGGTGCTCGAGGTCTGCCCCGGATCGAACATCGCGCTGGGGATCTACCCGGGCTGGCGCAAGCACCCGATCGGGGAACTGCATCGCCGCGGCGTGAAGGTCACGGTCTCGACCGACGATCCGCCCTTCTTCCACACCACGATGGCGCGCGAATACGACCGCCTCGCCGAGGCCTTCGACTGGGACGAGGGCGTGTTCCGCGAGATCGCCCGCACCAGCCTTGACGCCGCCTTCTGCGACCCCGATACCCGCGCCCGCATCGCCCCGCTTCTGGAGCCCGACCATGCTTGACCATCTGACCGTCGTCAGCCACCCGCTCGTGCAGCACAAGCTGACCATCATGCGCAAGAAGGAGACCTCGACGGCCGGCTTCCGGCGCCTCCTGCGCGAGATCAGCCTGCTTCTGGCCTACGAGGTCACGCGCGAGCTGGACATGACGACGACGACCATCGAGACGCCGCTGTGCGAGATGGAGGCCCCTATCCTCGACGGCAAGAAGCTTGCGCTGATCTCGATCCTGCGGGCGGGCAACGGGCTGCTCGACGGCATCCTTGAGCTGATCCCGGCGGCGCGCGTCGGCTTCATCGGCCTCTATCGCGACCCCGAGACGCTGAAGCCCGTGCAATATTACGCCAAGGTTCCCGACATGCTCGAGGACCGGCTGGTGATCGCGGTCGATCCCATGCTGGCCACCGGCAACTCCTCGGTCGCGGCCATCGACCTGCTGAAGGAGAAGGGGGCGAAGAACATCCGCTTCCTCTGCCTGCTCGCCGCACCCGAAGGCATTGCGCGCATGAAGGAAGCCCATCCCGACGTGCCGATCGTCACAGCGGCAGTGGATGATCACCTTAACGACCATGGATATATTGTCCCCGGCCTAGGTGATGCGGGCGACAGGATGTTCGGCACCAAATAAAGGGGCCTGCACCTTTACAGGCGGCGCGACGCAGGGCAAGATCGCAGGGCTTCACGGGAGTCTTCATGCTGTTCAGGGCCGTCTCCGCCGCAATGTGGATCTCTGTCGCCGGCGCCGGGATGGCGGCGGCGCAGGACAGTGCGGCAGGGCCGGCGGAACCGCCGCCGTCGGGCTTCGCCGGGCCGCAATACGTCGACAGCCGGGGCTGCGTCTTCCTGCGCGCGGGCTACGGCGGAAAGGTCAACTGGGTCCCGCGGGTCACCCGCGACCGCAAGCCGCTCTGCGGCTATCCTCCGTCCGTTCCGGTCGAAGCGGCGCCCGGGCCGGCGGAGGTGCCGCCCGCCGTACCTGCGCCCAACGTGGCCGCTGCCGCATCCTCCCCACCGGCAGCCGTCGTGATCCCGACCGGGCCGGGAGCAACGGACGCTGGCCCTGCCGGAACCGCCACGGCTGTCCCGGCAGGACCATCGGCCGTGGCCGAGGTGGCCGCTTCGGCCATCGCCAAGGTCCGGCCCGCCCGAGAAGCCGCCCCGGCGCGCGGCAAGGGCAGCCCCCAGCGCCGGGCGCCGGTGGTCGTGCAACCCGCGGATGCCACAGAGGCCCGCGTCCTGCAGCATCTGACGCTGCGGCGCGACGAGGTTCGTGCCGCCGGGGATCTGCCCGGCACCGTCAGTTGCCCCGCCGCGGCCCCCGCGCCGCGCCGCTTCGCCACGGCGGACGGCGGCTCCACCCTGCTCTGCACCCGGCCGGGCCAGGGTCTTGTCGGCGTCCGTGTGCCGGGGCTGTCGCCGGGCGACCTTGCGTTGCTGGAGCGCGGGCCGCAGGCGGCGCCGGAAACAGGCGCTACGGGGCGGCGCTACGTTCAGGTCGGGGCCTTCCTGCGGGCCAGCAATGCAGCCGGCGCCCGCAGCCGTCTGGCGGCGCTGGGGCTGCCGGTTTCGGTGGCCGAGGGCGGCGCGCTGGAGATCGTGCTGGCAGGCCCGTTCGGCGATCCCGCCGCGACGCGCGCCGCACTTCGCGCGTCGCGGCAGGCCGGCTTCCGCGACGCGTTCATCCGGTAATTCAAGAGGCGATCGAGACCCGGGCAGCAACAAACCTTGGCGCCCCCCGCCGGCCCGGCGGCGGGGCGTTCCCTTGTCCGCCACGGGCGCCTGCGTGGCACCTGTCCAGCCCCCTTCAGTCGGAACAGATGCCCTGCAGGCTGACCCAGTCCTCGTCGGTCAGCACCGGGTTCGGCCTCTCCCGGCGCAGTTCGTCGGCCTCGACGAGGGGCAGCACGCTTTCGCCCGTCGGATCGATCGCGAAGGCATAGGGCTTGGCCGCGATGCGCGCAGCCTCGAAGCGCCCGATCAGCGCCTCCTCGGGCACCGGCGCGGGCGGGGCCAGAAGCACCTTCTGCGCATAGCCCTCGACCGCATCGGCCGGAAGCTCTCCGGTCGTCAGCAGGCGGAAGGTGGCCGCGATGCCGGCATGGCGCAGGAGCGGGATCAGCGGGTCCTCGATCTCGGCCCGGATCTGCTCGGCCAGGGCGAAACCCGCCAGCACCTCCGGCCCATCGGCGGATTCCACTGTCGTCCGGCTGAACACGATCTGCCCGTCGGGCAGGTGGATCGCCTGCCGCACGCCATCGCGCACCACGAAGAGCTGCACCTCCCTGGTGCCGAAGACCCGCCGCGACAGCCGGTCGCTCGCCCGCCGGCCCAGCGGCTCGCCGCAGGGCTTGCCGGTCAGGCGGACCATGTCGGCCAGAGCCATCTCGCCGATCTCGGCCCGCGTGGCCGGCGGCACGACCGCTGCGGTATGCTTCACCAGCGCGCCGGGCATCCAGAACACGCCCAGCAGCAGCACGACCGCGCTGAGCCCGCCCAGCACCGAGTTTCGCAGCCGCCCGGGATGCGGCAGCGCCGAGGCGAGCGCCGCCTGCACCGTGTCGAGGGCCGCGATCATGTCGCTGTCGTCAAGTTCCAGCGTCTCGTCGGAATCCGCGCCGGGGGCATAGAGCGCGGGCCGCTCGCCGGGGTTCAGCCGCTCCACCGCGGGCAGCGACCAATGCGACAGCGCAAGCTCCGTCCGCGGGTCGGACATGGTCAGCGAGGCTTCGCCGAAGTTTACCACGACCTCGCGCCGCTGGTCCCCGGGCGCGGAGCGCCAGAGGCCGGTGCATTCGAGTTTCTGGTATTTCTTCAGCGCCGTCATGCGCGGGATCGGCCTCGGCCCTGTCTCGTTACGCGGCGACGATAGCCTGCCTCACCGGCACCCACAATCACTCGGCCTCTTCCGTCTCGGTGACCGCCAGCTTCGCCACGGCGCGCAGCTCGAACTTCTGGATCTTGCCCGTGGAGGTCTTGGGCAGGTCGCAGAAGATCACCTGCTTCGGCGTCTTGAACCCCGCGAGGCGTTCGCGCGCGAAGGCGATGATCTCCTCCTCGGTTGCCTGCTTGCCGCGCTTCAGTTCGACGAAGGCGCAGGGCACCTCGCCCCAGCGTTCGTCGGGCTTGGCGACCACGGCGACGAGGCTCACCGCGGGGTGATGCGCGATCGCCCCCTCGACCTCGACCGACGAGACGTTCTCGCCGCCCGAGATGATGATGTCCTTCGCGCGGTCGGTGATCTTGATGTAGCCGTCGGGGTGCTGGAAGGCGATGTCGCCCGAGCGGAACCAGCCGCCCTTGAATGCCTCGGCAGTGGCCTCGGGGTTCTTGTAGTAGCCCTTCATCACCATGTTGCCGCGCATCGCGATCTCGCCCAGGTGGACGGTGTCGCGCGGGATCGGCTGGCCGTGGCTGTCGTGGACCTCGGCGCCCTCCAGGGTGGCCATGGCGACGCCGGTGCGGGCCTTCAGCGCGGCGCGCTCCTCGCCCTGCGTCTCGTTCCAGTCGGGCTTCCACAGGCATTCGGTGGCGGGCCCGTAGACCTCGGTCAGGCCATAGACCTGCGTGACGTTGAAGCCGAGCGGCTCGATCGCCGCCAGCGTCGCGGCCGGGGGCGGGGCGCCGGCGGTGAAGACCTCGACCACGTGGTCGAAGGGGCGGCGCTCCTCGGGGGCTGCGTTGATGATCGCGTTCAGCACGATCGGCGCGCCGCCGAAATGGGTGACGCCCTCGTCGGCGATGGCGGCATAGATCGCCTTTGCCGTGATGTCGCGGCAGCAGACCACGGTGCCGCCCAGCATCGGCACCATCCAGGTGTGGCACCAGCCGTTGCAGTGGAAGAGCGGCACGATGGTCAGATAGACCGGGAAAAGCTGCATCCGCCAGGCGACGGCATTGCCGTAGGTCGCGAGATAGGCGCCGCGGTGGTGATAGACCACGCCCTTCGGGCGGCCCGTCGTCCCCGAGGTGTAATTGAGCGCGAGGCTCTCCCATTCGTCCTCGGGCATCACCCAGTCGGCCCAGGGGCTGCCCTTGGCCAGCAGGTCCTCGTATTCCGGAAACTCGCCAGAGGGGGAAAAGCCCGCCTCGCGGTCGCAGACCTCGACCAGCATCGGCGCGCGGCCCTCGAGCTTCGCGCAGGCCTCGGTCGCCAGCTTCAGGAAGGCGGTGTCGCACAGCACGAGCTTGGCCCCGCCATGGTCGAGGATATAGGCCACCGTATCGACATCGAGGCGCGTGTTTATGGTGTTCAGGATCGCGCCAGAGGCCGGCACGCCCCAGTGCGCCTCGACCTGGGCGGCGATGTTGGGAAGGATCGTCGCCACCACGTCGCCGGGCTGGATGCCAAGTCCGGCCAGCGCCGAGGCAAGCCGGCTGACCCGTGCGTGAAGCTCGGCATAGCTTCGACGGGTGGCACCCTGGACCACCGCCGTGCGGTCGGCATGGACATCCGCCGCGCGCTTCAGGTGCGACAGCGGCGTGAGCGGCGCGTAATTCGCCGCGCATTTTTCCAGTCCGCGCTCGTCGGCAAGCCAACCCATTGCAACGCCTCCCCTCGTTGGTCCGGATATGTCGTTTTCCGGCGCGCAGTCTGGCGTGGGATCGGCATTTAGGGAAGGGCCGAACGTGGGGAGGAGCGGATGATTCCGCAGGAACGGACGCTGGCTGCCGCCGGTTTCATCATGCTCTATGCCGCGGTGATCGGCTTTACGGACAATTATGTCCGGGTGATCGCGGACGAGGCCGGGCTCTGGCAGTTCCACCTGACCCGGTCGGTGATGGCTCTGGCGATCCTGGGGATCGTCGGCCTGGCCTTGCGGCTGCGGCTGCGCCCGGTCAGCACGCGGGCGGTGGTGGCGCGGTCGGCCATCCACGGCATGGCCATGCTGATCTATTTCGGGGCGCTGGCCTTCCTGCCGGTGGCGCAGGTGGCGGCGGGCCTCTTCACCGCGCCGATCTTCGTGCTGCTCATTTCGCGCTTCGTGTATGGCGAACGGATCGGGCCGCTCAGGGTGCTAGCCGTCCTGGTCGGGTTTGCCGGGGTCGTGCTGGTGCTTGGTCCCGAGGCGATGGCGGGCGGGACCGTCGCCGCCGCGCTGCCGGTGCTGGCGGGCCTGCTTTATGCGACGGGCAATATCGCGACCCGCGCCTGGTGCGCGCGCGAGAGCGCGGGAACCCTGCTCGGCGGCTTCTTCATCGCGCTGGGGCTGCTCGGCGCGGCGGGGCTGGGCGTGCTCGCGCTGGTGCCGGTGGCCGCGCCCCCGGGAGCGGATGGCTTCGTCATGCGCGGATACGTGGCGCCGTCGCAGGACTTCCTGTTCTGGACCTTCGTTCAGGCGGCGGGCTCGCTCTTCGGGGTGGGAATGATGATCCGCGCCTATCAGGTCGCCTCGGCCACCCGGGTGTCGGTGTTCGAATACGTCATCCTGCCGTTCTCGGCGATCTGGGGCTGGCTGCTGTGGTCCGAGCGGCTCTCGCCGCTCGCGGCCGCCGGCATGGCGCTGATCGCGCTGGCCGGCGTCGTGATCACGGTCGGCGCCCGCGCGCCGGCCCCGGTGCCCGCGCCCGGCGAGTGACCCGTCAGGGCGTCAGGCGCAGCGCCACGGCGCGGCTGGGTGTCGTGCCGGGCTCGCCGGGCATCGACACGTAGGGCTCGGTCATCTCGGCCAGCCCGGCCCGGCCCGAGGCCACGATCGCCTCGAGGCTGACGGCAAAGCCGCCCTGCCAGAGCGATTCCTTGACCGTCAGCACGATCACCCCTCCCGGCCGGCAGATGCGCAGCAGTTCGGGCAGGGCCTCGGCGCCCACGTGGCCCGTGGTGAACACCCCGGTCGAGATCACGCCGGCATAGGCGCCGCTGCGGAAGGGCAGGCTGCCGCCCAGCGGCAGGTTGTGCAGGCGGGAATAGATCCCCTTGGCCCGGGCGACCTCGAGCATGCCGGCCGAGATGTCGAGCGCCTCGACCTCGGGATATCCCATGATGCCCAGCCACTCTCCCAGCAGGCCGGTGCCCGCGCCGGCGTCCAGCACCGGCCGCGCGCCCCGCGGCAGGTGGCGCGCCAGCAGGGCGACGCCGATCGCCGGATGGCGATAGCCCGCCCGCGCCATCTCGGTCTCATAGGTCTCCGCCCAGCGGTCGTAGAGCGCGGCAACCTCCTGCGGTCCGCCGGCGCCATAGACTGCTCCGAGATGCCCGTGATGCTGCACCATTCCTGTGTCCCTCGAACCCTTGCACCTGAAAACATAGCCGCGGGCCGGGCAGCGGCCAACCGGCTCCGATGACCTGTCAGCTCCCCGGCGCGGTCGGCGTGCCGCGGCGCATCCGCGACGCGCGGAAATGGGAGGACGCTCCTGCACGAGCGGCGTCAGTTTCCGAGGATCCGGATCGGCGCGCCGGCGATCAGTTCGTGCAGCGCCGGCGACTCGGCATCGCCGAACCGCCCGGCAGCGTTCAGCCCGGCCCCGATCAGCTGCACGACCTCCGGCGAGCCCGCGAATTTCGAATGGCTGCCGGAGCTTGAGTCGTCGATCTTGGACAGGTCGATGACCGTCACCCCCAGCTGCTCGAGTTCGGCCGCATCGGCCGCGCCGACGCGCGGCACCCCTCCGGCAATGATGCGCGAGAACCGCAAGGCGCTATCGTCCCTCGAGACCAGCAGATACATCTTCCGGAGGATCGCCGGGGGCAGCAGCCCCACCTGCGTCCGGAACAGGTCGATGTCGATGTCCGGCGATGCCAGCATGATGCTGTCGATCCTGCCGCGGCGGTTCAGCGTGCCCGCCTGCTGCGCGTCCACCAGTCCCTCCATGGTCAGGAAGGTGCCCATGGAATGCGCGAAGATGTCCATGCCGTCGGCCTTGGTGCGGCCAAGGATGCTTGCCAGTTCCTTCAGCTTCACGCGCGCGACCAGCGCACTGTTGAGGTCGTAGACATAGCGCGGCGTCCGGGCGGCAGAGGCCCAGGAGAACAGCACCGGCACTCCCTGGAAGCCCGTATCCTCGACGAACTGCGTCAGGCGCAGGATCGCATCGCTTGTCGTGTTGTTGTAGCCGTGGATGAACAGCAGCAGCCGGCGCTGGCCCGGCGGCCGGCGCGACAGTTCCCGGTCGACCGCGGCGATGAAGGCCGCATCGGTGCTGTAGATCGCGGGATCGATCACCGCGAATTCCTTGCGCGGGTCGGGTGGCAGGCGTTTCGCCCGCTCGAGCTGGCCGGTCACATGGTTCGGCGGAACCGTCACGTCCACCGAGGCGAGGCCGAGTTCCGGCGCACGGCGGGCGGAGAAGAACGCGCCGACCACCTCGGTCGCCTGGCGCGTCGTCATGATGAACATCCGGTGCCGGCTGACATCCGGAACCGAGGCCGCGGGCACCTCGGGATTGTCGATCCCGACCAGATCCGGGGGCCGGCTGCATCCCGTCAGCGCCATTGCGGCGACCATCACGGCGGTGCACAGGAATCGCAGTCTGATCTGCATGATATACCGTCAATATGCCGACGACCGGCGGCCCGTCCCGCCGACGCACGAACCGTAACAAGGGCCGGCTGATCCAGCAAGCGGCCTTGTGGAACGCGGGGGCAGGCCTTCCGCCGGAGGGGGTGGTGCGGCCTGCGCCGGATGGGCCAGTGGCGCCGCGTCCTGCCGTCTGCTAGGGTCCCGTCGGACAGAGAGAGCCGATCATGATCCTGAAGACCCGTGCCGTGACCGTCGTCGCCGCAGCCCTGCTTCTCGCCGGATGTGCGGAGCCCTATGGCAGCGGAAAGGCGGGCGGGGACGGGGCGGTGGTCGGGGGCCTGACCGGCGGGGCGGCGGGGCAGGCGATCGGCGACGAGCGCTCCCCTTCCGTCCTTGGATCGATCATCGGCGCGGCATCGGGGATCCTCGGAAGCTCCCTCGACGATCAGGCGCGCGAGCTTCGCGCCGCCCTCGGCTCGGAGGCGTCGGTGGTGAACACCGGCCGGGAGCTGGTCGTCACCCTGCCCGAGAGCGTCACCTTCGACGTCGGCTCCGCGGTCCTGCGCCCGGACTTCCGCCCCGCGGTGGTGTCGCTGTCGCGCAGCCTGCAGGACCATCCCGGGACCATCGCCATCGTGACCGGGCACACCGACACCGCGGGCAGTGCCGAGGCCAACCAGCAGCTGAGCGAGGAACGCGCGGCTGCCGTGGGCCGGATCCTGGTCGAGACCGGCACCCCGGCGCAGCGGATCAGGACCTTCGGCCGCGGTTCCGGCGAGCCCGTGGCCTCGAATGAGGCCGCGTCCGGCCGGGCGGCCAATCGGCGCGTCGTCGTGACCATCCGGCCCGAAAGCTGACACGCCGGTGCCGCGCCACAAGACGATACGCGGCCGCTGGATACCGTCGTCATGACCGTCCAGCCCGAAAGCTGAGACGGCCGAGAGCCTGTCGCGCTCGGTGGATGCGCTCCCGGGCGGGTTGGTCGCGTCTCGGTGCGCCAGCGGCAGGAGGCGGCAGATCCGCCGGCCCCCCGCCCCGACAGCTTCGCGCGGCCAGCGCCATGCCGGCGGTTCAAGGTGCCGTTCCGTAGGCCCGCAAGAGGGTGGCGAGCTTTCCGGCGGCCGGCAGCTCGATCGGCCCTCCGTCCCCCATGCTGCCCGCCGCGAGCGACAGCATCGCCCGCTCCGCCTCGCGCGAGGCGATCCCCACCGTCGCCCAGTGGCTGCCCCTGCGCTCGGACCGGATGTAGACGAGCAGCTCGCCGCCGGTGCCGCGGGGCAGGAGAAGGTGGTCGGGAACCCACGCCGAGGTGATCAGGAGATCGCGCTTTCGCACGATGTAGTCAGGGCGGTAGGTGTGCCTGCCGAATTCGAACGCCTCGTGAAGATCGGTCCGTGCCCGGTCGTCCTGCAGTTCGAAGAAGACCCAGAACGGCCGCGAGCGATGCGCGTAGGCCTGCGTTCCGTGCCGCAGCACTTGTGGTTGCATCGAAGAGGACGGGTAGAACAGCGACATGTCGAGATCGCCGAGATGGCGGGTTTGCCAGCCCTCGTCGCGGAACATCCGCAGCGCACCACCTGCCAGGCGCGCCACGCCCTCTGTCTGGTAATGCATCATCCCGTCGTATTGGAGATAGCTTTCCAGAGCGGCCTCGCTTCCCTTTCCCCACTTCCCGTCCAGCATTCCCTCGTAGAAGCCCTGAATGGCGAGGGCGGCCTGAAGGAACCTCAGTTCCGCGCCGGAATAGTCGTCGGAGCGAAGAAGATCGGCCGAGGCCGGGGCGGACCAGCCGATCACCGCAACGGCCGCAACGGCGGCCAGATGTCTGAATTTCTGATACATCGATTTACTCGCAAGGCAATTTCGGGTGCAATGGTGTCGAATGCACCGGGCCGGCGCGACCTTGTCAATCCCTTCCGGAACGGGTCGTCGCGAATTGCCGCAATCGATCCGTATCATCTGCCTGGCTGTTCGGTGCAAGCGCCGGGTCCTCAATCTGACCGAGTTGATCGAAGGTCCGCGCGCAAAAGCAATCATTGGTTGATAATCCGGAAATGCGTGAACGATTTAGAGCGAGAGATGACGCCGCGGCGCCGGAAAATGGACAAGATGACCAGCATTCTGTTAACTATATCCACTCTGGATTGATCCGCGCCGCTCCCAAGGAAAGTTGGAAGGGATTTTTCGGTTCGTCCGCCCCTGCATTGCGCCGCGGGCACTTGGGCGGCCAATAGTTTCCAATCGAGAGTTTGGGGTTCCCGACTGTCAGGAATTGCCAAGTTCAGCCTGCGACATTCTGGCTAACCATCCAATTGAGTCAAACTCCTTCTTGCGAATCAATTCGGTTCGGCGGGAAATTCCGCTCGCAACTTTTTGAACGGTGGCGACATTGAAGAGCAGTTTCTTGACCGCGGCCATTTTGGGCGCGCTTCTGACGACCAGTGCCTGCACGACTGAAACGGCAACCCATACCACGAAATCTCCGTCCGTGGCCGGCGGCACAATTTCGGCCAGTGGCAAGAATGCAAGCGAAATTGCGCTCGAGCGCAAGGTGAAATCCCTCAGCCAGCAATCGCGCGACATCGTCGTTCGCAATACAGTCGAAGGCGCGGTCGTCGGTGCAGTTGCCGGATGCGCGCTCGCCCTCATGTTGGGCGGAAATGGCGATGATTGCGCCAAGGGTGCCGTCGCCGGTGGCGTCGTCGGAGCGGCCGGTGGGCATGCCGTCGGCCGGCAGGCCGCCGAGAAGAACAGCGAACTCGTCAAGCGTGACGAAGTGCTTGCGCGCCTCAAGGGGATCAACGCGACCCTCGGCTCGATGCAGTCGGACCTCTATTCCGTCCTGAAGTCCCAGAACGCCGAGATCGCCTCGCTTCGCCGTCAGGTGGATGCCGACCAGATCTCGCAGAGCCAGTACAATTCGCGCCTTCGCGCCATCAACTCCAACCGGACCGCCGTGTCGAACGGTCTGCAGACGGCCGAGCAGAACGTCCGCAAGGAACGCCTGGAGCTTGCCTCGCTCGAGCGTCAGGACGGCCGGTCGCTGTCCACGCTGACCTCGGCCGCATCGAGCACCGAGAAGCGGCTCGCAAGCCTGCGCAGCACCGTCTCGCTCATCCCGACGAAGTGACCCCGCGACGGGCCGGCATGCCGCCGGCCCGCGTTCACCCTGCCGTTCGAGAGCGTCGCATGCCTTCCGTTCCGTCCCCCGTCCGCCTGATGATCTGCTGTGCCGCCCTTGCCGGCTGCAGCGGGTCTACCGATCCGGCAACCGCCCACCTGTTCGACAATATCGCCAACCTCAACTCGGGCGAATACGACCGCCAGATCGTGCGGAAGGATGCAGAGGTGGCCGCCATCATCCGCTCGAACCAGCAGATGGAGGGGAACATCTCCTCGATGCGAAGCGAGGCGGCGGGCAACCGGCAAACCATTGCCAGCCTGCGCCAGCAGATCGCGGCGGCTCAGCGCGAGGTAGCGGCGGCCCGCGTGAAGGTCGGCGAGGATCCCGTTCGCCTCGGCAAGCTCGGTGGCTACGAAAGCCAGCTTGCGGCGATCCAGAATGACGCGTCGGGCGGCAGCGATCCGGCCGTGCTGCAGAGCGAGGTCGCCCGCATTCGCGCCTCGATCCGCGCGCTTTCGAACTGACCGGGAGATTCCCCGTGACCCCACCCCTGTTTCGGCGACTTCTTCGGCCCGCCAGCACGCTCGTGCTGGGCCTTGGCCTGTCCCTCTCCGTGGCGCCGCACCTTCAGGCCCAGACCGCGAGCGAGACCCGGTCCCCTGCGACCGGACTTGCCGTGGTGGACTGCAAGCCGGCCGCGCCCGCTCCGTCGGACAGCTGCACGCTGCGGATTCCGCCGCTGCACAGTCGCGGTGACATGCGCGGGTCGGGGTCGGGGTTCTCCTTCATCGGCGCTTCCGACAGCCGTTTTCCTCGTGCGGTCCATCCCTCGGCGACAATGCTGCTTGTCGATCGCACCCCCGGGCCCGGCGGGTCGCGCAAGCCGTTCCTCGCGTTCGAGAAGGACCTTGTGGCGCGGCTGATCGGCAGCCTTCCGCCCCAGGAGCTGGTTGCCGTCTACACCTTCGACGAAAGCGGAACGCTTCAGCCGCTCGCCCCGTTCACCGAGGTGCGCCAGCGCGCGATCGACGCGGTCGACGGATTGAAGTCGGGGGGCGTCAACACCCACATCGCGCTGAACCTGCTCGACGCGATCAAGATTCTCGCCGAGCGGCAGGACGTGCTCTTCCGCAACATCATCGTGGTGACGGATGGCGAGGAAGAGGGGCTGTTCGACGATCACGTGCATGAACGCGCGATCGATGCGCGCATTGCCGTGTCGTCGCTCGGCTTCTTCTGGCGCGGCAGCGGCAGCGCCGAGATCGGCCGGGCCAAGGACTACCTGGACACCCGCATCACCACGCCCGGCTTCGGCCTGACGGGGACGGTGATGCTGAGAAACCGCACGGCGGCGGTTGCCGCGGTCGACGACTTCGCCACGCGCTACGGCGGGGCGCTGTTCCAGTCGGGGCTCATCGTGCCGGAAGGCAAGCCCGAGGCGGCCGATGTTGTGGTGGAGACGGAGGCGCCGAAGATCGGCGCGCCGGGGGGCACCGAGACGGTTACCCACCGCGTGCGGTTCGCCCCGCAGGAAGCCGCCGCCGCCGCCGAACCCGCGCCTGCGAAGGAGCCGGACGCGCTGATCCTTGGCTATCCGCGGCTCTGGGTGCTGGGCGGCGCCGGAGGTCTGGTGCTGGTTCTCCTGCTTCTGGCAGGGCTCATCGTCTTCCTGCGTCGCGGCGGGCCGGGCGAGGAGGACGAGCTTCCGCTTGGCGACGACGACGATCTGGACCTCGGGGCTTCGGCGCGGGCTGCGGCTCCGTTGCATGCGGCTGCGCCGGTGCGCGCCATGGCCACGCTGGTCCGCGAGGATACGCGCGAGCGTCTCGCCGTGCCCTCGCCCATGGCAACGATCGGACGCGCGGCGACCAATGCGGTTGCCATCTCCGACGACAGCATCTCGCGGCTGCATGCCGAACTGAAACAGACCGGCGGCGGGCTGCTGCTCAGCGACATGGGCAGCCTCAACGGCACCTTCGTGAACGGCCGCCGCATCAAGGAAGGCACCAAGGTGAAGAACGGCGACCAGATCGGCTTCGGCCAGATCAAGCTCCGGCTCGTGGCGCTCTGAGCCACACCATCAGGAGGGATTGAGATGGCAAGCGACAAGACCAAGTGGATTTTCGAGGCCGAGGACAGCCCGGCGCGCGGCCGCGACTTCACCGACCTCGGCCCGAACGAGACCGGCCTGCTGGGCGTGACGGCGGCGCCCACGGCCATGCTGGACGCGACGCGCATGGTCCAGGTGGCCGATGACCGGACCCGGATCGAGATCGTCGAGGCGATCCCCTTCGAGGAGGAGCTGGACCCCGTCGTGGGCTGGCTGGTGGTCGTCAAGGGCCCGGGCCTCGGCCGCTGCGTGAACATCGGGGCGGGCATGAACATCGTCGGGCGCGAAAGCACCTGCCGGGTGGCGCTGCCCTTCGGCGACATGACGATCTCGGGCGACGACCACCTGCGCATCGTCTATGACGACGTCAGCCGCTCGTTCCTCGTCGTTCCGGGCAGCGGGAAGAACATCACCCGCCTGAACGGGCAGGTCGTCACCGCCACGCTGCCGCTGCCCAGCCATTCGACGCTGGAGCTGAGCAAGAAGACCACCGTCCGCTTCGTCGCCTTCTGCAACGAGGATTTCGACTGGGGCGACATCGCTCCGCCCGAGGCGTGACAGGCGATGACGTTCGTCCATGGCCAGCAGATCATCGGCCGGCGCGAGACCCAGGAGGACTCGCTCGACATCATCTTTCAGAACGAGAAGGACCCGCGCTCCGACGTCCTGATGCTTCTCGCCGACGGGATGGGGGGCCACGCCGGCGGAGAGGTGGCGAGCGGTCTGGCCCTGCGGGCCTTTGCCCACCACTTCACCCAGGTGGCGCGGGCGCCGCGCCCAGCCGACCGGCTTCAGGATGCGCTCGAGGCCGCAAACGAGGCGATCCGCGCGGCGCTGTCGCGCGATCCCAGCCTGCGGGGCATGGGCTGCACGCTGATCGCGGCGATCAAGCTGGCGGATCGGCTCGTCTGGGTCAGCGTGGGCGACAGCGCGATCTACCTGCTGCGTCGCGGCGTGCTGCGGCGGGTGAATGCCGACCATTCGATCTTCGGCGAGCTGATGGGCCTCGTCGAGGCGGGCCGGATGACCCGGGCCGAGGCCGCGGGCCATCCCCGCCGCAACGTGCTGCGTTCGGCGCTGACCGGCAATCCCCTGACCCTGGTGGATGTGAACTCGCTGGCGCTCGAACCCGGCGATGCGGTCGTGATCGCGACGGACGGTCTGGATGCACTGCCCGAGGCCGAGCTTGTGGAGATCCTCAACGACCGGATGCGCGGCGGCGCGCGGGCCGTGACCGAGGCCCTGCTGGCCGCGGTCGAGCGCAAGGGCCACCCGTCGCAGGACAATACCTCGGTCATCGTCTACCGTCACCCGGGCACGCGCGCGGGGCGGCCCGGCGCGCTGAACCTTTCGGGCTGGCGCCTGCCGCTGGCTGCGGCCGGCCTCGGTTCCGCGCTCGTGCTGGCGGGCCTTGCGATCTATGCCGCGCTGGGTGGCCCTGCGGCCGAACCGGAGCCTGCCGCCGAGGCGGCAGGCACGACGTCCCGAACGGAAATGCGCGACATCCCCGTCCCCGCCGAGGACCAGCCGGTCACGCCCAAACCGGCCGATCCGCCGGGAGCGGTCAAGCCGAAGACGGTCGCGCCGCCCGCAACGGTGACGCCGCGGGCGCGACCGCCGGCGGCTGCCGCGCCTCAGCCCGCGCCCGCACCTGCGCGCGTCCCCGAGCCGGAGAAAGCGGCGCCGGACAGGACATGATGCTCGAGCCGCGCCTTCCCAACGGCACCCGCATCGGGGGTCATGCGATCGTGGACCAGATCGGCCGCGGCGGCTTCGGTATCACCTACCGCGCCACCGCGCTCGAATCCGGCGCGGCTGTCGCGTTGAAGGAATATTTCCCCTGCGACATCGCGCACCGGGACGTGAATGGCTTCGTCCGCCCGCTTCCCAAGGCCGAGCGGGTGTATCAGGAGGGACTTGCCGCCTTCATCGCCGAGGCGAACATCCTGAAGGCGCTTCCCCAGCAGGCCGGCCTCGTCCGCGTGCGCGGCGCCTTCGAGAAGTTCGGAACTGCCTACTGCGCCATGGATTTCATCGAGGGCGAGCCGCTCAGCCGCCTCGTCGCCCCGATGATCCAGCGGACGGGCTTCATTCCCGAGGGGCTTCTGCGCAGCTTCCTCGGGCCCATCTGCATCGCGCTGGAGACCGTGCATTCCACCGGGCTCGTGCACCGGGACGTGAAGCCCGCGAACGTGATGATCGCCCGGCAGGACCAGCAGCCGATCCTGATCGATTTCGGGGCCGCACGTCCGTCCGGCCAGCGCGGCTCGCTGGCGATGTTCACCAAGAACTACGCCCCGCCGGAGCTTTTCCCCCGCGGCCAGATCCGCGCGCCGCAGCGGCTCGACGAGGGCCCGTGGAGCGACATCTACTCGCTGGCCGTCATGCTCTACGAGATGGCCTCGCAGCGCCTGCCGCCCAATGCCCAGGACCGCGCGGCAGCCATTGCCGCCGGGGGCGCCGATCCCTTCGTGCCGCTGGCGGCGCTGGTGGCGAACCGGGGCATCCGCGCCAGCTACTCCCCCGCGCTCGTCACCGCCATCGATGCGGGCTGCACGCTCTGGCCGCTGGACCGGCCGCAGGCCGTCCGCCAGTTCGCCTACATGGCCGGCGTCGAGCTTGCGCGGCCGACGTCCGTCGCGTCCCGCCGAAGCGAGCGACCGGCGGAGCGCCCGTCCGTCTCCGTCGCATCGGTCTCGCGGCGCGGCCCGAGCAGGGCGGTGAACCGCCAGCCCATCGTCATGGTGATCCTCATGCTGCTGATCGCGGCCGCTGCGGTGGCCTATGGCATCCTGTCCCGTCAGCCCGGCTGGATCCCCAACTGATGCCGAACCTCCTGACCCTTCTTCTGGCACTCGTCCTTGCAGCCGCCGCCGCGGCTCAGGACTTCTCGGACATTGCGCCGCTGACGGATCGCTCCGTCGGGCGTGTCTTCGTCGACGCTCCCGGCGGCTACGTGACAGGGGCGGGGGTGGTGATCTCCTCGGGCGGCAGCGGCTCGCTGCTCTACCTGACCAACAACCACGTCATCGAGCGCGGCCGGGACATCGGGGTGGTGTTCAAGACCAGCGACACCATCTCGATCTACCGCGGCTCGGTGCTGGCCGCCTCGCGCGAGGCTGACCTCGCCGTCCTGCAACTCGACCCCAAGAAGGTCACGGCCGCGCCGCCGCCGCCGCTCGCGCTTGACATGCGGACGCTGCGGAAGGGCGAGCCGGTCGTTGCCATCGGCTTTCCCGGTGCGGCCGACGCCGTCATGGGCGAGGAGATGAACATTGCCGCCTTCGAGACGACGCTGACCGGCGGCAACGTAAGCCGGGTGCTGCAGGGCTCCTGGAACAACGGCCCTGCGCGGATCGAGATCGTTCAGCACACTGCCCCGCTCAGTCCCGGCAACTCGGGCGGGCCGCTGCTCGACCGGTGCGGCCGCGTGATCGGCCTGAACACAGCCACTGCGAAAGGCGTGTCGGGCATCTACCTGGCATCGTCCGCCCGCACCATTGCGGACTTCCTCGACGAGGCCGGGCTGTCGGTTGCCGCTGCCAGTGGCGCCTGCGACCCGGAAGCCGGGGCCGGCGCGCCGGCAAGGCCGGCCGTGCCCCCGCCTGCCGTCCCTCCGCCTGCCGTGCCGGCCGGCCCGGGGAACGGCGACATCCGGTTCTGGGCCATCGTTGGCGGCATCCCTGCGGCGCTGCTGACTGTCCTCGCGGTGATAGCCATTGCCGCAAGCGGGCGGAGCGGCGGGGACAGACTGCCCTCGGCCGAGGGACGCGTGGCGCTGACCCTGACGATCCGGACGGGCGACACCAGCTTTTCGCGGCGCATCGGACGCGACAGCCTGCGCGCCGGCGTGGTGATCGGGCGGGGCCGCGGGGTTCCGGTCGACATCGACAACCCGCGCGTCAGCCGGGAGCATCTTCGCCTGTCGCTCGAGGGGCGGAGGCTGATGGCCACGGACCTTGGATCGACCAACGGCACGACGGTCGACGGCAAGCCGTTGGCCCCGCGCCAGCCGCGCCAGATCGGAGAGGCGACGGTGCTGACCCTCGGGGGGGCGGTCGAGATCCGGCTGCGGGCCGGTCCATGATCGCCGCTGCCGCCACCCGTCGGGACACCTCACCCGCATTCGATGCAAGCCTTGCGCCGCTGCCGCGTGCAGCCGACATCCTCGGGCTGTCGGCGCGTCTCGGGGCCGGGTTCATGGTAAGCGTCGAGGAGCTGCAACTGTCCGCGGGCGAGGTGCTGGTGCTCGATTCCCCGAGCGGCACCGGCAAGAGCACGGCTCTCGGCCTGGTCGCCGGCGTGATCGCGGCCGAGGCGCATCCGGGCCTCCGCCACTGTCTGTCCGGCCAGGACATGTTGCAGCAACCGGAGGCGGGGGCCGCGCTGATCGGATTCGTGCTTCAGACCCATGCCCTGGTGGCCTACCTCACCGCCCGCGACAACATCGGCCTGCCGGCACGCATCGCCGGTCTTGCGGTGTCGCCCGGCTGGGCGCGCGAGGTCGTGGGGGCGCTGGGGTTGACCGATCTGCTGGACAGGCTCCCGGCGCAGCTGTCGGTCGGACAGCGCCAGCGGGTCGCCCTTGCGCGGGCCATCCTCGCACGGCCGCGGCTTCTGCTGCTGGACGAGCCGGTGTCGGCGCTGGATCCCGCCAATGTCCGGGCGGTGGAGGAGCTGGTCCTGCATCTCGCGGCGCGTGCCGGTTCGGCCGTGCTGCTTGCGAGCCACCAGGCGTCCCGCGGTGCCTTTGCCGACTGCCGCCGCGTCCGCCACCGGATCGAGAGATCGGGCGTGCTGGTGCGCTCGATCTTCTCGGCTCCCGCCCCGGAGGCCGCGTGATGCCGGTGGCCCTGTTCCTTGCGCTGCGCGAGTTGCGGCATGACTGGATCGCCGCGGCATGTTTCATCGCGGCGCTGGTGGGGGTCCTGGCCCCGATGCTGATCCTGCTGGCGCTGAAGACCGGTGCGGTGGACCGCACCGTGGATCGGCTGGTCGACGATCCCGCCAACCGCGAACTCGTGGCCGTGGGTGCGGGGGCGCATGATGCCGATTTCTTCCGGTGGCTCGAAAGCCGCCCCGAGGTGGGCTTCGTGCTGCCGGCGACGCGCTCGATCAACGCCATGGCCGACGCCGTGGCGGTGGAACTTCCCACCGGCGCCGCACAGGCTTCCGCCCGTCACGGGATCGAGCGCGCTGTTCCGCTTGTCGTCTCGGGCCCCGGCGACCCGCTGATCCCGGGAACCGCCCCCATTTCCGGGCAGGTCTGGCTCAGCACGCCCCTGGCGCGCGCCCTTGGGGCCAATGCGGGATCGGCGGTCCGGCTGGTGATCGGCCGTCGGACCGAAGGGTCGGACCAGACCGCGCGCGGCCGGTTCACCGTGGCCGGCCTCGTGCCGGCGGAGCGCTACGGACGCCCCGCCATCTTCCTTTCCCTCGCCGACATGCTGGCCATCGAGCGCTTCCGCGACGACCCCGCCATCACGCCGGACCGCTGGCTGGACCCCGCCGCGCCGCCCCTGTCCCATGCCAGCTTCAGGCTCTATGCCCGGACTCTGGCCGATCTCGCCCCGCTGGCCGATGCGCTGGCCGAGCGGGGGATCACGGTCCGCCCCAAGGCCGAGAACGCCGCCCTTCTTCTGCGCGTCCGGGAGGCGGCGGACCGGCTCTACATGGCGATCGCGGTGCTTGCCGTGGCAGGGTTCTGGGCCGCGATGAGCGCCAATCTGCGCGGCATGGTCGAGCGGCAGCGGCTGGCGCTCAGCCTCCTGCGGATGCTCGGGCTGTCGCCGGCGGGACGGGCCGCGATCCCGCTGATCCAGAGCCTCGTTCTGGCGGTGGCGGGCCTCTGCGTGTCGCTGGCCATCGTGCTGCCGGGCCTCGCACTGATCAACGCAACCCTGGCCGGCGTCGGCGACGGGCCGGTGGCCAGCCTCCGAGCGGGGCAGGTGGCGGCGGCCGCGGCGCTGGTCGGTGCGACGGCGGTCACGGCATCCGGCTGGGCCATGGCGGCCGTGGCAAGGATTCCGGGCGAAGAGGTGCTCAGACATGGATAGGACGACAGGACGCGCGGCCCTTCTCGCCGGCTTCATGGCGCTTGCGCCGCTTGGGGCAGGGGCCGAGGGCATCATCACCTGGGACGAGAAATACTGGAACCCGCAGCCTGCCGCAGGGGACCTCGTGCTGCCGATGCCCTGCGGCGGCGGCATGGTGTTCCGCCCCGTGGCCACCCCGAACGCCGAAGGGGCCATCGGCGACGTCCCGGTGATCCTGGGGCAGGAAGGGGATGCGCAGCCCTATCTGGACGGCCTGAGGCGCTCCTACGTCTCGGGGGGGTTGGAGGATACCGCGAAAGGCGGCGGCAAGGGGCTGTTCTACATCGGGAAATACGAGATCGCCGAGGCGCAGTATCGCGCCGTGACAGAGCCCTGCACGGGCGAGAAGCCGCGGCGGCGCGACTTCCTGCCCAAGGCCGGCGTCACCCGGACCGAGCTTGAGGCATTCGCCGAGGCTTGGACCGTCTGGCTGATGCGCAATGCGCCGGACAGCCTGCCGGCGGCCGGTCAGACGGGGGCCTATCTTCGGCTGCCCACCGAGGAGGAGTGGGAATTTGCCGCGCGGGGTGGCCTTGCGGTGGATCCCGCGCTGTTCCGGGGCGCCCTGCCGCCCATCCCCGAGGGCCACGTCCCGTCGGAATACATCGCCCATGGCGGAACCGACAGCGCTGGCGGGAAGGTGCAGGCGATCGGCACCCTTGCTTCGAACCCGCTGGGTCTTCACGACATGCTCGGCAACGTGTCGGAATTCGTGCTGACGCCCTTCGCGATGGTGCGACACGGCCGGCTGCATGGCCAGGCGGGCGGCTACATCAAGCGGGGCGGCGATGCCCGCACCCCCATCGACCAGATCACCAGCGCCACGCGCTTCGAGGTCTCGCCCTTCGACACCCGCTCGAAGGATGTCACGCGCGAGGACTACACCGGGGGGCGGCTGGTGCTTTCGGCGCTGTCGATCACCTCGGCCGAACAGGCCCGTGCCGTCGCCGAGGCGCTGGAGGAGCTTTCCCGTGCCGACCCGGCCCTCGAGTCCGCCGCCTCGGAAACCGAGGTGCTTGCGCTGCTGGACCGGCTGTCGCGCGAGGCGGCCGAACCCGGCGCCCGCAGCCGCTTCGCCGTGATCGCCGAGACGATCCGGTCGGCCCGCGCCGAGACGAACGCCCAGCGCGATCGGTCAATCCGGCTGATCCTCGGCTCGGCCGTCCTGACCTGCGACCAGATCGTGCAGCGTTACCTGAATGCGCTCGCCATCGCGGCCCTCCTGCCGAGCTACGACGGGATGGCCGCCGAGGCGGAGGCCAGTGGCGACGACCAGCTGGGCCAGGAGGTGGCCGAGGCCCGCGCCGAAGCCGACGGCAAGCTGCGCGATCTCGAGGCGGTCATCGCCCGCGAAAGCGTCGACTACGGCAACCTGATCGAGGGGCTCTCGGCCGAGTTCTCGCAGACCCTTCTGGCCGCACAGATCGGATCGGTTCGCGACGAACACGAGAGCCGCGGCGCCCGGCGGGCGGCCTGCCTTGGCGCGGTGCAGGACCATCTCGGCCGGCGCGGCGCGAGCGGGATGAACGACCTCGGCCGCATCCGCGACGACATGCAACAGATTGCGGCCGCTCAGGCCCGGTGACCCTAAGGAGTAATGCGCCCATGCGGGATCTTCTGAACAAATCCCTGTCCATCCTGATCTGGATCGCGACCGGCTTCAACGTGGCCCTGTCCTGCTACACCGGCGCCATGATCATCCGCCATTCGCCCAAGTATGCGGTCGGCGACAGCACCGTCATCCTCTACGGGTTCCTGTTCATCCTCTTCAGTGTCACGCTGTCCTTCGTCTTCGCCGGGATCTGCTTCCAGATCATGGACATCCGTACCTTCACCAAGCACGTCGCGCTGAACCAGCGCCGCCTGTGACCGCCGACGGGAGGGTGCGATGACGACCGAACTTCAGCCTGGCGACGTGATCCAGGACACCTACCGCGTCGAGGCGCGTCTGGGTCAGGGCGGCATGGGCACCACCTGGCGCGGGGTGAACCTCACCACGCAGGACGTGGTGGCGATCAAGGTCATGGCGCCCGAGATCGCGCTGGTGCCGCGCGCGGTGGATCTGTTCCGGCGCGAGGCGCAGCTGCTGCGCAAGGTCCAGAGCGATGCGGTGATCCGCTACGAGACCACGCTGCAGGACCGCGAGGGCCGGCTCTACCTGATCATGGAATTCGTGGATGGCCAGCCGCTGTCGCATTATCTGGAGCGCGGCGCGCGGCTGGCGCCGGCGGACGTGCTGCTGCTGGGGCGCCGCATCGCCGGCGCGCTGGCGGCGATCCATGCGCTGGGCATCGTTCATCGTGATGTGGCGCCGGACAACATCATGCTGCCCGACGGCGACATCGGCCACTGCAAGCTGATCGACTTCGGCCTTGCCTCCAACACGGCGGGGACCGAGGCCTCGATCATCGGCTCGACCTATGCGGGGAAGTATTCCTATTCCTCGCCCGAGCAGTTCGGCCTGCACGGCGCGCGCGTCGGGGCCGCCTCGGACGTCTATTCCCTCGGACTCGTGCTGATGAAGGTGGCGGGGCTGAAGGTTCCGGGCGAAGGCATGGGCATCGCCGCCGTCGAGGCTCGCCGGGACGACCTGAAGATCCCCCCCGCCGCGGGCCTGCCGCCGGCGTTGCGCGCCACGCTCGAGGCGATGCTGAAGACCCGGCCCGAGGAGCGCCCGACCGATCTGGTGCAGCGCCTGACTGCGGCGGCGGGTGCCGTCGATCGGGGCGCGCCGCGGGGAATGGCGCGTCGGGGCATCCTGCTGGGTCTGGGCGGCGTGTCGGCACTGGCCGCGGCGGGGGCGGGCCTCTGGTTCGCCCTGCCGCTGCTTTCGAAGGATGGCCAAGGCGGCAGTTCCAGACAGGTCGGAGACGCGCGCCGTGCGCTGGACGCCAGCGATCCCCTGGCGGAGGTCGAGGCCCTGATCGACTCGGGCAATCTCGAGGCCGCCCTTGCCAGCCTGATCGCGCTGGCCCGCAACCCGGATGCCAGCGCCGAGCGCCGCATCCGGGCCCATTTGGCGCTGGGCCGGATGTATGATCCGGCGACCTTCGATCCACGTCGTAGTCCCTTCCCGCAGCCGAACGCCGCTGCGGCGCGACGCGCCTACGAGGCCGCTGCCGCCCTCGGGTCCGCCGAAGCGCAGACGGCCCTTGCGAAGCTGAGAGGATGACCATGTTCCATCGTTTCCTTGCGGCCCTCCTCCTCATGGCGACGGCCGCGGTCGCGGCAGACCGCGTCCCGCTGGTCATGGACGGCAAGACCTCGCTGCCGCAGCGCGTGCTGGTCCGCCAGGCGACGGAGCGTCTGGATGCACCGGGCGGGCACCCGCTCGGCAGTGCGCTGCCGCTTCAGCAATTCTTCGTCTACGGGCGGAGCGAGGGCTGGGTCGAGGTCGGGCCGTCGCAGGATGGCCGTGACCTGGGATGGCTTCCGGTCACTGCGGTGGCCGACTGGAACCAGAACATCGTGGCTACGCTGGAGGTGACGGCGGGTCTCGACCGGACGCTGTTCCTGTCCGATCTCGACACGGCCTACGACCTGGTCGAGGCCGAGGACCCGGGCACGGAGGCCGCGGCGCTGCGAGCCGAGGCCGAGGCCGCCGAGCGCAGTGGCACGCCGTCGGACCGCGTCGTGGCGCTCGGGCCCCGTGAGGCGATCGATCAACGCCAGCGGCTGCATGTGCTGCCGATCCTCGATGCCGAAGAGGCGCTGTTCGAGAACGGCACCTTCGTGAACCTTCTGAAGGTGGCCGTCGCCCGCACCGGCGGCCGCGACGCGGCAGGGCCCGCCGCGACGGAAAAGCCGATCGGCGGGGTGCCGGATGCGCCGCGTGCCGGGATGCGGGCGGGCGTGGTCTTCGTCGTGGATACCACGCATTCGATGGGTCCCTACATCGACGCGACCCGCGAGGCCCTGAGCGGAGTCTACCGCGAGGTGGCGGCGGCGAACCTCACCGACCGTGTCTCCTTCGGACTGGTGGGGTATCGCGACAGCCTGCGGGGCCAGCCCCTGCTGGAATATGCCGCGCGCACCTTCGTCACGCTGGACGAGGGGCGCAGCGAGGCGGGCTTTCTTGCCGGGATCCGGACCATGACCGAAGCGACGGCCTCCAGCCGTGGCTTCCGCGAGGACAGCTATACCGGGCTGGAGCATGCCATCAGTTCGCTCGACTGGTCGGGCTACGACGTGCGGCTTGTCGTGCTGGTCACCGACGCGGGCCCGCGCGAGGCCACGGACGAGCTCAGCGGGACCGGCCTCAGCGGCGAGGCGCTGAACCGGCTCGTGCGCGAGCAGCTGGGGGGCTATGTCGCCGTGATACACCTGCTGACGCCGAAGGGGGCGGAGGTCGGCGACCACGAGCGGGCGACACGGCTCTATCGCGAACTGACCACGTTCCCGAACCTTCCGCCGCTCTATTTCGCGGTGCCGAAGGGCGAGGCCGCCGCCTACGAGGCCGCGGCGCGGCAGGTGGGGCAGGTGGTGGTGGACCAGCTTTCGGCCTCGGCCCGGGATGCAGGGGGGCCGGCGCCCGTGCCCGATACCCCCATCGCCTCGGCCGTGGGGCAGGCGATGCAGACCCTGCGCCTCGCCTATCTTGGCCGTCAGGACGGCACCGAGGCGCCCGACGTGTTCGAGGGCGTGATCGCCGACCGCGACTTCGCCCAGCCGGCGCTGCGCCCGGTGTCGATCCGTCTGCTGCTGTCCAAGGCTCAGCTGTCCGACCTGGCGGAGGCGCTGCAGATCGTCGTGGACAAGGCCGAGGCCAATGTCCTGGACCCGGATCGCTTCTTCGAGCAGGTGCTGGGCGCCGCCGCCGACATGAGCCGCCGACCCGAGAGCGTGTCCCGCCGCCAGGACGAAACGCTTGCCGGGGCCGTCGCGGTTTCGGAACTGCTGGAGGGCCTGCCCTACCGGTCTCGCATCATGACCATCACCCAGGAAGACTGGGTGCGAATGTCGATCTCCGAGCAGCAGGCGCTGGTCAATGACCTTCACGACAAGCTGGAGCGCTATCGGCGCTACAACGCCTCGCCGGATCTCTGGGTAAACCATCTCGGGCAGCCGGGGGCCGACGGGCTACTGTATCCGATGCTGCTCGACGACCTGCCCTGAGCCGCGGCGCGCAGGAGGCCCTGCGGGCGGATGCGCCCGGGCGCGGCCCGCTCGGGGGCGGTGGCCCCTGGCGGAGCCAGCCGCCGGACCGCCAGGGCCGGGCCACGGGCCCGGGCAGGGAAGCGACCTGTGCGCGTCGCTCAGGCGTTGAACAGGAAGTGCAGCACGTCGCCGTCCTGAACCTCGTAGGTCTTGCCTTCGATGCGGAACTTGCCGGCTTCCTTGGCGCCGGCCTCGCCCCGGCCCGCGACATAGTCGTCATAGGCGATGGTCTCGGCGCGGATGAAGCCCTTCTCGAAGTCGCCATGGATCACGCCCGCCGCCTGGGGGGCCAGCATCCCCTTCGGGATCGTCCAGGCCCGCGCCTCCTTGGGGCCGACCGTGAAGTAGGTCTGCAGGCCCAGAAGCTCGTGCCCCGCCCGGATCAGGCGGTCGAGGCCGGCTTCCTCCAGCCCCATCTCGGTCAGGAACATCTCGGCTTCCTCGGGGGGAAGCTGGGCGATCTCCTCCTCGATGCGGGCCGAGATCACCACCGTCGCCGCGCCCTGCGCCTTCGCCATCTCGGCGACGCGGGCGGATTGCGAATTGCCGCTGGCGGCCGAGGCTTCCTCGACGTTGCAGACATAGAGCACGGGCTTCGCGGTCAGCAGTTGCAGCATCCGCCAGGCGCGCTGGTCGTCGTCGGCAACCTTCACCGTGCGCGCGGGCTTGCCGGCCTCGAGTGCGGCCAGCGCGGCGCGCAGCAGCCGGTCCTGGTCCAGCGCCTCCTTGTCGCCGCCCTTCAGCTTGCGCGCGAGGTTCGCGAGCCGCCGCTCGATCGATTCCATGTCCGCGAGCATCAGCTCGGTCTCGATGGTTTCGGCATCGGCCACCGGGTCGATCCGCCCCTCGACATGGGTGATGTCGCCGTCCTCGAAGCAGCGAAGCACATGCGCGATGGCGTCGCACTCGCGGATGTTGGCGAGGAACTGGTTGCCGAGACCCTCGCCCTTCGAGGCGCCGCGCACGAGGCCCGCGATGTCCACGAAGGTCATCCGCGTCGGGATGATCTGCTTGGAACCGGCGATCTCTGCCAGAACTTCGAGGCGCGGATCGGGGACCGCAACCTCGCCCACGTTCGGCTCGATGGTGCAGAAGGGGAAGTTCGCGGCCTGTGCGGCAGCGGTGCGGGTGAGCGCGTTGAAGAGCGTGGATTTGCCCACGTTCGGCAGGCCGACGATCCCCATGCGGAAACCCATGATCCACTCCTTGCTGGTTTCGCCGCTTCATAGGCAAGGGCCGGGGGCAAGGCAAGCGCGGGGGGTGCCGCATGGGCCTTGCCAGCTTCGCCCATTGATTTTCCCGCGCCGCTGACGCAAACCGGCTGCCATCAGGGCGACGGGGACGGACATGACGCGGATCGACGACAGCTTCCGGCGGCTGCAGGCCGAGGGGAAGAAGGCCTTCGTGGCCTATATCATGGCGGGCGATCCGGACCTCGAGACCTCGCTTCAGGTGATGAAGGGGCTGCCCGCGGCGGGCGTGGACATCATCGAGCTTGGCATGCCCTTCACCGATCCGATGGCGGACGGGCCGACGATCCAGGTCGCGGGCCAGCGCGCGCTGGAGGGTGGGCAGACGCTCGCGCGGACGCTCGACATGGTGCGGGAGTTCCGCAAGGGCGACGCAGTGACGCCGATCGTGATGATGGGTTACTACAACCCGATCTATTCCCGCGGGGTTGACCGCTTCCTGACCGAGGCGCGCGAGGCGGGGATCGACGGGCTGATCGTGGTGGACCTGCCGCCCGAGGAGGACAGCGAGCTTTGCCTGCCGGCGCAGGCGGCGGGGCTGAACTTCATCCGGCTGGCGACGCCCACGACCGACGACCGGCGGCTGCCGAAGGTGCTGCAGAACACCTCGGGCTTCGTCTACTACGTCTCGATCACCGGGATCACCGGCGCTGCCGCGGCCCAGGCCGTCGACGTGGCGCCCGAGGTGGCGCGGATCAAGGCCGCGACGGCGCTGCCGGTGATCGTGGGCTTCGGCATCTCGTCGCCCGAGGCCGCGCGCGACATCGCCGGTATTGCAGACGGCTGCGTCGTGGGCTCCGCGATCGTGAAGCTGGTGGGCGAGGGGCGTCCGGTGGCCGAAGTGCTCGACCGGGTGGCCGCGCTGGCAGCGGGAGCGCACGCCGCCTGACGCGCCGCGTCAGCCGGAGAGGTGGCCGCGGCTCTCGCATCGGTCCCGCCGGTTCCGCTGTGTCGGGCAGGTATGGTCGGGGGGTGCCGGCGCCGGGGGCATCGAGCCCCCGACACCGGCGTTGCCACGGCAGGAGGCACCCTCTCGGCGCGGATCCTCGACCGTTGATCCGGGTCGGTCCTATGCAAGGTGCGTTGATCTGGTCAGCCTCTACCGGTAAGGAAACATGACCAGTTCCAGCCCGGAGATCTCCATGCCCGTCATCACCTGCATCGAGGACCTGAAGCGCATGCACCGCCGGCGGGCGCCGAGGATGTTCTTCGATTATTGCGAGAGCGGCAGCTACACCGAGCAGACGTTCCGCGACAACTGCTCGGACTTCCAGCAGATCCGCCTCAGGCAGAAGGTGGCGGTGGACATGCTCGGCCGCTCAACCCGGTCGCAGATGATCGGGCAGGAGGTGGCGATGCCGGTCGCGCTGGCTCCGGTCGGCATGACCGGGATGCAATGCGCCGATGGCGAGATCAAGGCCGCGCGCGCCGCCGAGGCCTTCGGGGTGCCCTACACGCTGTCGACCATGTCGATCTGCTCGGTCGAGGACGTGGCGGCGGCCACGACGAAGCCGTTCTGGTTCCAGCTTTACGTCATGAAGGACGAAGAATTCGTCGACTCGATGCTGGAGCGGGCGAAGCGGGCCCGCTGCTCGGCGCTGGTGCTGACGCTCGACCTGCAGATCCTTGGCCAGCGGCACAAGGACCTGAAGAACGGCCTTTCGGCGCCGCCGAAGCTGACGCTGCCGGTGATGCTGGATCTGGCGACCAAGTGGGGCTGGGGGATCGAGATGCTGCGCACGAAGCGGCGCAGCTTCGGCAACATCGTGGGCCACGCCAAGGGCGTAGGCGACACGTCGAGCCTGATGAGCTGGACGGCCGAGCAGTTCGACCCGCAGCTCGACTGGAAGAAGATCGCGCGCATCCGCGACGTCTGGGGCGGGAAGATCATCCTGAAGGGCATCCTCGACGCCGATGACGCGCGGCGCGCGGCGGACTTCGGGGCGGATGCGATCGTGGTCTCGAATCACGGCGGGCGGCAACTCGACGGCGCGCTGTCATCGATCCGGATGCTGCCCGAGATCGTGCGCGCCGTGGGCGACCGGATCGAGGTACACATGGACGGCGGCATCCGCTCGGGGCAGGACGTGCTGAAGGCGCTCGCGCTGGGGGCGAAGGGCACCTACATCGGCCGGTCCTACATCTATGGCCTCGGCGCGATGGGCGAGGCGGGTGTGCGTCGCGCGCTCGAGGTGATCTGGAAGGAGCTGGACGTCTCGATGGCGCTGTGCGGCGAGAAGTCGGTGGGTGCGCTTGGTCGCGACAACCTTCTGGTTCCGAAAGGCTTCGAAGGGGAGTGGGGCTGAGCGCGGAAGCGGTCAGCCACCGGACGGCGTGGCGCGGATCGGGTTCCGCGCCCGCCTCGCAAGTCGGGGCGGTTCCGGGGATGGGGCGGCACTGGAAGGTGTGTCCGGCCGCATCGCGGCGGCAAACCAGAGCTCTAGAGAAATCGTGACCGGGCTGGCTCCGGGGCTTTCCTTCGGGGCGAAGATCGGCTATGGCGGCGCCTCGCGACCCCATGCACCCTTGGAGGATGGGGCGTTTCACATATGGAGAACCTCTATGGCTGGTGAAATCCCGGATTTTCAGGCCGAGGTACGGACGGGGACAGGCAAGGGGGCCGCTCGTCAAGCTCGTCGTGAGGGCTACGTACCCGGAATCGTCTACGGCGGTGGGCAAGAGCCGCTGTCGATCAACGTCAAGTACAACGACCTGCTGAACCGGCTGAAGAAGGGCCGCTTCCTGCAGACGCTGTTCAACCTCAAGGTCGAGGGCCAGGAAGACGTCCGCGTGATCTGCCGCGGCGTGCAGCGCGATGTCGTGAAGGACCTGCCGACGCACGTCGACTTCATGCGTCTGCGCCGCACGAGCCGGATCAACCTGTTCATCCACGTGACCTTCGAGAACCACGACAAGGCCCCGGGCCTGAAGCGTGGCGGCACCCTGACCGTGGTGCGTCCCGAGGTGGAACTGGAAGTGACTGCGGGCGACATCCCGGATCACATCACGGTGGACCTGACCGGCAAGAACGTCGGCGATGTCATCCACATCAACGATGTCGCGCTGCCGGAAGGCGCGGTTCCGACGATCAACCGGAACTTCGTGATCGCGAACATCTCGGCTCCGTCGGGCCTGCGGTCGTCGGACAACGAGGACGAGGCCGCCGAGGCCTGAGCCTTGCGGACCATGCTTGCGGGAGGCGGGGGCGCGAGCCTCCGCCTCCTTTGCTTTTCCCACCGTTGACCGCCGCCTGCCGCCGCCTCAGGGGTGCGGGCCGACCATCTTCGTTTGCCAGCCCGCCGCTGCGCGCCCATGCTGGGCGCCTGAAGCGGTGGGAGGTGCCGATGTGCTGGGGAACTGAGGTCACGACCGGGATGGTGCTTGCCGGAACGGCAGGGGCTGCCATCACCTGGTGGCGCGGCGACCCGCCGGCGATCCCGGTCACGCTGCTCTTCTTCGCGCTGATGGAGGGGCTTCAGTTCGGCGGCTACATGGTGCTTGACCAGTGCGGCACGCCGGCGAACCGCGCGGTGACGCTGTTCTCGGTCCTGCACATCGCCTTCCAGCCGATCTTCATCAACGCCTACACCATCGCCATCGCCGCGCCCCTCCTGGCGCCCCGCGCCCGGCGGATCGTGCTTGGCCTGGCCGGGCTTTCCACTTTCCTCATCATCCTGCAGCTTGTGCCGCTGCAGATGCTGGGCACATGCGAGCCGGGCCGTCCGCTTTGCGGGGCGCCGCTCTGCACCGTGTCGGGCGATTGGCACCTCGCCTGGGACGTGCCCTACAACGGTCTTTTCCTGGCATTCGACCGGACGTTCGGCACGAACTTCGGGTTCCCGCCCTACATCCTCGCCGTCTTCGTGATGCCCGTGTTCTACGGGGCATGGCGACTGGCGCTGTTCCACGCGCTGGCGGGGCCGGTGCTGGCCTTCTCGTTGACCACGAACAACAACGAGGGGCCGGCGATCTGGTGCCTGTTCTCGATCGGCATCCTCGCAGTCGCGCTGCTGCCCGGGGTGCGGCGCGTGTTCGTGGCCCGGCCGGTGCCGGCGGTCTAGCCGTCATGGCACCATCCGGCCGGGGTGGCGACCAAGGCCTTGTCCCGTGGGCAGGGCGCACGTAAGACAGGCCGGATCCGGAAGGAGCAGTCCCTTGAAGCTTTTCGTCGGCCTCGGCAATCCGGGCGCGCGCTATGCGGGCAACCGGCACAACATCGGCTACATGGCGGTTGACGCCATCGCCTTGGCGCATGGGTTCGGCCCGTGGCGACAGCGGTTTCAGGGCGTCGCGTCCGAGGGCAGGCTCGGGTCCGAGCAGGTGCTGCTGCTGAAGCCCGAGACCTTCATGAACCTCTCGGGCCAGTCGGTGGGCGAGGCGCTGCGGTTCTACAAGCTCTCGCCGGCCGACGTGACGGTGTTCCATGACGAGCTGGACCTTGCCCCCGGCAAGCTGCGGCTGAAGCAGGGCGGGGGGCATGCGGGCCACAACGGGCTGAGGTCGCTTCATGCCCATATCGGCGAGGCCTACGGGCGGGTCCGGCTGGGCATCGGCCATCCGGGGCACAAGGATGCCGTGGCCTCCTATGTCCTGAACGACTTCGCGAAGGCGGATGCCGGCTGGCTCGACGACCTGCTGCGCGGCATCGCGGACGGGGCGCTGGCCCTTGCGGCCGGCGACGGGGCGAAGTTCCAGAATGCCGTGGCCCTGCGGATGCAGCCGCCGAAACCTGCCGCGCCGAAGCCCGTGCCACCGTCACCGGATCCCGCGCCGCAGGCCGGGGCCGAGGATACGCGCAGCCCGCTCCAGAAGCTTGCCGACCGGTTCCGCTAGACGAACTGTTCGCGGATCAGCCGCTCTTCCAGCCCGTGGCCGGGGTCGAACAGCAGCCGGTGCCGGACCGCCGGCTCGGAGCGGATCTCGACCGAGACCACGTCGCGGACCGAGCGTCCGTCGGCATCCGCCATCACCGGACGCTTGCGCGCGTCGATCACGTCGAAGCGGACGGTCGCGGTCTTGGGCAGCAGCGCCCCGCGCCAGCGACGCGGGCGGAACGGCGCGATGGCGGTCAGCGCCAGCACATCCGCACCGATCGGCAGGATCGGACCATGCGCCGAGTAGTTGTAGGCGGTGGAGCCTGCCGGCGTGCAGACCAGCGCCCCGTCGCAGACCAGCTCCTCCATCCGCACCGTGCCATCCACCGAGATCCTGAGCCATGCCGCCTGCGGACCTGCCCGCAGCAGGCTCACCTCGTTGATCGCCAGCCGGTGGAAGACCTCGCCCGTCTCGCTGACGGCCGTCATGGCGAGTGGGTTCAGGATCTCCTCCTCGGCCGCGGCCAGCCGCTCGCGCAGGCGCTTTTCGGCATAGCCGTTCATCAGGAACCCGACGGTGCCGCGGTTCATGCCATAGACCGGGATGCCAAGGCTCTGCGTCTCGTGCAGCGTCTGGAGCATGAAGCCGTCGCCGCCGAGCGCCACGATCACATCGGCCTCGGGCAGGGGGACCTGGCCGTAGCGGGCGACCATCGCGGCCAGCGCCTCCTGCGCGACGGGCGCATTGCTCGCCACGAATCCGATGCGCTCTCGCGTCATGTGCCCCTCCGCCTGCCGCGGCCAGTGTTGGACGCGCCGCGCGGCAAACTCAACCCCCGCCGGGGCCCGCTTCGCGCAATCCGGTCCATGCGTCGTTTTCCTGCCTTTCTGTCGCGGCCCCGATGCTCTAAATGGGCGCATCCCTTCCGACAGGAGACGCCCATGAACGCCCCGCATCGCGACGATGGCTTCTTTACCGAAAGCCTTTCCTCCCGTGACCCCGAGCTTTTCGCCTCGATCACCGGCGAGCTTGGCCGCCAGCGTGACGAGATCGAACTGATCGCCTCGGAGAACATCGTGAGCCGCGCCGTGATGGAGGCGCAGGGCTCGGTGATGACCAACAAATATGCCGAGGGCTATCCGGGCAAGCGCTACTACGGCGGCTGCGATTTCGTGGACGTGGCCGAGAACCTCGCCATCGAGCGCGCGAAGCAGCTGTTCGGCTGCGCCTTCGCCAACGTGCAGCCCAACTCGGGCAGCCAGGCCAACCAGGGCGTGTTCCAGGCGCTGATCAAGCCGGGCGACACCATCCTCGGGATGGAACTAGCCTCGGGCGGTCACCTGACCCATGGTGCCGCGCCGAACCAGTCGGGCAAGTGGTTCAACGCGGTGCAATACGGCGTGCGCCAGCAGGACCAGCGGATCGACTACGATCAGGTCGCGGCCCTTGCGCGCGAGCACAAGCCGAAGCTGATCATCGCCGGCGGCTCGGCCATCCCGCGCCAGATCGACTTCGCGAAGTTCCGCGCCATCGCCGATGAGGTCGGCGCCTGGCTCATGGTGGACATGGCCCATTTCGCGGGCCTCGTGGCGGGCGGCGCGCATCCCTCGCCGTTCCCCTACGCCGATGTGGCGACCACCACGACGCACAAGACCCTGCGCGGCCCGCGCGGCGGCATGATCCTCACGAACAACGAGGAGATCGCCAAGAAGGTCAATTCGGCGATCTTCCCCGGCATCCAGGGCGGTCCGCTGATGCATGTGATCGCCGCGAAGGCCGTGGCCTTCGGCGAGGCGCTGCGGCCGGAGTTCAAGGCCTATGCCGCGCAGGTTGTGAAGAATGCGCAGGCGCTGGCGGACGAGTTGATGAAGGGCGGGCTCGACATCGTGACGGGCGGCACCGACACCCACGTCATGCTGGTGGACCTGCGGCCGAAGGGCGTGAAGGGCAACGCGACCGAGAAGGCGCTGGGCCGCGCGCACATCACCTGCAACAAGAACGGCATCCCGTTCGACCCCGAGAAGCCGACCGTCACCTCGGGCGTGCGCCTCGGCACCCCGGCCGGCACCACCCGCGGCTTCGGCGAGGAGGAGTTCCGCGAGATCGGCCGCCTGATCGTCGAGGTGGTGGACGGGCTGGCCGCCAACGGTGAAGAGGGCAACGCCGCCGTCGAAGCCGCAGTCAGGGCCAAAGTCGCGACGCTCTGCGCACGCTTCCCGCTCTATCCGACGCTGTGAGCGATCCGCGGCGCGGGGGCCTCGTGCCCTTCGCGCCGCGCCCTCAGATCAGGCCGCGCCAGCGCGCCAGCGCAAGGGCGATGCCGCCGGCCAGCAGTCCCACGACGACCACGAGACGCACGAGGCCCATGGTGGCCGCCAGCAGCCGTGCCTTGCGATCCACCGAGGTCAGGTGCCGAACGCAGATGTCGTAATCGGCCGAAACCTTGCCAAAATCCACCTGCATCAGCAGCCGCGGGTTCCGCGCCATCTCGCCCGCCTGCGCAAGGTCCCGCGCCGCCGCCCGCACCCGCCGGGGCAGGCGACGGCCGCCGCGCCTCAGCTTGTCGGCCAGGTCGTGGCCGCGCACATGCAGCCGCTCCTCCATCAGGGCGTCCACACGGTCCACCATCTGCCTGATCGCAATCGCACTCATGCCCATCCCCTTGCCCTGACGTCAGATTATGAGGCCCGGCCCGCCGCATCAACCGGTCTGGCAGCAGGCGCAAGGTCGCGCTAGAACCGCGGCATGCTGAACACCATCATCCACCGGGCCGAGAGCCCCTCTGCCGCCCCGCCGCTTCTGGTTGCGCATGGCCTGTTCGGCTCGGCGCGGAACTGGGGGGTGATCTGCCGCCGTCTTGCCGAGACGCGGCTGGTGATCGCGGTCGACATGCGCAACCACGGCGGAAGTCCCTGGACGGCGACCCACCGCTATCCCGAGATGGCCGCGGACCTGGCCGAGGTCATCGAGGCGCAGGGGGGCCGCGCGGATGTCATGGGGCATTCGATGGGCGGCAAGGCCGCTATGCACCTGGCCCTGACCCGCCCGGACCTGGTGCGCCGGCTGGTCGTGGCCGACATCGCCCCGGTGGCCTATGCGCATGACCAGAGCCGCAACGTCGAGGCAATGCGGGGACTCGACCTTTCGGCGCTCGGGACCCGCGGCGACGCGGATCGCCGGCTGGCCGAGGTGCTGCCCGATGCCGGCCTGCGCGCCTTCTTCCTGCAGTCGCTCGACCTGAAGTCGGACCCGCCGCACTGGCGGCTGAACCTCGACGTCCTCGCGGCCGAGATGCCGCAAATCCTGGGCTGGCCGGATACCTCCGGGCGGTTCGACGGGCCGGCGCTGTTCCTGAGCGGAGAGCTTTCGTCCTATGTCGGACCACAGCACCGCGAGACGATCCTTCGCCTGTTTCCCGGTGCGCGCTTCGCCGAACTGAAAGGCGCGGGGCACTGGCTGCACGCCGAGAAGCCCCGCGCCTTCGAAGAGACGGTCCGCGTCTTTCTTGACGCCGCGCTCTAGTCGCGCTGCGGGCGGCCCATCCGCTGCAGTGCGCCGTCGCGCAGCACGAACTGGTGGAACAGCGAGATCGCGACGTGAATGGCGACGATCGCGATCACCAGGACCTTCATGCTGGCATGCGCCGAGGCGGCGACCTCGCTCTGGTAGAACCAGGCGACGGCGCCCGAGATCGGCAGCACGAAGATCGTGAGATAGAGGAAGAAGGTCAGCTCGCGCGTGACGAAGGCGAGGAACTCCTGCTCGGGGGTCTTCGGCTCGAATGCCGGCGTGGGGACGCCATGGGCAAAGCGCAGGCCGACGCGCCAGCAGGCGAGGACGAGGATGGCAAGGCCCACCGCGACATGCGCCCAGGCCAGCGGCGACACGCCGACGGCCTCACCCTTGCGCAGGCCGTCCGCCACGGCCGACATGGCGGGTCCCAGCAGGAATTGCACGACGACGAGCACCGCCACCGCCCAGTGCAGAACGATCTGCATCCTCGAATAGCCTGTCGGCGCTTCCTTCGTCATCTTCTGTTCCTTCCGTCGTCTGCCTCGCCGGGAATCAGGCGAGCTTGCGCGCGATGATGAAGCTCACGGGCAGCGCCAGCACGAAGCCGATTGCCGCAGCCGCAAGAATGGGGATGAGGGTGTCGTTGCCGGTGACGAGGGCGAGCACGATGAAGCTGCCCATCAGCGTCACGGAAACCATCGAGAACAGGATCATCATCAGTCGGGTCATGGCTACACCTCCGGGTCCGGATCAACACATCCGCCCGCAGGATTGACGCTGCAAAGGCCGCGCGGCCTTGATCCGCATCAAGCAGTCGCGGCGCCGCACCGGATGCGGGAGAGGAGGGGGAGGGGGTTCGGAAGGGTCGTCTTTCGCGACCGTCGCCACCGGGGGGGAGGATCGTGGCCGGCGCAGCGAAGGGTAGCCCGACAGGTGGGTAGTCAACTACCGGCGTCTGCCAAGGCTCCCTTCGCGCAATGCGCTGACACTCGTAAGATAAACCCCCGGCGCTGCAGTCGCCGGACACTCGTTACCACTCCGGCTGGCCGGAGCTTCATTATGCGCGATCCCGGAGGCGAGTGCCTGCGGGAATCGCGCCCTGCGTCACCAGGAAGCAGGCGGCCTCAGCCGCGGCCTGCCGCGTCCGAGCGACGGGCCGGAGCGGAGCGCCGCGGGGCGGAGCCGCCGCCGGGGACGGCCGCCGGACGGCCCGGCCGCGGATGCGCCTGGCCTGCTGCGGCTTGGGCTGGCCCTTGGGCGCGGCGGCCTTGGGCCGGCCGCCCTGGCGCGGCTTCTGCCCCGGACGCGGCGCGGCCGCGGCGATCTCGGCCGCCCAGGGCGCGCCTCCGATCACCGGCACCGGCTGCTTCAAGAGCTTCTCCACCGCGCGCAGCTCCTCCATCTCGGCCGGGGCGACGAAGGCGACGGCGCTGCCCGCCGCCCCCGCCCGCGCGGTGCGGCCGATGCGGTGGACGTAGTTCTCGGGCACGTTCGGCATGTCATAGTTGTAGACGTGCCGCACGCCGGGAATGTCGATCCCCCGCGCCGCAACATCGGTCGCCACCAGCACGTCGAGCGTGCCGTCCCGGAACTCGGCCAGCGTGCGGTCGCGCTGGTTCTGGCTCTTGTTGCCGTGGATCGAGCCTGCCTTGAAGCCCCAGCTGACCAGCAGCTTCATCAGCTTTTCCGAGCCGTGCTTGGTGCGGCCGAAGACCAGCGCCTGCTCGCCCGGATGCTTTTGCAGGTAGCTCTCCAGCAGCTTCGCCTTGTCGCCCTGCGGGATGAAGTGGACCCCTTGCGCGATCTTCTCGACCGGCTTGCCGGGCGGGGCGACCTGCACCTTTACCGGCTCGCGCAGGTAGGTGTGGGCCAGATCCTCGATCAGCTTCGGCATGGTGGCCGAGAACAGCAGCGTCTGGCGCTTCAGCGGCAGGTGGCGCGCGATCTTCTTCAGCGAGTGGATGAAGCCCATGTCGAGCATGTGATCCGCCTCGTCGAGCACGAGATAGCCGGTCGCCTCCAGCGAGACCGCCTTGCGGTCGAGCAGGTCGATCAGCCGGCCCGGCGTCGCCACCATGATGTCGGCGCCACGGGCCAGCCGCTCGGTCTGGCGGTTGATCGAGGCGCCGCCGGTGATGGTGACAACCTTGACCGGAGTGCCCTTGGTGAAGATCTCGAGGTTGGTCGCGATCTGGGTCACCAGTTCGCGCGTCGGCGCCAGGATCAGCGCTCGGATGGTGCGCGGGGCGGGGGGATGGCCCACGCCCAGCAGGCGGTGCAGCAGCGGCAGCCCGAAGGCCAGCGTCTTGCCGGTGCCGGTCTGGGCGAGGCCCATCAGGTCGCGTCCCTGCATGACATGCGGGATCGCCTCGAGCTGGATCGGGGTCGGCTTGGTGAACTGGGCCTTCGCAAGGCCCTGCATGAGGCGCTCGGACAGGCCGAGAGTGCTGAAATCAGCCATTGGTCTCTTTCGATGTGCGGGCATCGGCCCGCGGAATGGGGTGGTCTCCCCGGCGAGGGGAGGCGGCAGGCGGGGCGGCGCGGGAATGCGCCGCGGTGCCCCTGCGTGACGGTGGGAACCTGTCGGCCGGACCCTGGCCCCTCGGGGCGGCTGCTCACGCGGCAGCGGGTCACAGGCTTGCAGGGTGGATGCGGGTTTTGCGGCCGCGAGTCAAGGAATAGCTTGCCCCGCTCTCGCTTTCGTTCCGGTTGTGGCCGCGAATGTGAGGATCGGGCGGTCGCGCAGAGCCGCCACCGCCCGGACCCGGACGCCTCGTCAGAGGATGAAGTCGTCGCTGTCGAGGTCGCTGCGGCGCGTGTCCTCGATTCGCAGCGTGCCGGTGCCGAGCCGGATCACGACGTCATCCCCCTGCTGGCTCGCGCGATTCAGGACCTGCGAGAACGAGAGGTCGAAGGCGGACAGGTCGATGTCGTCGTCGCCCTCCTCGAAGTCGCGGATCGTGTCCGAGCCGAAATCGAAGACGAAGCGGTCCGCGCCCTCGCCGCCCGCCATCACGTCGTTGCCCCGGCCGCCATTCAGCACGTCGTCGCCCTCGCCGCCCCACAGCCGGTCGTTGCCGGACCCGGCGATCATGACGTCATTGCCTTCGCCGCCATACAGGCGGTCGGCCCCGCTTCCGGCGCGCAGGGTGTCGTTGCCCGAGGCCGCCACGAGCAGATCGGCGTCGGCGCCCCCGTCGAGCAGATCGTTGCCCTCTCCGGCCCGGATCGTATCGTCGCCGCTGCCACCGAAGAAGCGGTCGTTGCCGCTTTCGTCGGTCAGCAGGTCGGCGCCATCCTGACCGTGCAGCGTGTCCTCGCCCTTGCCGCCGAGCAGGGTGTCGGCCCCGCTGCCGCCATACAGGAGATCCTCATCGTCGTTCCCCTCGACACGGTCGCGCCCGCCATTCCCGAAGAGCGTGTCCTCGCCGTCAAGACCACGGAGGGTGTCGTTGAGGCTGGTCCCGTTCAGCCGGTTGGCAGAGCCGTTTCCGATGATCGTCGGCATGTCGCTTGGTCTCCCTCAGGGGTTCGGCCTGCGGCAGGCTTGCCGCGGCTCCAAGGAAGGGAACGATGCGGCCCGCGGCTTTATTCCCGCCTTCCCGCGAAGCAACCGTCGCCTGCGCGGGCTTTCGCGCATGACGTTGCGTCAGCCGGTGCAGAAGGCGGCCGGCCGAAGGGAACCCCGGCCGGCTGCCCATCCTGTCCGGGGCGGCTCAGCCCTGCAGCGTCCGCACGCCGTAGCCCTCGCCGCGGGCCTGCATCGCCTCGACCGCGGCGATCGATGCGGCGGCGGTGGTGAAGTAGGGGATCTTGTCCATCAGCGCGACGCGGCGGATGTCGCGGCTGTCGCTGATCGCCTGCGCGCCTTCGGTGGTGTTCATCACCAGCGTGATCTCGCCGTTCTTCAGCATGTCGACGATGTTCGGCCGGCCCTCGTAGACCTTGTTCACGCGGATCGCCTCGACCCCCTGCTCGGAAAGCCATGCGGCGGTGCCGCGCGTGGCCACGATCTCGAAGCCCATCGAGGTCAGGCCGCGCGCGGCCTCGGCGAGGGCAGCCGACTTGTCCTGGTCCTTGACCGACAGGAACACGCGGCCGCTTTCCGGCAGGTGGGTGCCTGCGCCCATCTGCGCCTTGAGGAAGGCCAGCGCGAAGCTGCGGTCCCAGCCCATCACCTCGCCGGTGGAGCGCATCTCGGGCCCGAGCAGCGGGTCCACGCCCGGGAAGCGGGCGAAGGGCAGCACCGATTCCTTCACCGAGAACCACGGCGTGATCGGATCGGCCAGCGTCAGCGGATCGGCCAGTGGTAGGTCGGTATCGGGGCCGACGCCCGCGGGGTAGGCCGCGCGCAGCGGGAAGGCCGAGAGCGGCTCGCCCGCCATCAGCCGCGAGGCGATCGAGGCGATGGCACTGTCGGTGGCCTTGGCCACGAAGGGCACGGTGCGCGAGGCGCGCGGGTTCACTTCCAGAACGAAGATCACCCCGTCCTTGATCGCGAACTGCACGTTCATCAGGCCCACGACATGCAGCGCACGGGCCATCTCGACGGTCTGGCGCTTCAGCTCCTCGATGGTCGCGGGGGACAGCGAATGCGGCGGCAGGCAGCAGGCCGAGTCGCCGGAATGGACACCGGCCTCCTCGATATGCTCCATGATGCCCGCGACATGGACGTTCTCGCCGTCGCACAGCGCGTCCACATCCACCTCGATGGCGCCGGAAAGGTAGCTGTCGAGCAGCACGGGCGAGCTGCCCGAAACCTGCACCGCCTCGCGGATGTAGCGTTCCAGCTGTTCGTCGCTGCGCACGATCTCCATCGCGCGGCCGCCGAGCACGTAGGACGGCCGGATCACCAGCGGATAGCCGATGCGGCCCGCGATCGCGAACGCCTCGTCGCGCGAGCGCGCCATGCCGTTGATCGGCTGCTTCAGGCCCAGTTGGTTCAGCAATTGCTGGAACCGCTCGCGGTCCTCGGCAAGGTCGATGGCGTCGGGAGTGGTGCCGAGGATCGGAATCCCCTCATGCGCCAGCGCCTGCGCGAGCTTCAGGGGCGTCTGGCCGCCGAACTGCACGATCACACCGTGAAGGGTGCCGTTCTCCTGCTCGACGCGCAGGATCTCCAGCACATGCTCCAGCGTCAGCGGCTCGAAATAGAGCCGGTCCGAGGTGTCGTAGTCGGTCGACACGGTCTCGGGGTTGCAGTTGATCATGATGGTTTCATAGCCGGCCGCCGTCAGCGCGAAGCAGGCGTGGCAGCAGCAATAATCGAACTCGATGCCCTGACCGATCCGGTTCGGACCGCCGCCAAGGATCACCACCTTCTTCGCCGCCGAGGGACGGGCCTCGCATTCCACGTCGCCCATCGCGGGGGCTTCGTAGGTGGAATACATGTAGGGGGTCTGGGCCTCGAACTCGGCCGCGCAGGTGTCGATGCGCTTGAAGACCGCCGTGACGCCGAGGTTCCGGCGCGCCCGGCGCACCTGCCCCTCGTCGCGCCCCGTCAGCTTCGCGAGGCGCGCGTCGGTGAAGCCCATCATCTTCAGCTTGCGCAGGCCCTCCTGCGTGACCGGCAGGCCGTCTGCGCGGACCCGGGCCTCGACGTCCACGATCTCGCGGATGCGGGCGAGGAACCACGGGTCGAACGCCGTCGCCGCCTGGATGTCGTCGTCCGACAGCCCGTGGCGCATCGCCTGCGCGATGAGCCGCAGCCGGTCGGGGGTCTGGGCCGAGATCGCCTTGATCACCGCCGCCTTGTCGGGCGCGCCGGAGATCTCGATCTCGTCGAAGCCGGAAAGTCCGGTCTCCAGCGAGGCCAGCGCCTTCTGCATCGATTCGTGGAAGGTCCGGCCGATGGCCATGACCTCGCCCACCGACTTCATCGCGGTGGTCAGTTCCGGCTTCGAGCCCGGGAACTTCTCGAAGGCGAAGCGCGGGATCTTGGTCACGACATAGTCGATCGAGGGCTCGAACGACGCCGGCGTCACCTTGGTGATGTCGTTGTCGAGTTCATCGAGCGTGTAGCCCACGGCGAGCTTCGCCGCGATCTTGGCGATGGGGAAGCCGGTCGCCTTCGAGGCCAGCGCGGAACTCCGCGACACGCGCGGGTTCATCTCGATCACCACCATGCGGCCGTCCACCGGGTTGATCGCCCACTGCACGTTGGAGCCGCCGGTTTCCACCCCGATCTCGCGCAGCACGGCAATGCTGCCGTTGCGCATGATCTGGTACTCCTTGTCGGTCAGCGTCAGCGCCGGGGCCACGGTGATCGAATCGCCGGTATGGACGCCCATCGGGTCCACGTTCTCGATCGAGCAGACGATGATGGCATTGTCCGCGCGGTCGCGGACCACCTCCATCTCGTATTCCTTCCAGCCGAGCAGGCTTTCGTCGACAAGGATCTGCGCCACGGGCGACGCATCGAGGCCCGACCGGCAGATCGCCTCGTAGTCGTCGCGGTTGTAGGCCACGCCCCCGCCGGTGCCGCCCAGCGTGAAGGCGGGGCGGATGATCGCGGGCAGGCCCACGTATTCGATGGCGGCCATCGCCTCGGCCACGCCCGCGTTGATGTCATAGCGCCCGTCGGGCAGCTTCGGCGCGGCGATGATGGTGGCCTTGGGGTTTTCCAGCCCGATCCGGTCCATCGCCTCGCGGAAGAGCTTGCGGTCCTCGGCCATCTCGATGGCCTCGCGGTTGGCGCCAATGAGCTGGACGCCGAATCTTTCCAGCACGCCCATGTCGGCCAGTGCGAGTGCGGTGTTCAGGCCGGTCTGCCCGCCCATCGTCGGCAGCAGCGCGTCCGGGCGCTCCTTCTCGATGATCTTGGCGACGACTTCCGGCGTGATCGGCTCGATGTAGGTGGCGTCCGCGAGGCCCGGATCGGTCATGATCGTGGCGGGGTTCGAGTTCACCAGGATGACCCGGTAGCCCTCTTCCCGCAGGGCCTTGCAGGCCTGTGCGCCGGAATAGTCGAACTCGCAGGCCTGCCCGATGACGATGGGGCCCGCGCCGATGATCATGATCGAGCTGATATCGGTTCTTTTCGGCATTTGTGGCCCCACATCTATGGTCCCGCGCCGCTCGGGCTGCAGGATTGTCCGGATTCTACGCTCTGCGCAAATTGGCGCGGTTATAGACTTGCCGCCGGGCGGCGCAACCCTCTTGCATGAGGTCGCAGGCGGGCTGTCGGGACGGCCGGACGCATGCTAGGTGCCCCCACGATCGAGGGAGAGACAAGCGTGATCCTGTGCGAGAACGGGCCGGCGGGCGGCCCGGCCCTGTTCCGCGATGCCGTGGAAACGGTGATCGTGCGCGATCCCGCCGCGGTGGCGCCCGCGCTTTCGCGGCTGGACGCGCTGCGTGCTGCCGGTCTATGGGTCGCGGGCACCATCGGCTATGAGGCGGGGCTGGTGTTCGAGCCGCGGCTGGCGTCCCTGATGCCGCGGGACAGGGACGAGCCGCTGCTGGCCTTCGGCGCCTATGCCGCACCCGGGGACGCCGCCCCCCTGCTGGCGCAGGCCGAGGCCGAGGCCGGCGCCGCCCGGCTGGGCCCGCTGCGCCCGCGGATTGGGCGCGTGGACTATGACCGCGCCTTCGCGCGGCTCATGGAGTATATCGCGGCGGGGGACTGCTATCAGGTGAACCTGACCTTCCCGGTCGACACCCGGCTGGATGCGGGCACGGCGCTGGGCCTTTATGGCGCGCTGCGCGCGCGGCAACGGGTCGGGCATGGGGCCTTCTGCGATCTGGCCGGGCCGGTTGCGATCTCGTGCTCGCCGGAGCTGTTCTTCGCCTGCGACGCCGAGGGCACGATCTCGACCCGGCCGATGAAGGGCACGGCGCCGCGGGACGCCGATCCGGCGCGCGATGCGGCGCTGGCCGCGGCGATGGCGGCAAGCGAGAAGGTGCGCGCCGAGAACCTGATGATCGTGGACCTGCTGCGCAACGACATCGGCCGCATCGCCGAGATCGGCTCGGTCCGGGTGCCCGAGCTGTTCTCGATCGAGAGCTACGCCACCGTCCACCAGATGACCAGCCGGGTGACGGGCCGGCTTAAGGGCCGGCCGGGTTTTGCCGGGCTGGTGCCGGCGCTGTTTCCCTGCGGCTCGGTGACGGGTGCGCCGAAGATCCGCGCGATGCAGATCATCGCGGAACTGGAACGCTGGCCGCGCGGCCTCTATTGCGGGGCGATGGGATGGATGGCGCCGGACGGCCGGGCGGCGTTCAACGTGGCGATCCGCACGCTGCGGCTGTTCGCGGACGGTCGGGTCCGGCTGGATGTGGGCGGCGGCGTCGTGCAGGATTCGGTGGCCGGGCAGGAATGGGAGGAGGCGCTGTGGAAGACCCGCTTCGCGACGCTGCCGACGATCCGCAGCTGAGGCTGATCGAGACGCTGCTGTGGGACGGCGCGCGGCTGGCGCGGGAGGAGCGTCATCTGGCCCGGCTGGCCCGCGGCGCGGCCCGGCTCGGCTGGCGCTGCGAGGGGGTGGGCGAGGCGCTTCTGGCCGCGGTGCCCGACCATCCGGCGCGGATGCGGGTGACACTGGACCGTGGGGGCCGCGTGGAGGTTCAGGCGGCGGCGCTGCCGCCGGGACGGCCGCTGTGGCGGCTGGGGCTGGCCGCGGCGCGGCTCTGCTCGTCAGATCCATGGCTGTCGGTCAAGTCCTCGCGTCGTGCGGCCTATGATGCGGCGCGGGCGGCGCTGCCCGAGGGGCTGGACGAGGTGATCTTCCTCAACGAGCGCGGCGAGGTCTGCGACGGGACGATCACGACGGTCTTCTTCGACGCGGGCGCGGGGTTGCGGACCCCGCCGCTGGCTGCGGGGCTGTTGCCGGGCGTCCTGCGCGAGGAGATGCTGGAGACGGGCGCGTGCCGCGAGGCTGGGCTCGGCGCGGAAGACCTGCCGCGGGTGCGGCTCTGGGTGGGGAACTCGCTGCGCGGGCTGATCCCTGCGGTTTGGGCGGGTCCTGCAGTATCCGGCTGAGCCGCGGGGCCGGATCCGTCAATCCGAAGGAGGCGCGTGCCGCGCCAAGCCCCTTGCCTCGCCGCATCGGCTCCGCCGCTGCGGCTCAGGCGGGGTGCGGATATTTCCCGCGGGCACCGGGGGTGCGCGGCTTGACTTCGGCGGTCGGGCGGAGTGTATCGGCGCGGACGAACCAGAGCCTCGGGAAGGGGAGCCGAATGCACGCCTATCGCAGCCACACTTGCGCGGAACTGAATGCCGGGCACGTCGGTCAGGAGGTGCGGCTTTCGGGCTGGGTCCACCGCGTGCGCGACCATGGCGGCGTGCTGTTCATCGACCTGCGCGACCATTACGGCATCACTCAGGTGATCGCCGATGCCGATTCGCCGGCCTTCGCCGAGCTGGAGAAGGTGCGCGCCGAATGGGTGATCCGCATCGAGGGCCGGGTAAAGGGCCGTGACGCGGCGCTGGTGAATCCCAAGCTCGCGACCGGCGAGATCGAGGTCTATACCACGGGCCTGACCGTGCTGGGTGCCGCGGACGAGCTGCCGATGCCGGTCTTCGGCGACGTGGACTATCCCGAGGAGACGCGGCTCACCTACCGCTTCCTCGACCTGCGGCGCGAGAAGCTGCATGCCAACATGATGCTGCGCTCGAACGTGGTGCGCAGCTTGCGCAACCGGATGTGGGACGCGGGCTTCAACGAGTTCCAGACGCCGATCATCACCGCCTCCTCGCCGGAAGGGGCGCGCGACTTCCTCGTGCCGTCGCGGCTGCATCCGGGCAAGTTCTATGCCCTGCCGCAGGCCCCGCAGCAGTTCAAGCAGCTGATCATGGTCGCGGGCTTCGACCGCTATTTCCAGATCGCGCCCTGCTTCCGCGACGAGGACCCGCGCGCCGACCGCTCGCCCACCGACTTCTACCAGCTCGATATCGAGATGAGCTTCGTCGAGCAGGAGGACGTGTTCCAGGCGGTGCAGCCGGTGATCCAGGGGATCTTCGAGGAGTTCGGCGGCGGGCGCCGCGTCGATGCCGACTGGCCGCGGATCGCCTATCGCGATGCGATGCTGTGGTATGGCTCGGACAAGCCGGACCTTCGCAACCCGATCCGGATGCAGGTGGTCAGCGAGCATTTCCGCGGCTCGGGCTTTGCGATCTTCGCCAAGCTCCTTGAGAACGAGGGCACCGAGATCCGCGCGATCCCCGCGCCTACTGGGGGCAGCCGCAAGTTCTGCGACCGGATGAACGCTTTTGCGCAGCAGCAGGGCCTGCCGGGGATGGGCTACATCTTCTGGCGCAAGGGCGACGATGGGGCGATGGAGGCCGCCGGGCCGCTGGCCAAGAACATCGGGCCGGAGCGGACCGAAGCGATCCGGCTGCAACTGGGTCTGGGCGAGGGCGACGCGGCCTTCTTCCTCGGCGGCAAGCCCGAAACCTTCGAGGCCGTCGCGGGGCGCGCGCGCAACGAGATCGGCCGCGAACTGGGGCTGACCGAGGAAGGCTGCTTCCGCTTCGCCTGGATCGTCGATTTCCCGATGTACGAGAAGGACGACGAAGGGAAGATCGACTTCTCGCACAACCCGTTCTCGATGCCGCAGGGCGGGATGGCGGCGCTGGAGGGCGACCCGCTCAAGGTTCTGGCCTACCAGTATGACCTGGCCTGCAACGGTTACGAGCTGATCTCGGGCGGGATCCGCAACCACAAGCCCGAGATCATGTTCAAGGCATTCGAATTGGCCGGCTATCCGGCGTCCGAGGTCGAGAAGCGCTTCGGCGGCATGGTCAAGGCGTTCCGCTACGGCGCCCCGCCCCACGGTGGCTGCGCGGCCGGTATCGACCGGATCGTGATGCTGCTCGCGGACGAGGCGAACATCCGCGAGGTCATCATGTTCCCGATGAACCAGCGCGCGGAGGACCTGCTGATGGGCGCGCCCTCCGAACCCACCAACGAGCAGCTGCGTGAGTTGCGGCTGCGTGTCGTGCCGAAGGATTGACCGTGAAGCGGTTCGGCGAGCCGGTTCCGGGCTGGAGTTCCGCATCGCGCCCGTCGGGCGAGGTGCTGGAGGGGCGATATGCCCGGCTGGAGCGGCTTTCGGCCGACCTCCACGCCGCGGATCTGCATCGGGCCTTCTCGGGTGACGATGCGCTGTGGGACTACCTTCCCTACGGCCCCTTCGCCTCGACGGCCGCCTATTACCACTGGGCGCGCGGCATGGAAGAGGGCAGCGATCCGCTGTTCTACACCATCCGCGACCGCGCCACCGGCCATTGCGGCGGCGTCGCGAGCTTCCTGCGCATCGCGCCGGAGGCCGGATCGATCGAGATCGGCCATATCTGCCTCTCGCCCGAGATCCAGCGCACGCCGGTGGCCACCGAGGCGCTGTTCCTGATGATGGCCTGGAGCTTCGCGGCCGGATACCGGCGGTGCGAATGGAAGTGCGACGCGCTGAACCTCGCCTCGCGCCGGGCGGCGCAGCGGCTGGGCTTCAGCTACGAGGGAACGTTCCGGCAGGCCGTGGTGGTCAAGGGGCGCAACCGCGACACGGCGTGGTTCTCGGTGATCGACAAGGAGTGGCCGGCGCTGCGCGAGGCGTTCGAGCTCTGGCTCGCACCGCGCAATTTCGACGGCTTCGGCCGGCAGGTGGAGCGGCTGTCCGACCTGACGGGTCTGGTCCGCGGCGGCGCGGACCCGCTGCTCTGATCCCTCAGAACGCCCCGGCCGAGGCTGCGAGTCGCGCGCTGATCATCCGTTTCAGCATGTCGAGCGCGTCGGGGCTGTCGGCGGCCTCCTGCGCGGCCTGTTCCAGCGCCTTGTCGCCGGCGCTGCGCGCAATGCCGGAGACGAAGCCGGCCAGATAGCGCGCCCGCGCGGTGAAGGGCGTGACCGTCGCGGCAAGATCGGCTGCGCGGGTCAGATCCTCGCGCAGCGCGAAGGGATCGGGCGGCGGCAGAAGCTCGTCCTGCGCGGAGTGCCGGCGACCCGGCAGATGGTCGAGCAGCGTCTGCTGGAACAGGGCCAGGCTGTCGAGCGGCTTTTCCAGAAAGGCATGCGCCCCGGCGGCGAGCGCGGGTTCCCGCCGTGAGCTGTCGCCGCTGGCGGCGAGGATCACCGGCCCCCCCGCGTTGGCGGCAATCTCGGCGATCAGCACCTCTCCGGCGCCATCGGGAAGGCCCAGGTCGACGACCACCGCATCGGGCGCGTAGCGCGTCAGATGCGCCCGGCCGGTCTCGAGATTGTCGGCCCTCCGCAGCCGCGCGCCTGAGCGGTGGCAGAGCAGCCTCAGCGCCTCGGCCGCGAAATGGCTGTCTTCCACAGCGAGGATGGTCAGGCCCGCCAGCGGCAGCGCCGTCCGGCCCTCGCGCCGGCGCGGGAAGGGGGCGGGCGGCTCGGGCAGAAGGTGCAGATAAGGCATCGGCGGTCTCTCGGGCTGGGCTTGAGTCGCGACAGTCAACCGCATTCCGGTCAAGATGGGGTTAAGGCGCGCGACCGGCTGCCCCCTTGCCTCGCGGCAGGGCCGATCCCATAACGGGCGCGCACCGGAGACAGGGGAGAGACCATGATCGGACGCCTGAACCATGTGGCCATTGCCGTGCCCGACCTCGAGGCGGCGGCGGCGCAATACCGCGACACGCTCGGCGCCGACGTGGGCGCCCCGCAGGACGAGCCCGACCACGGCGTGACGGTCGTCTTCATCACGCTTCCGAACACCAAGATCGAGCTGCTCTATCCGCTGGGCGAAAACTCTCCGATCAACGGCTTCCTCGAGAAGAACCCGGCGGGCGGCATCCATCACGTCTGCTACGAGGTGGACGACATCCTGGCCGCGCGCGACCGGCTGAAGGCCGCGGGCGCGCGGGTGCTGGGCTCGGGCGAGCCGAAGATCGGCGCGCATGGCAAGCCCGTGCTGTTCCTGCATCCCAAGGACTTCAACGGCTGCCTCGTGGAACTGGAGCAGGTATGAGCGTCACGGGCGCCATCGTCCTCTATGCCGTCACCTGGTTCATGGTGTTCTTCATCCTGCTCCCGATCCGGGTGCAGAGCCAGGACGAGGCGGGGGACGTGGTGCCCGGCACGCCGCGCGGCGCGCCCTCGGGCTTTGTCGTGCGGCGGAAGGCGGTGCTGACCACGGTGGTTGCCACCGTGGTCTGGGCCGTGCTCTGCGCGATCATCTGGTCGGGCGTGATCTCGCTGCGCGACATCGACGTGATGGGGCGGATGCCCCCGGCAAGCGCGCGGTGAATCAGGGGCGGCCGCTGACCCGGTGGTAGAGGTGGGTGAAGGTCGCGACGCCCAGCACCGGCACCAGAAGGTTCACGATCGGGATCGAGAGCGGTGCGGCCATCAGCGTGCCCGCCAGCCAGATCTGCCCGGAATGGCGCGCCCGAAGCGCCTTTGCGCCCGCGCGGCCCAGCCTGCGCATCGCCACCAGCGTGAAATATTCCCGTCCGAGCAGGAAGCCGTTCAGCGCCCAGAACAGGATCGGGAACAGCGGCCCCGCGAAGAACAGCAGCACCAGCGCCAGCAGGTTGACCAGCACGAGGATGGCGAAGAAGTTCGCGCTGTCGATCAGTTGGTCCCAGAGCGGCAGCGGTGTCGCGGGCGGCAGGCCCGCGTAGTGTTTCACCTCGACCGCATCCACCACCCGGTCCAGGAAGAAGCCGGTGAAGGCCGAGGCGACCGGGATCATCAGGAAGACCGAGAGCCCGATCATCAGCACCACCGAGCCCCAGGACAGCAGGTCGTCCACGACACCCACTTCGCCGATCCACGGGATCGTCACGGTGTCGGGCACCAGCATCTGGAGCAGGATGATGAAGGCCACGTAAATGACGGCAAGCAGGGCGAGCGCAAGGCCCACGCCCATCCAGAGGACGCCGCGAAAGCGTGCGTCGCCGATCTGGCCGATCGCTCGAAGGAAATCCTGGATCATTCGTTTACCCATGTGGTGAGACTGGCAATATCGGGCCGCGGGCGCTCGGGAGGCAGGATCGTTTCGCTGCCGATATGGATGATGCCCGCGACGAACTCGTGATCTTCAAGGCCGAGCCCCTCGCGCAGGAAGCCGCGGTCGTAGGCCGGCCACCCGGTCAGCCAGTTCGCTCCCCAGCCGGCCGCCTCGGCGGCGTTCAGAAGCGAAAGGCCGACGGCCCCGGCGGACAGCGTCTGCTCGATCGCCGGCACCTTGTCCGACGGCTTCGGACTGGCCACCACGACCACCGCCAGATGGCTCTGCTCGAACTGCGACCGGCCCTTGAAGCGCTTCTCCTCGTCCAGCCCCAGCGCATCCGCCCGCGTCTCGGCCAGCGCGACCAGCCGTGGCATGGCCGCGCGCTCCAGCACGATCAGCCGCCAGGGCTCCAGCTTGCCGTGGTCGGGCACCCGAAGCGCGGCGGTCAGGATCGGCATCAACCCCTCGCGCGACGGAACGGGGAGGCCGAGGGTCTTGGCGGGCCGCGAGCGGCGTGTCAGCAGGAAGTCGAGCACGTCGGGCTTCGGTGCGGGCATGGGCGTCTCCTTTGGCGGCGATCTTCAGGATCGGGCGGGCAGGGTCAAGCGGCCATCGCGCGGCTGCTTGGCGACGCAACGGCAGGCGCGGCCCGCCCCGAGAGGCAGTGCTTGACAGTCCCGCAGGGCACTGGTCAGCATGGGCGCGGGGCCCGCCCTCCGCCCGGCGAAGGGCAGGAGCCCGGACAAAAACTTCGACAGGGGGTTCTCCATGTTCATCCGAGCGCGCTTGCTGGCGACGGCGGCCATTGCCGCATTCGCCCTGACCACGGCTCCGCTTTCCGCCGAGACGCCGCCCGACACCTTCATCCAGGCCTGGGCGATCGACGACATGATCACGCTCGACCCGGCCGAGGTGTTCGAGTTCACCGCCTCCGAGATCATCGGCAACAGCTACGAGACGATCATCGGCTATGAGGTGGAGGACGTCTCGAAGATCTTCGGCCGCGTCGCCGAAAGCTGGGAGATCTCGGAAGACGGCAAGACCATGAGCTTCACCGTCCGTCAGGGCAAGAAGTTCGCCTCGGGCAATGACCTGACGGCCGAGGACGTGGTCTATTCCATCGTCCGCGCGATCAAGCTCGACAAGTCGCCGGCCTTCATCCTCGGCCAGTTCGGCCTGACGCCCGACAACGTCGAGGAGAAGGTCAAGCAGACCGGCGACTACAGCTTCACCTTCGAGATGGACAAGGCCTATGCGCCGACCTTCCTGCTCTACTGCCTGACCGCCACCGTCGCGGCCGTCGTGGACAAGGACCTCGTGCAGAGCCACGAGGAGAACGGCGACTGGGGCTACAACTGGCTGAAGACCAACTACGCCGGCTCTGGCCCCTTCACCATCCGCGAATGGCGCGCCAACGAGGCCGTGGTGATGGAGCGCAACGACAACTGGGACGGCGAGAAGCCGGCGATGGCGCGCACGATCTACCGCCACATCCCGGAAGCCGCGACCGAACGGCTGCTGCTGGAGCAGGGCGACATCGACATCGCGAGGAAGCTGCTGCCGGAAGAGATCGACGCGCTGTCGAACAATCCCGACATCAAGATCCAGAGCGGGGTGAAGGGCACGATCTTCTACCTCGGCCTGAACCAGAAGAACGAGTATCTCGCCAAGCCCGAGGTGCGCGAGGCGATGAAGTGGCTCGTCGACTACGACGCCATCGCCGAGACGCTGGTGAAGGGCATGAAGAAGAAGCACCAGACCTTCCTGCCCGAGGGCTTCCTGGGCGCGCTCGACTCGAACCCTTACAGCTTCGACCCGGCAAAGGCCAAGGAACTGCTGGCGAAGGCCGGTCTGCCCGATGGCTTCACCGTGACGATGGACACACGCAACACGCCCGAGGTGACCTCGATCGCGCAGGCGATCCAGCAGACCATGGCGCAGGCCGGGATCACGATCGAGATCATCCCCGGCGACGGCGGCCAGACGCTGGAGAAATACCGCGCCCGCACGCATGACATCTACATCGGCCAGTGGGGGCCGGACTACCAGGACCCGCACACCAACGCGACCTTCGCGCAGAACCCCGACAACTCGGACACTGCCGCCTCGAAGCCGCTGGCCTGGCGCAACGCCTGGGAGATCCCGGAGCTGACCGCCAAGGCCGATGCCGCGGTGCTGGAGCGCGATACCGAGAAGCGCGCGCAGATGTATCGCGAGATGCAGGAGGAGGTGCTGAAGACCTCGCCCTTCGTCATCATGTTCCAGGAGTCCGAGGTGGTAGCGATGCGCAAGAACGTCGAGGGCTACGTGATCGGGCCGTCGTTCAACGACAACTCCTTCGCGGCCGTGACGAAGTAGATGACCGGTTCGCCGCAGATCGGGAAGGGGCGCGGCAGCGCCCTTTCCCTCTGGCTCTGGAAGGGGACCAAGGTGGCCCTGACCGTCGCGGTCACCTTCCTCGGCCTTCTCCTCGTCACCTTCATCATCAGCCGCTTCATGTCGGTCGATCCGGTGCTGCGCGCCGTGGGCGACCGCGCGAGCAAGTCCACCTATGACGCGATGTATCAGGCCATGGGCCTCGACCGGCCGGTGTGGGAGCAGTTCTGGATCTATCTGAAGAACGTGCTGTCGGGCGATCTCGGCAGTTCGTTCCTGACCAAGCGCCCGGTGGCGGACGATCTTGCCCGTGCCTTTCCGGCGACGCTGGAGCTTGCGACCTTCGGCATCCTGATCGGCACGCTGTTCGGCATCCCGCTCGGCGTGATCTCGGCGGTGAAGCAGGGGCGCGCGCTCGACCAGATCGTGCGGGTGCTGGGTCTGGTCGGCTATTCCGCGCCGATCTTCTGGCTGGGCCTGCTGGGCCTGCTGGTGTTCTACGCCCGGCTCGGCTGGGTGGCGGGGCCGGGGCGGATCGACATCGCCTACGAATACAGCTTCACCGCGACGACCGGGCTTCTGCTGCTCGACAGCGCTATGCAGGGCGCGTGGGATGCCTTTGGCAACGTGCTGTCGCACATCATCCTGCCGGGCGCGCTGCTTGGCTATTTCTCGATGGCCTACATCAGCCGCATGACCCGCAGCTTCATGCTGGCGGAACTGGCGCAGGAATATGTCATCACCGCCCGCGTGAAGGGCGTGCCCGAGTGGCGGATCATCTGGGTCCATGCGCTGAGGAATGCCGCCGTGCCGCTGGTGACGGTGGTGGCGCTGTCCTATGCCGGGCTGCTGGAAGGCTCGGTCCTGACCGAGACGGTCTTCGCCTGGCCGGGCCTCGGGCTTTACCTGACCAACAGCCTGCAGGTGGCGGACATGAACGCGGTGCTGGGCGGCACTCTGGTGGTGGGCGCGGTCTTCGTCAGCCTCAACCTGCTGTCGGACCTGCTTTACACCCTTCTCGACCCGCGCACGCGGCGGCAGGTGCGGCCATGACCCGGACCGAGTGGCTGCTGACGGAACACCCCCGCTCGCGCCGGCAGGCGCGGCTTGGGCAGGCCTATCGCACTTGGCTTGCGCTGCGTGGCAACCGGCTGGCGATGGTGGGCCTCTGGATCATCGTGGCCTTGGTCGCCGTGGCGATCCTCGCGCCCTGGCTTGCGCCGCACGACCCGCTGGTGGGAGGTGACCTGCGCACCGAGCGCCTGCTGCCGCCGTCCTGGGCGCATCCGATGGGCACCGACGATCTGGCGCGGGACATCCTCAGCCGGGTGATCTGGGGCTCGCAGCTGACGCTGATGGTGGTCGCTTTGGTCGCGCTGATCGCCACGCCCATCGGCCTCGCAATCGGCACGACCGCAGGCTATCTCGGCGGTTGGGTCGATACGGTGCTGATGCGGGCGACCGACATCTTCCTGGCCTTCCCGCGGTTGATCCTGGCGCTGGCCTTCGTGGCGGCGCTGGGCCCGGGGATCGAGAACGCCATCATCGCCATCGCGCTGACCTCCTGGCCGCCTTACGCGCGCCTTGCCCGGGCCGAGACGCTGACGATCCGCGACAGCGACTTCATCAACGCTGCCCGCCTTCAGGGGGCATCGAGCCTGCGCATCCTCTGGGGTCATGTCACGCCGCTGTGCCTGTCCTCAGTCATCGTCCGGGTGACGCTGGACATGGCGGGCATCATCCTGACGGCGGCGGGGCTCGGGTTCCTCGGCCTCGGCGCGCAACCCCCGCAGCCTGAATGGGGCGCGATGATCGCCGGAGGCCGGCGCTTCATCATCGACCAATGGTGGGTCGCGACCATGCCCGGCCTTGCGATCTTCGTGGTCTCGCTGGGCTTCAACCTGCTCGGCGACGGGCTGCGCGACGTGCTCGACCCGAAGGCGCGCAAATGATCCCCACAAAGCCCCTGTTGCAGGTCGAGAACCTGCGCGTGACCTTCCCGACCCGGCAGGGCCCGTCCGAGGTCGTCCGTGGCGTCTCCTTCACCCTCGGGCGGGAACGCCTTGGCATTGTCGGCGAAAGCGGCTCGGGCAAGAGCCAGACCGGGCGTGCGATCCTTGGGCTCACGCCCCCGCCGGGCCGCACCACCGCGGACCGGCTGGAGTTCGACGGCATCGACCTGCGCAGCGCCACCCCCCGCCAGTGGCGAAGCCTGCGCGGCATCCGCATGTCCATGGTGATGCAGGACCCGAAGTTCTCGCTCAACCCGGTGATGACCATCGGGCGGCAGCTGATGGAGGCCGCCCGCCGCACCGCCTCGCGCGCCGAGGCGAAGGACCGCGCCATGGCGATGCTCGAGGCGGTGCAGATCCGCGATCCGGCCCGCGTCTTCCGCGCCTGGCCGCACGAACTGTCCGGCGGAATGGGCCAGCGCGCCATGATCGCCATGATGCTGATCGCCGAGCCCGACCTGCTGATCGCGGACGAACCCACGTCGGCGCTGGATGTCACCGTGCAGATCGAGGTGCTGCGCATCCTCGACCGGCTGGTCGAGGATCGCGGCATGGGCCTGATCTTCATCAGCCACGACCTGCGGCTGGTCGGCAGCTTCTGCGACCGGGTGCTGGTGATGTATGCCGGACGTGTGGTCGAGGAACTGCGCGCGTCGGAGCTTTCGAATGCGCGCCATCCCTATACGCAGGGCCTGCTGAACTGCCTGCCGCGGATCGAGGGCGGGCGCCACCCGCTGCCCGTGCTGCAGCGCGATGCCGGGTGGGCGGTCTGATGACGCTGATCGAGGTCAAGGACCTGCATGTCACCTTCGGCGAGGTCCATGCCGTGCGTGGCGTCTCGTTCAGCGTGGCCGAGGGTGAAAGCTACGGCATCGTGGGCGAGAGCGGCTCGGGCAAGTCCACCGTGCTGCGCGCGATCTGCGGGCTGGCGCCGATCTCGGCAGGCACCGTCCGCGTCGCCGACGAGGTGCTCGGGCGCCGCCGTTCGGCCGCCTTCCACCGCCGGGTGCAGATGGTGTTCCAGGACCCCTATGCCTCGCTGCACCCGCGCCACACCATCGACCGGGTGCTGGCCGAGCCGCTTGCCATCCATGGCTTCAAGGACCGCGAGAGCCGCATCCTGCGCGCGCTGGATGAGGTGGGGCTGGGCGAGGGCTTCCGCTTCCGCTATCCGCACCAGCTGTCGGGCGGGCAGCGCCAGCGGGTCGCCATCGCCCGCGCGCTGATCCTCGAGCCGCGGGTGATGCTGCTGGACGAGCCGACCTCGGCGCTGGATGCCTCGATTCAGGCCGAGGTGCTGAACCTGCTCGACCGGCTGCGGGCCGAGCGCGGGCTGACCTACATCCTCGTCTCGCATGACCTGGCCGTGGTCGCGCACATGTGCGAGCGGTTGCTGGTGATGCAGCACGGCGCCGCCGTCGAGGAACTGACCCGCGAGGGGCTGCGCGCACGGACGGCCGCGCAACCCTACACCCGCGCCCTGCTTGCCGCCTCCGAAGGCTACAGACCCGCCGGGACCCCGACATGAGCGAACCGATACCCGTCTTCGACGGCCACAACGACTTCCTGCTGCGCCTGCTGCGCAACCCCGCCAACCGCGAGACGATCTGGCTGAAGGGCGACGGCACCGGCCATCTCGACCTGCCGCGGATGAAGGCGGGCGGCTTCGCCGGTGGCTTCTTCGCGATCTACATCCCCTCGCCGCAGGCGCATGATGCGCCCGACTTCGAGGCGATGATGAACAACCCGCCGTTCGACCTGCCGCTGCCCGCGCTGATCCGCCACGATCAGGCGCAGCCGGTGGCGCTGGCGATGGCCGGGCACCTGATCTGGATGGAGCGCGCCTCGCAAGGCGACTTCCGGGTCTGCCGCAGCGTGGCCGACCTGCGGACCTGCCTCGCGCGCGGCATCATCTCGGGCATCATGCACATGGAGGGCGCCGAGGCGATCGGCCCCGACCTCGACGCGCTGCACCTGTTCCATGCGCTCGGCCTGCGCTCGCTCGGGCCGGTCTGGAGCCGCCCGACCGTCTTCGGCCATGGCGTGCCCTTCCGCTTTCCCGGCACCCCCGATACGGGCGAGGGGCTGACCGAGGCGGGCCGCCGCCTTGTCAGCGAGTGCAACCGGCTGAAGATCATGCTGGACCTGTCGCACCTGAACGAGAAGGGCTTCGACGACGTGGCGCGGCTTTCGGATGCGCCGCTGGTGGCCACGCATTCCAACGCCCATGCGGTGACCGCCTCGACGCGCAACCTGACCGACCGGCAGCTGGACGCGATCCGCGAGAGCCGCGGGATGGTGGGGCTGAACTTCGCGACCTCCTTCCTGCGCGAGGATGGACGGCAATCCCCCGAGATGGGATGGGAGCCGGTGCTGCGCCACCTCGACCACCTGATCGGGAAGCTGGGCGAGGATCACGTCGGTCTCGGCTCGGACTTCGACGGTGCAACGATCCCACAGGGCATCGGCGACGTGACCGGCCTGCCCGCGCTGCAGGAGGCGATGCGTGCGCGCGGCTACGGCGACGCGCTGATGCGGAAGCTCTGCCACGAGAACTGGTTTGCCGTGCTCGAACGGACCTGGGGCGCCTGAGCCGCGGTCCCGCCGGCCTGCGGACACGCAGGAGGTTCGGGCGTTTCCCGGGGCTTGAGTCGGAGCGCAGCCGGCCGGAACCGGCTGCTGACCCTCGGCGAGGCGCCGGTTGCCCTCATGCAGGGCCCTTGCCGGCACCCCTTGGCCGCGAGCCGCCACCTGCGCTACGAGGGGCAGGAGAGGACATCATGACCGAAACCCGGCTTCAGGATCTCGCCGTTCCCGGCACGCCCTTTGCGGTGCGCGTGACCCCGCGCGCCTCGCGCGAGAAGATCGAGGTGCAGGACGGCGCCATCCGCGTCCACGTCACCTGCGTGCCCGAGGATGGCAAGGCGAACCGCGCCGTCACCGAGGTGCTGGCCAAGGCGCTCGGCGTCGCCAAGAGCCGCCTGACCCTCGTCCGCGGCGCCACCAGCCGCGACAAGACCTTTCGGCTGGACTGAGGGCAGAACCGGCGTCCCGCCCGACTCAGGATCCGGGGCCGTGCGCCGGTGCCGAGGCAGGGCCGGGGTCAGGCCGCTTTCACCGGAGCGCGGGCGCCGGCGACGATCACTCCCACCACGGGTCGATGGCGGCGATGTCGTCGTCGGACCAGCCGAAATGATGCGCGAGTTCGTGGATCATCACGTGGGTCACGAGGTCCTTCAGGCTCACGTCGCCCCGGTCGACCCATTCGTCGAGGATCGGGCGGCGGAACAGCCAGATCGTGTCTGGCTGCATCGGCTGGTCCATCACCGACTTCTGGGTCAGCGGGACGCCCTCGTAGAGTCCGGTCAACTCGTAGGGGTCTTCGACGTCCAGCTCGTCGAGGATGTCGTCCGGCGGCATGTCGGCCACGCGCAACAGAACCGCCGCGGCGGCTGCGCGATAGGCCTCCGGCAGGCCGTCCACGGCTTCGCGCGCAAGGCGTTCCAGAAGGTCGATGTCAGGGGCAAGTTTGTCGGCGAGGTCCAGCATCATCCCGGCACCATAACACGGCGCCCTTGGCCGAACAGGGGGGGGAGGGGCAATGCGTCTCCCCGGCCGGACCCCGCAGAAGTCACGGGTCAGGCGGCGATCATGCGGCGGGGCAGGGCGCTGACCTGCGCCCGCTGCCGCTCCGCGTCCGAGGCCGGAGCCTTGCCGGGCGACCGGATCGGAAGCCGGAGGCCCTGCGGTTGCAGAGGCCGGCTGGTCAAGGCCGCGCGGTGTCGGTCAGCGTCCCTGGGCTTGCCGAACTGGACAATCGGCCCGCCTTGTGAAACAGGAGCGGGATCAGGAGAGGCCGCCGATGACCACCGTAACCCGCTTCGCTCCGTCGCCCACCGGCTACATCCATGTGGGCAACCTCCGCACCGCGCTGATGAACTGGGCCATCGCCCGCAAGTCCGGCGGACAGTTCATCCTGCGGCTCGACGATACCGACCGCGAGCGATCGAAGCAGGAATACGCCGACGGGATCATGCAGGATCTCGAATGGCTCGGCCTGACCTGGGACCGGCTGGAGCGCCAGTCCGACCGCCTGGGTCGCTACGAGGAGGCCGCGGAGGAGCTGCGCCGCGCGGGGCGCTTCTACGAGTGCTTCGAAAGCCCGACCGAGCTGGACCTGAAGCGCAAGAAGCTGCTCAACATGGGCAAGCCCCCGGTCTATGACCGCGCGGCGCTGAAGCTGTCGGACGAGGATCGCGCGCGGTTGCGCGAGGAACGGGGCGGCTACTGGCGCTTCCTGCTGGATCAGGAGCGGATCGAGTGGGCCGACGGCATCCTCGGCCCGATCTCGATCGACGCGGCCTCCGTCTCGGACCCGGTGCTGATCCGGGCGGACGGGCAGGTGCTCTATACCTTCGCCTCCTCGGTCGATGACATCGACATGGGCGTGACCTTCATCGTCCGCGGCGCCGACCACGTCACGAACACCGCGACGCAGATCCAGATCATGAAGGCGCTGGGCGGCACGCCGCCGTCCTTCGCGCACCATTCGCTGCTGACCGGGCCGCAGGGCGAGGCGCTCTCGAAGCGGCTCGGGACGCTCAGCTTGCGCGACCTGCGCGCGCAGGGGGTGGAGCCGATGGCGCTCCTGTCGCTGATGGCGCGGCTGGGGTCCTCGCAGCCGGTCGAGCTGGCGCGCACGCATGAGGAGCTGCTGGCCGGCTTCGACGTCTCGACCTTCGGGGCGGCGCCGACGAAGTTCGACTCGGACGACCTGTTCCCGCTGACCCGGCACTTCGTGCAGGGGCTGCCGTTCGAGGCGGTGGCCGATCGCATCCGCGCGCTGGGCGTGCCGGACGCCTCGGCCGAGGCGTTCTGGCGCGTGGCCAAGGACAACATCTCGGTCCTCGGCGATCTGGAGGGCTGGTGGACGCTCTTCTCGGAAGGCGCCGAGCCGCAGATCGACCCCGAGGATGCCGACTTCGTGCGTCAGGCGATGACGCTGCTGCCGGAACCGCCCTTCACGGCCCAGACCTGGGCCGAATGGACGGCGGCGGTGAAGGACGCCACGGGGCGCAAGGGCAAGGGGCTGTTCATGCCGCTGCGCAAGGCGCTGACGGGGCAGGCCCATGGCCCCGAGATGGCCGACGTCATGCCGCTGCTGCAACGGGTGCGGGCGAAGGGCTGAGTCAGAGGTCGATGCTCGGGGCGTCCGGGTCCGGCTCTGGCGCATTCTGCGGCAGGGGGGGCGCATCGGGCTTGCGCCGGATCAGGATGTCGCCGTTCGGCAGACGCTCGGGCGCCTCGTAGTTCCGGAGGTCGTCGACCTTGGCGAGCAGGTCGCGCAGCGCGGGCTGAAGCTCGCCCATCGCCTCGCCCATGTCGCGGATGGCGGGTTCCATCTCGTCCATCAGGCCGCGGAACAGGAGCTTCGCGCCCTCGTTCAGCAGGCTGAAGCCTTCTTCCACATCTGCTTCCGGATCGGGGGCTGGGGTCTCCTGCGCCTGCGCGGGCGCGAGGAGGAGGCACAGGGCAAGGGGGGCGACATACCGTTTCATGCGCCGAATATAGGACGCCGCGGGCGTTTCACCTAGAGGTCAGACCGGCGCGCTGCCGGATCGGCGGCTTCCTGACCGCTCAGCGCGCCAGCCCTAGCAGACCCTCGACATCGGCATGCGCTTCGAGATGATCGGCGAGCGCATCGAGGACCGTCTCGACGCCAGCCTCGTAGGCGAGGCCGGAGGGGCCCGCGCCCAAGCTGCGCAGGAAGGCCGCGCGGAAGCCGTCCGCGGTGAACATGCCGTGCAGGTAGCTGCCCGTCACGCGGCCGTCCGGCGAGGTGGCGCCCTCGGGTCGGCCGTCTACCTCGGCGAAGGGGCGGGCGCAGTCGGGGCCGTCCGTCGCGCCGATGTGGATCTCGTAGCCCGCGATCGGCTCGCCTGTCGCCTTGTGCCGCGCCTCGACGCGGGTCAGACGCTTGTCCGGGCGCATCACCGTCTCGACATCCAGAAGACCGAGACCCGGCGTCAAGCCCGGCTCGCCCTCGAGCCCCTCGGGGTCCGCAACGCCTTTCCCGAGCATTTGGTAGCCGCCGCAGATCCCCAGCACGCGCCCGCCGCGGCGGGCATGGGCGAGCAGATCCACGTCCCAGCCCTGTGCCCGCAGGAAGGCGAGATCGCCCCGCGTCGATTTCGTGCCGGGCAGGATCACCAGCGACGCCTCGGCCGGGATCGGCTGGCCGGGACGGACCATGACCACCGTCAGGCCCGGCTCCTGCTTCAGGGGATCCAGATCGTCGAAATTCGCGACGCGCGAGAAGGCGAGCCAGGCCACGGTGACGGCACCCCCCTGCGTGGGCCTGCGCATGTCCAGCGCATCCTCGGCCGGAAGCAGGGCCGCCTGCGGAAAGAACGGCACCACGCCATAACCGCGCCAGCCGGTGTGTTCCTCGATCAGCCGGTAGCCGTCGTCGAACAGCCGCACGTCGCCGCGGAACTTGTTGACGAGGAAGCCCGCGACCATCGCCGCGTCCTCCGGGTCGATGACGGCGCGGGTGCCGACGATCTGCGCGATCACCCCGCCGCGGTCGATGTCGCCCGCCAGCACCACCGGCACGTCCGCCGCGCGCGCGAATCCCATGTTCGCGATGTCGCCCCGGCGCAGGTTGACCTCGGCCGGGCTGCCCGCACCCTCGACGATCACCAGATCGTGCGCGGCCTTCAGCCGGCCGAAGCTCTCCAGCACCGGCGCCATCAGCGAGGGCTTCCGGTCGAACCAGTCGCGCGCCCGCAGCGTGCCGACGCGCCTGCCCTGCACGATCACCTGCGAGCCCTGGTCGGTCTCGGGTTTCAGCAGGACGGGGTTCATGTCGGTCATCGGCTCCAGCCCCGCCGCCCGCGCCTGCAGGGCCTGCGCGCGGCCGATCTCGCCGCCGTCGGCGGTCACGGCCGCGTTGTTCGACATGTTCTGCGGCTTGAACGGCGCCACGGACAGCCCGCGCCTGCGCGCGGCCCGGCACAGGCCCGCCACCAGCAGCGACTTGCCCACGTCCGAGCCAGTGCCCTGGATCATCACCGCGGGCATGGGCGGGTTCCTGTCGCGTCGGTCATGGGGCTCTCCGTCAGCAGGCCCCGGTTCTGCCGCTTCCGCGCCGATTTGCCAAGGGCACGCCGCCCCTGCATTTCGCGAAGCGCGAATGGCGCGCGGCGATGGCTGGCCCTGCGGGGCGCGGCCCTCCGCCCTTCGTCTGAGGAGACGGACACCTCGCCGCCTGTCACACTTTCCCGCAGGAGAAGGAGACCGCATGACCAAGCTCGCACGCGAGACTGACGGGTCAGAGCTTCGGCTGGCCGCGGCCGCCGGGCCGGAACTGACGCTGCGCAAGCTGCGCGCGTTCTGGGCGGTGGCGCAATCGCAGTCGCTGACCGGGGCGGCAAAGCTTCTGGGCATCGCGCAGCCGTCTCTCTCGCAGCAGATCATCGGGCTGGAGCAGGCGCTGGGATTCGCACTCTTCACCCGACGCTCGAACCGGATGATCCTGACCGAGGCCGGGATTCTCATGCTGCGCAAGGCCGAGCCGGTGCTGCGCGGGATGCAGGACCTCGAGGACACGCTGACCGCCTATGCGACGGGCCAACGCCATCCCTTGCGGCTGGCCGGTGTCGAATCGCTCCTGCGCACCATCCTGCCCGAGGCGCTGAAGCACATGGACCTCGACGGCACGGCGGAATGCGACCTGCTGGAAGGGGCGCCGGCGGACGTGCTGGAAATGCTCTACTCGCGGCAGGCCGACATCGGGCTTCTGGCCGCGAACTCGATCTCGGAGGCCAGCACCGGCTTCCTGCAGATCCCGATCATGAACGACCCGACCGTTCTCGCGGTGCCCGAGGCGCTGGATCTGGGCGGGGTGCAAGCGCTGTCGGATCTGTCCGAGGAGCAGCAGGCGATCCTGAACGCCTCGATCCAGATCGCCTTCGGCACCCAGCACAGCCGCCGCATCGAAAGCTGGTTTGCCGAGATGCTGCCGCGGAACCGCATGACGGCGAGGGTTCGCAGCTTCGAGACGGCACTGTCGATGGTGCGGGCGGGTCTCGGGGTCTGCATCGTGCCTGCACTGTCGGTCGGGTGCGGCTCGGGGCTGCGCCTCTACCACGCCGGGATGGAGCCGCGCCGCATCGTGGCGCTGATCCAGCCGGCGCAGCACCGCTCGGGGCGGCACGCGGCGGTGGTCGCGGCGCTTCAGGCGTCGGGCCGCGCCATGCAACTGCCCGCGATCGATCCGCTGCCGCCGCTGCTCGCGCGGTCATAGGCCGGCCTATGCCTTCAGTCGCGCAACTAGCTGTAATATCGGCAAATTTTCGCTCAAGGTCTGTTCGATGTTTACCACTGATGTTGCCAGTGGTCAAAAGCCATAATCGCCCCAGCCGAGACGAACGACTCGCGACCACGCACCCTCAGTCGGCAAGCATGCGGTAAACGCTGGCCCAACCGATCCTTAGCCTCTCTGCGATCTCCGACGCTCCCAACACTTCGTCCTTGAGGCCCGGGAATTGATCCGCTCGAGCCGGTGCCGTGGGCTTCCAGCCCTTTCACTTCAACAGGATGAGTTGGGGCCGCAAGAGAGGATTGAACTCCCGCCAAAAGTCACTCAAGAAAATGATAATGCTACGAATATTCTTCGTGCGTTGCAGTGTTTGTGTACCAGATCCGTGTTTCACCGGCAAGGCCATCTAAGCCCGAGGATCTAGCCAAAAAACCATAATCCTCCCCGTCACAAGCCCGACCTCGACAGGGCAAGTTCGGCGTCCGCCCGCTGGTCCCTGATCCGCAGAATGGTCTGGCGCGACAGGCCGGTGGCCTTGGCGATCTCCGAAGCACCACGGCGAAGCGCCAGATGATCGCAGACGGTGGTGAAGGTCGCCCGGTCGTAGCTGGACTTCTTGCCCCGGTAGCGTTCGGCGTCACCCTTCGCCGCCTCGATCCCCGCATTCTGGGCTACCTTGGTGGCCTCGGCCTGCGCCTATGCCGCCATGAAGGCGATCAGGGCGTCACGCACAGCCTGCTGCATCGGATCCCGCGTGGCACCGTCGAAGACCATCCCGTTGATCACGGTCTTGATGATCATGTGTCGCCTCGCCTGCTGGCTTACGCACAACTGGCTCGATACTTGCACATGCTTGGAGCATGGACGTTTGTCACCGTCTCGTCTATGGCATCATCCTGGATCGTTGAAATGGAGTCTCGTTTTGTTTAAAGGCATAAAGGATCAGTGGAAGAAAGCGGAAGCGGCCGCTGTTATACAGACGCTGCTTGAGGAGCAAATAAAGGTAGGCCTGCTTGATGCCAACGCCGCATCCTTGGCTAACAGCGTGGTAAGCAAAGTCTGGGAGCAAAGCCCTGAATATTTCGACGGCCGCTTTGGTCAGCGTCCGCACAAAATCGCATTTGCAGGCTTGGCTCTCGCCATGGCAGTAGACAAGCTACCTAAGGACGGACGCCTACATGCGCCACTCATGGTGTGCCTCAGCGAATTGCTATTGGGAGTAGAGGCGAATAGCTTCCTTCTGCCCCTCACACCTCTCGATGAACGGATGATTGCAGCCGCTCGCGATGTCCTGGTTGCTCAGACACAAAATCTGGCGGATGACCAGTTAGGTCAAGAATTGGATCAACTCCTCTCTAACAGCTGAGACTCAGTGCCGGTGTTCGGGAGCATCCGCGAGGATCCGATAAACACTCGCCCTCCCCATCCCCAGCTTCTCGGCGATCTCGGACGCTTTCAGACCTTCGGCCTTGAGGCGCTGCACCTGATCGGCCTGTGCCCGTGCTGTGGGCTTCCGGCCCTTGTACTTGCCCTCGGCCTTGGCCTTCGCGATGCCCTCGCGCTGACGCTCCAGCATGATCGCCCGTTCGAACTCGGCCACGCCTCCGAGGATGGTCAGCATCAGCTTGCCGGTGGGTGTCGCCGTGTCGATGCCCATTCCGAGGATGCGCAGGCTCGCTCCCTTCGTCTCCAGCTTGGTAAGGATCTCCATCAGGTGTGCCACCGAGCGGGCCAGCCGGTCCAGCTTGGTGACCACGAGGGTGTCGCCTTGGCGCACGAACTCCAGCGCCTCGGCCAGCTTGGCAAGGGCCACCATGTCCACCGAGGAGACCTGTTCCACGAAGATCCGCTCGCAGCCTGCCGCCTGTAGATCACGCTCCTGCGCCTCAAGGCCCGCCGTCTGGTCGAGGGTCGAGGTCCGGGCATAGCCGATGATCATCGTCGTCTCCTGTCTCACTGGTGTCTTAGATGTTCTGGCTTGGGTGTCCCAGAATGTCAATGACCATTTCTGTGAGACGCAGAAGATGATCTCATGAGACGACTCACTGGACCTTGCCCCAATGAGACACGAGCAAGACGAGCCGGGATCAGACGGGCAAGGCGCTGCTTGAAGGCAGCATCGGCAAATGCCCCCGCCGTGCCGGGAGATCCTTCTGCATTCCGGGGGCATTTCCCGAAGGTCTGGCTGTCCTTGTACGACATCCAGCCACCCCCAGCGGGGGGAAGCCAGGAATCCTCTTATCTGATCTGGCTTCTCGGATTTTTGTCAGGAAACATCCGGGACCACCTCCAGCCGCTGCGGTGGCTGCGCTACAGGCCCGCTGGCTCTGACTGGTGTCTGTCCATGGGCTGGATCATCAGCGCCCGTCCGCGGCCCTCATCGCGTCACGCCATGCGTCTGCCAGACCCAGAGCCGCGACCAAAGTCAATCCGATTGCGTTTGATCTCTTCGGCGTATCGGTGAGCCTTCGTCTCGGCCGCCTCCTCTGGCACCTCCGACCACGGATCGAAGGTCAGCACCATGACGGGGGAAGCGCAGATTTCGCCAAGCATCGGGATGCTGACGAAGAACCAGCGCCGGTAGATTTCGAGGGTGAAGCGGTAGACGCCAAAGCCGATGGTCGGTTCCATACCGGGGATCTCCTGAGTTGGTGATGGTCAGGAGGTGTAGCAGGCAGTAGATGGAATTAGAAAACGCAATGTATTACAAGCACTTGTGGAATATATCCGCAGATGAATCGGTTGCCTCCGCTGCCCGCCGCTTCTCCATCTCATTAGCTGCCAAGCTCTACAGGTGGCTTTCGCGTACGCAATTCTCTATGTACTTCAAAGCATCGCCAAGTCGCATCATCGCTCAACAAGCTGATTGCTTCCGCTATCTCATCGTATCGTAATTCAATCACCTGACCGGTCTTTTGAATGCCTTTCAACGACAGGTTCGACAGCCAAATCGCCGAATTGCTTGATGTTCCTCTCTCTTGCAACCACTTGTGTGAATGCTTAATCGCCGTGTATAGTAGATTCAGTCGTTCGCAAGAACTGCCATCTCCCTTCTGAAACGGCTTTTCCGTGTCTTTGTCCCAGATTTCTGAGATCGAGCTATGTGCCAATACGGCGAGATAGGTGGCAACGATGCATTGCTCAAAGTGCATTAGAGCGTGCCAGTAGGCGCGGACTGCGTGGTTACCGGTCCGCAGCGCTTCAACATAACGGAGTGCATCGCTTCTGCCTGCTTCATACTCTGTGTGTGCTTGATCCAGTCGTCGGATCAGCATCAAAACCAATTCATTGTCGGCGACCGGGGTCGTGTAGAACACGCTATTTAAGAGATGGGCAGCGAGATAATCTGGACGTGGCGTTAAATTCGGGGCTTCGAACTCCAAGAACTTTGATGCTTCGGGTGCCAGGTAACGATCAAGAACGAAATCTGCAAACTGAACCATGGCGATCCTAAAGTTGCAACACACTCAAGTGAAAGCGATGCGTGGCATCTGAGCAATAGCTTCGACCAGCACGGGCAATTCAGTCTCGCCGTAGCCCGCGCTGACGTTTCCATCTGCGTGGCCGGTGATCTTGTTCCGCGTCTCGTCTGACATCTTGCCTCGGGCAACGGTGATGAAGCGATGCCGCCATGCGTGATTAGGCTGCACTCGTCCATCCTTGATACCGACCGTCGTTCTGATCCACTCCCTCAGCCTTCCCGCCACCGCCGTAGTATCAATAAACGCGCCCTCGGTCTTGGGTTTGGGCATAAATACGGTACCGGGAGGAAGGTCGGCCACGAACTCCCAAAGGCCCTCTGCTAAAAGTTGTTCATGCAGCGGCACGTCTCGGAACATCCCGGTCTTGGTGGTGCCAGCTTCCGGCGTGATGCGGATGAACTTGATCCCGTTCTCCTCTCGAAAGTCCTGCTTCCGTAGCTGGATAATCTCGCCAACCCTCGCGCCCGTATAAGCGCAGATCCACGGCACCCAGCGATACGCCCTCCTTAGAGTCTCGGGCGTTCTGGGGCCTCTCCCGAGACCATCCCTCGCCGCCTTGAGTATTGCGCTTGCCTCGTCTGAGGTGAAGCCCTTAGACCGCTCCGTGCGCTTCTCGGGAACAGTGAACCTCACATTCTCGAACGGCCACTGGGGCAGCTTCCTGCGTGAGAGCATAAACCCCGCTTTGACCAAGGCGATGTGGCTGTCACCGATAGACTTCCGGCTCAGCCCCTTTGCCAGCAGATGAGCGATCCAGCCTTCAATGTCATCCGGGGTGATGGTCTTTGCGTCTCGATCCTCATCCCCGCCCAGATAGTCAATGAAGGCGGCGAAGTTCCGTTGGAAGATGGAGATCGAGCGTTCGGCCTTCCCTTGTGACCGGCGATCCTCGATCCACCGATCCCGAACGTCCTTCAACGTCACCTGTGGCTTGGGCTGCACGGCAGGGGGCCTTGGGATACCGCCTGTCGCCTCCGACCATGCCCGAGAAGTCACCCTCTGCTGCCTTCTGGATGCGCTGTGCTGCGTCCATGAAAGCCCGATGCATTGAAGACAGAAGCCGTTCCCGGCTGTCCGTGTCGATCAGAGCAAGTCCCCGGCTGACAAGTATCGCCGTGGCTTCCTCGCCGTGCATCCTCTCGCGGCCTTCATGCGTCTCCCCAAGGTCTCGGGCAGCAGCGTTCCCTGCGTCCCACTGGTCAGGATCACCCGGATCTTCCGCATGGCGGGCCTTGATCTGGTCGAAGTAGACGCCCGCAATTGCGCTGCACTGGCGATCCGTGAGGCGCACAGGGCCGCTGGCATCGGTTTGGCGTAAGACGGCGTAGGCTTCCCCAAGCTGGGCAGAGGCTTCCCTGTGCCGCTCCATCGCGACCCTGCGGTCACTGGTGCGGAGGGAGAACTTGACCTGCACCCCCAGCGTCACGGCCTGAGACTCGCCTCCGAGGGTGACGGTGATCCTTGTTCCCCGATGCCGTTCAACAACGTCCTGCGGCACCCGGTCCTGCAAGATCCAGACGCTTCCCCGCAGCCTCGGCCCAGCCATTCGAATCCTCATGTTTCCCATCCATGTTTACCACTTGGTGTCTGGAAACCTCAAGAGAAACAGAAGGTTGCTTGGTTATCAGTGGCTTAGACGAGGCCTGCCCCATAGGCCCGGCCTATCCTCCGCATAGCTGGCGACTATTTGCCGCAGCCGGAATACTCGATCCCAGCCGCCCCGTGCGGCGCCCATCGAAGAGAGGAGGAGACACGATGGCCTGGAAGACACCGCGCTACGACGAGACACCGGTCGGCATGGAAATCAACATGTACGCCTGCGCGAAGCGCAAGTAACCGGCGAGGCCTGCTGCGATGCTTCGGATCATCGTCCTCGGCTCCGCAGCAGGCGGCGGCCTGCCGCAGTGGAACTGCAACTGCCCCGGCTGCCGTGAGGCGCGCACGGAGCCCTCGCTTCGCAACGGCCAGTGCGCGCTGGCGGTCAGTGCGGATGGCGAGCACTGGTTCCTGATCAACGCCTCACCCGACCTGCGCCAGCAGATCCTCGACACGCCCGCGCTGCATCCGCGGCACGGCCTTCGTCACTCGCCGATCGCGGGGGTCGTCCTGACGAATGCCGAGGTCGATGCGGTCGCGGGCCTGCTGACGCTCCGCGAGGGCTGGCCCTTCGCGATCCACGCGCATCCCGAGGTGCTGGCGGTGCTGGCGGCCAACCCGATCTTCGGCGTCCTGCGCGAGGATCTGGTGCCGCGCCTGCCCCTGTCGCTCGACCGGCCGTTCGAGCCGGCGCTGCCCGACGGCACGCCCTCGGGCCTGACGGTCGAGGCCTTCGCCGTGCCGGGCAAGCCTGCGCTTTACCGCGAGGAGGCGGGGGCGGCCGAGGGCGACAGCCTCGGCCTCAGGCTCTCGGCCGGCGGGCGGCAGGCCTTCGTCCTGCCCGGCTGTGCCGAGGTCACGCCCGATCTGGCCGCGCGGCTTGCGGGAGTGGACCTCGTGTTCTTCGATGGCACGCTCTGGTCGGACGATGAGATGATCCGGGCGGGCCTGTCGCAGAAGACCGGGCGCCGGATGGGGCATATCTCGATCTCCGGCCCCGAGGGGGCAATGGCCGCGCTCGAACCCCTGGGTATCGGCCGCAAGGTCTTTGTCCACATCAACAACTCGAACCCGGTGCTGTTGCCGGGCTCGCCCGAGAGAGCGGAGGCCGAGCGCGCCGGCTGGTGCGTGCCCTCCCCCGGTATGGAGTTCGTCGCATGAGTCTCGACCTGACGCCGCAGCTTTCGCCCGCCCGCCCGCTCGACAGCGCCGACGCGATGGAGGCGCGGCTTCGCGAGATCGGTGCCGCCCGCTATCACGACCGCCACCCGTTCCACCACATGCTGCACGGGGGCGAGTTGACGAAGGGGCAGGTGCAGGCCTGGGCGCTGAACCGCTACTACTACCAGTGCTCGATCCCGGTGAAGGACGCGGTCGTGATCTCGCGCTTCCGCGACCGCGCGACGCGGGTGGAATGGCGCCACCGGCTGGAGGATCACGACGGCTCGGAGACGGGCGAGGGCGGCATCGACCGCTGGCTGATCCTGACCGATGCGCTGGGCCTTGATCGCGCCTATGTCGAATCGACCGAGGGCATCCTGCCCGCCACCCGCTTCGCCGTGGACGCCTATGTGCATTTCGTGCGGGATCAGAGCCCGCTCGAGGCCATCGCCTCGTGCCTGACCGAACTCTTTGCGCCGAACATCCATCGCGAGCGGATCTCGGGGATGCTGTCGCACTACGACTTCGTGAACCCCACCGTGATGGCCTATTTCCAGCGCCGCCTGACGCAGGCACCGCGCGATGCGGATTTCGCCCTGCGCTACGTCCGCGAGCATGCGCGGACGCCCGAGCAGCGCGAGGCGGTCTGCAACGCGCTGATCTTCAAGACGCAGGTGCTGTGGGTGCAACTCGACGCGCTGCACCATGCCTATGTGCTGGGTCACATCCCGCCCGGCGCCTTCGTGCCGGAGGAGATGCGATGAGCCGCCGTATCCTTGGCCCCGACAGCCGCGTCATGCTGGCCCGCCACGCGAAGCTGCGCCTGGACAGCGCGCGCGGGCGCTGGGTGCTGCTGGTGCCCGAGAAGGTGATGACGCCCGACGACATCTGCGTCGAGGTGCTGCAGCATTGCGACGGACGGAAGTCGATCGCCGGCCTGACGGCCGAGCTTGAAGCGAAATATACCGCCGAGCCCGGCGTGATCGCGCGCGAGGTGCTGGCGCTGCTGCAGGATCTGGCTGACCGCGGTTTCCTGATCGAGCGCGAGGCCGCCTGATGGACGATGCAGCCTTCACCGCCCCCGCACCGGCCGCCCGCTCGGACCACGACATCCCGATGGCGGTGCTGGCCGAGCTGACCCACCGCTGCCCGCTGCAATGCCCCTATTGCTCGAACCCGGTCGAGCTGGAGGCGGCAAGCCGCGAGCTGTCCACCGCGGAGTGGCAGCGGGTGATGACGGAACTGGCCGAGCTGGGCGTCCTGCAGATCCACTTCTCGGGCGGCGAGCCGCTGGTGCGCAAGGATCTGGTGGCGCTGGTCGCCCATGCGGAAGCCGTGGGGCTTTACTCCAACCTCATCACCTCGGCGGTGATGCTGACGCGCGAGAAGGTGGCGGAGCTGGCCGATGCGGGCCTCGCCCATGTCCAGATCAGCCTGCAGGGCGCGACGCCCGCGCTCGCGGATCGCGTCGGCGGCTACCGTGGCGGCCACGCGAAGAAGCTGCAGGCGGCGGAATGGGTGCGCGAGGCGGGGCTGGCGCTCACGCTCAACGCGGTGATGCACCGGCAGAACCTGGACGAACTGCCCGCGATCCTCGACATGGCCGTCGCGATGGGGGCGCAGCGGCTCGAGGTGGCGCATGTGCAGTATTACGGCTGGGCGCTGAAGAACCGGGCCGCGCTGATGCCCTCGGTCGCGCAGCTCGACGAGGCGACGCGGATCGTCGATGAGGCGCGCGAGCGGCTCGCGGGGGTCCTGTCGATCGACTACGTGATCCCGGACTATTACGCCGTGCGGCCGAAGACCTGCATGGGTGGCTGGGGGCGGCAGTTCTTCAACATCTCGCCCTCGGGCAAGGTGCTGCCCTGCCACGCGGCCGAGACGATCACCGGGCTGCGCTTCGATTCGGTGCGCGACGCGCCGCTGGCCGAGATCTGGCACCGGTCCGAGGCGCTGAACCGCTACCGCGGCACGGCCTGGATGCAGGAGCCCTGCCGAAGCTGCATCCATGCCGAGGAGGACTTCGGCGGCTGTCGCTGCCAAGCCTTCGCACTGGCAGGCGATGCGGCGGCGACGGATCCCGCCTGTGCGAAGTCGCCGCTGCACGCGCGGATCTTCGCGCTGGCGGATGGCGAGGCGGCGGCGGGCTCCGGGCGGTTCCTCTATCGCAACTTCTCGGGCGGCACTCCGGAAGCGTAAGAGCCGCGCGGTTCGTCGGCGGTCTCGGGGCGCCAAGGGCGGCACGTCAGGCGAGCGCGGCTTCCAGTCGCTGCCACTCCGGCTCCTCTCCCGGCAGGCCCAGGCGGATCAGGAGGTCCGACCACGGGAAGATCCGGCTCCAGATCCGGGCGCGGGCGAGGCGGTCCTGCGCTTGGGCCGCATCGGGTGTGGAGTAGAGCCGGAAGAGGTGCGCGCCGCCTTCCACAGACCAGCCCGCGCGTTGCGCAAGTCTGTCCAGCCGCTCCGTCTCTGCCGCGAGGCGGGCGGTGGTGGCCTCGGCCCACGCCCGATCCGCCAGCGCCGCCGTGCCGGCGGCAATGGCCGGTCCGGACACGGACCAGGGGCCAGCCATGGACGCCAGCGCACCGATGTCCTCTGCCGCGCCCAGCACGAAGCCGAGGCGCAGCCCGGCCAGCCCGTAGAACTTGCCGAACGAACGCAGCACCAGCAGGCCGGGAACACCCGCCTCGGGCGCCAGCGACAGCTCCGGCACCGGATCGCCGAAGCTTTCGTCGACCAGCAGGCGACCCACGAGGGGCAGCAACGCGCGCAGGGTTTCGGGGCTGTGCTGCCGGCCGTCGGGGTTGTTCGGGTTCACCACCACGGCGAGGTGGGCTCCGGCGAGGGCCTCCGCATGCCCCACCTCCTCGACCCGCCAACCCGCCGCGCGCAGGCTCGCCGCATGTTCGTTGTAGGTCGGTGCCAGCACACGGGCGAGGCCGGGCGGCGCCAGCCGCGGCACCAGCTGGATCGCCGCCTGCGCGCCCGCGACGGAGAGCATCGGCGCCTGCGTGCGATAGGCGGCGCGCGCGGCGGACTCGAGCCCGGCAAGGGCCGCGGCATCGGGCAGCGCGGTCAGCGCGCGCGGGGGCAGGGCAGGCATCGGATAGGGGCGGCGGTTGATCCCGGTCGATAGGTCCAGCCAGTCGTCCACCCGGCCGCCGAACCGGGCCGCCGCCGCATCCAGATTGCCGCCGTGATCGCGCATTGCAGGTCTCCTCAGGCGAGGGACGGCCCGCCGATCCGGAAACGGGTGATGCGGGAAAAGCCCGCTGCCTGCAACGTCTCTTCGGCGCGGATCGGCACGGTGCCCGGCGCGAAGATCAGGGCGCGGGCCGGGCCGGTATGGCCGATGGCCCAGCCCGTCGCGCCCAGCCGCTGGGCAAGCGCCGCCGTGGGATCGTCTGCCGGGCCGCGCAGCGCGAGGCACCGCCCGGCGGCGGCCGAGGCGAGGCCCGCCAGCGTCGGAAGGTCCGCGCCCGGCCAGCGTTCCACAAGGTCCGAGACGTCGGGAAAGCGCAGGTCGGTGGGGTCGGTGCGGCACGCAGGGCCGAGAAACCCGCCGAGGATCTCCATCCGCGGCAGCGGCGGCAGCGTGGCAAGCACCCGCCCCTCGCGCGAGGCCCATAGCAGGCGCTCGGGCCGGTCGAACATCAGCGGATCGCTGGCGCCTTCGGAGGCGAGGCAGGCCCGGGCGAGGGTGGCGGGATCGCCGATCCCCGCCGCCCGCAGCACGGCGACCCTCGCGGCGGTCGAGGCCCCGGCGCCCCCGCCCGGAGGCAGCCCAAGCGTCAGCCGGAAGCGCCCGGTCGGCGCGGCACCGGCCGAGACCAGCAGCCGGCGCAGCAGGGGAAGCGACAGCACCCGCGCGGCCGGCTGGTGCAGCGCGAGCCGGCCGGGCTGTCGCACCGCCTCGGCCGCCAGCGGCGGGCAGGGCAGGGTGATCAGGGCCAGCGGCCCCGCCGGGCCGAGCCGGCCCTGCAGGAACTCTCCCAGGTGGCCCGCTACCCGAACCTGCCGGTGGCCTGCGTCGCAGGTCGCGATCCCGCCGGTCGTCTCGGGCATCAGTGCAGCGCCAGCCCCGGCGCCTCGGCGGCCGAGGCGACGACCAGCGCCGCGGGCTCGGCCATGGGGCGGGCGGGCCAGCCGGCCTTGCCGGTCCCGGTCAGCAGGTCGGCCAGCCGCAGCAGATCCGGCGACCAGTCCGAGGGTTCGAGATCGCAGAACAGATGAAGCTCGGCCGAGGTGACCCGGAACAGGGCGGTGCAGGGCCGGCTGCAGCCCTCGAGCCGGACGCAGCCCTGCATCTCGAACCCGGGCTGGATCGCGCCGCCTGCCTGTCCGACCGATTGTGCCAGATGTTCCATCATGGCAAGCCCCTGCCTGCAGGGCTGGTTCAGGTGCCGGCACAGCGTCGAGCTGTAGGTCCGGCCGTTCCGCGTCACGATCATTGCGCCCTCCGCGCCTTCTGGACGGGCAGGCGAAGGGGGAAGGCACCGGAACGCCTGCACCCTGCGCCCGGGACACCCCGCCCGGTTTCCACAGCTCTTCCGACGGCAGGTCTCCTGACTCGCGGGTCTTCGCTTGCCCCGCCCTTCCCGGCCTGTCCGAGGCCAGTGGGCATCATGGGGCGCGCTCGCCGCCTACAGTTGCGGGGGCAGTCGCGGAGTTGGGCCGAGCCCGCACCGCATTCCCTCTTCGCCCGGGGGAAAACCCCGGGACCGTCCCGCGCAGCATCCGCCTTTCCCGCCGGGCGCGCAAGGCCCCGCGGCGGGTCACAGCTCGATGTCGAGCGTGACCGGGAAATGATCCGACGCCGCCAGCAGGGCCTCCTGCAGCTCGGGGATCTTCAGGCAGTTGGGGTCGTTCAGCGGGTGCCAGATGCGCCAGCGCGGGTTCCTGGCCGCCAGATCGGGCGAGACCATGATGAAGTCGAGCAGCGCCTCGAAGAACTGCTGCTGCGGCGCCAGCCAGAACCGGGCCGAACTCGGCGAGATCCCCACCTTCTGCGTCAGCGCCATCCGGGCATGCGGCTCGTGCAGGCGCGACTTCGGCTCGTCATCCAGACCCATCACGATCTCGATCCCCGAGTGGCCGAACAACTGCTCGTATTCGTCCAGCCCGGGGCCGTCGTTGAAGTCGCCCATCACGATCAGGCTCTGGCCGTGGGCAAGATGGGCAGCCACCCGGCGGCGCAGCCAGACGCATTCCGCCAGCTGCTGGCGGCGGTTCTCGATCGCGATGCGGACGGTCTCGGCGGGCGTGCGGCTGTTGCGCGGTGCCTTCGACTTGACGTGGACGCCGATCAGCCGCAGCGCATGGCCGTCCGCGCGAACCGCCAGCTCCAGCGGCGGCTTCGAGAACCGGATCGCCTCGGGGGCCGCGTCCACGTCGATGTCGAAGCGGAACACCTCGTCGAACCGCGGCGCCTTGGCGCTTTCCTGCGGATCGTGGCGCGCCTCGATCCGGTCGGGATTGTAGAGCAGCGCGATCTCCTGCTCGGTCGGGTTCGCAAATCCCATCGCCACGCGCGAGGCCTTCAGCTCGAAGGTGCGCGCGAAGGTCTCGAGCGCCTTCACCGTCGAGCGGCGCGAGCCCTGGTTCGGCGCTTCGATCACCATGATCGCATCGGCATCGAGCGCGCTGAACACGATGCCGAGCGACTCGATCTGGTTGCGCCGCGTGACCTCGAAGCGGCCGGAAAGCTCGTTGTCGGGCAGGAGCCGGCCGCGGTCGTCGAAAAGCGAGTTGAACCACTCGACGTTGTAGGTGGCGATGCGCAGGGGCGCGGCCATCAGGCGGCCTGCCGGGCGCTGATCTCCTCCCAGGCGCGGTTGATGTCGATCAGCCGTCGCTCGGCAAGCTTCACCGCCTCTTCCGGCACGCCGCGGGCGATCATCCGGTCGGGGTGGCAGTCACGCACCGCCTGCTTCCACGCCAGACGGATGTCCTCGATCGGCGCGTCGGGCTCGACGCCCAGAACGTCATAGGGATCGCGCGGCACGTCGGGCACGAAGCGTGCGCGCAGCGCCCGGAAGCAGCGGTCGCCCAGCCCGAAGATCCGGGCAACCTCGGCGAGGAACAGATCCTCGCGCGGGTGATACCTGCCGTCGGCGACCGAGACGTGGAACAGCCCTTCCAGCAGGTCCACGAGGATGCGGTCGTCGTCGCGGAACATCGCCTTGATCTTGCGGGCATAGGCGTCGAAGCCGGCCACGTCCTGACGGGCAAGGTTGAAGACGCGGGCCGCGTTCGCCTCCTCGGCCGGCGGGATGGCGAAGATCTGGCGGAAGGCCGCCACCTCGTTGCGCGTGACCTGCCCGTCGGCCTTGGCCATCTTCGCCCCCAGCGCGATCACGGCGATGGTGAAGGCCACCGACCGCTCGGGCGGGGTGCGCAGCCGGTCGAGCACGCCCCAGAGCCCCTCGCCGGAGGCAAGGGCCGAGACGGCGGCGGTGATGCGGGTCCAGATCGACATGGGCGGAGCATAGCCGCCCCGCCGGGGACTGTCAGGAGAGGAATTTCTGCATCAGGACGAGGTCGAGCCACCGGCCGAACTTGAAACCCACCTGCGGCAGGATGGCCGTCTCGACGTAGCCGAGCGCCGCGTGGAAGGCGCGGCCTTCGGGATTGGCCGCGCTGACGCCCGCGAACAGCGAGTGCGCTCCGCCTGCCCGGGCATGCGCCTCGAGCGCGACCATCAGCGTGCGCCCGACGCCGCGACCCCGTGCCGCAGGCCCGAGGATGATCGTGTGCTCCATCGTGTGGCGGTATCCGATGCCGCCGCGAAACTGGGAATAGGTCGCAAAGCCCAGTGGCGCACCGCCCTCGTCCTGCGCCACGAGGAAGGCCGGACGCTCGGCGATCATCGCGCAAAGCTCACCCACGGTCTTCTCGGCCGAGTTGAAGGTCACCAGCGTGTCGCGGATGATCGGATTCCAGATCGCCAGCAGGGCGGGGGCGTCGGCTTCGGTGGCTTGACGGATCATTCGGGAAGGCACTCTCGGGCAGGGATCGGAAGCCGGGTGGGGCGCCGGTGCCCGGACGACCGGCGACGCGCGGCCAGCGGAGGCGTCGGAGCCGGACCCGGGCGGGGCTCTGGTTCCGGCATGGACGGCACGGTGCGACCCGACGGCATCACGTCGCTGTCCGGACCACCGGCGTCGCGTGCAGCGCATTGGCGAGCGACTTGAAGCGCGCCTGTGCCACCTCGCCATAAAGTCCCGCGCCCTCGGGCGTCAGGGACAGTTCCAGCACCTTCTTCTTCGGCATGAACTTGAGGCTGCCGGCCGCGCTGGGATCCTCGATGCTGAACATCGACCCGAAGCGCATCGCCTTGCCCAGCACTTCGGCCTCGAGCATCTGATCCTCGGTCAGCAGCCGGAACAGCGGTTCCAGCCGAGAACCGGCGCGCGAGTTCTTGTAGCGGTGCAGCAGCGCCAGCCCGAGGAACACCCGCCCGGGGTGGTCCAGCCCGCCGAGGTTCGCCCGCGTGGCGTTGTCAAAGCACATCTCGGCCCTATAGTCGGGATGGGCGCGCCACGTCGTGTCATGCAGCAGGCAGGCCGCGCGGATCAGCCGCTGCCGCTCGGGCGGGGCGTTCCTGAACAGCGGCAGCAGGAACTGGTAGAGTTTCTTGCCGAAGCCGGGCACCCGGGCCGAGGTCGCCTCGGCCACCCGCGCGGCCTCGATCAGCGGGTCGCGGGCCCGCAGGCGCGGCGGCATCTGTTCGTAAAGCAGCCCCTCGCGGATGCCATAGGCCGAGACATCGATCTCCTTCGGCTTGAAGATGCGGATCAGCTCGCGCAGCACCTCGGTGGCCAGCGGCACCAGCTCCATCCGCTCGGGCGAGGTGCCGGTGCGGACGCGCAGCGCGGCAAGATCGCCCGCGGCGATCCAGTCCAGCGTCTCCATCAGCGAGCGCGGCTGCATCCGGTATTCGTGCAGCACCGTCAGCGGATAGCCGCGCCGTTCCATGTCGAGGCGCGCGATCACACGCCACGACCCGCCGACGAGATAGATCCGGTCGTGGTCGGGCTGGATCGTCTCCTTCAGTTCGCGCAGGATCCGGCTGATATGGGCCTGACGGTCCTTCTGGCTGCCCTTGACCTGCTGCAGCCGGAACGGGCCGAGCGGCGAGGTCACGCGCTGGCCGACCTTGCCGCCGCCGATCCGCGCCAGCTCCATCGAGTTGCCGCCGATGTCGCAGACGATGCCTTTCGCATCCGGCCAGCCGAGCAGCACGCCCTGCGCCGAAAGCCGCGCCTCCTCGTCGCCGTCGATCACCCAGAGCCGCAGGCCCGTCTCGCGCAGCACCTCGGCCTGGAACTCGGGGCCGTCCTCGGCCTCGCGCACAGCCGCCGTGGCCACGACTGTCATGGGAGAGACCTTCATCCCCTTGGCGAGCAGCGCGAAGCGGCGCAGCGCGTTCAGCGCCCGCTCGCGCCCGCGCGGATTCAGCCGGTTGGTCTCGGCAAGGCCGAGGCCCAGCCCGCACATGATCTTCTCGTTGAAGAAATAGGCCGGGCTGCGCGCCGCCCCGTCGAAGACGACCATGCGGACCGAGTTCGATCCCACGTCCACCACGCCCACGCGCGACAGGGCGCGGGCGGACGGATCCTCGAACAACGGTTTGCCGAACGGGCCGAACTCGTCATGCGGATCCGGGATGTCGTTCACGGCGCATCTCCCGCACAGGTTGGGTTCAGGGTAACCACGGGGGACGGCCCGTCAATCCACAAAGCGCCCGTCCGTCACAAGGCCGCCTCGTCGCGCAGGAAGGCCAGCCGCTGCACGTCCTTGGCACCGGCGGTGCCGCGGCCGGACAGCGAGGGGTTCTCCATGAAGAAGTCGTGGCACGAGAACAGCGTCTCCTCGGGCCCGCCCATCGGGCGCAGATAGCGGCCGTCGGGTTGCAGAAGCCAGCTCTGCGCCTCGTCGGCAAGGTTCGCGGCCATGATCTGGCCGACGATCTGCGCCTTGACGGTCGGGTTCAGCGCCTCGACCAGCGTTTCCACCCGGCGGTCCATGTTGCGCCCCATCCAGTCGGCCGAGGAGAAGAACACCCGAGCCTTCTTCGAGGGCAGCCCCGCGCCGTTGCCGAAGCAGACGATGCGGCTGTGTTCGAGGAACCGGCCGACGACGGACTTCACCCGGATGTTTTCCGACAGGCCCTTCACGCCGGGGCGCAGGCCGCAGATCCCGCGCACGATCAGGCTGATCTTCACCCCGGCCTGACTGGCGCGGTAGAGCGCGTCGATCAGTTCGGGGTCGATGATCGAGTTGACCTTCAGCCAGATCTCGGCCGGGCGGCCGGCGCGGGCATGGTCGGCCTCGGCGGCGATCAGCTCGTTCAGCCGTCCGCGCAGCGTGATCGGCGCGATGGCCACGTTCTCCAGATCGACCGGCTGAACGTAGCCCGACAGGTAGTTGAAGATCTTGGTGGCATCGCGGCCGAGCGCCGGGTCGCAGGTGAAGAACGACAGGTCCGTGTAGATCCGCGCGGTGATCGGATGGTAGTTGCCGGTGCCGTAGTGGGTGTATGTCACGAGGTTGTCGCCCTCGCGCCGGACCACGGTCGAGATCTTCGCGTGGGTCTTCAGGTGCATGAAGCCATAGACGACATGCGCCCCGGCACGTTCCAGACGGCGGCTCTGGCGGATGTTGGCGGCCTCGTCGAAGCGGGCCTTGAGTTCCACGAGTGCTGTGACCGACTTGCCGGCCTCGGCCGCCTCGCAGAGCGCGGTGACGATCGGGCTGTCCCAGCTGGTGCGATAGAGCGTCTGCTTGATCGCGAGCACGTTCGGATCGTTCGCCGCCTGCTGCAGGAAGCGGATCACCAGATCGAAGGTTTCGTAGGGGTGATGGAGCAGGATGTCCTTCTGCCGGATCGCCGAGAACATGTCGCCTTCGTGATCGGCCAGCCGCTCGGGCACACGGGGGGTGAAGGCTGGCCAGAGCAGGTCGGGGCGGGACGAGATCACCAGTTCCTTCAGGTCCGCGATGCCGATGACGCCGCGCACCTCGATCACCTCGTCGGAACTGACGCCCAGCTCCTCCATGATCAGCGCGTGAAGCTCCTCGGGCGCGCCGGCCGAGATCTTCATGCGGATCACCTCGCCGCGGCGGCGGCGCTTCAGCGCGGTCTCGAACTCGCGCACCAGGTCCTCGGCCTCGTCCTCGACCTCGAGGTCGCTGTCGCGCAGCACCCGGAAGGCGCAATGCCCGCGCTCGGAATAGCCCGGGAACAGCATCCCCAGATGCAGCAGCAGCAGTTCCTCGAGCGGCAGGAAGCGATGTTCGCCCGGTTTCGCCGGCAGCTGGATGAAGCGCGAGATCTGCTGCGGGATCGGCAGCAGCGCCTGAAGCTGGCGGCGGTCCGACACCCGCTCCAGCTCCAGCCCGAGGCAGAAGCCGGTGTTCGGGATGAACGGGAAGGGATGCGCCGGGTCGATGGCCAGCGGCGAGAGCACCGGAAAGACCTTGGACAGGAAATGGTCCTCGAGATGCTTCAGGTCCCGCGCGGTCAGCTTGGAGCGCGTCAGGATCGAGATCCCCTCGGTCTCCATCTCGCGCTTCAGCCGGTTCCAGACCATCTGCTGCGTCTGCATCAGCCGACGGGCGTCGCTGTTGATCAGCTTCAGCTGCTCGGCCGGCGTGCGGCCGTCCTCGGACAGCAGCACGTTGCCGCTGCGCACCAGCGCGCGCAGGCCCGCGACGCGAACAGTGTAGAACTCGTCGAGGTTGGTGGCCGAGATCGACAGGAAGCGCAGCCGTTCCAGCAGCGGAACGTGCGGGTTGGCGGCCTCGTCGAGCACGCGCCAGTTGAAGGCCAGCCAGCTCAGCTCGCGGTTGAAGAAGCGCCCCTGACCGGCGATCTCCTCCGCGCCGAGTTCCACCGGTTCGGGAAAGGGGGCTTTCAGGAAATCTGCCGGTGTCATGCTCTGCGCCTCGTTCGGGTCGGTTTGCCCGTCTTTCGCAACGGGTCTGTGACGGGTTTCATTCTGATCCCGCCGTGCCGAGCAGATCCGCCGCCATCTGGCGCGAGATCGGCCGCCGCTCGGCCAGCGAGCGGGCATCGAGCGCCGCGACCAGCGCGCGCGCGGCATCGCAGGACCGGTCCATCCGCGCCACGAGCCAAGGAACCAGCATCGACGGCACCGCGATCTGCCGGTCGCCGAACAGCTTGACCAGCATGGCCGACAGCAGCGCATCGTCCGGCGGCTCCAGCCGCGTCACGGCGGCGGCCTGCATCCGGCTCTTCAGGTCGGGCAGCCTGAGACCCCAGTCGCGCGGCGGAGAGGCCGCGGTGATCAGCAGCACGCCGCCCCGTTCGATCAGCAGGTTGTGCAGGTGGAACAGCGCCTCCTCGGCCTCGGCGTCGCCGGCAATGCCATCGGCATCCTCGACCGCCACCGCGCCGTTCGCCGCAAGGGCGGGCAGGTCCAGCGTCGCCAGCGCCGCGGCCGGGACCAGTTCGGCGCCGGTCTGGGCGGCCCAGACATGGGCGAGATGCGTCTTGCCCGAGCCCCGCGGCCCGACCAGCACCATCTTGCCCCGCGGCCAGCCCCGCCAGGCGTCGAGGCTCGCCAGCGCGAGCGCATTGGCCGGCGAGACGAAGAAATCCTCGCGGCTCAGCGCCGGGCGCACCGGCAGGTCCAAGGCAAGCTGGCCCTTCACTTGTCCTCCTCGGTGATGATGTGCGTCCCGCGGTAGAGCCGCGAATGGGTATACTGCCGGACCCCGAAGCGCGCCAGCACGCCGATGGCGGCCGCGACCGGCACGGCGACCAGCATGCCCACGAAGCCGAAGAGCGAGCCGAAGGCCGACAGCGCGAACAGCAGCCAAAGCGGGTGAAGCCCGACCGAGCCGCCGACGAGGCGCGGGGTGATGACGTTCCCCTCGAGGAACTGGCCCAGCACGAAGATGCCCGCGACCAGCCCGATCGATACCCAGTCGCCCCAGAACTGGAACAGCGCGAGGCCGATGGCGAGCGCGCCGCCGATCAGCGCGCCGACATAGGGGATGAAGGTGATCGCCCCGGCGATGGCGCCGACGACGAGGCCGAACTGCAGCCCCACGGCCATCAGCGCCACGGCATAGAACGTGCCGAGCACGAGGCAGACCGAGATCTGCCCGCGCACGAAGCCCGCCAGCACCTCGTCGATCTCGCGCGCGAGGCGGCGGATCGTCGGCGCATGGTCACGCGGCAGCCAGCCGTCGATCTTTGCCACGATCGGGTCCCAGTCGAGCAGCAGGTAGAAGCTCACCACCGGGACGACCACCATGAAGATCACCGCGTTGATCACGCTGTAGGCCGAGATCAGCACCGTGTTGGCCAGTTCCGCCCCCCGCTGCCTGATCGTGTCGCCGATCGAGATCAGCGTCTGGCGCACGGTGCTCGTCTCGTCCGAGAGCTCGGGGAAATGTTCCAGCAGGAAGGCTTGCAGCTGGCGGAAGATCGTCGGCGCGCTCTCGATCAGCGCGTTCAGCTGGCTGACGAGCGTTGGGATCACCGACAGCACCAGCAGCACCACGATCAGCAGCATCCCGAACGAGATCAGCGTGGTGGCCGCCACCCGGCTCATTCCCGCGCGCTCAAGCCGGTCCGCGATCGGATCGAGAAAATAGGCGATGGCGCCGCCCACGATGAACGGCAGGATCACGTCCCCGAGCAGCCAGAGCACGAGGAGGAAGACAAGAGCCGTCAGACCCCACCACTTGGCCTGATCGGTGATCGGAAGAGCCATGCACCAAACCTCGCTCGCTTTCCGCAGAGATGGCCCAAGCCCCGCGCCCTTGCAAGGGAAAGGGCGGTCCGCGGCACGGGCGGCGCTTGCCTGCCCCCGCAGCCTCGCCTAAACCCCTTGCCGAACACTCAACACCGAGACACACGGGGCCACCCATGCGCCTGAGCCGCTATTTCCTGCCCGTCCTGAAGGAGAACCCCTCCGAGGCGCAGATCGTCAGCCACCGCTACATGCTGCGCGCCGGCATGATCAAGCAGCAGGCGGCGGGGATCTATTCGTGGCTTCCCATGGGCTTCAAGGTCCTGCGCCGGATCGAGCAGATCGTCCACGAGGAGCAGATCCGCGCCGGCCACATCCCGCTTCTGATGCCGACGCTGCAGCCCGCCGACCTCTGGCGCGAGAGCGGGCGCTACGACGACTATGGCGAGGAGATGCTGCGCATCACCGACCGCCACAAGCGCGAGATGCTCTACGGGCCGACGAACGAGGAGATGATCACCGACATCTTCCGCGCCCATGTGAACAGCTACAAGGACCTGCCGCTGACGCTCTACCACATCCAGTGGAAGTTCCGCGACGAGATCCGGCCGCGCTTCGGCGTGATGCGGGGGCGCGAGTTCCTGATGAAGGACGGCTACAACTTCGACCTCGACTTCGACAGCGCGATCCACGCCTACAACCGCCACATGGTGAGCTACCTGCGCACCTACGAGCGGATGGGCCTGCAGGCGATCCCGATGCGCGCGGCCTCCGGCCCGATCGGCGGCGACAACACGCACGAGTTCCTCGTGCTCGCCTCGACCGGCGAGTCCGAGGTGTTCTATGACGCGGCCATCACCGACCTGAAGTTCGGCGACCGCGTGGTGGACTTCGACAGCCGCGAGGAATGCGAAGCCATCGTCAAGGAATGGACGACCCCCTACGCCCGAACCGACGAGACGCATGACGAGGCGATCTTCAACCAGATCCCCGAGGAGCGCCGCCGCACCTCGCGCGGGATCGAGGTCGGCCAGATCTTCTATTTCGGCACCAAGTATTCCGAGCCGATGGGTGCGACCGTGGTAACCGCCGACGGCAGCCGCGTGCCCGTGCACATGGGCTCGCACGGGATCGGCGTGTCGCGGCTGCTGGGCGCGATCATCGAGGCGAGCCACGACGACAAGGGCATCATCTGGCCGGAGGGCGTCACGCCGTTCCGCGTCGGCATCGTGAACCTCAAGCAGGGCGACAGCTCGACCGATCTCGCCTGCGAGGGGCTCTACCGCGATCTGGCGGCCAAGGGTCTCGACCCGCTCTATGACGACCGTGACGAGCGGGCAGGGGCGAAGTTCGCCACGATGGACCTGATCGGCCTGCCGTGGCGGATCACTGTCGGCCCGCGCGGGATCGCGAACGGCAAGGTGGAACTGACCTGCCGCCGCACCGGCGAGAGCGAGGAGATGTCGACCGGCGCCGCCGTGGACCGGATCGCCCAGATCTACGCCGGCATCTGACGCCCGAGGGCGCGCCGGCGCCGCCCTTGAGAGACGAAGTGGCCGGGGGCTGTGCATGGGGCAGCCTCCGGACCGCCGCGGGCGGGTGACGACATGCGAGAGGAAGGGAAGACCATGGCGAGCCGGACCCGGCCCTTTGCCGCCTTCGAATGGATGATCGCCTGGCGCTACCTGCGCGCCCGCCGCGCCGAAGGCGGGGTTTCGGTGATGACCTGGATCAGCCTCGTCGGCATCACGCTGGCGGTCTTCGCCCTGATCGCCACGCTCTCCGTCCGCGCGGGCTTCCGGGCCGAGTTCGTGGATACGATCCTCGGCTCGAACGCCCATGTCACGGTGTATTCCGCCGGCCGCGTCAGCGAGACCGGCCAGCTGATCCGCGGCTTCGAGGATTACGATCCGGTGGCCGAGCGCGTGCGCGCCGTCCCCGGCGTCACCCGCGCCGCGCCAGTGGTGAAGGGGCAGGTGATGGCCACCGCGAACGGTCGTTCGACCGGGGTCGAGGTGTTCGGAATGCGGCGCGAGGATGTGGAGTCGATTCCGCGCATCGGCTCGGCCGCCGATGCCTACGGCGATCTTGCGCGCCTCGACGAGGGCATCGCCATCGGCTCGGGCGTCGCGCAGGAACTGGGCGTCACGGTCGGCGACCGCGTCCGGCTGATCTCACCCGACGGGGTCAAGACCGCCTTCGGCACCTCGCCGCGCGTCTCGGCCTACGAGGTGGTCTATGTCTTTACCGCCGGGCGCTACGACATCGACCGGACGCGGATCTACATGCCACTCGCCGAGGCGCAGAGCTACTTCAACCGCGAAGGCCGCGCCGACGAGATCGAGGTCATGGTGCAGGACCCCGAGACGGTGGACGACCTTGCCCCGGCCCTGATGCAGGCGGGTGGCGAGGGAGCGATGCTCTGGACATGGCGCGAGTCCGCCGGCGCCTTCCTGCGCGCCCTGACCATCGAGGACAACGTGATGTTCGTGATCCTGTCGATCCTCGTGCTGATCGCCTCGATGAACATCGTCTCGGGGCTGATCATGCTGGTGAAGAACAAGGGCCGCGACATCGGCATCCTGCGCACCATGGGGCTGACGGAAGGCTCGATCCTGCGCGTGTTCTTCCTCTGCGGCGCCTCGACCGGGCTGATCGGCACGGCGCTGGGCGTGGCGCTGGGCTGCCTCTTCACGATCTACATCGACCCGATCTTCTCGCTGGTGAACTACGTCTCGGGCGGCGGCGTCTGGGATCCGTCGATCCGCGGCATCTACGCGCTGCCCGCGAAGCTGCAACTGCAGGACGTGCTGTCGGCGGTCGCGCTGTCGCTGGGGCTTTCGTTCGTGGTCACGCTGATCCCCGCCCGCCGGGCCGCGCGGATGAACCCGGTCGAGGCCCTGCGCTATGAGTGACATGCTGAAGCTTCAGGCGATCACCAAGGCCTACAACCGCGGCAAGCCGGGCGAGGTGACCGTGCTGCGCGGCGCAACGCTCTCCATCGGCACCGGCGAGGTCGTGGCGCTGGTGGCGCCGTCGGGGGCCGGCAAGTCCACGCTTCTCCACATCGCGGGCCTGCTCGACACGCCGGACGAGGGCGTGGTCGAGATCGGCGGCATCGCGATGGGCGGCCTCGGCGACCGCGCGCGCACCGAGACGCGGCGGCGCGAGGTGGGCTTCATCTACCAGTTCCACCACCTGCTGCCCGAGTTCACCGCGCTCGAGAACGTCGTGCTGCCGCAGCTGGCCGACGGCATATCCCGGCGAGAGGCCGAGGCGCGGGCGCGGACGCTCCTCGACCGCGTGGGCGTTGCACCGCGCGCGGACCATCGACCGGCGGCGCTGTCGGGTGGAGAGCAGCAGCGCGTGGCCTTCTGCCGGGCGCTTGCGAACCAGCCGCGGCTTCTTCTGGCGGACGAGCCGACCGGCAACCTCGATCCCGGCACCTCGGACCAGGTGTTCGGCGTCCTGATGGATCTGGTGCGCTCCACCGGCCTCTCGGCGCTGATCGCCACGCACAACCTCGACCTCGCGGCGCGGATGGACCGGGTGGTGCGGCTGGACGCCGGTCGCGTCGTCGGGGGCTGATCTGCGTCAAGGCACGGGCAACTTCCGGATGTTGATCTGGAACAAAAGGAAGGATGCTCCCATGAAACTTGCGCCCGTTCTTGTCCTCGCCGCCCTCTCCCTCGCCGCCTGCACGCAGCAGCCGGAGATCCCCACCGGCCGCGCCGATTTCACCGCCCTTTGTGCCGGGTGTCACGGCGAAGGCGGCAAGGGCGACGGCGAAATGGCTGCCCTGCTCGACAAGAAGCCGGCCAACCTGACCACGCTGTCGAAGCGCAACGGCGGCGCCTTCCCCGGCACCCGCGTCATGGCGCAGATCTGGGGCTATGCGAAGCCTGGGGGCCGGGTAATGCCCGAGTTCGGGCCGCTTCTGGACAGCGAGGTCGTGCCATACGACGGTGGCGACGGCATCCTGACGCCGACGCCGATCCGGCTCGTGCAGCTCGAGCAGTATCTGCGCACCATTCAGGAATAGGCGCGCTTCCGTTCCGCGCGGCGTCGACGGCGGCAGTCCCCATCGCGACCGTCTCCCTTCCGTTCCACGCGCAGGCGCGGTAGGGTCCGGCTCCCGTTTGACGAGAGCCTGATCCTCATGAGCACCGACGCCATCCGCCGCATTCCCTCGCTGATCGCCTCCGAGATCGGGGCACGCCCCGATCAGGTCTCTGCCGCCATCGAGCTTCTCGACGGCGGTGCGACCGTGCCGTTCGTGGCCCGCTACCGGAAGGAAGTGACGGGGGGCCTCGACGACACGCAGCTGCGCACGCTGGACGAGCGGCTGGCCTATCTGCGCGAACTCGAGGCGCGGCGCGAGACGATCCTCGGCTCGATCCGGGATCAGGGGAAGCTGACGCCGGAGCTGGAAGTGCAGGTCGTGAAGGCGGTGACCAAGGCCGAGCTGGAGGACATCTACCTCCCCTACAAGCCGAAGCGCCGGACCAAGGCCATGATCGCACGCGAGAACGGCCTCGGGCCGCTGGCCGAGGCGATCCTCGCCAACCGGACGGCGGTGCCGGCCGAGCTTGCGAAGGCCTATGTGACGGAAGCCGTGCCGGACGTGAAGGCGGCGCTCGAGGGCGCACGCGACATCGTGGCCGAGGGGCTTTCGGAGAATGCCGACCTGCTGGGGCGGCTCCGCGCCCACATGAAGCAGGTGGGCCGCGTCTCGGCGAAGGTCGTCGAGGGCAAGGAGGTCGAGGGCGCCAAGTTCTCGGACTATTTCGCCCATTCCGAGGCCTGGGCCACGGCGGCAGGCCACCGGGTGCTGGCGATGCTGCGGGGGCGGAACGAGGGCGTGCTGACGCTCGACCTGGACGTGGATGCAGACGCGGCGCGGGGCGAGAGCCCGGCCGAGCGCATGGCCGGCCTGGCGCTTCAGGCGGCGGGGAAGGGGCCGGGAGACCATTGGCTGCGCGAGGCGGCCTCCTGGGCGTGGCGCGTCAAGCTCAGGACCTCGCTCACGCTGGACCTGATGGCAGAGCTTCGCGAGCGCGCCGAGGCCGAGGCCATCGGGGTCTTCGCGCGGAACCTCAAGGACCTGCTGCTGGCGGCGCCTGCGGGCGGCAAGGTCACGATGGGGATCGATCCGGGCATCCGCACCGGCTGCAAGGTGGCGGTCGTGGATGCGACGGGCAAGCTGCTCGCCACCTCGACGATCTATCCGTTCCAGCCGAAGAACGACCTGCGCGGTTCGCAGATCGAGCTTCTCCGGCTCATCCGCGCGCATGGCGTGACGCTCATCGCCATCGGCAACGGCACGGCGAGCCGCGAGACCGAGAAGATGGTGGCCGACCTGCTGGCCGCGCTGCCCGGCGATGCGCCGAAGCCCGTGAAGGTGATCGTCAGCGAAGCCGGCGCCTCGGTCTATTCCGCGAGCGCGCTGGCGGCCGCGGAGTTTCCCGATCTCGACGTGAGCCTGCGCGGAGCGGTCTCGATCGCCCGCCGCCTTCAGGACCCGCTGGCCGAATTGGTGAAGATCGAGCCGAAGTCGATCGGCGTCGGCCAGTACCAGCATGACGTGGACCAGCATCGCCTCGGCCGGTCGCTGGAGGCGGTGGTCGAGGATGCGGTGAACGCGGTGGGTGTGGACCTCAACACCGCCTCGGCGCCGCTTCTGGCCCGCGTCTCGGGCGTCGGGCCGACGCTGGCCGAGGCCATCGTCCAGCACCGCAACGCGAACGGCCCCTTCGCCAGGCGCCGCGACCTGCTGAAGGTGGCCCGCCTCGGGCCGCGCGCCTTCGAGCAGGCGGCGGGCTTCCTGCGCATCCCGAACGGGGCCGAGCCGCTCGATGCCTCGGCGGTCCACCCGGAAGCCTATGACGTGGCGCGGAAGATCGTGGCCGCCTGCGGGCGCGACCTGCGCACGCTGATGGCCGAACCGCAGCGGCTGCGGTCGCTTGACCCCTCGGACTACACCGACGAGCGGTTCGGCCTGCCGACCGTCCGCGACATTCTTGCCGAACTCGAGAAGCCCGGCCGCGACCCGCGCCCGACCTTCAAGACCGCCACCTTCACCGAGGGCGTGGAGGAGATCTCGGACCTCAAGGTGGGGATGCTGCTGGAAGGGACGGTGACCAACGTCGCGGCCTTCGGCGCCTTCGTCGATATCGGCGTTCACCAGGACGGGCTGGTGCATGTGAGCCAGCTGGCCGACCGCTTCGTGAAGGACCCGCACGAGGTGGTGAAGGCGGGCGACGTGGTGAAGGTGCGCGTGGTCGAGGTGGACGTGCCGAGGAAGCGCATCGGCTTGACCATGCGCAAGGACAGCGCCGACGCGCGCGCCCAAGCCACGGAACGCCGGTCGGCCGAGCCTCCGCGGAAGGGCACCAAGCCGCTGCCCCGGCAGGCCGCTCCGCGCGAAAGCGGCGCGAGCAATCCCTTCGCGGATGCGCTGAAAGGCCTGCGCCGCGACTGAGGCACCGGCCGCCGGGGGCAGGCGCCCCCGGATGGCAGAGGGTCCGGGCGCTGAACGAGGCGCCGGCCCCGCGAGCGCGGCGGCTCAGACGTCCAGCTCTTCCACGAAGCGCGCGTTTTCCTGGATGTACTGGAAGCGCAGTTCCGGCTTCTTGCCCATCAGGCGTTCCACGAGGTCTCCGGTCTCGCCCGGTTCGTCCTCGTCGATCGAGACGCGGATCAGCTTCCGCGTCGCCGGGTTCATCGTCGTGTCCTTCAGGTCCTTGGCGTCCATCTCGCCCAGCCCCTTGAAGCGCTGCACGTCTATCTTGCCCTTGCCGCCGAGGCCCTTCGCCAGCCAGATCTCCTTTTCCACGTCGTCGGCCACGTAGAGCCGCTTGGCCCCCTGGGTCAGGCGGTAGAGCGGCGGGCAGGCGAGGTAGAGGTGTCCGCGGTCAATCAGCGGCCGCATCTGGGTGAAGAAGAAGGTCATCAGCAGCGAGGCGATGTGGGCGCCGTCCACGTCGGCATCGGTCATGATGATGACCTTGTCATAGCGCAGATCGTCGATCCGGAACTTCGTGCCCATCCCGGTGCCGAGCGCCTGGCAGAGGTCGTTGATCTCGGCATTCGCGCCCATCTTGCCCGAGGCCGCGCCCAGCACGTTCAGGATCTTGCCGCGCAGCGGCAGCAGCGCCTGGGTGGCGCGGTCCCGCGCCATCTTGGCCGAACCGCCCGCCGAGTCGCCCTCGACGATGAAAAGCTCGGTGCCTTCGCGGGCGGTGGCGGAACAGTCCACCAGCTTGCCGGGCAGGCGTAGCTTCTTGGTCGCGCTCTTGCGCTGGGTTTCCTTCTCTTGCCGGCGACGGATGCGCTCTTCGGCGCGCAGCACGAGGAAGTCGAGAATGGCGCCGGCCGACTTGGTGTTCGCCGCCAGCCAGTTGTCGAAGTGGTCGCGGACGGCGTTCTCGACCAGTTTCGCGGCTTCCTCGGTGGCGAGGCGGTCCTTGGTCTGGCCCACGAACTGCGGCTCGCGGATGAAGACCGAGATCAGCGCCGAGCCGCCGGCGAGCATGTCGTCGCGGGTTATGGCCTCCGCCTTGCGGTTCTTCACCAGCTCGCCATAGGCACGGATGCCCTTCAGGATCGCCGACCAGAAGCCGCTTTCATGCGTGCCGCCCTCGGGCGTAGGGACGGTGTTGCAATAGGACTGGATGAAGCCGTCGCGCGCGGGCGTCCAGTTGATCGCCCATTCGACCGAGCCGGGAACCCCGAACTTCTCCTGGAACGAGACCTTTCCGGCAAAGGGCTTCTCGGCATAGGTCGTGGCGCCCGAGAGCTGTTCGGCCAGATAGTCCGCAAGGCCGCCGGGGAAGTGGAACACCGCTTCATGCGGCGTGTCCCCGTCGGGGATCGCCGATTTCCAGCGGATCTCGACGCCTGAAAACAGATAGGCCTTGGAGCGCGCCATCTTCATCAGCCGGTGCGGCTTGAACTGCAGGTGGCCGAAGATCTCGGGGTCGGGGTGGAAGGTGACCGTGGTGCCGCGCCGGTTCGGGGCGGGACCGACCATCTTCACAGGACCCTGCGCCACGCCGCGCGCGAAGCTCTGCACCCAAAGCTCGCGGTTGCGTGCCACCTCGACCCGCATCGTGTCCGACAGCGCGTTCACCACCGACGCGCCGACGCCGTGGAGGCCCCCCGAGGTCTGGTAGGCCTTGCCCGAGAACTTGCCGCCCGCGTGCAGCGTGCAGAGGATCACTTCCAGCGCCGACTTGCCCGGGAACTTCGGATGCGGATCGACCGGGATGCCGCGGCCGTTGTCGCGGATCGTCACGGAATGGTCGAGGTGCAGCTCGACCTCGATCCGGGTGGCGTGGCCCGCCACCGCCTCGTCCATCGAGTTGTCCAGCACCTCGGCGACGAGATGGTGCAGCGCGCGCTCGTCGGTGCCGCCGATATACATGCCGGGGCGCTTGCGGACCGGCTCCAGCCCTTCGAGCACCTCGATCGAGGAAGCGTCATAGGTTTCCGGCTGGCCGGAGAGGAGGTCATTGGCCATGGCTGCTCGATTCTTGTCTGGGCGTTTGACGCAGCAGTAGATCATCCCCCGGTGGGGATGCGCAAGATCTTGAGGGCGTCGGGGTCGATGGGATTATTCCGGCTCGGCCAGACGGTGCTGCATCATCTCGCGGAAGGCCGGGCGCGACTGGCAGCGGCCAAGCCAGTCCGCCAGCGCCGGCCGCGCCTCGAGGAGCGGCGCATGGCCCTGGGCATAGCGCACGACCTCGGCCGTGTTGAGATCGGCCACCGTGAAGCGGCTGCCCACCAGCCAGTCCTGCGTCGCGAGGTGACGCTCCAGCCGGTCGAACGGGCGCCGGAGCCGTTCCGCAGCGATCGAGATGGCCGCCTGCCCTTCTGCCGAAGCCTCGCCGCCGGCGCGCTGGATCAACTGGATCTCCAGCGCGGGGGGCTCGATCGAGGTGGCCGCGAACAGCGCCCAGTTCACCATCTGCGCATCCTCGGCCTCGCTTGCCGGCCCGATCCCGCCGCCGTGCTGGCGCGCGATGTGAAGCGTGATGGCCAGCGACTCGGTCAGGATCAGCCCGTCGTCCTCCATGCAGGGGATCTGGCCGAGCGGGTTGACCTCGAGATAGGCGGGAGAGGCGGTGTTCAGCGGCGCATCGGCGGCGTCGGAGCGTTCCAGACGGCTGGCCTGGATGACGGGGACGTGGTCGAACGTCAGGCCGAGTTCGGCCAGCAGCCAGAGCGGCCGCGAGGCCCGCGAGCGATAGACGCCATAGATCTTGAGCATGGGCTTCTCCTTCGGAAGCGAAGGTATCCCCTCGGCCCGGCCGGGAAAAGGCCACTGCGGCGCAGCGTCCCGCATCTTAGCAATCGGTTGGCTCGGTGACGCATTCATGTCACGAAAGGTCGGAATTCGAATCCGGCGGATCAGGGCATGTTCGAGCAGGCGGAGGACCACAGCCTCGCGGACGAGGCAAGCGACGCCCTGACGTCGCTGGTTCACCTGCTCTATGCGGTGGCGCTCGACCCGGGGCGGCTCGGCGATTTCGTGGCGGCATGGGAGGCGGTGCTGGCCGTGCTGCCTCCGGCCGCGCTGCCCCTGCGCCATCCGGACTTCGAGCGCCATCTGAGGCGCGCCCGCCGGTTCCTCGACCGGCTGCCTGCGGCCGCCGCGCCACCGTCCACCTCGCCCGAACTCTGCGGCGTGCTGCGCGTGCCGGCCTTCCTCAGCGACGGGATCATGCGGATCTCGGCCTGCAACCGCGCGGCCGGATCGGCCTTCGGCATCGCGCCCGGCGCCCCGCTGGCGGCGCTGCCCTTCGAGGCGGCGGATGTGGTGACGCTGTCCTCGACGATCCGGATGGTGGCGCGGCGGGCGCAGCGGCCCACGAACCTGCGGCTCCGCTCCAGCATCACCGGGGCGCCGGTCATCCTGCGGGTCTGCCCGATCGACCGCCACGACGCGCGGCCGCAGGCCATGGTGATCTCGACCGATCCGGTCTGGCCCGAGGACTTCGGCGCGCTGCTGCAGGAGACGTTCGGCCTGACGCCGGCCGAGGTCGAGATCGTCCGCGGCCTGACGCTGGGCCTGCCGATCCGGGACATCGCGGAACTGCGGGGCCGGGCGGTGGACACCGTGCGCACGCAGATGCGCTCGATCCAGTCGAAGACCGAGACGCATTCCCAGCCCGAGCTTCTGCGGCTGGTGCTGGGGCTGATGGACATCGCGCTGCACGAGGGCGCGCGCGCGACCGCGGGATCGCCGGCAGGCGGCGCGCTCGACCCGCTGCCGATGCGCAGCCTCGTCCTGCCGGACGGCCGGCGCATGGAATGGACCGAGTTCGGCGACCCGGCCGGTGCGCCGATCCTGCACCTGCACGGCGACTACGGTCTGGCGCGCTGGCTGCCCGCGGCCGAGCGGGCCGCCCGCCTGCGCGGACTGCGCGTCGTCGTGCCGGTCCGCGCCGGCTATGGCCGCAGTCACCCGCTGCCCGAGGCCTCGGACCTGACGCAGGGGACCGCGCTGGATCTGGTCGCGCTGGTCGACCAGCTGGGTATCAGCCGCTGCGCCGTGCTGGCGCTTGGCGCCGACCTCCGGTTCGCCCTGACCCTGTCGGGGCTGCGACCGCGGCTTGTCTCGGGCATCCTCGGCTGCGCGCTCGACCTGCCGCCGACCGGGGCGGAGTGCGACGCGTCGCGCGACCGCTGGTCGCGTCTTCTGGCCGCCACCGGCCGCGCCTCGCCCGAGGCGCTGGGCTTCCTCGTGCAGGCGGCCGCCGTGCAGGCCCGGCTGCGGGGCAAGGAGAGCGCCCTTCGGTTGATGTTCGGCGCGTCGCCGGCCGATGCCGCGGCACTTCGCGGGGCGGAGCTGCGCGCCACGCTGATCGCGGGAACCGACATCTGCATCGGCCCCGGCGGCTCGGCGCACGAGGCCTTCACGCGCAGCCGCCTCGATGCGGGGCAGGGGTGGGCCGGGCTGCTGCGGCAGGCGCGGGTGCCGGTCCGGCTGCTGCACGGCGAGGAGGACCCCGTCGCGCCGCCGCAGGCCGTCGCCCGGTTCGCCGCGCCCTTCCCGGCGGTCCGGCCCGGGACGCTGCCCGGCGCGGGCCGGCTTCTCGTCCTTTCCGACTGGCAGGAAGTGCTGGATCGGTTGATCCCGCTTTCGGCGCGGTGAATCAGGTTTTGCGGGCTGTCTGCCTTCAGCCGGTGAATTAAGTTTACCGGGCTGTTTACCCCAGATTGGGTATGCGCAATCAGGGGGCGGGCGGTATGTCACAAGCTTGCAAGACTTTGAGAAAAGCTGCTTTCTACCGGCAAGATTGATGCCCTTCCGAGGGTGGCGTGCGCGCCACCCTCCATTCGGCGCATCCGGCGCCGGATCACAATGATGCGGATCATGGTGCGCAACGGATCCGGTTTCCTACCTTGGTCAGGCAGAGACAGGAGGATGCAGATGCCCGATGACATGCCCGTTGCCGCACCGTCTCCGACGACGGCTGCGGCGGTGCCGGACGAGCCGAAGGCGCGGATCGCAGAGGCCGGGCCAGCCCCCCTCGGCCCGGAGGCCGGGCCGGAGCCGCAGGGCGAGGCCGCCGGGGCGACCCCGCTCGAGCCGCTGCATGGCCCCCGCCACTTCCCCGCCGTGGACGGGGACTCGATCCGTCAGGCCTTCGAGGGCGGACACTATCCCTATGCCCGCCGGATGGGGCGCGCGGGCTACGAGGCCGAGAAGGCGAAGCTGCAGGCCGAACTCCTCAAGGTGCAGATCTGGGCGCAGGACACCGGGCAGAAGTTCGTCATCCTGATGGAAGGCCGCGACGCCGCCGGCAAGGGCGGCACGATCAAGCGGTTCATGGAGCATCTGAACCCCCGCTATGCCCGCGTCGTCGCGCTGACCAAGCCCGGCGAGCGCGAGAAGGGCCAGTGGTTCTTCCAGCGCTACATCGAGCACCTGCCGACCTCGGGCGAGATCGTGTTCTTCGACCGCAGCTGGTACAACCGCGCGGGCGTCGAGCGGGTGATGGGCTTCTGCACCCCCTCGGAATATCTCGAGTTCATGCGGCAGGCGCCGGAACTCGAACGGATGCTGGTCCGGTCGGGGATCCGGCTTTACAAATACTGGTTCTCGGTCACCCGGGATGAGCAGCGCACCCGCTTCCTTGCGCGTGAGACTGACCCGCTGAAGCGCTGGAAGCTGTCGCCGATCGACAAGGCGAGCCTCGACAAGTGGGAAGACTACACCGAGGCGAAGGAGGCGATGTTCTTCTACACCGACACCGCCGACGCGCCGTGGACCATCGTCAAGTCGAACGACAAGAAGCGCGCGCGGCTGAACTGCATGCGCCATTTCCTGTCGACCATCGACTATCCCGGAAAGGATCCGGAGGTGGTGGGGCAGCCCGATCCGCTGATCGTCGGCCGCGCCTCGCAGGTGATCGGGACGGCGCAGAACATCCTCGGCACCGCGACCCCGCCGGAGCTGCGCAAGCCGCGCCGGCCCTGACTTCTTGCCTTTCGCGCCTTGCGGCCCCAGATCGTCGGCATGTGGGACGAACGCTACAGTGCGCCGGGCTACCTGTTCGGCAAGGAGCCGGCCACCTTCGTGCGTCGCGTGGCAGGGATGCTGCCGGCGCGGGCGCGGATCCTGTGCATTGGCGACGGCGAGGGGCGGAATTCGGTCCACCTTGCCGGCCTCGGCCACCGGGTCGCGGCGATGGATGCCTCGGCCGTGGCGCTGGAGAAGGCCCGGCGACTGGCGCGGGAAAAGGGCGTCGAGGTGGACCTGCACCACGCCGACATCGAAGGCTGGGACTGGAGCCGCCGCTTCGACGCGGTGCTGGGCATCTTCATCCAGTTCGCCCCGCCGCCATTGCGGGCACGCATCCATGCCGGCATCGCCGAGGCGGTGGAGCCGGGCGGGCTGGTGATGCTGCACGGCTATGCGCCGCGGCAGGTGGGCTATGGCACCGGAGGGCCGCCTTCGGCCGCGAACATGTATGACCTCGCCGGCCTCAGGGCCGACTTCCCCGGCTGGGAGGTGCTGGTCGAGGCCGATCGTGACGAGGAAATCGCCGAGGGCAGCGCCCATCGCGGGATTTCGGCGCTGGTCGATTTCGTGGCACGCAAGCCGGTCTCCGCCTGATTGCGCGGCGCCTGAAGCCGCGCTACTGCTGCCGGCATGATCCGCATCACGACCTTTCAGGACCACGCGAGAGCGATTCTCGCGCTGGGTCTTCCGCTCGTCGGCAGCCATCTCGCGCAGATGTCGCTTCATGTCACCGACACGGTGATGCTGGGCTGGTATGGCGTGACCGAACTGGCGGCCGTCGTTCTTGGCGCGTCTATGTTCTTCGTCACCTTCATCCTCGGCTCCGGCTTCGCGCAGGCGGTGATGCCGATGGTGGCCGAGGCGCTGGGTCGGGGCGACGAAGCGCAGGTGCGCCGCGACGCGCGCATGGGGCTGTGGCTGTCCATCGCCTTCGGCGCGCTGGTCTATCCGCTGTTCTGGTGGTCGGGGCCGGTGCTGCTGGCGCTGCGGCAGCAGCCCGAGGTGGCGGCGCTGGCGCAGGACTATCTGCGCATCACGGGGCTGGGGATGATCCCCGCGCTGCTGATCATGGTGCTGAAAAGCTACCTGTCCGCGCTGGAGCGGACGCAGATCGTCCTCTGGGCAACGCTGGCGGCGGTGGCCGTCAACGCGGGTCTGAACTGGGTGCTGATCTTCGGCAAGCTCGGTGCACCGGAACTGGGCATCGAGGGCGCCGCCATCGCCTCGGTCGGCGCGCAGGTCATGTCGCTGCTGGTGATCGGCCTTTACGCGGCGCTGCACCGGCCGCTCCGCCGGTTCCGGCTGTTCCAGCGCTTCTGGCGGCCGGACTGGCACGCGATGGGGCAGGTCTTCGCGCTGGGCTGGCCGATCGGCTTCACGGGGCTGGCCGAGGGCAGCATCTTTCAGGCCGCGGCGCTGATGATGGGCTGGCTCGGCACCGTGCCTCTGGCCGCGCATGGCATCGCGCTGGAGGTGACCGCGCTGGCCTTCATGGTGCATGTCGGCATCTCGAACGCCGCGACCATCCGCACCGGGCGGGCCGACGGGGCGGGCGACATCCCGGGCCTGCGCGACGGGGCGAAGGTGGCGATCGTCCTGTCGCTGGGCTTCGGTGTGCTGATGGTGGCGCTGTTCCTGCTGGCGCCGGGACCCATCATCGCGCTGTTCCTCGACCGGGCGAACCCAGAGTTCGACGAGATCGTGGCCTTCGGCAGCGTGCTGCTGGCGCTGGCGGCACTGTTCCAGTTCGCGGATGCGATGCAGGTCATCGCGCTCGGCCTGCTCCGTGGCCTGCGCGACACCCGCGTTCCGATGTGGCTGGCCACCTTCAGCTACTGGCTGGTCGGCATCCCGGCGAGCTATGCGCTCGCCTTCCCGCTGGGCCTCGGCGGGCCGGGGCTGTGGCTGGGTCTCGTGATCGGGTTGACGCTCGCCGCGACGCTGCTGATGGCGCGGTTCTGGCTGCGCGCGCCGCGGCTGGCCTGAGTCTCAGCCGCCGGACTTCGTCAGCCGGTCGGCCTTGCGGCGCACCAGGACGGCGCGCAGGTCGTGCATCGCCAGAAGCAGCGCATCCGTCACCGCGTCCAGCTGCGCATCCGCCGCCTTCGACTGCGCCCACTGCGTCGTGAGGTTCAGGTGATCCACCGTGCGCAGGATGTCGTCCACCTCGCGCCGGGCCAGAAGCTCGGCCCGGGCCTTCATCCAGCGGCCGATCTCCGCCCGGTCCGCCTCGGTCAGCGCTCGCTGCCCGTGCGGGCGGACCTCGCCGTTGCGCAGGTTCAGCGTGGCGATCTGCTCCATCTCGATCCGCTGCTGGCGGTTCGCGGTGTCCAGGCGGAACACCAGCGCGCCGTTCTCGCGGATGCGGAAGTAGTAGTCGGGCAGATCGGCCACCGGGGCGCGCCTCAGCTCAGCCCGGCGCAGAACGCCTGGATCCGGCCGCAGGCCTCGCGCAGCACCTCGTCCGAGGTGGCGTAGCTGACGCGGAAGTTGGGCGACAGGCCGAAGGCCGCGCCGAACACCACGGCCACGCCCGCTTCCTCGAGCAGGGCCGAGGCGAAGGCTTCGTCATCCGTGATCTTCGCACCGCCGGCCGAGGTCTTGCCGATGCAGCCCGAGATGTCGGGATAGACGTAGAACGCACCCTCCGGGTTCGGGCAGGTCACGCCCTTCGCCTCGTTCAGCATCGACACCACCAGATCGCGCCGGCGCTGGAACGCCTCGCGGTTGGTCGCAAGGAAGTCCTGCGTGCCCGCCAGCGCCTCGAGTGCCGCATATTGCGCGATCGAGCACGGGTTCGAGGTCGACTGCGACTGGATCGTGCCCATCGCCTTGATCAGCTCCACCGGCCCCGCGGCATAGCCGATGCGCCAGCCGGTCATGCAATAGGCCTTGGACACGCCGTTGCAGGTCAGCGTCCGGTCATAAAGGCCGGGTTCGATCTGCGCCGGGGTGGTGAACTCGAAGTCGTCGAACACCAGATGCTCGTACATGTCATCGGACATGATCCAGACATGCGGATGGCGCATCAGCACCTCGCAGAGCGCCTTCAGTTCGTCGCGGGTATAGGCCGCGCCGGTCGGGTTCGACGGCGAGTTGAAGATGAACCACTTGGTCCGGGGCGTGATCGCCGCTTCGAGCTGCTCGGGCGTCAGCTTGAAGCCGGTCTCCATCCCCGCCGCGACCGCGACCGGCGTGCCGCCTGCCAGCAGCACCATGTCCGGATAGCTCACCCAGTAGGGCGCGGGGATCAGCACCTCGTCGCCGGGATTCAGCGTCGCCATCAGCGCGTTGTAGAGGATCTGCTTCCCACCGGTGCCGACCGTCACCTGCGCCGGCGTGTAGGTCAGCCCGTTCTCGCGCGCGAACTTCTCGCAGATCGCGCGCTTGAGTTCCGGGATCCCGTCCACGGCGGTGTATTTCGTCTTGCCGGCATCGATGGCGCGCTTGGCCGCTTCCTTGATGTTCACCGGCGTGTCGAAGTCGGGCTCTCCCGCGCCGAGGCCGATCACGTCGCGTCCGGCCGCGGCCAGTTCCCGCGCCTTGTTGGTCACCGCGATGGTCTGCGAGGGTTTGACGCGGGCAAGCGTGTCGGAAAGGAAGGCCATGCGGGAGAACTCCGGGGAAAGCGGCCGCGAGGCGGGCCGGTTTGTAACTTTCGGCCACATGTCTTAGGTTGCCCCCCGACAGCGATCAAGCGGTATCGCAGGCGGTTCGGGGAACGCATGCCCCTCGCCTCACCGCAGACGGACAGGAATGGACGCGCGCCCGGCCGCGCAAGGAGGCGGAATGATCGAGACGGCAGAGGCCCGGCTGAAGCGCATGTCGATGCGCTCGTGGCGGCGCGGCACGAAGGAGATGGACCTGATCCTGGGGCCGTGGTCGGACGCCCATCTCGCCAGCCTCGACGAGGCCCGGCTGGCGCTTTACGATTCGCTCCTGAACGAGAACGACCAGGACCTGCTGCCCTGGATCCTCGGCCAGCGCGAGGCACCGGCGCGGCTGGCGGAGCTGATCGCCGAGATCGGCCTGTTCGCGCGCGGCCGGCTGGCCCGCTGAGGACAGCGCCGGACGGCCGTCCCCGGCCGGTTGGCTCGCTGAGGCCGCACCCGGCGGAAAATCGCGCCAGTTTACGTTATGTTTGCGCTTTGTGCCGATTCTGTCTCCGCGGTTTCAAGGTGGAGATCAGGAATGACGGTTCACGCAGGCGTCCTCGATGGGTCGCAGAAGGCCTTTCTTCTGGGCTATCTGGAAAGCCTTTCGCTGGTGGAGCGTCTTCACCGGCTTCTGCTCGACGTGGTGAAGGACGAGTTCGAACGGCTCGGCCTGCTCGAGATCAACTCGGTGCAGGCGCTGCTGCTGTTCAACGTCGGCGACAACGAGGTGACGGCGGGAGAGCTGAAGTCCCGCGGCTATTACCAGGGCTCCAACGTCAGCTACAATCTGAAGAAGCTGGTGGAACTGGGCTACATGCACCACCAGCGTTCCGAGATCGACCGCCGGTCGGTGCGCGTGCGCCTGACGGACAAGGGGCGCAAGGTGCGCCAGATCCTGACGGACCTCTTCGCCCGCCATGCCGAGGGACTCGATCGCCGCGGTGTGCTGGGCGTGGCGGGGATGGAAGACATCAACCAGGCGCTGCGCCGGATGGAGCGCTACTGGACCGAGCAGATCCGCTACATCTACTGACTTGGCCGGCCGCGGACCTGCCGCCCCCGCAGGAACAGCCTATCGGCTGCCGCGATACCAGAGCGGCCGCAGGCCGGCCGTGGTGCCCTGCAGCTTCGCGAGAAGCCGGCTCAGACGGTCCGCCGGGAGCAGCGCTCCCTGCGCCAGCCTCTCGACGACGACTTCCGGCGGACAGGCGCGGCGGGCGACCGGATCGAAATAGCGGGGATAGGCGATCAGGGCGGCGTGGATCAGGGCCTCGAGGCTCGGTCGGGGCAGGGGACCGCCCTCGGGGCTGCGCAGCCGGCGATCCGGCACCGGGCCCAGATCGCGGGTCAGGCCCCAGCCGGCGTAGAAAGGAGTGCCGAGGCAGGTCACGGGGCGGCCGCGGATCAGCGCCTCGAACCCCAGAAGGGAGGTCATGGTCCAAACCTCGTGGCAGGCGTCGATCAGGCCGACGGGATCGGCCCTTGCGGCAACCGCGTCGGCCAGTCCGCGGGCGTCGATGCGGCCGGGGCGAAGCCCGGCCTCCACGTCGGGATGCGGCTTGTAGACCACCACGGCCTCGGGATTCGCCTCGCGCACTGCGCGCAGAAGGGCCAGGTTTGTCCGCACCTCGCCGGTGCCCAGGCGGATTGAAGCATCGTCCTCCACCTGTCCCGGCACCAGGATGCGGTGACCCTCCGGCAACGCGCCAAGGCGGCCGCCGAGGTTGTACTTGCCAAGGCCCGCCTGGATCAGGCTCCGGCGCAGCCGGTCGGCGCGGGCCCGCCCTCCCGGTGGGGGCCCAGACAGGATCAGCCGCTCCAGCCGGCTTTCCCGGCTCGGGTCGTAGTGGATGCCCAGATCATCGGCCACGAGGCTGAGCGGCGGCACGAGCTGCGCGCCGAGGCCGCGGGAGCGCAGGAAGCCGTCCTCGACCCGCCGCACCATCGGTGCGGCCAGATCGACCGGCGGGCTGCCCCAGACCAGCACCGGCCGGCCGCTGGCGTCCGCTCCTGCCGCTGTCCGCACGAAGCGGAGCGGCCGCTCGCCGCCGAAGACCTCGGACAGCCGCCGCCGCTTCCAGAGGCGCATCCCCAGCGCGACATGCCCGTGCCGGTCCTCGCGATGGGCGCGTACCTCGGCCTCGAGCTGGTCCACCGCCTCCTCGAACCGGCAGAGCCGGTCGCGGCAGGGGTCATACCACACCGGCGCAAGGATCATCGCCGCGGCAAAGAGCTGGGCCCGCGTCAGTCGGCGCCCGCGGCGCAGCGGTGGCGCGCGGTCATCGGTCAAGCCCCAGCCGGCATAGAACGGCTGGCCCAGGACCACCGGCCGGTGCCCCGCCAGGATCGCCTCGAACCCCAGCTGGGACGAGACGGTGTAGACGGCGCGCGCCCCCTCGAGCAGATGCCAGGGCGAGACCGGCCCGTCGCAGAGGCTGACCCGCGACGACCGGTCTGCCGGCCCGAAATGACCGGGCCGCAGCCCCAGCCGGCTCTCGGGATGCAGCTTCACCACGATGGGCGCGCCGGGATGCTCGTCCTGCGCAAGGGCCAGCATCCCGCGGAAGCGCGCCTCGCTGGCCCCGGAGCAGCGGACCGCGGCGTCGCCCCGCGTCTGGTCCACCAGCAGCACGTATCCGGGCGGGGGCGCCGGAACCGCTGGATCGCAGTCGTTGTATTTCGACAGGTGCAGGTGGCGCAGCCGTGCTATCCCGTCCTGCGCGCGGTCCAGCAGGTGCCTGTCGTCCAGCGGATCGCCGGCCAGCAGCCTTTCGAGATCGGACGGCGCCGAAGGGTCGAAATGGACCCCCCGGCCGATGAACAGGCCAAGCGGCGCATCGCCGCTGCGGCCCGGCCGGATCGACCGCAGGAAGGCATCCTCGACCCGGACCAGCGGCAGGTTCCAACGGGCCGCAAGACCCTCGCCGCGATGGGCGGTCGGGCTCCGGCCCCAGACGACGATGCCATCCGACGCGCCCGGCAGGCCGAGGCGCAGCTCGTGCCCGGCCAGCGTCAGGATGCGGCGCAGCCGCGGCTCGCGCAGGAAGCCCGCGTTGAAGCAGAAGAGCCGCCGGGGAAGACCGGCGGCTCTGGAAGGGTCGGGCGCTGTCAAGGCGCTCAGTTGCCGAGGTTCGACGCCTGGTTGGCGGCGCCGGTTGCCCCGGTGATCGCGCTGAGCGTCTTCTGCCACTGCACGAAGGGCGCCTCGGTCACATAGACGGTATCGCCGTCCCGGATCATGAAGTCGCGCGCCTCGAAGAGGCCGGTCGGCTGCGTCAGGTCGAGCACGTAGACCATGCGCTGGTCCCCCACGAGATCCTTCCGCCCCAGCACCGCATTCGCGATATGGTCGGGCTCGTCGCGCAGGACGAACACGCCCTTCGGATCGGCCAGATTGGTGTTCAGGCCGCCGACCTGCGCCAGCGCCTCCAGCGCCGTGACGTTCTGGGTCTCGAACTGGATGCGGGTCTGGTTGCCGGTGGCGCCAAGCGCCACGAACGAGCGGGTGTCCTCCTCGACCACGATCACGTCGCCGGGGCGGAGTGCGATGTCGAGGGCGGGATTGTCATAGAGATCCTCCAGCCAGATCTGGCTGGTGCGTCCGTCCCGGGTGACGCGGACGATGGCGGTGGTCACCGGGACGGTGGTGCCCCCGGCCTGCGCCAGCATCGCCGAGAGGGTCCGCGTGGGCCGCTCGATCGGGAAGACGCCCTGGCGGCCAACCGCGCCCGAGACGGTGACCGAGGTGCCGTCGCCCGCAAGTCGCTGGACCGAGACCTGCGGGTCGGGCGTCTGGGTGTCGAGCTTGCTGGTGATGACCTGCCGCAGCCCTTCGGGCGTCTGTCCGGCGGCCTTGATGCGGCCGGCATAGGGTACGTAGATGAAGCCGTCGCCATCGACCTGCACCTGGTCGAGCGACGAGACGCGCTGGCCGGTGTTGCCGAGAAGCGGGTCGTCGCGCACGTTCTCGAACACCGTGATACCGAGCGTGTCGCCGGCCGCGATCACGTCCGAGCCGACGAGACCCGCGCCGCGGAAGGCGGAGCTGAAGCCGAAGGCAGGGGTCACCGCGGTTGCGCGGCTGACGAAGCTGTTCACCGGCACGACGAAGGCGTTGCCATCCTTCAGCACCGAGCCGGCGAAGATCTCGCTCTTGTTCGGACCCGAGCGGGGCAGACCGCAGGCGGCCACGGCGGACACGAGCACAACAAGAGTGAGCGCCCTCGCTCCCCTGACTGCCGATTTGTTCACTGCCCCGGCTCCTTGTGGATTTGCCTCAGGTTTTGCGGCGAAGCTACCGGAACCCGAGGTCGATTGCCAGACTGCCCTACCTCATGGCGGAATGGATGTGCAACTGTTGCCTGAGGATCGCGGGCGCGACCCCGGGCGTGGCATAGGGATCCTGCGGGTCCAGCATCATGTCCAAGATCGTGCGCAGCAGCCTGCGGCGCCCCCGCATCGAATAGAAGCCGCCCGGAACCTGCGAGGTTGCCAGCAGGAAGCTGCGATAGGCGCGGTAGGCGCCGCGGTCCGGCGGCTCGGGTCGCGCGAAGAACCCGGCCAGCGGCTGAGACGAGACCAGTCCCGGCTTCGAGTAGACCGAGGTGCCGAGGGTGCGCACCGGCAGCCCGCGCCACAGCGCCTGCTGCCCGGCTGTCGAGTTCACCGTGACCGCGCTGCGCGCCTCCGCGAGCAGCCGGGCAAGTTTTCCGCCCCGCACGAAATGCACGCGTCCGTTCAGCCCGTGCCGCCGCGCCGACTGCCGGATCCGGGACGCGAGCGGCGCCCGCCCGTCCTCGAGCGGATGGGCCTTGAAGACGAGGTGGTGGTGCGGTGGCGCCCCTTCGGCGAAGGCGCGGGTCACCTCCTCGATGAACTCGGCCATCGAGGTGTAGGGGCTGTGCATCGTGAAGCTCGAATCATGTTCGAGCTGCAGCAGGACGAGATGATAGGGAAAGCTTCCCAGCAGGATCCGCGCCGTCGCCGCCATCCGTTCCAGCCTGTGCAGGGGCAGAAGCGCAAGCCGGCGCAGATGCAGCCGGAACTCCTGCGGCACGGAAAGCGTGCGGTGCGGCCGGAAGCCCGGATAGGCCCGCCCGCCGGCCATCACGAGGCCGTGGTAAAGCGCGCCCCAGATCATGTGCTGCGTCATGTCGCCCCAGCGGGCCGGGGCTTCCTGCAGATCCGGCTCGCGCGGGCCGAGAGCCTGCCGCATCATGGGAACCGTCAGCTCCATGAGGCGCGAGTGGCCGTTCGCGCCGCCACGCTCGTAGGTCACCCAGGAGGGCCTGAGATAGCCTTCCTCGAAGACGTGGACGGTCAGGCCCTCGGCCCGGGCAATGGCGATGGCCTGGGCATGGACGGGCCGTGTGTCGCCGTAGAGCACAAGGTCGGTGATCCCCCGCGCGCGAAGGATGTCGTGGAAGGTCGCGGGCCAGTCGGCGGGGCTGCCGCGGAACGGGATGAAGCCTGTCCGCTCCGGCCAGAACGCCCGGTCACCGAAGTTGAAGCCCACACGCAGCACATCGGCGCCCGCGGCCCTGATCCTTCGGCCGAGGCTCCAGAAGAAGGGTCCGTGCGGGCCCTGCAGGAACAGGAACCTCCGCGATGCGCCGGCCAAGACGGGTCCTCCGTGGCAAGTCTCGTGCTGCACAATCGCCGAGCGGCGGGCAAAGCGGAATGGCGTCGTTCACGGCAGGGTGCCGGTGTGGCGTTGCCGCCTCGTTCCGCCGGGTTGCGCGGCCCACGGGGCGAGGCTAGGTCTGGGGTCACAAGGCAAGGAGGCGTCATGTTCACCGGGATCGTCACCGACATCGGCCGCGTGCTGGAACTGGAGCGGAGGGGCGATCTGCGCGCCCGGATCGCCACGGCCCATGACGTGGCCTCGATCGACATCGGCGCCTCGATCGCCTGCGACGGCGTCTGCCTCACCGTGGTCGCCACCGGAACCGAGCCCGAGGGCTGGTTCGAGGTCTCCATCTCGGGCGAGACGCTGTCCAAGACCATCCTCGGCGGCTGGCAGGTCGGGCAGCGCGTCAATCTCGAACGGGCGCTGAAGGTGGGGGACGAACTGGGCGGCCACATCGTCTCGGGCCATGTCGACGGCGTGGCCGAGGTGGTGCGCGTCGCGCCCGAGGGCGACAGCGTCCGCGTGACCTTCCGCGCGCCCGAGGCGCTCGCGCGGTTTATCGCGCCCAAGGGTTCGGTCGCGCTGAACGGCACCTCGCTGACGGTGAACGAGGTGGCGGGGGCCGAGTTCGGCATCAATTTCATCCCGCATACTCAGGAAGTGACCACCTGGGGCGGGATCGCGCCCGGGGACCGGGTCAACCTCGAGATCGACACGCTGGCGCGCTATGTCGCACGGCTGAACGAGTTCGCCTGAGATGGTCGCCGAGCCCCCCGGCCGCGGCCACAATCGGGGCCCCGCGCTGGAGCCGGGACGGGGCTGGCGCCTGCACTGCTGGACGAAGGCGCGGGCCGACCTTCTGCCCACGCTGCCGATCGAGATCCTGCGCAACCGGGTGCGCCGGGCGGCCGAGCTTGGGCTGGACTACCGCACCTATGCCTCGGTCCGGGCCTCCACCGGGCATGACGTGGTGGCCTTCCTGTTCTCGTCAAACGCGCTGCGGGTCTTTCCCGGTCAGGGGCTTCCTGCCGATCGGGCGGCCCGCCTCGAGCGGCTTGCGGTCGGGCGCATCGGACTTGCGCAGGGCCGGCTGCTGCCCGATGCCCTGCTTGCCGCGGCGGGCGGGCTTCTGGAGGGTGCCCATCCGGCGCCGCCGCCCTTCGCCGGCTGGTCAGAGCAGCGCCGGAGGCTGCGGACGGCCCTTGGTCGCATCCCGTCCGATCAGGTCATCCTTGTCGGCGATGCGGCAGGCGAGCGGGAATGGGCCGAGGCGGCGCGGCTGGCCGCCTATATTGCGGCCGACCGCTACATGCCGGCCGGCTGAGGCGCGGCTTCGGCCGGGGCAGGGCGGCCCGACGAGGTGACGAGCCGCGCCACCCGCCAGCAGGCGAGGGTCAGCGCGATCGAGGCATAGCCGTCCACCGCGTAGTGCCAGCCGAGGTGGACGGAGCCCGCCATGATCAGCCCGAGGAAGACGACCATGCTCCAGCCCGCCCAGCGTTTCCATGTAAAGGCGTAGAGCATCATCAGGGTCGTGCTGGCCACATGCATGCTGGGAAAGGCGGAGATGCCTCGCATGGTGGACTCGGCGGTGTAACCGCTCCAGAGCAGGTTCTGGACGTTGAGCGACCAGACCGGGCTCGTCTCGTTGAACTGGCGCAGTGCGGTCATCAGCGGTTCGAACCGGTCCCCGAGACCGAGCAGCGCATAGTAGCAGGGCCCCGCCGACGAGAAGAGGATCGCGGTGAGGTTGCCGCAGAGCGCCCAGATCAGCCCGCCCGCCAGCAGATAGGCGCGGCGCGCCTCGGGATTGACCCGTGTGAAGCTCGACACGAACAGGAAGAAATAGAGCAGGAAGAACCAGAAGTGATAGGCGGCGTTGATTGCGGTTGTGGCAAGCGGCGTGCCGAGTAGCGGCATGAGCAGGCGCCAGGGGTCGGTCCCGCCGTGCAGCGTGCGGTCGAGGTTGGCGAGCGTGGTGTCCCATGTGAAGGGGGCCAGTTCGGGGAGCACCGCCTTCAGATAGGCGAAGGCGTTGAAGAACATGACGGTGGCGGTCATCGCGATGAGGCCGGACGCCATGCGCGGCAGGTCGCACAGGATGTCGCGGATCTCGGCCAGCAGCGTCCGGATCGGGCGCGACCGCGGCTCGCGCAGGGCGAGCCTTGCAGTGGTCCAGATGAGCAGCACCATCAGGTAGACGGGAATCAGAATGGTGACCAGGTTGGTGAGCGACCTGAACATGCCGTTGAAGTAGGGCAAGTCCCGGGTAACGGCGATCATCCCGGCAGTTGCCGTGTGGATCAGCGCAAGCGCGATCAACCATCCATTGTCCCGCAGGCCATGGCCAAGCGCCGCCGAGACCGCTTTCGAACCTGCCATGACCGCTCCTCCGTCTGATATGCCGCGACTTTGCCCGGGGAATTGGGCACGATCTGGGCGAGGTGGAGGCATTGCCCGACCCCGCCCGCGGGCCGAGGCTCTGGCCTTCGTCGGCGGGGCGCGCTATGGGCTGGTCTGATCCCCGGAGCGATGCGATGACCCAGATGAAGACCGAGTATTCCGATGCGATCTCCCCTATTGAGGAGATCATCGACGACGCGCGCAACGGTCGGATGTTCATCCTCGTCGACCACGAGGACCGCGAGAACGAGGGCGACCTCGTCATCCCGGCCCAGATGTGCACGCCGGCCGCGATCAACTTCATGGCGACGCATGGGCGCGGGCTGATCTGCCTCGCGCTGCCCTCGGCGCGGGTGGACCAGCTGGGCCTGCACCTGATGGCGCCCAAGAATTCCTCGCGGCACGAGACCGCCTTCACCATCTCGATCGAGGCGCGCGAGGGCGTGACCACCGGCATCTCGGCGGCCGACCGGGCGCGGACCGTGGCGGTGGCCATCGATCCCTCCAAGGGTCCGCAGGACATCGCGACCCCGGGCCACGTCTTCCCGCTGCGCGCCCGCGATGGCGGGGTGCTGGTGCGCGCCGGCCATACCGAGGCCGCCGTGGACGTGAGCCGCCTCGCCGGCCTCAACCCGTCGGGCGTCATCTGCGAGATCATGAACGACGACGGCACGATGGCGCGCCTGCCCGACCTCGTCGGCTTCGCGCAGCGCCATGGGCTGAAGATCGGCACGATCTCGGACCTGATCGCCTACCGCCGCCGGCACGACAACCTCGTGAAGGAGAAGGCGGTCAAGCACGTCACCTCATGCTACGGCGGCGACTGGCTGATGCGGATCTTTGCCGACGACACGCAGGGGGCCGAGCATGTGGTCCTGTCGAAGGGCAACGTGACGGATGGCGAGCCCGTGCTTGTGCGGATGCACGCGCTCAACCCGCTGGAGGACGTGCTGGGCATCGGCTCGGCGCATTCGGGCGACCTGCACGGCGCCATGCGGCTGATCGCGCAGGAGGGGCGGGGCGTCGTCGTCCTCTTGCGCGACGTCACCATGAAGCTGGTGATGGATGGCGAGGCTTCGCCGCAGACGCTGCGCCAGTACGGGCTGGGCGCGCAGATCCTTTCGGCGGTGGGCCTGTCGCAGATCGTGCTCGTCACCAATCACAAGGCGCCGAAGGTGGTGGGGCTCGAGGCCTATGGCCTCGCCATCGTCGGCACCCATCACATCACGGAGGGCTGAGCCATGGCCGGTTCCGAAACCCATCACGTCCTGCCGCTGCCCGTCTTCGAGAAGCCGGTGAAGCTGCTGATCGTCGTGGCCCCCTATTACCGCGACATCGCCGACGACCTGATCGCGGGGGCGAAGGCCACCATCGAGTCCTGCAGCGCCAGCTGGGACCTGGTCGAGGTCCCCGGCGCGCTTGAGGTTCCAAGCGCAATCGCCATGGCCGAGCGGCAGGCCAATTTTGACGGCTACATCGCGCTTGGCTGCGTGATCCGGGGCGAGACCACGCATTACGACACGGTCTGCAACGATTCGAGCCGCGGCCTGATGCTTCTGGGCCTGCAGGGCGCCTGCATCGGTAACGGCATCCTGACGGTCGAGAACCGCGAGCAGGCGGTGGTGCGCGCGGCGCCGGACGGGCAGGACAAGGGCGGCGGCGCGGCCGCGGCGGCGCTGCACCTGATCGCGCTGTCGCGCCGCTGGTCGGGCCAGCGCAAGGGCATGGGCTTCAAGCCCGTCGACGAGTTCCGCGTGGCGGGGAAGACCGAAGCATGACGACGAAGCCCGACAAGCGTCAGATGAAATCCGCCTCGCGGCTCTATTCCGTGCAGGCGCTGTTCCAGATGGAATGCTCGGGCCAGACGGTCGAGCAGGTCACGAAGGAATTCGAGACCCACCGCTTCGGCGCGGTCTACGAGGGCGACGAGATGGCCGAGGGCGATGTCTCGGTGTTTCGCCGCATCGTCGGCGGAGCGGTGAACAGGCAGGCCGGCATCGACCAGATGACCGATCGAGCGCTGGTGGCGAAATGGCCCATCGACCGGATCGACCCGGTGATCCGCGCCCTGTTCCGGGCGGCGGGCTCGGAGCTTCTGGAAAGCGACACGCCGCCGAAGGTGGTCATCAACGAATTCGTGGACATCGCCAAGGCCTTCTTCCCCGAGGGGCGCGAGCCGAAATTCGTCAACGCGGTGCTGGATCACATGGCGCGCGAGGCACGCCCCGAGGCCTTTTCCCAGCCCTGAGGGGCTTGGGAACAAACTCGGGCCACCCCATGTTGGCCTGACGATATCGCGGCCCGCGTGACGCGGAAGGGACTGCGGCCGCCCGAGCGGAAGTCGGATGGCCCGCGTCCCTTCAGCACATGTGACAGAAAGGGCGGAATCCTGCATCCTTCATGCAGATTCCTGTGGCTTCAGCCGTGGCTGGCGGTATCGTGGTCTCAAGGAGCCCCGACCATGCCTCAGCTTGTCCGACTCTACATCGTCAACGTCCTCATCGGCTTCGGCATCGCCATTGCCTTCGTGGCGGCACTCGTGGCCCTCGACGTGGGCGGCCTCTGGCATCTCGTGCTCGAGACCGACATGGGCTGGCTGGGCGGCCTCATGCTCGTGATGTTCAACGGGGTGGTCTTCGCCGGGGTGCAGTTCGCCATCGCCGTCATGCGGATGGCCGATCCCGAGGATGGTACCCCGCCGGGCGGACGGGCGAAGCGCCCGCTGCGTCCGGTTCGGGCCGAACTGGTGCCCGTTCTGGTCCAGGCTCCGGCGCGCGGCAAGTCTCGTCGCTGAGGCGCTCCGATTTGTTCCCGGGAAAGTTCACGTTCTGACGGGGCCGCGGTGGCACCGAAATCCGGCCGCCGCTGAGTCTCGTTCCAGCGCAACCGGTTGAGCCTCTGCCAGCGCCCCGTGCGGCGGGGCGCGAGTTGCCCATGCGACACAGTCCCTGCCCGGGCCCTGTCCGGGCGGGCCCGGTCAGGAACGTTCCTCACCACCTCCAGTTGTCCCTTTGCAACCCGCACCGGGTCCGCGCAACTCGCGCGGCGCATCATCCAAAGGGACAAATCATGAAAGACACGACACGCCTTGCCGGCCTTGCGGCCGTTTCTCTGGTCATGGCTGTCGGCATCGCGCAGGCGCAGGTCGGCACGATCACCGGCACCCGCCAGCTCGACGAGCGCATCGAGGACATCGAGGAGGACGTGCAGGAGGATCTGGAGGCGTCCGAGGATACGCAGCGATTCGGCTCGCCCGAATACCGCCCCGGCTTTTCGGGCAGCGCCTCGCTTGGCTACAGCGGAAGTGACGGCAACACGGAAGAGCAGAACCTGACCATCGGCACACGCCTGCGCCATGCGCAGGGACCCTTCGTCCAGAACCTCGCGCTGGCGCTCGATTATTCCGAGAATGACGGCGACCGCGACCAGGAAGACCTGTTCATGGTCTATGAGGGCAACTACTACTTCAACGAGCAGTTCTACGGCTTCGTCCTGGGCCGCGCCGAGTTCAACGGCCTGGCCGACGATCCGGACGCCGGGGGCGAGATCGGCGACACACCGATCGAGGAACGGGTGAAGACCGACGGCTTCATCGGCTTCGGCCCGGGCTACCGAGTCGTGAACCGTCCCGACATGACGTGGCGGGTGCAGGCGGGCATCGGCCTGAGCTATCTGGAGTTCGGCGACGACCGGGAAGAGACCGAGACCGGCTACATCGCCTCGTCGCGCTTCTTCTGGCGCTTCAACGAGAACGTGTTCCTGACCAACGACACGGACGTGCTGCAATCGGACGAGGCGCTTCGCGCCAACAACGACTTCGGCGTGAACTACCGGATGACCGAGTCCTTCGCGACGCGGGTGAGCTATCTCACCGACTACAACGAGGCGCGCGCGATCCGCACCGACAACAAGCTCGGCGTGTCGCTGGTCTATGGCTTCTGAGGTTCAGGGCTTCCGAGCCGGAACGGGGCGGGCGAGCCCGCTCCGTTCCGGCAGGGAAGAAGTGGCGGGATCCGCGGCGGCCGTGGTGGCATGCGTTTCCCGAGAGCCTGAGAGTCAGGTGGTCGCCAGGTACCAGGGCCACGACCCTGGCAGAGCCAGCTCCCTCGGAGATGCTTATCGGCCACTGGAAAAGGACCACTCACGAGAAGGGCAGAACCCGCCGCCTCACTAGATAGGCCGGCAGCGGCACCTCGGCAAGCCCGGTGGAGCAGGCGGACCCATCGTCGTCGCCGCCACGCCGCCGAACGTCGGGTGGGCGGATGGACAGCTGTTCGCCTTTCGTTCAAGATGCAGGGATGCAGAACGCAGTTCATTCCGATCCGGGCGCCGTTGCCCTGACACCCGGCCAGCGGCTCGCCCGGGGCGTCTGCCGCCACCTGCGCGGCCACGACTTCGTGTCGGTCGTGGAGCTGGTGCCGACGCCGGGGCTGCGGGTGGACGTGATGGCGCTGGGCCCGAAGGGCGAGATCTGGGTGATCGAATGCAAGTCCTCGCGCGCCGATTACCTGTCGGACCGCAAGTGGCAGGGCTATCTGGACTGGTGCGACCGCTTCTTCTTCGCGGTGGACGAGGTCTTTCCGACGAGCCTGCTGCCCGAGGAAACCGGCCTGATGCTTGCCGACGGCTATGACGCGGAGATCCTGCGCATGGGCCCCGAGGGACGGCTTGCCCCGGCACGGCGCCGGGCCCTGCTGCACGGGTTCGCGCGCCATGCGGCGCTTCGCCTGCAGGCGATGCGCGATCCCGGCTTCCTGCCCGGCTGACTATTTCTTCCGGCGCGACTCGTCGCCCTTGCCCATTGCGCGGGCGCGTTCGGCCGCGGCGCGCAGCTCCTCGGCGATCTCGTCGGCCTCGTCGGGATCGAAGTCGAGCGGCAGGTCCAGGCCGTCGCCCTCGATGTAGATCCGCACCATGCCGAGCGAAGTCGGCCCGATCTGCAGGTTCGCCGCGATGTCGCTCTGCTTGTCGATGCCCATGGGATCCTCCGCTGACTTTGGCGCGGACGTAGCGCCGTTCGCCGACGCTGGCAAGCGGCTGCCTTGTGCGGGACTGCGTTGCACCCCATGATCGCGGGGGGAGGGCAGGACGAATGGCCGAAGAACCGGACCTGCGCGATCTCGAAATCGGCGACGGCGGCTGGATCATCGGCCGTCATGCCGAGGTCTATGCCGACGAGGCCGGGTTCGACATCACCTTCGAGGCGCTCGTCGCCGAGGTGGTGGCGCGCTTCATCCGCTCGCGCGATCCGGCACGCGAGCGGGCCTTCATCGCGCTGCAGGGCGGTCGGCGCGTGGGGTGCCTGCTCTGCACCCGGCTGACCGACGACATCGCCAAGATCCGCCTGCTGCTGGTCGAGCCGGGCATGCGGCGGCAGGGCATCGGCCGGCTGCTGCTGCAGGCGGCGATGGCCCACGCCCGCGCGCATGGCTTCCGCAGCATGGGCCTGTGGACCTTCGACGGCCAGCGCGCGGCCGAGGCGCTCTACATCTCGGCGGGGTTCCGGCTGGTGACCTCGCATCCGGCGCGATCCTTCGGGCGGGACGTCGTGGAGCAGGAGTGGGAGATCTTGCTCTGAGTCCGAGATCGCCTCTTGCAATCGCCACGCCCGGGGGCTAAATGGCCCGCGAGTGCCGACTTAGCTCAGTTGGTTAGAGCACCAGATTGTGGATCTGGGGGTCCCCCGTTCGAGCCGGGGAGTCGGTACCAAATCACTATCAACTGCAAGCACTTGCGGGCACGTGACGGACCTTCCGTTGGGGTCGGACGCTGCCAGGTGCGCAGCTTCCCGATCCTTCGACAGGTTCCGGCTGTCCGCCTCGGGTCACTTCATCAGCCGCCTCTCGAACCGGCGGCAGAAGGTCCCGGCGGGGCCCCCGATCTGTTTCCCCGTGCAGGTGACCGGCCCGCCAGCCGGTTCCTGCCTCAGTCTCTGTCAAGCCTTCCGCACGGCGTCGGAGGCCTCGCGATACGGGATGCTTCGTCCGCTTCGGCTCCTTGGTCTCCGGCGAGACCTGAACCACGTCGGCGAGCGTCGCCGTCTGGATCGTGCCGTCGACGCGCACGGTCACCATGCGTCCCCTGACGAATATTGGCAGTGTCGTTCGACGCCCGATCTCTCAGGGAGAAGGCGCCGTTGCCATGTTTCAAAGGTCAACGCAGTCCGATGACGGTGCGTCTCAGCCGTGTGCAAGTTCGGCCGAGGAGTATCCCAGCCCTGCGACTGCTTGGGCGATATAAGTGGTTTAGGATGGTGCTGCAGGAGAGGATTGAACTCTCGACCTCTCCCTTACCAAGGGAGTGCTCTACCACTGAGCTACTGCAGCCCTTCTGCCGTGGCCCCCAAGGGGTGCGCGCCGGGCGTGGCGGGTCATTAGACGCAATCGGATCGCCGTGCAAGGGCCAACTGGACGCTTTTTTGCCGCTGCGTTACGAAAGGCGGCATGAGTGGAAAGCTGCAGGATCAGACCTCGGGGAAGGCAGCCGGGGGCAGGGAGCCGTCCGGTTCGGGCGCGGCGGCACCGGCCAGCCGCGAAGATCGGTTGAAGGCGGCGCTGAAGGCAAATATGGCCCGGCGCAAGGCACAGGCAAAGGCGCGCGCGGCCCGCGAGGCGGGACCCGAAGACGCGCCGGAATGAGGACGGGCGGATGGATTCGATTCTGGTGCGGGGCAATGGCGAACTTCGGGGGCAAATCCCGATCGCGGGGGCAAAGAATGCCTGCCTCGCGCTGATGCCGGCGACGCTGCTCTCGGACGAGCCGCTGACGCTGACCAACGCGCCGAGGCTGTCCGACATCCGCACCATGACGCAACTTCTGCAATCGCTCGGAGCGGAAGTGGCCAGCCTGCAGGGCGGGCAGGTGCTGGCGCTCTCGTCCCATGCGCTGACCGACCACCGCGCGGATTACGACATCGTGCGCAAGATGCGGGCCTCGATCCTCGTGCTGGGGCCGATGCTGGCACGGGACGGTCATGCGGTTGTTTCGCTGCCGGGCGGCTGCGCCATCGGCGCGCGGCCGGTGGACTTGCATCTGAAGGCCCTCGAGGCGATGGGCGCCGAACTGGATCTGCGCGACGGCTATATCCACGCTAGGGCGCCGGCCGGCGGGCTGAAGGGCGCGCGGGTGGACTTTCCCTTCGTCTCGGTCGGCGCGACCGAGAACGCGCTGATGGCGGCCACGCTGGCGAAGGGCACGACGGTGCTGGAAAATGCCGCGCGCGAGCCCGAGATCGTCGACCTGGCCCGCTGCCTGCGCCGGATGGGGGCGCAGATCGAGGGCGAGGGCACCAGCACGATCACGGTGCAGGGCGTGGACCGGCTGGGCGGCGCCACGCATCCGGTGGTCACCGACCGGATCGAGCTGGGCACATACATGCTCGCCCCTGCAATCTGCGGCGGCGAGGTGGAGCTTCTGGGCGGCCGGATCGATCTGGTCGGCGCCTTCTGCGAGAAGCTGGACGAGGCCGGGATCTCGGTCGAGGAGACGCCGCGCGGCCTCAAGGTCGCGCGCAAGAACGGCCGGGTAAAGGCGGTGGACGTGACGACCGAGCCCTTCCCGGGCTTTCCGACCGACCTGCAGGCGCAGATGATGGCGCTTCTGTGCACGGCCGAGGGCACCTCGGTGCTGGAAGAGAAGATCTTCGAGAACCGCTTCATGCACGCCCCTGAACTGATCCGCATGGGCGCGAAGATCGAGGTGCATGGCGGCACCGCCCGCGTCACCGGGGTCGAGAAGCTGCGCGGGGCGCCGGTGATGGCGACCGACCTGCGCGCCTCGGTCAGCCTGATCCTTGCGGGCCTCGCGGCCGAGGGCGAGACCATCGTCAGCCGTGTCTATCACCTCGACCGCGGCTATGAGAGGGTGGAGGAGAAGCTCGGCGCCTGCGGGGCACAGATCAGGAGGATTCCCGGCTGATGGTGGATGCCCGGTTCGAGGATGTGGCGGGCGAGTCGCCGCTCTATCTCGGTGCGCAGGAGCCCGACGACCTGCCCGTCATTTCGGCCCTCGTTCAGGATGCGGTCTTTCCAGCCGGCGAGATGAGCTATCTGCCGCGCCGCCGGCGCTTTGCGGTGCTGGTGAACCGCTTCCGCTGGGAGGATCGCGAGGCGGCTGAACGCGACCGCCGCCCCTACGAGCGTGTGCAGTCGGTGCTGGCGATCGATGGCGTGCTCGCGGTGAAGTCGCAGGGCTTCGACCGGCATGACAAGGATCTGGTGCTGTCGGTTCTCGCGCTGGAGTTCGAGCCGGGCGAGGATGGCGGCGGGCGTCTGGTGCTGGTGCTGGCCGGCGATGGCGCGCTGGCGCTCGAGGTCGAGGCGCTCGATGTCACGCTGAAGGATGTGACGAAGCCCTACGAGGCACCCTCCGGCCGGGTCCCGGACCATCGGGACTGACGCGGCCGCGCCTTCGTCTCGTGCGAAAGTGTCACCGCCCCCGCGCGGTGCGCCGCTTGAGACGAGGGGGGATGCGCGCTAAGGGAGGCGGAGCCAAGGAGTTCCGCCATGCCCCAGTTTCTCGATACCAGTGAGTCCGGCTTCGAGGCCGCCTTCACCGCGCTGTTGGGCATGAAACGCGAGGATGCGCCCGACGTCGATGCCGCCGTGGCAGCGATCATCGACGACGTGCGCAGGCGCGGCGATGCGGCGGTGATCGAGCTGACGGCCCGCTTCGACCGGCTGGAGCTGACGCCGGAGCGCCTTGCCTTTTCCGAAGCCGAGATCGAGGCCGAGATCGCCCGCGTGCCGGCCGACGAACGCGCGGCGCTGGAACTCGCGGCCGAACGCATCCGCGCCTATCACGAGCGCCAGATGCCCGAGGATGCCCGCTGGGAGGATGCGGCGGGCGCCTCGCTCGGCTGGCGCTGGGGGGCGATCTCGTCGGCGGGGCTCTACGTGCCGGGGGGGCTGGCCTCCTATCCCTCGTCGGTGCTGATGAACGCGATCCCGGCGAAGGTTGCCGGGGTGGAGCGGCTGGTCGTCGCCTGCCCGACGCCCGGCGGCGTGGTCAATCCGCTGGTGCTGCTGGCCGCGCGGATCGCGGGCGTCGATGCGGTCTATCGCATCGGCGGGGCGCAGGCGGTGGCGGCGCTGGCCTACGGCACCCAGACCATCCTCCCGGTGGACAAGATCACCGGCCCGGGGAACGCCTATGTCGCCGCGGCCAAGCGCCGGGTCTTCGGCCGGGTCGGCATCGACATGATCGCTGGGCCGTCCGAGATCCTGGTGATCGCCGATGCCGACAACGATCCCGACTGGCTGGCGCTCGACCTGCTGAGCCAGGCGGAACATGACGAAAGCGCCCAGTCGATCCTGGTGACGCCGGACGCGGACTTCGGCCGTGCGGTCGCGGCGGCGGTCGAGGCGCGGCTTCAGACACTGGAGCGGCGCGCCATCGCCGGCGCCTCGTGGCGCGACTATGGCGCGGTGATCGTGACGCGGGATCTGGACGAGGCGGCGGCGCTGTCCAATCGCGCGGCACCCGAGCATCTGGAGCTTTGCGTGGCCGACCCCGAGGCGCTGGCCGCGAAGATCAGCCATGCGGGCGCGATCTTCCTCGGCGCCTGGACGCCCGAGGCGATCGGCGACTATGTCGGCGGGCCGAACCACGTGCTGCCCACCGCACGCTCGGCCCGGTTCTCCAGCGGCCTGTCGGTGATGGACTTCCTGAAGCGGACCACCATCGCCCGGATGACCCCGGCCGCATTGCGCGCCATCGGCCCCGCGGCCGAGCGTCTGGCGATTTCCGAGAGCCTTCAGGCGCACGGGCTGTCCGTCCGCGCCCGGCTCAACCGGCTGAACGAGGGCTGAGAGATGGCGAACCGCATCTGCCACATCGAGATCGACCACCACAGCGCCATCCCCCCCACGGCGGAGATCGAGCAGGAACGCCAGGTCGCGATCTTCGACCTTCTCGAAGAGAACAGTTTCGCCCTGCCGCTGCGCGACGACAAGCCAGCCGTGGAGGGCCCTTACCGCCTGACGCTTTCGATCCGCGAGGGCCGGTTGGTCTTCGACATCCGCTCGCAGGCCGAGGACCGGGTGGGCGAGTTCCACCTGAGCCTCGGGCCGTTCCGGCAGGTGGTGAAGGATTACTTCCAGATCTGCGAAAGCTATTTCGACGCGGTGAAGCGCCTGCCGCCGAGCCAGATCGAAGCCATCGACATGGCCCGGCGCGGCATCCACAATGAAGGCGCGCGTGTGCTGAAGGAACGGCTGGAGGGCAAGGCCGAGGTGGACATCGACACGGCACGGCGTCTCTTTACACTGATCTGCGTCCTGCACTGGGGCTGAAAGTGACGCGAAAGCCGCCGTCGTCGGTGCTGTTCTGCTGCGACCACAATGCGGTGCGCTCGCCGATGGCCGAGGGCCTGATGAAGCGGCTTTACGGTCGGCAGGCCTATGTGCAGTCGGCCGGGGTGAAGAACGACCGCGAGATCGACGGCTTCACCGTGGCGGTCTGCAAGGAACTGGGGATCGAGCTTTCGCGCCACCGCTCGCGCAGCTTCGAGGAGATGATGGACTGGGGGGACGATCTGTCGGGGTTCGACCTGATCGTCGCGCTTTCGCCGGCCAGCCAGCGGATGGCCCTTGAACTCACCCGATATTATCATCTTGATGTGGAGTATTGGCCGATCATGGACCCGACGGGCCTGGGCGAGGGGCGCGAGCAGAAGCTCGCCGTCTATCGTCAGGTGCGCGACCAGATCCGGGACCGGATGGTGGCGCGCTTCGGCCCGCCCGCGGAGCAGCAGGAGAAGGCAGGCAATGGCTCGTGACGTGATCGAACGGTATTACGCGGCGTTCAACGCCGGTGACGCGCCGGGGATGCTCGCCTGCGTCACCGACGACATCGAGCATCGCGTGAACGAGGGCGAGGTGCGCCACGGCCGCGAGAAGTTCGCCGAGTTCTGCAGCCACATGGGCGTCAGCTACCGCGAGGAGCTGCGCGACATGGTGATCTTCACGAACATGGATGGCACCCGGGGCGCTGCGGAATTCGTCGTGCATGGCGAATACCTGAAGACCGATCCCGGCCTGCCCGAGGCGAAGGGCCAGCGCTACGTCCTGCCGGCCGGTGCGTTCTTCGACCTGAGGGACGGCCGGATCAGCCGGGTGACCACCTTCTACAACCTTGCCGACTGGATCCGGCAGGTCTCGGCATGACGCTCGAGGCGCGGGTTCTGTCCGGGCCGGCGCTCGAGGCGCGGCTGGACGAGGTCGCGGCGCTGCGCATGACCGTGTTCCGCGAATGGCCCTATCTCTACGAGGGCTCGATGGACTACGAGCGCGCCTATCTTGCCACCTACCGCACCAGCCCGGACGCGGTCCTGGTCGGCGCCTTCGACGGCGAGCGGCTGGTGGGGGCCGCCACCGGCACGCCGATGGAGGATCATGCCGAGGATTTCGCGGCCGCCTTCGCCTCGACCGGCATACCGCTGCGCGAGATCTTCTACTGCGCCGAATCGGTGCTGCTGCCCGCCTGGCGCGGCCGCGGCATGGGGCACCGTTTCTTCGACCTCCGCGAGGACCATGCCCGCCGGCTGGGCCGGCGCTATTCGGCCTTCTGCTCGGTGATCCGCTCCGAAGACCACCCCCTGCGCCCGGCCCGCGCGCGCAGCAACGAGCCGTTCTGGCGCGGTCGCGGCTATCGGCCCATGCCCGGCATCATCGCCAGCTTTTCCTGGACCGATGTCGGCGAGGACCGGGAAACGAAGAAGCCGCTGCAGTTCTGGATCCGTGAGCTTTGAGCTGCCTGCCCGCCGCAAGCCGGAGATGACATGAAGATCGCCGCCGCCGCCTATCCGCTCGACTGGTTCGACCGGTTCGAGGACTTCGAGGCGAAGCTGTCCACCTGGGTCGCCGAGGCGGCCGGGCACGGGGCCGATCTGCTGGTCTTTCCCGAATACGGCTCGATGGAACTGGCAAGCCTCGGCGGCCGGGCCATCGCCGCCGACCTCGAGGCCGCGCTGCATGAGGTGGCCCGCCACGGTCCGGCGGTCGCGGCGGCCCATCTTCGCCTTGCCGCGCGGCATGGCGTCCATATCCTCGGGGCCTCCGCTCCGGTCTTCGAGGGCGAGCGGCCGGTCAACCGCGCCACGCTCTACGGGCCGCAGGGTGTTGTCGGCCATCAGGACAAGCTGATCATGACCCGGTTCGAGCGCGAGACCTGGTTCGTCGCGCCGGGGCGCGAGCCGCGCGTCTTCGACACGCCGCTTGGCCGGATCGGTGTGGTGATCTGCTATGACAGCGAGTTTCCCCTGCTCGCCCGCGCCATGGTCGAGCGGGGCGCCGAGATCCTGCTGGCGCCCTCCTGCACCGACAGCCTCGCGGGCTTCACCCGCGTCCGGGTCGGCGCGATGGCGCGCGCGCTGGAGAACCAGTGTGTCGTGGTGCAGGCGCCCACGGTCGGCCCCTGCGATTTCTGCCCGGCGGTGGACGAGAACGTGGGCCGCGCCGCGATCTACGGCCCCCCGGACCTCGGCTTCCCCGAATCGGGCATCCTTGCCGAGACCGACCTGAACATTGCGGGCTGGGCGATGGCCGAACTCGATCCCCGGGCCGTGGCCCGGGTGAGGCGCGAGGGGCATGTCCTGAACCACCTTCACTGGCCGGAACAGCATGCCCGGCTGGCGCAAGCCTTCCCCGGGCCGTGACCTGCGCTTTTCCCCTTGATAATTCGGCCGGAAGCGCTCATTTACCTTTCGAGCCTGCGCTGGACGCGGGCCAAATCCCATTGGAGAGACCATGGCCAAGGAAGATACGCTCGAATTTCCCGGTGTCGTGAAGGAACTCCTGCCGAACGCGACATTCAGGGTCGAGCTGGACAACGGCCATGAACTGATCGCGGTGATGGCGGGCAAGATGCGCAAGAACCGCATCCGGGTCCTCGCGGGCGACAAGGTGCAGGTCGAGATGACGCCCTACGACCTGTCGAAGGGCCGCATCAACTACCGCTTCAAGTAAGTGCGGCTGATTCTCGGATCGGCCAGCCCGCGGCGGCGCGAGCTGCTCGCGCAGCTCGGGCTGACGCCCGACGCGATCCTGCCCCCGGACATAGACGAGGATCCGCGGCGCGGCGAACTGCCGCGGCCTTATTGCGCGCGTCTTGCGGCCGAAAAGGCCGCCGCGGTCGAGGCCGGGCCGGATGACGTGGTGCTCTGCGCCGACACCACCGTCGCGCTCGGCCGGCGCATCCTCGGCAAGCCCGCAGATGCCGGCGAGGCTGCCCGATTTCTCGTCGCCCTCGGCGGTCGCCGGCATCAGGTCATCACTGCCGTCGCCGTGCGGCGAGGCGACCGGATCTGGCAGCGCGAGGTGGTGAGCCAGGTCAAGATGAAGCGCCTGTCGGATGTCGAATTGAACGCCTATCTCGCCAGCGGCGAATGGCATGGCAAGGCCGGCGGCTACGCCATCCAGGGCCTTGCCTCGGCCTTCATCCCGTGGATTTCCGGCTCGTTCACCGGCATCGTCGGTCTTCCCCTGGCCGAGACGGCGGCGCTTCTGGCGGCCGCCGGCCTGCCGCTCTACCGCGAGGCGGCATGAAGGGGCGCGTGGTGCTGCTGGATCACCTGCGCGGCCGGGAGGCCGCGGCGCTCGTGGTGGACGGACGGCTGGAGGACCTGCTGATCGACCCGCCCGAGTCGCGCGCGGCGCCCGAGGCGATCTTCCGTGCCGTGGTGGATCGGCCCGTGAAGGGGCAGGGCGGCGTGTTCGTCCGCCTGCCCGAGGGCATGGGCTTCCTGCGGCAGGCCTCCGGCCTTGCCCCCGGGCAGCGCATCCTCGTCCAGGTCTCGGGGGCCGCCGAAGCCGGCAAGGCGGTGCCGGTCACATCGCGCCTGCTGTTCAAGAGTAGGCTCTGTATCGCCACCCCCGGCGCGCCCGGCCTGAACGTCTCGCGCCGCATCCGCGACGAGGAGCTGCGTGACGCGCTCACCGCCCTTGCCGCCGAGGCGATGGCGGGCGCCGCCGAGGATCTCGGCCTCATCCTGCGCTCGGCCTGCGAGGCCGCAGGGGATGAGGAGGTCGCCGGAGACATTGCCGCCACCCGTGCGCTTGCCGAGGCCGTCCTGGCCGACCTGCAGGGCGAACCGGAGCTTCTGGTCGATGCGCCCGGTGCGCATCAGCAGGCATGGCGCGACTGGTCGGACCCCGCACCCGACGAGGTGGACGAGGGCGCGGACGCCTTCCGCCGCCACGGGGTGGCCGAGATGTGCGACGCCCTGCTGGTGCCGCGTGTCCCGCTGCCGGGCGGTGCGCACATGGCGATCGAGCCGACCTGCGCGCTCGTGGCGGTGGATGTGAACACGGGCGCCGACACCTCTCCGGCGGCGGCGCTGAAGGCCAATGTGGCCGCCGCGCGCGAGCTGCCGCGCCAGCTCCGCCTGCGGGGGCTGGGCGGTCAGGTGGTGGTGGATTTCGCGCCGATGCCGAAGCGCGACCGGCCCGCTCTTGAACAGGTGCTGCGCGCGGCCTTCCGCGGCGAATCCGCCGAGACGAGCCTCGCCGGCTGGACGCCCCTCGGCCTCTACGAGCTGGTGCGCAAGCGGGACCGTCTGGCGCTGGCCGAGGCGCTGCGGTGAGCTGCCCGATCTGCAAGCGCGAGAGCGTGCCGCAATACCGGCCGTTCTGCTCGCGCCGCTGCGCGGATGTCGACCTCGGCCGGTGGTTGACCGGGCGCTACGCCGTGCCTGTGGACGACGACTCCGATCCCGTCGAGGGCGACGATCGCGGCTCACGTCCCTGATGATGTGAGGCCTGTGGTCGGGGATGATACCGACTGCCGGGCACTTCAGCTTTCCGCCCGTCGGTATCATCCCCGGACCATCGGCGGGCCGTGCGTGAGGCCCGGGCGCGCCGCCTCAGGGCCTCGACGGTCGCCGGCTCGCGGTGCGGGAGGAGGTCGGTCACCCACGCCGCTCCAGATCGCAGAGGATCGAGTCGTGACGGAGCGCTTTCCTCCAGGCCCAGCCGTCGATGCCGATGACGCGAGGCGTGGCTCTGGCGTGAACTCGCGCGCATTGGCCTGCCGGTCGTCCGTAGAAGCGCGCCCGTCTGCGCGGATGAACAAGAGCGACGAGAACGACGCACGCGGCCTTGCGCGCAGGGCTGGGGAAGCGGCCTCCAGATCGAGCCTTGAGGACGCGTTGAGAAGGTGAACCGCGGCGTGACTTCGGAATTCCGATTTCATAACAAACACATATAGGGGTGATGCGCTTCGAGGCACATGGTTGTGCCGCCCGGTGCAACGGTCACGCCTCGCGAAGCCCACATTTTTTTCGCGTTGCCTCTGGACACCCACGGCGCTTCCCTCTAAAGACCACGCCACCGGCGCTGCTGCCGGACAAAGAGGCCCAGATAGCTCAGTTGGTAGAGCAGCGGATTGAAAATCCGCGTGTCGCTGGTTCGATTCCGGCTCTGGGCACCACTCCTCCTCCGTTATCGTCAGGAAGCAGTTTCAGCTTCTTCAGGGCTTCGACATTACGCCCCATGGCGCGTCAGGTCAGGAAGGCGTTCCGCGAGAGCGGTATGCACGACGTCTTGCGCGAACTGCCGGTTGATCGTCGGGCGACCTATCGAAGCCGCTGGATGGATCGACTGCACCTGCGCGGGATGATCCCGCTCGGGCCGTCGAACCCTTCTCTGTCGGGCAGCAGGGGCGTCTCTCTCTGATCCCTCGAAACGCCACCTACCGCTCGCTCCGGATCGGGAACCCGGGTCATCGACCGGGCGGCATCGGCGCAATCCGATGCTTCGGATCGCAGGTGGCCCTGACCCGTGGTGCGGGTGCGGGAACGCGTGCGACACCCTCGGTGAAGTGCAGCGCGCGGCCGGTGGAGCCCGACGCAAGCCGAGGCGCGTGGCCCGCCGGGCGGTGAACGACGACAGGATGCCTCTGCTCGGGTGGATGGATGATCTGGTCCACGAGAGGCTGGCCCTGGCGGCCCAGCACGGCATGAATCTGCAGACGGACCTGTCGTCACCGCTGCGCGCAGTTCAGTGCATCGCGAGCGGCACCGGGACAGCCGTCGACCCGCCGCGGCACGTCGTTCTCGGCAGGAGCGGTGGCCTCGACGCCGCGCCGATGTCAGGGCATTGCCTGCTGCATTCGCAGGAGGCCGGCAGGGCCTTGAATGGCAATGGCGTGAGGATCGGCAAGCGTCATCCGACGGGCACGAGGATCCGAAACCGTCGCCTTCCGCGCATGGCCTTGGCGGACCGGCTGGCATTCTGAAACGGAGCATAAGTCGGGAAGCGCGGCTGCTTTCCGCGCGCTTCGTCAAGGGCGCGGCTCTATCGGCGCCGCCTGACCCTTTGATTTTATGGAGCGGGCGATGAGATTCGAACTCACGACCCTTACCTTGGCAAGGTAATGCTCTACCCCTGAGCTACGCCCGCGTCCTTTGGGTGAGCGGTGATTTATAAAGACCCGCGACCGGCTGCAAGGGGGAAATCGCGGTTTCGTCGAAAAAATCCGTCGACCGCGGAAAGCCCCAGGGCCGCCCCCGCCCGGCGGGCAGGGGCGACGGCGGTTTCAGTCCTCAAGTTCGACAAGCAGGTCCTTGGCCTCGATCTGGGCTCCCGGCGTGACATGCAGCGCCTTAACCGTGGCCGCCCGGTCGGCATGCAGGCCCGTCTCCATCTTCATCGCCTCGATGGTCAGCAGCAGGTCCCCGGGCTTCACCTTCTGTCCGAGCGAGACCGCGACGGACGCCACCGAGCCGGGCATCGGCGCGCCGACATGGCAGGTGTTGCCCTCCTGCGCCTTCGGCCGGGCAGCGGTCTTGGCCTTCACGGCGCGATTCGGAACCCGGATTACCCGCGGCTGGCCGTTCAGCTCGAAGAACACCTTGGCGTCGCCCTCGTCCGAGGTCTCGCCGACGGCCTGCAGCCGGATCTCCAGCGTCTTGCCGGGGTCGATCTCGGCCGAGATCTCCTCGCCCGGCTCCATGCCATAGAAGAAGGTGCGCGTCGGCAGGGTCCGGACGGGACCGTAGATCTTGTGGCGCTCGCGGTATTCGGTGAAGACCTTGGGATACATCAGGTAGCCGTTCAGGTCCTCGGCATCGATGGCGTGGTCCTGCGGGTCGTCGTCGCCGCGCTTGATCTCGGAGACGAGCTTGGCGCGTGCTGCCTCGATGTCCACCGGGGGCAGGTGCGCGCCGGGCCGGTCGGTCGAGGGCGTCTCGTCCTTCAGCACCTTCTTCAGGATGACCTCGGGCCAGCCGCCATGGGGCTGGCCGAGATTGCCCTTCAGCATGTCCACCACCGAGTCGGGGAAGGAGACCTCGACCGCCGGATCCTCGACCTGTTCGCGCGAAAGACCCTGGGCCACCATCATCAGCGCCATGTCGCCCACCACCTTCGAGGACGGCGTGACCTTCACGATGTCGCCGAACATCCGGTTGGCGTCGGCATAGGCCTGTGCCACCTCGGCCCAGCGTTCCTCGAGTCCCATCGCGCGGGCCTGAGCCTTCAGGTTGGTGAACTGGCCACCCGGCATCTCGTGCAGGTAGACCTCGGAGGCCGGCGCCTGAAGGCCGGACTCGAAGGCGCAGTAATGCGCGCGCACCTGTTCCCAGTAGTCCGAGATCTCGCGGATCGCGCCGATGTCGAGGCCGGTGTCGCGCTCGGTATGGCGCAGCGCCTCGACGATCGAGCCGAGGCAGGGCTGCGAGGTGCCGCCCGAGAAGGCATCCATCGCCGCGTCCACCGCATCCACGCCTGCATCGCAGGCGGCAAGAACGGTCGCGGCGGCGATCCCGCTCGTGTCATGGGTGTGGAAGTGGATCGGCAGGCCCACCTCCTCCTTCAGTGCGCGGATCAGCACGCGCGCCGCGGCGGGCTTCAGGAGCCCCGCCATGTCCTTCAGCCCCAGCACATGGGCGCCCGCCTGCTGCAGCGCCTTGCCCATGGTGACGTAGTAGCCGAGGTCATACTTGGCCCGGTTCGGGTCCAGAAGGTCGCCGGTGTAGCAGATCGTGCCCTCGCAGACCTTGTCCGCCTCGATCACCGCATCCATCGCGACGCGCATGTTCTCGACCCAGTTGAGCGAGTCGAACACGCGGAACACGTCCACGCCGGTCTCGGCGGCCTGACGGACGAATTCCTGCACCACGTTGTCGGGATAGTTGGTGTAGCCCACCCCGTTCGAGGCGCGCAGCAGCATCTGCGTCATGACGTTCGGCAGCCGCTCGCGGATGTCGCGCAGGCGCTGCCACGGGCATTCCTGCAGGAAGCGGTAAGCCACGTCGAAGGTGGCGCCGCCCCAGCATTCCACCGAGAAGAGGCCGGGCAGGTTCGCCGCATAGGCGGGCGTTGCCTTGATCATGTCGATCGAGCGCATCCGCGTGGCCAGCAGGCTCTGGTGGCCGTCGCGCATGGTCGTGTCGGTGATCAGCACGCGCTTCTGCGCGGCCATCCAGTCGGCCACAGCCTGGGGCCCCTTGTCCTCGAGCAGGTTGCGCGTGCCGGGGATCGGGGCGCCGCGCGGCACGGGGGGCTTCGGATCGCGCAGGTCCGCCGGGGGCCGCGACCGCCCCGCGGTCTCGGGGTGGCCGTTCACGGTGATGTCGGCGATGTAGGTCAGGATCTTCGTCGCCCGGTCGCGCCGCGGCTTGAAGTTGAACAGCTCCGGCGTCGTGTCGATGAACTTCGTCGTATAGCTGTAGTCGAGGAATTTCGGGTGCTTCAGCAGGTTCTCGACAAAGGCGATGTTCGTGGCCACCCCGCGGATGCGGAACTCGCGCAGCGCGCGGTCCATGCGCGAGATCGCCTTTTCCGGCGTCTGCGCCCAGGCGGTCACCTTCACCAGAAGCGAGTCGTAGTAGCGCGTGATCACGCCGCCCGCATAGGCGGTGCCGCCGTCCAGCCGGATGCCCATGCCGGTGGCGCTGCGGTAGGCGGTCAGGCGGCCGTAGTCGGGGATGAAGTTGTTCTGCGGATCCTCCGTCGTCACCCGGCACTGCAGCGCATGACCCGAGAGCGTGATGTCCTCCTGCCGCGCGACGCCCGTCGCATCGGCCAGCGAGGCGCCCTCGGCGATGCGGATCTGCGCTTGAACGATGTCGATGCCGGTCACTTCCTCGGTGACGGTATGCTCGACCTGGACGCGGGGGTTGACCTCGATGAAATAGAATTCCTGCGAGTCCATATCCATCAGGAACTCGACGGTGCCCGCGCATTCGTAGTTCACATGGGCGCAGATCCGGCGGCCCAGTTCGCAGACCTCGGCGCGCTGCTCGTCGGTCAGGTAGGGGGCGGGCGCGCGCTCCACCACCTTCTGGTTCCGGCGCTGCACGGTGCAGTCGCGTTCGTAGAGGTGGTAGATGTTGCCGTGCCTGTCGCCGAGGATCTGCACCTCGACGTGGCGCGCGCGCAGGATCATCTTCTCGAGGTAACCCTCGCCGTTGCCGAAGGCCGCCTCGGCTTCGCGGCGGCCCTCGCGCACCTTGTCGGCCAGTTCCTCCTCGGAGTTGATCGGGCGCATGCCCCGCCCGCCGCCGCCCCACGAGGCCTTGAGCATCAGCGGATAGCCGATCTCGGTCGCCTGCCGCCTGATCTCTTCCATGTCGTCGCCAAGGACCTCGGTCGCCGGAATCACGGGAACGCCCGCGGCCATGGCGACGCGCCGCGCGCTCGCCTTGTCGCCAAGCGCGCGCATCGTTTCCGCCCGCGGCCCGATGAAGGTGATGCCGGCGGCATCGCAGGCCTCGACGAAGTCGGGGTTTTCCGACAGCAGGCCATAGCCCGGATGGATGGCGTCGGCGCCCGACATCTTTGCCACCCGGATGATTTCCGGGATGCTCAGGTAGGCGCCCACCGGCGACAGCCCCTCGCCGATGCGATAGGCCTCGTCCGCCTTGAAGCGGTGCAGCGACAGCTTGTCTTCCTCGGCATAGACGGCGACCGTCTTCTTGCCCATCTCGTTTGCCGCTCGCATCACCCGGATGGCGATCTCTCCGCGGTTGGCGACTAGTATCTTGCGGAATTCGGCCATGTTCTTCCTCCGGGCACGCACGCTGGTGCGCGAACTCTAGTGGTGCCGCGGTGCGGCGCAATAGTCGAGGGCGACCATTTGGCGAGATTTTGTGACCGATCTGGCAAGGAAGGCTGAAGTGTGCGTGAACATTGGAAGAACACTGCTTTCCCTCGGCAGTCGGCCGGGCTAGGATCGGCGCCATGACCCAGTTCGACGAAAGCGATGCCTTCGAGGCGGCCGTGCCGCTCAGCCGCCGCGCCATGGCGGCGCGGCCGCAGCCCTATCTGGATGACCTGAACCCGGCGCAGCGGGCGGCGGTGATGGCGCTCGACGGCCCGGTGCTGATGCTCGCGGGCGCGGGCACCGGGAAGACCAAGGCGCTGACGGCGCGGATCGTGCATCTTCTCGATTCGGGAAAGGCGCGCCCGAACGAGATCCTCGCCGTGACCTTCACCAACAAGGCCGCGCGCGAGATGAAGGACCGGGTGGCGCGGATGCTGGGGCAGGTCGAGGGGATGCCCTGGATGGGCACCTTCCACTCGATCAGCGTGAAGATCCTGCGGAGGCACGCCGAGCTGGTGGGGCTGAAGTCGAACTTCACCATCCTCGACACCGACGACCAGCTGCGGCTGCTGAAGCAGCTGATCGTGGCGGCGAACATCGACGAGAAGCGCTGGCCCGCGCGGATGCTGGCGGGCCTCATCGACCACTGGAAGAACCGGGCGTGGACGCCGGCCAAGGTGCCCGCCTCGGAGGCTTCGGCCTACAACAACCGCGGCACCGAGCTTTACGACCAATACCAGACCCGCCTGCGCGAGCTGAATGCCACCGATTTCGGCGACCTGCTGCTGCATGTGCTGACCATCTTCCAGGCCCATCCCGACGTGCTGGAGCAGTATCAGCGCTGGCTGCGCTACATCCTGGTGGACGAGTATCAGGACACCAACGTGGCGCAATACATGTGGCTGAGGCTGCTGGCGCAAGCGCACCGCAACATCTGCTGCGTCGGCGACGACGACCAGTCGATCTACGGCTGGCGCGGGGCGGAGGTGGGCAACATCCTGCGGTTCGAGAAGGATTTTCCCGGCGCCGAGGTGATCCGGCTGGAGCAGAACTACCGCTCGACCCCGCATATCCTCGCCGCCGCCTCGGGCATCATCTCGGCCAATGCCGGCCGGCTCGGCAAGACGCTCTGGACCGAGCGCGAGGGTGGCGAGAAGGTCCGCCTGATCGGCCACTGGGACGGCGAGGAAGAGGCGCGCTGGATCGGCGACGAGATCGAGAGCTTCCAGCGGGGCAGGGGGGACCTCGGCCCCTTCGGCCTCGACGACATGGCGATCCTCGTTCGCGCCAGCCACCAGATGCGCGCCTTCGAGGACCGCTTCCTGACCATCGGCCTGCCCTATCGCGTGATCGGCGGCCCGCGCTTCTACGAGCGGCTCGAGATTCGCGACGCGATGGCCTATTTCCGCCTCGCCGTCTCGCCCGATGACGATCTGGCCTTCGAGCGGGTGGTGAACCAGCCAAAGCGCGGCCTGGGCGACAAGGCCCAGCAGGAGATCCAGCGCGAGGCCCGCGCGCATGGTGTCTCGCTACTCGAGGGCGCGCGAGGGCTGATCGCCCGCGGCGGGATCGGCGGCAAGGGCGCGGGGCAGCTGCGCGCCTTTGTCGAGGGGATTGACCGCTGGCATGGCGTGACGCTCCAGCGCGACCACGACCACATCCGGCTGGCCGAGCAGATCCTCGACGAATCGGGCTACACGGCGATGTGGCAGGCCGACAAGACGCCCGAGGCGCCGGGGCGGCTCGAGAACCTGAAGGAACTCGTGAAGGCGCTGGAGCAGTTCGAGAACCTGCAGGGTTTCCTCGAACACGTGGCCCTCATCATGGACAACGAGACCGAGGAAGCGGCCGAGAAGGTCACCGTCATGACGCTCCACGCCGCCAAGGGGCTGGAGTTCCCGGTGGTCTTCCTGCCCGGGTGGGAAGACGGCCTTTTCCCCTCGCAGCGTTCGATGGACGAATCAGGCCTCAAGGGGCTCGAGGAGGAGCGGCGGCTGGCCTATGTCGGGATTACCCGGGCCGAACAGCTCTGCACGATTTCCTTCGCGGCGAACCGGCGGGTCTATGGCCAGTGGCAAAGCCAGCTGCCCTCGCGCTTTATCGACGAGCTGCCCTCGCCCCATGTCGAGGTGCTGACGCCGCCGGGACTCTACGGCGGAGGCTACGGCGCCGCGGGCATGGCCTCCTCGCTGGAGAACCGGGCGGCGCGGGCGGATGTCTACAACTCGCCCGGCTGGAAGCGGATGCAGGACCGCGCGGCAAGCCGGCCCGTGAGCCAGCCGCGCGAGGCGCGGAACGTGACCATCGACCTTCAGGCCGTCTCGGCCTTCACGATCGGTGACCGGGTGTTCCACCAGAAGTTCGGCTATGGCCACGTCGCCGGCATCGAGGGCGACAAGCTCGACGTGAGCTTCTCGACCGGGGTGAAGAAGGTGGTGGCGGGCTTCGTCGTGGCGGCACCCGAGGCGGACGACGTTCCGTTCTAGCCGTCGCCCCCGGTCACACCCTTCCCTGGCCCGCTTCCGGGCCGCTCAAGCAAAACGGCGACGCCCGGGAGAGGGGCGCCGCCGTTCTGCAAACGACCGGCGAGGGAGCGTCCGGCCCAAAAAAATGCGGCGACCCCAGGGAGGAGGAGGGGGCCGCCGCTCTGGTCATCGACACCGCGGGGAGGAGGTGCAGCGCCGAAGCCCGTGTGGCAGGGGGCGCGAGGGCCCGATGCCGGTAACTGGTGCGGCGACCCCAGGGAGGAGGAGGGGGCCGCCGCTCTGGTCATCGGCACCGCGGGAGGAGGTGCAGTGCCGAAGGCCGTGTGGCAGGGGGCGCGAGGGCCCGATGCCGGTTAACTGGTGCGGCGACCCAGGGAGGAGGAGGGGGCCGCCGCTCTGGTCATCGGCACCGCGGGAGGAGGTGCAGTGCCGAAGCCCGTGTGGCAGGGGGCGCGAGGGCCCGATGCCGGGAACTGGTGCAGCGACCCCAGGGAGGAGGAGGGGGCCGCTGCGGTTCCGATCGGCCCAGGGAGGAGGAGGGGCCTTTCGAACGTCATGCGAAGCATGCGCTTCGGATCTTGATGGAAGCTTGCGCTTCCGAAGAAAAGGCGGCGGCACCAGGGAGGAGGAGGAGTGCCGCCGCTGTTGCTAAAGGCCCCGGGAGGAGGTGGAGCCTCGCAAGAATTCAGTTGCCGTAAGCCGCTTCCATCGCGACGCGGGTGATCATCGAGCGATGGATGCCAAGGTCGGACAGTTCGCGCGTCGTCAGCGAGTTCAGTTCCCGCACCGTCTGGCGGTAGACCCGACGCTGGGCCAGCGACTGCTTCACCGAAGCCACGAGCGCGGCCATACGGTCGCCCAGACCGTTGTGCGCAATGCGGGTGGTGTTTGCGTAAGCCATTTCATCTGCCTCAAGTTCGTCTAGACTGCGCGAACCGGTCCGTCCCGTGACGTTGCCGTCGCGCTGTTAGGGCAAACATGGGCCATTTGCTGCATCTGCACAATGCACCGCATGCTCAATGCTGCCATGCGGCATCTGCATGGCTCCACTGGGGCATTTGTTACGGTTTCGCAGGCGCTTCGCCCGCGCATTGAGCATCATGAAAACACGGTCTTGCCCTTTCGAGCAAGTCCCGCAAGGTAAGGCCGTCGCAGGCCGAAGGAGAAGTCGATGCCGGTTGCACGTGAGTCCGTTCTGGCGGTTCTTGACCGGCTGTCGCTGCCGGGCGGAGGCACGCTCGTTTCGCGCGATCTGATTCGTGCCCTGACCATCGAAGGCGGCACCGTGCGCTTCGTGATCGAGGCCGAGAGCCCCGAGATGGCGCGCGCGCTCGAGCCGCTGCGCGAGGAGGCCGAGCGCGCGCTGCTTGCCCTCGAGGGGGTCGAGGCGGTGCACGCGGTCACCACGGCGCACGGGCCGGCGGCCAAGGCGCCGGCGATGAAGATCGGCCAGCATCCTGCGCCGCAGCCGGCGGGCCCGCAGAGGGTGGCGGGCGTCGACCGGATCATCGCCGTGGGCTCGGGCAAGGGCGGGGTCGGCAAGTCCACCGTCTCGTCCAACCTTGCCGTGGCGCTGGCCCGGCAGGGGCGCCGCGTGGGGCTGCTCGACGCCGACATCTACGGCCCGTCGCAGCCGCGCATGATGGGGGTGAACCGCCGTCCCGCCTCGCCCGACGGCAAGACCATCCTGCCGATCGTGGCGCATGGCGTCACCATGATGTCGATCGGCCTGATGCTGAAGGAGGACGAGGCGGTCATCTGGCGCGGGCCGATGCTGATGGGCGCGCTGCAGCAGTTGCTGGGCCAGGTCGAATGGGGCCGGCTCGACGTGCTGATCGTGGACCTGCCGCCGGGGACGGGCGACATCCAGCTGACCCTCTGCCAGCGCACCCACCTGACCGGCGCGATCGTCGTCTCGACGCCGCAGGACGTGGCGCTGCTCGACGCCCGGAAGGCGCTCGACATGTTCCGGAAGCTGAAGACGCCGGTGCTGGGGCTGATCGAGAACATGTCCGTCTATGTCTGTCCGAACTGCGGGCACGAGGCGCATATCTTCGGCCATGGCGGTGTGGCGCGCGAGGCCGAGCGGCTGGGTGTGCCCTTCCTTGGCTCGCTTCCGCTGGAGCTGGCGGTGCGCGAGGCCGGCGACGCCGGCCGGCCCGCCGCGGTCGGCGAGAGCGCGACCGCCGACGCCTATGCCGCACTGGCCCGCCGGCTGATCGCGGGCGGCATGGCCTGACCTTCCGGGATGGCGCGGGACGGCGGAGGCAACCGGCCCCGCCGGTCCCTGCTCCGTGACCGGGATTGCGTGGGAGATCCCGGACAGATCCCCGGGATTTCATGGGACGAACCGGTGCGATTGCCCGGTGCGAATCAATTTCCCTCACCTCTCCGCGATTCGGGGCCGGTCTGCCGGTCGTCCGGCGTCCATCCTTTTCGCTTCCCTGTGACAAAATGGCAGCAGCGCGTGTCGCGGATGGGAAAGCATGGAATCCCCGTCTGTTAATAATTCACACAAGATATCGGAAGGCTGTCCCCGTATCCGCCGAGATATGGATCGGGCCGTCCGGAACTCTTGGCGCGTTAACACATTTGACGCGGCATGATCCCGCCGGTCGCTGACAGTGTGCCGCATCTGCCCATTGCGTCCCACGCAATCCCATGGCATCCCTAGAGCACGAGATGAGAACGGGCCAACGAATAGGGGCGCAAGACCCCGAACAGGCGAAAAAGCAGGCTTCATACAGGCACCCGCTTTCATCCCGAACGATAGATCCGGCGCGCATGCGAGCAGACATCCCCCCAGGTGTGTGTGCGCAGTTGGACACCCAGCGATGGGACAGGCACGGCGGATCGGGCAGTGGCAGCCGCTCGATCCGCCGCTTTCGTTTCGGGGTCATCCGGCCCCGTGCGGACAGGGCAGTGAAGGAGCCGAAAGGCCGTGGCGGAGGCGTTCAGAGGCGAGTTCAACCAGAAGGTTGACGCAAAGGCCCGGGTGTCCGTGCCGGCCTCGTTCCGTCGCGTGATCGAGGCGGGCGATCCCAAGTTCTCGGGCGGCAAGTCCAGCTTCGTGCTCGTCTATGGCGGCGACCGCCAGTATCTCGAATGCTACACCATGGCCGAGATGGCGAGGATCGAGGAGCAGATCGCGGCGCTTCCGCTTGGCTCCAAGAATCGCCGCTACCTTGAGCGCAACATGATCACGCTCGCGCTGAACATGGAGGTGGACGAGGACGGCCGGATCGTGCTGCCGCAGAAGGGCCGCGACAAGCTGGGGATCTCGCCCGACGAGCTGAAGGCCGGGCTCGAGGCCGTCTTTGCCGGCACGCTCAACAAGTTCCAGATCTGGAAGGCCGAGACCTACGCCGCCGAACTCGCGGCCGAGGAGGAGGAAGAGGAGCTGTTGCCGCCGGGCGCCGACATGCTCTCGCTTCTGTCGGGCGCGGGGATCTGAGCCATGACCGCCATCCGAACCGAGGGCCGGCCGCACATCCCGGTGCTGCTGCGCCCGCTGCTGGCCGCCGTCGCGCCGGTCGAGGGCGTCTGGCTTGACGGAACCTTCGGCGCGGGCGGCTACGCGCGCGGCCTGCTGGAGGCCGGCGCAGCACGCGTGATCGGCGTGGACCGCGACCCGCTGGCGCTGCAGATGGCCGCCGAATTGGCGGGGAGCTACGGCGACCGCCTGCGCCTCGTCGCGGGCACCTTCTCGCAGCTCGACGAACATGCCGGCGAGCCGCTGGACGGCATCGTGCTCGACCTCGGCGTGTCCTCGATGCAGCTTGACCGGCCGGAACGCGGCTTCTCCTTCCAGAAGGACGGCCCGCTCGACATGCGGATGAGCCAGGAGGGCGAGAGCGCCGCCGACCTCGTGAACACCGCCTCCGAGGAGGAACTGGCCGACATCCTCTATCACTACGGCGAGGAGCGCGCCTCGCGCCGCATCGCCCGCGCCATCGTCGAGGCCCGCGCCGCAGGACCGATTACCGGCACGCTGCAACTCGCCGAGATCGTCGCGCGCTGCCTGCCGCGCCCGAAGCCTGGACAGGTCCATCCCGCCACCCGCAGCTTCCAGGCGATCCGCATCGCGGTGAATGCCGAGTTCTCGGAACTGGTCGAGGGGCTCGAGGCCGCCGAGCGGGCGCTGAAGCCCGGCGGCAAGCTTGCCGTCGTGACCTTCCACAGCCTCGAGGACCGGATCGTGAAGCGCTTCCTGCAGCTCCGCTCGGGCGGGGAAGGGCAGGGCAACCGCTACGCGCCCGAAACCCGGGCCGAGGCTGCCCGCTTCACCCTGCCGCTGCGCCGTGCCATAGCGCCGGACGAGGCGGAACTGGCCGAGAACCCGCGCGCCCGGTCGGCGAAGCTGCGCGTAGGCATCCGCACGGATGCCCCCGCGGGCCCGGTCGATCCCAAGGCGCTCGGGGTGCCGCTGATCCCGAAGAAAGGACGTCGTTGAATGCGCCCCGTGCTGTTTGTCCTCACCTTTCTTGGCGTCATGGGGCTGGCCTTCTGGGCCTACCGCGAGAACTACGCCACGCAGCAGGCGCTGAAGGATGTCTCGGCGCTGAACCGCCAGATCGCGGCGCTGCGCGAATCGCTCTCGGTGCAGCGCGCGGAATGGGCCTACCTGAACCGGCCCGACCGGCTGCGTGAGCTTGCGGCGCTGAACTTCGACCGGCTGGGCCTGCTGCCGCTGGAACCCGCGCAATTCGGCGCGGCGGATCAGGTCTCCTATCCGCAGGACCCGCTGATGGCGATGCAGCCGCGCGACCTCAAGCCCGGCGACATCTCGGGCGAGCTGGGAGAGCCGCTGTGATCCGCACGCCGCTGCGCCCGCTGGCCCGCATCCTCGAAGCCCGCGCCAAGGGCGAGAACCCGGATTCGATCGAGCGCGAGAACCGCCGCCTCCGGCACGAGGCGATGCGCGACAAGGCGCGCAACCGGGCCGAGGGGCGGCTTCTGCTGCTGGGCCTCGGCTTCGCCGTGGCCTTTTCCGTGATCGGGGCGCGGATGGGCCTTCTGGCCTCGACCGAACCGTCCGAGCCGCGCGCCGCCGCGACCGGGGCCGAGATCCTGAACCAGCGCGCGGACATCACCGACCGCTCGGGCCGGATCCTTGCCACGAACCTGCTCACCCATTCGCTCTATGCCCACCCGCGCGAGATGGTGGACCCGGTGCGGGTGGCGCGCGAGCTGGCGCAGATCTTCCCCGACCTCGACGAGAAGGACCTGCTGAAGCGCTTCACCGACGGCCGGCGCTTCCTCTGGGTGCGCAAGAAGCTCTCGCCCGAGCAGATGCAGCAGGTGCACGACATCGGCGACCCGGGCCTGCTGTTCGGCCCGCGCGAGATGCGGCTTTATCCGAACGGCCGGCTGGCCGCGCATGTGCTGGGCGGCACCAGCTTCGGGGCCGAGGGCGTGCATTCCGCCGAGGTGATCGGCACCGCCGGGATCGAGAAGGCGCTGGATGCGCGGCTGCGCGATCCGGCGATGGCGGGCGAGCCGCTGACGCTGTCGCTCGACCTGACGGTGCAGGCGGCGACGACCGAGATCCTCGGCGCCGGCATGAAGATGATGAACGCCAAGGGCGCGACGGCGATCCTGATGGAAGCCGCGACCGGAGAGATCGTGGCGCTTGCCTCGCTGCCCGACTTCGACCCGAACGACCGGCCCGCGCCGCTGACGGTGAAGGACGCCGATCCCGGCGATAGCCCGCTCTTCAACCGGGCGGTGCAGGGGGTCTATGAACTTGGCTCGACCTTCAAGATCTTCACCGTGGCGCAGGCGCTGGAGCTGGGCCTCGTCAACCCGCAGACGCTGGTGGATGCCAATGCGCCGATGCGCTGGGGCCGCTTCCTGATCAAGGAGTTCAAGAACCACAACTACGGCCCGATGCTCTCGGCGACCGACGTGATCGTCAAATCCTCGAACGTGGGCGTGGCGCGGCTGGCGCTGCAGATCGGGGGCTTGCGCCAGCAGGCCTTCCTAAAATCGCTGGGCTTCTTCGACCCGACCCCGGTCGAACTGGTCGAGGCGCCCTATGCCCGCCCGCTGGTGCCGACCCGCTGGCCCGAGATCACCACGATCACCACCTCCTACGGCCATGGCCTTGCCGCCAGTCCGATGCACCTCGCCGCGGCCTATGGCGCGATCGCGAACGGCGGCATCGCGGTGAAGCCCACGCTCGTCCACCAGGAGAACCGCCCGCCGGCCGCGCGCGTGATGCGCCCCGAGGTGGCGCGTGCGGCGCTGGACATGCTGCGTCAGGTGGTGACGCGCGGCACCGCCACCTATGGAGACGTGGACGGCTACGAGGTGGCCGGCAAGACCGGCACCGCCGACAAGCCGAACCCGCGCGGCGGCTACCACCACGACAAGGTGGTGAACACCTTCGCCTCGATCTTCCCGGCCTCGAACCCGCAATACGTGCTGATCGTCACGCTGGACGAGCCGGTCGAGACCTCGGGTCCCGAGCCTCGCCGCACCGCCGGCTATACCGCCGTTCCAGTGGCAGCCGAGATCATCCGGCGCACCGCGCCGCTGCTGGGCCTGCGTCCCATGGTTGAAGCCGCCCCCGTCGATAAGGTAACAGCGGTCCGCAACTGACAGGGGAGACCGCGTGCCATGGCGGATCGGGCAGGAACACTCTCGGCTCTGGGCCTGACCGCCGCGGGCGGGCGCGGTGCCGACGTGGCGGTGACCGGGCTGGCGGTTGACAGCCGGCAAGTCCGGCCCGGCTTCCTCTTTGCCGCCCTCCCCGGCTCGCAGGCCCACGGCGCGAGCTTCGTCCCGGCGGCGCTGGCTGCCGGCGCGGGGGCGATCCTGACCGATGCCGAGGGCGCGGCCCTTGCGCGCGAGGCGCTGGAACGCTCCTCCGCGGCGCTCGTCGTAGCCGAGGATCCGCGGCAGGCGCTGGCGGGCGCCGCCGCGCTCTGGTTCGGCCGCCAGCCCGGCACCATGGTCGCGGTGACGGGCACCAACGGCAAGACCTCGGTCGCGACCTTCACCCGCCAGATCTGGACCGCACTAGGCCATGCCGCGATCAACATCGGCACCACCGGCGTCGAGGGCGCCTATGCCGCGCCCTCCAGCCACACCACGCCCGAGCCGATCACCCTGCACCGACTGCTGTCCGAGGCCGCCGCCGCGGGCGTGACCCATGCCGCGATGGAAGCCTCGTCGCACGGGCTGGAGCAGCGCCGGCTGGACGGGGTGCAGCTGAAGGCGGCGGGCTTCACCAACTTCACGCAGGACCACCTCGACTATCACGAGACCTTCGAGGCCTATTTCGACGCCAAGGCCGGCCTCTTCACACGCGTCCTTCCCGATGATGCCGTGGCGGTTGTCAACCTCGATGATCCGAAGGGCGCGGAGGTGGCGGCTCTGGCACGCGACCGAGGCCAGCGGGTGATCGGCACGGGCTTCCATCAGGATGCCGAACTGCGCCTGCTGTCGCAACGCTTCGATGCCACCGGGCAGGACCTGCGCTTCTCGTGGCAGGGCAAGCCGTACCTGACCCGCCTGCCGCTGATCGGCGGCTTTCAGGCCTGGAACGTGGCCGTGGCGGCGGGCCTCGCCATCGGCGCAGGCGCCGAGCCCGAGCGCGTCTTTGCCACCTTCCCGCAGCTTCAGGGCGTCCGGGGCCGGATGCAGCTGGCCGCGACGCGCGCCAATGGCGCTTCGGTCTTCGTCGATTACGCCCATACGCCGGATGCGCTGGCGACCGCGCTCAGGGCGCTGCGCCCGCATGTCATGGGCCGCATCATCGTGGTCTTCGGCGCGGGCGGCGACCGCGACCGCGGCAAGCGGCCCCTGATGGGACGCGCGGCGGCCGAACATGCCGACGTGCTCTACGTGACCGACGACAACCCGCGCAGCGAAAACCCGGCCGTGATCCGCGCCGCGATCCTCGAGGCCTGTCCCGAGGCGCATGAGGTCGGCGACCGGGCCGAGGCGATCCTGCGCGGCGTCGATGCGCTGACGCCCGGCGATGCCCTGCTGATCGCGGGCAAGGGCCACGAGAGCGGCCAGATCATCGGCACCGACATCTTCCCCTTCGACGATGCCGAGCAGGCCAGCATCGCCACCGCCGCGCTGGACGGGCTGATATGAGGCCCCGTCCCATTCCCGAAGCAGACGCCCGGGCAGCGGGCGCCGTCCCGTCCGCCGGGCGCAAGGACTGATCCGATGACCCCGCTCTGGACCTCTGCCGAGGCCGAAGCCGCCACCGGCGGCCGCGCCACCGCCGCCTTCGCCGCCAACGGCGTCTCGATCGACACCCGCACCCTGCGACCCGGCGACCTGTTCGTCGCGCTGAAGGACGTGCGGGACGGCCACGACTTCGTGGCGCAGGCGCTGGAGAAGGGCGCCGCGGCGGCGCTGGTCTCGCGCGTGCCCGAAGGCGTGGCCGCGGACGCGCCGCTCCTTGTCGTGCCGGAGGTGCTGGCGGCGCTGGAGGCCATGGGCCGCGCCGCACGGGCACGCACGCAAGCCCGCGTCGTCGCCGTCACCGGCTCGGTCGGCAAGACCTCGACCAAGGAGATGCTGCGCGCGACGCTGGGCGGGCAGGGCCGCGTCCACGCCGCCGAAGCCAGCTACAACAACCACTGGGGCGTGCCGCTGACGCTCGCCCGGATGCCGGCCGACGCCGATTTCGCGGTGATCGAGATCGGCATGAACCACCCGGGTGAGATCGCGCCGCTCGCGCGGCTTGCCCGGCCGCATGTCGCGCTGATCACGACCGTGGCGCCGGCGCATCTGGAGGCTTTCGCCAGTCTCGACGCCATCGCCGAGGAGAAGGCCGCCATCGTCGAGGGGCTGGAGCCCGGCGGGACGGCGATCCTGCCCGCGGACCTCGGGGTGACGCCGATCCTGACCGACCGCGCCCGGCAGGCCGGCGCGCGCACGGTGCTGTTCGGCACCTCGGCGGCGGCCGACTGGCGCCTTTCCGATGTCCAGATCACCCCCGAGGCGACCATCGCCCGCGCCACCCATGCCGGCACGCCGCTCCTGTTCAAGGTGCTGACGCCGGGGCGGCATTTCGCGGCCAATGCGCTTGCCGTCCTTGCCTGTGCCGAGGTTCTCGGGCTCGATCCCACCATCGCGGCCTGCGACCTCGGGCTCTGGTCGCCGCCTTCGGGGCGCGGCACGCGCGAGCGGATCCTGCTCGATACGGTGGACGAGGCCTTCTTCGAGCTGATCGACGATGCCTTCAACGCCAACCCCGCCTCGATGGAGGCGAGCCTCGACCTGCTGGCCGCCATGGCGCCGACCGACGGCGTGGGGCGCATCGCGGGCGGGCGGCGTATCGCCGTGCTGGGCGACATGCTGGAACTGGGCGAGACCGAGATTTCCCTGCACCGCGCCATCGCCAACCATCCGGCGCTGTCCTCGATCGCGGTGATCCACTGCGTCGGCCCCCGGATGCGGGCGCTGTTCGAGGCGCTGCCGCGCCGCCAGCGCGGCGAATGGGTGGAACATGCCTCCGACCTCGTGCCGCGGGCGCGGTTGCTGGTGGATGCCGGCGACATCGTGCTGGTGAAGGGCTCGAAGGGGATCAAGGTCAGCCTTGTGGTTGACGCGCTCCGCAAACTGGGCCAGTCCGGCCCGTCCACGACCCGAGGGGCCGAGTAGATGCTCTATTACCTGACCGCCTTCTCCGACGGCGGCGACGTGTTCAACCTGTTCCGCTACCTGACCTTCCGGGCCGGGGGCGCCTTCTTCTCGGCGCTGATCTTCGGCTTCCTGTTCGGCCGGCCGCTGATCGACTTCCTGCGCCGCAAGCAGGGCAAGGGCCAGCCGATCCGCGATGACGGCCCGGCGAGCCACTTCGCCAAGGCCGGCACGCCCACCATGGGCGGCCTGCTGATCCTGTCGGCGCTGCTGGTCGCCACGCTCCTCTGGGCGCGGCTCGACAATCCCTATGTCTGGATCGTCCTTCTGGTGACGACCGGCTTCGGGCTGATCGGCTTTGCCGACGACTATGCGAAGGTGAAGAAGCAGAACACCAAGGGCGTGCCCGGCCGGGTGCGGTTCCTGATCGGGCTCGTCATCGCGGCGCTGGCATCGGCGGCTGCGGCGTGGTCGCATCCGCCGGACCTGACGCTGCAACTGGCGCTGCCGTTCTTCAAGGACGCGCTGATCAACCTCGGCTGGTTCTTCGTGCCCTTCGCGATGGTGGTGATCGTGGGCGCGGCCAATGCGGTGAACCTGACCGACGGGCTTGATGGCCTTGCCATCATGCCGGTGATGATCGCCGGCACCTCGCTGGGCGTGATCGCCTATGTGGTGGGGAACTTCAACCTGACCGACTACCTCGGCGTCCATTTCGTGCCCGGCACCGGGGAACTGCTGATCTTCACCGCCGCGCTGGTGGGCGGCGGCCTCGGGTTCCTTTGGTATAATGCGCCTCCCGCGGCGGTCTTCATGGGCGATACCGGCTCGCTCGCGCTGGGCGGCGCGCTGGGCGCCATCGCGGTCTGCACCAAGCACGAGATCGTGCTGGCCATTGTCGGCGGCCTCTTCGTGGTCGAGGCGATGTCGGTCATCATCCAGGTGCTCTATTTCAAGCGCACGGGGCGGCGGGTCTTCCTGATGGCGCCGATCCACCACCACTTCGAGAAGAAGGGCTGGGCCGAGCCGCAGATCGTGATCCGGTTCTGGATCATCTCGCTGATCCTTGCGCTGATCGGCCTGTCCACCCTGAAGCTGCGCTGAGACGGCCCCGAACGGCAGCCGTGCCGGTCCGGCCGGGGCCGGTCCCGAACACTGGAACCAGCCATGCCGGCCATCCGTTCCTTCTCCCGGATATGAGGAGGAACGCCATGGCCAAGGCCGGACATGAACCGCCCGTCGAGGGGGATCCGCGGGATCCCTATGCCACGGGCGACGCGGCCCGGCCGGGTTCGGCCACCATGGCCGACCGCGAGAGCCCGACGGCGCTCGACATCGAGGATACCGGCCGGACCGATGCCTCGGGCTATGACGTCGAGCCGCCCCCCGAGGTCGGCACCGAACACACGCATGACATCGGCCTCTCGGACGAGGATGCCCCGCATCAGGGCTGGCGCGAGTTCGACGGTCGCGGCGAGTGGCTGGGCGACCGCCCCTATCCCGGCGCGTCCGATGCGGAGGAGGAAGAGGCTGAGGATCTGGACGAGGAGGACGCCGGGACCGCCGCCGAAGCACCGGTGGCCGACATCGCCGAGGCGGTCACTGCCCTGATCGAGGACGATGCCGCGATCGACGTGGCCGACCTGTCGGTCGAGGTGCGCGGCACGACGGTGATCCTGCGCGGCAGCGCCGCCACCGAGGAGGACCGCGAGCGCGCGGGCGACCGCGCGGCCAGTGTGCCGGGCGTCGGGATGGTGGACAACGAACTCTCCGCTGGCTGAGCGCGCCCCGGCGCGCCGCCTTGCACCTTGCGGCGTCCCTCTTCATTCTCCGCGGCGTCCAGAAGAAGGGTTCCGAGAGAATGATTCCCGTCCGTGGCCTCGAAGGCCGCAAGGTGGCCGTGCTCGGCCTCGGCCGATCCGGCCTTGCCACCGCCCGCGCGCTGGAAGCCGGCGGTGCCGAACCGCTGCTCTGGGACGACTCGCCCGAGGCGCGGGGCAAGGCCGAGGCGCAGGGCTTCGCCATCACCGACATGACGCGCGAGCGGGCGTTCGAGGGCGTCTCGCTTCTCGTCACCAGCCCGGGCATTCCGCACCTCTACCCGGCGCCGCATCCGGTGATCGCGCGTGCCGTTGCCGCCGGCGTGCCCGTCGACAACGACATCGGCCTGTTCTTCCGCAGCTTCGCGACGCCGGACTGGGACAGCTTCGACCAGATGCCGCGGGTGGTCTGCGTCACCGGCTCGAACGGCAAGTCCACGACCACGGCGCTGATCCACCACATCCTCGTCGAGGCCGGCCGTCCAACGCAGATGGCGGGCAACATCGGCCGCGGCGTCTTGGACCTCGATCCGGCGCGGGACGGCGAGGTGGTGGTGCTCGAACTTTCCTCCTACCAGACCGACCTTGCCCGCGCGCTGACTCCGGACGTGGCGGTCTTCACCAACCTCTCGCCCGACCACCTCGACCGGCATGGCGGGATGGGCGGCTACTTCGCCGCGAAGCGGAGGCTTTTTGCCGAGGGCGGCCCGGACCGCGCGGTGATCGGCGTGGACGAGCCCGAGGGGCGTCACCTTGCCGGCCAGCTTTCCGTCGCGCCCGAGGACGACCGGGTGATCCGCATCTCCTCGGGCCAGAAGCTCGACGGCTTCGGCTGGGCGGTCTTCGCCCGCAAGGGGTTCCTTGCGGAGTGGCGGAAGGGCCGGCAGATGGCCTCGATCGACCTTCGCCCCATGCAGGGCCTGCCGGGCGCCCACAACCACCAGAACGCCTGCGCCGCCTATGCCGCCACCCGCACGCTCGGCCTTGCGCCGAAGCAGATCGAGGCGGCGCTTTCAAGCTTCGCGGGCCTGCCGCACCGCAGCCAGCTGGTGGGCGAGAAGGGCGGAGTGCGCTTCGTGAACGATTCGAAGGCCACCAACGTCGACAGCGCGGCCAAGGCGCTGCAGGCCTTCCCGAAGGTCCGCTGGATCGCCGGGGGCCTCGGCAAGGACGGCGGGATCGCGGCGCTCCAGCCCTTCCTCGGCTCGGTCGTGAAGGCCTACCTGATCGGCCATTCCGCCCGCGACTTCGCGCTGCAGATCGGGACGACGGACCACGAGATCTGCGAGACGATGGAACGCGCGGTGGCCCGCGCCGCCGAGGAGGCGCAGGCGGGAGAGGTGGTGCTGCTCGCCCCCGCAGCCGCGAGCTTCGACCAGTATCCGAACTTCGAGAAACGCGGCGAGGACTTCACCGAGAAGGTGCGGGCGCTGCTCCAGGGAGGTTGAGATGGAAGGACGCTGCACCTGCGGCGAGATCCGCTATCGCCTGACCGAGGCGCCGCTGTTCGTTCACTGCTGCCATTGCACATGGTGCCAGCGCGAGACCGGCAGCGCCTTCGCGCTGAACGCGATGATCGAGACCGCGCATGTCGAACTGCTCGCGGGCACGCCGGAAGGCGTCGTGATCCCCTCGGCCTCGGGCAAGGGGCAGGAGATCCTGCGCTGTCCCCGCTGCCGTGTCGCGGTCTGGAGCCACTATGCCGGCGCCGGCCGCGCCGTGGCCTTCGTCCGGGTCGGCACGCTCGACGACCCCGGCCGCTGCCCGCCCGACATCCACATCTTCACCTCGACGCGCCTGCCCTGGGTCACGCTCGACGAGCGCGTTCCGGTCCTGCCGGAATACTACTCGCGCAAGGCCCACTGGCCCGAGGCAAGCCTGCGCCGCTGGCAGGCGCTGAAGGAGCAGGCGGGTTCCTGAGCCGCCACGGGGGCCGAGGTCCCCGGCAGGACCGAGCCGCCTTTCCGCTGGTCTTGCACCGTGAATTTCGCTAGAGTTTTCACCAGACCCGGCAAACGGGCGGACGAGGCAGTGCAGGCGGATCTTTCCCATGACTGAGATGGTCTATGGCTCCATGCCCGTGCGGGCGACCGAGCCGGTTCTTCCCCGTTGGTGGCGCACCATCGACAAGTGGTCTCTGACCTCGATTCTCGTCCTGTTCGGCATCGGGCTGCTGCTGGGCCTTGCCGCCTCGGTGCCGCTGGCGACGCGGAACGGGCTGGACCCGTTCTATTACGTCCAGCGGCAGGCCTTCTTCGGCGGCATGGCGGTGGTGGCGATGTTCGCCGTGTCGATGATGTCCCCGGACATGGTGCGACGGCTGGGCGTCCTTGGCTTCGCCGGGGCCTTCTTCGCGCTGGTGCTGCTGCCCTTCTTCGGCACCGACTTCGGCAAGGGCGCGGTGCGCTGGTTCAGCTTCGGCTTCGCCTCGGTGCAGCCGTCGGAATTCCTCAAGCCCGGCTTCATCATCCTCGGCGCCTGGCTGATGGCCGCAAGCCAGGAGCTGAACGGCCCACCGGGCAAGAGCTTCTCCTTCGCGCTGACGGTGGTGATCGTGCTGCTTCTGGCGCTGCAGCCCGACTTCGGGCAGGCGGCGCTGGTGCTCTTCGGCTGGAGCGTGATGTATTTCGTGGCCGGCGCGCCCATGACGCTGATCGCGATCATCATGGGGATGGTCGGCGCGGGCGGCTTCTTCGCCTACAACTCGTCCGAGCACTTCGCCCGCCGCATCAACGGCTTCCTCAATCCCGACCTCGATCCGCGCACCCAGCTCGGCTATGCCACGAACGCCATCCAGGAGGGCGGCTTCCTCGGCGTCGGCGTGGGTGAGGGGCAGGTGAAATGGTCGCTGCCCGACGCCCATACCGACTTCATCATCGCTGTCGCGGCCGAGGAATACGGGCTGATCCTCGTGCTCATCATCATCGCACTTTACGGCACGGTCACGGTGCGCAGCCTGTTCCGGCTGATGCGCGAACGTGACCCGTTCATCCGGCTCGCCGGCACGGGGCTTGCCTGCATCTTCGGCGTGCAGGCGATGATCAACATGGGCGTGGCCGTCCGTCTGCTGCCCGCCAAGGGGATGACGCTGCCCTTCGTCAGCTACGGCGGCTCGTCGGTGATCGCGGCGGGGGTGACGGTGGGGATGCTGCTCGCCATGACGCGGAACCGGCCGCAGGGCGAGATCGGCGACATCCTGTTCAAGCGGGGACGCTGACATGGCCCAGCCGCTCCTCCTGATCGCGGCGGGAGGGACGGGGGGCCACATGTTCCCTGCCCAGGCCCTGGCCGAGGCGATGGTGCGTCGCGGCTGGCGCGTGAAGCTTTCCACCGACGCGCGCGGCGCCCGCTATGCCGGGGGCTTTCCCCATGTGGTGCAGATCGAACAGGTCAGCTCGGCCACCTTCGCGCGCGGTGGCCTTCTGGCGAAGGCTCTTGTCCCAGCCCGCATCGCCGGGGGCGTCGCCGCCGCCGTCGCGGGCTTCCTGCGCGACCGTCCCGCAGTGGTGGTGGGCTTCGGCGGCTATCCGTCGATCCCTGCGCTGTCCGCCGCCGTGATGCTGCGCCTGCCGCGGATGATCCACGAACAGAACGGTGTTCTGGGCCGGGTGAACCGGCTGTTCGCGCCGCGCGTGGATGCGGTCTGCTGCGGGACATGGCCCACCGACCTGCCCGAGGGCGTCGAGGGCTACCACACCGGCAATCCGGTCCGCGCCGCGGTGCTGGACCGGGCGGCAGCGCCCTACATCCCGCCCGGCGACTATCCGATGAGCCTTGTGGTGATCGGCGGCAGCCAGGGCGCGCGGATCCTATCCGACGTGGTGCCCGCCGCCGTCGCCGCCCTGCCGGACTGGCTGCGGGCGAACCTGCGCGTGGCCCATCAGGCGCGCGAGGAGGACCTTGCCCGTGTCATGCGGGCCTATGACGAGGCCGGCATCCTCGCCGAGGTGCAGCCCTTCTTTACCGACATCCCGCGGCGCCTGTCCGAGGCGCAGCTGGTCATCTCGCGCTCCGGCGCCTCGTCGGTGGCCGACATCTCGATCATCGGCCGCCCGGCGATCCTGATCCCCTATGCCGCGGCCACCGCCGACCACCAGTCCGCCAACGCGCGCGGGCTGGTGGATGCACAGGCCGCGATCCTGATCCCTGAATCCGCGCTTGACCCCGCCTCGCTCTCGGAGCACATGGCCGCGGTACTGTCGCAGCCCGAGGCTGCGCGGCAGATGGCGCGCAATGCGCTGGCCCGAGGCCGCCCCGATGCCACCGAGCGTCTGGTCGAGGTCGTCGAGCATCTGGCAAGGAAAGAGACATGAACGCCGCAACCAAGCTGCCGGGGGAACTCGGCCCCATCCATTTCGTCGGCATCGGCGGCATCGGCATGTCGGGCATCGCCGAGGTTCTGATGACGCTCGGCTACCGCGTGCAGGGGTCGGACGCGAAGGCGTCGAAGATCACCGACCGGCTGGTGAGCCTTGGCGCCACCTTCTTCGAGGGCCAGCGTGCCGGAAACCTCGGTGACGCCGCGGTGGTCGTGATCTCGTCTGCGATCAAGAAGGGCAATCCGGAACTGGAAGAGGCGCGGCTGCGCGGCCTTCCCGTCGTGCGCCGCGCCGAGATGCTGGCAGAACTGATGCGGCTGCGCTCGAACATCGCGATCGCCGGCACACATGGGAAGACGACCACCACCACGATGGTCGCCACGCTTCTGGACAAGGGCGGGTTCGACCCGACCGTCATCAACGGCGGCGTGATCCACGCCTATGGCTCGAACGCCCGCGCCGGGGCCGGCGAGTGGATGGTGGTCGAGGCCGACGAATCCGACGGCTCGTTCAACCGCCTGCCCGCCACCATCGCCATCGTCACCAACATCGACCCCGAGCACATGGAGCACTGGGGCTCGTTCGAAGCGCTCAGGAAGGGCTTCTACGACTTCGTCACCAACATCCCGTTCTACGGCCTCGCCGTCTGCTGCACCGACCACCCCGAGGTGCAGGCGCTGGTGGGCAAGGTCACCGACCGGCGCATCGTGACCTTCGGCTTCAACGCGCAGGCCGACGTGCGGGCGATCAACCTGCGCTACGAGAACGGCACCGCGCATTTCGACGTGATGCTGCAGAACGAGGGCGAGGGGCGGATCATCGAGGGCATGACCCTGCCGATGCCTGGCGACCATAACGTGTCGAACGCGCTGGCGGCGGTGGCTGTCGCGCGGCACCTCGGCATGAAGAAGGAGGAGATCCGCGAGGCCCTGGCGGGTTTCGGCGGCGTGAACCGGCGCTTCACCAAGGTCGGCGAGGTCGGCGGCGTCACCATCATCGACGACTACGGCCACCATCCGGTCGAGATCGCGGCCGTCTTGAAGGCGGCGCGCCAGGCCACGAAAGGCCGGGTGATCGCCGTGCACCAGCCGCACCGCTACACCCGCCTGCACAGCCTGTTCGACGATTTCTGCACCTGCTTCAACGAGGCCGACGTGGTGGGCATCGCCGAGGTCTATGCCGCGGGCGAGGATCCGATTCCCGGCGCCTCGCGCGACGATCTGGTGGCGGGGCTGATCGCCCATGGCCACCGGCACGCCCGCGCCATCCTCTGCGAGGACGACCTGGAGCGTCTGGTGCGCGAGCAGGCCCGCCCTGGCGACATGGTGGTCTGCCTCGGCGCGGGCACGATCTCGACCTGGGCGAACAACCTGCCCGCCCGGCTGATGGGCAAGGCGGCGTGAGGAGGGCGCGATGAGCACCCCCCTCCTTCTCGCCTGCCTCTGGGTCATCGCGGCCTCGGCCGTGGCGCTTCTGCCGATGCGGGTCCAGATCCTTCCCGGGGCTCTGCTCCTGCTGGCTGCGGGGCCGCTGCTCTGGCAGATCGGCGGCGCGCACGGCGGGCTGGCGACGCTGGCAGGAGGCCTCGCCGTGGCGTCGATGTTCCGCCACCCGCTCAGGGCGCTCGTGCGGAGGGCAGAGGGATGACCGGATCGCTCGCCGCTTCCTTCGGATGGATCATCGCGGCCTCGGCCGTCGCGCTGCTTCCCGACCGGGCGCGCTGGCTGCTGGCGGCGCTGCTGATCGCGGGGGGCATCCCGCTGCTCGGATGGGTCACCTACCAGAACGGCCCCTACTGGGGGATGCTGGCGCTGGCCGCCGGCGCCGCCGTGCTGCGCTGGCCGATGGTCCGGGCCTGGAACTGGCTTCGCCGCAGGCTGCCGAGGCACGCCGAATGATGCCACCCGTCCGCGGCACGCTGACGCCGGGCCGCCCGCTCGCCGACCTGACATGGCTGCGCGTCGGCGGCCCTGCCGACTGGCTGTTCCAGCCCGCCGACGAGGACGACCTTCGCGCCTTCCTTGCCGCGCTTGACCCTGCGGTTCCGGTCTTCCCGATGGGGGTTGGCTCGAACCTGATCGTGCGCGACGGGGGCTTGCGCGCCGTGGTGATCCGCCTGGGCCGCGGCTTCAACGCGATCCGCCTCGAGGGCGACCGGGTGATCGCCGGCGCCGCCGCGCTTGACGCCCATGTCGCGCGGCGGGCGGCCGAGGCGGGGCGCGACCTGACCTTCCTGCGCACGATTCCCGGCTCGGTGGGGGGTGCGGTGCGGATGAACGCCGGTTGCTACGGATCCTATGTGGCCGACCATCTGGTCGAGGTGCGGGCGGTCACGCGGGCCGGCGAGTCGGTGGTGATTCCGGCTGCCGATCTTCACCTCGCCTACCGGCAGAGCAACCTTCCCGAGGGCTGGGTGATTACCGAGGCGACCTTTCGCACCGCGGCCGGGGACCCTGCGGATCTTGAGCGTCGGATGCAGGAACAGATCGCGAAACGCGACGCAAGCCAGCCCACGAAGGAGCGCAGCGCAGGCTCCACCTTCCGCAATCCGGCGGGCTATTCGTCGACCGGGCGGGCCGACGACAGCCATGAACTGAAGGCCTGGGCGGTGATCGACGCCGCTGGAATGCGGGGCGCCCGCCGCGGCGGTGCGCAGATGAGCGAGATGCATTCCAACTTCCTGATCAACGCGGGGGGCGCCACGGCGGCCGATCTGGAAGAATTGGGCGAGGAGGTCAGAAAAAGGGTTTTCGAAACCTCGGGAATACGTCTACAATGGGAAATCATGCGGGTGGGCGAACCCTCCGTTAACAAAGAATAATAACGCGTCCACGGGATGCGGTTGAGGCGGAAGAAGACATGGCGGGACTGTCCGGCAGGGCATTCCCCAGGGTTGCGGTTCTGATGGGTGGGCCTTCCGCGGAGCGGGAGGTGTCGCTGGTCTCCGGGCGCGCATGCGCTGCTGCCCTGCGGGAAGCTGGATACGAGGTGACGGAGGTCGATGCCGGCCCCGACCTCGCCTGCGTGCTGTCCGACCTGAAGCCCGATGCCGTCTTCAACGCGCTCCACGGCCGCTGGGGCGAGGATGGCTGCGTCCAGGGCCTGCTGGAATGGCTGCGCATTCCCTACACCCATTCGGGCGTGCTGGCCTCGGCGCTGGCGATGGACAAGGCTCGCGCCAAGGAGGTCTTTGCCGCGGCCGGCCTGCCGGTGGTGGAAAGCCGGCTGGCAAGCGCCGACGAGGTGCGCCGGCGCCACGTGCTGCCGCCGCCCTATGTGGTGAAGCCGAACAACGAGGGATCCTCGGTCGGCGTCTACATCGTGCACGAGGCGGCCAACGCGCCGCCGCAGCTGGCGCCCGAAATGCCCGAGACCGTGATGGTCGAAACCTACGCGCCGGGCCGCGAACTGACCGTCACGGTGATGGACGACCGCGCCCTTTGCGTCACGGATATCGTGACCGACGGCTGGTATGACTACGACGCCAAGTATCGCCCTGGCGGTTCGCGCCATGTCGTCCCTGCGGGGCTTCCGCAAGAGGTCACCGCCGCCTGCCTCGACCATGCCGTGCGGGCGCACCGGGCGCTCGGGTGCAGGGGCATCTCGCGCACGGACCTGCGCTGGGACGAATCGCGCGGGCTCGAGGGGCTGATCCTGCTCGAGACCAACACCCAGCCCGGCATGACGCCGACCTCGCTCTCGCCCGAACAGGCGGCGCATTGCGGCATGACCTTCCCCGAGTTCTGCAGCTGGATCGTGGAGGATGCGTCATGCAATCGCTGAGCGCCCCGCCGCCGCGCCGCGATCCGGCACCCTCGCGCTGGGCCTATCGCGCGCAGCGGCTGTGGCTGACGCCGATGTTCCGCACCTCGCTCCGGGTGGGGGTGCCGGTCCTTGCGGTCCTCGCGGTCGTCGCGCTGATCTTCGCCAGCGCCGAGCGGCGCGCGGCCATGGCGGGCGCCTTCACCGGCCTGATCGACGGCTTCCAGCAGCGGCCGGAATTCATGGTGACGCTGCTGTCGATCGACGGCGCCTCGCCGGAGCTGTCCGACCGCATCCGGGCCACGCTGGCGCTGAAGCTGCCGCTGAGCTCCTTCGACATCGACCTGACCGCAGCGCGCGCCCGGATCGAGAGCATCGACGCCGTGGCCTCCGCCGAGGTCCGCGTCCGCTCGGGCGGCGTGCTCGAGGTGCGGGTGACCGAGCGCGAGCCGGCAGTGATCTGGCGGCGCGAAGACGGCCTCGTGTTGCTCGACGAGACCGGCCGCCGGGTGGACGACCTCGCCTTCCGCGGAGAGCGGGCCGACCTTGCCGTGATCGCGGGCGAGGGGGCCGAGCGTGCCGTGCCCGAGGCGCTGCAGATCCTTGCCGCGGCCAAGCCAATCCTGACGCGGGTGCGCGGCCTTGTCCGCATGGGTGAGCGTCGCTGGGACATCGTGCTCGACCGCGGGCAGCGCATCCTGCTGCCGGTCGAGGACCCGGTGGCGGCGGTCGAGCGCATGATCGTGCTCGACGAGGCCCAGGACCTTCTGGAACGCGACGTGATTTCCGTCGACCTGCGCATCAAGGACCGTCCCGTGCTGCGGCTCGCGCCGTTCGCGCTGGACGAGGTCCGGCGTGCCCGCGGCATTGATACAAGTGGAAGCGACTTATGACCGACCTTTACCAGTCCCAGCGCGCCATGAGGAACATGCGCCGCGCCGCGATGCAGCGGGGCGTGATCGCCATCCTCGACGTGGGTTCCTCCAAGATCACCTGCCTGATCCTGCGCTTCGACGGACCGGACCGGCTGCGCGAGCATGACGGGGTGGGGCCGATGGCCGGCCAGTCCTCGTTCCGGGTCATCGGCGCGGCGACCACCCGCTCGCGCGGGGTGCACTTCGGCGAGATCTCGGTGATGAACGAGACCGAGCGCGCGATCCGCACCGCCGTGCAGGCCGCGCAGAAGATGGCGAACGTCCGCGTGGACCATGTCATCGCCTGCTTCTCGGGGGCGGAACCCCGCAGCTACGGCCTTGCCGGCGAGTGGGAGTTGCAGGATTCGGTGGTGACCGAGCAGGACGTGGCCCGCGTGCTGGCCGCCTGCGACGTGCCCGACATCGGCCCGGGCCGCGAGGTGCTGCACGCCCAACCGGTGAACTTCGCGCTCGACCATCGCACCGGACTCGGCGACCCGCGCGGCCAGATCGGCAACCGCCTGTCGGTGGACATGCACCTGCTGACGGTCGAGGCCGATGTCATCCAGAACCTGCTCTACTGCATCAAGCGCTGCGACCTCGAACTGGCCGGAATCGCCTCGTCGGCCTATGTTTCGGGTGTCTCCAGCCTCGTCGAGGACGAGCAGGAACTCGGCGCCGCCTGCATCGACATGGGCGGCGGCGCGACCGGCATCTCGATCTTCATCAAGAAGCACATGATCTATGCCGACTCCGTCCGGATGGGCGGCGACCATGTCACCTCCGACATCTCGAAGGGCCTGCAGGTGCCGCTGGCCACCGCCGAGAAGATCAAGACCCGCCACGGCGGCGTGGTCGCGACCGGCATGGACGATCGCGAGATGATCGACATCGGCGCGGACAGCGGCGACTGGGACAAGGACCGCCGCACCGTCAGCCGGACCGAACTGATCGGCATCATGCGCCCCCGCGTCGAGGAGATCCTGGAAGAGGCCCGCGCGCGACTCGATGCCGCCGGGTTCGAGCATCTGCCGAGCCAGCAGATCGTGATCACCGGGGGCGGCAGCCAGATCCCCGGGCTTGACGGGCTGGCCGCGCGGATCCTCGGCCAGCGTGTGCGCCTCGGGCGCCCGCTGCGCGTGCAGGGGCTGCCGCAGCAGGTCTCGGGGCCGGCGTTCTCCTCGGCGGTCGGGCTCTGCCTGTTTGCAGCGCATCCGCAGGACGAGTGGTGGGATTTCGACATCCCGGCAGAGCGTTATCCGGCCCGCTCGCTCCGGAGGGCGATCAAATGGTTCAAGGACAACTGGTAACCCCCAGATCCTGCGACCCCCAGCGAAATACCGCCTATGGCGCGGTCTCCCCATCCACATTTTGTGGGTGAACGGGCTTTTTTTGATGACGTCCCCGGCGTCTGCCGGTAAACTTCGAGATAATGCGGAAATGAGGGCGCTGCTGAATGCGCCAGGGACAACGAAAAGCAGGCGGATTGGCAATGGCACTCAACCTCATGATGAATAACTCGCGTGAAGAGCTGAAGCCGCGCATCACGGTGTTCGGCGTCGGCGGGGCCGGCGGCAACGCCGTCAACAACATGATCGAGCAGCAGCTTGAAGGCGTGGAGTTCGTCGTGGCGAACACCGATGCCCAGGCGCTGCAGCAGAGCCGGGCGCCGAACAAGATCCAGATGGGCGTAAAGGTTACCGAAGGTCTGGGCGCGGGCGCGCGTCCCTCGGTCGGCGCCGCCGCCGCCGAGGAGACCATCGAGGAGATCGTCGATCACCTCGCCGGCGCGCACATGTGCTTCATCACCGCCGGCATGGGCGGCGGCACCGGCACCGGCGCCGCCCCGATCATCGCACAGGCGGCGCGCGAGCTGGGCGTGCTGACCGTCGGCGTCGTGACCAAGCCCTTCCAGTTCGAGGGCGCCAAGCGCATGCGTCAGGCCGAGGACGGCATCGACGCGCTGCAGAAGGTGGTCGATACCCTCATCATCATTCCGAACCAGAACCTGTTCCGTCTGGCGAACGAGCGCACGACCTTCACCGAGGCCTTCGCTCTGGCCGATGACGTGCTGTATCAGGGCGTGAAGGGCGTGACCGACCTGATGGTGCGTCCGGGCCTGATCAACCTCGACTTCGCCGACGTGCGCGCGGTGATGGACGAGATGGGCAAGGCCATGATGGGCACCGGCGAGGCCGTGGGCGAGGACCGCGCGCTTCAGGCCGCCGAGAAGGCGATCGCCAACCCGCTGCTCGACGAGATCAGCCTGCATGGCGCGAAGGGCGTGCTCATCAACATCACCGGCGGCTACGACCTCACGCTGTTCGAACTGGACGAGGCCGCGAACGTCATCCGCGAGAAGGTGGACCCCGACGCGAACATCATCGTCGGCTCGACGCTCGACACCTCGATGGAAGGCATGATCCGCGTCTCGGTCGTGGCGACCGGGATCGATGCGACCAAGCCCGCGCAGGAAATGCCGGTGCCGCGCCGCTCGATGGCGGCGCCGCTGCCCGCGAGCTTCTCGGCGCCCGAGCCGGCCCCGGCGCCCGCGCCGCGCCGCGAGGCGCCGCAGCCGGTGGCCGCCGCCCGGCGCCGCAGCCGGTTCCGCAGCCGGCCGCCCCGCAGCACGCCCCGATCGAGCCGGCCGCCAGCCTGTTTCGACCCGGCCGCCAGCCAGTCCTATGAGACGGACGGCTATGCCGACGAGGACGACGTTCCGCCGCCGGCCTACCGTCCGCAGCCCCAGCCGCGTCCCATGGCGGCGCATGACCAGGATGCGGCCGCCTTCGTGGCGCCGCGTCCGCGCGCGCCCGGGACGCCCTCGCCCGAGGCGCTGGCCCGCCTGCAGCAGGCTGTCGCCAAGAACCCGGCCCAGGCCGCGCGGCCGGGGATGGCCGCGGCCCAGCCCCGCCCCGCTGCCCCGGTGCAGCGTCCGTCGGCTGCCGCCGCGGCCGCCGACAAGCCCCGCTTCGGCATCGGCTCGCTAATCAACCGGATGGCCGGCCATGCCGAGCAGCAGCCCGAGCCGCGCGCCGCCGTTGCCCGCCAGCAGCCGCCGGTGACCTCCTACGACGACGAGCCGGAGCTTTCGGCCGATCAGGAGCGCATCGAGATCCCGGCCTTCCTGCGCCGTCAGGCCAACTGAGTCGATCACATCTTCCGATTGAAAGGCCCGGATCTTCCGGGCCTTTTTATTGGCGTAATCAGTGACTTGTGAAAGGCCGCCGCCGACTCGTTCCCTGTCCGGCCCGTCTGTTACATCCGGTCACAAAGAGTGAGTTGAGATGAAATGCGCGACATCTTAACTCACAATGGCAAGGCGGGATCAGCCCGCCGGCGTGAACCGGACCCCAAGCCGGAAAGGAAACAGGCCGTGCAGTGCACTCTGAAATCCGCAGCGAAGTTCACCGGCGTCGGGCTTCATTCCGGCGCTCCGGTGCGCATGGTGGTCAAGCCCGCGTCGGCCGACTACGGGATCTGGTTCCGGCGGGTCGATGTCACGACGGGGGATGCGCTGATTCCGGCGCGCTGGGATGCCGTCGTGCCCTCGCGCCTCTGCACGCTGATCGCCAACCCCTCCGGCGTGACCGTCTCGACCATCGAGCATGTCATGGCGGCGCTGGCCGGCTGCGGCATCCACAACGCCCTGATCGAGATTGACGGACCGGAAGTGCCGATCCTCGACGGCTCGTCCGTGCCCTTCGTGCAGGGCTTCCTTGCCCGCGGCCTGCGCGAGCAGGCCGAGCCCGTCCGCGCCATCCGCATCCTCGAAGCCGTCGAGGTGCGCGAGGGCGAGGCGGTGGCCCGGCTGGAGCCGGCCGAGGATTTCGAGATCGACTTCGCCATCGACTTCGCCGAGGCCGCCATCGGCCGGCAGGAGAAGTCGCTGAACATGGCCAACGGCGCCTTCGTGCGCGAGCTGTGCGACAGCCGCACCTTCTGCCGCCAGGCAGACGTGGATGCGATGCGCGCGAATGGCCTCGCCCTTGGCGGCACGTTCGAGAACGCCGTGGTGTTCGAGGGCGACCGCATCCTCTCGCCGGGCGGCCTGCGCCACGCGGACGAGCCGGTGCGCCACAAGATGCTTGACGCCCTCGGCGACCTTTCGCTTGCCGGTGGGCCGATCATCGGCCGCTATACCGGCATCCGCGCTGGCCACGCCCTGACGAACCGTCTGCTGCGCGCCCTCTTTGCCCGGCGCGAGGCCTTCCGCATGGTCGATTGCGGGCTGATGGCGGGCTGCAAGCTTCCCGGCGTCGGCGTCCATCGCTCTGACATCCCGGCCCTGCGCTGATCCGGCAATCCGCTGCAAAGGCGTTTTGCGCACCGGATTTTTCTGTGCTAGGACCGGGCAAACAGCCGCGGGAGGCCCCCGGTCCCGGCGGCGGCAGAGGGCAGAGGTAAGCGGAACATGGTGAAGTCTGGCACGCGGTTGCTCGGCATGGCCCTGTGCGTCGCGCTGGTTTCCAGCTGTGGCGTCGGCAGCCGGAAGGAGCCTCCGCTGGAAAACTTCACCGCCGAGCAGATCTACAAGCGCGGCGAATACGAACTCGAGGCGCGCACCAAGCCCGATACCGCGATCCGCTATTTCTCGGAGGTCGAGCGGCTTTATCCCTACACCGAATGGGCCAAGCGCGCGCTGATCATGCAGGCCTACAGCTACCACAAGGCCCGCCTTTATGAAGAGGCGCGCGGGGCGGCGCAGCGGTTCATCGACTTCTACCCGGGCGACGAGGATGCGGCCTATGCGCAATACCTGCTCGCGTTGTCCTATTACGACCAGATCGACGAGGTCGGCCGCGACCAGGGCCTGACCTTCCAGGCCCTTCAGGCCCTGCGCACCGTGATCGAGACCTATCCCGAAAGCGAATACGCCCAATCGGCGGTGCTGAAGTTCGATCTCGCCTTCGATCACCTTGCCGGCAAGGAGATGGAGATCGGCCGCTACTACCTGAAGCGCGGCCACTACACGGCGGCGATCAACCGCTTCCGCACCGTGGTCGAGGACTTCCAGACCACCACCCACACGGCCGAGGCGCTGCACCGGCTGGTCGAGTCCTACCTCGCGCTCGGGCTCGTGAACGAGGCGCAGACCGCAGGCGCGATCCTCGGCCACAACTATCGCTCCAGCCCGTTCTACGACGACAGCTACCAGCTTCTGACCGGCCGCGGCCTGAAGATGGAGGCGAGGGGCGACAGCTGGCTGGCGAAGGTCTACCGGCAGATGATCCGCGGCGAGTGGCTCTGACCCTCGCCAACCGAACGGGGCAGGGCGATGCTGCGCTCGCTTGACATCCGTGACATGCTCATCATCGACCGGCTGTCGCTTGCGTTCCAGCCGGGGCTGAACGTCCTGACCGGTGAAACCGGCGCCGGCAAGTCGATCCTGCTCGACTCGCTGGGCTTCGTGCTGGGATGGCGCGGGCGCGCGGAACTCGTGCGCTCGGGCGCCGACAAGGGCGAGGTGACGGCGGTCTTCGACCTGCCGGCGGGTCACGCCGCACGCGCCGTGCTGGACGAGGCCGGGATCGGGGCCGAGGACGAGCTGATCCTGCGCCGGGTGAACTTCGCGGATGGCCGCAAGACAGCGTGGGTCAACGACCGGCGCGTCTCGGGCGAGGTGCTGCGCGGCCTGTCGGACACGCTGGTGGAACTGCACGGCCAGCATGACGACCGTGGCCTTCTGAACCCGCGCGGCCACCGCCAGATGCTCGACGCCTTCGCCGGCCTCGACCTGACGGCCTGCCGGCAGGCCTGGTCGGCGCTCGGCGGCGCGCGGCGGGCGCTGGTCGATGCCGAGGAGGCGCTGGCCGCCGTGCGCGCCGAGGAGGATTTCCTGCGCCATGCCGTGGCCGAGCTGGACAAGCTCGACCCCCAGCCGGGCGAGGAGGCGCTGCTCGACACCCGCCGGCGCGAGATGCAGGGCGCCGAGCGCATCCGCGACGACATCGCCCGCGCCCATCGGGCGCTGTCAGCCGAAGGCGCCGAGAGCCTGATGGTCGATGCGCTGCGCTGGCTCGAGACGGCGTCGGAGCGGGCCGGCGGCCGGCTCGAGGCGCCGCTTGCCGCCCTGTCACGCGCGCTGATCGAACTGGGCGAGGCGCAGGACGGCGTCGCGGGCTGCCTTGCCGATCTCGACTTCGACCCGCGCGACCTCGAGGCGCTGGAGGAGCGGCTGTTCGCGATCCGCGCGCTGGCGCGCAAGCATTCGGTCCTTCCGGACGAACTTGGCACCTATGCCGGCGAATTGCGCGAGCGCCTCGCGGCCCTCGACGGGGGCACGCGGCAGATCGAGAAGCTCCGTCGTGCCGTCACCGAGGCCGAGGCCGCGTGGACCGCCGAGGCCGATGCGCTGTCCGCCGCCCGGCGTGAGGCGGCCGGCCGGCTCGATGCCGCAATGGCGGCCGAACTGGCGCCGCTGAAGATGGAACGCGCGGTGTTCCAGACAGAGTTGACCGCAGCCGATGGCGGGGCGGAGGGTCACGACGCGGTGGCCTTCACGGTCGCCACGAACCCCGGCGCGCCGTCGGGGCCGCTGAACCGCATCGCCTCGGGCGGGGAACTGTCCCGCTTCCTCCTGGCGCTGAAGGTCTGCCTGACCGGCGACAGCCCCGGCCTGACACTGATCTTCGACGAGATCGACCGCGGCGTGGGCGGGGCGACGGCGGATGCCGTGGGGCGGCGCCTCAAGGCGCTGGCTTCAGGGGCGCAGGTCCTTGTGGTCACGCATTCGCCTCAGGTGGCGGCGCTGGGTGCGCATCACTGGCGGGTCGAGAAGCGGATGGCCGAAGGCATGACGACCTCGACCGTGACGCCGCTGGGCGCGACCGAACGGGTGGAAGAGATTGCGCGCATGCTGGCGGGCGACACGATCACGGATGCCGCGCGCGAGGCCGCACGGGCGCTTCTCGTCTAGACCGACGCGGGCGGGGCCGGAGGGTGCGGATGATGCCCCTGCCGGATACGGGCAGGCGTTCTCAGCCTTCGATCACCGTGAAATGCAGCGTGACGGCTTCGACACCCGCCTTCCGCACCAGCAGCACGGCCGTCAGGATCGCCCCGATGCGCCCGGCATCCCGCCCCTCGGCATCCACCAGACCCGAGAGCACGAAGCGCTGCTGCAGCAGTGTCGCGCCGGGACCAAGGGGCTTCACGTCGGTCTTGCCGCTCACCAGCCGTGACCGCGCGAAGGCGCCGGCAAGCTCGGCCCTCAGCGCGGCAAGGATCTCCTTCCGGCCCTCGCACCACAGGCCGGTCAGCGTGAGCATCGTGCCATCTTCCGCCACGAGGTCCGCGAGGGCCTCGGCATCCCGGACGCCCCAGAGCGCGGCGAAGCGGCGCGGAAACTCGTCCGGCGTCATGTCTGGCGCACCATCTTGCCCGGGTTCATCAGGCCCATCGGGTCGAGCGCGCGCTTGATCTCGGCCATCACGCTCCAGGCCTCGCCATGCTGGGCCGCCATGTAGCCGAGCTTGCCGAAGCCGATCCCGTGCTCGCCGGTCACGGTGCCGCCCAGACGCAGCGCGCGCTCGGCCAGCCGGGCCGAGACGCGCTTGGCCGCCTCGCGCTCCACCTCGCTTTCCGGATCGACCAGCAGGACCGAGTGGAAGTTGCCGTCGCCGACATGGCCGACGATCGGCCCCGGCACGCCGCAGGCCGCGATGTCGGCCTGCGTTTCCTCGACCGCCTCGGCCAGCCGCGAGATCGGCACGCAGGCGTCGGTGACCCAGCCCTCGCAGCCCGGGCGCGACGCAAGGCAGGCGCGGTAGGCGGCGTGGCGCATCTTCCAGAGCCGCGCGCGGTCCTCGGTCCGGGTCGCCCACTGGAAGCCGGCGGACCCGTGTCCCGCCGCGATCTCGCCGAAGCGCTCGGCCTGTTCGGCCACGCCCGCCTCGGTGCCGTTGAACTCCACCAGCAGATGCGGCTGCAGCGGCATCTCCATCTGGGCAAAGGCGTTGCAGGCGGCGACGGAGGCCGCGTCGAGGAATTCGATCCGCGCCATCGGGATGCCGTGCTGGATCGTCTCGATCACGCAGTTGACGGCCGAGGACATGTCGGGGAAGGCGCAGACGGCGGCCGAGATCGCCTCGGGCTGGCCATGAAGGCGCAGCGTCAGTTCGGTGATCAGGCCAAGCGTGCCTTCCGATCCGACGAAGAGCGCCGTCAGGTCGTAGCCCGCGGCGGACTTCGGCGCGGCGGTGCCGGTGCGGATCACCCGCCCGTCGGCCAGCACGACCTCGAGCCCCAGCACGTTGTCGCGCATGGTGCCGTAGCGCACCGCGGTGGTGCCCGAGGCGCGGGTGGCGGCCATGCCACCAATCGTGGCATTCGCGCCCGGATCGACCGGGAAGAACAGGCCGGTGTCGCGCAGGCTTGCGTTCAGCGCCTCGCGGGTGATGCCGGGCTGGACGCGGACGATCATGTCCTCGGGTCGGATCTCGATCACTTCGGCCATCTGGCCGAAGTCAATCGTGACCCCGCCCTTCAGCGCCAGCGCATGCCCTTCCAGCGAGGTCCCGGCGCCCCAGCCGACCATCGGCACCAGATGACGGGCGCAGATCGCCGCGATCTCCGAGACTTCCGCGGTGGTCCGGGGATAGGCCACCGCATCCGGCGGCGGGGCGTGCAGATGCGTCTCGCTGTGCGCATGCTGCTCGCGCACCGCTTTCGAGCGGGCGAGCCGGTCGCCCAGAAGCGCCTCTAGTTCACCCAGCGCCGCCTCGATCCGCATGATGTCCTCCTCCTGCCGTTGAGGCAGGCTAAGCCAAGCGGAGGCGCTCTGGAAGTGCCGCGACGCTTCGTCATCCTCGGCACGGAACGGCAGGGGCAGCACCGCCTTGTCCTTTTCCAGCTTCCCGCGGGCCGAAAGCCGCCTAGGGACCCCGAAGGCTTGCCGGACTTCGACAATCCGCCTAGCGACGGGCCACTTCCTGCAGGCTGCCCGCCAGGTCGCCGTAGCCGGTGAACCGACGCTCGTAGGCAAGGCCCAGCCGGGCGGCGCAGTCGCGGGCCTTGGCATCCAGCGCAGGGTCCTCGGTCTGGGCCTGATAGACCAGCTTGGTGTAATGGCCGAAATACATGTCCCGCAGCTCGGGGTGCCGGTTCAGGCCCATCGGGCGCCACACGAAGGCGTCGAACTGCCGGACGAGGAAATCCGTAAGGTAGAAGGCGGTGAACTCGTCCTCGGCATGAGCCGCGAAGGCGTCGTTGCCTTCGAAGAACGAATAGCAGTGCGGGCCCTCGACCATCTCCACGCCCAGTTCCTTGCACTTTCGCGACAAGGCGCCGCCGGTGCCGCAATCGGCATAGACGACGAAGGTCGGCGCGTCCCCGGCGGCCATCACGGCGGCCTCGACCGCTTCCACGATCTTCTCGGGCCGCAGGTGCAGCTTGGCCGGCAGGCATTGCAGGTCCAGGTGATCCCAGCCGTTCGCCCGCTTCAGCGCGAGGATCTCGTGCGCCAGCGCCCCGCAGGCGATCAGCCGGACCGTCCCGCGGCCGGCAGGCGCAAGGCCCTGCTCGGACAGCGTGCCGTCGTCGAGGCTCATGGCCGCCTCCGCGCGCGCAGCAGCAGGCTCGCCACCAGCGCGACCAGACCCACCGCCGCCACCGGCCAGCCGGCGGCGTGAAACAGCGCGACCGTCACCCCGGCTGCGAGGATGACGGTCGCGATCAGCATGAGGAACAGGCTCGGGGGCATGGCGGTCTCCTTCCGGTGACAGATGAGCGCCGCGGGTGCCCCCGCCAAGGGGTCAGGCGCTCAACCGGTTGTGACGGCGCGCGACATGGACCTTCGCGGTTTCGACCGCGACGGCCGCATCGCGGCAGTAGGCGTCGGCGCCGATCGCCTTGCCGAATTCCTCGTTCAGGGGTGCGCCGCCGACCAGAACGATATAGTCGTCGCGCAGGCCCTTTTCCTTCATCGTGTCGATCACGACCTTCATGTATGGCATCGTCGTGGTCAGCAGCGCCGACATGCCGAGGATGTCGGGCTTCTCGGTTTCCAGCGCCTCGAGGTATTTCTCGACCGGGTTGTTGATGCCGAGGTCCACCACCTCGAAGCCCGCGCCTTCCATCATCATCGCGACGAGGTTCTTGCCGATGTCGTGGATGTCGCCCTTGACGGTGCCGATCACCATCTTGCCCATCCGCGGCGCGCCGGTCTCGACCAGCAGCGGCTTCAGGATCACCATGCCCGCCTTCATGGCGTTGGCGGCCAGCAGCACTTCCGGCACGAACAGGATGCCGTCGCGGAAGTCGTTGCCGACGATGGTCATGCCCGCCACCAACGCCTTGGTCAGCACGTCGTAGGGCGTCCAGCCGCGATCGATCAGGATGCGGACGGCCTCCTCGATCTCGTCCTTCATCCCGTCGTAAAGGTCGTCGTGCATCTGCAGCACGAGTTCCTCGTCAGAGAGTTCGGACAGGATGATCTCTTCGTCGTCAGCCATGGCGGGCTCCTCGGGGCAGGTGTTTCAGGTTCAATGCGGCCAAAGGTCCGGCCGCACTCATCGAATTGCGACATGGGGCGGATGAAAGCCGACAGCGGGGGCAGGGCGGGGCTTTCCTGTGGCGCGGGTTCCCATTTCGTTCTAGTCTTGCGGCATGAAGTCGACCCATTCCAGCCTCGATCCGGCCCTGCGCCTGCGTGCTCGCGGCGCCGCCAGCAACGAGAGCGGGCGGTTCGAGCCTGCACGCCGCGAGGCGTTCGCCGATGGCTGGGACCTGCCCGAGGACGAGCATCTGCTGCGGACCGAGGTCCGCATCGAGCGCCCACGCTCGGCCTTGACCTTCAACCGTTCGCCGGACATTCCGTTCGACCGCTCGGTCAATCCCTACCGGGGGTGTGAGCATGGCTGCATCTACTGCTTCGCCCGGCCGACGCACGCCTATCTCAACCTCTCGCCGGGGCTGGATTTCGAGACGCGGCTGATCGCGCGGCCCGGCATCGCCGCCGTGCTGGAGCGTGAGTTGCGCGCGAAATCCTACCGCGTGGCGCCGGTCGCGCTGGGAACCAACACCGATCCCTACCAGCCGGTCGAGGCACGCCACCGCGTGATGCGCGAGGTGCTCGAGGTGCTGTCGGCCTTCCGCCATCCCGTCGCGATCACCACCAAGGGCACGCTGATCGAGCGCGACCTGGACCTGCTGGCGCCGATGGCGGCCGAGGGGCTTCTGCGCGTCGGCCTGTCGGTCACGACGCTGGACGCCGACCTGTCGCGCCGGCTGGAGCCGCGGGCGCCGCCGCCGGCACGGCGGCTCGAGACCATCCGGCGACTGGCCGCGGCCGGCATCCCCGTCCGGGCCATGGTGGCGCCGGTCATCCCGGGGCTGACCGATCCCGAGATCGAGGCGATCCTTGCCGCCGTCGCTGACGCGAATGCCGTTGCCGCGACCTGGATCATGCTGCGACTGCCGCTCGAGGTGGCGCCGCTGGTGAAGGCCTGGGCCGAGGAGCACTATCCCGACCGCGCGGGGAAGATCCTCGCCCGCATCCGCGAGATTCACGGCGGGCGCGACTACGATCCGGCCTGGGGGAAACGGATGCGGGGCGAGGGGATCTGGGCCGATCTCGTCTCGCGCCGGTTCCGTCTTGCCGCGGCGCGACATGGCCTCGACCGCGACCAGCCGCCGCTGCGCTGCGACCTGTTCTCGGTGCCGCCTCGTCCGGGCGATCAGCTTCGGCTGTTCTGACCTCATGGCATGACCCGACCCCGGCGACGGAAGTCCGCGCCCTCTGCTCTGCATTTCTGGCGAATGGGCCGGGGGAGGCGAGGCCCCCGGATCCCTGTCAGCCGCGCCGCCGCCGCCGCTCGCGCGAGGGGCCGGAATCGTCCGAGCCGTCACTGGCCGAGGAGAAGCCGCCCAGCCGTTCCGAGATGCTGTCGAGCGACGGGCGCGGACCCTTGGGCCGCGATTCGAGCGCCGCGCGCATCGCCTTCAGGTGTTCGGGCATGGTGCCGCAGCAGCCGCCGATGATGCGGGCGCCGGCGTCGCGGGCGAGCACGGCATATTCCGCCATCAGCTCCGGCGTGCCGTCATAGTGGATGTGGCCGTCGTGGTATTTCGGGATCCCGGCATTGCCCTTGGCGATGATCGGCCGCTCGGTGCCCTGCGCGGCAAAGCCAAGCACGGTGCGCAGCAGGTCCGAGGCGCCGACGCCGCAGTTCGCCCCGAAGGCCAGCGGCGGGTTCGGCAGCTTGTTCACCAGATCGACCAGCGCGGCCGCGGTGATCCCCATCATGGTGCGCCCGGCCGTGTCGAAGCTCATCGTGCCGCACCAGGGCATCCCGGCCAGACGGGCCGCCTCGGCCGCGGCCTTGAATTCCTCGGCCGCCGAGATCGTCTCGACCCAGAGGACGTCCGCCCCGCCGGCCTTCAGCGCCTCGGCCTGTTCGTGGAAGATCTCGACCGCGACCTTGTGGGTCAGCGTGCCCATCGGCTCGAAGATCTCGCCGGTCGGTCCCATGGAGCCGGCGACGACAACCGTGCGGCCCGAGGCGTCGGCGATCTCGCGCCCCAGTTCCGCCGCCACCCGGTTCAGTTCCGCCACGCGGCCTTGCGCGTTGTGCAGCTTCAGCCGGGCGGCATTGCCGCCGAAGCTGTTGGTCAGGAAGATGTCCGATCCCGCCTCGACCGCCGCGCGGTAGAGCTTGCGGATATTGTCCGGCTGGTCGATGTTCCACAGCTCCGGCGGCTCGCCGGACGACAGGCCCATGTTGAACAGGTTCGTGCCGGTGGCGCCATCGGCCATGAGCCAGTCGCGGTCCTCGAGCAGGCGGGAGAGGGCGTCGGTCATCTTGTCCTCGCAGGGGTCAGGTTCGGGCCGCGAGGCACGCGGTCCGCTTGCGCGAAGCTCTGCCACGCGGGGCGACCCGTGGCAAATCCATATTGTTCATCATCATCTTGAAAGCGGCGCAGCGAATGCGACAGGCCGCGCCCCTTGCGGCGCGTGCCACGGATCCCGAGACGGTCGCGCCGGGCGCAGCCGCGTGATCAGCTTTCCGTCATCAGCTGCGCCTTCGCGACCGGCAGGAACTCGAGCATCTTGGCGCGCACCGCCTCGGCCGAGGACCTGTCGCCGAGGTCGGCCGCGACCTTGCGGACCACATCCTCGAAACCCGGCTCGTGCAGGTCCGATTGCACCACCTCATGCGCATAGCTGATCGCCTCGTCGCCGGTCTTGCCGAGGAGCTCGGCAGCCCATAGGCCGACCAGCTTGTTGCGGCGCACTTCGGCGCGGAACAGCATTTCGGTGTCGTGGGCGAACTTCGTCTCGAACGCGCGCTCGCGATCGTCGAAGGTGGTCATGGTTAGGTCCTCCCGAACAATGCCTTTCTTCTGATATGCCCGCAGCGTTCCGACCTAGCAAGTGGTCGCGCGGCCGCGTCCGGCGCGATTGCCTTGCGAGCACGGGCAGCTTGCCTTATAGGCCGTTTCAACCAGAACGGGGCGCGCTCGACGCGCCCCCTTCGTCGTTCGATCGGAGTGTGCATGGCACGTCGCAAGAAGGTCTACGAGGGCAAGGCCAAGATCCTCTACGAGGGGCCCGAACCCGGGACGCTGATCCAGTACTTCAAGGACGACGGCAGCGCGGCCTCGAACCCGCCGCAGACCGCGCTGGAAGGCAAGGGCGTGCTGAACAACCGGCTGTCCGAGTTCTTCATGAACGGCCTCAACTCCATCGGTGTTCCCACCCATTTCATCCGCCGCCTGAACATGCGCGAGCAGCTGGTGCGCATGGCCGAGATCATCCCGCTCGAGGTCGTGGTCCGCAACTTCGCGGCCGGCGGCATCTCGAAGCGGCTGGGCATCCCGGAGGGGACGCCCCTGCCGCGGCCGATCGTGGAATACTACTTCAAGGACGACAAGCTCGGCTGCCCGCTGGTGTCCGAAGAGCACATCATCGCCTTCGGCTGGGCCAGCCAGCAGGATCTGGACGACGTGGTGGCACTGGCGCTGCGTGTGAACGACTTCCTGTCGGGCGTGATGATGGGCGTGGGCATCCGGCTCGCGGATTTCCAGATCGAGGTCGGCCGGATCTGGGAGGGCGACTACATGCGCCTGATCGTGGCCGACGAGATCAGCCCCGACAGCTGCCGTCTCTGGGACGTGCGCGCCGAGGCCGAAGGCGGCACCCCGCGCGAGCCCGGGCCGCTGCAGGACGTCTATTCCGAACTCGCCCGGCGTCTGGGGGTGCTGCCCTCGAACGTCACCCACACCACCAAGCCCACGCTGATCAACTGAAAGGCCCTGCCGCGATGAAAGCCCGCGTCCATGTCATGCTGAAGGATGGCGTCCTCGATCCGCAGGGCGAGGCGGTGAAGCACGCGCTCGGCACGCTCGGCTTCTCGGGCGTCGCCGGCGTCCGTCAGGGCAAGGTGATCGACCTCGACCTGACCGCGACCGACGCCACCGCCGCCGAGGCCGAGGTTCGCGCCATGTGCGAGAAGCTGCTCGCCAACACCGTGATCGAGAAATACACGGTCGAGATCGTCTGACGGCGGCGGCCGCTGAAGAAGTGAAGGCCCGGGGCTGGCAGCGCCGGGCCGCCTGCGTTATCAGGGGTGGAACCTCCCCCCGCCAGCCCCAGCCGGAGTGCCGCCGATGAAAGCCGCCGTCATCACCTTTCCCGGGTCGAACTGCGACCGCGACCTTGCCGTGGCCTTCGAGGCGGCGGGCGCAGAGGTGGTCCGCGTCTGGCACAAGGACACCGACCTGCCCGCGGGCGTCGATGTCGTGGGCGTTCCGGGCGGCTTCTCCTTCGGCGACTACCTGCGCTGCGGGGCGATCGCCGCGCGCTCGCCCATCGCCGGCGCGATGATCCGCCATGCCGAGCGGGGCGGCTTCGTCCTCGGCATCTGCAACGGCTTTCAGGTCCTGACCGAGACCGGCCTGCTGCCGGGCGCGCTGATGCGCAACGCGGGCCTCAAGTTCATCTGCCGGTCGGTCGAGCTGAAGGTCGCGACCGCCGACAGCGCCTTCACCGAGGGCTGGGCCGCGGGCGACGTGGTGCGCTTCCCGATCGCCCACCATGACGGCAATTACACCGCCGACGCCGAGACGCTGGCGCGGCTCAGGGGCGAGGACCGGGTGGCCTTCACCTATGTCGAGAATCCCAACGGCTCGATGCAGGACATCGCGGGCGTGCTCTCGGCCAACCGCCGCGTGCTGGGCCTGATGCCCCACCCCGAGCGGGCGGCGGACGAGGCGCAGGGCGGCACCGACGGGATGGGACTGTTCCGCTCGCTGCTGGGCAGGATGGCGCTTGCCTGATCGCGCACGGCTTGTTGCCCTGACCGCCGTTCAGTAACGTCGCGCCCATGCAGGACGCGGCCTTCCAGACCGAGGAAACCGAGCCCCCGCCGCCGGGACACGGCTGGCGGGTGCGGCTTGCCGTCGTGCTGCTGGTGATCCTTGCGGTGGTCGTCGTTCTGGTGACCAACCGCTGGATGAGCGAGCGGTTCACCGACACCACCCGCACCCGCGCCGAACTGCGCCTCGCGCTCTACTCCGGCAACATGCTGACCGAGTTGCAGCGCACATCGGTCGTGCCGTTGCTGCTCGCGCGCGATCCCGCGCTGATCGGGGCGTTGGGGTCGGGGGACTATTCGGCAACTTCCCAGCGGCTGATCTCGTTCCAGACCGAGATCGGCGCGGCCTCGATCATGCTGCTCGACAAGGACGGCCGCACGGTCGGCGCGACCAACCGCAACCTGATCGGCACCAGCCACCGCGCCGCGCCCTATTTCGTCGATGCGCAGCGCAATCGCGACACGGTCTTCACCGCGGCCAAGCGCGAGGAAGGGATCTTCGATTTCACCTATTCCCGGGCGGTGCTGTCCGACAACCGGCTCGTGGGCGTGATCGTGGTCGCCGTCGACCTGATGAAATACGAGCGCGCATGGGCCGGGCTGCAGGATGCCGTCATGGTGACCGACAGCACGGGCACCGTGATCCTGGCGACCGAGCCGCGTTGGCGCGGCCTGACCATCGACGAGGCGCTGGCGGTGCGCGACGCGCCCTCGGCGATCCGGCGCGCGATCCAGGCCACGGCCGACTGGGCGCAGCAGCCGCCCGACGCCTACCTGCGCGGCGAGGCCGTGATGAAGACCGACGCCCGCGTGCCGTTCCGCGGTTGGCGGATCGTGACCTTCACCGCCTACGATTCGGTGCGCGAGCGGGTAAACGGCATCCTCGCGCTGGAAATCATGGGCTTCGCGATCCTGCTTGCGCTGACCTTCTACCTGCTCTCGCGGCGGGCCTGGTCGCAGAGCATGTCGCTTCAGCGCGAGTCGGCGGAACTTCGCCTGCTCAACGCGCGTTTGCAGCGCGAGATCGCCGAGCGGGAGAAGGTGCAGAAGGATCTGGCCGTGGCCGAGCTGACACTCGCGCAGTCGTCGAAGCTCGCCGCGCTAGGCGAGATGTCGGCGGCCGTGAGCCACGAGCTGAACCAGCCGCTCGCCGCGATGAAGACCTATCTGGCCGGCGCGAAGCTCTTGCTGCAGCGGCGGCGGACCGAAGAGGCGCTCGCCTCGTTCCAGCGCATCGATGACCTGATCGAGCGGATGGGCGCGATCACCCGGCAGTTGAAATCCTATGCCCGGAAGGGCGGCGAGGCCTTCGAGCCGGTGGACATGCGGCTCTGCGTCTCCTCTGCGCTGACCATGATGGAGCCGCAGCTGAAGATCCGCGTGGTGCGCATCACCCGCGCCCTGCCGCGCCAGCCGGTGATGGTGATGGCCGACCGGCTGCGGCTGGAGCAGGTCATCATCAACCTCCTGCGCAACGCGCTGGACGCCACGAAGACCGTCGCCTCGCCGCAGATCGACATCATGCTGGCGGCCGGCGAGACGGCGACGCTGACGGTGCGCGACAACGGCCACGGGATCGAGGACCTCGACAACCTGTTCGAGCCTTTCTACACCACCAAGAAGCCGGGCGAGGGCGTGGGCCTCGGGCTCGCGATCTCGTCCGGCATCGTGACCGACCTCGGGGGTCGTCTTACCGCGCGGAATGCGGAAGGCGGCGGTGCTGTTTTCGAGGTTCAGCTGCCCATATTGGGGGCAGATGTTAAGGCAGCCGAGTGAGGAATACATGGCTCGTGCAATGAAGGTGGCCATCGTCGACGACGAGGCCGACATGCGGCAGTCGATCAGCCAGTGGCTCGCGCTCTCGGGGTTCGATACCGAAACCTATGCGAGCGCCGAGGAGGCGCTGAAGGGCCTGAGCGCGGATTTCCCCGGCGTTGTCGTCAGCGACATCAAGATGCCCGGCATGGACGGCATGACCTTTCTGAAGAAGCTGATGAGCATGGATTCCGGCCTGCCGGTGATCCTGATCACCGGCCACGGCGACGTGCCGATGGCGGTCGAGGCGATGCGGGTCGGCGCCTTCGACTTCCTTGAAAAGCCATTCAACCCCGACCGGATGACCGAGCTTGCCAAGCGCGCGACCCAGTTGCGCCGGCTCACGCTCGACAACCGCGCGCTGCGCCGCGAGCTTTCCGATGGCACCGTGCTGATGAAGAAGCTGATCGGCTCCTCGCCGGTGATGGAGCGCCTGCGCGAGGACATCCTTGATCTGGGCCAGGCCGACAGCCACGTCCTGATCGACGGCGAGACCGGAACCGGAAAGACGCTGGTCGCCCATGCGCTGCATGCCGTGGGCGCGCGGGCCGGGCGCAAGTTCGTCACCATCTCCTGCGCCGCCTGGTCCGAGGACCAGCTGTCCGCCAAGCTCTTCGGCCCGACCGAGGACGGCTCGCTGCCGCTGGTCGAGGAAGCCCGCGGTGGCACGCTCTGCCTCGAGGACATCGAGTCGCTCAGCCATCCGCTCCAGTCGCGCCTGCTGACGGTGATCAACGAGCAGGGGACGCCGCCCGAAACCCGGATCATCGCGATCTGCAACGAGCATGCGCCGGACACGACGCTGGAAAACGTGCTGCGCTCGGACCTCTATTACCGGCTCGGCGCCATGACCATCGTGCTGCCGCCGCTCCGGACCCGGGGCGAGGACATCCTGACCCTCTTTACCCGCATGTCCGAGCAGTTCGCCGAGGAATACGGCTGCGAGGCGCCGCAGGTCACGGCGCAGGAGGCGGCGCAACTCCTTCAGGCTCCGTGGCCCGGCAACGTCCGCCAGCTGGTCAATATCGCGGAGCGCGCGGTGCTGCAGAACCGGCGCGGCTCCGGCTCCATCGCCTCGCTGCTGATGGCGGATAACGAAGCCTCGGGGCCGGCTCTGACCACCGAAGGCAAGCCGCTCAAGGATTATGTCGAGGCGTTCGAGCGCATGCTGATCGACAACACCATGCGGCGCCACCGCGGCTCGATCGTCGCCGTGATGGAGGAGCTTTGCCTGCCCCGGCGCACGCTCAACGAGAAGATGGCGAAATACGGGCTCAGCCGGGCCGATTACGTCTGAACCGCTCAGCCCACCCCGACCGGGATCGGCGGCTGCTGCCGCCTCCGCCGCGGGTCTCTCGACCTGCGGTTGTGCGGGGCTGTCGGAAAATAAGCCATTGTGTTTTGCCCGTCCCTGCCGCTAATGTCGCACCTACGCGGGTCCTGACCTTTCCGGCAGGATCCCGCGCGCCAGTTTTACTGCAGTGCGCGCTTTCCGGGCCACGGGACCGGGGCGCTGCGTCGCGCAGACAGTCGGGCCTCCGGGCCCACCAGTTCGCCCGCCAAGTCCCTGACGGAACGGGCCATTGCAATCAGGACGCCCCGGCGTCCCGGGATATAGAACCGCGATGAGCCGCGCCACAAGCTTGCCAGACTGTGCGAGGAGCCCCTTCGGCGCCGCGCGCTCTGGTCGCCGGCGCAGCCACGCCCGAACAAGCCACCACGCACAATGGGATTTCGCCGGGGCTTGCCCCGGCCCAAGCCCGTTGTCCGGGTGCCATGGAACCAAATGGCCAAGAAAATGCTCATCGACGCCACCCACCCGGAGGAGACCCGGGTCGTGGTGGTGGACGGAAACAAGGTCGAGGAATTCGATTTTGAAACCGTCAACAAGCGGCAGCTCGCCGGCAACATCTATCTCGCCAAGGTAACGCGGGTCGAACCCTCGCTGCAGGCGGCCTTCGTCGATTACGGCGGTAACCGGCACGGCTTCCTCGCCTTCGCCGAGATCCATCCCGACTACTACCAGATCCCGGTCGCGGACCGTAAGGCGCTGCTCGAGGAAGAGCGCGCCTACAATCGCGCCGAGGAGGACGAGGAGCAGGGGCGCTCGCGCCGTCGGCCGCGTCCGGCCGCGGCCGAGATGGCCGGGGCCGACGCCGCGCAGAGCGGCGAGATGACCGGCATGGATCTCGTCGACCTGGGCGAGGAGACCGGCGCCGACGCGCTCTACGAGGTCGATGCCTCCGATTCGGCGCAGCCCGACATCGATGAGGCGGAGAAGCCCTACAAGGCCGTGGATCACGCCGCCGACACCGACGACGAGATCGAGTCGGTGGCCGACGAGGACGTGGCCGAGGAGATCCCTCCGCCGCGCAAACCGCGCTCGCGTCGCTACAAGATCCAGGAAGTCATCAAGGTGCGCCAGATCATGCTGGTGCAGGTGGTCAAGGAAGAGCGGGGCAACAAGGGTGCCGCGCTCACGACCTATCTCTCGCTTGCCGGCCGCTATTGCGTGCTGATGCCGAACACGGCGCGCGGCGGCGGGATCAGCCGCAAGATCACCCAGGCGGCCGACCGCAAGAAGCTGAAGGAAATCGCCTCGGAACTCGAGGTGCCGGAAGGCGCGGGCCTGATCATCCGCACGGCAGGCGCCAAGCGCACCAAGCAGGAGATCCGGCGCGACTACGAATACCTCCTGCGGCTGTGGGAGCAGATCCGCGAACTGACGCTGAAATCGATCGCCCCTGCGCCGATCTACGAGGAAGGCGACCTGATCAAGCGCACGATCCGCGACCTCTTCAACCGCGAGATCGAGGAAGTGCTTGTCGAGGGCGAGACGGGCTACCGCACCGCCAAGGATTTCATGCGGATGATCATGCCGGCCCACGCCCGGCAGGTGATCCGCTATGACGAGCCGATGCCGCTTTTCGCGCGCTATCAGGTGGAAAGCTATCTCTCGGGCATGTTCAACCCGGTGGTGCAGCTGAAGTCGGGCGGCTACATCGTCATCGGCGTGACCGAGGCGCTGGTCGCCATCGACGTGAACTCCGGCCGGGCAACCAAGGAAGGCTCGATCGAGGACACGGCGCTCAAGACCAACCTCGAGGCCGCCGAAGAGGTGGCGCGCCAGTTGCGCCTGCGTGACCTTGCCGGCCTGATCGTCATCGACTTCATCGACATGGAAGAGCGGAAGAACAACGCCGCCGTCGAGAAGCGCCTGAAGGACAAGCTGAAGACCGACCGCGCGCGGATCCAGGTCGGCCGCATCTCGGGCTTCGGCCTTCTGGAGATGAGCCGCCAGCGCCTGCGCCCGGGGATGCTCGAATCGACGACGCAGCCCTGTGCCCATTGCCACGGAACGGGTCTCATCCGCTCGGACGACAGCCTTGCCTTGCAGGTGCTGCGCCAGCTGGAAGAGGAAGGCACGCGGAAGCGGTCGAAGGAGGTGCTGCTGCGCGCCCCGATCGCGGTCGTGAACTTCCTGATGAACCAGAAGCGCGAGCACATCGCGATGATCGAGGCCCGCTATGGCATGGCGGTGCGGGTCGAGGCCGACCCGACGCTGTCGAGCCCGGACTATGTGATCGAGAAGTTCAAGACCGCCACCCGCGTGGTGCCCGAGACGGTCAAGGTGATCTCGGGCAGCGCCGAGCTGATGGGCGCGCCGGTGGACGAGCCCGAGGATGACTGGGTCGAGGAGGAAGAGGTCGAGGTCGCCGAGGAAGCCGAGGCGACGGCCGAGACCGCCGAGGCGCCGCCGTCCGAGGGCCAGCCGAAGAAGAAGCGCCGTCGCCGTCGGCGTCGTCGCAACGGTGCAGCCCCCGCCGCCGGGCAGGGCGAGGCCGATGCGGTCGAAAGCGACGAGTCGGACGAAGGCGAGGAAGAGGACGAGGAAGGCGCCGACGAGGCCGAGGCCGCCGTGGCCGCGCTGCCGGCGGTGGAGCCCGAGCCCGCACCGGAACCCGAGCCCGAACCGCAGCCCGAGGTCGCGGAGGAGCCCGCTCCGAAGAAGCGCACCCGCACGCGCAAGCCTAAGGTGACCGCGGAAGCGGCCCCCGCCGAGGAGTCCGAGGCGCCGAAGAAGCCTGCCCGCAGCCGCAGCCGCCGCAAGGCCGAGCCCGTCGAGGAGGCCGCTCCGGCCCCTGTCGAGGAGCAGCCGGTGGACGTGGTGGAAGCCGCGGCGGAGATCGCCGAGGCCGCACCGGCAGCCGCGCCGGCCCCTGCACCGGAAGCTGCCCCGGCTCCTGCACCGGAAGCTGCGCCGGCTCCTGCACCCGAAGCAGAGCCGGCTGCCGAGGCCGAGCCCGCCGGGGACGACACGAAGCCGCGCCGCCGTGGCTGGTGGTCGATCGGTCGCTGATGCATCGGGGCGCCTTCGGGCGCCCCTTTCATTTGCCGCGCCGGATCAGCCAGACGCTCTCGTTGCCCTGCCGCTCGCAGGACAGGATCTCGTGACCGGCGCCAGAGCAGAAGTGGGGCAGGTCGATCACCGCCATCGGGTCGGTGGCCGTGACGCGCAGGACGCTGTCGGGCGCCATCGCCAGCAGGCGCTTGCGGGCGCGCAGGACGGGCAGGGGGCAGATCAGCCCGGCACAGTCGAGATCCTCGTCGAAATGCATCGCGGCCCCAGCCCTGGCGAGTCCTTGCGCGGGATCAACGTGCCTGCCCGCGTGCCGGGCGATACGCGCAGGGGCGGTCCACGTCAATGTGAGAGGCGGCCCAGTGACGGGGACGCGGCGACCGGCTAGGACAGCAGCAAAGAGAGGGCGAAGATGTTCGGGATGGATCTGATCGACGCGGGGCTTCTGCCGGCCATGCTGATCGCGCTGGTGGCGGGCGTCCTGTCGTTCCTCAGCCCCTGCGTCCTGCCGATCGTGCCGCCCTACCTTGCCTACATGGGCGGGATCTCGATGAAGGACCTGAACGCGGGCGCCTCGCGCGGGCCGATCCTTGCCGCGCTGTTCTTCGTGATGGGCCTCTCCACGGTCTTCCTGTTCCTCGGCTTCACCGCCTCGGCCTTCGGAGCGTTCTTCCTGTCGAATGCCGACACCTTCGCCACCGTGGCCGGCCTGATCGTCATGGCCTTCGGCGCGCATTTCATCGGGATCTACCGCATCGGCTTCCTCGACCGCGAGATGAGGATGGATGCGGGCGACCGGGGCGGGTCGGCCTTCGGCGCCTACGTGCTGGGCCTTGCCTTCGCCTTCGGCTGGACGCCCTGCATCGGCCCGCAGCTGGGCGCGATCCTCACGCTTGCGGCCTCCGAGGCCAGCATCGCCCGCGGCACCACGCTGCTTGCCGTCTATGCCGCCGGCCTCGGCATCCCCTTCCTGCTGGTGGCCGCCTTCTTCTCCCGGCTCTCGGGCCTGATGGGCTGGATGAGGCGCCACATGGAGCGGATCGAGCGCATCATGGGCCTCCTGCTCTGGACCATCGGGCTGCTGATGCTGACGGGCGGCTTCTCCAGCTTCTCCTACTGGCTGCTCGAGACCTTCCCGGCGCTGGCCCGGCTGGGATAGGCTGCCTCGTGCCCGTAACGAGGACGGATGATGGACCTGCTGGCGGAACCGAAGCTGAAGCGCCCCTTCCGGCGGCGGGTCTTTTACGTTCCCGGCTATGATCCCTTCCACCCGCGCCGCTACCGCGAGCTTTACCGCCGGCACGGCGCCGCGCAGGCCGAGATCTCGGGCTATGCGCTGACCTTGAAGCCGCGCACCACGCCCGGCCCCTTCGGCTGGCACGTCTCGGCAGGGATGGAGGGCGGCTTTGCCGAGACCGACATCGCGGTGCTGGCCTGGTCCGACATCGTGCGCGACTCGACGGGGCGGGGCATTCTCTCCACCTACCTGCACCTGCTGCGCACGGTCTGGATCTACTTCGCGACCGGGGCGGCGTTCCGGCTGGTGCGGCTGCGGACGGGGCCGGTCCTTGCCGCTCTCTATCCGGTTCTGGTGCTGCTGGTGCAGTTCGGTCTTGCCGTGGCGCTTGGACTGCACCTGTCCGGCATCGTGGGCGGGCTGGTCTGGCCGCCGCTCGGCTGGCTGGCCGGCGGGGCGCTGGCGGTGGCGCTGCTGCGCTGGTTCCGCCGCCGCGACGCGGTCTTCCTCGCCCATGACCTCATGCACGACTTCGGCCATTCCGCGCAATCCTGGGGTGCCACCCCGCCCCGGTTGCAGGAGCGGATGGCCCGCTTCCGCGCCGCGATCTCCGAGGCGATGCGGGACGAGGCCGACGAGATCCTGGTGATCGGCCATTCCACGGGCGCCCGTCTGGCGGTGTCGATCATGGCCGACGTGATCCGCGGTGGGCTGCCGGCGAAGCGGCCTGCATTGGCGCTGCTGACGCTGGGCCAGGTGGTGCCGATGGTCTCCTTCCTGCCGCGGGCCGAGCGGCTGCGCGCCGACCTGAACTATCTCGCGGCACGGGACGAACTCACCTGGGTCGATGTCACCGCGCCCGGCGACGCCTGCTGCTTCGCGCTCTGCGATCCCGTCTCGGTCTCGGGCGTGGCGCCCGAGGACAAGCGCTGGCCGCTGGTGATCTCGGCGGCCTTCAGCCGGACGCTCTCGCCCGAGCGCTGGCGGGCGTTGCGCTGGCGCTTCTTCCGGCTGCACTTCCAGTATCTCTGCGCCTTCGACCGGCCGGAGGATTACGACTATTTCCGCATCACGGCCGGGCCGCTGACGCTGGCCGAGCGCTTTCGCGGCCGCGCGCCGTCGCGCAGCCGCATCGACCGCGCGGCCTCAGGCTATGTGTCGATGAGTGCGTGATCCCGCGGCGGCGGTCTTCAGCGCGCCAAGTTGCGGTAGTGGTGCAGCACGAACAATCTCATGGCGGTGGCAAGGCCCACCTCGGGGTCGCGGCTCTCGTCCACCTCCGCCGCCAGCGCGTTGACGGCAAGACCGCGGCTTTCGGCGATCTCGCGGAAGGCGCGCCAGAAGTCAGCCTCGAGCGAGACGCTGGTCCGGTGGCCGCGGAGCGTCAGCGAGTGCTTTTCGGGCCGCCCGCTCATTCCGCCTCGCCGTCCGGGCCGGGCGTCTCGCGCCGGTGGGCGTCGAGATCGGCGCGGGCCTTCTCGGCCCGGGCCTGTTCCAGATCGCGCTCGGCCTTCGTGCGGCCGTGCTTCGCGGCATTCTCGTCGCCCTTCCGGCGGCGGGCGTCACGCTCCGCCGCCTTGCGCCTTGCGCGAAGGTTGACGATCTCGGCCATCAGCCCTTGGGGCCGATCATGTCTTCGGGCCGCACGATGCGGTCGAAGGTTTCAGCATCGACATAGCCGAGCGCCACGGCTTCCTCGCGCAGCGTCGTGCCGTTCCTGTGCGCGGTCTTGGCGACCTTGGTCGCCGCGTCGTAGCCGATGGTGGGCGCCAGCGCCGTCACCAGCATCAGGCTTTCCTTCATCAGCTTGTCGATCCGCGCGACGTTCGCCTGCGTGCCGACCACCATGTTGTCGGTGAAGCTGCCCGCCGCATCGCCCAGAAGCTGCATCGACTGCAGCACGTTGTAGGACATCATCGGGTTGTAGACGTTCAGCTCGAAATGGCCCTGCGAGCCCGCGAAACCGATGGCCGCATCGTTGCCCATGACATGGGCGCAGACCATCGTCAGCGCCTCGGCCTGCGTCGGGTTCACCTTGCCCGGCATGATCGAAGAGCCCGGCTCGTTCTCGGGCAGGATCAGCTCGCCCAGACCCGAGCGGGGGCCGGAGCCCAGAAGCCGCATGTCGTTGGCGATCTTGAACAGCGAGGCCGCCACCGTCTTCAGCGCGCCCGAGAACATGACCATCGCGTCATGCGCGGCCAGCGCCTCGAACTTGTTCGGGGCGGTCACGAAGGGCAGGCCGGTGATCTCCGCGATCTTGCCGGCGACACGTGTGTCCCAGCCCACGCGGGTGTTGAGGCCGGTGCCGACTGCCGTGCCGCCCTGCGCCAGTTCGTAGATGTCGGGCAGGCAGGCCTTCACACGGGCGATGCCCTTTTCCACCTGCTTGGCGTAGCCCGAGAACTCCTGCCCCAGCGTGAGGGGCGTGGCGTCCTGCGTGTGGGTGCGGCCGATCTTGATGATGTCCTTGAACTCTTCCGACTTCGCCAGCAGCGCCGCGTGCAGCTTCTCCAGCCCCGGCAGCAGCACGTCCCGCGCCATCATGCCGATGGCCACGTGCATCGCGGTGGGGAAGGTGTCGTTCGACGACTGACCCATGTTCACGTGGTCGTTCGGGTGGACGGGCTTCTTCGAGCCCATGACGCCGCCCAGCATCTCGATGGCGCGGTTCGAGATCACCTCGTTCGCGTTCATGTTGGACTGCGTGCCCGAGCCGGTCTGCCAGACCACCAGCGGGAAGTTGTCGTCGAACCGGCCCTCGATGACCTCGGTCGCCGCCGCCGCGATGGCCTCGCCAAGTTCCTTCGAAATGTCGCCCTGTTCGATGTTGACCAGTGCGCAGGCCTTCTTGATCACGCCGAGCGCGCGGATGATGGCGACGGGCTGCTTCTCCCAGCCGATGGGGAAGTTCTGGATCGAGCGCTGCGTCTGCGCCCCCCAATACTTGTCGGCGGGAACCTCCAGCGGGCCAAAGCTGTCGGTTTCGGTGCGGGTTGCGGTCATGGCGGCAAGCTCCAATGCTCTGTTCGCCTGCCTCTTAGGAAAGGACGCACGGAAAATCAATCGGCATGCCGTCGCATACCGAAATGCGCGCCCTCATCTGCTTGGCGAAGGCCGCAGATCCGGTCAGGCGTGTCGAGACCGACCTACTTGCGGAACTTGTCGAGGCTCACGACCTGCGCGTCGTGGCGCGGAGGCTCGTCGTCGCCGTCCGGGTCCTCTTCGCCCTCGGACTCGTCTTCCTCGTCCTCGTCGTCATGCGTCTCGAAGCGCAGGCCGAATTCGACCGAGGGGTCGACGAAGGTGCGCACGGCATCGAAGGGGATCACCAGCGGCTCGGGCTGGTTGCCGAAGTTCAGCGTGACCGAGAAGCCGTGGTCGTCGACGTTGAGGTTCTCGAACCAGTGCTGCAGCACCACCGTCATTTCCTGCGGATAGCGTGCCCTGAGCCAGTCGGCCATCTCCACCTCGGGGTGGGTGGTGTCGAAGGTGATGAAGAAGTGATGCGCCCCCGGCAGCCCGTGCTCGGACACGTCCTCGAGCACGCTCTGGATCAGGCTCCGCATCGCGCGGTGCATGAGGTTGCCGTAATCGATGGAACGCGCCATGCCGGATCCTCTGTGGCTTCGGGGTCAGCATAGGGGATTTGGACTGGAAGGGAAGAGGGCCGCGCGCGGGATTTTCTCCCTCCACGCGAGGGGTCGCGGCGATCAGCTGGCGGGTTTGCCGAGTTCGCGCAGAAGCTTCGCCCGCATGGCGCGGCGATAGTCGCCAAGGCCCCGTGCCGTGACGACGAAGCCGCCGCGGGTGACGGCCCACCGCTCGTAGAAGGCGGTGATGGGCTTCGAGGCGCCCATGTCCTCGATCGCGATGGCGTTGATCTCGACGCCGGCCCGTTCGGCCTCGCGTCGGGCGGAAGCCACGGTGAACCCGGCATTCTCGGCGCCGTCGCCCGAGATGTCGATCACCCGGCGGCGGCAATCCGCCACCTCGGCGAAGCGGGACAGCGAGAAGGTGATCGCCCCGCCAACCGCAGTATCCGAGGCGACGAAGGCGCGGGGAAGGGCGCGGACCGCCTCGGCGAAGTCCTGCACGTCGCCGGGGGCGAGCATCCGTCGCCACGGCAGCGCCAGCACCTGCCGGCCCACGCCCGACCATTGCACCACGGCCAGCGCGCTCTGGCCGGCCAGCAGGCTGTCGGTCACCGCCCCGTCCGCCAGCGCCTCGGCCAGCCCTTCGGTCTGAAGCGCATATTCGCCCCGGTCGATGGAGCCAGAGATGTCGATGGCAAGCAGAAGCGCCGTATCGCAGGCCCGGGCGGGCGCAGCGACGACAAGGGCAAGGAGCAGCGCGCGGAGCATGGCTCAGCGTCGCGCGACACAACCGGAAGGGCAAGAAAGAAGTGCAGGTTTCTGTTGCCAGGCACCTGCGAGCCCCGCCTTACACGGCTAAGCGCAAGGACTTAGGTTTCGATCACTCGAACTGCTTACGCAGCCAGAGCCATCGGAGCACGGTTGTCGTTGGCAACTGTACTTTTCGGACCGATAACGGTGGTACCTCACCGGGACAAAGCCAACCCCTTTAGACGTTCGTCGATCCTGTTTCGGCCCCCTCCGCCCCCCAACGAGGGTGTATTGGTGGAGCCGCCGGGTACCGCCCCCGGGTCCGATCCGCGTATTACGAGCGCGTTTATGTCCATAGTCCGGATTGCTCCGGACAGGCCGAATATAGGCGGCGGGCGGAAGCTTCGCAAGCCGCAGCGGCGGGTCACGCGAGGCCTTTCGGCGGCGTTCGGGACGGGTCGGCGTCGACCACCGGCAGTCGGGACAGCCACTAATGCCAACGCAACGTCACCTGACCGCGCGGTTGCAGAATGTTCCTCCTGCACGGGACCCGCAGGCATGCGAAGCAAGGGCAGCCTGTCAGGGGTTCATGAAAACGAAACCGCCCGCGCAAGCGGCGCGGGCGGACGGAGTGATGCAGGGAATTGCGGGCGGACGATGTCCTTCCCGCGCCCGGCAGGATCAGAAGCCCGCCTTGATCTTCTCGAACTCCTCAAGCATCCGGTCGCGCATCTTGGTGTCGATCGGCACCTGGGCGAGCAGCGTGGTCTCGACCGGGTTGAGGTCGGCGGCCTTCAGGTCCTCTTCCGAGATCGTGGCCATCGCGGCTTCGTTCGAATGGGCATAGCCGAAACCATCGAGCAGCGCCTTGGCCGCCCCGTGGGCGAGCCACGAGTTCATGAAGTCATAGGCCTTGTCCTCGCTGCCCGGCGCGTCCTTGAAGTTGACGTAGCCGCAGAACCAGGTGGCCGAGCCTTCCTTGGACTGGCGCTGGAAGCCGACGGGCTTCCCTTCCTGCCGCATCAGCGCGATGGCGTCGTTCCAGGTCCAGGCGATCTGCACCTCGCCGGTCGCCATCAGCTGGGCAAGCTCCGACGGGTCGGCCCAGTAGGCGCGGACGTTCTCATGCGCGGTGCGCAGCCACTGCGCGGCGGCCTGGAACTGCTCCTCGGTCAGGTTGGTCCAGTCCGAGACGCCGGTTGCCAGCAGCGCGAGCGACCAGATGTCGTCGGTGTTGTCGGGCAGCGAGATGCGGCCCATGTATTTCGGATCGTGGAAGATCTGCACCGAGGCCACGTCTTCGACCGGGACGGTCTCGGTGTTGTAGGCGATCGCGGTATAGGCGAAGTCGGTCGGGATGTACCAGACGCCCTGATCGTCCGAGAAGATCTTCGAGTCCTTGAAGCGCTGCGAGATGTTCGCGTATTCCGGGATGCGGCTGACGTCCCACGGCTCGATCAGGCCGGCGTCGCGGTATTTCGACACCATCTGCGAGCAGGGATGGGCCACATCGGCCTTGAACCCCGAGGACACCTTCTGGAACGCCTCGTCATCGTCGCCGTAGAAGGCGTAGGTCGGCATCTCGCCGTGCTTCTTGACGTATTCGGCCATCAGGCCCTCGTTCTCGAAGCCGGCCCAGTCGAAGGCGATCAGCTCGGGGTCGGCGGCGAGGGCCGGCAACGCCATGGCGGCGGCGACGCTGGCCAGAAGAGAGGTGCGACGGATCATGTAAGCTCCTTGGAACTGGGATCTGCGGCTGTTCCCAGGCTGGCCGGCAGATGCTGGGACGCTAGAATAGGGCTGGTATCGGCTCAAGCACTTAATGCAGTCTGGCGGGGGGCGGGCCGGGCCGGCAGGCGCGTGGTCCCGCGGCGCCTGCCGGTCCGGCGGTCCTGCCGTCCGGAGGAGAGAACGGAAGGAGGGCTGACATGTTCCGGGCACTGGTTGTCGAGAAGGATGCCGAGGGCACCCCGCATGCCGAGGTGCGGGAACTGGACGAGTCGCTGCTGCCCGAGGGCGACGTGACGGTGCGGGTCGAGTTCTCGACGCTGAACTACAAGGACGGTCTCTGCCTCGGCTCCGGCGGCGGGCTCGTGAAGACCTGGCCGCACGTCCCGGGCGTGGATTTCGCCGGCGTGGTCGAGACATCGGCGGACCCCCGCTTCGCCCCCGGCGACCGCGTGGTGCTGACCGGCTGGCGGGTGGGCGAGATCCGCTGGGGCGGCTATGCCACGAAGACCCGGGTCAGGGCGGACTGGCTGGTGAAGCTGCCCGAGGGGCTGACGACGCGGGCCGCCATGGCGGTCGGAACGGCCGGCCTGACGGCGATGCTTGCGGTGATCGCGCTCGAGGATCACGGCCTTCAGCCGGAGCGGGGCGAGGTGCTGGTGACCGGCGCCGCGGGCGGTGTCGGCTCGGTCGCGACCGCGCTTCTGGCGGCGCTCGGCTATCAGGTCGCTGCGGTGACCGGCAGGCCCGAGACCGAGGGCTATCTGCGCGACCTCGGCGCCGCGCGGATCGTGCCCCGCGCCGATCTGGCCGAGACGGTCAAGCGCCCGCTCGAATCCGAGACCTGGGCCGGATGCGTGGATGCGGTGGGCGGGGCGATGCTGGCGCGCATCCTCGGGCAGATGAAATACGGCGCCTCGGTCGCGGCGGTGGGGCTGGCAGGCGGCGCGGCGCTGCCGGCGACCGTCATCCCCTTCATCCTGCGCGGGGTGAACCTCCTCGGCATCGACAGCGTGATGCGCCCGATCCCTGACCGGGTCCGCGCCTGGGACCGGATCGCTGCCGATCTGCCGATGGCGAAGCTGGAGGCGATGGTGCATCCGGCGACGCTTCAGGACCTGCCGGCGCTGGGCGAGGCGATCCTGAAGGGCGGGGTGCAGGGCCGCGTCGTGGTGGACCTGTCCGCCTGATCGCCCCAAGGGCAGGTGGCGGCGCCTTGTGTTGTGCCGGGGGGCTGGCTAGCCTCGGGGTGTCCTGCCCGGAGATCCCATGACCCTCGACATCGACTTCGTCCGCTCCTGCTTCCCGGCCCTGTCCGAGCCCTCGCTGGCCGGACAGGCCTTCTTCGAGAATGCGGGCGGCTCCTACACCTGCCGCGCAGTGATCGACCGGCTGTTCCGCTTCTATCACCAGCGCAAGGTGCAGCCCTATGCGCCCTATGCCGCCTCGCATGCGGCCGGCGCCGAGATGGACGAGGCGCGGGCGCGTCTGGCGGCCATGATGGGGGTCGAGGCGGACGAATTGTCCTTCGGCCCCTCGACCTCGGCCAACACCTTCGTGCTCGCCCAGGCGGTGCGCGGCTGGCTGAGGTCGGCGGGCGGCGCGATCGTCGTCACCGACCAGGACCACGAGGCGAACTCCGGCGTCTGGCGCAGGCTTGCCGCCGATGGCGTGGAGGTGCGCGAGTGGAAGATCGACCCCGAGACCGGCCATCTTGATCCCGCGGGGCTGAAACCGCTGCTTGAGGATGGCCGGGTGCGGCTCGTCTGCTTCCCGCATTGCTCGAACGTCGTGGCCGAGATCAACCCGGTGGCCGAGATCTGCGCCACGGTGCGCGCCGCAGGCGCCTTTTCCTGTGTCGACGGCGTGAGCTATGCGCCGCACGGGCTGCCCGACATGGCCGCGCTGGGAGCGGACGTCTATCTCTTCTCGGCCTACAAGACCTATGGCCCGCATCAGGGCATCATGCTGATGCGCCGGGAACTGGGCGAGCTGTTGCCCGAGCAGGGCCACTGGTTCAACGCCGGCACGCTCTACAAGCGGTTCACGCCCGCCGGCCCGGATCACGCGCAGGTCGCAGCCTGTGCCGGGATCGCGGACTACATCGACGAACTTCACGCCCATCACGCCCGGACCGAGGCGACGCCGGCGGAACGCGCGCGCGAGGTTCACCGGCTGATGCGCGAGCACGAGATCCGGCTGCTGCGTCCGCTGCTCGACCAGCTGGCCTCGCGCAACGACATCCGTCTGATCGGTCCGCGGCAGGCCGAACGGCGCGCGCCCACCGTGGCCATCGCGCTCGACCGGCCCGTGGCGCCGGTCGCGGCCGCGCTGGCGGCGCAGGGGATCATGGCAAGCTCGGGCGACTTCTACGCGGTCCGCCCGCTCGAGGCGATGGGCGTGGATCTTGCGCAGGGTGTGCTGCGGGTGAGTTTCGTGCACTACACCTCGGAGGCCGAGATCGCCCAGCTGATGCTCGCGCTGGACGAGGTGCTCTGACCCCGGCCGCCGCTTTGCCGAAGGGCCCCGCGCACCCTTCCGCGGGCGCGGTCCGCAGTGCGAGGACCCGCCGGGCGACCGGGCGCCCCGGACGGGCGGCGTGACGTGACGCCGGGCGATGCGGAGCCGGACGACGCAAGGCCCGGTTGCGCGGGGCCGATGGCGCGCCGCGGAGTGATCCGGCCCGGCGTGCCGCGCGTAGGACGTTGCAAAGAGGGACAGAAGGACAAGATGGCCGAGGCCCCGCTCATCCTGTGGTTCAGGCGCGACCTGCGGCTGACGGACAACCAGATGCTTGCCGCTGCGGCCTCCACGGGGCGACCGCTCGTCCCGGTCTTCATCCTCGATCCCGAGACCGAGGCGCTGGGTGCCGCACCGAAGTGGCGGCTCGGTCTTGGCATCGAGGCCTTCGCCCGGACGCTGGAGCGGCACGGCAGCCGTCTGATCCTGCGCCGCGGGCCGGCGCTTCAGGTGCTCGAGGCGCTGGTGGCCGAAACCGGCGCCGCCGCCGTGCACTGGTCGCGGCTCTGCGAGCGGTCCTGGCGCGCGCGGGATGCCGCGGTCAAGGCGGGGCTGAAGGGCCGCGGGACGGAGGCGGTCAGCCATCCCGGCCACACCCTGCACGAGCCCTGGGAGATCGCGACCGGGCAGGGCGCCTTCTACAAGGTCTATACGCCGTTCTGGAAGGCCGTGAAGGCGCGGGAGGGGGTCGCGCCGCTGCCCGCGCCCGCTCGGCTTGCGGCACCTGCGGCTTGGCCCGCCTCGGACCGGCTGGACGACTGGCGCCTTGGCGCCGCGATGAACCGGGGGGCAGCGGTGGTGGCGCGCCACGTCCGGGTCGGCGAGGCCGCGGCCGCGGAGCGGCTGGCCGAGTTCATCGGGAACCGGATCGACCGCTACGCCGCCTGTCGCGACCAGCCGGCCGTTCCCGTCACCTCGGGCCTTTCCGAGAACCTGACCTATGGCGAGATCTCGGCGCGGACCGTCTGGCACGCCGGCCTCCGGGCGCTGGACGAGGGCCGCTTGGGCGCCGAGAAGTTCCTGCAGGAGCTGGTCTGGCGCGAGTTCGCCTGGCACCTGCTTTATCACACGCCCGAGATCGCCAGCCGGAACTGGCGCCCGGACTGGGACGCCTTCCCCTGGCGCAAGGACAACCCGGATGCCGAGCGCTGGCGCCGCGGCATGACGGGCGAGCCCTTCGTCGATGCCTCCATGCGCGAGATGTTCGTGACGGGCACCATGCACAACCGCGCGCGGCTGATCGCCGGCAGCTACCTGACCAAGCACCTGATGACCGACTGGCGGGTCGGGCAGGCCTGGTTCGAGGACTGCCTGATCGACTGGGATCCGGCCTCGAACGCGCTGGGCTGGCAATGGGTGGCGGGATCGGGACCCGATGCCGCGCCCTATTTCCGCATCTTCAACCCCGCGACGCAGGCCGAGAAGTTCGACGCAGGCGGCGCCTATCGCGAAGGCTTCGTGGCGGAACTGGCCCGACGGCCCGGCGCGCGGGCGCTTTCCTTCTTCGAGGCCGTGCCGCGACGCTGGGGACTGGCGCCCGATCAGTGCTATCCTGATGCGGTCATCCCGCTGGCGGAGGGGCGAGAGCGCGCACTGGCCGCCTATGGACAACGCAGCAGGTGAACAGTCACCCGATGGAAGGACAGGAATGACGCCTCTGACCACGACGCGCGGGCAGCACGACCTGCCGCGCTACTTCCCGCAGGTTTTCGAGGTCATGCAGAGCCTCCGCCACGGCCGGCTCGACTTCGTGCTGGACGACGGCCGGCGCTTCCGCATCGAGGGCGCAGGCCCCGGTCCGGTGGCCGAACTCGACATCCACGATTCCGACATCTTCGCCCGGCTGATCCGCGAGGGCGACCTCGGCTTCTGCGAGGCCTATCTGGACGGGGCCTGGTCCACGCCGGACCTGCAGGCCTTCATGGACCTGCTTCACGCCGACAACGACGATGTCTACGACGGCTTTCCCGGCATGGGTCTGCTGCGGGCCTTCGAGAACATCCGTCACTGGCTGCGCGGCAACTCAAAGCGTCAGGCGAGGAAGAACATCGCCGCGCATTACGACCTTGGCAACGAGTTCTATTCGCTCTGGCTGGACGAAAGCATGACCTATTCCTCGGCCCTGTTCCGCACCGGGCAGGAAAGCCTCGAGGAGGCGCAGCGCGCGAAATATGCAAGCCTCGTGGACCGGATGGGGGCGAAGCCGGGCGATCACGTGCTGGAAATCGGCTGCGGCTGGGGCGGCTTTGCCGAATATGCCGCGAAGGAGCGCGGCCTGCGCGTGACCGGCCTGACGATCAGCCAGGCGCAGCACGACTACGCGGTGGAGCGGATCGCCCGCGCGGGCCTGTCGGACCGGGTCGAGATCCGGCTGCAGGACTATCGCGACGAGCGTGGCACCTATGACGGGATCGCCTCGATCGAGATGTTCGAGGCGGTGGGCGAGAAATACTGGCCGATCTACTTCCAGACCCTGCGCGAGCGGCTGAAGCCCGAGGCCCGCGCCACGCTGCAGATCATCACCGTGCAGGACAAGCGGTGGGAGGTCTATCGCCGCGGCGTGGACTTCATCCAGAAATACATCTTCCCCGGCGGAATGCTGCCCTCGCCCAGCGTGCTGCGGGCCGAGATCGGCAGGGGCGGATTGCGGGTCGTGGACTCGGTCGAATTCGGCCAGAGCTATTCCATGACGCTCCGCCGCTGGCACGAGACCTTCAACGAACGCTGGGACCAGGTGGCCGCGCTGGGCTTCGACGAGCGGTTCCGCCGCATGTGGAACTTCTACCTGACCTCTTGCGCGGGCTCGTTCGACGGCCGAAACTGCGACGTGACGCAGATCACGGTAACGCGGGCCGCCTGAAGCGGCCCCCTGGGGCAGGACAGGCATGCCGACCGCCGCAAAACTGTTTGCCGCGCTGGCCTTCGCCGCGCTGGGCTACATCGGGGCCATGCTCTTCGTGGACCGCCTGCCCGAGGGCACACCCGCCGGCCTGTTCGGCCCCGGCGGCGCCGCGATCGGGCTGGTCTGCGGCTGGATGATCAGCGGGGCGATGGCGGGGCGGGGCTATGTCGCCTCGATGACCACCGGGGTGCGCACGGCGGCGACCATCGTCTTCTTCGCGCTGCTGGCCTATTCCCTCTATGTGATGGTCATCCGGGCGCTGCGGATGCTCTACCACGGCCCGATGGAGGCGATCCTCGGGGTGTTCCAGCTGATGCTGGACCATGGCAGGCTGCTCGTCACGCCCGAGATCCTCGCGACGCTGGTGGTGGGCGGCATGATCGGCGGAAGTGCCGCCGAATGGGCCGGGCGGCGCTGGAAGTGAGCGGCGAGGGTCCTGTCTTCCTGTGCGGGCCGCTGGCGCATGGCGCGCTGCAGGCGGCCATCTTCGGGCGCGGCATCGCCGGACAGCCGGCGCGTCTCGACGGTCACGCGCTGACCGGCGCCGGTCCCTTCGCCGCGCTGTCCCCCGAGGCGGACGGCAGCGTGGAGGGAGTGCTTGTCGATCTCGACGGGGATTCCGCCGCGCGGCTCGACTATCACCGCGAGGTGGCGGGTCTCGTCCGGCTTCCGGTCGAGGTCGGGGGCCAGTCGGTGCAGGCGCTGCTGGCCGCCGGATCCGGTGCCGGCCCGTGGTGCGCCGCGGAGTGGGAGGCGGTCTGGGCGCCCATCGTCACGGCGACTGCCGTCGATGTGCTGGCTCTCTGGCCCGAGGTGCCGGCCGGGGCCGCCCGCGCCCGCTACCGGCTGATGCTGGTGCAGGGCGCAAGCCGGGTGCGCGCCGCCGAACCGGCCCCCGCCGAGGTGCGGCGCCGCTGCTGGCCCGGCGACATCGCGATCGAGCGGCGCAGGCAGGTCTATGCCAATTTCTTCGCGGTCGAGGAATACGATCTGGCCTTCCGCCGCTTCGGCGGGGCGATGAGCCCGACGGTCAACCGCGCCGTCTTCATCTCGGGCGATGCGGTGACGGTCGTGCCCTACGATCCCGCCCGTGACCGGGTCCTGCTGGTCGAGCAGTTCCGCCCCGGCCCCTTCGGGCGCGGCGACCGCGAGCCCTGGCTGCTTGAGCCGATCGCCGGCCGCATCGACCCCGGCGAAACGCCCGAGGCCACGGCCCGGCGCGAGGCGGTGGAGGAGGCGGGCCTGACGCTCGGCGCGCTCGAGAAGGTCGCGGGCTACTATCCGACGCCGGCGGCCAAGGCGGAATTCCTTTACTCCTACGTCGCGCTTGCCGACCTGCCCGACGGGGTCGAGGGCGTCTTCGGCGTCGAGGGCGAGGCCGAGGACATCCGCGGCCACCTGATCCCCTTCGACCGGCTGATGGATCTGGTGCGGACCGGCGAGATCTGCAACGGGCCGCTGGTTCTGACGGCGCTCTGGCTGGAGCGGGAACGGCCGCGGCTGCGCGCTGAAAGCCGCTGACAGGACGGGCCGGGGCGGGGGCGGGCGCTTGAGTTCCGCACCCCGCGATCCTACACAGGGGGCCTCAGCAAAGGACACCTGATGCGTATTCACCGTGACCTTGCCGACACGATCGGCAACACCCCCCTGATCCGTCTGCGCAAGGCGTCGGAGCTGACCGGCTGCGAGATCCTCGGCAAGTGCGAGTTCCTGAATCCCGGCCAGTCGGTGAAGGACCGGGCCGCGCTCTACATCATCCGCGACGCGGTGGAGAAGGGGCTGCTGCAACCCGGCGGGACGATCGTCGAAGGCACCGCGGGCAACACGGGCATCGGCCTTGCGCTGGTCGGCGCCTCGATGGGCTTCCGCACGGTGATCGTGATCCCCGAGACGCAGAGCCAGGAAAAGAAGGACATGCTGCGGCTGGCCGGCGCCCAGCTGGTGCAGGTTCCGGCCGCGCCCTATCGCAACCCGAACAATTACGTCCGCTATTCCGGCCGTCTGGCCGAGCTTCTGGCGAAGACCGAGCCGAATGGCGCGATCTGGGCCAACCAGTTCGACAATGTGGCGAACCGGCAGGCCCATCTGGAGACCACCGGCCCCGAGATCTGGGAGCAGACCGACGGCAAGGTGGACGGCTTCATCTGCGCCGTGGGCTCCGGCGGGACCATCGCGGGCGTCGCCATGGCGCTGCAACCCCGGGGCGTGAAGATCGGTCTCGCCGATCCCGAGGGCGCCTCGCTGCATGCCTTCTTCACCGAAGGCACGCTCGACGCGCCCGGAAGCTCGATCACCGAAGGGATCGGGCAGGGCCGCATCACCGCCAACCTCGAGGGCTTCCGGCCCGACTTCAGCTATCGCATTCCCGATGCCGAGGCGCTGCCGATCATCTTCGACCTCGTGCAGGAAGAAGGTCTCTGCCTCGGTGGCTCGTCCGGCGTGAACATCGCCGGCGCGATCCGCATGGCGCGCGAGATGGGTCCGGGCCACCGGATCGTCACCGTGCTCTGCGACTATGGCAACCGATACCAGTCCAAGCTCTTCAATCCCTACTTCCTGAGGGACAAGGGCCTGCCCGTCCCGCAATGGCTCGACGAGGCGCCCCCGGCCATCCCTCCGGTGTTCGAGGATCTCTGACCCCATGCATCCCCTGCGACTGACGCGGCTTCTGCTGCTCTGGCTCGCCCTTGCCTGCGCATCGGCGCAGGGGTGGGCACCCGCTCCCGCCTTGGCCCAGGCTGCGCTGGGCCCGGCCGCGACCGCCGACGAACTCGCGCCTCCGGACTACAAGGAGTGGGAGAAGACCGCCACCCGCGCCGAGAAGCAGATCGCCGACCGCGAGACGGAAAGCGCCGACCACGAGACCATGCGCGGCTATCTGGTCCAGTGGCGCGACACCTTCCTGCGCGCCCAGGGCATCAATGCCAGCCGCATCGCCTCGGCCCGGGGCCAGATCGACGCGCTGGGACCCGCACCTGCCGAGGGCGCGACCGAGCCCGCCGACATCGCCGAGCGCCGCAAGGACCTGAACGACCAGCTGGCCGAACTGCGCGTCCCCGTCGTCTCGGCCGAGGAGGCTTATCAGCGCGCCGACGGCCTGATCCGCGAGATCGACCGCGTGCTGCGGGAACGGCAGACGCAGGAGTTGCTCCGCGTCTGGCCGATGCCGCTCAACCCGGCGAACTGGCCCGAGGCGGCGGGTGCCCTGACCGACGTCACGCTGACGATCTGGACCGAGGGCACCGAGCGCTGGGGTTCCGAGCGGGCACAGGCGACGGCCCGCGACAACCTGCCGGCCATCCTTGCCCTGTTGGCGGTGGGCCTGCTGCTGATCGCCCGCGGGCGGTCGCTGATGGAGCAGCTGACCCAACGCCTGCAGGATCAGGCCTCGGCCCGCGGGCGCAAGGTCTGGTCGCTGCTCGTCTCGCTCGGCCAGATCGCCCTGCCGGTGGCCGGCGTCATGGCCGTGAGCCACGCGGTCAGGCTGTCGGGCATGGCCGGCCCGCGCACCGCCGAGATCGTCGAGGTGCTGCCTGCGATCGGCTTCATCCTCTATGTCGCGGGCTGGCTGGCCGGGCGGGTGTTTCCCAAGGCCTGCCACCAGTATGCGCCGCTGAACCTTTCCTCCGAGCGGCGGCGCGAGGGCCGCTTCCATGCCGCGATGTTCGGCGTCGTGATCGCCATCGACGCGCTGCGGATCACCGCCCTGCCTCCCGCCCGGGTGGGCGAGACGGCCAGTTCGGTCTTCGCCTTCCCCACGATCGTGCTGGCGGGTCTGCTGCTTTTCCGCATCGGCCAGCTGATGCTTGCCAGCGTGCGCAACGACACCAGCGCGGACGAGCCCACCACCTATCGCAACAGCCTGATCGGCCTTCTGGGCCGCGGCGCCATCCTGATCGGCGTCATCGGCCCGCTGCTCGGCGCGCTCGGCTACATCGCCGCCGCGACGGCACTGGTCTATCCGGCCGGGGTGACGCTCGGTCTCGTCGGCGTGCTCTTCGTGCTGCAGACGCTGGTGGGCGACCTCTACGGTCTCGCGACGCGCAACGAGGACGGCGGGCGCGACGCGCTCCTGCCGGTGCTGATCGGCTTCCTGCTTGCCATCGCCATGGTGCCGCTGCTGGCGCTGGTCTGGGGCGCGCGCGTCGCCGACCTGACCGAGATCTGGGCGCGCTTCCGCGAGGGCTACACCATCGGCTCCACCCGGATCTCGCCCACGAGCTTCCTGCTGCTCGCGGTGGTCTTCGCCGTGGGCTACGGCGTCACGCGGCTGTTCCAGGGGGCGCTGAAAAGTTCAATCCTGCCCAAGACCCGGCTCGACCAGGGCGGGCGCAACGCCGTGGTCTCGGGCGTCGGCTACCTCGGGATCATTCTCGCCGCGCTCGTCGCCGTGAACACCGCGGGCCTCGACCTCTCGAACCTCGCCATCGTCGCCGGTGCGCTGTCGGTCGGCATCGGTTTCGGCCTGCAGACCATCGTGGGCAACTTCGTCTCGGGCATCATCCTGCTGATCGAGCGCCCGGTGTCTGAGGGCGACTGGATCGAGGTCGGCGGCGTGCAGGGCACGGTGAAGTCGATCTCGGTCCGCTCGACCCGGATCCAGACCTTCGACCGCACCGACGTGATCGTGCCGAACCAGGACCTCGTGGCCGGACAGGTGACGAACTGGACGCGCTACAACATGACGGGGCGGCTGATCGTGCCGATCGGCGTGGCCTATGGCAGCGACACCCGCAAGGTCGAGCGCATCCTGCGCGAGATCGCCGAGGCGCAGCCGCTCGCCATCCTGAACCCGCCGCCGACGATCCTGTTCATGGGCTTCACCCAGGAGGTGCTGAGCTTCGAGATCCGCGTGATCCTGCGCGACGTGAACTTCTCGCTTTCCGTGCGATCCGAGATCAACCACATGATCGCCAAGCGCTTCGCCGAGGAAGGCATCGGCCTGCCGCACATGCCGCGCGAGATCTGGCCGCAGGAGCCAGCGTCCGACACGCTCGATGCGGTGGAAATTGCCGCCCTGCTCGAGGCCCCGGCGGGGCGTGCCGCCCAGAAGGACGAGGTGCCGAAGGGCACCAGCGCCGTCCATCCCGACGAAGGGGAGGACGCCGAGGGCGACGAGGGCGATGGCGCCGCCGAAGGCACGGGGAGCAGCCGCTGATGACCGACGCGATCTTCCGCACCGATCCCTACCTGCGCGAGGCCGAGGCCACCGTCATCGGCCACACCGCCGAGGGCGGCATCCTCGTCGACCGCTCGATCTTCTATCCCACCGGCGGCGGGCAGCCCGGCGACAGCGGCGTGTTGGTCTGGGACGGCGGCCGGCTTCCCATTGCCACCACCACCAAGGCGGAGGCCGGCCGGATCGCGCTGGTGCCCGCCGAGGCGCAGGCGATGCCGCCCGTGGGCGCGACGGTCCGGCAGGTGCTGGACTGGGAGCGGCGCTATCGGCACATGCGGGTGCACACCGCGCTGCACCTGCTGTCCGTGGTGATCCCGCTGCCGGTGACCGGCGGCCAGATCGGCCCCGAGCGTGGGCGGCTCGATTTCGACATGCCGGAGCCACCGGCGGATGTGCCGGCGCTGGAAGAGCGGCTGAACGCGCTGATCGAGCGTGACCTGGCGGTGACCGAGGACTGGATCACCGACGAGGAGCTTCTGGCCGACCCCTCGATCGTCAAGACCATGTCGGTCATGCCGCCGACGGGGCAGGGCCGGGTGCGGCTGGTCCGCATCGGCGAAGGCGCGGGTCAGGTCGATCTTCAGCCTTGTGGCGGCACCCATGTCGCCCGGACCGGCGAGATCGGCCGGGTCGAGATCGGAAGGATCGAGAAGAAGGGCCGGCAGAACCGCCGCGTCACCATCGCCCTCGCCACCGGCTGAGGGCGGCCACCCCGGCGGCCGGGACCGCCGGATCGCGCCGCGCGCGGTCGCGCAGCCGCCGGTTGCGCAGGGTCGCGATCTGGCGCAGCGCCTCGGCCGGCGAGATGGTGCGGAAGATGTCGGCCAGCATCGCGGCATCGGCGCGCGCACCCGCCACCAGCCCGCGCTTGTGCGCCTTGGCCGGACTTGCCACGCCGGGCCAGTCGATGATCGCCACCCGCGCGCCTTCGGCCATCCAGATCCGGTTCAGGAAGACCTCCAGCCCGAAGCGTGGCAACGCGCACAGGTCCCCGACCCGCGCAGCCAGCTGCGCCCGCGGCAGGACCCGCTCGCCCGAGATGTAGTCGAGGCCGATCAGCCGCCACGCAAGGGGCGCGTTCCCGCGCAGGCTGATCGCCACGTCGGCCTCGCCGCGCAGGACCGGCCGAAGCAGCTGGTCGAGCGCCGCGGCATCCAGCCCCGTCAGGTCCGCGTCGAGCATCAGCAGCAGGTCGCAGCGCAGCGCCGCGACCCCCGCCGCCACCGCGGCCGTCTTGCCGCCGTTGCGCGGCATCGCGATCACCCGCGCGCCGTGCCGCTGGGCGGTGTCGACCGTCGCGTCGGAGGAGCCGTCGTCCACCACCAGCACCTCGTCGATCAGCGGATGACCGATCACGGCGCGCAGCACGCCGCCGATGCGGGCGGCCTCGTTGAAGGCCGGGATCAGGCAGCCGACCGTGGGGCGGGTCATGGGCAGCGGCTCCGGCGCAGGGCCAGCCCGCCGATCAGCGCCACCACCACGAGACCGACCGAGACCGGCAGGATCCAGCCTCCGATCCGGTCGTAGCTCTCGCCCGTCCACCAGCCGAGGGCGATGAAGGCGAGGCTCTTGGGCACCGTGGCGACCAGGTTGCACAGCATGAACCAGGCGAAGGGCACCCGGGCCGCCCCGGATGAGAACAGCACCGCCGCGCCGGCGGCATGGGTCAGCTTCGCGCCGATCAGCAGCCGACCCGAGTTCCGGTTGAGCTGCCCGGACAGGTCCGCCACGCGCGCCTCGTCCAGCCGGAGGAGCCTTGCGATGCGGTGGCCGCCGGCGCGCCCGGCCGCGTAAAGGATCGCATCCCCCGCCAGATCCGCCGCGACGACGGTCGCCAGCACCGCCCGGATGTCGAGGATCGACTGCTGCGCGAGCCAGGCGGCGATGATGGTGATGATCGGCCCCTCGATCAGCGCAAGTGGCGCGACAAGCGCGATGCCATGCGCCGCCACCAGCGAAAGCGCGGTGCCGGGTTCGATCATCCGGCGGGCTCCTCGACCGTCGGCGCCATTGCCGTGCCGCGCCATTCGAAGCCCTGCCGGGCGAAGGTCGCAAGCCAGAGCACCGGCAGCATCAGGTCGCGCAGCACCCAGGCGGCAAGGTCGCGCTTCGCCCGCGGCCAGCCCATCGCACGGCAGAGTGCCCATTCCCCGCCATACCACAGCGCAAGGAAGGGCAGGATCAGCAGCGGCGCCGACAGCGCCAGCGCCAGAAGCGGGATGGCCGGCGACAGCAGCGGCTCGAGCGCGAAGAGGGCGGGGAAGCCCTGCCGGCGGATGCGCGACCAGCGCAGCTGGCGGCCCCAGACCTCGCGCAGGCGGCGGCGTCCGATCGGCTGCACGAAGGGCCGCGGCACCAGCCGCACCGCGCGGCCCTCCTCGCGCACGATGCGCGTCGCCGCGACATCCTCGGCCAGTTCGCGGCCGAGCGCGGCCAGACCGCCCTGCCGGTCCAGAAGGTCGCGGTCGAGGAACATCGTCTTGCCCTGCGCGAAGCCCAGCCCGCAGCGGGCCGCGGCCAGTTGCCAGCGGCCCTGCAGGCCGTTCAGGAAGGCGGCCTCCACCGCGCCCCAGAGCCCCTCGGCCCGGTCCCCGGCAGGGGGCGAGGACACCATCGCCGTGCCCGGTGTCCAGCCGTCCACCAGCTGGCGCAGGTAGTCGCGCGGAAGCATGAGGTTCGCATCGGCGATCGCCACCAGCCGCGCCTCGGTCGCGGCCCAGCCCTTGGCAAGATTGTTGAGCTTGGGATTGGCCGTGATCGGGTCGTTGCCGACCAGCAGGCGCGCCCGCGCCCCCGGATGCAGATCGATCAGCTCCCTCACCACCGCGGCCACGGGATCGTCCTCGCGCGCGACGCAGAAGACGATCTCGTAATCGGGATAGTCGAGCCCGAAGCTCGATCCCAGCGTCTCGCGGTCGAAGCCGTCCAGCCCGCAGACGGGGCGGAGCAGGCAGATGAACGGCGCGTCGGGCCGGCGAGGCGGGCGGCGCCTGCCGTGCGAGACGGCAAGGGCCGCCGCGGAAAGGTGAAGCGCGAGAAGCGAGAAGGCGGTGAGCGAGAGTGCGGACATCATGCCTCGGCCGGCAGGGGGAAGGCGCGGGCGAAACCGGCGGAGGGCTCGGGTGCCGGAACACCCTGGAGCAGGCTCAGCCGGCCCGAGGCATCCTCGGCCAGCGCGGTGAAGCTGTCGACCCAGTCGCCGCAGTTGGCATAGACGAGGCCGTGGTTCTCGTGCAGGGCGGCCTTGTGGAAATGGCCGCAGATCACGCCGTCGCAGCCGGCGCGGCGGGCGCGCGCGACAAGGCGCACCTCGTAGGCGGTGCCGAAGGCCATAACGGCATCGACGCCGGACAGCAGCGCCTCGATCAGGCTGCGCCGTTCGGGCTGTACGGTCCGGCGCAGGCGCTTCAGGCGCTCGTCCAGCCGGCGCAGCATCCAGTCGAGCCGGCTGCCGATCCGCGTCATGACGTGCCAGCGCAGCACCCGCGGATCGCAGGCGTCGCCATGCATCACCAGGTATCGCCGGCCATCGGCGGCCTCGTGCACGATCTCCTCCGCCACGACGATGCGCCGGAACGGCGTGCCGAGATGGATCCGCATCGCCGCGTCGTGGTTGCCGGTGAGGTAGTGCAGCCGCGAGCCCTCCTGCACGCGGCGCAGGAGCAGCGCGAGGATCTCGTCGTGCACGGGCGTCCAGTGCGGGAAGGGCGGGTGCCAGAGGTCGAGGATGTCGCCGACGAGGTAGATGTCCGCGGCAGTGTTGGCGCGCAGGAAGCCGAGGATCCGCTCGGCCCGGCACCCGCGCGACCCGAGGTGCAGGTCGGACAGGAACAGGCTGCGGTGGCGGCGGGGCGGCGGCAGGAGGGTCATGTCCATGGGCGCGTCCTTCGTCTGGGCTGGCAGGTCTGGGACCGTCGCCCGCGCTATGCCATAGCGACGATACCGTTTTGTGACCATCTGTTGCCGGTTGTGCAACGATCGACGTCAAGGGTGGATGCGGTCGAAGAACTCCGTGAGCCGATCCTTGCCGGTCAGCGGCCGGCTGCCTGCCATGACCGCCGCCATGAGCCCGAGTGCCGAGGATTCAGGCGAATGCGGGCCGCTATCGGGCGCTTGGGCGGGATCGGCGCGCAGGCTCATCACCAGCGTCGGGCAGAGGAAGAGCGCGAGGCGCAGCACCTCCTCCCAGTCCTGCGGCAGCAGGTCGCGGGCCTTCAGATGCGCGAGCCATGGGGCCCAGAAGCGGCGCGCCTTCACCTCCAGCAGGCCCTCGCGCAGGATGCCCGGCTGCCAGTCGCTCTGGAGCCAGAGGATGCCGTCCTCGAGGCGAGCGGTGACGCGGTAGCGGCCCGCGATCTCCTCGGGGTCGTAGAGCCAGAGCGGATGGGCGAGGATGTTGTGGAAGGTGGGCTTCACCTCTGCCAGAAGCGACGGCACATGGCTGCCCGCGAAGGCCGGGTCGAACAGGACGAGCCGGTCGGCTTCCGCCCCTTGTTCGCACCAGACGTTGGCATTGTGCGCGTCTCCGTGGGCGGTGATCCCGCCCGCATCCGCCAGACGCCCGGGGACAAGCCGGGCATGGGCGGCATCGAACAGTTCCGCGAGTGTGCGATGATAAAGCTGGCCGTTGATCGCGATGCGCGAGTGACCCAGCATCTCCCATGGCAGGCTGAGACCGGGCAGGCCGAAGGTCTTGCCGATGTAGAACGAGGCGAGCCGGCCGCCGGGATAGTGGCGGCTTCCGGGGTCCACCAGCCGCTCGTGGAACAGCCGGTGGATCGGTTCGGCCTGCGACTGGGCGGGCGTGATCGGGTGCAGCGTCGCCTGCGCCACGGCCATCAGCCGGTCGTTCAGCTCGGCCTCGGCGGCAAGCGCGCGGGCGATGCCGGCGGGATCTGGCGCAAGGTCGAGCCCGCGCAGGAGGTCCGAGAAGCGCGGGTCCGACCGGCGGCGGTAGATCAGGATCTGCTCGCCCGGCATCTGCGAGACGAGCATCGGCCGGTCGACCGGCAGGCCCGCCTCGGCCAGCAGGTCGGCCCGGTAATATTCGCCCCGCATGGCTTCCTCGCCTTCCTCCTGGTGGAACTTGAAGAAGCAGGGGCCGCGGTCGCTCTCGAAGAAGCCGTTGAGCGAGTTCAGCGAGTAGCGGTCAAGGTTGATGGCGAGGTCGCGCACCGCGAGCCCGAAGAGGTCGTGGATGAGCGCAGCCAGCATCGCCTCGGCCGCTTGCCGGTCATGGCGGGCGGTGGCCCGGATCTCGGCGGTGCGCGACATGGTCAGGGCCGCTTCAGGTAGGCGTCGCGCATCGGGCCGACGGCGTTGGCGTGGGACGAGAAGCCTTCGTAATCCGCCAGCGCCCGCGCGACCTTGGCCAGCTCCGGATAGGCGGGCGCGGTCACGTAGCCCACGGAACTCCTCCGCAGGAAATCGTGGACCGAGAGCGGCCCCCAGGTTCGCGCCCCGCGCGAGGTGGGCAGGACCGCGTTCGGCCCGAGGCAGAAGTTCGCGATGGTGATGGGCGTGTGCGGCCCCATCAGCACCTCGGCGGCTTCCGTGATCCGGCCCAGATGCTCGAAGGGCTTCTCGGAGAGGATCTGCAGGTGCTCGGGCGCGTAGTCGTTGACGAAGGCGTGGCTTTCCTCGACCGAGGGCGTGAGCAGGATGCCGCCCGCGCGCCCGCAAAGCACGGCCTGCGAGAATTCCACCCGCTGCGGCGTCATCGCCGCCCAGTGCCCGGGGAGCGCCGCCAGCGCCTCCTCGGCCACGCGCCGCGAATGGGTGACGAGCCAGGCGGAACTGTCCGGCCCGTGCTCGGCCTCGATCAGCAGGTCGAGCGCTGCGAGGCCGCCGTGCACCGTCTCGTCGGCGAGGATGATCGACTCGGACGGACCGGCGGGCAGGCCGGGGTCGATCACGCCCGCCAGAAGCCGCTTCGCCGCCACGACCCAGGGGCTGCCGGGCCCAACGATCTTCAGCGCGGGGGCGACCGTCTCGGTGCCGTAGGCGGCGGCCGCCACCGCCTGCGCGCCTCCAACCTTGTAGACCGTCCCGACCCCCGCGAGCCGCGCGGCCACCAACGTAGCCGCATCCACCTTCCCGTCCGGCGCGGGCGGCGTGAAGATCGCGAGTTGCGGCACCTTCGCCACCACCGCCGGGACCGAGGTCATCATCGTGACCGACGGGAACGACCCCTTGCCGCGCGGGACATAGAGCGCGACCGACCGGATCGGTGTGAAGCGGTCGCCTGCGAAGGCGCCGGGGCGGATCTCCTTCAGCCACATCGGCTCGGGCGTCTGCTCCTCGTGGAAGGCGCGGATGTTGGCGATGGCGAAGCGGATCGCCTCGACGATCTCCGGCTCGACCAGCGTGAAGGCCTCGTCGAACTCGGCCTCGGTGACCTTCAGCCCCTCGCGCGTCAGGCCCTCGGCCCGGTCAAGCTCGCGCCCGAAGCGGACGAGCGCCGCGTCGCCTTCGGTGCGGACGGCCTCGAGGATCGGTGCCACCTTCTCGAGGAACATCGACAGGTCCGTCTCGGACCGGCGCAGAAGCGCCGCGCGACCCGTGGCATCGAGATCGGCGAGAACCTGGAAATTGACCTGGACCATGGGGCTACCTCACTTGGACTTCAGGAAGATCTCGAGCCCCACCAGCCGGTCGAGAAGCGCGATGGCCGCGCCCGCGATCACGATGAAGACGACCGAGACGGCGGCGAGATCGGGGGTGATGATCGAGCGGATCGAGTTGTAGATCAGCACCGGCAGGGTGACGGTGCGCGCGTCGGTCAGCAGGAGGCTCACGAGGAACTCGTTCATCGCGAGGATGAACATGAGAAGCGAGCCGGTGATGACGCCGGGCATGACGGCGGGCAGCGTCACGTGCAGGAAGGTCTGCATCCGGCCCGCGCCGCAGTTGGCCGCCGCATGTTCAAGGTCGGGGTCGAGCAGCGTGGCGCTGGACGAGACCGACCAGACAAGGAAGGGCAGGTTGATGACCGCGCAGGCCACCCCCACCGGCCAGAGGCTGCCCAGCACCCCCCATTCGCCGAAGACCAGCATGAGCCCGATGCCCGAGCCGATCAGCGGCACGGTGAAGGGCAAGAGCAGATAGACCTGAAGCGCATTGGCAAACCTCAGGCGGTAGCGCGAGAGAGCGATGCCCGCCAGCGTGCCCACCGGCAGCGCCACCAGCGTGCAGACCGTGGCCACCACGAGCGAGCGCCCGAAGGCCTGCCTCAGGTCGCGGGCCAGCGCGATCTTCTGGTACCACTTGAGCGAGAAGCCCTCGGGCGGGAAGGCGAGCATGTTGCCCGAGGTGACCGAGGCGCCGAGGACGACGACGGTCGGGGCCGAGAGGATCAGGATCGAGATCCAGACGAGGCTCCAGATCATCAGGCGCTGGCCGGGGCTGGTCATTTCCGCGCCCCCATGGCGAGCGTCCCCGCGCCGAACAGGCCCAGCACCAGCGCCACGATCGCCGAGCCCGCCGCCACCAGCATCAGCGCCAGCGCCGAGCCGAGGCCCTGATCGGCGGTGCGGAAGAACTGGTCGTAGATCGCATTCGCGATGAAGTCCTGCGAGCCGCCTCCGAGCATCGCAGGCGTGGCGAAGTCGGTCAGCGCGAGCGTCATCGTCACCAGCCCCGCGCCGATCAGCCCCGGCCGCGCCATAGGCAAGACCACATGCCAGATCGCGCGGCCCCATGAGGCGCCGAGCGAGCGCGCCGCGGTTTCGGTCTCGGCCGGGATGGCCGTCAGCGCAGGCGCAAGCATCAGGACCGCGAAGGGCAGCAGATACTGCACCAGCCCGAAGACCACGGCGGGGAAGTTGAACAGCAGCCGTTGCGGCGCGATGCCGACGAGCCCCAGCGCCTCGTTCACCATGCCGCCGTTGCCGAGGATGATCAGCCAGCCATAGGCCCGCACCACCTGCCCGATGAAGAAGGGCAGGAACAGCACCACCAGCAGCGCCTTGCGCAGCGCCGCGCTCGGCACGCGCACCAGCGCATAGGCATAGGGGAAGGCGAGGAGCAGCGTCAGTGCCGTGGCGAGCGACGCGCCGAGGACAGACCGGCCGAAAACTCGCCAGTAGGTGGCCGAACCAAGCGCGGTCTCGTAATTCGTCAGGCTCAGATGTTCAGACGGCAGGAACGTCGCCCGGTCGAGCGTGCGAAGCGAGCCGTCGGCGATCTGGAAAAGCCCCAGCACCAGAAGCCCGACCAGAAGGATTGCGGGCGCGATCATCAGCCAGCCGGTGAAGCGCGAGAGGCTCCTCGGCCAGAGCAGGTCGGCCGCCCGTTCCAGCGCATCCATCAGGCGCCAGCGCAGCGGGTATCGGAAGGAGGACATGGCGGTCTCGTTCTGGCGGAGGAGGTCGGGCGACGGTGCGGCGGTTGATGGCACGGCGAGGCCGTCGCCGCGGTTGGATGAACGGCGCCGGCGGCGCCGTCCCGGATCGATGGCTGCGGCGGCATCCTCCGACGCTGCGAGGTCGGTCGCGGCCCCGAGGTTGACAGCCGGCAACCGTCGCGACTGCGCCGCGCGACCCAAGGGCTGCGCGGCGCCTGCGCCTTACCCCTGCATGATCTCCTTGAACTTCGCGAACCAGTCGCTCTCGTTCTCGACCTGCACCTGTGACGAGATCCGGATCAGATGCTCGAAATCCTCCGGTCTTGTCGGATAGGAGGGATCGCCCACCAGATCGGCGGGCGGCGTCAGGCCCGGCACCACGCCCGGCAGCCCAAGACCGTCCAGCCAGACCTGCTGCGCCTCGGGCGTGATGGCGAAGTTGATGTATTGCTTGGCCCAGTAAAGCTCGTTCTCGGGCAGGCCCTTCGGGATCCAGAGCCCGTCGGTGTCGAACTTGCAGCCCTCCTCGGGCACCGTCCAGGCGATGTCCACGCCGTTCTTCTTCGCCTCGCGCGCGTTGGTCGAGATGGTGCAGGCAAGGTCGATCTCGCCGTTCTGGAACCAGGCGGTGAAGTCCGGATCCTCGCCCAGCAGCGGCTGTTGCTCCTTCACCTGGGCGATGAAGTCCCAGGCGGGCTGCATGTTGGCGGGGATGTCCTCGAGCTTGCCGCCGCCCGCGACCTGCGACGGGAAGTGGAAGCCGATCCCGTCGTTGTAGAGCGCGATCCGGCCCTTGAACTTCGGGTCGAGCATCACCTTCCACGACTTCGGCGGGCCGTCCGGGAAGACTTCGGGGCGATAGGCCAGCACATAGACATAGCCGTAGGTGTTCACGATCGGATAGCCGTCGAGGCCCACCGGCTTCGCAAGGTCGGTCGTATTCTTGAGGTTCGGGAGGTCGGACAGGTCCTCGGTCACGCCGCGCAGCGCCGACTTGGTGGCGTTGGTCGTGGTGTCCCAGTTGATGTGGATCGGCGGCACGCGGCCCTGCGCGACGGCGGCCCAGACCTTCGGCTGGATCTCGTTGTCCTCGGTCAGGTCGTGGCGCACGGCGATGCCGGTGGCCTTGGTGAAGGGATCGGAGACGCCCGCCTTCAGCGCCTCGACCCAGCTTCCGCCCCAGGCTCGGACGATGATCTCGGCCGGCTTCTCGGGTTCCTGCGCCCAGAGCCTGCCGGCGGGCAGCGATCCGAGCAGGGCGGCCGAGCCCGCCGCAGCGGTGCCGCGGAGCAGTCCGCGGCGCGTGACTTTGTGGATCATGATCCTTCTCCTTGCTGGGTCATCGTCCTTCCCGGCCATCCTGCCGGTTGAAGATCAGAAGATCGCGGGCCTTCCAGCCGAGCTTCACCTCGGCCCCGCTTTCGAACAGCGCATAATCCTCCGGGTCGTGGTGATAGACCTGAAGCGAGACCCCGAGGCTTTCGACAGCGACGATGTAGAGCAGCCGCTCGCCCTCGAAGATCGTGTCGCGGACGGTGCCGTCCAGCACGGTCTCGCACGGTCCGAGCGCGTGTGCGTCGGCGGCGATGCGGATCTGCTCGGCCCGGATCGCGCCGCGCGCGGGTGCGCCATCCGGCACCGGACCCGCCGGCGTCCCGGCAAGCGACAGGCCCGCCACCTCGAGGCCGCCGGGCCCGCGGCGGCCGTCGAGGAAGCTCGACACGCCGATGAAGTTCGCCACGAAGGGATTGGCAGGCGCCCGATACATCTCGACGGGCCGGGCGTGCTGCTGGATCTCGCCATGCTCCATCACGATGATCTCGTCCGAGACCACCAGCGCCTCGCGCTGGTCGTGGGTGACGTTGATCGTGGTGACGCCCAGTTCCTTCTGGATGCGGCGGAACTCCAGCTGCATCTCCTCGCGCAGCTTGCGGTCGAGGGCTGCGAGCGGCTCGTCCAGTAGCAGCAGCTCCGGCTCGAACACCAGGGCGCGCGCGATCGCCACGCGCTGCTGCTGGCCCCCCGAGAGTTCGTGGATGCGGCGCGTCCCGAGGCCGCCGAGCCGCACGAGGTCCAGGTAACGCTCGACCTTGCCGGGGATGCTGCGCGGATCGTGCCGGCGCATCTTCAGCGGGAAGGCCACGTTCTCGGCGGCCGTCATGTGCGGAAACAGCGCGAGCTTCTGGAACACCATGCCGATCGAGCGCCGGTGCGGCGCGACGGCGGTGACCGCGTGGCCATTGATGCGGATCTCGCCCCGCGTCGGCGTCTGGAAGCCCGCGATGATGCGCAGGAGCGTCGTCTTGCCCGAGCCGGAGGGACCCAGGATGGTCAGGAACCGGCCGGGGGCGAGCGAGAAGCTGGCCCCCCGCACCGCCAGCGGGCCGGCGCCGAAGTCCATGTCCACGTCCCGGATCAGCACCGCAGGCTCTGGCGAGGCCGGGGCGCGACGGGGGCCGGGCTGGGCGGTCATCTCGGGCGGTCTCCTGTCTCGAGGCTCTCAGCTTCTTGCACCCGTTCGCAGCCCTGCGGCAAGGGGAAGCGGCCTCAGATCGCGGCGAGATAGCCACCGTCGATGCCGAGGCACTGGCCGGTGACATAGGCGGAGGCATCCGAGGCGAGGAATATGGCGGCGCCGACCAGATCCTCGGCCCGGCCGAACCGGCCCTGCGGGATCTTGCCCAGCATGGCCCGGCCCCAGTCCTTGTCGCGATAGAACACCTCGGTCATGGCGGTGCGGAAATAGCCGGGGGCGATGGCGTTCACCCGCACGCCGCGCGGCCCCCATTCCGTCGCCAGCGCCCGCGTCATGCCGAGCAGGCCGCTCTTGGACGAGCCATAGGGCACGGCGGTGGGCACGCCCACGAAGGAGGTGAGCGAGCAGAGGTTGATGATCGAGCCCGCGCCACGGTCGAGCATCCCCCGCGCCGCGGCCTGCGTGACGAAGAAGGCGCCGCGCAGGTTGGTATCGACGATCCGGTCCCAAAGCTCGGGTGTCACGGAGTCGGAGGGGCAGACCTCCTCGATGCCCGCATTGTTCACGAGGATGTCGAGGTGCCCCGCCCCGTCCAGCGCAGCGGCGATCCCCTCGACCCGCGACTGGTCGAGCGCAAGGCACTCGACCGTGCGCCCGAGGTCGCGCACCCGCGCGGCGGTCTCGTCCAGCGCGGCTGCGGTGCGCGCGGTCAGCACCAGATCGGCCCCCGCGCCGGCAAGGCCAAGCGCGATGGCCTGGCCGAGGCCGCGACTTGCCCCGGTGACCAGCGCCCGTCTGCCGTCCAGCGCGAAGAGACGCGAGAGATCCGACGAGCCGGTCATCCGCGACATGCCTTCCGGTTTCCGTTCATCCCGTCCCATCCTCCGCGCTGCGGCCCCCAGCAGGCTAGCCCGGCCACGGGGGCGCCGTGAAGCGCTTTCGGCTCAGGTAAGGGCTGCGGCCAGATCGCGGAGCAGGTCGCGCACCGGGCCGAACATCAGGGCGACCTGCCATGTGGTGAAGAAGACCAGCGGATAGAACAGCCCGCCATGGCTGAGCGCGAAATCGGCGACGGCCTTGCGCTCGAACTGACGGCCGAGCGCAGGCACGAGCAGAAGGCTCATCGCCACGCCGATTGCCGCCCCCACCGCGATGTCCAGCGTGTAGTGCAGCCCGAAATAGACGCGGGGCAGGCAGATGATGAAGATCGCATGCGCCAGCGCCACCGTGCCGATTGCCCGATGGGCAAGGAACATTCCCGTGGCCAGCGCGAAATACAGCACGGCGTGGTCGCTGGGCATGGAACTCCAGCCGTCGAGGGTCTGGCTGGTCAGGCCGTCGTGCAACAGGAAGCCAAGCTCCGGATCGTGGATCGGGCGCGGCCGGTAGGGAAGCGTGACCGCCAGCGCGCGTCCGACGAAGACCGCCAGCACCGCGACCAGCAGCGTCGCCAGCAGGCGCGCGCGAACACGGGCGCGGTCGTGGTGGGTTGCGAACCAGAGGCCCCAGAACAGCATCATCGAGAAGGCGCCCTTGAAGACGCTGTTTCGCTCGACGATGTGCAGCAGCGCGTCCAGCGTCGGCATCCTGCCCACGAAGCGGTTGACGGACAGGGAGGCGTGCAGGTCAAAGGATGTCAAAAGGTCCATCATTATCCGTATCCGGTGAAAGGGCTCCAAGAAGGGCCTGCCGTCACAAATTCGTCAAGATATTTTCTTTTTCCTGCAAGCCCATGGACGAGCCGCGGGCCGTCTCTCCACTGCGCCCCCTCGGAGCCCGAGGCCGGGGGACAGCCACGCATCGGACCTCGGGCGCCGTGGCGGTGTGGAACAGCGACGCGACTGCTGCTACAAGGCGCGGCGATCCCGCGACGCATGAGGCGCCGCCGTGGGGCCGCCATGCCAGCAAGCCGGAGGGCACAGAGGTGAACACGTCGGATCGATCCGGAAGCCCCCGTCACGACACGGTGCGCGCCGCGGCACGTCTGTCGGTCGCGCCAATGATGGACTGGACGGACCGGCACTGCCGCTACTTCCACCGCCTCATGACCCGGCGGACGATGCTTTACACCGAGATGGTGACGGCGCCGGCCGTGATCCATGGCGCGCGGGACCGGCTGCTGGGCTACTCCGGGGCCGAGCACCCGGTCGCGTTGCAGCTTGGCGGCTCGGACCCGGCCGAACTGGCGCAGGCGGTCCGGCTGGCCGCGCCCTTCGGCTATGACGAGATCAACCTCAACGTCGGATGTCCCTCGGATCGGGTGCAGTCGGGCTGCTTCGGCGCCGTGCTGATGGAACGCCCGCGTCTGGTCGCCGACTGCGTGGCCGCGATGATCGCGGAAAGCCCGGTGCCCGTCACCGTCAAGTGCCGCATCGGCGTGGATCACCAGGTTCCCGAAGAGGTGCTGCCCGCCTTCATCGAGACCGTCGCCGGTGCCGGTGTCCGGCATTTCGTCATCCACGCCCGCAAGGCATGGCTGCAGGGCCTCAGCCCGCGCGAGAACCGCGAGGTGCCGCCGCTCGACTATCCGCTCGTCCTGGCCATGAAGCGCCGCTTCCCCGAACTGGTCATCTGCCTGAACGGCGGCGTCTCGACGCTGTCGCAGGCCCGGGCGCTGCTCGACGCGGGCCTCGACGGCGTGATGATCGGCCGGGCGGCCTACAACGAGCCCGAGCTTCTGCTCGAGGCCGACCGACTCTGGGGCGAGGAGCCTCCGCGCAGCCTCGACGAGGTTCTGGCCGACATGCGGCCCTACATCGCGGAACATCTGGCCGGCGGCGGGCGGCTGCACCAGATCACGCGCCACATGCTCGGCCTGTTCGCCGGCCGCCCCGGCGCGCGCGGCTGGCGTCGGCTGCTGTCCGAAGGCGCCTCGCGGCCCGGGGCAGGGCTCGACCTCTACGACCGCGCGCTCGACGAAGTGCGGGCGCGCGCCGCCTGATCTCTGGCGCTTCGGACATCGGCAGGCTATGGCGGGGCGCTGAACGAAAGGCCCGGTCATGCCCGAACTGTCGATCCTGCTGCCGATGCTCGCCCTGCTGCTCGCCATCGGGGCCTTCGCCGGCGTCATTGCCGGCCTTCTCGGCGTGGGCGGCGGGCTGATCCTCGTGCCAGCCTATTACTACGCCTTCGAGGTGCTGGGCTACGAGAGTCCGGCGCTGATGCGGGTCTGCCTCGCGACCTCGCTCGCCACCATCATCGTGACCTCGCTGCGCTCGGTCCATGCCCATCACGGCAAGAGCGCGGTGGATCTCGGGATCCTGCGCGGCTGGGGTCTCTGGATCGCCCTCGGCGCGGTGGCGGGCGTCCTCGTCGCGTCCAGCCTGCGCTCGACGGTGCTGCAGGCGATCTTCGGCGGCGTCGGCGTGCTGGTCGGGCTCTACATGGCCTTCGGCCGCGCCAACTGGCGGCTGGGCGAGGCGATGCCGGACGGGCCGAAGCGCGCGGCCATCGGCGGGTCGGTCGGCTTCCTGTCGGTCCTGATGGGAATCGGCGGCGGCACCTTCGGCGTGCCGCTGATGAGCCTCTACAGCGTGCCGATCCATCGCGCGGTCGCCACGGCGGCGGGCTTCGGCGTCATCATCGCCCTGCCGTCGGCGGCGATCTTCCTGCTGACGCCGGTCGATGTCGCGCCCCCCTGGACGGTCGGAGCGGTCAACCTGCCGGCCTTCGCGGTCACCATCGCGATGACGCTGATCACCGCGCCGCTTGGCGTGCGCCTCGCCCACGCCATGGACCCGGGCCCGCTGAAGCGCGTATTTGCCGTCTTCATCATGATCGTGGCGCTGAACATGCTGCGCAAGGCCGCCGGCTACTGACGCTTTCCGTCCGGCCGACGCCGCATCGACCTTGGCGGGCGTCAACTGTCGGGCCTTCCGCGGCAGCGCCGGGGGCGGGGGCTCGATGCCCCCGGCGCCGGCACCTCCGCCTCAGTAGCTCTCGATGCCCTGCTGCCAGGGCCGGACCAGATTTCCGAACCGCGTGAAGCGGCCCTCGAAGCTCAGCTCGACCGAGCCGATCGGCCCGTGGCGCTGCTTGCCGATGATCACCTCGGCCTTGCCGTGCACCTGTTCCATGATGGCCTGCCACTGAGCCATCTTCTCCATCTCGTGGTCGCCCGGCTTCTCGCGCTCGCGGTAGTATTCCTCGCGGAACACGAACATCACCACGTCGGCGTCCTGCTCGATCGAGCCCGACTCGCGCAGGTCGGAAAGCTGCGGCCGCTTGTCGTCCCGGCTTTCGACCGAACGCGACAGCTGCGACAGCGCCACCACGGGGATGTTCAGCTCCTTCGCGATGGCCTTCAGGCCTTGCGTGATCTCCGAGACTTCCTGCACCCGGTTGTCCCGCGATCCGCCCGAGCCCTTCAGCAGCTGCAGGTAGTCCACCATCAGCACGTCGAGGCCATGCGTCCGCTTCAGCCGCCGCGCCCGCGCCGCGACCTGGCTGATCGGCAGCGCCGGCGTGTCGTCGATGTAGAGCGGGCAGGCCTCCAGCGCCTTCGCGGCCTCGACGAAACGGCGGAACTCGGCCTCGGTCATGTCGCCCCGGCGGATCTGCTCCGAGGGCACCTCGGCCGCTTCCGACAGGATCCGCGCGGCCAGCTGCTCGGCGCTCATCTCGAGGCTGAAGAAGCCAACGACGCCGCCCTCGACCGAGCCTTCCGACCCGTCGGGCAGCCGGCCGCGCCGGTAGGCCTTGGCGATGTTGAAGGCGATGTTGGTGGCCAGCGAGGTCTTCCCCATCGAGGGCCGCCCCGCAAGGATCAGCAGGTCCGAGGGATGCAGTCCCCCGAGCTTCTTGTCCAGATCGGCAAGCCCGGTCGAGATGCCGGCAAGCCCGCCGTCGCGCTGATAGGCGGCGTTGGCCACGTTCACCGCATCCGTCACCGCCTTCAGGAAGCTCTGGAAGCCGCGCTCGGCATGGCCCTGCTCGCCCAGACGGTAAAGCTTCTGCTCGGCTTCGACGATCTGCTCCTTCGGCTCGGAGGTCACATCGACCCGCGCGGCCTTGGCGGCGATGTCGCGGCCCAGCCCGATCAACTCGCGCCGCACGGCAAGGTCATAGATCATCTGGGCGTAGTCGCGCGCGGCAAAGGCCGAGATCGCGGCGCCCGCGAGGCGGACCAGATAGGCCGGGCCGCCCAGTTCCTTCAGCCCCGCGTCCTCTTCCAGAAACGCCTTCAGCGTCACCGGCGAGGCGAGCGCGTTCTTCTGGATCCGCGCCGCGGCGATCTCGAAGATGCGCTGGTGCACCGGATCGAAGAAATGCTCGGCCCGGATCACCGAGGCGATGCGGTCGAAGATGTCGTTGTTGGTCAGGATCGCGCCCAGCAACTGCTGCTCGGCCTCGATGTTGTGCGGAAGCGCTTCCGGGGTCTTCTCCGGCTGAGGTTCGCGAAGTGCCCTGACCTCGTTCATTCGGTTCTGCCCTCTCTGCTCTCGTTCGACGGGCGCCATCTTTTTCGGGCGCCCTTGGTGCGGTGCAACGTCATACTCCCAAACGGCAGGACGGGGCAGGGGGTATAGCTCCGGGGATCGTGCCGCCTGAAGCCTGTGGACAGGCTGTGGATCGTTTCGACGCCCGGAAAGGCTACCACATCTGGCGGGCCGCGCAGCCGCAAATCGCAGCCTGTGGCGATTCTGCCGGCGGCGGCCCCCGGTTTTCCCCAGGTCGGGCTTCAGCGCTTTGGATGAGCGTCGGCCGGTTTCCGCGCGTCCTGCCAGTCGCGGGGATTGGACAGGAAGCTCTCGACCTCGGCCAGCGTCGCATCGTCGAAGGTGCCGGAGGCGCGCGCCTCGGCCAGCACGTCCCACCAGGTGCAGAGGTGGTGCAGCGTGACGCCATGCGCCTCAAGCCGGCCGATCGTTTCGGGGAAGATGCCGTAGTAGAAGATCACGGCCGTATGGGCGCAGGTCGCGCCCGTCTCGCGGATCGCATCGACAAAGGAAAGCTTCGAGCCGCCGTCGGTGGTCAGGTCCTCGACCAGCAGCACGCGCTGGCCTTCGGTCATCACGCCCTCGATGCGGGCGTTGCGGCCATAGCCCTTCGGCTTCTTGCGCACATAGGTCATCGGCAGCGCCAGCCGCTCGGCGATCATCGCCGAGAAGGGGATGCCTGCGGTCTCGCCGCCCGCCACGTTGTCGAAGGCTTCGAAGCCCGCGTCGCGCAGCACCGTCATCGCCATGAAATCCATCAGCGTCGAGCGGATGCGCGGATACGAGATCAGCTTGCGGCAGTCGATGTAGGTGGGCGAGGGCAGGCCCGAGGCCAGCGTGAACGGCTCGCGCGGGCGGAAGTGCACCGCCTGGATCTCGAGCAGCATCCGCGCCGTCAGGCGGGCGATCTCCTCGCGCGGCGGAAAGGAAGTGGGGATCATGGGGATCGTCCTCTGGTCAGGGGCGTCCATTGCCCGTTGGGGCAGGTCGCGGCAAGGCGGATTGCCCGGACGGGCGGTGGCGGGCCTCAGGTCTCGACATGCCAGAGCAGCGGGAAACCCGGGTCGAACAGGGTGACGGGACCGGCCCCGGTCAGGATCTTCGCCGGCAGCGCGAGCGGCTCGCCCTTGCGCAGGGTGATGCGCTCCTCGTTGGCGGGCAGGCCGTAGAACCGCGGCCCGTGCAGCGAGACGAAGCCCTCCAGCCGGTCAAGCGCGCCTTCCTCCTCGAACACATGGGCGAGGATGGACATCGTGTTCGTCGCGGTGAAGCAGCCGGCGCAGCCGCAGGCGGCCTCCTTGGTGCTGTCCACATGCGGCGCGGAATCGGTGCCGAGGAAGAAGCAGCCCTCGCCGGAGGTGGCGGCCTTGCGCAGCGCGAGCCTGTGCGTTTCGCGCTTCGCGACCGGCAGGCAGTAGTAATGCGGACGGATGCCGCCGGCGAGGATGTGGTTGCGGTTGATGATCAGGTGGTGGGTGGTCAGCGTGCCGGCAATGCCTGGCCCGCCGCCGCGCACGTAGTCCAGCCCCTCGGCCGTCGTCACATGTTCCAGCACCACCCGCAGCCCGGGCGTCGCCTGCCGGATCGGGTCCAGCACCCGGTCGAGGAACACCGCCTCGCGGTCGAAGATGTCCACCGCCGGGTCCGTCACCTCGCCGTGGACGCAAAGGGGCAGACCGATCTCGGCCATCGTTTCCAGCACGCCGCGCACGCGGTCGAAGTCGCGCACCCCTGAGGCCGAGTTCGTCGTGGCGCCGGCCGGGTAGAGCTTGACCGCCTTGACCAGCCCCGAGGCCGCGGCGGCCCGGACATCGGCCGGGTCCGTGGTTTCGGTGAGGTAGAGGGTCATCAGCGGCTCGAACCGCGCGCCTTCCGGCAGCGCGGCCAGGATGCGCTCGCAGTAGGCCGCGGCCTGCGCGCCCGTCACCACCGGCGGCACGAGGTTCGGCATCACGATGGCGCGGGCGAAATGGCGCGCGCTTTCCGGCAGGACGCCCTCGAGCATCGCGCCGTCGCGTAGGTGGAGGTGCCAGTCGTCGGGGCGGCGGAGGGTCAGGCTCTGGGTCATGCCAGCCGCCTACTGCATCGGCCCGCGCATTTCCAGTGAGTCGCTGCCCGGGAACGCGAGGCGTTGCCACACGTTGCGGCGGAAGGAGGATCCCGATGCAAAGACTGCTGGAAGCCTGCGCCTTCGCCGCCCGCCTGCATGCCGGGGCGCGGCAGAAGGGCCACGAGGGCCACCCCTACATCAACCACGTCATCGACGTGGCGCTGCGCGCCTCGCTGAGCGGGGCGGCGGACGAGACGCTGGTGATCGCGGCGCTCTTGCATGACACGGTCGAGAAGGCCGGTGCGACGCCCGAGCAGATTGCCGCGCTCTTCGGCCAGGATGTCGCCCGGCTGGTCGCGGAGGTCACCGATCCCTCGGAAAGCGACAGCCTGTCTCCCGCCGCCTGCCGGCTGCGTCTTGCGGACAAGGCGGCCAATCTCGCGGCGCTCACCTCCAGCCCGCCCGGCGAATGGGACCGCGAGGCGCTGGCGGCCTATTTGCACAAGGCCGAGCGGGTGGCCGCGGCCTGCCGCGCGGTCGATCCCGTCCTGTCCCGCGGCTTCGACGAGGCGGCAGAGACCGCCCGGGCGGCGCTGGCCCGGTCTCAGCCCCGGCCCTGACTGAGCCGCCTGTGCAGGTCCAGAAGCCGCTCGCGCAACTCGGCCGCGTCGAACGTCCGCTCGGCGGTGTTGAGCACCTTGCGCGCCCGCCGCGGTCTGCCGGCGTTCAGCGCCAGATGGTGCACCACATAGTCGATGTCGTCGCGTCGCGCCCGCCACAGCCGCGCCACCCGTCCCGGACCGAGCGTCCCCCGGGCCCCCGCCGCGATCAGGGGCCCGACGAGGCCCATGCGCAACAGGGCCGCTTCCAGCGGTGATCCGACGTTGCGCAGGCGTTGCAGGTGCACATGCGGCCCGCGGAACAGGGCGGCATGCATCGCGTCCAGCGGCTCGGCCGGATCAAAAAGCAGGAAGACCTCGCCCGTGCCCTCGACCATGTCCGGCGCATAGCCGTAGCGGTCGGTGAAATCGAGCCGCCGCAGCGTCCGATGCCGGGGGTCCCATCCCGCGACGGCCGGTTCGAGCGTGGCGCGAGGTGTGACCGCGATCACTGTCGCCGCCGGCGCCGTGGGCGAGAAGGCGCAGGCGGCATAGCCGCCCATCCCCGCGCCATAGAACACGATACGGTCGAAATCCTCGAAGAAGGCGTCGTCCACCAGCCGGTCGAAGTAGCGGTGGACGGCCGCATCGCGATACCACGTCTCGCCATCCGCAATCAGGCAGAGATGCGACCAGCCTTCGGCCCGCGCCACGCAATCGCCCAGCGGCAACTGCCCCGGTCCCTGCGCGCGGATCGCCTCCAGCGTCTCGAAGCTGACCACGAGGATCGGGCCGTCGTCGCGGAAGAAGGCCCAGTGCCGGGGTCCGAGGCTCTGGAAATAGCCGACCTCGTCGCCGATGCGGTCGACCAGCTCCAGCCAGCTTCCACGGTCCGTGGCGGACGAGGCGTCGCGAAGCAGGCGCGGATCGGGAGACAGGTCGGATGTCATTTCTCGGAGGCTCGGATCTTCGTGCCACTGGGGAAACTTCCGTCTGCCCGAGCGGGGTGGCCAGTTGATGCGGTCAATGCGGCAAAAGCGTGACAAATGTTGTGGGGGCATCCGAGGGCCCGCCCGACCTTGGTCGCAGACCGGCCGCGGCCCGCTTGACCGCCGCGGCCCGCCTCGGTCAACCTCGGCCCGCAACCCGGAGACCTGCCTTGTCCCACCTTCTGCCCGCCTCGATCGACGCCACCGCCGAGCTTCTTGCCGGGCAGGGCTATGTCAGCAACCGCGCGCTGGCGACGGTGACCTTCCTCGCCCTGAAGCTGGGCCGCCCGCTGTTCCTTGAAGGCGAGGCCGGCACCGGCAAGACCGAGATCGCCAAGGCGCTGGCGGCGGCGCTGGGGCGGCGGCTGATCCGGCTGCAGTGCTATGAGGGGCTGGATGCGGCCTCGGCGGTGGCCGACTGGAACTTCGCCGCCCAGATGATCGCGATCCGTGCCGCCGAAGCCTCGGGCGGCGCCGACCGCGACGCGCTGAAGGCCGAGCTTTTCACCGAGGACTACCTGATCGAACGGCCGCTCTTGCAGGCGATGCGCCCGCAGGACGGCGGCCCCCCGGTGCTGCTGATCGACGAGCTGGACCGCACCGACGAGCCCTTCGAGGCCTTCCTGCTGGAGGCCCTGTCGGACTTTCAGGTGACGATCCCCGAGCTGGGCACGATCCGCGCGCCGGAGCCGCCGATCGTGATCCTGACCTCGAACCGCACCCGTGAGGTGCATGACGCGCTGAAGCGGCGCTGCCTTTATCACTGGGTCGATTACCCGAGTTTCGAGCGTGAATACGCCATCCTCGCCGCCCGCGCCCCCGAGGCGCAGGAGGCGCTCAGCCGCGAGATCGTGGCCTTCGTCCAGCGCCTGCGCCGCGAGGACCTGTTCAAGAAGCCGGGCGTCGCCGAGACGATCGACTGGGCGAAGTGCCTGCTCGCGCTCGACGTGATCCAGCTTTCGCCCGAGGTGATCGCCGACACGCTGGGCGCGCTGCTGAAGTATCAGGACGACATCCAGAAGGTTCAGGGATCGGAAGCCCGGCGCCTGCTGGACGAGGCCCGGCGCGACTTTGCCCCGGTCTGAGGGCCGGCCGGCCCGGCGCCGGAAGGGCTGAGCCATGGAGACGCTTGCTTCCCCCGAGGGACGTCTGGGGCAGAACATCCTGTGGTTCGCCCGCGCGCTGCGCAAGGCGGGGCTGCCGATCGGCTCGGGCCGGGTGATCGACGCGATCCGCGCCGTCGAGGCCGCGGGCTTCACCTCGCGCGAGGATTTCTACTGGACGCTCCACGCCTGCTTCGTCTCGCGCCCCGAACACCGGGCCGTCTTCGCGCAGGTCTTCCGGCTCTACTGGCGCGATCCGCAGTTCCTCGAGCACATGATGAGCCTGCTGCTGCCGCAGTTGCGCGGCCTGCAGGAGGACCGGCCACCGGAGCCCGCCGAGAAGCGCGCCGCCGAGGCGTTGCTCGACGGGGCCGCCCGCCCCGAGCAGCGCGAGGAGGCGGGCGAGGAAAGCCTGATCGAGATCGATGCGGCCGAGACCGTCTCGGAGGAGGAGCGGCTGAAGCGGCTCGACTTCGAGCAGATGTCCACCTCCGAGATCGAGGCGGCCAAGCGGATGCTGTCGCGGCTCACGCTGCCGGTGCCGCCCATCGCCTCGCGGCGGGTGGTGGCGGCGGTCTCGGGCAGCCGGCCCGACCTGCGCCGCACCCTGCGGCTTGCGCTGCGGCAGGGCGGAGAGGTCGCCGCCATTGCCCGCCGGCGGCCGACCGAACGTTGGCCGAACCTCGTCGTGCTCTGCGACATCTCGGGGTCGATGTCGCGCTATTCGCGGCTTGTCCTGCATTTCGTTCACGCGGTGGCGAACCGGAAGGGGCAGGGCTGGGCGCGGGTCCATGCCTTCACCTTCGGCACGCGGCTGACCGACATCACCCGCCACTTGCGGACGCGCGACGTGGATGCCGCGCTGGCCGCCGCCGGGGCCGAGGCGCAGGACTGGTCGGGGGGCACGCGGATCGGCGAGTGCCTGCACGTCTTCAACCGCGACTGGTCGCGCCGGGTGCTGGGGCAGGGCGCCGTGGTGCTGCTGATCACCGACGGACTTGACCGGGGTGCGCCCGAGGCGCTCGCGCGCGAGATGGAGCGGCTGCATCTTTCCACGAGGCGGCTGATCTGGCTCAATCCGCTGCTGCGCTGGGACGGCTTCGCGCCCCGGGCGGCCGGCATCCGGGCGATGCTGCCCCATGTCGACAGCCTCCGGGCGGCCCATTCGGTGGCATCGCTCGACGCCCTCGCAGAGGCCCTTTCCCGGCCCGAGGGCCGCCGCCGCTGATTCGGAGCCTGCCCCGGGTTTCACACAGGTTTTATCGCGGCATCGCCGTGGCCGCGGGAACGCTTCGCGCCCCAGCCTGTTGTCGCGCCATGCCGATCCGGAGCCCGCGGGCCGGGATCAATGACGTGAAAGGACAGACGATGAGCCACAGACTGCTCCAGACCACCGCCGCCCTGACGCTTGGCCTGATGGCGCTGCACCCCGTCGCGGCGGTCGCCCAGACCTCGACCGCCGACTGCGTTCCCAGCGCGACCGTGACCTGCCCTCCGGGCTCGACCGCGCCTGCGGTGCCGGGCGCCGAAACCCCCGCCGGCACCGACGACTCGACGGCGGCCCCGCCGGTCGATCCGACCTCGGAAGCGGGCGGCGCGGCGGGCGCGCCTGCGGCCGAGCCGCAGGTGCCGGGGGCCGAGACCCCGGATGGTGCGGACGACTCGGCCGCCAGCCCGCCGGTCGATCCGGGCTCGCAGGCCGGCGGCCTTGCGACCGAGGGCGCCGCTCCGATGGTTCCGGGTGCCGAGCAGCCGGACGGCACGGACGACAGCCAGGGCGGCGTTCCGCCGCAGTAATCCCCGATCTGACAACATGTTGCTGCCGCCGCCCCCTCCGGGCGGCGGTTTTTTTCATTCCACCGGCAAAGCTCTGCCGGCGTGCGTCCCCGCGGGAACGTTCCGCATGCGTCGCCCGTTCTTCTGATGCAAGATCGGCCCGTTCCCGGTGATCAGGGTCACGAACGAAAGGAATTTTCCGATGAAGAGTCGGCTATTGACCACGACGGCCGCACTGTCGGTGGCGCTCTCCGCGATCCAGCCGCTTCCATTGAGCGCGCAGGACGGTCAACGGGCGAACTGCACGTCCGAGAACCCCGAGGACTGCCCGCCGCGAAAGCGCGGCGAGCAGCGGTCGGGCGAGGGCGCCGGCCAGCAGGAGCGCCGCAACCGCCAGCCTGACGCGGCGCGCCAGCAGCAGGAGGATCGCCCCGCCGGGCAGCAGCGTCAGCAGCGCGCAAACCAGCCGGACGAGCGGCCGGACGCCCGCCCCGCCGGTCGCGCCACCGATGCCGAGCGCCCCGAGCGCGAGCAGCGCAAGCAGCGTGCCGCACCGCAGGACGATACCCCCGCGGCGCGACCGGCCCGTCCGGCAGCCGAGGCCGAGCGACCGGCTGACGGCGAAAGGTCCGGGCAACCGCGCCGCGCCGCGCCTGAGGGCGGCGCCGGCGGGGAGGCGGGGCGGCCCGCCGACCGCGAGCGCGAGCAGCGTCGGGCCGCGCCGGACCGCGAGGAGGAGCCGGGCGCAGCCGACCGGACGCGCAGCCGCGAGAACCAGCGCGAGGCCGAGCCCCGGGATGGCGGCGAGGCGCCGCGCGCTGACGGCCAGCGCTCCCGTCAGGGCGACGACGGACCCGATGGCGATGAACTCCGCCGGATGCTGGAGGAGGAGGACGCGGGACGGGGCGCCCCGCGCGAGGGTGATCGCCCTGTCCGCAGCACGGACGAGAATGACAGCCCCGTCGTCGGCACCGACCGTGCCCCGCGCGACCGGGCGCGCCCGGACACCGAGCGCAACAATCCGGTGGCAAACGATGCCGAACGCCCCCGGCGCGGGGACGGCCGCGATGCGGACGCCGAGCGCAGGACGCGGGACGGCGACCGGGCGACCCGCGATGCCGGGCGCGCCGAGGAGGAGCGCAGGCCAAGTCGCGAGGAGGCCCGCCGTTCGCTTTCCCGCGCGCTGGACGATCCTGACAGGAGCACCGCGGCTGCGGCCGCCTCGGCCGGGAACGCCCGCGAGGCGGCAGAGGACGCCCGCCGCTCGGCCCGTCGCGCCGAACGCATCACCGAGGAGGACTTCCGCTCGAGCCGGGAGGACTTCGCGACCCGCGCCACGGATTGGCGGGCCGGCGAGGATGACGACGACGATGACGACGATGGTGGCCTGAGCAACTTCGAGAAGTTCGGCCTGCTCGCCCTGGGCGGTCTCGCCGTGGGGGCGCTGCTCAACAACCGCGACGAGGTCGTGTCGAACAGCGGCGACCGGGTGGTCGTGCAGCGCGCCGATGGAACCTATGCCGTGCTGAAGGACGATGACACCCTGCTGCGGCGACCGGGATCGGAGGTCATCACCGAAAGCTATGCCGATGGCTCCACCCGATCGGTCGTGACGCGCGAGGACGGCACGCAGATCGTGACGATCCGCGATGCCGCCGGCCGCGTGCTGCGCCGCTCGGCCGTGGACCGATACGGGCAGGAGGTGCTGCTGATCGACGACCTCGCCCCGGTCGAGCAGATCGACTTCTCGCGCCTGCCGGAACCCGCGCCGGTCTACAACTTCACCGAGACCCGCGACAAGGCAGCCCTGCGCGAGGCGCTGGAACAGATGCGGGGCCGGGATCTGGACCGGACCTACAGCCTGCGCCAGATCCGGGACTACCGCGAGGTCCGCGCACTTGCGCCGGCCATCGACGTCGATCAGATCACCTTCGACAGCGGCTCGGCGGCCATCGTGCCGGAAGAGGCCGAGAAGCTTGCCATGCTGGGCCAGACGATCTCGGACATGATCGCCGAGCGCCCCGAGGAGGTGTTCCTGATCGAGGGGCACACCGACGCGGTGGGCTCGGCTGCGTCCAACCTGACGCTTTCGGACCGCCGGGCCGAGTCCGTGGCCCTCGCGCTGACGGAATACTATGACGTGCCGCCCGAGAACCTCGTGGTGCAGGGCTATGGCGAGGAGGACCTGCGGGTCGATACGGAAGGGCCGGACCAGCGCAACCGACGGGTCGCGGTCCGGCTGATCACGCCGCTGCTGCAGACGGCGGCGAACTGACCGCCGACGCCGCCATGCCACCTTTTGGCAGTGGCGGCGTCGCTCGCCCCCGGCGCATGATCCCCCGGCGCGGCGCAGGGAGGACCATCGTGACCGGCCATGACAGCATCCCCGAGATCGCCCTCGGCTGGCATCGCGCCGGCCGGGGGGCCGTCCTTGCCACGGTGGTCGAGACATGGGGCTCGGCCCCCCGCCCGGCCGGAAGCCAGCTTGCGGTGTCCGGCGACGGCGAGATCATGGGGTCGGTCTCGGGCGGCTGCGTCGAGGGGGCTGTGATGGCCGAGGCGGCCGAGGCGCTGCAGGACGGCCGGTCGCGTCTTCTGACCTTCGGCGTGTCGGATGACCAGGCGTTTGCGGTGGGTCTGGCCTGCGGCGGCACCATCCGCGTGATGGTGGAGCCGGTCGGCGCCGCCCTTTCCGAGGCGATGCTGGCCGATCTGGTGGACACCCGTGCCGCGCGCCGCCCGACGGCGCTGATGGTGCGGACCGACACGTGGCAGCACCGTCTTGCCGGCCCGGAGGAGCCCGCCGTGGCGGCCCGGCTGCGGGCGGACCGGTCTGGGCTGGAGGAGGACGGCTGGTTTGTCGGCGTGCACAACCCGCCCCTGCGGCTGATCGTGGTCGGCGCGGTGCACATCGCGCAGCCGCTGCTGGCGATGGCGCGGATCGCGGGCTACGAGCCGACCCTGATCGACCCGCGCAGCGCCTTCGGCTCGGCCGCGCGGTTTCCGGGCGAGACGATCCTCGACGACTGGCCCGACGAGGCGATGGCGCGCCTCGCGCCTGATGCGCGGACGGCGGTGGTCACCCTGACCCATGACCCGAAGCTCGATGATCCGGCGATCCTTGCCACCTTCGCCACGAAGGCCTTTTACCTCGGCTGCCTCGGCTCTCCCCGCACGCATGCCAAGCGGCTAGACCGCCTGCGCGCCGCGGGGGTCGCCGAGGACCAGATCGCCCGGATCCATGCGCCGGTCGGCCTCGACATCGGCGCGAAAAGCCCTGCCGAGATCGCGATTGCCATCCTCGCCCAGATCACCGACCGGCTGAGGCGCGGCTGATGCGCTTCGGACCCGTTCCGCTGGCCGAGGCCGAGGGCGCGATCCTCGCCCATTCGCTCGTCCTTCCCGGGGGGCGGCTGCGCAAGGGGCTGGTGCTGGACCCGGCGACGCTGGCGCGACTGGCCGCCGCGGGCGTGGCCGAGGTCATCGTGGCGCGGCCTGATCCCGCCGACGTGGCCGAGGACGAGGCGGCGGCGCGCCTCGCCCGGGCGCTGGTTCCGGACGGGGCGGCCGCCGGCCTCAGCTGCTCGGCTGCCTTCACCGGCCGGGTGAACCTCAATGCAGCCGCTCCGGGCCTCGTCGCGCTGGAGGCGGACCGGATCCATGCGCTGAACCGGATCGATCCCGCCATCACCCTGGCCACGCTCGCGCCCCTCACGCGGGTGGAGCCGGGCATGCTGGTCGGCACGGTCAAGATCATCTCCTATGCCGTCGACGGCAGGTCGCTGGCGGCGGCCGAGGATGCGGCGCGCGCGGCCATCCGCATCCTTCCCGTCCTGCGCAGGACCGCGGGGCTTCTGCTGACCGAGGTGCCGGGACAGGAGGAGAAGCTGACCGCCAAGGGCCGCCGCTCGGTCGAGGGCCGGCTGGCGGCTCTGGGCATGGCGCTCGCCGGCTGCGAGGTGACGGCGCACGAGCCCGCCGCCATGGCCGGCGCGCTGGACCGGCTGCCGGGCGAGATGCTGCTGATCCTGACGGGCTCCGCCACCTCGGATCTGCACGACACCGCGCCCGAGGCGCTGCGCCGCGCCGGCGGGACCGTCGCGCGGTTCGGCATGCCGGTGGACCCGGGCAACCTGCTGTTTCATGGCATGCTGGGCGCGCGCCCGGTGATCGGCCTGCCGGGCTGCGCCCGCTCGCCCGCGCTCAACGGGGCGGATTGGGTGCTGGAACGTCTGGCCTGCGGCCTGCCGCTCACCGATGCCGACATCGCCGCGATGGGGGTGGGTGGCCTGCTGAAGGAGATCCCGACCCGGCCGCAGCCGCGCGAGCGGCGCTTCTGAGAGATCCGCGGGATGATCGCGGCGATCCCGCGGGTTCAAAACGGACGCGCGGTCCCCAGACGAAAAAGGGAGCCTCGCGGGCTCCCCTCTGATCCGCGCGGGCGGCGGGCGTCACTTCGGCCCGATCATCATCACCATCTGCCGGCCTTCCAGCTTCGGCATGGACTCCACCTTGCCGGCCTCGGCCTCGGCGACCTGGGCCGCCACGCGGTTGAGAAGTTCCAGGCCAAGCTCCTGGTGGGCCATCTCGCGGCCGCGGAACCGCAGGGTGACCTTCACCTTGTCGCCTTCGCTCAGGAACTTCAGCACCGAGCGCATCTTCACGTCGAAGTCATGGGTATCGGTCCCGGGACGGAACTTGATCTCCTTGATCTCGATGATGTGCTGCTTCTTGCGGGCCTCGGCCTCGCGCTTCTGCTGCTCGTACTTGAACTTGCCGAAGTCCATGATCTTGCAGACCGGCGGTTCCGCGTTCGGCGAGATCTCCACGAGGTCGAGCCCGGCCTCTTCCGCCATCATCATGGCGCGCGACGGCGTGACGATGCCGATGTTCTCGCCGCCAGCCCCGATCAGTCGGATCTCGGGGCAGCGGATGCGCTCGTTCACGCGGGGGCCCGTGTCGCGTTGCGGCGGGGCGTTGTGAGGTCTGCGGGCTATGGTGGCGTTCCTTGTGTCGTTGGCAAATGTGGGCGCAAAGTAGTGTTTGTGGCGTCACCTTTCAACCGGATTCGGGGCGCGCACAAGTCGCCGGTCCACGGAACGCCCTGCGACATGGCGGCGTTTCCTCCCGCAGAACAGGCGCCTTCCGCCTGAGGGAGAGGACATGGGCAGGATCGTCATCATCGTCGGACTCGCACTGCTGCTGGTGGCGGGTCTCGGCTGGTATCGCTTCGGCTTCCTTCCGGGGGAGGAGGCGACCGAGGCCGCGCGCTCGGCCGAAGGCGAGGCCGAAGCCGCCGCCGAGGAGGCGCGGCGGGCCGCGGCCGCGGCCGGGACCGAGGCGTCCGAAGCGGCGCGCGCGACCGAGGATGCCGCCGCTGCCGCCGCCGCCGATGCCGCCGCCGCCGCGGATGCCGCCACCGAGGCTGCATCCGACGCCGCGGCCGCCGCTGCCGCCGCTGCCGCCGAGGCGGGCCGTGTCGCGACGGGTGCGGCCTCCGAGGCCGCCGACTCGGCCCTTGCGGCCGCGCGCGAGGCGGCCGCCGCGGCCACCCTGGCCGCACGCGACGCGGCGCAGGCGGCCGGGGAGTTGCTGCCCGAGGATCTTCTCAGGGTGGAAACCTTCGACCGCGCGCGGGTCGACGCGATGATCGACGGCTCAAGCCTCGACGAGGCGACGCGCCAGCGGCTGAAGGATACGCTGGACGCGGCCGCCGCGACGCCGGAACTGCTCGGCCCGGCGCTGGAAACGGTGCGCACCGCGCTCGGGATCTGACGGGCATGGCCGCCGTGGGTGGGGGACGTGGCGCGCTGCCGGTCCTCGGGCGTCGCATTTCGCGCCCCAAGTGCTTGGGAGCCTGCAAAGCGAAAGCGCCGCGCGGAGGGACCGCGCGGCGCTTCTGCAGGATCGGGCGGTCTCAGATGCCGTCGCCGACGAAGGCTTTCTCCACCACGTATTCCAGCGGCTCGGAGTTGGCACCCTCGCGCAGGCCGAAGCTCTCCAGCACGTTCTTCACGTCGATGTTGAACTGGAGCGAGCCGCAGACCATGGCGCGGTCCTCGGCCGTGTTCATCTGCGGGATGCCGAGGTCGGAGAACACCTTGCCCGAGGTCAGGTTGTCGGTGATCCGGCCCATCCGGTCCGACGCCTCGCGCGTCGTCGTGGGATAGTAGAGCAGCTTGTCGCCCACCATCTCGCCGATCAGCGGGTCATCCTTCAGGCTCTCGACCAGCTGACGGCCGTATTCGAGTTCCGACTTCTCGCGGCAGGTGTGCATCATGATGACCTGCTCGTAGCGCTCATAGGTTTCCGGGTCGCGCATCAGCGAGGCGAAGGGCGCGATGCCCGTGCCGGTGGCCAGGAACCAGATCCGCTTGCCGGGCAGCAGCGCGTCAAGCACCAGCGTGCCCACCGGCTTCGGGCGCAGGATGATCTGGTCGCCCGGCTGGATGTGCTGGAGGCGCGAGGTCAGCGGCCCGTCCGGCACCTTGATCGAGTAGAACTCCAGCTCCTCGTCCCAGTTCGGCGAGGCAATGGAATAGGCGCGCATGATCGGCTTGCCGCGCTCGTCGAGAAGCCCGATCATCACGAACTCGCCCGAACGGAAGCGCAGCGACTGCGGCCGCGTCACGCGGAAGGAAAACAGGCGGTCCGTCCAATGCTGCACCGAGGTGACGGTCTGCGCATCGGGCATGGTCTTCACAATGGCGGCGTTCTGGTTCATGGCACGGTCCCCTTGGTCCGCTCTTTCAGTAAATCTTCGCACCCTGCGAAGAAAGGCCGGAATCAGCCCTTAAGCTGCGACTGATAGTCATGGTTTTGCCAGCCGGCCCGGAACAGCCACTGATCCTCGGGCTGGCGGGCGGCCAGATCGTCGGGGATCTCGACCTCGTCGAAGCCCACCCGCCGCGCCATGGCATACTGGTCCGCAAGAAGCGGGCCGGCTGCGCGCAGGCGGCCGGCATAGCCCATGCGGCGCAGCCGGCGCGCCAGGGTGAAGCCGCGCCCGTCGCCGAAGGCGGGGAAGGCGATGCGGATGAGGCGCAGCCCGGCAAGCCGGTTGCCCAGCCTTGCGGGGTCATCGGTATTGGCGAGGTCGGCGGCCTCATGGCGATCCTCGAGCGCGTCGAGCGGCGCGATCTCGGCCGTCCAGTCGTCGGCGCGGAAGCCCTCGTCGGTGACGATGACGCTCATGCCGCGTCCTCCTTGTTCACGGGACCGCGGACGGCCTTGCCGTTGATGAAATGGATGCCGCATTCCGTCTTGGCGCTGCCGCGCCAGCGTCCCGCGCGCGGGTCCTCGCCCTCGGCCACCGGCGAGGTGCAGGGTTCGCAGCCGATCGACGGATAGCCCTTGGCGACCAGCGGGTGCCGCGGCAGGTTGTTGTTGACGATGTACTCTTCCAGATCCTCGCGGCCCCAGTGTGCCAGCGGATTCACCTTGATCCGCCGCTCGTCCTCGGCCTCGAAGAACTCGACGGCAGCCCGCGTCCCGCTCTGATAACGCTTGCGGCCGGTGATCCAGCCGTCGAAATGCCGGAGCGCCCGCTCCAGCGGCTCGACCTTGCGGACCGCGCAGCAGGCATCGGTGTTGTACTGGTTCAGCGTGCCGTCCGGATCCTCGAACGAGATCCGCGGCTGGGTGGCGCGGATCGTGCGGATGTCGCCCAGGTGAAGCGTATCGGCCAGCTGGCGCTGATAGTCGAGCGTCTCCTGGAAGAGCATCCGCGTGTCGATGAAGATCACCGGCGTCTCGGGCGCGATGACCGAGACGAGGTGCAACAGCACCACCGATTCCGCCCCGAAGGAGGAGACGAGGGCCACCCGGCCCAGGTCCGCATCCTTCAGCGCATGTTCGAGAACCGCCGTCGCACCGTGGTGCTTGTAGCGGGCGTTGAGCGCGGCGACCCGGTCGGTCACCGAGCCCTGGGGAACCTCACGCAGCATCCTTCGTGCCTTCCGCATCATAGAGAGCGGCCTTGAACGGTCCGTGCCCGACCCGCCGCAGCGTCTCGAGGAAGGTTTCCGCAGGCTCGCTTCGCACTTCGAGGTAGGCACGCACGATCCGCTCGATCGCGGGCACGATCTCGTCATAGGCAAAGCCCGGGCCGGTCTTCTCGCCGATCGCCGCCGTCTCGGTGTGGTCACCGCCCAGCGTGATCTGGTAGTTCTCCACCCCGGCGCGGTCGAGGCCGAGGATGCCGATGTGCCCGACATGGTGGTGGCCGCAGGCGTTGATGCAGCCCGAGATCTTCAGCTTCAGCGGGCCGATCTCATGCTCCAGCTTCAGGTCCTCGAAGCGGGTCGCGATCTCCTGCGCCACCGGGATCGAGCGGGCGGTGGCCAGCGCGCAATAGTCCATCCCCGGGCAGGCGATGATGTCGGAAATCAGGCCGACGTTCGCCGTTGCAAGGCCGGCGCGCGACAGCGCGGCATGGATCGCCGGCAGGTCCGACTTGTGGACATGCGGCAGGATCACGTTCTGCTCGTGGCTGATGCGGATCTCGTCATGGCCATGGGTCTCGGCCAGATCCGCGATCAGGCGCATCTGCTCGGCCGTCGCATCGCCCGGGGTCGCGCCATGCGCCTTCAGGCTGATCGTCACGATGGCATACCCCTCGGCGCGGTGCGGCGCGAGGTTGGTATCGGCCCAGGCGCGGAACACCGGGTCGGCCTTGTAGAACGCGTCGAAGGCGTCGGTGGGCGCCACGCGGAAGGCGGGGGGCGCGAAGGCCCGCTCGATCTCGGCCAGAAGAGCCTGGTCGGTGCCGGCGAATTCGGCGCGCGTTTCCTCGAAGCGCTCCTCGACCAGCCGGGCGATCTCGTCGCGCCCTGTCTCGTGGACAAGGATCTTGATCCGCGCCTTGAACTTGTTGTCGCGCCGGCCAAGCTCGTTGTAGATGCTCAGGATCGCCTCGACGTAAGGAAGAAGGTCCGCCTTCGGCAGGAACTCCCGCACGACATGGCCGATCATCGGCGTCCGGCCAAGACCGCCGCCCACGATCACCTCGAAGCCGGGCTCGCCCGCCTCGTTGCGGACCATGCGCAGGCCGATGTCATGCGCCTTCGTCACCGCCCGGTCGTTCGGCGAGCCGGTGATGGCGATCTTGAACTTGCGCGGCAGGAACTGGAACTCCGGATGGTCGGTCGACCACTGGCGGAGCAGCTCGGCCACCGGGCGCGGATCCTCGATCTCGTCGGCGGCGGCGCCGGCGAAATGGTCCGCGGTCACGTTGCGGACGCAGTTGCCCGAAGTCTGGATGGCGTGCATCTCGACATCGGCCAGCGCCGAGAGGATCTCGGGCACGTCCTGCAGTTTCGGCCAGTTGAACTGGATGTTCTGCCGCGTGGTGAAGTGGCCGTAGCCCTTGTCCCAGCGCTCGGCGATCATGGCAAGCTGGCGCATCTTGCGGCTGTCGAGCGTGCCGTAGGGGATCGCCACGCGCAGCATGTAGGCGTGTAGCTGCAGGTAAAGGCCGTTCATCAGGCGGAGCGGGCGGAACTCGTCCTCGGTCAGCGAGCCGTCGATGCGGCGCGCGACCTGCTGGCTGAACTGCGCGACACGGGTGCGCACGAAGGCTTCGTCGAAGTCGTTGTAGCGATACATGGCTGCCTCTTCGGAATGACGGCGTCAGCGCGCCGCCACCTCCTGCTTGCCGTGACGGTAGTTCGAGGGGCCGCGCGTGCGGAACACCTCGCGAAAGTGGATCGGTTCGGGCCCGTTGGCGCCCGGGCGCGCATCCGCCAGATAGGCGCCGACCACCACGCCCTTCTGCGCGGTGGCGAAGATCAGGCGCAGCTGGCCGTGCGCCTCGTCCTCGATCAGCTCGGCCTCGTGATGGTGGCGGGTCCAGCGGTCGTCGGCGGTCAGGTAAACCACGTCGCCTTCCAGCAGCGCGTTTGCGGTGACGACCTTCGGGATGAACGGGCGGCTCATGCGGTGGCTTCCTTCAGCAGGGGCAGGGCCGCCGCGGCGCGGCGAGGCGCAAGCCCGTAAAGCACGATAGCCGGGCCGGTGAGTCCGGCAACGGCATCGGCGAGGGTGACGAGCGTGGCCGCAACAATCCGCTCATCGGCGCGGCTGGCGTTCTCGACCACGGTGACGGGGGTCTCGGGGCTGGCGCCGTGCATCATCAGGCGGCCCTGGATGAAGCGGGCGGATTTCTTGCCCATGTAGATCGCGGCCACTTCGCCCGCGCGGGCAAGGCCGCGCCAGTCCTGCTCGGCAAAGCCCGCCATGTCATGGCCGGTGACGATCCGCAGGGCGGCGTTGCGGCCCCGCTTCGTCAGGCTCTGCCCGATGGTCGCCGCGGCTGCGGCGGCGGTGGTCAGCCCCGGCACGATGCGCCATGGGATGCCGGCCACGTCCAGCGCCTCGATCTCCTCGTCCAGCCGGCCGAAGATGCCGCTGTCGCCCGATTTCAGCCGGATCACGCGCTTGCCGGCGCCAGCATGGCCCACGATCATCGCGTTGATCGCCGACTGCGGGGTGGAGGGGCCGAAGCCTTCCTTGCCCGCCTCGATACGGGTGGCCGAGGGCGGGATCAGCTCGAGGATCTCGGGCCCGACCAGCCGGTCGTGGATAACGACCTCGGCCTGCGTCAGCGCCCGGCAGGCGCCCATGGTCAGATGATCGATCGAGCCGGGGCCGGCGCCGACGAAGACAACCTGTCCGAGGGCTTTGCGCGCGTCAGTCATTCCTGTCATCCACTGCTGAGGTTTCGTCCCGCAATGTAGGACAATTTCCCCGTCTTTCGCCATAGCCCCTTGCAGATAAGGAAGAATGTTCCCTATGGTGCGCCGGGTGGAACGGGGTTCCGCTGAAGGGGGAGTTGCGCGGATGGCGGTCCGGCTGGACGAGATGGACAGGAAAATCCTTGCCGAACTGCAGGAGGATGCCAGCCAGTCGCTGGACGAGATCGCCCGCAAGGTCGGCTCGTCGAAGACGCCGGTCTGGAATCGCATCCGCCGGATGCGCGAGGCCGGCGTGATCCTGAAGCAGACGGCGCTGCTCGACGCCGAGGCGCTGGGGCTCGAGGCCTGCTTCTTCGTGCTGATCCGCACCTCGGAACACGAGGCCGAATGGCAGCGCAAGTTCCTGAAGGCGCTGCGCGAACGGCCCGAGGTGCTCGAGGCGCACCGGCTGGCTGGCGACATCGACTACATCCTCAAGGTGCGCGTGGCCAATGCGCGGGCCTATGACACCTTCTATCAGGCGCTGATATCGGAGGTGCGTATCTACAATGTGACGGCGCTGCTCTCCATGGAGGAGATCAAGGCCACCACCACACTGCCGGTCTGAATGCCGGGCCTCAGCGCGAGACGGGCAGCGCCTCCAGTCCGCGGAAATGCCAGGTGTTGGCATAGCGCAGCCGGCCGGACAGCCGCAGGCCGGGCAGGCGGCGGAACAGGATCGGCAGCGCGGTGACCAGTTCCAGCCGCGCGAGCGGCGCGCCGAGGCAGAAGTGGATGCCCGCACCGAAGGCCATGTGCGGCTTTTCCGGCCGGTTCCAGAGGAAGCGGTCGGGCTTTTCCCAGGGCCCCGGGTCGCGATTGGCCGCGGCGAGGAGCAGCGCCACCTCGGTCCCGCGCCGGAAGGTGTGGCCCATCACCTCGGCATCCTCATAGGCGGTGCGCCGGAACAGGTGCAGCGGAGGGTCGAAGCGCAGCAGTTCCTCGATCGTGCGGACGACGTTGGGTGGCGCCAGCGCCTCGAGAGGGGCCTGCTGAATCAGTAGCGTCGCCACCGCATTGCCGATGGCGTGGACCGCCGCTTCGTGGCCCGCGTTCAGAATCAGGATGCAGGTCGCGATGATCTCGTCGGTGGACAGTTGCTGGCCATCGGCCTCGGCGGCGATCAGGTGGCTCAGCAGGTCATCGGCCGGCCGGCTCCGGCGGGCGTCGATGTAGAGCCGCAGGAACTCGGCGAAGACCGCGGCGGCGGCGGCGGCGCGCTCCTCGGTTGCGCGGGTGCGCCCGGCCTGGTACATGGCGACCATGGCCGAGGACCAGCGCAGCACCTCGGGGGCCAGCGCCTCGGGAATGCCGATCAGGCGCGAGATCAGCGTGATCGGCAGGCGCTGGCAGAAGGTCGGCAGCAGGTCGAACGTGCCTTCGGGCAGGTCATCGATCAGGCGATCCGCCAACGCCGCGATCTCCGGCTGCATCGAGCCGATCCGGCGCGAGGTGAAGGCGCGCAGCACGAGGTTGCGCAGCCGCGTGTGGCGTGGCGGCTCCAGCTCCAGCATGGAATGCGCCTCGATCTCGTAGAACGGGACGAGGTGGTCGGGGACCGGAGCGGGGGCCAGCGGCTCGCGGCCGAAGCGGCGATCGCGCAGGATGGCGTTCACCGCCGCATGCGAGGCTGTGCAGACCAGTCCCGGCTCCTCCCAGAAGAAGAACGGGCCGCCCGCCCGCGCCTGCCGGTAGAACCGGTAGGGATTGCGGACGAAGTGGCGATCCACGGGAGACTGGGACAGGCGTTGCATGGGCGCAGGCGGGCTGTGGGTCAAGCGGCGTCCCCCGGATCCGACGCGGGACGGCGCCCGGTCCCACGATGGCCGCGGCGCGCCGTCCTGTCCAGTTCGCGCCGCCCGGACCCAGCGCTTTCCGGGGCGACGCAGGCAGCAGATCCCCGCGCGGCGGTTCTCCCACGCCTCGGGGCGTCAGGCCCCGGACAGGGCCGCGACGATGGGGCCGAAGTCGGCGGATTTCAGGCTTGCCCCGCCCACCAGCGCCCCATCCACATTCGCCACTGCGAAGATCTCGGCCGCGTTCGAGGGCTTGACCGAACCGCCGTAGAGCAGCCGGAAACCGGCAGCATCCGCGAAGCGGTCCGCGAGCCGCGCCCGCAGGAAGGCGTGGACTTCGGCGATCTCGGCCGTGGTGGGGGTGCGCCCGGTGCCGATGGCCCACACAGGCTCATAGGCGATGACGGTATTGCCGGCGGTGGCGCCATCCGGCACCGACCCGGAAAGCTGCGCGCCGATCACGTCGAGCGTGCGGCCGGCATCCCGCTGCGCCTCGGTCTCGCCCACGCAGACGATCGCGACGAGGCCCGCGGCATGGGCGGCTTCGGCCTTCATCCGCACCAGCGAGTCGCTTTCGCCATGATCGGCCCGGCGCTCGGAATGGCCGAGGATGACATGGCTTGCCCCGGCATCGACCAGCATTGCGGCCGAGATGTCGCCGGTATGGGGGCCCGAGACCTTGGGGTGGCAGTCCTGCCCGCCCACCATCAGGTCCGAGGTGGCATGAGCGGCCATGCGGGCGATCAGCGTCGCGGGCGGGCAGATCAGGACCTCGCATTTCGGTGCGGGATGCGCCGCCATGAGCGCGTCGATCTCGGCCAGGTCGGCCTCGGTCCCGTTCATCTTCCAGTTGCCCGCGGCGAGCTTGCGCATGTCGATCCCCTGTCCTTTTCGGTCGGGGAACTTGTTACGTGATCCGCGCGGGCTGGGGAAGCCTCAGGCGTCCGCCTCGCGGAAGCGAATCGACTCGCCGCAGCCGCAGGCATCGACCACGTTCGGGTTGCGGAACTTGAAGCCCGACTCGACGAGGCTGGTCTGATAGTCGATCTCGGTGCCGAACAGGAACATCTGCGCCATGGGCGCGATCATCACCCGCGCCCCGTCCTGCTCCACCGTCTCGTCCATCGGATCGATCTGCGACACGTAGTCCATGGTGTATTCCATGCCGGCGCAGCCGCCCTTCTTCACGCCGATGCGAAGCCCCTTGGAGCCCTGCTTCTGCATGAGTCGCGCGATCTGCCGCGCGGCGGCGGGGGTGAGGGTGACGGCCTGCTTGCCCGGAATGGAGAACATGGATTCCTCTCGCTCTAGCAGCGGATATGGGGGGCGGAGGAGCGCCGCTCAAGCCTCACATGAAGCCGAGTTCGAGCCGCGCCTCGTCGGACATCATGTCCATGCCCCAGGGCGGATCGAAGGTCATCCCGACATTGACCGACTTCACGCCGGGCACGGGTTCGACGGCATCCGCGACCCAGAGCGGCATCTCGCCCGCCACGGGGCAGCCGGGTGCGGTCAGCGTCATCAGGATCTCGACGTCGTTCTCGGGCGAGATGTCGATCGTGTAGATCAGCCCCAGGTCGAAGATGTTGACCGGGATCTCCGGGTCGAAGACCGTCCGGCAGGCTTCCACGATGCTCTCGTAGAGCGGGTGGTCGGTGCTCGACGGCTTGATGAGGGGGGCGCCCTCGATCATGTCCTGCTGGTGGCTCATGAGACTCTCGCGCGTTTTGTTGACTGATTATATAGGGAATGCGGAGGCTCAGGTCCAGTGCGATCGGTTCCAGCCTTCGACCGGTTGTCGACAGGGCGCTGGCAACGCCGGCGGGCAGGTTTCGCCCGCCCGGGCGGTGCCTGAAGGCCATGATGATCCTCGCTTTTCGCAAGGGGGCAAGGTGAGCAGGCCGGAACCGGTTGTGCACCGGCGGGATGGTCCTCCCCCGGATGCGGAAAGCCCTTCACCGCGCGGGCGGTGAAGGGCTTCTTCGTTCGCAGTCCTCGCTCGGCGGCCCGCGCCTCAGAACGGGATCTCGTCATCCAGATCCGAGCGGCGTCCCCCGGTCGGGGCTCCCGACGAGGCGCCTCCGCGGGCGCTTCCGCCGCCATAGCTGTCGTAGCTGTCATAGCCGCCGCGATCCTCGTAGCCGCCGCCCGCGCCGCCGCCGCTGCCCGCACCCTCGCCGCGACCGCCGAGCATGGTCAGCGAGCTGCGGAACGGCCGAAGCACGATCTCGGTCGAGTAGCGGTCCTGCCCCGACTGGTCCTGCCACTTCCGGGTTTCCAGCTGCCCCTCGATATAGACGGTCGAGCCCTTGCGCAGATACTGCTCGGCCACGCGGGCGAGGTTCTCGTCGAAGATTGCGACCGAGTGCCATTCGGTGCGTTCCTTGCGCTCTCCGCTGGCCTTGTCGCGCCACTGTTCCGAGGTGGCGATGCGCAGGTTCACCACCTTGCCGCCGTTCTGGAAGCTCCGCACCTCGGGGTCGCGCCCGAGGTTGCCGATGATGATGACCTTGTTGACCGAGCCCGCCATGCTTCCTCCGATTCCTTGCGTTCCGGGCAGTCTGGCCCGGCGTGGTTAAGCAAATGCCTATACCGGCCGGGCCGGACCCGCAACGCCGGAGCCCCGCGAGAGGCGTCGGCGGGGGCGGGTTGCAGCCCGAGGTTGTGTTCAAATGTGTGGCGAAGCGCGCGCAAATCCGTATAGTTCCCGACCGGGACAGATGAAGGTTGATTTGATGCGACGATTGATCGGTGCATTGGGCGCGGCGGTCGTGGGTCTCGGTCTGGCCGCCACCCCGGCCGAGGTTTCTGCCGAGGGAACGAAGCTGTCACGGTCGACGATGAACCGCGCCGGCGTGTTCAAGTCGCAGGCAAAACTGCTCGATGGACGGCTTTCGCAGCAATATTCGGGCTCCGTCCGGCTGAGGCCGAAGGTCGAGGCGATCCCGGCGGCGCTGCCCTCGGCGCGCTACTCGGGCCGCTACAAGGGCGAATATCTCGAGGTGGCCAAGGCCGCGGCGCGCCAGCACGGGGTGCCCGAGCAGCTGTTCCTGCGGCTGGTGCAGCAGGAATCAGGCTGGAACCCGGGTGCGGTCTCGGTCAAGGGGGCGACGGGCCTTGCCCAGCTGATGCCCGGAACGGCGCAATTCCTGCGCGTGAACATCAATGATCCGAAGCAGAACCTCGAAGGCGGGGCGCGCTACCTGAAGATGATGTTCACCAAGTTCGGCACCTGGCAGCTGGCGCTTGCCGCCTACAATGCCGGTCCGCTGGCGGTCGAGAAGCATTCCGGCATCCCGCCCTATGCCGAGACCCAGAACTACGTGAAGGCGATCTGGGGCAACGGCTGAGCGGCGCGCCATCGCGTCATCGGGGGCCTCGCGGCCCCCTTGTTCATTCCAGCCTGCCGTCGGCGCTGATGCGGCGCTTGCCGCCCAGATAGGGGTGCAGCACCTCCGGCAGGTCGACCGAGCCGTCCTCCTGCTGGCCGTTCTCCAGCACCGCGATCAGGCAGCGGCCCACGGCCAGACCCGAACCGTTCAGCGTGTGGACGAACTCGGGCTTGCCGCCCGCGGCGGGGCGGAAACGGGCGTTCATCCGCCGCGCCTGGAAGTCGCCGCAGACCGAGACCGAGCTGATCTCGCGATAGGTGTTCTGGCCGGGCAGCCAGACCTCGAGGTCGTGGGTCCTGGTCGCGCCGAAGCCCATGTCGCCGGTGCAGAGCACGATGGTCCGGTAGGGCAGGCCCAGCTTTTCAAGGATCGCCTCGGCGCAGCGGGTCATCCGCTCGTGCTCGGCCAGGGAGGTGTCGGGCGTGGTGATCGAGACCATCTCGACCTTCTCGAACTGGTGCTGGCGCAGCATGCCCGAGGTGTCCTTGCCCGCACTGCCCGCCTCCGAGCGGAAGCACTGGGTATGCGCGGTCATGCGGATCGGAAGCTGCGCCTCGTCGAGGATCTCGCCCGCGACCGTGTTGGTCAGGGTCACCTCGGCGGTCGGGATCAGCCACCAGCCGTTGGTGGTCTGATAGCTGTCCTCGGCGAACTTCGGGAGTTGCCCGGTGCCGAACATCGCCTCGTCCTTCACGAGGACGGGGGTCCAGGTCTCGGTCAGGCCGTGCTCGGTCACATGGGTGTCGAGCATGAACTGCGCGAGCGCGCGGTGGACGCGGATCACCGCGCCCTTCAGCATGACGAACCGGCTGCCCGAGAGCTTCGCCGCCGTGGCGAAATCCATGCCGGGCTTCACGCCCGCAATCTCGAAATGCTCAAGGGGCTTGAAGGAGAAGTTGCGAGGCGCGCCCCAGCGGCGCAGCTCGACGTTGTCGGCCTCGTCGGCGCCTTCGGGCACGTCGGCAAGCGGCAGGTTCGGAATCGCGATCAGCATGTCGCGCAGGCGGGCGTCCTCGGCCGCGGCCTCTTCGTTGAGGCGCGCGACCTCGGCCTTCTTCTCGGCGACGAGGGCGCGCAGACGCTCGAACTCTGCCTCGTCGCCGCGGGCCTTGGCGGCGCCGACTTCCTTCGACGCACGGTTCTGCTCGGCCTGCGCCGTCTCGGCCGCCAGGATCTTCGACCGCCGCGCCTCGTCGATGGCGAGGATCTCGCCCGAGAGCGCCGACAGCCCGCGCCGGGTCAGGGCGGCGTCGAAGGCTTCGGGGGTCTCGCGGATGGCGCGGATGTCGTGCATGGGATCACCTTGGCTTGAGGATCAGGCTTCTAATGCCCGATCCCGCCGGTCAGGTGAACCGCAAACTTATTCGATGACGGCGCAGGCGATCCGGTCTCCGGACTTGCCAGAGGGCTGGCTTTCGTAGTCGTCCGGCCCGGCGTGCAGGACGAGCGCGCGGCCGGTCAGGTCCGAGGCGTTCTCGCCCGAAAGCTGGACGAAGGTGTTGAAGACCTGCGCGCGCAGGATGCCGTCCGCACCGACATGCTGGTTCGGCATGTCCCCGGCATGGGGCCCGTCCTCGACCATCAGGCCGTGCTGCGTCTGCGAGATGTCGAAGTGGCCGCCCGCGGATTCGAAGCCGCCAGCCGGGTCGCATTCGCCGTTCTGGTGGATGTGGAAGCCCAGCCAGCTGTCGGCGGGCAGGCCCTGAAGGTCGAGCGTGATCAGGACGCCGTGGGGCAGGGGCGCGATGCGCGCGGTGCCGATCGCGGTTCCGCCGGTGTCGATGAAGGTCGCGGTCCGCTCGGCGAAGCCCGCTGCCGCGCCTTGGGTCTGTTGACTCTGCGTCTCCTGCGCCGCGAGGGGCAGGGCCGTGGCGGCCAGGATCTGCGCCGCAAGCGCCGGGGCGATCATCCGTGTCATGGGTCTCCTCCTTGAACGAGCCGGGGTGGCCCTGCCGACCCAACGGACGCGGCCAAGGTGGTGTTCCGCGCCCCCGCACGGATGCCGGGCCTTGGATCGCGGCGGGTCGCGCATATATGGCCGGCCATGGCTTGCTTGCCATCGCGGCACCCCGCGGCTAGGGTGCGCCCCGCCAAAGTCCGGGCCAGATCCCGTGTGAACCCAAGAGGACGTCCATGTTCGTGACCCCCGCCTTCGCCCAGGCCGCCGCCCCCGGCGGCGCTGCCGGCGCCTTCACCAGTTTCGTGCCGCTTATCCTGATCTTCGTGATCATGTATTTCCTGCTGATCCGTCCGCAGCAGAAAAAGCTGAAGGAACACAAGGCCATGGTCGATGCGCTGCGTCGCGGCGACCAGGTGCTGACGGGGGGCGGGATCGTCGGCAAGGTCGTCAAGGTGCACGAGGACGGCATCGTCGACGTCGAGATCGCGGATGGCGTGAAGGTCCGCGTGATGAAGTCCACCATCGTTCAGGTCATGTCCAAGACCGAACCCGCTGCCGCCTGATCCCGGGGTCCGGTCCAGATGTTTTACATCCCGCTGTGGAAGCGTGTGCTGATCTGGGGCATCTGTGCCCTGGCGATCCTCTACGCTTCGCCGAACTTCTTCTACAGCCGCGTCGAAAGCCGCAACGACGCGGTCGCCGCCATCGAGAAGGCCGGGGGCACTGCCACCCCCGAGCAGCAGGCGGCGGCGGGACTCTGGCCGGACTGGCTGCCCTCCAGCATCGTGAACCTGGGGCTTGACCTGCGCGGCGGGGCGCATCTCCTGGCCGAAGTCCAGGTCGAGGATGTCTACGTCGCGCGCATGGATGCGATGTGGCCCGACGTTCGCGACGCCTTGCGCGGGCTGCGCGACGAGGTCGGCTCCATCCGCCGCCAGCCGGCGCCTCCGGGCGTGCTGCGCGTCGCGCTCTCGCGCGCCGAGGGGATGCCCGCGGCGGTCGAGGCGGTGCGCAAGCTCGCCCAGCCGATCATCTCGTTCTCCGGCATGGGCCAGACCGACATCGAGGTCGCGGGTGACGGAGAGGTGCTGACGGTGCAGCTGACCGACGCCCAGCGGGCGGCCCTGGACAGCCACACCGTGCAGCAGAGCCTCGAGATCATCCGCCGCCGCGTCGACGAGGTCGGCACGCGCGAGCCGACGATCCAGCGCCAGGGCGAGGACCGCATCCTGATCCAGGTTCCGGGCATCGGCTCGGCGGCGGAACTCAAGTCGCTGATCGGCACCACGGCCAAGCTGACCTTCCACCCGGTTCTCGGCCGCACCGCGGATGCCGGGGCCGATGCCGGCGGCAACCTGCTGCTGCCCTCGGCGGACGAGCAGGGCATCTTCTACATCATCGAGCGGGCGCCGGTGGTCAGCGGCGAGGATCTTGTCGATGCGCAGCCCTCGTTCGACCAGAACAACCGTCCCGCGGTCAGCTTCCGCTTCGATCCCGCCGGCGCACGCGCCTTCGGCGACTATACCGCCGAGAACATCGGCAAGCCCTTCGCCATCGTGCTGGACGAGGAGGTGATCTCGGCCCCCGTCATCCAGGCGCACATTGCGGGCGGCTCGGGCATCATCACCGGCAACTTCAGCGTCGAGGAATCGACCGAACTGGCCGTCCTGCTGCGCGCGGGCGCGCTGCCGGCCGAGATGACCTTCCTCGAGGAACGCACCGTCGGCCCCGAACTGGGGCAGGATTCGATCGACGCAGGCCGCACCGCCTCGATCGTCGGCATGATCGCCGTCGTGTTCTTCATGATCGCAAGCTACGGCTGGTTCGGCGTGATGGCCAACGTCGCGCTGGCCATCAACGTGATGGGGATCCTTGCCATCCTGTCGCTGATCGGCGCGACGCTGACCCTTCCGGGCATCGCCGGCATCGTCCTGACCATGGGCATGGCGGTGGACGCGAACGTGCTGATCTACGAGCGCATCCGCGAGGAACTGCGGCAGGGCAAGCAGCCGGGCCGGGCGATCGAGCTGGGCTTCGAGAAGGCGCTGTCGGCCATCGTGGACGCGAACGTGACCACCTTCCTCGTGGCCGTGATCATGTTCGCGGTCGGATCGGGCACGGTGCGCGGCTTTGCCGTGACGCTTGCCATCGGGATCATGACCTCGGTCTTCACCGCCGTCTACGTGACGCGCGTCATCGTCGCCACCTGGTTCGCCTGGCGGCGGCCGCGCACCATCACCGTGTGAGGAGCCGCGAATGGCCTTCCGTCTGAAACTCTGCCCCGCAAAGACCAACATCGACTTCTTCGCGGCCGCGCCGGTCACCTTTGGCGCCTCGGTGGTCGCGATGATCGCCTCGGTGATCATCTGGGCGGTGATGGGCCTGAACTTCGGCATCGACTTCCGGGGCGGCACCACGATCCGGACCGAGTCCACGCAGGTCGTCGACGTGGCGACCTACCGCGAGGCGCTGCAGGGCATGAACCTCGGCGACATCTCGATCACCGAGGTCTTCGACCCGGGCTTCCGCGCCGACCAGCACGTCGCGATGATCCGGATCGGCGCGCAGGACGAGACACAGTCGATCACGCCGGAGCAGATCGCCAGTGTCGAGGCCGCGCTGAAGACGGTGGACCCGGCGATCACCTTCCCTTCGGTCGAGTCGGTCGGTCCCAAGGTCTCGGCCGAACTGATCTGGTCGGCCATCCTCGCCGTTGCGGCCGGCTGCGTCGGCATCGGCATCTATATCTGGTTGCGGTTCGAATGGCAGTTCGCGCTCGGATCGGTCGCGGCGCTGTTCCACGACGTGCTGGTGACGATCGGCATCTTTTCGCTGTTCCAGATCAAGTTCGACCTGACCACCATCGCGGCGCTGCTGACGATCCTCGGCTATTCGATCAACGACACGGTGGTGGTGTTCGACCGGCTGCGCGAGAACCTCGTGAAATACAAGACGATGCCGCTGCGCGACGTGATGAACCTGTCGGTGAACGAGACGCTGTCGCGCACGCTGATGACCGTGATGACCACGTTGATCGCGCTGGTCTCGCTGCTGATCTTCGGTGGCGACGTGATCCGCGGCTTCATCTTCGCGATCACCTTCGGCGTGCTGATCGGCACCTATTCGTCGATCTACATGGCGAAGAACATCGTTCTCTACCTGGGCGTGGATCGCGGCGGGCCGAAGAAGGACAACCGCGCGGGCACGCAGTTCGCCAAGGCCGACGCCTGATCTCCCTGGAAGGGGCCGGAACCTCCGGCCCCCAACAAGGTTCCTTTCGCCATGCGACTGACCGAGATCACCTATGACACCGCCCAGCCCGTCGAGGGCTATGGCCCCGGCTTCTTCCGCATCGGAGGACAGGTCCTTGATGGCGCCTGCCTGATCTCGCCTTGGGGCGCCGGCGGCTGGGGCGGCCTTGCGGATACGGCCACGCTGCTGGCGCTGGTGGACCGGATCGACGTGCTGCTGGTCGGCATGGGGGCCGAGGCGGCCCATGTGCCGCCGCAGTTCCGCGCGACGCTGGAGGGGGCGGGGATCGGGGTCGAGGTCATGGCCTCGCCCGCCGCCTGCCGGACCTACAACGTGCTGATATCGGAGGGTCGGCGCATCGCGGTGGCCCTGCTGCCGGTCTGACCTTCCGCCGCCGGAAAAGATGCGTTAGGGCAGGGCGATGGACCTGAGCGTCACCGACCTTGCCTGCGCCCGCGGCGGCGTGACCGTGCTGGAGCGCGTGAGCTTCCGCCTGCGCGCCGGCGGGGCGCTGATCCTGCGCGGGCCGAACGGCATCGGCAAGACCACCCTGTTGCGCACCATCGCCGGCCTGCAGCCTGCCGTCGCCGGCGAGATCTCGATGCCGGCCGAGACGGTGGCCTATGCCGCCCATGCCGACGGGCTGAAGGGGACGCTGACCGTGGCCGAGAACCTTGCCTTCTGGTCGGCGATCTACGGCACGGACAAGCCTGCCCTGGCGATGGAGCGGATGAACCTGTCCGCGCTCGCCGACCGGCAGGCGCAGAACCTGAGCGCCGGGCAGAAGCGCCGGCTGGGCCTTGCACGGCTGCTGGTGACCGGGCGGCCGCTCTGGGTGCTGGACGAGCCGACGGTGTCGCTCGACGTGGCCTCGGTCGCGCTGTTCGGCGACGTGGTGCGCGCGCATCTGGCCGAGGGCGGTTCGGCGTTGATGGCCACGCACATCCACCTCGGGCTGGACGAGGCCGAGGTGCTGGACCTTTCGCCCTTCCGGGCCGAGGTGCCGGTGCACGGGGCAGCGCAGGACGATCCCTTTGCCGGGGTGACGGCATGATCGCGCTGCTGTCCCGCGACCTGCGGCTGGCCCTGCGCGCAGGCGGCGGCTTCGGACTGGGCCTTGCCTTCTTCCTGCTGGTCGCCGTGCTGGTGCCGCTGGGCGTGGGGCCCGAGCCCGCGACGCTGGCGAAGATCGCCCCCGGCATCCTCTGGGTGGGAGCGCTGCTGGCGAGCCTGCTGTCGCTGGACCGGATCTTCGCGCTGGATTACGAGGACGGCTCGCTCGACCTGCTGGCCACGGCGCCGATCCCGCTGGAGGGCGTGGTGGCGGTGAAGGCCGCGGCGCACTGGATCGTGACCGGCCTGCCGCTGACGCTGGTCTCGCCGCTTCTCGCGCTGCTCCTGAACCTGCCGCCCCAGGGCTATCCGCTGCTGCTGGCCTCGCTTGCGCTCGGCACCCCGGCGCTGTCGGTGATCGGCACCTTCGGTGCGGCGCTGACGGTGGGGCTGAAGCGCGGCGGGCTGCTGCTCAGCCTGCTGGTGCTGCCGCTTTACGTGCCGACGCTGGTCTTCGGGGCCGAGGTGGTGCGGCGCGGGGCCGAGGGGATGGCGGTTTCGACGCCGCTCCTGCTGCTTGCGGGGATTACCGCCGGCGTCGCCGCCCTGCTTCCTTTCGCCTCAGCGGCCGCTGTCAGGATCAATCTGCGGTGACGAATGGCCCGCTTGAATCCGGCGAAGGAAGCGCCTAGCTGACGGACATGTCGATCTGGGAATACGCCAACCCTAAGAAGTTCATGGAGACCTCTGCCGTTGCCCTGCCATGGGTGACAGCGGGGACCGTGCTCTGTCTTGTCACGGGCCTTGTCTGGGGCTTCTTCTTCACGCCGGACGACTACAAGCAGGGATCGACAGTCAAGATCATCTACCTGCACGTGCCCTCGGCGCTGATGGCGATCAACGCCTGGCTGATGATGCTGGTGGCCTCGCTGATCTGGCTGGTGCGACGACACCACGTCTCGGCGCTGGCGGCCAAGGCTGCGGGGCCGGTCGGCCTGACCTTCACGCTGGTGGCGCTGGTCACCGGTGCGGTCTGGGGCCAGCCGATGTGGGGCACGTGGTGGGCCTGGGATCCGCGGCTGACCGCCTTCCTGATCCTCGCGCTGTTCTACCTCGGCTATATCGCGCTCTGGCAGGCGATCGAGAACCCGGATACCGCGGCGGACCTGACCTCGGTCCTCTGCATCGTGGGTTCGGTCTTCGCCGTTCTCAGCCGCTATGCGGTGAACTTCTGGAACCAGGGCCTGCATCAGGGCGCCTCGCTCAGCCTCGACAAGGAGGAGAACGTGGCCGACGTGTTCTACCTGCCGCTTCTCGTCTCGATCGGCGGCTTCGTGCTGCTGTTCCTGACGCTCGTGCTGCTGCGCACCCGGACCGAGATCCGCCTGCGCCGGATGCAGGCGCTGCTCGCGCGGGAGCGGATGGCATGATGCCGGACCTCGGGAAATACGCCTTCTCGGTGCTGACCGCCTATGGCGCCTCGACGGGGCTGCTCCTCGGGCTGGTGCTGCTGACGCTGTGGCGCGGGGCGCGGGTGCGGCGCATGTTGCGCGATGTCGAACAGAGGCAGGGGCGGGTGGATGGCTAAGGCGCTGATGTTCGTTCCGCCGGTGCTGTTCGCGGGGCTCGCCGTGATGTTCTTCGTGGGCATGCAGCGCGAGAACCCGGACGAGCTGCCCTCGGCGCTGGCTGGCAAGCCTGCGCCTGCGGTGCGCGTGACACCGCTGGGCGAAGGGCAGCCCTTCTCCGACGCCACTCTGCGCGAACCGGGGGTGAAGCTGGTGAACTACTGGGCAAGCTGGTGCGCGCCCTGCCGGGCCGAGGCGCCCTCGCTGGAGAAGCTGGCGGCCGAAGGCGTGGCGATCCACGGCGTGAACTACAAGGACAAGCCCGGCAACGCGCTGGCCTTCCTCGACGAGGTGGGCAATCCCTACCGGCTGATGGGCGCCGACGAGAGCGGGCGCATGGCGCTGGACTGGGGCGTCTACGGTGTGCCCGAGACCTATGTCATCGACGGCGAGGGCCGGATCGTGCTGCGCTTTGCAGGCCCGGTGACCGAGCGGACGCTGGAGGACACGATCCGCCCGGCGATGGCAAGGGCCGCTGCGGCCCGGTAGGGTCAACCGGCCGTGGCCATGGCCGCGAGTTCGTCCGAGATCCTCACACGCGCGTCGCGGGTCAGCGACTCGATCATGCCGGGGATCAGGAAGGCGTCCACCAGCACCCAGATGCCGACGATGACCAGCAGGATCAGCCCGACGTAGATCACCGACGTCAGGAGGCCCAGGACGGTCAGGGCGATCATGCCCACGGCCGAGCCGGTGCGGCCAAGATAGAACCTGTGCCCGCCAAGGCCGCCGGTAAAGAACCAGAGGAGATAGGCGACGAGCGTCGATTTCTTGTCGTTCGCCAGCCGTTGCTCCACGAGCATCTGTTGCTGAACCGTCAGTGCCATGTCTGGAAGGTCCCGATACCGTTATACTTGACGCCCTTGTCCCCGTGGAATGAGGCGAGGGGGTGGTGGATCCGGTCCGGAAAGATGAAGACCCCGGAAAGTCTTCCGGGGTCTTGCAGTGTCGTCGTGTTCGTCCGATCAGGCCGAGGCGAGGTCGCGCAGCACGTAGTGCAGCACGCCGCCGTGCTCGACATATTCGATCTCGATCTCGGTATCGATCCGGCACTTCAGCTGGATCGTCTTCACCGTGCCGTCCCCGTAGGTGATCGTGCAGGGCACCAGCGAGAGCGGCTTCAGGTCGCCGTCCAGCCCCTCGATGGTCACCGTCTCGTCACCCTTCAGGCCAAGCGACTTGCGGGTCTGGCCTTCGGTGAACTCGAACGGGATCACCCCCATGCCGACGAGGTTCGAGCGGTGGATACGCTCGAAGCTTTCCGCAATCACCGCCTTGACGCCCAGAAGCGCCGTGCCCTTGGCCGCCCAGTCGCGGCTGGAGCCCGCGCCGTATTCGATGCCGCCGAAGATCACCAGCGGCGTCCCCGCCGCCTGATAGGCCATCGAGGCATCGTAGATCGAGGTCTGCTGGCCATCCGGCCCGAGCGTGTAGCCGCCCTCGACCCCGTCCAGCATCTCGTTCCTGATGCGGATGTTGGCAAAGGTGCCGCGCATCATCACCTCGTGGTTGCCGCGGCGGGCACCGTAGGAGTTGAACTCGCGCGGGGTCACGCCACGCTCCACCAGATACTTCCCGGCCGGCGTCGTGTCCTTGAACGAACCCGCTGGCGAGATGTGGTCGGTGGTGATCATGTCGCCCAGCAGCGCCAGCACCCGCGCGCCGGTGATGTTGGTGATTACCCCCGGCTCCTTCGACATGTTCTGGAAGTAGGGCGGGTTCTGGATGTAGGTCGAGCTCGCCGGCCAGTCGTAGGTCTCCGAGTCCGTGGTCTCGACCCCCTGCCACTTCGCATCGCCCTTGAAGACGTCGGCGTATTTCTTCTGGAAGGCCTCGCGCGTCACGCAGCGGTCGACCAGTTCCGTGATCTCGGCGTTGGTCGGCCAGACGTCCTTGAGATAGACCGGGCCGTTGGCGCCCATGCCCAGCGGCTCGGAGGTCAGGTCGATGTTCATGTCACCCGCCAGCGCGTAGGCCACCACCAGCGGCGGCGAGGCGAGGTAGTTCGCCCGCACGTCCGGGCTGATCCGCCCTTCGAAGTTCCGGTTGCCCGACAGCACCGCGGCGGCCACCAGGTCGCCCTCGGCGATTGCCGCCGAGATTTCCGGCTGCAGCGGCCCCGAGTTGCCGATACAGGTGGTGCAGCCATAGCCCACGAGGTTGAAGCCGATGGCGTCCAGATCCTCCTGCAGACCGGCGGCTTCCAGATACTCGCTGACGACCTGCGACCCGGGGGCGAGCGAGGTCTTCACCCAGGGCTTGCGGGTCAGGCCGAGCGCGCGGGCCTTGCGCGCCACGAGGCCGGCGCCGATCAGCACATAGGGGTTCGAGGTGTTGGTGCAGGAGGTGATCGAGGCGATCACCACCTTGCCCGAGGACATGGTGTAGTCCTCGCCCTTCACCGGCACGTCCTTGCCCAGCGGGCGCTTGAAGGACGCCTCCATCTCCTTCGCGAAGGAGGCTTTCGCGTCGGTCAGCGGCAGGTAGTCCTGCGGGCGCTTCGGGCCCGAGATGGCCGGCACGATCTCGCCCATGTCGAGGTGGAGCGTGTCGGTGTAGATCGGCGCGTAGCCGTCGTCGCGCCACATGCCGTTGGCCTTGGCATAGGCCTCGACCAGCGCGATGCGCGCCTCGTCACGGCCCGTCTGGCGCAGGTAGCGCAGGGTTTCGCCGTCGATCGGGAAGAAGCCGCAGGTTGCGCCATATTCAGGGGCCATGTTGGCGATGGTGGCGCGGTCGGCGAGCGGCAGGTGGTCCAGCCCCTCGCCGTAGAATTCGACGAACTTGCCCACCACGCCCTTCTTGCGCAGCATCTGCACGACCTTCAGCACGAGGTCGGTGGCCGTCGTGCCCTCGACCATCTGGCCGGTCAGCCTGAAGCCCACGACCTCCGGGATCAGCATCGAGACCGGCTGGCCGAGCATCGCGGCCTCGGCCTCGATCCCGCCCACGCCCCAGCCAAGGACGGCGAGGCCATTCACCATCGTGGTGTGCGAATCAGTGCCGACGAGCGTATCGGGATAGGCGACCTCGGCCCCGTCCTGATCGCGATCGGTCCAGACGGTCTGGGCGAGGTACTCCAGGTTCACCTGGTGGCAGATGCCGGTGCCCGGCGGGACCACGCGGAAGTTGTTGAACGCCTTCTGCCCCCATTTGAGGAAGGTGTAGCGTTCCATGTTCCGCTCATACTCGCGGTCCACGTTCATCTGGAAGGCGCGCGGGTTGCCGAACTCGTCGATCATCACGCTGTGGTCGATGACCAGATCGACCGGGTTCAGCGGGTTGATCTTCTGCGCGTCGCCGCCGAGCCCGAGGATGCCGTCGCGCATCGCGGCAAGGTCCACCACCGCCGGGACGCCGGTGAAGTCCTGCATCAGCACGCGGGCGGGGCGATAGGCGATCTCGCGCGGGTTGCGGCCGCCCTGCGCGCCCCATTCCGAGAACGCACGGATGTCGTCGACCGTCACGGTCTTGCCGTCCTCGAACCGCAGCATGTTCTCCAGCACGACCTTCAGCGCGGCGGGCAGGCGGGCGAACTGGCCGAGACCTGCTTCCTCCGCGGCCGGGATCGAGTAGTAGGCGTAGCTCGCGCCGCCGACGCTGAGGGTCTTGCGGGTCTTCTGGCTATCGTGTCCGACGGTGACGGTCATGCGGTCCTCCTGGCGCCGTGGCGAGGGTTGGGCTAATGCTCCGCGCGCGTTGTGCCCCACCGGTGCAGGCCGCGCAAGGGAGATGGCACTTATGTATGCCATTGTATGCCGAAAATCCAGAGCCTTCCTGCGGCTTTTTTGCCGCGTTGCCTCGCAAAACCTTGATTGGAACGGGCGCGGGAGGCAGGGCTAGAACGGAGGGCGGAGAACGGGGAGACCTCATGCAGATGCGACTGACGCTTGGCGCCGCTTGCGCCCTCATGCTGGGGCTTGCAGGCAACGCACAGGCACAGTCGCACCCGGGCGTGGTGGTGGAGCTTTATACCTCGCAGGGCTGCTCGTCCTGCCCGCCGGCGGACGAGTTCCTCGCGGCGCTGGCCGCCGACCCCCGCGTCATCCCGCTCGCGCTGCATGTGGACTACTGGGATTACATCGGCTGGAAGGACCAGTTCGCCGATCCGCGCTATACCGAACGGCAGAAGGCCTATGCCCGCGCCGTGGGCAGCCGCACGATCTATACCCCGCAGATGATCGTCGGCGGCGTGGACCGGGTCGAGGGCCATGCGCCCGAGGAAGTCGCGGCGCTGATCCTGAAGCATCTTCAGGCGGCCGAACGCGTCGGGCTCTGGCTGGAACGCGAGGGCGACGTGTTGCGCATCCAGGCCGAGGCCGATCCGCCGCTGGACGCGGCGGTGCGGGTGCAACTGGTCCGCTACCGGCCGGAAGAGACGGTGGACATCGAACATGGCGAGAATGCCGGGCGCACCGTCACCTATCGCAACATCGTGACCTCGTGGCAGGTGCTGGGTGAGTGGGGCGGGCAGGCGCCGCTGTCGCTCGAGGCGCCGGCGGCGGGCGACGAGCCGGTGGCGGTGATCCTGCAGCACGACGGCCCCGGCCCGATTCTCGCCGCGGCCAGCCTGCGCTAGGCCGGCCCGGCCAGCCGCCGCACCAGCCGCAGGCCGACCGACTGCGCGACGGCGCACAGCAGCGCGGTGGCCGAGGCGAGAAGGGCTGCGAGGCTCGCCATCAGCTGCCGCGTCGTCGCGGACCATCGAAGGGTCGTGCGCAGCAGGCGCGTCTTGCCCAGCATCTCGGCCCGCGCCACGGTGCGCGGTCCCAGCGCCTCGGCCGCCGCGGCAAGGCCGCGCGCATCGGCCGCACCGTCGATGTGGCGCAGCAGGTGCAGCGTCTGGGCCGGCGACAGGGTCGCGCCGATCCGGCCCAGACCCTCCGCCACCTCGCCGAGCGGCCTCAGCGCCTCGGGATGCACGAGGCGCGCCACGTCCTCGGCCGAGCGCGCCGCGGGCAGCCGGGCCCAGTCCACCGCCGTTGCGGCCGTGCGCGTGACGAGCCGTGCCAGCGGCGGCGAGAGAAGCTTCATCCGGTGCGCCAGCCGCAGCGTCCCGGTGCCGAGCTTCACCGTCCCGGAACTGCCGCCCGAGGCCAGCAGCACCGCCGTGGCGCCGAGACCCGCGGCGGAGAGGAGAAGATCCACCTGGTCCACCTCGGCGCCCGTCAGCAGCGCCTGACCGGCGCGCGCAAGGCCCGCCACGTCGCCCGCCGGGGTCAGCACCATCGGCGCCTGACAGAACAGCTCCGCCGAAAGGGCGCAGTCGGCGGGCTGCCATGCGCAGCGCAGGCAGCCCGCCGCCTGCTCCAACAGGCCCTTGTCGCGCGCGGCGACAAGCCGTGCCACCAGATCCGGGGGGAGGGGGACGCCACGATCGGCCGCCAGCGTTTCCAGCGCGTGAAGGGCCACGGCATTCGGTGGCGACTCGGCAAGGCGCGCCTCGATCCGCGCCAGCACCGCCTCGGGCGTGGCATGCAGGCTCATCAGGCGGTCCGAGGCGGCGACGATCTCGTCGGCCGCCGCCTCGGTGAAGGGTGCCAGCGCGGGATCGCGGGCGATCCGCGCGGCCGTCAGCAGGGTCGCCACCAGCGAGGCCAGGAGCGCGAGGCTCAGGGCAGCGCGGGCGGCGCGCCGGATCATCTGCGGCGCGATCGGATCATGCCGACGATGTCATAGACCTCCTCGAGGATCGGCCGCGCCACGGCATCCGCACGGTCGGAGCCGTCGGCAAGGATGCGGTCGATCTCGGTCGGGTCCTGCATCAGCCGGTTCATCTCGGCGGTGATAGGCGACAGGACCGACACGGCGAGATCGGCGAGCTTCGGCTTGAAGGTGCCGAACTGCGCGCCGGCGAAGTCGGTCACCACCGCCTCGGGGCTGGTGCCGGCCAGCGCGGCATAGATGTTCACGAGGTTCCGCGCCTCGGGCCGTTCCTTCAGCCCGTCGAGCGTCTCGGGCAGCGGCTCGGGGTCGGTCTTGGCCTTGCGGATCTTCTGCGCGATGGCATCGGCGTCGTCGGTCAGGTTGATCCGGCTCTGGTCCGAGGGGTCGGACTTGGACATCTTCCTCGTGCCGTCCCGCAAGGACATCACGCGGGTCGCCGCGCCCTCGATCACCGGCTCGGTGACCGGGAAGAAGTTGACGCCATAGTCGTTGTTGAACTTCTGCGCGATGTCGCGGGTCAGCTCGATGTGCTGCTTCTGGTCCTCGCCCACCGGGACATGCGTGGCCTTGTAGGCGAGGATGTCCGCCGCCATCAGCGCCGGATAGGCGAAGAGGCCGAGCGAGGCGTTCTCGGAGTTCTTGCCGGCCTTGTCCTTCCACTGCGTCATGCGGCCCATCCAGCCCATGCGCGCCACGCAGTTGAAGATCCAGGCCAGTTCGGCATGGGCCGAGACCTGGCTCTGGTTGAAAAGGATCGACCGCACCGGATCGACGCCCGCTGCCATGAAGGCGGCCGCGGCCTCGCGGGTCTGCTGGCGCAAGCGCTCGGGGTCCTGCCAGACGGTGATGGCGTGCATGTCCACGAGGCAGTAGATCGTCTCGACCCCGTCCTTCTGCATCTCGGCAAAGCGCTTCAGCGCGCCGAGATAGTTGCCGAGCGTCAAGCCGCCGGAGGGCTGGATGCCGGAGAAGATCCGCGTGGGGAAGACCTGAGGCGTTTGGACCGGCTCGGTCATGGTTGGCTCCGTCTGGTAAAAGGGTGGGTTTCGCCTTATCCCCCGGGGCAGGGGGCGTCAATGTGACGGCCCGTGCGCGACGAGGTCCTCATGCGTGACGATTTCAATGCATCGCCGATCAACCCCTTGCCGACGGTGGTGTGGTTCCTGGCCCTGCCGATCATCGCGATGGAGGCGGTGATCGCGCTTGGCCAGAGCGGCCTTGCCGGCGGTCCCGGCGCCGAGGGCTGGCGGCTCGATGCCTGGCAACGCTTCGCCTTCTCGCCCGAGCTGATGCGCGCGATGATCGAGACCGGCACCTATCCCTGGCAGGGGATGATCCGGCTGGTCAGCTATCCCTTGGTGCATGCCAGCTTCCTGCAGGCGCTGATGGCGGTGGTGATCCTTCTCGCGCTGGGCAAGATGGTGGCCGAGGTGTTCCGCGCCTGGGCTGTGCTGGCGGTCTTCCTCGGCTCGGCCATCGTGGGGGCGCTGGTCTATACCGCGCTGCCGATGGCCAAGGTGCCGCTGATCGGCGCCTTCCCGGCCGTCTATGGCCTGATCGGCGCCTTCACCTTCCTGCTGTGGGTCAACCTCGCCGCCAAGGGGGCGAACCAGTATCGCGCCTTCACGCTGATCGGGATGCTGCTCGGCATCCAGCTGGTCTTCGGGCTGCTGTTCGGCAGCGGCTACGAATGGGTGGCCGAGGTGGCGGGCTTCGCGACCGGGTTCCTTCTGTCCTTCGCGGTCAGCCCCGGCGGCTGGGCGCGGGTGATCTCGAAGATGCGGCGGCGCTGAGGCTCAGCCCCGCCGCCTGAGGGCGCGCAGGTCCGACAGCCGGAAGGCCCCGATCAGCGCGCCCGAGCCGAAGTAGCCCACGATCCCCAGCGCCACCAGCGCGGCCAGGCCTGGATAGCGCCAGCCGGACTGCTCCAGCAGCGGCCCGAGCGCGAGGTTCCCGGCGAAGAGCAGCCCGCCCATGATCGCCGAAGCCAGCACGATCCGCGGCACTCGCTCCCGGAACCGCTCGTCCAGCCGCGAGGCGGTCCCCATCCCGCGCGAGCCGTGCCAGAGCTGCCAGACCATCACCCAGCCCGAGACGGTGGTGGCCAGCGCAGCCGCGAGAAAGCCCATCACCGGCATCAGTCCGACCGCGAAGACGAGGTTCACCAGCATCGACAGGACGGCATAGTAGAACGGCCGCCGGGTGTCCTCGCGGGCGTAGAACAGCGGCTGCAGCACCTTGTGCAGCACGAAGGCCGGCAGGCCCACGCCATAGGCGGCAAGCGCGAGCGCCGTGTTCCAGGCATCCTCGGCCCCGAAGGCGCCGCGCTGGAACAGCACCGTGGTCAGCGGCAGCGCGATCACCACCAGCGCCACCGCGGCGGGCAGCGTCAGCATCAGCGCGAATTCGGCCCCGCGGTTGAACGAGGCGCGGCTGCCGGCCTCGTCCCCCGCCCGCAGCCGGCGCGACAGGTCGGGCAGCAGGACCGTGCCGATGGCGATGCCGACCACCCCCAGCGGCAATTGGTAGAGCCGGTCGGCATAGGAGAGCCAGGCGACGGCGCCTTCGGTGAAGCTTGCCACCTGACGACCCACCAGCAGGTTCACCTGCACGACGCCGCCCGCCAGCACGGCAGGGGCGGCGATGATCGCCAGCCGCTTCAGCTCGGGCGTCATCCGCGGCAGATGCGGCCAGAGCGTGAAGCCCGCGCGGCTGGCCGAGATCCAGGTGAACAGGAACTGTGCCACCCCCGTCACGGGCACGGTCCAGGCGAGCGTATAGCCCATGTCCCAGCCGAGCCGATCGGCCAGCAGCATGGCGGCGATGAACATGAGGTTCATCAGCACCGGAACGAAGCTGGCCTCCGTGAACCGTCCGAAGGCGTTCAGCACGCCCGAAAGCAGCGCCACCAGCGAGATGAACAGGATGTAGGAGAAGGCGATCCGGCCGAAATCGACCGCCAGGTCGAAGCGCGCGTCGCCGGCAAAGCCCGAGGCCATCGCCAGCACCAGCCACGGCATCAGAAGCGTGCCCAGAAGCGTGAAGGCCACCAGCACCCCCGCGAGGCCCGAGAAGGCATCGCGGGCAAAGCCCTTGGCATCCTCGCCGCCTTCCAGCTTCTTGGCGAACATCGGCACGAAGGCCATGTTGAAGGCGCCCTCGGCGAAGAAGCGGCGGAACATGTTGGGCAGCGAGAAGGCGATCAGGAAGGCCTCGGCCACCGGGCCCGCGCCCAGATAGGCCGCCATCATGATGTCGCGCGCAAATCCCGCGCCGCGGCTGAGCAATGTCCAGCCGCCGACGGTGAGGAAACCCTTGGCCAGCGAGATCGGCTTCACCGCGACGCCCGCTCCGCGCCCTCGAGGATCGCCTGGCGAAGCTTCTTCTCCAGCGTCTCCTGCCGCGTCTTCTGGTAGAGTTTCAGGCCGAACATGTCCTTGACGTAGAAGGTGTCCACCACCTGCGCGCCATAGGTCGCGATCACGGCCGAGGCGATGTAGATGTTGTTCGCCGCCAGAGTCCGCGTCAGGTCATAGAGCAGGCCGGGCCGGTCGCGGGTATCGACCTCGACGATCGTGTAGATGTCCGAGCCGTCGTTATCGAAGGAGATATGGGTGGGGAAGCGGAACTGGCTTTCGCGCTTCTTCACCTTGTCGCGGTCCGCCAACGCGTCGCGCGCCACGACCTCGCCCTTCAGGGTCTTGTCGATCATCGCCGACAGGCGGGGCAGGCGGCTGATCTCGTAGGGGCTGCCCTCGGCGTCCTGGATCCAGAACACCGCCGTGGCATAGCCGTCCTTCGTCGTATAAGTGCGCGCATCGACCACGTTGGCGCCGACCAGCGCCAGCGCCCCGGCGAGCCGCGAGAAGATGCCCGGATGGTCGGCCAGCGCAAAGCAGGCGCGGGTGGCATCGCGGTCGGGATCGGGATCGAGGTCGATGCGGATCTCGTCCTCGCCCAAGCCCCGCAGCATCCGCGCAAAGACCGCATGGGTGCCATTCGACAGCGCCTGCCAGTAGGGGGCGTAGTGGCGCGCCATCTCGCTGCGCAGGTCCCTGGGGTCCCATTCCTCCAGCAGTTCGCGCAGCGCGCGCTTGGCCTCGTCCTCGCGGTTCTCGCGGTTGAGGCTTTCCATCCCGGCTTCCAGCGCCGTCACCGTGTCGCGGTAAAGCTTGCGGATCAGCTGGGCCTTCCAGTTGTTCCACGTGCCCGGCCCCACGCCGCGGATGTCGCAGACCGTCAGCACCGTCAGCAGGTCGAGCCGCTTCTTCGACTTCACCGCCTTGGCGAAGTCGCGCAGGGTGCGCGGATCGCCGATGTCGCGCTTCTGCGCCATGTCGGACATCAGCAGGTGATAGCGCACCAGCCATTCCACCGTCTCGCATTCGTCGGGGTTCAGGCCGAAGCGCGGCGCGAGGCGGCGGGCGATCTGCGCGCCGAGGATCGCGTGATCCTCGGGCCGGCCCTTGCCGATGTCATGCAGGAGCAGCGCGACATAGAGCACACGGCGGTTCACGCCGCCTTCGGTCAGGATGCCGTGCGAGACCGGCAGCTCCTCGTCCAGCTCGCCGCGCTCGATCTGCGCCAGCGTCGAGATGCACTGGATGGTGTGCTCGTCCACCGTGTAGTGGTGGTAGACGTTGAACTGCATCATCGCGACGATGCGCTCGAACTCGGGGATGAAGGCCCCCAGAACGCCCAGCTCGTTCATGCGGCGCAGCGCGCGTTCCGGGTTGCCGTGCTTCAAGAGCAGGTCGAGGAAGATCCGGTTCGCCTCGCGGTCGTTCTGCATCTCCTCGTCGAAAAGGTGCAGGTTCGCCGCGATCACGCGCATGGCGGACGGGTGGATCAGCAGGCCGGTCCGCAGCGCCTCCTCGAAGATGCGCAGCAGGTTCAGCTTGTCGGCCAGGAAGGCCTTGGAGTCCGAGACGTCGATACGCCCGTTCAGCAGCCGGTAGCCGGGCTTCAGCCGCTTCTTGCGGCGGAAGAAGCCCATCAGCTTCGGCTCGCTTTTCGCGTGGCGCGCCTCGAGCTGTGCGAGGAAGACGCGGGTCAGCTCTCCCACGCGGGTGGCGTGGCGGAAGTAGTCCTGCATGAAGATCTCGACGCCGCGCCGGCCGCGCGTGTCCGAATAGCCCATCCGGGCCGCCACCTCGACCTGCATGTCGAAGGTCAGCTGGTCGGTGGCGCGTCCGGTGATGTAGTGCAGGTGGCAGCGCACCGCCCAGAGGAAGCTTTCCGCCCGCTCGAAGGTCTCGAACTCCTCGCGGGTCAGCAGGCCCGCTGCCACCAGCCCTGCGGGCGAGGCGACGCGGTTGAGATACTTGCCGATCCAGTAGAGCGTCTGCAGGTCGCGCAGCCCGCCCTTGCCCTCCTTCACATTGGGCTCGAGCACGTAGCGCTGCCCGCCCTGCCGCTTGTGACGCTGGGCGCGCTCTTCCAGCTTCACGTCGATGAACTCGGCCCCGGTGCCGCGGAACAGCTCGGTCCAGAGCTTCTCGTCCAGCTCGGTGGCCAGCGGCTGATGGCCGGCAAGGAAACGGTGTTCCAGAAGAGCTGTGCGCACGGTGATGTCCTCGCGCGACATGCGCACGCAGTCCTTCACGGTCCGGCTTGCGTGGCCGACCTTCAGCCGAAGGTCCCAGAGCATGTAGAGCATGCTCTCGATCACCATCTCGGCCCAGGGCGTGATCTTCCACGGCGTGAGGAACAGCAGGTCCACGTCGGAGTGCGGCGCCATCTCTGCCCGGCCGTAGCCTCCGACCGCAATCACCGCAATGCGCTCGGCCTCGGTGGGCGTGGGCAGCGGATGCAGCCGCTCGCAGGCGACGCGGAGCGCGGTGGTGACGAGGCCGTCGGTCAGCACGGCCTGCGACCGGATCAGGCCGCGGGCCTCGCGCGGGCGCGCCTCGAAGGCCTCGGACAGGGCGCGGTTGCCCGCGGCCTTCGCCTCGGCCATGTGGCGGACGGCGATGGCGCGGGCGGCCTTCGGATCGTTCGCGGGGCTTGCGTCGATCTCGGCCAGGATGGCGCGGACGAGCGCCTCCGGGTCGATGATGCGGAAACGGGGCAGGATCAGCCCCTGGAGAAGCGGATCCTGCAAGGCGCCGGTCTCAGAAGCCGGCGCCACCGAAGCTTCGCGGCGCGGGGTCAATCACTACCACCTGGTTGTTGCGGATCTGCGCGACGGCCAATCCGCGTTCGTTCCCGCCGTCGCTCAGCAGCCGGAATATGCCGTTCACGCCGACGAATCCAGAGCCCTGCGTTAGGGCCCGCCCGCTGAGGGCGTCCGCCGGCCCGCGCTTGAGCAACGCCCCCACCGCGGCGACGCCATCATAGGCCAGCCCCGAGATCGGATGCGGAGCCTCGCCATAGGCGGCGCGGTAGCGCTGGTCATACTGGCCATAGACGCCGGGATCGGGCAGCGCGAACCAGCCGCCCTGCACGCCGGGCAGCGACAGCGTGGCCGATGGGATGTCCCAGCGGGTCAGGCCGATGAACCGGGCGGTGTCGGCAGGCAGGCCGTTCTCGCGCAGAAGCTGGGTCACCAGCGGCAGGGCGCCCGCGGTGTCGGCGGTCAGGAACAGCGCCTGGGCATTGGTTGCCTGCGCGCGCTCGACGATGCCCGGTGTGGCCGAGACGATGCCGTTCTGCGAGAATTCGTAGTCCGCCGTGGCCACCACCGAGCCGCCCGCCCGCGCCACGCCGCGCTCGATCGCGGCGCGGCCGCTCTGGCCGGCGGCCGTGCGGTCATGCACCACCATGATCCGGCCCGATCCCTGTCCGACCGCGAAGCGCGACAGACGGTCCGCGGTGTTCTGGAAGGTCGGCCCGAGGACGAAGACGTTGCCGCCGGCGATGTCGGTGTTGTTCGAGAAGCTGAGGACGTTGACCCCGCGCGACGCGACGGCCAGGCCGGCCGCATTGGCTTCCTGCGCGAAGACCGGGCCGAGGATGATCTTCGCACCCTCGTCCACCGCCTGCGTCGCCATCGAGGCGGCCCGCGAGGGCTGGCCGGCCGTGTTGTAGACCCTGAGGTCGATCCGCACATTGCCCAGATCGGCGACGGCCAGCCGGGCGGCGTTCTGAAGACTGCGCGCGATCAGCTCGTCGCTGGCCTGGCCCGAGCCTCCGGGCACCAGCAGGGCCACCGGAACCGGCTGCGACCGGTCGATCGGGGGACCGCCCTGGGTCATGCCGACGGGCTCGCAGGCGGCGACCGCCAGTGCCGCGAGTGCGATCACGGCGCGGCCCACCGACTTGCGGGCGCGGCTGAGAACGGACAACATGCTGGCTCCTCATCCCGTTGCTGTGCCTGGACCGGAGCGTAAGCGGTCCCACCCGGGATGGCAACTTTGGAAGGAGAGCGCCCCATGTCGATCGGCGAAGCCGAGCCGGAACCGGTCGCGACGGGCGCGAGGCCGCTGGCGCCGGGACTGCATTTCGTGGCGACGCCGATCGGCGCGGCCCGCGACATCACGCTCCGGGCGCTCGACATCCTGCGGGCGGCGGACGTGCTGGCGGCCGAGGACACCCGCACCCTGCGGCACCTGATGGAAATCCACGGCATCCCCCTGGGCGGTCGGCCGACGGTGGCCTACCACGACCACAACGGCGAGGCGGTGCGCCCCCGGCTGCTCCGCGCGCTGCGGGACGGCAAGGCGGTTGCCTATGCGTCGGAAGCCGGCACGCCGCTGGTCGCCGATCCCGGCTATCAGCTTGCCCGGGCGGCGATCGAGGCGGGCCATCCGGTGCTGGCCGCGCCCGGACCCTCGGCCGTGCTGGCGGCGCTCACGGTCTCGGGCCTGCCGACCGACCGCTTTCTCTTCGCGGGCTTCGCCCCCGCCACGGCCTCCGCGCGGCAGAAGTTCCTGATGGAACTGGCGGCGGTGCCCGCCACGCTCGTGCTCTACGAGTCGCCCAAGCGCGTTAGCCGAACATTAGATGATCTGGTGCAGTGTCTGGGCAACCGGGAGGCCGCGGTCTGCCGGGAACTGACAAAGCGATTCGAGGAGGTGACGCGCGGTCCGCTTGCCGATCTTGCCGCCGCCTTCCGGGACCGCGCCGTGAAGGGAGAGATCGTGATTGTCGTTGACCGGGCCGCGCCCGTGCAGGCCGAGGCCCGCGACGTCGAGGCGGCGCTGGCCGAGGCGCTGGGGACGATGTCGGTGAAGGAAGCGGCTGCGGCGGTGGCCGGCCGGTTCGGGCTGCCGCGACGGGACGTGTATCAGGCCGCGCTGCGGCTGGCGGAGGACGAATGAGCGGAGAAGTCTCCCATCTGGCGGGCCACTCGGCCGAAGACGCCGTGGCCCGCCTTTATGACCGGTCGGGCCGACCGATCGCCGCGCGGCGCTGGCGTGGTGCCTCGGGCGAGATCGACCTGATCGCCCGCGAGGGCGCCGAGGTCATCTTCATCGAGGTGAAGAAGAGCCGGAGCCACGCCGCCGCGGCCTCCCGCCTGTCGCGCCGCCAGATGGACCGCATCTATGGCGCGGCGTCGGAGTTCCTTGCGGGAGAGCCGCGCGGGCAGCTCACCGCCAGCCGGTTCGACGTGGCGCTGGTCGATGCGCTGGGCCGGGTGGAGATCATCGAGAACGCTTTCGCCGCCTGATCCGGTTGCAACGGTTCAAGCGCTGCGCCATCAAGGGCCGAACCGGCAGGAGATGCGCATGAGCCTAAAAGTCGCCCTTCAGATGGACCCGATCGCCTCGGTCAACATCGACGCGGACAGCACCTTCCGCATCGCCCTGGAGGCGCAGGCCCGCGGGCATCGGCTATTCTGCTACACGCCGGATCACCTGGCCTATGACGACGGGCAGGTGACGGCACGCGGCCACTGGATCGAGCTTCGCCGCGAATACGGCAACCATGTCAGCTTCGGCGAGGAGACCGAGGTGAATCTCGGCCATTTCGACGTGGTCTGGCTGCGGCAGGATCCGCCCTTCGACATGGGCTACATCACCACCACCCACATCCTCGAGTTGATCATGCCCGGGACGCTGGTGGTGAACGACCCGTTCTGGGTGCGCAACTCGCCCGAGAAGCTCCTGGTGCTGCGCTTTCCCGACCTCATCCCGCCGACGACGATCGCCCGCGATCTTGCCACGATCCGCGCCTTCAAGGCCCGCCACGGCGACATCATCCTGAAGCCGCTCTATGGCAATGGCGGCGCCGGGGTGTTCCGGCTGGATCCCAACGACCGAAACCTGTCCTCGCTGCACGAACTGTTCACCTCGATGAGCCGCGAGCCGCTGATCGCGCAGCAGTTCCTGCCGGCGGTCGAGCGGGGCGACAAGCGGATCATCCTCGTCGACGGAGAGCCGATCGGGGCGATCAACCGCGTTCCGCAGTCCGGCGAGACGCGCTCGAACATGCATGCTGGCGGACGGCCGGAGAAGATCGGCCTCACCGACCGCGACCGCGAGATCTGCGCGGTCATCGGCCCGGTGTTGCGCGAGAAGGGGCAGATCTTCGTCGGCATCGATGTGATCGGCGACTATCTGACCGAGATCAACGTGACCTCTCCCACCGGCCTGCAGGAACTCGAACGGTTCGACGGCACCAACGGCGCCGCGCGGATCTGGGAGGTGATCGAGGCGAAACGGCTGGCCTCCGGGTAGCGTGTCGCGAGGCGTCAGCTCGATGCGAGCCGGTTATCCTGTTTCAGCGGCTGCGCGAAGGCGAGGCGATAGCTGACCGCTTCGGCGACATGCGGATAGCGGACCGGCCCGGAGCCGTCGAGATCGGCGATTGTGCGCGCCACGCGGAGGATCCGGTGATAGGCGCGCGCGGATAGGCCGAAGCGGCCGGCCACCCGTCCTAGCAGCGCGCGGCCTTCCTCGTCCGGCGCAGCCACCTCTTCGAGCAGGTCGCCATCGGCTTCCGCGTTCTCGCGCACTCCGGGGTGGCCGCCGTAGCGCCGGGTCTGGATCCCGCGTGCAACGGCGACCCGCGCGGCGACGGTGGCTGAGCTCTCTCCGCCCTTGGGAAGGCTTCCGTCCATCCATTCCACCGGCGGCACCTCGATCCTCAGGTCGAAGCGGTCCATCAGGGGTCCCGAGATCCGGCCGAGGTAATCCTCACCGCAGGAGGGGGCGCGGCTGCAGGCCCGCGACGCATCGGCCAGATAGCCGCAGCGGCAGGGATTGGCGGCCGCGACGAGCAGGAAGCGGCACGGGTAGCGGTAACGCGCATCTGCCCGCGGCACCATGATCTCGCCGCTCTCGAGCGGCTGGCGCAACGTGTCGAGGACGCGCGGCGGAAACTCGGGCAGTTCGTCGAGGAAGAGCACGCCGTTGTGGGCCAGGCTCACCTCGCCCGGTCGGGCGCTTCTCCCGCCACCCACGATCGAGGCCGGCGAGGCGGTGTGATGCGGATCGCGGAACGGCCGCAACCGGCTGATGCCGCCTTCGGTCAGGAGCCCGGCGATGGAATGGATCATCGAGGTTTCCAGCGCCTCGGCCGGCAGCAGCGGGGGAAGGAGCCCGGGCATGCACTTGGCCAGCATCGACTTGCCCGATCCGGGCGTGCCGACCAGCAGCATGTGATGGCGCCCCGCGGCCGCGATCTCGAGCGCGCGCTTGGCGCGTTCCTGTCCGCGCACCTCGGCGAGGTCGGGCATGCGTCCCCGGGAGATCGAGACTTCCCCCGCCTCGGCCGGAGCGATCGGCGTCTGCCCGGCGAAATGGCGCACGACCTCGTCGAGCGTGCCGGCAGCGAGGACCTGGGTCGCGCCGACCCATGCCGCCTCGGCACCGCAAGCCCGCGGGCAGAGCAGGGCACGGTCCTGCTCTGCCGCAGCCATCGCTGCAGGCAGCGCGCCGAGCACCGGCACGAGGCGCCCGTCGAGCGAGAGTTCACCGATGGCCAGGGTGTGTTCCACCTCGTCCTTCGGAATGATCTCCAGCGCGGCCAGAAGCGCCAGCGCGATCGCCAGGTCGAAGTGCGACCCCTCCTTCGGCAGGTCGGCAGGCGACAGGTTCACCGTTATCCGCCGCGAGGGCAATGCGATCGACATGGCGGCAAGGGCCGTGCGGACCCGCTCGCGTGCCTCGGACACCGCCTTGTCGGGCAGGCCAACGATGGCGAATGCCGGCAGGCCTGCGGAGACGGCGCATTGCACCTCGACGCTGCGCGGATCGACGCCTTCGAAGGCAACGGTGAATGCTCTTGCGATCATGATGGTCCCCGTTCCCCTCCTGCCTAGGGCGAATTGGTTGACCAACCGTTAAGACCAGGCTGGGCCGGTATGGCTGTCTGCAGGGGGTGTGTGTTCCCGGTCATGCGTGCTCCGCCGCCATCGCCTTCCGCTGTGACCGAGGCAGCGCGAGAAATCTCATTGTGCAGGCATTATGTTGCGGCTAGGTCTGCAGCACGGATAATACCGGCGCCCCCGAGACCCGAGCGGGGGCAGCATCTGGAAGCGTGGCCGAGTGGTTGAAGGCACTGGTCTTGAAAACCAGCGATCCGCAAGGGTTCGTGGGTTCGAATCCCACCGCTTCCGCCATCACATAGGAGACGGAGATTTGCTCGACATTTCAGCAAGTTAGGATAGGCAGAGAATATTCACCCACACACGCGTCCCACACACGTTGCCACCACACGGCCCTTTCGGTCGGCGAAGGCGACCAGTCATAACGACTGACTCGGGCGGGTGTCGCAGTGAGATGGCGGTCGCACCTCTTGGCCGCGCAGGAGGGCAGCGGTGGGCCCTTGCAGAACCCCGTGGAAGGTGTTCGTGCACGCAGAGGGGCATGAGTAGTATCATCTTGATAAGCGACAAGCTTTGGTTAGCGCTTGTATTACCATTTATGCCGCCTAACGTTGCAGCAGGCTACTCGGTTAATATAGCGATCTGTGTCTCTAGAGTGTCCCATGCATTTTCTGTCGGGCAGTAACGCAACAGATTTAGACAGGTTCAGGCAGGAATTGGCGATGCTGCGCTACGCCCTGTTGTCAGTATTTCTGATCTCCCGGTCGCATCTAAAGAACAGGGTTCCAAAAAGGTAAGCGCGAGCTGTTGCCCGGTATTTACCGCTGTTCCTAACTCTGGATCCACTTCACCTGGATTTCTACTTAAGGAAGCATGTGCCAATATGGTCTGACTGACATTGCAGAGGACTCAGAGGAAAACCAACAATTTGGCTTCCTGCGGCAATGCTCAGGCTTGACAGGCACCAAGCGAGTCGGGTGTAACATAGCCTGCATGAACGACGACGCGCGTTCGGAAGGCTTAGCCGGGGTGGGGGCGTTGATTACCAGAATCGAAATAGATGGTTTTAAAACGTTCCAAGGTTTTTCAGCCAACCTTCGCCCGTTCATGGCGGTAATCGGCGCAAATGCCACGGGGAAATCTAATCTTTTTGATGCGCTGAAATTCCTATCTCGGTTAGCTCAGACCGACGTGCGTCAGGCGATGCAGGATCTTAGAGGGGAGCCTGAAGAGCTTTTCCGACAAACTGCGGCCGGTCTTCAAAGAACAATGCGTTTCGCAATCGAAGCCCTAATACCGAAACAAGGCGTCGATGACTTCGGAGCTAAGTACGAAACGCCCTCGCAGCGCCTTCGATACGAAATATGCATCGAACTGAGGGACAAATCTCAGGGAATTTTTGTTTCCCAGGAGGATTGTCGAATTATCAAGGCGGAGGACGATACTTTAACCTTCAGGCCCGATTACAAGATCAGTCGCTCCAGCAGGAAGAGACCATTTTTAGAGACTGAAAGGGATGCCGATGGCTGCCCGCGAGCGTTCCTGATACGACAGGATGGATTGGCAGAAAGCGGCACATCGAAGCGGGGAACACCCCTGCAACTTCCTGCAGCGGAAGCGTCAAGAAGTGCGCTGTCAACTATCGCGACTGCTGAGTTCCGGCATCTTTACGCGCTCAAGAAGCTGATTACAAATACTCGATTCCTCGAAATCAATCCTATTGCCGCTCGGAAGTCAAATGACAGGTACGAGGACAAAAGACTAAGAAGCGATGCCTCAAATCTCGCCGCTAGTCTTTCTGAGATACAAAGAAGATCTTCTACCACGTCAAGACCCACGGGAGCAATATCAGACATCTCATCCGATCTGGCATTACTGATCCCTCAAGTTCGCTTAGTTCGTATGACTGACGAAGACAAGTCGCGGGAGTATGCATTTGAGGTGGAACTTCGGGATGGCACTATATTCAGCTCACGGGTAATAAGCGACGGAACTATCCGGCTCCTCGCGCTGCTTACGGTCCTGAATGATCCCGATCGCGAGGGAATTCTTTGCTTTGAGGAGCCGGAGAATGGTGTGCATGAGGGGCGGATACCGGAGCTAATCGACTTGCTGAAGCAATCAACTAGAGCTTCTGATTCAATCGGCGATTATTTTCAGGTTCTAATAAATACACACTCTCCCGCTGTTATGAAGTCCCTTGATGCCGAGGATGTATTGTTTGCGGATATGGTGCTTAGTCGAAGTATTGAAGGTGAACATTCCGAAATCCGGACGCGGATGAGGACAATCGCGCCAATGAGGTCGCTTTTCGATAATGAACATCATCTTTGTCCGGAGAAGGTCGAAGAGATCCTCAGAAAGAAATCCGGCGGTGTATGATGTACTTATCTTGGGCGGCGTTTTACGAGGGCGTAACCGATTCAGCTTATTTCAATGTTTTGCTTCCGAGGGTAATAGATAACCTACTATCCGCGGAGGGGGTAAGACCGTATGACGTTGCGGTGCAACCCTCAACTGAGTTCGGCGTGTCAGATAGGGACTTCCAGAGGGTCGCAGCCGGTATATGCTCGCGGAAGGACGAGTTTCATTTGCTCTTCATCCACGCCGACGCAGGTGGTCGAGCGCTCCGAGAGGGAATTGCAAACAGATGTGAGGCTCTCGCCCAACTTGCCGCTGACATCTGCCAGTTTCAAATCGAGCGAGCCATCTATCTCAAGCCGATGAGGGAGCTAGAGGCTTGGGCACTTTCTGATCCCGCTGCCATCTTGTCCGCATTTGGTCTCAGCAGCTTTTCCGCCAGGACACTGCAAATACTTCCTGCAAATCCACGGCACTTGGAGCAAGTGCAGGATCCGAAAGAGACGTTGAGTGAAATCGCGCGACAGGAGGGCCTGCGAAAGTACAATCACTCCAGCATCTTGGTTAGAATTGCTCAAGAGCAAAGCATTCAGAGCCTAAGGCGGATTCCATCGTTTCAAGCCTCTGAGGGCCTTCTAAGATCCGCACTCGCTCATGCTGGTTGCTTGCGGAGGCCGTGACCGAACTCTTATTTCGCTTGGTGATTCGTGTGCACTGAGAGCATTCGGTAGATTGAACGCTCGGAAATATTCAGTTTCATCGCCACTTCCCTTTTAGTCATGCCGGATCCAAGCAGCTCGACCGCTTGTAGGGCCTTAATGCCACAAGTCGGCTTCCGTCCTTTGTATTTACCCTCCGCCTTCGCCTTGGCAATCCCCTCTCTCTGCCGCTCCAGCATCATCTCCCGTTCGAACTGAGCCACAGCCCCAAGGACGTTCAGCATGAGCTTCCCTGTGGCATTGCCGGTGTCTAACCCAAGGTCCAACACCCTCAGCCCCACCTTCTTGGCCTCAAGAGCGTCAACGATCTCCCCAAGGTGCCTCACCGAACGGGCCAGACGATCCAGCTTCGTGACGATCAGCGTGTCTCCTTCCCGAACATAGTCCATAGCGGCCTTGAGAGCCTCCCTGACGCCCACTGAACTCGTTTGTTCCTCCCATATGCGCTCGCAGCCAACGGCCTTCAGCGCCTCTCTCTGAGCCTCCAGTCCAGCGACCTGTTCGAGCGTCGAAGTCCGAGCGTATCCAACCAGCATGTTACCACCTCTGCCAATGAAGTCTAAGAGGTGGCGTCCCGAGTCTGCCAAAACTCGAAACACCACTCCATTGTCAGGCGATCCCGTCACTGTGGCACCCTGACACATGGGCTTGCCCTATTGGCAGAGGCGGCATCAGGAATGGCGAGGGCAGGCCCCGAGGCCGACACCCTCAGAGACTCACGGAGAGCTTCACTGGCGGGCGGTAGCGTCGCGGGCACACAATGCAGCCGACATGAGCCAACGAGTCTCAGCGACTCTCTCCGTGGCGCTACGAGGCAAGCGGAAGGCAAGCTGAGGACCGGATTTGATCTCGGAGCCAGAAGGGGGTGGGGGTCTGAGATTGAGACTTCAAAAAAATGGGGGTTTATTATTGTTCTTATTGTTCTTGTCGAGCAACGTTCCTGCTGCATCACAAATGATTCCATCATCAGGACGTCAACAGAAGGCCCCTTTAGGTATCAGCGTGGCAAATGATCTATGGTGACGACGCTTTGGCTCATCACAGGCCAATCCACTCGTCGGCATGACCATGTGACGGCCTGAAGGCGGCAGCCTATGTTATATATGGTGACGACGTTTTGCTTCTAGATTGAGTCTATGAAGGCCTCGCGCACCTCTACACTGCAATCTGGTGGGCCCGATACTTTCCCATAGATGACGTCCCTTAGCTCCGCCTTCCAAGCCAGCTTACAGAACACGGAGGCGATTTGGCTTGCCGTCAGGTAGGCGGCAGGGCAGTTGCGGTGAAACAGCCCCCTCATGTTGTAATCTGGGCAAAGCAGGAACTTATTCATGAGCAAGGCTCTCAACTTCCCGCTGCCCAATCTTGCCGCCTCAATCATTGCGGCGACATAATCAAAGCGTTCGCATGGTGGTCGAGTATAAACATCCTCCGCAATTCTTCTGTTCGTGTCGAAGAGTAATTCGTTCTCCCTTCGCTTAGTTGACGACATCAGGGAGTTCCTTGGGTTCTCCTTTCTGTCGCGTTTCTGATAGGCATTCTTCCGGCAGGCGTCGGAGCAGAACTTCTGGTTCCTCCTTCGCTTTTCAAACTCTGCCGAACAATGACCGCATACTGCCTTTTCTTTTTCTTGGACTTCTTCGTTCATAGGATTAAGGGGCGCGGCCAGTTTCCTGACCGAGCCTTTTGATGTTGCCTTTCTTATTCGGTGACGACGTTGCCTAGGGCAGCTTTACGCTCTCGATAGCGTTGGCGAAGAACCGTCGGATGCGTATATGGCAACTCAGAGAAGCTGCGTACCCCCATGACCTCCAGAATGTCGGCATCCTCTTTGCCAATGTGGGTCCGGTAGACCCAACGGCTGTTTGAGCGGAACGGAGAATCAAGCTCAGCGAGTTCTGGCAAGTTCTGTTGGATATACTGTCCGCGCAGTTTGGTGCTTGGGAAAGACTTCTTAAGTTCGTCCATCACGGCGCCGATGGAGATGACATCGTTGATGTCTTTTACGGTCCTCGCCTTGCGTTCGATTTTCTTTGCAGCGTCACGAGCGACTTGCTGAATTTCAATATTCATTGTTTTACCTTCATTTTAGGAGGTGGATAGGTTTTCCGATCCCGAGACCGCATCGGCAGACGCCGGCTCCCATCAGCTGCGGAAGCACTGGGCCATTTCACGAGTTATCCATGAGGATTCGGGACACGCGACCGAAGGAAGGACCTTTGCGGTTTCTTCCTCTATGTCAGGCTCTTTACGGTTACACTCAATTCACGTCACCGCACGGCCTCCAGCGCGTTGGCTGAAGGCACGTAGGTCTCGGCAATGGAGTGAACTGTTAGCTGCACATTCGGGCGAACAAACGCTGCCCTTTTGGAGGCACAGCATGAAGGACGGATTTGCCCTTCTAAGTAAGGCCGTTTACGGCTACATTTCCGTCACCGTCGCCTCGATGGCCTACCTTTGACGAAGTCTAATGCAGCCTGTTCTGTCGGGCATCACGCTGATGGGGTAGTCGATCAACTCGATAGCGGCTTGCCTGACTTCCAAGCTGGTGCCGCCCGAATAGAGGCCAAAGGTGATGTTTGGCTTTTCGTGACCAAGGATGTCTGCGGCGACGTTCTCTGCAACTCCAGCGTTCTCCAGCTTTGTTGCGACCGTCTTCCGTATGCTATGGAATACATACTGGACGCCGAAGCCAAGCGTCTCCTTGAGTCTGCCAAACCGCTTACCTATGGCGTTCGACTTGTCCCCGTACTTGTTAAGCGTCAGGTCACTCATGATGAAGCCATCTGTGCTGGTTGCCTTGAGGCTGTCCAAGACCGGCTTCAGCTTCGGATGAATAGGCACATCACGCCATCCGGCTTCGCTCTTTGCATCCTCGATCACAATGTGCTGGCTATGGACGTTCCCGGTCCTCAGTGAGCAAAGCTCCTCGATCCGACACCCGGTCCACATTGCGAGCCAGATCAATTGAACAAGCTGTGTATCGCCTTTGTCAGCGGCAGCCCTCAGGATGCCGACCACCTCATCCGCCGTAAAGGGACGCCGCTTCTCAGCCACGGCAGCTTTCGAGACCTTGGCCTTCTTCGGCACGGCCTTGATGAAGGGGTCTACCTCGTCGGAGATTGAGCCAGAGGCTTGCAGGTAGTGCCAATAGGTGCGGCAGGCAGAGATGATCCTGCGCACGGTGTTGGTCTTCAGCCCCCCTTCGGTTTCAAGCGTATGCACCCACCTCTGCACCCCCTGCTTCGTGATCTGGTGGGTGAACGGAAAGACCTGGGCCAGTCGCTTCACGTCCGACCGCTTCATGTCCTTGGACTTCGGTTCGTTGTCGAGGGTGGCAAGCCAGTCTTCGACCTTCGAGTCGGTCACGACGCTTTCGCTGGTGGCGACCTTGAAGAAGTCGGAGGCCAGCTTCCCGTCCTTGTAGCTGATGTCCTCGGCCTTGTCGGCGATGAGCATGAGAGCTTCCGGCCGCTGCTCGGGCTTCAAGTCCCGGTACTCGGCACCCCAGCTTGCCGCTGTCTTCATCAACTCCTCGACCGGGGCACGGCTTCCAGTCCTTGCCGCTTCGATCTCAGCCTTCCAACCAGCGACCACGGGAAGCACCAGACGCTCAGCTTCGGTGAGGCTCTCGGTCTTGAGGCTCTGGACGAAGCGAGGCTTCCCGATCTTGTCGCGTAACCCCTTCGGCACGTCTAAAACAGCGTACCAACGACGACGACGCTTTTCGAGGTATTTCGGCATTTCCACACACGTTTACCACACACGTTGCGCCATAAAATCACTTATTCCCAAGGACTTCAAGGGGTTGTCGTGGGGTGGCGTAGTATCCCACCGCTTCCGCCACTGCCCGGCCTGAACCTTTGGTTCGTGCATCCGTCACTCCGCCAGAAGATACCGGCGGCAGTCTTCATGGGCGGGGAGCGGCGGACCGCGCGCGAAGACTGCTCCTGACCGACGTGATGGATTTGCCGGGGCGCGTGGGGCGTGCGCTGGAGATGCCAAGGCGACGGTCCGCCGCTCGCCTCGCCCGGGGCGTTTCATACCCGGCGGCGCGGCCTCGGCCGGTCGCTGCACGGGGCGGTCACTGGGCGCTTCCGATCCAGATCTCGAGGGTGCCCGGGCGAATCCGCCCGTTCGGTGTGGCCCGGATGCCGGACCGGCCAGCCGCTTCGAGATCGGCCGCCAGCAGCAGGGCCGCGGCGGCGTCGGCCTCCAGCCCGGGGTTGAAGCGCACCTCGTTCAGGGACTGCGCCGCCGTCACCCGCTCCTCTTCCGGCACGGTCCAGCCGAGATTGCGCAGGGCCGCGGCGAAACCCCGGGCACGTTCGCGCGTCATACCGGCGAATTGCAGGTAGGCCGTCTGGCTCTGGGTCACATCGAGATCCAGCTGGGGCACGAGCATCCCGAGCAGTGCCTCGGCCTCTCCGGCCGGCTCGGCCCCGGGCGCGCGTAGCATGGTTACCTTGCGCCGCGCGTCGGCCTTCATCCCGACCCAGTCGGTGCGGTTCCAGCTCGCGGGCGGCACCTCGTTCAGGACCGTCAGCAGGTTGACCTGCCCCCCGGGTGACAGCTCGGTCATCCGGCCGAGCATGCCGAGCAGCGCCCGGACGACCTTCGCCTGTTCGGACTCGCGCAGGGTCTCGCGTCCGCCGACCACGTTGCCGAGCCTCTCGATCAGCGCAGCCTGCGCCGGGGATGGCGGCTGGTCGAGTTCGCCCACCCCGCGGGCCAGCTGGTCGCCCTCGGTCGGGCTGCCGATGTTGCTGTTGCGATCCGCGTTGACCAGCGCTTCCGGGAAGATGAGGCCGGTGGCCAGACCGATGCCCTGGATCTTGAAGATGAATTGCGACTTCTGGAGGCGGTCGATGTCGGCACGGTTGGGGATCAGGAAGCCCTCGGCCACGAGAGGCTGCTCCTGTCCAAAAGGTACCCCCAAGGCGTCGCGCAGCGAGACGGCCACCAGCCAGAGTGCCGAGGGCACGTCCGGATCGTCGTCCTTGAATACCGGGCCAGTGAAGAAGGTCACGCGCGACGCCAAGCTGTTGTGCGCGTCGCGGATCCACGCGACCTGATCTGACCAGGCCTTGGCGGTGTCCGGATGCACCGGGGCCTTGTTGAGATGGATCTGCACCGACTGGTCGGCGAGACGTGCAGCGCGGATCGGGCCTTCCTCCAGCAGCGGACCCCAGGTGATGTAGTCGCGCGGGACATAGTCGGCCGGCACGAGGCCGCCGGCGAAGCGGTCGGGGTTCGGTCGCAACTCGGGCGGCAGGCGGGGGTCCGGCTCGATCGGCGTCTCGGTGGCGGGCAGGACGCGCCGCTGCATCCGGTCCAGGTTGATCGCCGCATAGAATGGTGCGCGTCGCGCCCGGTCGAAGACGAAGCTGAAGTTGAGATAGGGCACGGGCGCCCCGTCCTGGTAGCCATCGGCGAGCAGGGCGGGCCCCAGTCGGGGCAGCGGCAGGGTGCGGCCGAGGAAGTCCGGGTCGTAGCCGTTCAGATCCTCGCCGAAGACCGAGCCCTTGACGGCCGGAGCGTAGGCTTCGACCGCCGCCGCCACGTCCGGCGCCAGTGCCGCACGATCCAGCCGGCCATCCGCAAGGCGGACCGCGAGCACGGCCAGCACCTCGCTGCGCACCGACTCTGGCACCTGTCTCAGCGCCAGACGGTCGGCGATCACCATGTCGGCCAGTGCGGTGACCGCGTCGTCCAGCCGCCGCTGCCGCTGTTCCAAGTCGAGCGTCTGCTCATTCGCAAGCCTGCGCGCGTCGTCGCGGCCCGACCTTGCTATTGCTTTCAGGCTCACGGCGTCGTCGGCCTCGCGGTACGCGACCACGGCCACCGCCAGCGAGGCAAGCACGGCGAGGGTCAGGCCCATGGCGATCCGCTTGCGCCTGAGGGCGCGCCGCGCGTCGCGCCGCTCCTCGACAAGGCTCGCCGCGATGAGGTCGGCAATCTCGGGATCGCGGCTGAACTTCTCTGCCGAGCGCAGGGCCTTGCCGCTGATCAGGTAGCCCTTGGCGCGGGTGTCGCGCCACTGCCGGGCCTGTGCGGCAAGCCGGATGTATTCCCGCGAACTGCGGTCCTCCAGCAGGTCGCCGGCGGCGTCGCCCTCGGACCCGGGGACGAAGGGGGCAAGCCCCTCGGTCTCGTGATGGCCGTCGAAACCGCGCGCGACATCGAGCAGGTCCGCCGACCAGTAGTCGAGAACGCGCTGCGCCTTGCGGCGGTCCTCGGGGTCCGCGAGCACCGCCCCCGTCCTGCGAACCCGGTCGAGGAAGGCCGCGACCTCGGCGCTGTCGAGCGGCTGGCCGTCGCGGGCGAGCCGTTCGTGCTGGCGCTGCATCATGCCGAGATGCGCGGTCTGCAGGTCGAGCACATTGTCGAAGCGGTCGGCGTCCTGCGATCTCATGGCCCAAGCTCCGCAAGGATCCGGTGCAGCGGAAGGCTGATCCTGAGCAGCGCGGAGCAGTCGCCCTTCAGCTTGGAATCGACGGTGAGGAAGCGGATCTGCGCCTCGCCCCGGAAGGCGGCATAGATCGCCTCGAAGGCGGGGTCGGCCTTCTCGCGCGCCAGCGCGTCGTCCACATCCTCGACATAGGACAGGATGCGCCGGGCCCAGACCGCACCGGGGTCGCGCGCGGCGAGTTCCTGCACCATGGCCTTCAGCTCGATCCAGATCGAGGCGAATTCCTCGATCAGGTCGGTGCCGCCCCGCTCGAACAGCTGGTCCAGCTCTGCGATGCGCAGGTCGGCCTCCTGCCACTCGCGATGCTCGACCACCTCGGAGCGGATGGTCGGAATGATCAGCCGGAGCGAGCCGAGCGCCGTGCGGATCAGGTCGCCCGCGCCGGTGCCCGCCACATCCTCGAGCGTGCGAGCGAGGTCGTCGAGCGGCAGCGCGCTCGCGGTGGCGAAGATCAGGCTGTTCAGCCGCAGCGGCGTGTTCTGGATGATCCAGCGGATCTGGCGCAGCGCCGAGCGCGCGGCCACAGGGTTCGAGGCGTCGATCGCATCCTGCATCTGCGCCGCGGCCGCATCGAGCGCGTCGATCCAGAGCGTCTCGGTGGCCCGCGGGATCGGCGCCACGGGAAGCTGCTCGACGGCGTTGCGGGCGATCACGCAGGCGCTGCGCAACTGGTTGCAGTAGACGCGCAGTTCCGCCGCCTGCCGCGGATCCGAGGGCAGGTTGCGCGCGGCCTCGTTCAGCGCGCGGAACTGCTTTATCTGGATCTGGTGCAGGCATTCGTGCAGCGACTTGTAGGCGTCGAGGCTGTCCACCGTGTCGGCGATCATCGTCAGCCGCTCGCGGGACTGGTTCAGCCGGTCGCGCACCCCCGCCTCGTTCATGCGCGACTGAACGGCGCCGAGGCCGGTGATCACCGCCTCCATCTGCCGCCCCGTGGTCGGCAGCACCGCGCGCGCCGCGGGGCAGGCGCGGTCGACCAGAGCGCCGAAGGAGGCAGCCTGCGGCCGGCGCGCCAGCATGTCGGCCAGCACCAGACGCTCGACATCCTGCCGGCTGACGGCTTCCAGCAGGGCGAAGGCGCGCTGCCGGCCGGTCAGATGCTCGGGCACCCATTCCTCGAACAGGCCGCGTCCGGTGCTTCGCAGCATGATCCGCTTGAGGTCGTCGGTGGTGAAGAGCTGTGCGACCTCGTCGCTCAGGGGCTCGATCAGGTCGGGGGGAAGCGCCATGGCTCAGCCCCCCAGCAGCGCGCCGTGCCCGGCCGCGACGATCGCGGCCCGGATCCGGTCGAGCGGCACGCCCTGGTTGAAGCGCGCCGCGCCCCAGGTCGGATCGCCGTAGTGATGCAGCAGCGCCGGGTCCCAGTCCATCGTGAAGACCGGAGAGCCGGACGAGCCGTTCTCGGTATTCGTGCGGTAGCGCATCCGCGTGCCGTTGCCGTTCGGCCCGATCACCGACTGGGTGTCGAGCGCCAGCTTCATCGGCGCGCCGTCGGGATGCTGGACGATCAGCAGCGGCGCGTCGACCGCCAGCGCCACGGCCGCTGCGGGCAGCGCAAGCCACCCCCGTTCGGCGCCGGCCGGCTCAGCCAGCCGCAGCAGGGCGAAATCGAGCTGCCCCGGCTCGGGCAGCGGTTGGTCGGGATGGTCGGTCACCTCGGCCGGACCATAGGCGGCATGGCAGGCCAGCGGATCGGCGGCCAGTGCCACCACCCGTCCGGCCTCGCGGGTGCCATCGGCCCGCATAACGTAGTCGAAGCGGCATTGCGCGGCGGGAAGGACGCCCGCCGCTTCCGCCTTCTCGACCACGTGCCAGTTCGTCAGCACCGCAGATGGCCCGACGAGGAAGGCGGTTCCCGCCGCCCTCCGCTCGATCTCGATCCGGCAGACCCGGCGCCGGATGGCGGCCAGCCGGTCGATCCAGATCGCGAGGTCCAGCTTGGCGAGGTGCGGCCGCACGTTCTTCTGCAGGCCCGGCGCGAAGGCGTCGTCGGGCAGGCCCGGCATCGGCACGCCGCCGACCTGCGGCGCAAGCCCGATCTCGCCGTGCGGCAGCGGCACCAGCGCCTCGGGGCAGGCCACGGCGAGCAGGGCGCGGAGCTCCTCGCTGCGGGGGCGTCGCGCGCGCATCTCGGCCAGCACGCGCGACGCAAGGCCCTGCCGGTCAAGCTCGGTCAGCAGCGCGAAGAGCGTCCGCCGCACCGTAAGCCCCGGCGGAACCCAGGCCTCGTAAAGCCCGTCGCCCGTCGCGGTCAGCATCAGCATCTCAAGGTCGGACAGCGTGAAGAGCCGGCTCAGGGTCGTGCTCAGGGGCTCGATCTGGCGTGCGTCGAGGGGCATCAGAACACGCGCCGCTGCACGCCCTCGGACGCGCACAGATCGGCGAGGCTCGCGTGGCGCAGCCCCGGCAGGCCCGGCTCGTCAAGGACGCTGCCCAGGACATGCGCCCAGTTCGTCCGGTCGCTGCCCCAGTTTCCGCCATAGTGGATGCCGGTCACGAAGGGCAGGCTGTCGATCCCCATCACCAGCGAGCCGGAATTGCCGCCAAGGGTCGTCGCGTCGTGGTTCATGGTCCGCGCGCCAAGGCCGGTGGGCGTCACCTCGCCGGGGGCCAGCCGCTTGAAGCCCCAGAGCTTTTCGAACAGCAGCCGCAGGACCCTGTCGGTCTCGGAGACGGAACCGAGCGAGGCCGGGTCAGGCCGGGCCGGATAGCCCGCCACGAAGACCTGCGTCTGGGGCAGGGCAAGCCGCTGGCCCTCGCCCAGGGCCAGCGGCTTGCGGTCCGCGGGCGCCGGCGCGCCCAATCGGAACACCGCGATGTCGAGGCAGTCATGGTCGATCCCCACCGGCGGGATGGGCTTCGCGCCGCAGAACACGAGGTCGGTCAGCGGCTGGCTGTCGGCGCTTTCGCGGCCGTTGAACTCGTGGCCGAAGTCGATGCGGGGTGCAAGGTCGTGCCGGATCACCGGGGCGCCGTCGGCAGGGAAGCTGACGAAGACCTGCGCCACGTGCCGGTTGGTGGCGACAAGGTCGGGCGCCACCAGCCAGCCGGTTCCCGCATAGGGCATCAGCGGATGGGTGATGTCGATCCGCGCGACGGCCTTCAGCGCGGTCCGCAGATCGGCGTCGCGCAGCGGGTCGGCAAGCAGGTCGACCCAGATGCCCGGCGGGCTGGTGTCGAACACCGGCGCATCCTCGCGCACCAGGAAGGCGGGCCGCGAGCCGTCCGTGTGCACCACGACTTCCAGCGCCGCGGCGACCTCGGCCAGCGGTGCGGCGGTCTCCTCGCGCCGGCCGGCGATCAGCTCCAGCCCCTCGCGCCCGGTCTGAAGCATGCGCCGGGCCAGATCCTCCAGCTCGTGATCGCCGCCCAGCTCGTGCTCGATGTAGCCCCGCAGCGTCGCCTCGGAGCGTTCGATCCGCTCGGAGATGCCGGCGGGCGACAGGTCGGCGCCGTCGCGCGCGCCTTCGGCCGATTCAAGCACCGCCCTGCCGTCTCCCAGCCGCGGCATCACGCGCGCGGCGAGAAGATCGATCGTCGCCCTGTCGTGCCTTTCCATCGGCGCCCCTCCTGCCGAAAAAGGCGCGGAAGCGGCCGCCCCGCCGGAGCATGCCCACCGCAAATCACTTGATGAATTATCGCCGCCTCGAAATGGTCTGCGGCGGCAGTTTCGGGAATCAATCGGACGTCTTTTCGCTCGAATTGACGATACAGGCGAAGCGCCGATCTGAACAGTCACCCGATGGTTGAGCCTGTCTCTTGCGGAATATTGACGCGGGGGGCTGATTCGCACACCATGCTTGCGGCAGGACCATTCCGCCGCCTTCGTTTCCACCTTGCCGGATTGATCATTTCAAGCGCCTTCGGCGCCTTCAGGACATTGGTGTCATGGACTACGGTTCCGACGTCGCGGCACCGTCCGCGGATGACCTGTTCGAGATGCTGGGCTATCGCGAGGACCCTGCTGGTCCGGGGACCGGTGCGGTCGAGGCGACGCCCCTGGACATTCCCTGGACCGACGCCATCTCGGCCCGGGCGCGCGAGTTCATCGTGCGCTGGGAGACCGGCGGGCGCGCCTTCTACGAGCAGGTGATCAAGGCCCGCCCGGTCTGGCCCGAGTTCGCCTCGGGCATCACCATCGGCTGCGGCTACGACCTTGGCTATCACACCGCTGACGAGTTCCGTGCCGACTGGGAAGGCCGCATCCCGGGTGCTGCCATCGAGCGGCTGGCGCCGGTCATCGGCTTCCGCACCGACGAGCCGAACCGCCCGGCCAAGGTCGCCCACGCCAAGGCGCTGGTGCGGGCGCTGTCCGACATCACGGTGCCGTGGGAGGTGGCGCTGCGCCAGTTCGACGACGGCAAGATGCCCAAGCTCGTGTCGCAGCTCTTCCGTTCGCTCGACCATCTCGACCGGCTGCATCCGCATGCGCGCGGCGCCTTGCTGAGCCTTGTCTTCAACCGCGGATCGGGAGGGTTTTCCTCGTCCAGGGACCGCTTCCGCGAGATGCGCGAGATCGCCCGGCTGATGTCCTCGGGCCGGCGGCAGGACATCGAGCGCATCCCCGGGCTGCTGCGCGAGATGACGCGGATCTGGGGCGACACCTCCAGCCTGTCGCGCCGCCGCCGCGAGGAGGCCGAGCTGTTCGAGGCCGGCCTGGCCGAGGAGCGCCTGACCGAAGGCGTGGCGGCCTTGCGGCACGAGGCGCAACCCGAGGCCGCGGCCCGGCCGATGGCCGAGCAGCACGAAGACGTGCCCGAACAGAGCGATACCGAGGACCTGCGCGAGGAGCTGCCGCTGACCGAGGCGGCCGGACCCGGTGTCGACGATGTCCGCTGGAACCCGAACGACGATGACCATCCCGATTACCGCCACCTCTCGCGCCATGCCCCCGGCGAAAGCTTCGACCTTCTGCCCGAGGATCTGGAGGCGCTGATCCGCTTCAACGCCTTCCTGACCCGTCCGGGCCTGCTGGTCTTCGCGTTGCGTGGCGCGCGGATCGCGGGGGCCGACAAGCGCGAGGACGTGCGCGCGCTGACGCTGGTGGACCAGCGGCCCGACCACCGCGACTACCGCTGCGTGATCGGCGTGCTCGACCGCGAGGCACGCCGGATCTGGGCCTATCGCGCCTCGACGGTGCCCGAGGCGAAGGCGCTGGTCACCGGCTTCCAGAAGGCCAAGCAGGGCGTGTTCGAGGGCAACATGCTGCCCACCGGCTGCTACACCTACACCGTCGGCATCCATCGCGCGGGCACCAGCGGCGAGATCCGCGGCGTGCTGCGGCTGGCCACGACCTCGACCGGCGCCTCCGAGGTCATCGCGCTGCGCAGCATCGACGACGTGACCTACGACCGGCGCGACTTCTGGCACCGCTGCGCGCCGGCGGACAACATCCATCCGGGGCGGAGGCGGGAGGGATTCTCGTCGCTCGGCTGCCTGACCCTGCCCGGCGACTATGACCGGCAGAGCCGCACCCATTCCGGTCTCTGGGCGGACTTCCGCGTCGCGCTGGGCATGGGGCGGACCTTCGCGGCCTCGGACGACGGGCGGCAGTTCAGCACCGTCGTGCTGACCGGCGCGGATGCGGCGCTGGTGGCGCGCCTGCGACAGGGCGGAGAGCTGGAGCGGCCCGAGATCGCGCGCCTGCTCATGCGGCTGCGCTTCGGCTCCACGGGTCCCGCAGTGGCGAGATTGCAGGAGCAGCTGGGCCTCGAGCCCGACCGGCAGCGCCTGATCGGACCTGTCACCCGAGCGGCCCTGATCGCGCTGCAGCAGCGCCGGCTCGGCTGGGCCGATGGCATCCTGTCGCCCGAAATGGAGGCCGAACTCGGCCTTAGGATCTTCGACCAGGGAGGAGAGTGATGGAACGGATCGACCGCGCCCGGCTCGAGGCGATGCTGATGGATCCCGACGTTCCGGATGCGGCGATCCGGCCCTATCTTCAGCTCGATCCGCTGGAGACATCGGCCTTCGAGCCGGCCGTGGTGCCCAACACGGCCCGCGTCGCCTTCGCCGCGACCGAGGCCGCCATGGCGCTGAGCTCGCTCAACGGCATCGCGCGCTGGCGCCGCCAGCAGCGCTACGCCCGAAAGATCCGCGGCTGGACGGGGCTGAAGGTGGTGGCCGAGGGCGACAGCTGGTTCCAGTATCCCTTCCTGATCGACGACGTGATCGACCATCTCTTCGATCGCTGGGCGATCTACTGCGTCAGCGCCGCGGGCGACCTTCTGCAGGACATGGCCCGGCAGGAGGAGGTGACGGTGGCGGTCCTGTCCGAGAAGCCGGACGTGCTGCTGCTCAGCGGCGGCGGCAACGACGTGCTGGGCGGCGGCGCGCTGCAGAAATACCTGCTGCGCCACGATCCGGCCCTCGATGCCGCCGGTCACGTCGGCCCCGCCTTCGACGGCATCCTGAACGGCACCATCGCGATCTATGCCGACCTGATCGAACGCTCGCTGGCCGCCGGGGCGAAGCGGGTGGTCTGCCACAGCTACGACTATGTCATCGCGACCGGCGGCCGCTGGCTGGGCCGGCCGATGCTGGCGCAGGGCATCACCGATCCGCATCTGCAACGCGAGATCCTGAAGGTGCTGATCGACCGGTTCCACGAGGCGCTGGTCGGGATGGCGGCCGGTTTCGGCACCCGCGTGAGCATCGCCGACTGCCGCGGCCGCGTCCCCGACAGCGCCTGGTTCGACGAGCTTCACCCCACCTCGCAGGGCTTCGCCTTCCCGGCGCGGGTCATCCTTGGCGCGGTGGAGGGCATGACGGAATCCGTCTTCCTCGCCATGCCCGAGATGCCGGTGACGGAACGCCCGCTGCCGGCGGGCGAGCCGGAGGCCGCGGGCCAGCTGCTCGACGCCGACGAGGAGGCGCTGATCGAGGAGATCGGCCGCCGGCAGGCCGTGCTGGAGATCACGCCCGAGGCGCGGGACACGCTGGCACTGGACCTGCCGGTGGCGGGCACGGAGGCCGTGCGCCTGCCGTTCCGCGAACTGGGCCAGACCGTCGTGGCGCGGCTGGAACGCGAGCTTTACACCCTTGTCTGCACGCAGGAGGGCGCACCCGAGCGCGAGACGCTCCGCGCCTCGCTGAGCCTGCCGCAATCGGGTCTGGTGGGCGTGCTGACGACGGCGCTGATCGGGCTGGGGTGTCCGCCGTTCCTTGCGCCGCTCGTCGCGGCCGTCATCGTCAAGCGCGGCATCGCCCCGGTCTGGGAGGAGACCTGCCGCCTCTGGGCGGACCGGCTGGACCAGCCGGCCGAACCCGCCCCGGTCGGCGGCTGAGCGTCGCGCGCAGGGCAGGCCGCGGCCATCACGGCAGCGGCACCCCCCGGTCGCGGATGGCGCGAAGGTCAGTCCTTCGCGCGCTCGACGTAGCTCAGGTCTTCGGTGTTGATCACGATGCGCGTCCCGGCCGAGATATGCGGCGGCACCATCACGCGCAGCCCGTTCGTGCACATCGCGGGCTTGTAGGAGGACGAGGCGGTCTGCCCCTTCACCACCGGCTCGGTTTCGGTGATCTCGACCGTCACCTTCTGCGGGAACTCGATCGAGATCGCCACGTCGTTGTGGGTCTGCAGATAGACGCGCATCCCTTCCGTCAGGAACACCTTTCCGTCGCCGACCACGTCGGGCGAGACCACGACCTGATCGTAGGATTCCGGCTCCATGAAGTGATAGCCCTCGCCGTCCTCGTAGAGGTAGTCGTACTCGCGCTCGTCCACCGTGGCGCGCTCGACCTGCTCGGTGGTCTTCCAGCGTTCCGACACCTTGGTCCCGTCCGAGATCCGGCGCATGTCGACCTGGGTCACCGGGGTGCCCTTGCCGGGGTGGAAGTTCTGGGCGGTCAGGACGACATAGAGCCGGCCGTCGATGTCGACGACATTGCCCTTGCGAAGGCTCGAGGCGATGACTTTCAAAGGTCTCTTCCTTGTCAGCGGAGGGGGCGCGGCGTAGAACGCACCGCATTGGCCGTGCGCCTACCCCATCCTCGCCGGAATTTCCAGACGAATGTCCGCTTCCTCCTGGTGGCAGCCCCACCGCCATGCCGACCGCCGCCCGCTGCTTCTGGCCCGCAACCGTATCCAGTCCGCGATCCGCGGCTGGCTGGCCGTGCAGGGTTTCACCGAGGTCGATCCGGCCGCGCTGCAGGTTTCCCCCGGCAACGAGGCGCATCTGCACGGATTCGAGACCGCGGCCATCGGAAATGACGGGCTTGCGCGGCGGATGTATCTGCACACCTCGCCCGAATTCGCCATGAAGAAGCTGCTGGCGGCAGGCGAGACGCGGATCGCGGCCTTCGCCCATGTCTGGCGCAACCGCGAACGCGGCGCGCTGCATTCGCCCGAGTTCACCATGCTGGAATGGTATCGCGTGGGCGAGCCCTACGAGGTGCTGATGGAGGATTGCGCGGCCTTCCTGCGGCTGGCGGCCGAGGCCGCGGGCGCCACGACCCTGCGCTTCCGCGACCGCACCTGCGACCCGTTTGCGGAGCCCGAGCGGCTCTCGGTCGCCGAGGCATTCCTGCGCCACGCGGGGATCGATCTGCTGGCCACGCTCGACGCCTCAGGCGAGCCGGATGCCGCGGCCCTGCGTGCCGCGATGGCGGCCGCGGGCCTCAAGGCGGGCGAGGGGGACACATGGTCCGACATGCTCAGCCGCGTGCTGGTCGAGAAGGTCGAGCCGCATCTGGGCCACGGCCGGCCAACGATCCTTGACCGCTATCCGGCCGCCGAGGCGGCGCTGGCCCGTCGTGCGCCGGATGACGCGCGGGTGGCGGAACGGTTCGAGCTTTATGCCTGCGGGGTCGAGCTTGCCAACGGTTTCGGCGAACTGACCGACCCGGCCGAGCAGCGCCGCCGGTTTCAGGCCGAGATGGCCGAGAAGGCCCGCGTCTATGGCGAAAGCTATCCGCTCGACGAGGATTTCCTTGCGGCGCTGGCGATCATGCCGCCCGCCAGCGGCATCGCGATGGGCTTCGACCGGCTGGTGATGCTGGCCACCGGCGCGCCGCGCATTGATGATGTGATCTGGGCGCCGGTGCCCTGACGGCTCAATAGACCAGTGTCGAGGAGGCGCCGAAGAGTGGCGTCGAGGCCGCGATCGACCAGGCCAGCACGATCCCCAGCCCCGCGCCCACCGTGGCTGGGCCGGTGCGCCCGCCGATCCAGCGCCCCATCAGGCCGAAGACCAGCAGGAACAGCAGGAATACCGGCGCCACGGTGAAGGACAGGCCCAGCCGCTCCGGTTCCGCCGCCATGGCTCCGCCAAGGGTGAGGATCGGCACCAGCGCGAGCAGCGCCCGCCGCCAGAGCCGCGCGTCCTGCGCCAGATGGGCATGGGCCAGCATGAAGGGCAGGGTTCCCGCCGCCAGCAGCGCCGTCAGGGCGATGCGCGGGCCGGTCGGAAGGAAGGCCGCCGCATAGCGGTCCATCGCCAGCGCGAAGGCAAGGCTCGCCGCCAGCAGCGCCCCAAGCGCCGGCCAGTCGATCCGCAGCTCCAGCCCGCGATAATGCGCAAGCAGCGCAAGCTGCACCGCGCCCCAGACGCCGAAGAACAGCGCGATCCGGCCGAAGCCCGCGAAGCCCAGGACCGAGCCCCCGAACTGCAGCGCCGCCATCGCCGCGGGCAGGGCCGGCAGGAGCAAGAGGACAAGGAAGAACCGCCAGCCCACCTCGGGCGCGGGTCGGCGCCGGTCGGGCAGCAGCCCCGCCACGGGCCAGGTCAGCGCCACCAGCGCGCCGAGAAGCAGCAGGATCCATGGGCCCGTCGCAGCCACCGGCGCGGCGCCGGGGGCCAGCCAGTCGCGCAGCTCGCGCAAGGTGGCGGGACTCCAGAGCACGCCGGCATGGCCGACCCAGGGCGAGACCGCGGCGCGGCGCTCCACGGCTCCGGCGCGCACCGTCTCTCCCTCGGCAGCAGCGGGGGCGACCTGATGGACCATCTCCAGCGCCACCTCGCGCAGGCCGCCCTCGCGCTGGCCCGAGAGGATCAGCAGCTTCGCAGGAGTTTCGGGCGTGACCTGCCGGGAATAGGCCGAGATCAGCGCGACCGGGCCAATCGCCCTGCGGTCGCGCGCGGCGCGCACGAGGATGTCGGTGGCCATCGAATGTCCGACCAGCGCGGCCGGACCCCGCACGCCGGGCAGCGCCTCGGCGGCCTCGATCACCTGAAGCGTCTGGCGCATCAGCTGGACGGTCGTGCCGCTCGATCCGCGCTCGTTCGGGAAGGCGTCGGGCGACATCGGCAGCCGGCTGCGGCCCTGGCCGTGGAAGTCAAAGGACACCACCGCCATGCCCGCGCGCGCAAGGCTGAGCGAGATCGCCTCCATCATCTGACGCGAGCCGCCGAACCCATGCGCCACGACCGCCAGCGGCGCCTCGAGGCTGCCTGCGGGCCGGTAGAGCGTCGCCGGCGTGTCGCCGACCGGGAAGGGGGTCCGTTCGATGCCCGAGCGCGCGCGCTCCAGCATCGCCACCGACAGGATCACCGCCGCAAGGGCGAGGACGGCCGCGGCAAGCCGGACGGAACGGGTGGAAACGGACACGGGAGAACCTCCGGGAAGGGACGATCCCGAAGGTTCTCCATGCCCCTCACCGCAAGGTCAAGCCGCTGCTGGGCGCTCGAACCGCGGGAAGAGGACCTCGTTCTCCAGATGCATGTGCGCGACCAGATCCTCGGCGAACTTGCGCACGCCTGCGTAAAGCGCGTGCCACGAGCGGCAGGCGCCCTCGGGCGGGGTGAAGCCGCGGGTGATGTGCTCCAGCCGCTTCAGCTGGTCGGCGTGGCTTGCGTGCTCGTCGCGCATCACGGCGATGGGGTGGACGATCATCGGGTTCCCGCCCATCCGCATCATCGGAAAGAGGATCTCCTCCTCCTTCGCCATGTGGTCTTCCATCTCGTAGCGCATCGAGTCGAGCAGTTCCGTCAGGCCCAGCGGCGCCTCGTCATGCTCGCCATGCACCGCCTCGACCTTCTCGGCGAGCGGGATGAGGTCGGACAGCTCCCTCCGGTGCGTTTCGTGGTAGCGCGTCAGGATGTGGTCGATGATCGCGGCGGTCTCCTGCGGCGCCTCGGCTCCGGCGGCGGCAGCAAGGGCCTGAAGTTCGGCCAGCAGCGCCTGCGCCGACAGCCCGTGCTTCGCAGCCGCCTCGGCAAGGCTGAGCCCGCCGCCGCAGCAGAAGCTGATCCCGTGGCGCCGGAACAACCCGGCGGCGCCGGGAAGCCCGGCCGCGATCTCGCCGACTTCGCTGTCGAGGGTGAGGGAGATGTCTGTCATGGCGGCTCCTTCCGGATCTGGTGTCGCCTTCTGCTACCGCCGTGGCCGGGGGCGAACGTTGCGCCAGCGCACAGAAGCGATGCGACGCCCGGCGGATTTGACGCCGGGGCGCGTCCCGCCTATTCCGGCGCCAGAAGAACGGGAGAGGCAGGATGCAGGCGGACGAGCTGGCGAAACGCAAGGCGATCATTGACGCCTGTCTCGAGATGAACCGCTCGGGGCTGAACCAGGGCACCTCGGGCAATATCTCGGTCCGGCACGGCGAGGGGCTGCTGATCACGCCGACCGCCATGGCCTATGGCTCGCTTGAGCCCGAGGACATCGTGTATCTGGCGATGGACGGCACGGCGACCGGACGGCACAAGCCGTCGAGCGAGTGGCGCTTTCACCGCGACATCCTTGCCGCGCGACCCGAGACGAATGCGGTCGTCCATGCCCATCCGCTGGCCTGCACGACGCTTGCCATCCTGAACCGGCCGATCCCAGCGGTGCATTACATGATCGCGGCGGCGGGCGGCCCGACGGTGCGCGTGGCGCCCTATGCGATCTATGGCTCCGAGGAGCTGTCGCAGCATGCCGTTGCGGCGCTGGAGGGGCGCTTTGCCTGCCTGCTGGAGCATCACGGGATGATCGCCATCGGCCCCACGCTTGCCCGCACCATGTGGATCGCCGAGGAGGTCGAGACGCTGGCGAAGCAGTATCTGGGCTGCCTGCAACTGGGAGAGGTCCGGCTGCTGTCGGACGAGCAGATCGCCGCCGTGGTGGAGAAGTTCGCGGGCTACGGCCTGCGCGCCTGAGCCGTCCGTCGCCCGTGTCGGGATGATCGCGCGGGGCCTGCAGGCCGGGGGCGCAGCGCCCGTCGGACAGGTGGTGCGCGGCACGGCTGGCAAGGGGGGCAGGCGCCCGGACCCTCGGCCCGGGCGTCTGGCTCCCGTTGACGGCGCTCAGGTGCGCCGCACGGTCTTGAGGCCGGTCAGCATCGGGCGCACCAGATCCTCGCCCTTCCAGAGCTTGTAGAAGGCGATGGCCGCCAGATGCAGCGCGACGAGGCCGAGGATGACGCTGCCCATGACCTCGTGCACCAGAAGCGCCTTGCGCGAGACCCAGGCCGGCACCGAGGCCGCCAGCGGGCCGACGTTCACGAAATCCTCGGGGTCGGCGACCAGCCCCGACAGGGCCTGAAGCGCCAGCGCCAGAAGCACTGCCACGATGAAGAGGCCGCCCAGCGGGTTGTGCCCGCGCCAGTAGGAGGGCTTGCGCCGCCAGGCCTCGGCCGCATAGGCGAGGATCTCGCGCGGGCGGTAGACGAAGCTCGAGAAGCGGGCGGGCCGGGGACCGACCAGCGCCCAGATCAGGCGGAAGGCAAGCAGCCCGATCACCGCGTAGCCGGCATAGAAATGCAGCGTCATCACGTCCGGGCCGAACTCTCCGAGTCCCCAGGCGAGGATCACGGCGGCAGCCAGTGCCCAGTGGAAGACCCGGAGTGCCGGGTCCCAGATGCGGACGGTCTCGATGGCGGAGCGGGTGTCCGGGCTGCTCATGGCTCAGTCCTTCGCGCGGAAGTCGTCGTGGCAGCCCTTGCAGGTGCCGCCGACCTTGCCGACCGCGGCGGCAAGCTCTTTCTGACCGGCACCGGCCGCGGGCTCCAGCGCGGCGATGGCTTCGAAGAAGGCCATGCCCTTGCCCTTGTAGGCCTCCGTGTCGGTCCAGATCGCCGCCTTGGCGCGGGTGCCCTTCACGTCATCGGCCGAGGTGCCGGGGGCGTAGAGGTCCGAGGGGTCGTATTTCGTCAGCGCGACGAGGTCGGCCGCATGGGCCTTGGCGGCATCGGCGTCATAGGGCATCTCGCCCTTGGCCATGGCGGCCAGCGGGCCGAACTCGATCGCGACGAGCGAGAAATACCCCTTGCGGGCCTCGACGACATGTTCGGCATCGGCAGCCATCGCAACGACGGGAAGGGCGGCCACCAGGGTGGACAGCAGAACTCGTTTCATCTGGTTTTCCTTGCTACAGGCCCGCAACGGGCAGGCGATCGTCACACGGTGACTCCCCTGAAATCCGTCGCGCCAGGGTGCCGTTTCAACTGCGGCAGCTTGCCGCACACGGGGAATGTGGCGCTGAAATTGCTTCCAGATCAACGGTTAGACGTCAAATTTCGACATTTGAATATTTCGTGGCGGCTGCGTCGGGTGACGGAAACGCCGTCAGAGATAGCTCTGGATCGGCAGGTGCCCGACCACCCACGAAACCGCGCGCAGCACCACGGGCGAGTCCGGCTCGAACCGCGCGACCCCGTTTTCGCCGCCACGGATGACGGACCAGCGCAGCCGCCCGCGCTCCAGCGACAGGCAGTGCGCCTGATCGGGCGCGCATTGCCGATCGAACATCGTGGAGAGTTCGGCGAAGACGTCGGGCTCCTCGAACAGCACCCCCAGTTCCGTGTTCATGAAGGCCGAGCGCAGGTCGAAGTTCAGCGATCCCACCACCGCCTGCCGGCCGTCGATCAGGAAGACCTTGGTGTGAAGCAGGTCGCGCCGCCCCGTGGCGCGCGGCAAGGGCCCGAACTCGAAGAGCCGCGCCCCCGCCTTCAGCAGCGGCAGCCGGTAATGGCGATAGGCGCCATGGACGAGCACCATGTCGGTGACCGACAGCGCGTTCGTCAGGATCGAGAGCCGCAAGCCCATGCGCGCGATGCCGGTCAGCAGGTCGCAGCCATCGTTGCCCGGCACGAAATAGGGCGTGACAAGGCGCACCTCCTCCTTCGCCTCGCGGAGCAGTGCCGTGATCGCCTCGCCCATCCAGGGACCGGAGCGATGGCCGAGCGCCTTGTCGGGAGGATCGGCCAGCAGGGTCACGCGGTCGGTCCAGCGCAGCCGCGAGGTCAGAAGCTGCGCCGGATCTCGCCCCTGCAGCGTGCGGGCCAGGAAGGATCGCGCGTGGGGCGAGCGGTTGTGCCGCGCCATCCGGCGGCGGAACGCATGCACGTTGACCTTGAACTCGGGCCAGAGCGTCAGGATGGGCAGGGCGAGGCCAAGGTTCCAGTAGCTGTCGAACAGGCCCTCGACCTCGGCCACCACCGGCCCGGTCAGCATCACATCGGCATCCCGCGACATCGCAAGGCCGCTTTCCTCGGCGTCGTAATAGGTGTCTCCGATGTTGCGGCCGCCGAGGATGGCCAGCCGCCCGTCGGCGATCCAGGCCTTGTTGTGCATGCGGCGGTTGAAGCGTGACAGCCCCAGCAGCATCTCGAGCGAGCGCCGGGCGACATGGCCGCGGTTGCGGGTCGGGTTGAACAGGCGAACCTCGACGTTCGGGTGCTGGTTCAGCGCCAGGAAGGCGCGGTCGAAGCCCTGCACGTTCACGTCGTCCAGCAGCAGCCGCACCCGCACGCCGCGGCTGGCGGCTTCCAGAAGCTCCTCGATCAGCAGCCAGCCGGTCAGGTCGGTGCGCCAGATATAATACATCAGGTCGAGCGAGCGCCCTGCCATCCGTGCCGAATGCGCGCGGGCGGCATAGGCGTCAGGGTTGTCGATCAGCGCGAGGATGCCCGACTTGCCGGGATTGCCCGCCTCGAGCGGCGCGAACAGCGCGTCGAGCGGCGTGAGCGGCCCGGTTTTCGGCAGCGCCATGGTTACGGGCCCACGCGCCTTGCGCGCGAAGCGCCGCCACGAGCGCCAGGTCAGCGTCGAGAGCGCCGCCACGGCGGCAGCGGCGAGCATCACCCAGAAGAGCGCGCCCAGCCAGCCCTCGATCATGATGCGGCCGCGATCCGGGCCGGCAGGCGCAGCCGGGCCTTGATCGGCAGGTGGTCCGAGGCCCGCCGCGCCAGCGGGGTGTCATGGGTCACGACGTCGTGCAGTTCGCCATGCTTGCAGGTCATCAGTCGGTCCAGCGCCAGGATCGGAAACCGCGAGGGGTAGCTTCTGACCACTGCCGCACCGGTGAAGTGGCGCGCGAGGTGGTTCATTGCCGCGCCCGAGGTGCCGCGCCATTCGTTCAGGTCGCCCATGAGCAGCGTGGGGAGCGGATCGCTCGCCTCGATCCGTTCGAGCAGGTGGCGGGTCTGCGCCGCGCGCGATCCGGGCAGCAGCCCGAGATGGGCGGCGATCACCCGGATCGACCGGCCGCGCATCGCAAGGTCGATCATCAGCGCCCCGCGCGGCTCGAAGCCGGGAAGCACGATCTTCTGGACCTGCTCCACCGCCGCGTCGCGGACGAGCAGCAGGTTGCCGTGCCAGCCATGCGCCCGGCCGCGGCCCTCGACCTTGACGGCCTCGAGCCCGGTCTCGCGTCGCAGCATGTCGAGGTCGAGAAGGCCCGCCCGGTCGCCGAAGCGCCGGTCGGCCTCCTGCAGGGCTACGATGTCGGCGTCGAGTTCGGCGATCACGGTGGCGGTTCGCAGAAGATCCCGGCGCCTGTCGGTGCCGATCCCCTTGTGGATGTTGTAGGAGGCGACGGTGATTTCGGCAGCAGGCATCGGGGTCTCGCGGCAGTTTCGTCAACCGGACAGATGGGAACGCCATGGCCGATGGAAAAGCCCCGGAGCCGCGAGCGGTTCCGCCGCCCGGCGACAGAACTGCCCCTTCCTGCCCCGCGGGGCAGGGCGCCGCCCGCCCCGGGGGCGGGCCGCGGGAGGGCCTCACAAGGTTCTGATCGCGAACGACCGGTCGAGTGTCTCCGTCCAGATCCCGGTGAGGCGCCCGGCCTCCTCGGTGTACTGGTCGATCGCCCTCTGCCACCAATGCGCCCGCAGATGCGCAAGCTCGGCGAAGTTGCGGCACTGAAGCATCTGCTGCTGGGTCTTGACGGTCTCGCAGACGCGATCGGCCGCGAACTGCATCATCTCGTTGGTCAGCCGGTTCCACAAATCGAAGGCTACGGCCGGGCCGGCCTGAAAGGCCGTCGCCGTCTGGCGAAGGTCTGCGGTGGCAGGAGCGGAGCCGGTGGTGTCAGGTCTCTTCGAGAACGTCATCTTGAGACTCCTTCTGAGCGATGCGCCTTCCCGTCAGGGGTGAGCGGCCTCGCGCCAAGAAACTTTCCACGGGCACCCGCTCGCGTCAATGACCCGGGTCAAGGCGGCGGGGGGACGCGTTGACATCCTGACCGCAGCGGTCACGCTCGGCGCAGGGAAAGGCAGGCCAGCATGCAGGACCAGAGCGAGACGGTGCGCTTCCTTGCCGATCCGGCAACGCATGGCGGGGTGCCGGTCGAGGTGGTGGAAACCCACGGCGCGCTGGTCTTCCTGGTGGGCGATGCGGCCTACAAGATCAAGCGGGCGGTCCGCTACGACTACATGGATCTCTCGACGCTCGACCGGCGCCATGCGATGCTTGCGCGCGAACTGGAACTCAACCGGCCGGCCGCGCCGCGGATCTACCGCGACCTGCTGGCCGTCACCCGCGACGGAGGCGGTCTTGCGCTGGGCGGCCCGGGCGAGCCGGTGGAATGGGTGCTGCGGATGTGGCGCTTCCCGACGGCTGACGAACTTCTCGCCGTGGCCGAGCGCGGCGCGCTGGACGACAGGCTGGCCGCCCGACTGGGGCACCGATTGCAGGCCTATCACCGCGCGGCGCCCCGGCGCGACGCGGACGGGACGCGCCTGATCGCCGACATCCTCGACGAGTTGGCGCGGGTCTTTGCGGACATGACAGAAGCTCTGGGAGCCGAGCGGATCGCGCGGTTCCAGACGGACGCGCGGACAGCCCTGGACCGGCTTGCACCGCTTCTTAGCGCACGCAGCGCATCGGGACATGTCCGGCGCGGCCATGGCGACCTGCACCTGAGGAACCTGGTCCTGATCGACGGCGAGCCCGTGCCTTTCGACGCGCTGGAGTTCGACGAGACGCTCGGCACCTGCGACGTGCTCTACGACCTGGCTTTCCTGCTGATGGACCTGGACCACCGCGGCCTGCGCCGCGCGGCGAACGTCGCACTGGGGGCGTGGCTTCTGGACGCGGATGGCGCCGAGGATGCAGGACTGGCCGCGCTGCCGCTGTTTCTCGCGGTGCGGGCTGCCATCCGGGCGATGGTGCTGGTGCAGACCGATGTCGCGCGCGGCACCCCCCGCGCGTCAGAGGGCGAGGCACGCCGCTTCCTCGACGAGGCCTGCGGCGCGCTCAGCCTCCGGCCTCCGAAGCTGGTCGCCGTGGGTGGCGTCTCCGGTACCGGGAAGACGGCGCTTGCGGCGGCGCTGGCCCCTTGGCTCGGGCAGGCACCCGGCGCCATTCACCTGCGCAGCGATCTTGAACGCAAGGCGATGTCGGGCGTGGGCGAGACGCAACGGCTGCCCGGGGCGGATTATGCCGCCGCGCGCCGGACCGCGGTCTACCGGCGAATGATGGGCAGGGCCAGGACGATCCTCTCGGCCGGCTGGCCGGTCGTGCTGGATGCGACCTTCCTCGATCGAGGGAACCGGCGGGCGGCGGCCGATCTGGCCGCCGGGCTCGGGCTGTCCTTCCACGGGCTCTGGCTTGCGGCGCCCGCCGAGGTTCTCGTCGCGCGGGTGTCGGCCCGGCAGGGGGACGCCTCGGATGCCGATGCCGAGGTGGTGAAAGCGCAGCTTGCGCGGCATCCCGAGGCCGGCGACTGGACCGCGCTCGACGCGGAGCGACCGCTCGATCAGGTCGAGACGGCGGCCCGCTCGGCGCTCGGCCTGTGTTGAGGGTCGCGGCGATTCGCCGGCAGGACGCCGTCGCCCTAGCGTGGCCTCGGCCGCGCACCGCAACTGCCAGAGCGGCCTGCGCTGCACGTCCCTGCCAGGCGGCTGGACCGGAATCCTGACCGTGGCGCGGCCCCTTCGGGGTTGTGTCGGAGGTCCGATCTGCGCTGATATGGCGGCCACGTCATTCCGGAGACCCTCATTGATTACCAGCGATTTTGTCATCATCGGCGGCGGCATCGTCGGGCTTGCCTCCGCCCTCAGGCTTCAGACCCTTCATCCCGGCGCGAGCATCCTCGTCCTCGAGAAGGAAGCGGCTGTCGCGCAACACCAGTCGGGGAGGAACTCGGGCGTGATCCACGCCGGCGTCTACTATGCCCCCGGCAGCCACAAGGCGCGCTTTTGCGCCAAGGGCGTCGCCTCGACCCGCGCGTTCTGCGACGAGCATGCCATCCCCTACCGCATCTGCGGCAAGCTGATCGTGGCGACCGATCCATCGGAACTTGAACGCATGGCGACGCTCGAGTCCCGGGCGCGGGCGAACGGCATCGTCATCGAGCGGCTCTCGGGTGAGGAGGCGCGCCGGCTGGAGCCGAACATCAAGGCGGTGGCGGCGCTCCTGTCGCCCACTACAGGCATCGTCGATTACGGCCTCGTGGCCGCGCGCATGGCCGAGCTGTTCCGCGACCGCGGTGGGCAGATCCGCCTGGGAGCGGAGGTGCTGGGCGGCTTGGAAAGCGAGGCGGGCGTCACCCTGCGCACCACCGGCGGAGACATCTCAGCCGGGAAGGCCGTGTTCTGCGGCGGTCTTCACGCCGACCGGCTGGCGCGGGCCTTCGGCGCCAGCCTCGATTTCCGCATCGTGCCGTTCCGGGGCGAGTATTTCGCGATCAGGAACCAGCCCGACGATCTGGTGCAGCACCTGATCTACCCGGTGCCCGATCCGTCGCGGCCGTTCCTCGGCGTCCATCTCACGCGCAAGATGAACGGCGGCTTCACCGTCGGCCCGAACGCGGTGCTGGCCCTGAAGCGCGAGGGCTACCGCCACGGCGACGTCTCGCTGAAGGACATGGGCGACAGCCTGTCCTACCCGGGCTTCTGGAAGCTGATGCGTCGGAACGCCGGTGCCGCGGTCGAGGAGCTTTCGGCCTCGCTGGTCCGCTCGCTCTACCTGCGCAAGGTGCACAAGTATTGCGACCGGATCCGGCAGCAGGATCTGGCGCCCTATCGCGCCGGGGTGAGGGCTCAGGCGGTGGGCGCGGACGGGCGGATGATCGACGACTTCGTCTTCGTCCGCACGCGCCACGCGCTTCATGTCTGCAACGCGCCCTCGCCGGCGGCGACCTCTTGCCTGCCGATTGCCGAGCATATCGTGGACGAGCTGATGACCTGACATGCCTTGCCCGGCTGCCGCATGGGTCGCGGCAGCCGGGCGCTTCGGGTCAGCCCTCGCCCCAGGCCTGTGCCTGCGGACGGCCGAGGCCCATGAGGTCCACAGCGCGGGCGGCGATCTGCTCGACGATGGCCTCGACGCTCTCGGGCTTCAGGTAGAAGGCGGGGACCGGCGGGGCGACGATGGCGCCCATCTCGGTCACCGCCGTCATGTTCCGCAGGTGCGCCAGCGTCAGCGGGCTTTCCCGCGTCAGCAGCACCAGCCGGCGCCGCTCCTTCAGCTGGACCGAGGCGGCGCGCGTCAGCAGGTTGTCGTCCAGCCCGTGCGCGATGGCCGCCAGCGAGCGCATCGAGCAGGGCGCGACGATCATCCCCGCCACGGGAAACGAGCCCGAGGCGATGGCGGCGCCCACGTTCATGATGCCATGGACGCGGGTGGCGAGGCTGCGGAGCGCCTCAGGGGCGTCGGGGCCGATCTCCTCGACCAGCGTGCGCTCGCCCGCCTTGCTGATGACGAGGTCGATCTCGGCGCCGAGCCGCGCCAGATGCCGCGCGACGGCTGGGGCCAGCGCCGCACCCGACGCCCCCGAGACGCCCAGAACCACCCTCACGACTTGATCCTCAGCTTCGCGAGCAGCTTGTCGGCGAAGGCCTCGGCCTCGGGCGACTGCGCCATGACCTCGCCCCATTCGCGATGCGTCTCGGGGCCGATCTTGTTCGTCGCGTCGATGCCGATCTTGCCCGCGAGCCCCGGCTCGGGCGAGGCGAAGTCGAGGTAATCCATCGGCGTCTTGTCGAGGATCATCACGTCGCGCGAGGGGTCCATGCGGGTGGCCAGCGCCCAGGCGACGTCGTCCCAGTCGCGGGGGTTGATGTCGCCGTCCACCACGATCACCATCTTGGTGTAGGAGAACTGCGCGAGCATCCCCCAGAGCGCCAGCATCACTCGCCGCCCCTGTCCGGGATAGCGCTTGTCGATGGCCACGATCGCGATGCGGTAGGAGCAGGCGGCCGGTGGCAGGTAGAGGTCCTTCACCTCGGGGATCTGCTGGCGGAAGACCGGCATGGCGAGGTCGTTGAACACCTCGCCGATGACGGAGGGCTCGTCGGGCGGACGCCCGGTGTGAGTGGTAAGGTAAAGCGGGTCGCGGCGATGGGTGATCGCCGAGACGCGCATCACCGGGAAATCCTCGACCGAGTTGTAATAGCCGGTGTGGTCGCCGAACGGCCCCTCGGGCGACATGTCGCCGGGATGCACCCAGCCCTCGATCACGATCTCGGCGTTCGCCGGCACCATCAGCGGCACGGTGCGCCCCTGAACCAGCGGCGTCCGAGCCCCGCGCAGCACGCCCGAGAAGGTCAGTTCCGACACCGGCTCGGGCAAGGGGAGCGCCGCCGACAGCAGCAGCGCCGGGTCGCAGCCGAGCGCGAGCGCCACCGGCATCGGCTGACCCGCGCGCATCCATGTCCGGTAGTGACCCGCCCCGCCGCGATGGGCGAGCCAGCGCATGATCAGGCGATCCCGCCCGATCACCTGCGCGCGGTAGACGCCGGCGTTGTAGGTCAGCGTGTCCTCGGCGTTGGTCCCGTGCGGGCGGGTCAGCACCACGGGCCATGTCACCAGCGGCCCGGCATCGCCCGGCCAGCAGGTCGGCACAGGGATCATGCCCAGATCGACCGCCTGGCCCTCGTGCACCACCTCCTGCACCTCGGCCGAACGCACGTGCTTGGCCCGCGTGTTCAGCGCAGCCTGAAGCTGCGGCCAGCGCGAGAGCGCGTCGCGCATGCCCGCCACCGGGGCCGGGGCGCGCAGCGCCGCAAGGAAGGCGCCAAGATCCGGGATCTGCTCGAGCGAAAGCCCCAGCCCCGCCGCCACCCGCTCGCGCGTGCCGAAAAGGTTCGCCACCAGCGGCATCGTGGCCGAGGTGTCGCGCAGCTTCTCGAACCGCAGGACCGGCCCGCCGCCGCGCAGCACCTTCGAGGCCACGGCTGTGGTTTCATGCCGCAGCGAGACGGCCTCGCCGATCCGGGCAAGGTCGCCCTTCCGGGCGCACCAGTCGAGAAAAGCCCGGAGATCCGGGAAGATGGGCAGGCTGCGCATGAAACCTCACTGTCTGGGCTCGCGGCGTAGCAGCGCGAGCCGGACAGTTGCTTGACTTACATCAATATGGGACTGCGGCATGGATGTTAGGGGAACGCCGATCCGATCGGAACAGGTGTGCCATGACCAGTCTGCCCACGCTCGCCCCGCCGCTTTCGCGGCTGGTGGGGCTTTTGCCGAAGCCGCCGGCCTCGGTCGCGCTGACGCTGCTTGCCCGCCGCATCGCCGCGCGCCACCCTGAAATCATCAGCCGCCTCGGCACTCACGTCAACGCGAGCTTTGCGCTCGATCCGACCGATCTGCCGGTGGTGATGATTCTCACCCTGCCCGCGGGCGAGCCGCGCATCCGGCTGCAGAAGGATGCCTCGGGCGCCGACTGCCGCATCTCGGGCAACCTGTCGGCGCTGCTAGCGCTGGTGCATGGCGCAGTGGACGGCGACGCGCTGTTCTTCTCGCGCGATCTGGTGATCGCGGGCGACACCGCCGCCGCGCTGGCACTGCGCAACGCGATCGACAATGCGGAACTCGACCTGCTGGAGGAAATCCAGCATGTTGCGCCGCCGCTCGGCCGGGCGCTCGCCCCGATCGCTGCAGCCATTGAACGTCAAACCGGCGTGGCCCTGCGCCGCGCCTCCGGAGTCTACTGATGGAACTCGTCTGCCCCGCCGGCACCCCTGCCGCGCTGCGCGCCGCCGTGGAAGCCGGCGCCCACACCATCTATTGCGGCTTTGCCGATGAGACCAATGCGCGGAACTTTCCCGGGCTGAACTTCTCGCGGCAGGAACTGGCCGATGGCGTGGCCTTCGCCCACAAGCACGGCTCGCATGTGCTGGTGGCGATCAATACCTTCCCGCGGGCGGGGGACGAGGGGCTGTGGCACCGCGCGGTGGCCGATGCCGAGAAGGCCGGGGCGGATGCGGTGATCCTCGCTGACATCGGCCTGCTGGCTTACGCCGCGAAGCATCATCCGAACCTGCGCCGGCACCTGTCCGTGCAGGCCGCCGCGGCGAACCCGGACGTGATCAACTTCTACGCCCGCGAATTCGGCGTGAAGCGCGTGGTGTTGCCGCGCGTCCTGACCGTCGCCGAGATCGCCGCGATCAACAAGGAGATCCCCGGCGTCGAGACCGAGGTCTTCGTCTTCGGCGGGCTCTGCGTCATGGCAGAGGGGCGCTGCTCGCTCTCGTCCTACGCCACCGGCAAGTCGCCCAACATGAACGGCGTCTGCTCGCCCGCCACGCAGGTGGAATATGTCGAGGAGGGCGACCAGCTGGCCGCGCGCCTTGGCGATTTCACCATCCACCGGGTCGGCAAGGACCAGCCCGCGCCCTATCCGACCCTTTGCAAGGGCTGCTTCACCTCGGGCGACCAGACCGGCCACATCTTCGAGGATGCGGTGAGCCTCAACGCGCAGGACATCCTGCCGCAACTGAAGAAGGCCGGAGTGACGGCGCTGAAGATCGAGGGGCGGCAGCGCTCGCGGTCCTACGTCGCGCAGGTGGTGCGCAGCTTCCGTGCCGCCGTCGATGCGCTGGACAAGGGCCTACCGATGCCGCAGGGCGCGCTGGCCGCGCTGTCGGAAGGGCAGGCGACCACCACGGGCGCCTATGCCAAGACCTGGAGGTAAGGCGATGGATCTTACAATCGGACCGAACCTCTTCTTCTGGGAAGCCGAGCGCGTGCGCGACTTCTACGCGAAGATCGCCGACGAAACTCCGGTAGCCCGCGTCGTGGTGGGCGAGGTCGTCTGCTCGAAGCGCCTGCCGTTCTGGCAGGGCGAGATCCCGATTGCCGTCGACCGGCTGAAGGCCGCCGGCAAGGAGGTCTGGATCTCGTCGCTCGCCCTCGTGACGCTGAAGCGCGAGCGGCAGCTGACCGAGGAGCTGATCGACGCCGGCGCCGGCATCGAGATCGCCGATCTGACCGCGCTGGCCTATCTGCCGGCCGGTGCGCCCTTCTCGGTCAGCCCGCTGATCAACGTCTACAACGTGGGGACGGTCGACTGGCTCGCCTCGCGCGGGGCAAAGCGGATCTGCCTGCCGAACGAGCTGCCGCTCGAATCGGTCGCGGTGCTGGCCAAGGCGGGCGCCGAGCGTGGCGTCGCGGTGGAGGTCTGGGGCTTCGGCCGCCAGCCGCTCGCCATCTCGGGCCGCTGCTATCACGCGCGCCTGCACGACCGGATCAAGGACAGCTGCCAGTTCATCTGCAACGCCGACCCGGACGGCCGCGAGGTCGATACGCTGGATGGTGAGCAGTTCCTCGCGGTGAACGGCGTGCAGACGCTCTCCTGCGCGACCTCCTTCGCGGGGCGCGAGATTCCGGGGCTGCTCGCTGCGGGCGTGTCCTCGCTGCGCCTCTCGCCCCATACCGGCGACATGGTCGCGCTGACGCGCGCCTTCGATGCCGCGGTGAAGGCCGGAGCCTGCTCCGAGGAACTGGAGGCCGCTGCGAAGGCGGTGGCTCCGGGGGGGCAACTCGCCAACGGCTACCTGCACGCGCGCGCCGGCGCCGAATGGGTCGACGCCTGAGACTGCGAGACATTCTCAATTCGAATCAGGCGCTTGCCTGATCCGTGCGAATCCTGATAGAGCGGCCGCCTTCGCAGGGCGGCCGCCGGTCATTCCAGCCCTTGCCCGTTGACGCCCCCGGAGCAGGCCAATGTCGCAGACCGTGAAACTTGCCGTGGGCAGCCTTGTCGTGGGCCTTCTCGTGCTGGCGCTCAAGACGCTGGCCTGGGCGATGACCGGCTCGATCGCGCTTCTGTCGGATGCGATGGAGAGCACGGTGAACGTGGTCGCGGCGATCGTCGCGCTGATCGCGGTGCGGGTGGCGGCGATCCCCGCCGATGCCAATCACCCCTACGGCCACCACAAGGCCGAGTTCCTGAGCGCGGTCCTGGAAGGCGCCATGATCATCGTGGCGGCGCTGCTGATCCTGCGCGAGGCGACGCTGGGCTTCCTCGATCCCCGGCCTCTGGTCGCGCCGGTCGAGGGCCTGCTGGTCAACGGGGCCGCCAGTGTCGTGAACGCGGTCTGGTGCTGGGTGCTGATCACCCGGGGCCGCAAGCTGCGCTCGCCCGCGCTGGTGGCTGACGGACGGCACCTGCTGTCGGACGTCGTGTCGTCGGTGGGCGTGACCATCGGCGTGCTGGCGGCGATCTCCAGCGGCTGGCTGTGGCTCGACCCGGCGCTGGCGGCGCTGGTGGCGGTGAACGTGCTCTGGTCGGGGTGGAGGGTCATGTCGTCCTCGGTCAGTGGGCTGATGGACGAGTCGGTTTCCGACGACGTGCTGGCGCGGGTGCGCGAGGTGATCTCGCTCGAGGCGGTGGGTGCGGTGGAGGCGCACGACCTGCGCACCCGCCACGCCGGGCGGGTGACCTTCATCGACTTCCACCTCGTCGTCACCGGCGCGACCACGGTGGCCGCCGCCCACGACATCTGCGACCGGATCGAGGCCGCGCTGCACCGCGAGGTGCCGGATAGCCGGATCTCGATCCATGTCGAACCGGAGCACAAGGCAAAGCACAACGGCATCGTCGTGCTTTGAGAAGATCCTGACGCCGGGCAGGCTTGATCGGGCGGGCTTCTGCATATATTCGTGTAAGCGAATGTGATCCGGCCGCCCGCGGCCCCGCACCGGACCCTTGCCATGACCCGCCTCATCCTTGCGGCCCTGCTGGTGCTTCTGCCCCTGCACGCGCTTGCCGAGCCCCTCGCGTATTCGACGGTGACCGACTGGAAGGCGGTCTATGGCCGCATCGAGGCGCGCGACCGCATCCCCGCGCGCTCGCGGCTCGGCGGCACGCTGGTCTCGCTTGCGGTGACCGAGGGCGACCGCGTGACGGCGGGACAGGTGCTGGCCGAGGTGGTGGACGAGAAGATCGGCTTTCAGCTGGCCGCCGTCGATGCCGAGGCCGAGGCGCTGAAGGCGGAACTCGACAACGCCCGGACCGAACTGAAGCGGGTCGAGGATCTGCTGGCCCGCGGTGTTTCCACCACGCAGCAGTCCGACGCGCTGCGCACGCAGGTTCAGGTTCTGACCGGCCGGATCGCCGCCAACCGCGCGGAACGGCAGGTTCTGGAGCAGCAATCGGCCGAGGGTCGGGTGCTGGCGCCGATCGCGGGCCGGGTGCTCGACGTGCCGGTCGCGGCAGGCGCCGTGGTGCTGTCGGGCGAGGAGGTCGCCACCATCGGCGGCGGCGGCTTCTTCCTGCGCCTTGCCGTGCCCGAGCGGCATGCCGCCTTCCTGAAAGAGGGTGATCCCATCGGCATCGAGGGCGCCGGAGGCGGCATGACGGGCAAGCTGGCCCGGATCTATCCGCTGATCGAGAACGGCCGGGTGATCGCAGATGTCGACGTGCCGGGCCTGTCCGATGCCTTTGTCGATGCGCGCCTGCTGGTGCGCCTGCCGGTGGGCGAGCGGCAGGCGCTGCTGGTGCCCGCCTCCGCGGTGCGGCAGCGCTCCGGCCTCGACTTCGTGGCCGTCAGGGTAGGGGAGGCCGCGGTCGAGCGGACCGTGATCCTCGGGCCGCGGCACGAGGTCGGGGGCCGGACGATGGTCGAGGTTCTGACCGGGCTCCAGCCCGGCGATGACGTGGTGACGACCGATGAGTGACAGCGCGCCCCGGCTCGGCCTTGCCGGCTGGATCACCCGGTCCTTCATCGGCTCGTCGCTGACGCCGCTGTTCATCCTCGCCGCGCTGGCGGTGGGGCTTCTGGCGCTGGTCTCGCTGCCGCGAGAGGAGGAGCCGCAGATCTCCGTCCCGATGGTCGACATCCATGTCGCGGCACCGGGCCTTCGGGCCGAGGATGCGGTGAAGCTGGTGACAGAGCCGCTCGAGACCATCGTGAAGGCCATCGACGGCGTCGAGCATGTCTATTCCAGCACCGAGGATGACCGGGCGATGGTCACCGCCCGGTTCGAGGTTGGCACCTCCTCGGATGCGGCCGTGCTGCGCGTGCACGACAAGGTGCGCGCCAACATGGACCGCATCCCCGCCGGAATCCCCGAGCCGCTGATCGTGGGCCGCGGCATCGACGATGTGGCGATCCTGTCGCTGACGCTCGTGCCGGCGGCCGAGGGCGTCTCGGCCAACGACCTGACGCGGATCGCGCGCGAGCTGCGCACCGAGGTCGCCAAGGTCGAGAACGTGGGCCTGACCTATCTGGTGGGCGAGACGCCCGAGGCGATCCGCGTTGCCCCCGACCCCGAGAAGCTCGCGCTTTATGGCGTCACGCTGCAGAGCCTTGCGGCGAAGGTCGGCGGCGCCAATGCGGCGCAGGATGCGGGACTGCTGCGGCAGGACGGCGGGCAGGTCGCGCTGATCGCGGGGCGCACGCTGACGACGCCGGCCGACATCGCGAACCTTCTGCTGACCACCCGCGACGGCCGGCCGGTCTATGTCGGCGACGTGGCGACGGTCGGGATCGTCACAGACACGGCCGAGGCGCTGGTGGCGCATGTCACCCGCGCCGAGGACGGCAGCCTCATCCGCACGCCGGCGGTGACGTTGGCCATCGCCAAGCGAGCCGGGGCGAATGCGGTCGTGGTGGGCGAGGCCGTCCTGCACCGGATCGAGGCGCTGAAGGGCAGCCTGATCCCGGACAGCGTCTCGGTCACCGTCACCCGTGACTATGGCGAGACGGCGAACGAGAAGGCGAACGAGCTGCTGTTCCACCTCGGGCTGGCCACGGTCTCGATCATCGCGCTGGTGTGGCTCGCCATCGGCTGGCGCGAGGCGATGGTGGTGGCCATCGTCATCCCGGTCACCATCCTGCTGACGCTCGCCGCCGCCTGGATGATGGGCTACACGCTGAACCGGGTGTCGCTGTTCGCGCTGATCTTTTCCATCGGGATCCTCGTGGACGATGCCATCGTGGTGATCGAGAACATCGCCCGGCACTGGGGACTGGACCGGGCAAAGCCCCGCGCGCAGGCGGCGATCGAGGCGGTGGCCGAGGTCGGCAACCCGACCATCGTGGCCACGCTGACGGTCGTTGCGGCGCTGCTGCCGATGCTCGCGGTCTCGGGGCTGATGGGGCCCTACATGAGCCCGATCCCGGCCAATGCCTCGGCCGCGATGATCTTTTCCTTCTTCGTCGCGGTCATCATCACGCCCTGGCTGATGCTGAAGATCGCCGGCCGTGCGCCGGTGCATGGCGAGGATCATGCGACGCCCGGCGGCCGGCTGGGTCGGCTCTACACCGCCGTAGCGCGGCCGATCCTGAAGACGAAGGGGCGCGCGCTTGGCTTCCTGCTGGCGACGGTGGTGGTGTCCTTCGGTTCCATGAGCCTGCTTTACACCCAGCACGTGACGGTGAAGCTGCTGCCCTTCGACAACAAGTCGGAACTGGCCGTGGTGATCGACCTGCCGGAAGGATCCTCGGTCGAGGCGACGGACCGCGTGGCGCAGGATGCCGCGCGGGCCGTGCTGGAGCTGCCCGAGGTTGCCTCTGTCCAGACCCATGCCGGCACGGCGGCGCCGTTCAACTTCAACGGGCTCGTGCGGCACTACTACCTGCGCGGTCGCCCGCATGAGGGTGACCTGCATGTCAACCTGCTGCCGGGCGACGCCCGCGACCGCGAGAGCCACGAGATCGCGCTGGAGATCCGCCAGCGCCTTGCCGCGCTGCCGGTGCCCGAAGGCACGGTGCTGAAGACGGTCGAGCCGCCCCCCGGCCCGCCGGTGATCGCGACGCTGCTGGCCGAGGTCTATGGCCCCACGCCCGAGGCGCGGCGCGAGGCAGCGGCCCGGATCCGCGAGGCGTTCGAGGACGTGCCGTTCATCGTCGATGTCGACGACAGCTTCGGCACGCCGCCCGCCCGACTGCGCGCCACGATCCAGCCGGACGATCTGGAGTTCTTCTCGGTTCAGGAATCCGACGTGTTCGACACGATCCGGCTGCTGAACGGCGAGAGCGTGGTGGGCTACTCCCACCGCGGCGAGGGACGCCATCCCGTGCCGATCCTGCTCGCCCGCCCCAAGGGCGACCGGGTGCTGGACGAGCGATTCCTCTCGACGCCGATCCCGGCCGACCTGCTGCCCGGCGCGCGCGGGGTGGTGGAGCTGGGTGACGTGGTGCGGGTGACCGAGGAACGGGCCTCCTGGCCGATCTTCCGCCACAACGGCCGCGCCGCCGAGATGGTGACGGCCGAACTTGCCGGCGACTTCGAGGCGCCGCTTTACGGCATGCTCGCGGTGGCCGACCGGCTCGAGGCGATGGACTGGCCCGAGGGGACGAAGCCCGTCATCGCCCTGCACGGCCAGCCCGAGGACGAGTCGAGGCCCGTGCTGCTCTGGGATGGCGAGTGGGAGGTCACCTGGGTCACCTTCCGCGACATGGGCGGGGCCTTCGGCGTGGCACTGCTGGGGATCTATATCCTCGTGGTCGCGCAGTTCGGCAGCTTCCGCCTGCCGCTGGTGGTGCTGACCCCGGTGCCGCTGACCTTCCTCGGCATCATGGCGGGGCACTGGATGTTCGGGGCGCCGTTCTCGGCCACCTCGATGATCGGCTTCATCGCGCTGGCGGGAATCATCGTGCGCAACTCGATCCTGCTGGTGGATTTCATCCGCCATGCCGATCCGACGGGGCGCGAGCCGCTGGACATCCTGATCGAGGCCGGGGCCATCCGCTTCAAGCCGATCCTGCTGACGGCGCTGGCCGCGATGATCGGGGCCGCGGTGATCCTCGCCGACCCGATCTTCCAGGGCCTCGCGATCTCGCTCCTGTTCGGATTGATGAGTTCGACGCTGCTGACGGTGCTGGTGATCCCGGCGATCTACCGCGTCTTCCGCACCTGACCTTTTTCCGATGGTCAGCGACGCGCGGCGGATGCGCGCGTCGCCCTTGGCTCCCCTGAGACCGGGCGCGACGTCGCCCGTTCCCTCTTCCGCGACTCGGGCGTCGGGTCGCTCCTTCGCTCCCTTGAGATCGGGCGCCGCTTCGACCTGCCGCTTCACGGCTGTCCGCGACGCGGGGGCGACCCTGGGACCAGGCGTCGCACCAGCGTCCGGAATTGATGCTCGTCAAGGAGAGCTGTTCGCAACGCGATCAGATTTTGGGCAGGTAAAACAGCAGAACGAGCAAATCATGACTGCCCTGACCACCACCGCCGTCCGGAGCCTGATCGGCCTGATGGGTGGCATGCGCGCCGCCGACCGTGCGCCGGCGCCATGGATGCGGTATCGCACCAGCGAGGACGAGCTTGAGCGGCTGCGCCTCGCGGAAGGTCACGTGACCTACAGGTTCTGAGGAACCGCCCCCGCGGGCATGCTGTCGGGGTTGCGCCGGTTCCAGCGAATGGACGACCAGAGCGAGATCCCGATCAGCCCCGCGCCGCCGAGGCCGGTGATCACCTCGGGGATATGCGTCAGCGTCTGCACATACATGATCACCGAGAGGATCAGGATGGCGTAGAACGCGCCGTGCTCCAGATAGCGGTATTGCGCCAGCGTGCCGCGTTCGACCAGCATGATGGTCATCGAGCGGACATACATCGCGCCGATACCGAGGCCGATGGCGATGATGAACAGGTTCTGCGTCAGGGCGAAGGCGCCGATCACGCCGTCGAACGAGAAGGACGCATCCAGCACCTCGAGGTAGAGGAACGCGCCGAAGCCGCCCTTGGCCGCCGCATCCAGCATCTGCTGCCGGTGGTCGAGGAAGCCGCCTACCACCTCGACCAGAAGGAAGGTCAGAAGGCCGTAGATTGCCGAGGTCAGGAACGCCTGCTGATCGGCCCCCTCCAGAAGCTGCGAGAAGCCCAGCATCACGACCAGCACGAAGGCCACCTCGATGCCCCGGATCGAGGAATACTTGCTGGCCTGCTCCTCGATCCAGTGCACCCAGTGCACATCCTTTTCCTGGTCGAAGAAGTAGGTCAGGCCGACCATCATCAGGAAGGTGCCGCCGAAGGCCGCGATGGGCAGATGCGCCTCATGCATGATGCGGGAATATTCCGCGGGCTCGGTCGCCGCCAGCACCATCGCCTGCCACGGCCCCAGGTTGGCCGCTACCACCACGATGAGCAGCGGGAAGACGATCCGCATGCCGAAGACCGCGATCAGGATGCCCCAGGTCAGGAAGCGGCGCTGCCAGACCGGCGTCATCGACTTCAGCTTGTTCGCGTTGACGATGGCGTTGTCGAAGGACAGCGAGATCTCCAGCACCGCAAGGACGCAGCAGATGAAGAAGATCGTCGCGGTGCCCTCGATCGTGCCGGTGCTCTGCCAGCCGAGGAAGCCGCCAAGTGCCAGGCCGACGACGGTCGCTGCAAAGGCCCATGTCAGGTAGGAGAGGGTGCTTTTCTGTGCGGGGGCCGTGGTCATGCGCATGCCTCCGGCGTCCATGCGGACCAGAGGTCATCACCCGCGGGCGAGAGGTTCGGTTGTTCGAGCATGATGGAAAAATGCGTCCTGGCGGCAAATGACGCTTTCGGTGCCGACATCGCGAGAACGCCGCATTCTCTCGCCAGAGGGGCCCGGACACCACCGATCTCGCTGATATGTCGCTTCGGAACCAAGGTTCAAGGTCCCGCGAGCAGGTAAAGCGATCAATGTGTCTTGCCGATTGGCAATCGGGATGCTATTTCCTGCCAAAAGGACACTGCCATGCTCGCGCTTCGCCCGATCGGGAAGACCCCCGCCGACCCTGACGACCCGCGCATCACCGATGCCGAGGCGGCCGCGATGGCGCGCGCGGTGGTCAACCTGTTCCGTCTCTGGGAGGTGGCTGACCGCGAGGCGGCGATCCTTCTGGGCGAACTCTCGCCGCGGACCTGGGCGCGCTGGAAGGCCGGCGCGCCGGGCCGGATCTCGCGGGACCAGAAGACGCGGCTGTCGCTTCTGATGGGCATCCACAAGGCGCTCCGCCTCATCTTCCGCGAGCCGGAGCGGGGCTACGGCTGGATCCGCCGGCCGAATGTCGACTTTGGCGGTGCCCCGGCGCTGGAGGTCATGCTCGGCGGCGAGATCACCGACCTTCTCCGGGTGCGCAACTACCTCGACGCCGAGCGCGGAGGCTGGTGACATGGTGCGCCGTCGCGTGGTCTGGGACCGGACGCACCGGATCATCCGCTCGCGCTTTCCCCCCATCGACCTCTTCGAGGATATCGCCGATCCCGCCGACTGGGAGGCCATCGCCTCGGCCGAGGCCAAGACCAACCCGCGGTTGCGCGACAGCCTCGGCCGGCTCGACCTCGTGCCGCCGGAGCGGCGCGTCTCGGGTCCGGGCGCGTCCTTCGCCATGGCCTGCTTCACCCATGTCTCTCCCGATCGGCCCAGCAGGTTCTCCGACGGCAGCTTCGGGGTCTATTACGCCGCCGAGAGCCTGGACGTGGCGCTGGTCGAGGTTGCCCATCACCATGGCCGCTTCATGGCGGCGACCGCCGAAACCGCCGGCTGGACCTCGGAGTTCCGCCAACTCGTCGGGCGGCTCGATGCGGAGCTGGAGGTGGTGGCTCCCGACCGCGCCGATCTCCTCGATCCGCACGACTACCGCGCCGCGCAGGACTTCGGCGCGCTGCTGCGTGAAGGGGGCGCCGACGGCATTCTCTATCCCAGCGCCCGGGCGGCCTCGGGGTTCTGCGTGGCGCTGTTCTGGCCCGATGTGGCGGGCCCCCCCGCGCAGGGCGACCATTTCGCCTTCGAATGGGACGGCAGCCGGGTCTCGCGCATCCGCAACCTTGTTACGGGCGAATTGCTCGCGCTCTAGTCCGCGACCGTCACGGTCGTGCTCCAGCTTTCGCAGCGGCGCGTCAGGTCCTCGGGCAGGGCGTGGTCGGTGAAGACGGCATCCAGCTCCTCCAGCGAGGCGAGCCGGACCGGGGCCTTGCGATCGAGCTTCGATGCGTCGGTAACCAGGAACCGCTGGCGGGACTGGCGCAGGATCGCCTTCGATACCCGCACCTCGGCGAGGTCGAAATCGAGCAGGTCGCCGTCACGGTCCAGCGCCGAGGTGCCTATGATGGCGAAATCCACCTTGAACTGCTCGATGAACTGCACGGTCAGATCGCCCATCAGCCCGCCGTCCGCCCGGCGGAGCTGACCGCCGGCCACCATCACCTCGCAGGACGGGTTGGCGGCCAGGATGTTCGCCACGTTCATGTTGTTCGTCACCACCGTGATGTTGCGGTGGTTCAGGAGTTCGCGCGCCACCGCCTCGGTGGTGGTGCCGATGTTGATGATCATCGAGGAATTGTCCGGGATGGCGCGGGCGCAGGCGCGGCCGATGGCGGCCTTCGCGGCCTCGTTCATCCGGCGCCGCTCCTCGTAGCCGATGTTCGACACGCCGGTGCGCAGCACCGCGCCGCCATGCACCCGGTCGAGAAGGCCGGCATCGGCCAGTTCGGTCAGGTCGCGGCGGATGGTCTGCAGCGTCACCGCGAAGCGCTCGGCGAGTTGTTCGACGATGACCCGACCCTCGCTGCGGGCAATCTCCAGGATCTCCGTCTGCCGGAAGTTCAGCGCCATGTCGTCCTCTTTCCTGCCCCAGATCATGTTTGCCATGCCCGCCGGCCCATGTCATGCCTCGCTCTGCCGGAACCGGGAAGCGCCCGGCTTTCAGATGCTTGAGGAACCCACCGGGGCCATGACTCCCGCCGCCAGACTCTCCGCCGCCATCGGCATCCTCGACCGGGTGCTCGCCGGCGCGCCCGCCGAGCAGGTGCTCACCAACTGGGGCCGCGCGAGCCGCTATGCCGGTTCGGCCGACCGCGCGGCCGTGCGGGATCTGGTGTTCGAGGCGCTGCGGTGCCGCCGCTCCTTCGCACGGCTGGGCGGCGTCGAGAGCGGTCGCGGCCTGATCCTCGGGGGCCTGCGCGCCGCGGGCACCGAGGTCGCGACGCTCTTCACCGGCGAAGGCCATGCCCCCGCGCCGCCCGAGGGGCCGGAGTGCCAGCCGCAGACGCCCGCCGGGCTGGAGGCGCTTGACTGTCCCGACTGGCTGGCCCCGCGGCTGAAGGAGAGCCTGGGCGGCGATTTCGACGCGGTGATGGAGGCGCTGCGCCACCGCGCGCCGGTCTTCCTGCGCGTCAACAGCGCCCGGCTCACCCGCGACAAGGCGATGGACCGGCTGGCGGCCGAGGGGATCGCGACCCGCCCGCACCCCCTCGCCCCTTCGGCGCTTGAGGTGACGGCCAACGCCCGCCGGGTGGAGGGTTCCGCCGCCTATCGCGAGGGGCTGGTCGAGCTTCAGGATGCGGCATCGCAGGCGGTGGTCGAGGCGCTGCCGCTTGCGCCAGGCGACCGCGTTCTCGATTTCTGCGCGGGCGGGGGCGGCAAGAGCCTCGCGATGGCCGCCCGGACGCGGCTGTCGCTGCATGCCCATGACGCCGATCCGGGGCGGATGCGCGACCTGCCCGAGCGGGCGAGGCGGGCGGGCGTGGCGATCCGCGTCCTTTCTCCGGAACAGCTGTCGCGGCAGGCGCCCTTCGATCTGGTCCTTGCCGACGTGCCCTGTTCCGGCTCCGGCAGCTGGCGCCGGGCACCCGAGGGCAAGTGGGCCCTCACCGAAGAGCGCCTTCAGCTGCTTCTGCTCACGCAGTCGGCCATACTCGACAGGGTGGCGCCGATGGTCCGGCCGGGCGGTCACCTCGCCTATGCCACCTGCTCGCTCCTGCGATGCGAGAACTCCGACCAGACGGCGGCCTTTCTCGCCCGCACGCCGGGCTGGGAACAGGCGGGGACCCTGCGCCTGACCCCGAGGGACGGCGGCGACGGGTTCTTTCTCGGCCTGTTGCGGAGAATTGGCTGAACTTCCTGTCATCGCGGGGCCGTTTCGCGATCGCGATTAAACTGTGGTTAACGATTTCGTCGCCGAATGTCCGTGGACGAATCCGGCGCGGGGGGCGCGAGTGCACAGGCAGGCGACTGATCTCTTGGGGGCGGCCGAGGGCCTTGGCTCTCGGCTCTGGCTCCTGCTCGCCGTCGCGGGCGGGGCGTTTGTGACTGCGGTTCTGGCGCCCGACCTGAACATGCAGCTCGGGGCGGCCATGGTGGCGCTGACCTTCGTGGCCGTGGTGCTGGTGGCGCGGGGGTTCATGGTGTGGGACCGGCTGCGTGGGCGCGGGCTCGACCTGCGCCTCGGCCGGCTCGTCGGCGAGGATGCCGCCCCCTGCTTCACGACCGATGCGGTGGGCCAGATCGGCTACCAGAACCGCGCCGCCGCATCCCGGTTCGGCGATCGCAGCGGCGGAACGCTTGTCGCGGCGCTGGGCGACCATTTCGCCAGTCCCGCCTCGGTGCTGTTCCGCCTGCAGGCGCGGGCGGCGAACCTCGGCTCCTCGCGCGAGGATGTGGTCACGCGGCGGGGTCACACCCGGCTCTCGGTCCATCGGATCGGCGGCGACCGGTTCCTCTGGCGGCTGGAAGAGTTCCAGGACCGCACCGCGGCGACCGGACGGGGCGCCGAGGGGCTGAGCCTGCCGATGCTGGTGGCGAACAAGTCGGGGGTCGTGCTCTTCGCGAACGACGCCATGCGCCGCCTGCTCGGCCAGCGGCCAAAGCGCCTGGACCGGGTCTTCACCGACATCGCTCCCCGGTCCGGAGAAGAGGTCGAGGTGGCCTCCGCCGACGGGCCGGTTCGCGCGATCCTGGCCGAGGTCGAAGGGGTGGGAGAGCGGCGCGAGATCTACCTCATGCCGGTTCCCGGCCCGGCGGGGCGCGAGACGGCGCTCGCGGATTTCGAGCATCTGCCGGTGGCGCTGATCAAGTTCGGCTGCGACGGGATGTTGCGCATGGCCAACCGGTCGGCACGGGACCTGCTGTCGATCGATACCGACGCGCGGCCGACCTTCTCGGACCTCTTCGAGGGTCTTGGCCGGTCCGTGAGTGACTGGCTCGCCGATGTCGCGGCCGAGCGGATGCCGGGCGGGGCCGAAGTCCTGCGGCTCCGCCGCTCGGAGGAGGATGTCTTCCTGCAGATCGCCTTGCGCCGTATCGTGGAGCAGGGCCGGCCGTCGATCCTTGCGGTGCTGAACGATGCCACCGCGCTGAAGACCCTCGAGGCACAGTTCGTCCAGAGCCAGAAGATGCAGGCCATCGGCCAGCTTGCGGGAGGCATCGCCCACGACTTCAACAACCTGCTGACGGCCATTTCGGGCCACTGCGACCTGCTGCTCCTGCGCCATGATCGCGAGGATCCCGAGTTTGCCGACCTCGTGCAGATCCATCAGAACGCCAACCGCGCGGCAAGCCTCGTGGGGCAGCTCCTCGCCTTCTCGCGCAAGCAGACGCTGAAGCCGGAACGGATCGAGCTGCAGGAGGTGCTGTCGGATCTCACCCATCTGCTGAACCGGCTGGTGGGAGAGCGCGTCACCCTGAGATTGTCGCATGCCGCGGACCTGGGTCCGATCCGGGCCGACAAGCGCCAGCTCGAACAGGTCTTGATGAACCTCGTGGTGAACGCGCGCGACGCGATGCCCGAGGGGGGCGTGATCCGGATCGAGACCGAGGCCCTGACCCTGACGGAGGAACTGCGCCGGGACCGCGCCGTCGTCCCGCCCGGCCGCTATGCCGTGATCCGGGTGCGGGACGACGGGATCGGCATCCCGCCGGAACGTCTGCAGAAGATCTTCGAGCCCTTCTTCACCACGAAGCGCATGGGCGAGGGCACCGGCCTCGGCCTGTCGACGGTCTATGGCATCGTCAAGCAGTCGGGCGGGTTCATCTTCGTTGACAGCGAGCCAGGCCAGGGTAGCGTCTTCCACCTCTACTTCCCGATCAACGAGGAACCGCTTCCCGCGGATGTTGCGCCGCCCGCCCGCGCAGAGCCCGCGGCACTGCGTCGGGGCGAGGGCGTGGTGCTTCTCGTCGAGGACGAGGCCCCGGTCCGCGCCTTTGCCTCCCGCGCGCTCCGCCTGCGCGGCTACACGGTGATCGAGGCCGAGAATGCCGAGGACGCCCTGAAGGCGCTGGAGGATCCGAAGCTTGATGTCGACGTCTTCGTCACCGATGTCGTCATGCCCGGAATGGACGGCCCGACCTGGGTCCGCCGCGCGCTCGAGGACCGCCCGAATGTTCGGGTGATCTTCGTCTCCGGCTATGCCGAGGAGTGTCTGGCAGAGTCCCAGTCGCGCATCCCGAATTCGGTGTTCCTGCCCAAGCCCTTCTCGCTCAACGACCTCACCGCGACGGTGCAGGGGCAGGCGCACTGACGAGGATCAGGCCAGGGTGTCGTAGATCTCGTAGTCCTTCTGCAGGGCCCGGCGCAGCAGGGCCTCGGTGTCGGGCGTCAGTTCCAGCGAGGCGGAGGGCGAGACATTCAGGCGAGGCAGGATGATCTCGCAGCCCAGCCGCTCCTCGAGAAAGTCGATGAAGCTGTCGATGTCCTCATAGCGGAAGAGCCGGTCGACACCCGCGCCGCCCTTGCTGTCCAGGAACCTGGCCTGTGACCCGACGGCCGCAAAGTCGGGCTGCGGATCCGAGGCATAGGCCCTGACGAACTCGTCGAAGCTCAGGCCGGCCGTGCTCTTTGCCGGATCCAGAAGATCCTCGCGCTGGCGGTAGCGATACCAGCTTCCCAGCCAGGCGCGCGGCTCGCGCATCAGCGCCACCACGGTGAACGTGCTGCCCGACGCGGCTTCGAGATAGGGGCCGATGAAGCGCCGGTATCGCTGCAGTGTCGTGTGCTTCAGAAGCGGCGGCCGCTGGATCGAAACCGCGGCGAGTGATTCGAGAGCCGCCTCGATGGCGGTCGTTCCCGTCTTCGGCGTGGCAAGGAAGGCCAGCCGTTGTTCCCAGAATACGAGCATCCTGTCCCTTTTTGTTGCCGAACCTCTGCGGGTCCTGACGTCGTAAACTAGTCTTTAACCGCGTTTGCCGGAAGCTGCATCTGCCGGAGAATCCGGTTGATGAGTTCGCTGTTTGGTCCCATAGTGGCGCGGAACATAGAGCGAACACGGGAAGCGATTGCTGCTCTGGCGCGGCTGTGGAATAAGGAACAGGACATGGCGACGGCGAACCTGCTCGACTTGAACGGAAGGCGCGAGATGGACAAGGCGAAGGCGCTGGAAAGCGCGCTGGCACAGATCGAACGGCAGTTCGGCAAGGGTTCGATCATGAAGCTGGGCGCGAACAGCCCGGTGATGGAGATCGAGGCGACCTCGACAGGATCGCTGGGCCTCGACATCGCGCTCGGGATCGGCGGCCTGCCCAAGGGGCGCATTATCGAGATCTACGGGCCGGAAAGCTCGGGCAAGACGACGCTCACCCTGCATGTCGTGGCCGAAGAGCAGAAGAAGGGCGGCGTCTGCGCCTTTGTCGATGCGGAACACGCGCTCGACCCGCAATACGCCAAGAAGCTCGGCGTCAACCTTGACGAACTGCTCATCTCGCAGCCCGACACGGGCGAGCAGGCGCTGGAGATCGTCGATACGCTGGTTCGCTCCGGCGCGGTCAGCCTGATCGTTGTCGACTCGGTGGCGGCTCTGACGCCCAAGTCCGAGATCGAGGGCGACATGGGCGACATGCAGATGGGCTCGCAGGCCCGCCTGATGAGCCAGGCGATGCGCAAGCTGACGGCGAGCATCGGCCGGTCGAACTGCATGGTGATCTTCATCAACCAGATCCGCATGAAGATCGGCGTGATGTTTGGCAGCCCCGAGACCACGACGGGCGGCAACGCGCTGAAGTTCTATGCCAGCGTCCGTCTCGACATCCGCCGGACCGGCTCGATCAAGGACCGCGACAACGTCATCGGCAACACCACCAAGGTGAAGGTGGTGAAGAACAAGGTGGCCCCGCCGTTCCGCGAGGTCGAGTTCGACATCATGTATGGCGAGGGGATCTCGAAGACCGGCGAACTGGTCGATCTTGGCGTGAAGGCGGGCGTGGTCGAGAAATCCGGCTCCTGGTATTCCTACGGCGACGAGCGGATCGGCCAGGGTCGCGAGAACGCCAAGGCGTTCCTTCGCTCCAATCCTTCGGTGGCAACCGAGATCGAGGACAGGATCCGTGCCTCGCACGGCCTCGATTTCTCCGCGGCCGAGGATGGCAAGGGCGACGATCTCGTGGACATGTGAGGCGGCTCGCGTCGAGGTGGACAGCCCCGGCGCGGGGGGCTAAACGAAACGGCGAACATCAGATCCGCCTGACAGGGGCTCCCTCATGCCGTCGTTGAACGATATCCGGTCCACCTTCCTCGACTACTTCCGACGCAACGGCCACCGGGTCGTCGAATCGAGCCCGCTTGTGCCGCGCAACGATCCGACGCTGATGTTCACCAACTCGGGCATGGTGCAGTTCAAGAACTGCTTCACCGGGCTCGAGCGCCGCGACTACACCCGCGCGACCACGGCGCAGAAATGCGTCCGCGCGGGCGGCAAGCACAACGACCTCGACAACGTGGGTTACACCGCCCGGCACCACACGTTCTTCGAGATGCTGGGGAACTTCTCCTTCGGCGACTATTTCAAGTCCGACGCCATCCCCTTCGCGTGGGAGCTTCTGACGAAGGACTTCGACATCCCGAAGGACAAGCTTCTGGTCACGGTCTATCACACCGACGACGAGGCGGCGGAGATCTGGAAGAAGGTGGCGGGCCTGCCGGACGAGCGGATCATCCGTATCCCGACCAACGACAACTTCTGGATGATGGGCCCGACCGGCCCCTGCGGCCCCTGCACCGAGATCTTCTATGACCACGGCCCCTCGATCTGGGGCGGCCCTCCGGGCTCGGCCGAAGAGGACGGCGACCGCTTCATCGAGATCTGGAACCTCGTCTTCATGCAGAACGAGCAGCATCCGGACGGCTCGATGACGCCCTTGCCGATGCAGTCGATCGACACCGGCATGGGGCTGGAACGGATCGGTGCGCTGCTGCAGGGCAAGCACGACAACTACGACACCGACCTGATGCGGAGCCTGATCGAGGCCTCGGCCAACGCAACCTCGAGCGATCCGGACGGCCCGGGCAAGACGCACCACCGGGTGATCGCCGACCACCTGCGCTCGACCAGCTTCCTGATCGCTGACGGCGTGATGCCCTCGAACGAGGGGCGCGGCTATGTGCTGCGCCGGATCATGCGGCGGGCGATGCGGCACGCGCATCTTCTGGGCGCGGACGAACCGGTGATGCACCGCCTTGTGCCGGCGCTGGTGCGCCAGATGGGTGCGGCCTATCCGGAACTCGTGCGCGGGCAGGCGCTGATCGAGGAGACGCTGAAGCTGGAGGAAAGCCGCTTCCGCCAGACCCTCGACCGCGGGCTCCGGCTGCTGGAGGACGAGTTGGAGCGGCTGCCCGAGGGCGCGGCGCTGCCGGGCGAAGCGGCCTTCAAGCTTTACGACACCTACGGCTTCCCGCTGGACCTGACGCAGGATGCGCTGCGCGAGAAGGGCCGCAAGGTCGATACCGACGGTTTCGAGGCCGCGATGGCCGAGCAGAAGGCCAAGGCGCGCGCCAGCTGGTCCGGCTCGGGCGAGACCAAGGACGCGGCGATCTGGTTCGATCTGGCCGAGAAGCATGGCGCGACCGAATTCCTCGGCTATGACACCGAGGCCGCCGAGGGCCAGGTTCTGGCTCTGGTCGCCGGCGGCGCGGCGGTGCCGGCAGCGCAGGCCGGCCAGACCGTGCAGATCGTGCTGAACCAGACGCCATTCTATGCCGAGTCCGGCGGTCAGGTCGGCGACACCGGAGAGATCCGCACCGACTCGGGCCGGGCGCGCGTCACGGATGTGAAGAAGGGGCAGGGGCTGTTCCTGCACTTTGCGGAAGTAACCGAGGGCGAGATCCGGCAGGGTCAGGGCGCGCAGCTTGAAGTGGACCATGCGCGGCGCTCGGCGATCCGCGCGAACCATTCGGCCACGCACCTGCTGCACGAGGCGCTGCGGCGCGCGCTCGGCGATCACGTCGCGCAGCGCGGCAGCCTCAACGCGCCGGACCGGCTGCGCTTCGATTTCAGCCATTCCAAGGCGCTGAGCGGCGAAGAACTGGCAATGGTCGAGGCCGAGGTGAACACCTATATCCGCTCGAATGGTGCGGTCGAGACGCGAATCATGTCGCCCGACGATGCCCGCGCCCTCGGGGCACAGGCGCTTTTCGGCGAGAAATACGGCGACGAGGTGCGGGTGGTCTCGATGGGGACGCTCGACGGTTCGGGCAAGGGCGCGGACGGTCGGACCTATTCGCTGGAGCTGTGCGGCGGCACCCATGTGGCGCGGCTGGGTGACATCGGCCTCTGCGTGATCCTCGGCGACAGCGCCTCTTCGGCCGGCGTGCGGCGGATCGAGGCGCTGACCGGCGAGGGGGCGCTGGCCTACCTCAACGAGCAGATGAAGCGGCTGTCGGAAGTGGCGACCGTTCTGAAGGCGGCGCCCGCCGATCTGGTCGAACGCGTGAAGGCGCTGGTGGACGAGCGCCGCCAGCTGCAGAACGAGCTTGCCCAGCTTCGTCGCGAGGCGGCGATGGGCGGCGGTGCCTCGGCCGAGGCGCGCGAGATCGGCGGGGTGAAGTTCCTCGCCCAGATCGTGCAGGGCGTTCCGGGCAAGGACATGCCGGGCCTGATCGACGAGATGAAGGCGCGTGTGGGCTCGGGCGCGGTGCTGCTGATCTCGGACACCGGCGGCAAGGCCGCGTTGGCGGCGGGCGTGACGACCGACCTGACGGATCGGCTGTCGGCGGTTTCGCTGGTGAAGGCCGCGGCCGAGGCGCTGGGCGGTCGGGGCGGCGGCGGCCGGCCCGACATGGCGCAGGCCGGTGCGGCGGATGCCTCGCAAGCCGAGGCGGCGATCCGCGCCGCGGAAGCCGTAATCGGGGGCTGAGATGGCAACCGCGCTCTGGATCGCCAATGTCGAGGTGACGGACCCGGAGGCCTATGGCCGCTACGCCAAGGCCGCCGGTCCCGCCATCGCCGCGCATGGCGGGGTGTTCCTCGCCCGCGGCGGTCGCTTCGTGCAGCTCGAGGGGCGGGAACGCTCGCGCAATGTCGTGGCGCGCTTCCCGTCGGTCGAAGCCGCGGTGGCCTGCTACAACTCGGACGAGTATCAGGCGGCGCTGGACCATGCGCGCGGCGCCTCGGTCCGGGATCTCGTGGTCGTCGAGGAGGTTGAGTGACCGCGGCGATTCGCCGGTGCGACGGATTCGTGACAAAATCGTGATGCGGCACTGCGGCGATCCTGATAGGATGGCCGCAAATCAAGCGCCGGAGCAGTCATGAAGGTGCCGTCGTTCAGTCGCGCCCGGGGGGCGGTCTGAGTCATGTGTCGTTGGGCCGCCTACATCGGGGCGCCGATCTTCCTCGAGGAGGTCGTCAGCCGCCCTGGCCATTCCCTGATCCACCAGAGCCACTGCGCCACCGAATGCGGAACCGCGATCAACGCGGACGGCTTCGGCATCGCCTGGTATGGCGAGCGGCCGGAGCCGGGGCTCTACCGCGACGTCTATCCGGCCTGGAGCGATCCGAACCTGCGCAGCCTGACCGCGCAGGTGAAGTCGGGCCTGTTTCTGGCTCATGTCCGCGCCTCGACCGGCACGGCAACCAGCCGCAACAACTGCCACCCCTTCTCGGTCGGGCGGTGGAGCTTCATGCACAACGGGCAGGTCGGCGGATACGAGGCGTTCCGCCGCGATGCGGACATGCTGATCCCCGAGCAGCTCTACGCCTATCGCAAGGGCGCCACCGACAGCGAGGTGCTGTTCCTCGTCGCGCTGGCCGAGGGGCTGGAGAGCGATCCGAAGGGCGCACTGGAACGTGCCGTGCTGCGGCTGGAGCGGCTGAGCCGCGAGAAGGGCAGCATCCCACACCTGCGGCTGACCGCGGCCCTGTCGGACGGCGAGCGGCTCTATGCAGTGCGCTACGCCTCGGACGATCAGGCGCCGACACTCTACCACCGCTGGAGCCTGCGGCGGGGCGGCCGGGCCGTGGTGTCCGAGCCGCTGGAGCAGGACGAGGGCGACTGGCTCACCGTGGCGCCGGGCTCGTTCTGCACCTTCGAGGGCGAGCATGTCCACGTTGAGCCCTTCGCGCCCGGCGCGCTGGCCGAGGCCGCGTGAGGGCCTAGGCGCCGCTGTGACCCTCCGACGAAAACGGGCGCCGGCCAGAGGCGGCGCCCGCGAGGCTTACTCGGCCGCCTTGGCAGCGCGCTTGCGCTCGTGCGGGTCGAGGTGGCGCTTGCGCATCCGCACGACCTTGGGCGTCACTTCCACCAGTTCGTCGTCGTCGATATAGGCAATCGCCTGCTCCAGCGACAGCCGGACCGGCGGCGTCAGCCGCACCGCCTCGTCGGTGCCGGAGGCGCGGACGTTGGTCAGCTTCTTGCCCTTCAGCGGGTTCACTTCCAGATCGTTCTCGCGTGAATGCTCGCCGATGATCATCCCCTCATAGACCGCTTCCTGAGCGCCGATGAACAGGTGCCCGCGCTCTTCGAGGTTCCAGAGCGCGTAGGGCACGGAAGAGCCGTTTTCCATCGAGACCAGCACGCCGACGCGGCGGCCCTCGATCGGGCCCTTGTGCGGCGCCCATTCGTGGAAGACGCGGTTCAGGACGCCGGTGCCGCGGGTGTCGGTCAGGAACTGGCCATGATAGCCGATCAGCCCGCGCGAGGGCACATGCGCGATGATCCGGGTCTTGCCGGCGCCGGCGGGCTTCATCTCGACCAGGTCGCCCTTGCGCGGGCCGGTCAGCTTCTCGATCACCGCGCCGGTATATTCGTCGTCCACGTCGATGGTGACTTCCTCGATCGGCTCGCAGCGGACGCCGTCGACCTCGCGGAACAGCACGCGGGGGCGCGAGATCGACAGCTCGAAGCCTTCGCGGCGCATGTTCTCGATCAGCACGCCCATCTGAAGCTCGCCCCGTCCGGCGACCTCGAAGGCTTCGCCGCCGGGCGTGTCGGTGACCTTGATCGCCACGTTGATCTCGGCCTCGCGCATCAGCCGCTCGCGGATGACGCGGGACTGGACCTTGTTGCCGTCCTTGCCGGCTAGCGGCGAGTCGTTGATGCCGAAGGTGACCGAGATGGTCGGCGGGTCGATCGGCTGCGCGGGCAGCGGCACGTCGACCTCGGGCGCGCAGAGCGTGTCGGCGACGGTGGCTTTCGACATGCCGGCGAGGGTCACGATGTCGCCCGCCTCGCCCAGATCGATCGGGGTCTGCGACAGGCCGCGGAAGGCGAGCACCTTCGAGACGCGGAACTGCTCGATCCGTTCGCCGGTGCGCGACAGCGCCTTGAGCGTATCGCCGGCCTTGACGGTTCCCGCCTCGATGCGGCCGGTCAGGATGCGGCCGATGAACGGGTCGGCCGAGAGGGTGGTGGCCAGCATCCGGAACGGCTGGTCGCGGTCGGCCAGCTGCTTCGGCGCGGGGACATGGCGCAGCACGAGTTCATAGAGCGCCGAGAGGTCCTTGCGCGGGCCGTCCAGCTGCTCGTCCGCCCAGCCCGAGCGACCCGAGGCGTAGAGCACCGGGAAATCCAGCTGGTCGTCGTCGGCGCCGAGGTTTGCGAACAGGTCGAACACCTCGTTCAGCGCGCGGTCGGGCTCGGCGTCGGGCTTGTCCACCTTGTTCAGCACCACGATGGGCCGCAGCCCCAGCGCCAGCGCCTTCGAGGTGACGAACTTGGTCTGCGGCATCGGCCCTTCGGCGGCGTCGACCAGCAGCACCACCCCGTCGACCATGTTCAGGATCCGCTCGACCTCGCCGCCGAAGTCGGCGTGGCCGGGGGTGTCGACGATGTTGATGCGCTTGCCCGCCCATTCGAGCGAGGTGCATTTGGCAAGGATGGTGATCCCGCGCTCGCGTTCGATGTCGTTGCTGTCCATGGCGCGTTCGGCCACGGCCTGGTTGTCGCGGAAGGCGCCGGACTGCTTGAGGAGCTCGTCCACCAGGGTCGTCTTGCCATGGTCGACGTGCGCGATGATGGCGATGTTGCGAAGCTCCATCGGGGGACACTCTCGGTTCTGTTCAGGGGTTGCCCGCGGCGTTACATGAGGCGGCGCCGAAAAGCCAGAGCCTTTCGGCTCAGGTCGCGATGTAGCGGTCGCGCCGGTGGTTGATCGCAATCACGAGGTTCACCACCAGCGCCCCGAGGAAGGACCAGGCGACGGTCTGCCACTCGCGCAAGGCAAGTGCCACCGCGAACAGCGCCGCGTCGAAGACGAGCTGTGTCCAGCCGGCGCGGAAGCCGGTCTTCTCCTGCAGGTAGAGCGCGAGGATGCCGATGCCGCCAAGGCTCGCGCCGTGCCTGAAGAGCGCCAGCAGCGCCGAGCCCGAGACCATGCCGAACAGCACCGCGCCAAACGCGGGATCGAGATGGGCGAAGTCGATCCAGGCGGGCATGACCTGCACCAGCGCCGACATGGCCGCGACCGAAAGGAAGGTCTTGACCGTGAAGGCGAGACCCATCCGCCGGTATCCCAGCCAGTAGAAGGGCAGGTTGATGGTGAAGAAGACCGGCGCGAAGCCCCAGCCGGTCGCATAGGATATCAGGACGGCGAGGCCCGCAGTCTGCCCGGTCACAAGCCCGAGGTGGGTCAGGATGGTGATCCCGAAGGCCGCCATGGTGGTTCCGTAGACCAGCGCCTGTGCGTCGTCGAGCTTGGTATGAACGGCCATGTGACGTCTCGAAGAAAAAGGAACCGGGGGCGGATGCCCCCGGTGCTTTAGTGGAAGGTGATGCCGGCGGGAAGGCCGTCAGGCGCCGAGGGCGCGGTCGAGGTATTCGTCGACCTTTTCCAGATAACCCATGGTCGTCAGCCACTTCTGGTCGGGACCGACCAGCAGCGCGAGGTCCTTGGTCATGTGGCCGTCCTCGACCGCCTGCACCGTCACGCGCTCCAGCGTCTCGGCGAAGCGCAGAAGCTCGGCGTTGTCGTCGAGCTTGGCGCGGTGCTTGAGGCCGCCCGTCCAGGCGAAGATCGAGGCGATCGAGTTGGTCGAGGTCTCCTTGCCCGCCTGGTGCTGGCGGTAGTGCCGCGTCACCGTGCCATGCGCGGCCTCGGCCTCGACCGTCTTGCCGTCCGGCGTCATCAGGACGCTCGTCATCAGCCCGAGCGAGCCGAAGCCCTGCGCCACCGTGTCGGACTGCACGTCGCCGTCGTAGTTCTTGCAGGCCCAGACATAGCCGCCCGACCATTTCAGCGCCGAGGCCACCATGTCGTCGATCAGCCGATGCTCGTAATGGATGCCCTTGGCCTTGAACTTGTCGGCGAATTCCTCGTCGTAGACCTTCTGGAACAGGTCCTTGAAGCGCCCGTCATAGGCCTTGAGGATGGTGTTCTTGGTGGACAGATAGACCGGCCAGCCGAGGTTGAGCCCGTAGTTCATCGAGGCCCGCGCGAAGTCGAGGATCGACTCGTCGAGGTTGTACATCGCCATGGTCACGCCCGCGCCGGGCGCGTCGAAGACCTCGCGCTCGATCACCGTGCCGTCCTCGCCCACGAACTTGAGCGTGAGCTTGCCCTTGCCGGGGAAACGGAAGTCGGTCGCGCGGTACTGGTCGCCGAAGGCGTGGCGGCCGACGACGATCGGCTTCGTCCAGCCCGGCACGAGGCGCGGCACGTTCCGGCAGATGATCGGCTGGCGGAAGATCACGCCGCCCAGGATGTTGCGGATCGTGCCGTTGGGCGACTTCCACATCTGCTTCAGGCCGAATTCCTCGACCCGGGCCTCGTCGGGGGTGATGGTCGCGCATTTCACGCCGACGCCGTACTGCTTGATCGCATTGGCCGCGTCGATGGTGATCTGATCCTCGGTGCGGTCGCGCTCCTCGATGCCGAGGTCGTAGTAATGCAGGTCGATGTCGAGATAGGGCAGGATCAGCTTCTGCTTGATGAAGTCCCAGATGATGCGGGTCATCTCGTCGCCGTCGAGTTCGACGACGGGGTTCGCGACCTTGATCTTCGACATGGAAGAGCCTCCCGGTGTTGGATGAGTCCCGCCCGGCTTAGCCGAAAAGCCGGCAGAGGGAAAGGGCGGTATGCGGCGGTATACAGATCAGGACGGCAGCGCGTCGAAATAGCGCCGGGTGAGGGCGCGGACATGCGCCCAGAGCCGCGGCGCGCCCCGCGCGATCTTGCTGCCGACACGGGCGTCGAGCTGGTCCGAGGTGACGGCGAAGTCGCGCCATGTGCCGCCGCCGGAGTGCAGGTTCTGCATCACCGGCTGCACCCGGTCGATCGAGCGGGCGAAGATGGCGTCCGGGCTTTCGCCGGCCTCGAATTCTTCCCAGAGCGCGCGAAGCTCAGCGCCCTGATCGGCGGGCAGAAGGCCGAAGATCCGGTCGGCGGCCTCGGCTTCGAGGGCGGCGATGGCGGCCGGGTCGTGGCTGCCGTGGATCGGCGTGTCGCCCGTGTCGATCTCGACCAGGTCGTGCAGCAGCAACATCCGGATCACCCGGTCGATCCGCACCTCGGGCCCGGCTTCTTCGGCCAGCACCAGCGCATAAAGCGCGATGTGCCAGGAATGCTCCCCCGAATTCTCGCGGCGCGACCCGTCGCAGAGCGGGTTGGCGCGCAGGACGGATTTCAGCCGGTCGGCCTCGGCAAGGAAGGCAAGCTGCCGGCCGAGGCGGTCGATCACCGCGAGGCCTCGGTCAGGCGGCGCTTCACGTAGTCCGAGACCGTGGCGATCATCGGGGCCATGTGCGCTTCCTCGTCCTTGAAGAAGTGGTCGGCGCCCTCGATCTGCTCGTGGGTGATGGTGATGCCCTTCTGCTCGTGCAGCTTGTTCACCAGCGCCACCGTATCCTTGGGTTGCGCCACCCGGTCGGCGGTGCCGTTGATGATCAGGCCCGACGAGGGGCAGGGTGCGAGGAAGGAAAAGTCATACATGTTGGCCGGCGGCGCGACCGAGACGAAGCCGGTGATCTCGGGCCGGCGCATCAGAAGCTGCATGCCGATCCAGGCGCCGAAGGAGAAGCCCGCGACCCAGCAGTGCTTCGCGTTCTGGTTCATCGATTGCAGGTAGTCGAGCGCGGCGGCGGCGTCCGACAGCTCGCCGATCCCCTGGTCATATTCGCCCTGCGACCGGCCGACGCCCCGGAAATTGAACCTCAGGACTGTGAATCCCAGCCGATAGAAGGCATAGTGAAGGTTGTAGACCACCTTGTTGTTCATCGAGCCGCCAAACTGCGGATGCGGATGCAGCACGATGGCGATGGGGGCGTCACGATCCTTCTGGGGGTGGTAGCGGCCTTCGAGCCGGCCCTCGGGGCCTGCGAAAATGACTTCGGGCATCGCCTCGCCTTGCCTGTTGCTCCGGGGCGTATTGTTGACAAAAACGCTCGGACAAATTAGAACCATTCCATGCGGGCGGCAGGCCGCCCCGGAACCGTAACGAGTTAAGCGGCCTGCCGCTTGGCGTCAATGGATTTGGCGGACGTCGATATGAAACTCTCGACCAAGGGTCGGTATGCAATGGTGGCGCTGGCGGATCTTGCGCTGGCGCAGAAGGCGGGGGAGGAGCTGGTCTCGCTCGCCGAGGTGTCGAAACGGCAGGACATCTCGCTGCCCTATCTGGAGCAGCTTTTCGTCAAGCTGCGCCGCGCGGGACTGGTCGAGGCCGTGCGGGGACCCGGCGGCGGCTATCGTCTTGCGCGCACGACGGATTCGATCCGCGTCAGCGAGATCATGGAGGCGGTCGAGGAAACGGTGAACGCGATGCATACCGGCGCTGGCGCACATGGAGGCGTTTCGGGCTCGCGTGCACAATCCTTGACCAACCGGCTGTGGGAGGGTCTCTCTGCTCATGTCTATGTCTTCCTCCACCAGACCCGGTTGTCGGACATCGTGAAGAACGAGATGCGCCCATGTCCGGCGGTGCCGGCGCTGTTTCGGGTGGTTGACGAGGACTGAAGGCGGAGGCTCCTGCGGCCGGCCGCCGGGGGCGGTTGTCCCCGGGCCTGCGCAGTGAACATTCGCCCGGAGGAAGGGTAAAGGGTGGGCTCTCGCGTCTATCTGGACTGGAATGCGACGACGCCGCTGCGCCCCGAGGCGCGGGCGGCGATGGGGGCCGCCATGGATCTGGTCGGCAACCCTTCGTCGGTGCATGCCGAAGGGCGTGCCGCTAAGGCGCTGATCGAGAAGGCGCGCGCGCAGGTCGCGGCGGCCCTGGGGGCCGGGGGCGCCGATGTGGTCTTCGTCTCCGGCTCGACCGAGGCTGCGGCGCTGGCCTGCGCGGGGCGCGGGCTGGTCTGCGCCGGCGTGGAGCATGAGGCGGTGTCGGCGTGGTGCGATCCGGTCCTGCCGGTAGATGCGCAGGGGCGCGTGGCGGTGGCCGATCCGGCGCGCTCGGCGCTTCAGCTGGCCAATTCCGAGACCGGGATCGTGCAGGACCTGCCGCAGGGCCTTGCGGTCTCGGACCTGACGCAGGCCTTCGGCAAGCTGCCCTTCGCGTTCAACTGGCTGGGCTGCGACGCGGGCTTCGTCTCGGCGCACAAGCTGGGCGGGCCCAAGGGCATTGGCGCCCTGGTGCTGCGGCCGGGCCTCGACCTTCCGGCGCAGCTGCGCGGCGGCGGGCAGGAGATGGGCCGCCGGGCCGGGACGGAGAACCTGACCGGCATCGCGGGCTTCGGGGCCGCTGCGGAGGCCGCCGCCCGGGATCTGGCCGAAGGCGCCTGGGATCGGGTCGCCCAACTTAGAAATATTCTAGAATCGGCGTTGTGTGACGACGGAAAAGGGACTATTTCTGTCGGGAAAGGCGGGACGCGCCTGCCGAACACGCTTTGCCTTGTCACACCCGGCTGGAAGGGTGAGACGCAGGTGATGCAGATGGACCTGGCGGGATTCGCGGTCTCTGCCGGTTCGGCCTGCTCGTCAGGCAAGGTGAGGGCGAGTCGCGTCCTGCGGGCGATGGGGCTCGACGAGGTGGCGGCGGCATCCGCGCTGCGCGTGTCGCTTGGGCCCACGGTGACGGAGGCCGAGGCGATGCGCTTCGCGGAAGCCTGGACACGCGCGCGCGACCGGCACCGCGCGCGGGCCGCTTGAGGATGACGGGCGCCGGCGCGCCCCAGAACGGAGACTGAGACCGATGGCAGCACTGGAAGAGACTGCGGTTCCCGAAGTCCGCGACGGTGTCGATCGCGAGACGATCGAGACGGTCCAGGCGATGGCCGGCAAATACAAGTATGGCTGGGAAACCGACATCGAGATGGACTTCGCGCCCAAGGGCGTCAGCGAGGACATCGTCCGCCTGATTTCCGCGAAGAACTCCGAGCCGGAGTGGATGACGGAATGGCGTCTGCAGGCCTACCGGCGCTGGGTCCAGATGGAGGAGCCGCGCTGGGCGATGCTCCATTACCCCGAGATCGACTATCAGGACATCTATTACTACGCCAAGCCCAAGAGCATGGAGGTGAAGCCGAAGTCGCTCGACGACGTCGATCCCAAGCTGCTCGCGACCTACGAGAAGCTCGGCATCCCGCTGAAGGAGCAGATGGTGCTCGCCGGCATCGACGGCGCCGAAATGCCGGACGCGCCGCGTCAGGTCGCGGTCGATGCCGTGTTCGACTCGGTGTCGCTCGGCACCACGTTCCAGAAGGAACTGGCCAAGGCCGGGGTGATCTTCTGCTCGATCTCGGAAGCGATCCGCGAGCATCCGGAACTGGTCAAGAAATACCTCGGCTCGGTGGTGCCGCAGTCGGACAACTTCTTCGCCACGCTGAACTCGGCGGTCTTCTCGGACGGCTCGTTTGTCTACATCCCGCCGGGGACGCGCTGCCCGATGGAGCTGTCGACCTATTTCCGCATCAACGCCGAGAACACCGGCCAGTTCGAGCGCACCCTGATCATCTGCGACAAGGGCTCCTACGTCAGCTACCTTGAGGGCTGCACCGCGCCGAAGCGCGACACCAACCAGCTTCACGCCGCGGTGGTCGAGATCGTGGTGCTGGAAGATGCCGAGGTGAAGTATTCCACCGTGCAGAACTGGTATCCGGGCGACGAGGAAGGCCGGGGTGGCATCTACAACTTCGTGACCAAGCGGGCCGACTGCCGCGGCGCACGGGCGAAGGTGATGTGGACCCAGGTCGAGACCGGCTCGGCGATCACCTGGAAATACCCGTCCTGCATCCTGCGCGGCGACGACAGCCAGGGCGAGTTCTACTCGATCGCCATCGCCAACAACGCCCAGCAGGCCGATACCGGGACCAAGATGATCCATCTTGGCAAGAACACCCGCTCGCGCATTGTCTCGAAGGGGATTTCGGCGGGCCGGGCGCAGAACACCTATCGTGGTCTGGTGTCGATGCACCCGAAGGCCACGAACAGCCGCAACTACACCCAGTGCGACAGCCTGCTGATCGGCGACAAGTGCGGGGCGCATACCGTGCCCTACATCGAGGTCAAGAACAACTCGTCCCGCGTCGAGCACGAGGCCACCACCTCGAAGGTGGATGACGACCAGCTGTTCTACTGCCGCTCGCGCGGCATGGACGAGGAGGAGGCGGTGGCGCTCGTCGTCAACGGCTTCTGCAAGGAGGTGCTTCAGGCGCTGCCGATGGAATTCGCGATGGAGGCGCAGGCGCTGGTCGCGATCAGCCTCGAGGGGAGCGTCGGGTGATCGCGGATGTCGCCCTTCGCGATACAGGCGCTGATCATCGGCGTGGGCGTCAGCATCGGCCTCTGGCTGCTCTGGTGGCGCACGGGACAGATGCGGGGACCGAGGCGGCTGGCGCTGGCGCTGGCGGGTGGCGGCTTCTCGGCCGTGGCCTCGCTGATCATCTCGCGCACCATCGCCTCGGTCTGAGGAGGGCCGCATGATCGTCACCACGACCCCCAGCGTCGAGGGCTACCAGATCGCCACCTACCACGGCATCGTGGCGGGCGAGGCGATCCTTGGCGCCAACATCGTCCGCGACCTGTTCGCGGGGATCACCGACATCCTCGGCGGGCGGTCGGGCGCCTACGAGAAGGAACTGGCCAAGGCGCGCGAGACCGCGCTGGCCGAAATGGAAGAGCGGGCGCGCGACAAGGGCGCCAATGCCGTCGTCGGCGTCGATCTCGACTACGAGGTCATCAACAACATGCTGATGGTGTCGGCCTCCGGCACCGCCGTCACCATTGCCTGAGGAAGAAACATGCTCGAGATCAAGAACCTGCACGTGAAGCTTGAAGAAGAGGACAAGGTCATCCTCAAGGGCGTGGACCTGAAGGTCGAGGCCGGCACCGTCCATGCCATCATGGGGCCGAACGGCTCGGGCAAGTCGACGCTGTCCTACGTGCTGTCAGGTCGTGGCGGCTATGTGGTGACCGATGGCTCGGCCACGCTCGAAGGCCGCGAGCTTCTGGAGATGGAGCCGGAAGAGCGCGCCGCGGCGGGCCTCTTCCTCGCCTTCCAGTATCCGGTCGAGATCCCGGGCGTCGGCAACATGACCTTCCTGCGCACCGCGCTGAACGCGCAGCGCAAGTCCCGCGGCGAGGAGGAGATCAGCGCCGGCGACTTCCTGAAACTCGTGCGCGAGAAGGCCAAGGCGCTGAAGATCGACGCCGACATGATGAAGCGCCCGGTCAACGTGGGCTTCTCGGGCGGCGAGAAGAAGCGCAACGAGATCCTGCAGATGGCGGTGCTGGAGCCCAGGATGTGCATCCTCGACGAGACCGACTCGGGCCTCGATGTCGATGCGCTGAAGCTGGTGTCGGACGGGGTGAACGCGCTGCGCGACGCGGGCCGGGCCTTCCTTGTCATCACGCACTACCAGCGGCTTCTGGACCACATCACGCCCGACGTGGTGCACATCATGGCGAACGGCCGGATCGTGAAATCGGGCGGGCCGGAACTGGCGCTCGAGGTCGAGAAGAACGGCTACGCCGACCTGCTGGCGGCGGAGGAGGCGTGATGGCGGACGCTCTGCCGAAGGAAGGGCCGCTCGCCGCGCGGATAGCGGGCCTCGGATTTGCCAACGAGGGCTGGCAGGCGCCGGCCCGTTTCGACGCCCTGTCCCGGCTCTCGGCGATGGGCCTGCCCGGACGGCGCGACGAATACTGGCGCTACACCGATCCGGCGAGCTTCAACGCGCCCGATCCGCTGCCGGCCACCACGGCGGGTGAAGACGAGGACGTGCTGCCCTTCGAGGCCATCGACCGGCTGAGGATCGTGTTCGTCGACGGCGTGTTCGACGCCGAGGCCTCGGACCCGCTGGCGCTCGACCATGTCGAGATCGGCCTGCTCGGCCGGGCGCACAGCGACATCCACTGGGCGCGCGATCTGTATGGCGTGCTCGAGGCGCGCGGGCAGGTGCCGGTCAAGCGGCCCTTCGCGGCGCTGAACACGGCCTTTGCCTCGGAAGGCGTGCTGATCCGCGCGACCGGCACCGCGCCGAAGCCCGTTGCGCTGGTCTACATCCACCGCTCCGAGACCTCGGACGCGATGCTGCACCACTGCATCCGGGTCGAGGCGGGGGCCGAGCTGACGCTGCTGGAAAGCGGGCCGGCCGCGGCACGCTTCACCAAGGTGATGGAAGTGGACGTGGCCGAGGGCGGCCGCTTCCACCACATCCGCGCCCAAGGGCCCGACCATGACCGCCGCGCCGCGACGCACCTTTTCGCGCGCGTGGCGTCGAAGGCGCTGTTCAAGTCGTTCACGCTGACCGCCAATGGCGTGATGACCCGCAACGAGGCGGTGCTGGAACTGGTCGGCGACGACGCGGTGGCCCATGTCGCGGGCGCCGCGGTGGGGGATGGCAAGTTCCATCACGACGACACGGTGTTCATCACCCACGAGGGCCAGTGCTGCGAAAGCCGCCAGGTCTTCAAGAAGGTGCTCAAGAATGGCGCCACCGGCGTCTTCCAGGGCAAGATCCTGGTGAAGCCCGGCGCGCAGAAGACCGATGGCTACCAGATCAGCCAGTCGCTGCTGCTGGACGAGGATTCGGTGTTCCTCGCGAAGCCCGAACTCGAGATCTATGCCGACGACGTGAAATGCTCGCACGGCTCGACCTCGGGGGCGATCGACGAGACGGGGCTGTTCTACCTGCGCTCGCGCGGGGTGCCGCTGAAGGCCGCACAGGCGCTTCTGGTGCTTGCCTTCCTCGCCGAAGCCATTCAGGAAATCGAGAACGAGGAAATCGCCGAGGATATCCGGCTGCGGCTGGAGAGCTGGCTGGCGCGTCACGAGCATTGAATGGCTGTAACCACCGACATCGTAGAAAGTTATCGTCATCCCCGCGCGGTCATCCGACGCTATCTCGATGCCGGTGAGAACGAGCCGCGGGCGCTCGCCATCCTGATGGGCGCCTGCCTGCTGATCTTCGTCTCGCAATGGCCGATGCTGGCGCGGGCGGCGTATCTCGATCCGTCCCAGCCGCTCGAGGCGCGGATGAGCGGGGCGCTGATGGGCACCGTCTTCCTGCTGCCGCCGATCTGCTACGTGCTGGCGGCCATCAGCCATCTGGTCGCGCGACTGTTCGGCGGCAGGGGCAGCTACTTCGGCGCGCGGCTGGCGCTGTTTCTTGCGTTGCTGGCCACCTCGCCGCTGATGCTGCTGAACGGCCTTGTCGGCGGCTTCATCGGCGAGGGGCCGGGCGTGCTGATCGTGGGCTTCCTCGTGCTGGGCGGGTTCCTCGCGATCTGGGGTCTCATGCTGACCGAGGCCGAACGATGAGCCTCGGGTTCGCCGATATCCTGCGCCTTGCGCGCTACACGGTGTCCAACCCGCGCGAGGGGGCGAGGGCGGTCCTCGAGATGGACCTGCCGATGGAGGCGCGCTGGGTCGCGCTGGTGCTGACCGCGGTAGCGGCGGCGCTGGTCACCTTCGTGGGCGTCGCGGCGCTGCCGGCCGAGGTGCGGGCGCTCCTGGGCGACGACCTGCCGAGCCCGCTGTTCAGCGCGGCGCTGCAGACCGGGCTTCTGGTGCTGGCGGCCGGGCTGATCCACCGCATCGGTGCGTGGCGCGGCGGCACGGGCACTTTCGCGGATGCGCTGCTGCTGGTGGCATGGCTGCAGTTCATCCTGCTCTGCCTCGAGGTGCTGCAACTGGCGGCGCAACTTCTCCTGCCGCCGCTGGCCGATGTGCTGGGCGTGGTGGGGATCGTCCTGTTCTTCTGGCTGCTCACACATTTCATCGCCGAACTGCACGGGTTCAGGTCCACCGTCGCCGTGCTGGGCGGCATCCTGCTGGCGCTGGTAGGCATCGCCTTCGCGCTGGCTGCCATCATGATGCCCTTCATGGGCCCCTGAGGTTTCGCCATGTTCGACGTCGCCACCATCCGCCGGGACTTTCCCATCCTCTCGCGCGAGGTGAACGGGAAGCCGCTCGTCTATCTCGACAATGGCGCCTCGGCCCAGAAGCCGAGCGTGGTGATCGAGGCGATGAACCTCGCCTACAGCCACGAATACGCGAACGTGCACCGCGGGCTGCACTACCTGTCGAACCTCGCCACCGACAAGTATGAAGCCGTGCGCGCGACCATTGCCCGCTTCCTGAACGCGCCCTCGCCCGAGGAGATCGTCTTCACCACCGGCACGACCGAGGGGATCAACCTGATTTCCTACGGCTGGGCCGCACCCCGGCTTCAGGCCGGCGACGAGATCGTGCTGTCGATCATGGAGCATCACGCCAACATCGTGCCCTGGCACTTCCTGCGCGAGCGTCAGGGCGTGGTGCTGAAATGGGTCGAGGTGGATGCCAATGGCGATCTCGATCCGCAGGCGGTGATCGATGCGATCGGGCCGAAGACGAAGCTCGTGGCCGTCACCCACATGTCGAACGTGCTGGGCACGGTGGTCGACGTGGCCGCGATCTGCGCCGGCGCGCGCGAAAAGGGCGTGCCCGTGCTGGTCGACGGCTCGCAGGCCGCGGTGCACATGCCGGTCGACGTGGCGGCCATCGGCTGCGACTTCTACGCCATCACGGGCCACAAGCTCTACGGGCCGTCCGGCTCGGGCGCGATCTACATCCGGTCCGAGCGGATGGAGGAGATGCGCCCCTTCCTCGGCGGCGGCGACATGATCCACGAGGTCAGCCGCGATGCCGTCTCCTATGCCAAGCCGCCGATGCGGTTCGAGGCCGGCACCCCCGGCATCGTGCAGCAGATCGGCCTCGGCGTGGCGCTGCACTACATGATGAACCTCGGGATGTCCGAGATCGCGGCACATGAGCGGACCCTGCGCGATTATGCGCGCGACCGGCTCTCGGGGCTGAACTGGCTGAACGTGCAGGGCAAGTCGGCGGGGAAGGGGGCGATCTTCTCCTTCACCATCGAGGGCGGCGCCCATGCGCATGACATCTCGACCGTTCTGGACCGCAAGGGCGTGGCGGTGCGGGCCGGCACCCATTGCGCCATGCCGCTGATGACGCATTACGGGGTGGGGGCCACCTGCCGCGCCTCCTTCGCGCTCTACAACACGACGGATGAGGTCGACCGCCTCGTCGAGGCGCTGGAACTCTGTCACGAACTGTTCGGCTGAAGCGCCCCGACCTGTCTGCTCGATGCGCGCGGCTCAGATCATCATGATCAGCGCCAGCCCCGCCGCCAGCAGCGCCATCGCGCGGCGGTAAAGCCCGAGGCCGCGCCGCAGGTCAGCCGGCGAGGGATCCGGCGCTCCCGCGTTGAGCCAGGGCTCGGCCGAGACGCGGTCGCCATAGATCCGCGGCCCGGACAGCCGCACCCCAAGGGCACCGGCCAGCGCGGCCTCGGGCCAGCCCGCGTTGGGCGAGCGGTGGGCGCGGGCATCGCGCCGCATGACCGACAGCGCCTCGCGCGGGCGGCCCGAGACCAGCGCGAAGAGCCCGCCGGTCAGCCGCGCCGGGATCAGGTTCACCACGTCATCCGTCAGCGCCGAGGCGCGGCCGAAGTCCTCGTGCCGCGGCGTGCGGTGGCCGATCATCGAATCGAGCGTGTTGATCGCCTTGTAGGCGGCAATCCCCGGCAGGCCGAACAGCGCGCCCCAGAACAGTGGTGCGACGATCCCGTCCGAACTGTTCTCGGCAAGGCTCTCCAGCGCCGCCCGCGTCACGCCGGCGGTGTCCAGTTGCGAGGGATCGCGTCCGACGATCATCGACACCGCGCGGCGCGCCGCAGGAAGATCGCTCGCCGCCAGCGGGGCCTCGACGGCGGCGACATGCTCGTGCATCGAGCGCATCGCGACCAGTGGCCAGGCGAGGAGGCCGGTCAGCACCGCCCCGACAAGCCCACCGGGCAGCATCGACTGGAGCAGCGCCGCGGGGAGCGCCGCGGCCAGCACCACCACGAAGGCACAGGCCAGCCCCGCGCTGCGGCGCTGCTCGGGTGTGCCTTGGTTCCAGCGCCGGTCCAGCGCCGCGATCAGCCGCCCGATCCATGTCACCGGATGGCCGATCCGTGCATGGATCCGGTCGGGCCAGCCCCAGGCGGCATCTGCGCCCATTGCCACCAGCATCGCGCCTGCATGGATCATGTCGACTCCCTCCGTCCGGCCCGGGTGTCAGGCAAAAGCCGGCATCCTGCAAGGGGCACGCCGACGCGGCGCGGCAGGCGCTTGTCGGTTTGGGCAACTTCGCATGCTCCACCGTCGATTGTATGAAGGGCCATCACCCTTCGACCAGTCATTCCTGTCGATACGTCATTTCGGAGAAAGTCCATGCCGCAAGCCCGTCAGCGCGAGACTGCCCGCCTTCTTCGGCACGGTCGCTGGGTGCTTGGCCTGTCGCAGGAGGATTTCGCCGCCCGCCTCGGTCTCGACGTCACCGAAGTCCGTGCACTCGAATCCGGTGCGCGGCCGGACGGGGTCGGATCGGGTCATGCGCTGGCCGCGCTCGCCTCGCCCACGGCGCCGATGGCGCGCGCGTGACGCCTCAGCGGTAGCCGGCGGCCTGCAGTTCGAACAGCTCCGCATAGCGACCGGGCCGCGCGATCAGTTCGTCATGCGTGCCGGTTGCCTCGACCCGGCCACCCGCCAGCACGAGGATACGATCGGCCATCCGCACCGACGAGAAGCGGTGCGAGATCAGCACCGCCGTCCGCCCGGCCGAGAGATCCTTGAATCGCTGGAACACCTCGAACTCGGACCGGGCATCGAGCGCCGCCGTCGGCTCGTCGAGGATCAGCACCTCCACCTCGCGCATGTAGGCCCGGGCGATGGCCAGCTTCTGCCATTCGCCGCCGGACAGCTCCACCCCGTCGCGGAAGCGCTTTCCGAGCATCTGGGCATAGCCCTCGGGCAGCCGCTCCACGATCCGGTCGGCACCGCTGCGCGCCGCGGCCCCGGCGATGCGCAGGGCATCCTCGCGCGCCTCGATCCGGCCCACGGCGATGTTGTCGCCGGCGCTGAAGGAATAGCGCACGAAGTCCTGGAAGATCACGCCCATCGCGCCGCGCAGCGCGGCAGGGTCGAACTCGCGCAGGTCGTGGCCGTCGAGCATGATCCGCCCCTCGTCCGGATCGTAGAGGCGCGCGAGCAGCTTCACGAGCGTCGTCTTGCCCGCACCGTTCTCGCCCACGAGCGCCAGCGTCTCACCCGCCTTCAGCGTGAAGGAAAGATCGCGCACCGCCCAGCCGCCTGCGCCGGGATAGCGGAAGCCCACCCCCTCGAAGCGGAACCCCTCGCGGATCGGCCGGGGCACCGGCAGCGGCCGGGCCGGCGGAAGGATGGACGGCTCGACCCGGAAGAAGCCGAACAGGTCCTCGAGATACAGCGCCTGCGAGGCGGTCACGGAGAAGCCGGTCAGCAGCCCCTCGACCAGCCCGCGCAGCCGGAGGAACGAGCCGGCAAGGAAGGTCAGGTCGCCGATCGTGAGCCGCCCGGTTAGCGTCGCCCCGATCATCCAGAGATAGGCGAGGTAATAGCCCGCCGTTCCCAGCGCGCTGAAGATCGTGCCCCACAGGGCCCGCGCCAGCGCGATGCGGCGCCGCGCGCGGTAGAAGCTTTCCGACAGCATCCGGTAGCGCTCGATCAGGAAGGGCGCGAGGCCGAAGATCTTGATCTCCTTGGCGGTATCGACGCTCGCCGCCGTCACGCGGAGGTAGTCCAGCTCGCGCCGTTCCGGTGTGCGGCGGAAGTCGAGGCTATAGGTCTGCGCGTTGAAATGCGCCTCGCCCAGGAAGGCGGGAACAAGGGCCGCCACCAGCAGCACGATAAGCCACGGGTTGTAGACCAGAAGCCCGCTGGCCAGCGAGGCGACGGTGACGGCATCCTGCATCAGCGTCAGGATCTGCCCGGTCAGCGTCATCCGCCCGCCGGACTGGCGCCGGGCCCGTTCCAGCCGGTCCTGGAAACCCGCATCCTCGAAGGCGGCAAGGTCCAGCCCTGCGGCGTGATCCATCAGCCGGACCGAGGAGGACATCGTCAGCCGCTCGGTCAGAAGCGTGTCGATCAGCCCACCCGCTCGGCCCAGCAGGTCAGACAGGATCGCGAGCGCGAATTCCGCGCCGATGAACAGCATCAGCGGCCCGGTTTCGGGCGTGCCGATCCAGGCCCAGGCGCCGCCCCCGGGCGGGGGCAGGGCCGAGATCCGCACCACCTCGTCGATGATCAGCTTGCCGAACCACAGTGCGGTGACGGGAATCAGCGCGCGCGCCAGCCGCAGCAACAGGCTGAGGATCAGGAAGCCGGGGCTGGCCCGCCAGACCATGCGCAGGAAGGGCGGCACGTTGCGCAGCGCGGCCCAGCGGGCGCGGAAGCCTGGCGGCGGTTCGGGTGCGGGGTGTCGGCTCATCGGCGGACCTTTGTGCGCTTTGGCGGCGAAGTCAAATCCGGCGCTGCGGCCCTGTGACGCAAGGCGTCGGCCCTTCCGGCAGCGGGCCGTGCCGGCCTAGAACGCGCCATGCATGAGGCTCCTCCCCAGTTCGCGGGCGCCCGTCCCGCGCCCGCCGTTGCCGCCGCGCCGGACCGGCTCGAACGCTTCGGCCTGTGGTTGCGCGATCATCAGCGCGAGGTGCGGGCGCTGCAATGGGCTATGGTCGCGCTCTACCTGCCGCTGCTGATCCTTCCCGCGCTGCTGCCGCTGCCGGATGCCACGGCGCGAATCTGGTCGAACCTCACGCTTTTCGCGCAGTTCCTGTTCTGGGGCATCTGGTGGCCGGGGGTGCTGGTCTCGGTGCTGCTGTTCGGCCGGCTCTGGTGCGGCCTGCTCTGTCCCGAGGGCGCGCTGTCGGCCGCCGCCTCGCGGCGCGGCAAGGGGCGGGCGATCCCGCGCTGGATGAAGTGGCCCGGCTGGCCCTTCGCGCTGTTCGCCGGCGTCACGATCTATGGCCAGATGATCTCGATCTATGACGATCCGCGCGCCGCCCTGCTGATCCTTGGGCTGTCGAGCGGATCGGCCGTGCTGGTCGGCTGGCTTTATGGCCGCGAGAAGCGGGTCTGGTGCCGGTTCCTCTGCCCGGTGAACGGGGTGTTCGGGCTGCTCGCGAAGCTTGCGCCGATGCACTACCGGGTCGATGCCCGGGCCTGGGACGCCTGTCCGCCGTCCCGCGCGCGCGAGATGCGCTTCAACTGCGAGCCGATGGTGCCGGTGCGCACGATGGACAGCGCCTCGCCCTGCCACATGTGCGGCCGCTGCGCCGGCTTCCGCGATGCGGTGTGCCTCGAGCCGCGGGCGCCAGGGTCCGAGGTGCTGCGCAGCGCCGGATCGGCCGCCGACAGCCTGATGGTGATCGCCGGGCTGATCGGCCTCGGCTCGGCCGCGTTCTGGTGGGAGGCCGCGCCGTGGCTCGGCCCGCTGTCGCGCGCACTTGGTGCCGCGGTCGAGGCGCCGTGGGTGCTGTTCGGCCGGGGCATGACGCTGGGCGAGGGCGCGGCGCTTCTGCTGACCTTCGGCCTGATCGCCCTGTCGCTGTCGGCGGCGGTGGCGCTGTCGCTGGCCCTTGCCGCGCGGCTGGACGGGCGCAGCGGGATGTTCCATCGCCTCGCACTTGCGCTGCTTCCGCTGTCGGCCGCGGGGCTGATCGTCGGGCTGTCGCAGCAGACCGTGGCCCGGCTTGCGGCGAGCGGCCTGCCGCTGGATGCCCGCTGGGTCTGGACCGCGCTTCTGCTGCTCGGCGCGGGCTGGTCGCTGCGGCTTGCCGCAGCGATGGTGCGCCGGCGGCCGGCCCTCGGGGCGGTGGTTCCTGCAATCGGCGTGCCACTGGCGGTCTGGGCTGCCGTGATCTGGGCCTGAGCCTGCCCGCGGCACCTTCCCCGACCCGCGCGCGCCCGCCGGAGGGCGCGCGATCCCTGCGCGGACGTGCCACGGTCCTGAATCTCGGCGCGGGCTATATGTCTGACGCCGAAGGCTTTCAACGTGAAAGCCTGTCAGCCTGAGATAGCCATTCGGCCCTTGGCGGGTGCCAGATGCCTCGGACTTAGGCACAAGTTGTCTCTTTGGTGCGAGTGGCGCGTCATTTTGTCGCTTCCCATCGGATCGGTATCGTCGGCTAATGTCCGGGAAGGATGGCCGATTTGTTTTGTAAAAGAATGCAGTTAGGGGGCGTGACGGTGGACGGGAGCAAGATGGATGAGCGCATGACCGCGTCTCGGCGGTTTCAGAGCGTCGCACAGCTCAGGGAACTTCTTCTGGGGCTCGAGCACGACCTTGGCATAGCCGATCTCTCTCGGAATGAGCTTGATGTCCTCTATGCGGTGAAGCTTCTCGGCGAATCCGAGGATTCGATCGTCCGGTCGGACGCGATCCGCCGCCACACGCTTTGCGCCGCGATCGCCACGCCGACCTTCCACCGCGCGCTGCGTTCGCTGGTGGAAAAGGGCTTCGTCGACCACGCGCCCATGACCAAGGCCCGGGCCTACAAGCTGGGCAAGCGTGCGGGCCAGCTCGCCCATTAAGGCGCTTCCGCACGGTCAACAGGAAGTGCACGGCGACGGGTTTTCCCGCCGCCGCGAAGCGCCTATCAGGTGCGCATGACCATCATCCTGCTCGTCGCCGCGCTTGCGGTCCTGTTCATTGTCATCGCCGCCTGCGAGCCGATCGCCCACCGCCTGCGCCTTCCGTTCTCGGTGGTGCTGGCCGTGGTGGGGGCGGCGCTCGGCACAGTCGCGCTGCTGCTTCGGCGCAGCGAGGTGGCCGCGGGATTCCCGCCCGAGCTGACCGAGCTTCTGGCGCTGCCGATCCGGTCCAGCGTCTTTCTCTACATGTTCCTGCCGACGCTGCTGTTCCAGGTCTCGCTGAGCCTGAACATCCGGCGCATGATCGACGACTGGGTGCCGATCCTCGTCATGGCGGTGGTGGCGGTTCTGGTCTCGACGCTCGCCATCGGCTTTGCGCTGCAGCCCTTCAGCTCGATGTCGCTGGTGGCCTGCCTGCTGCTCGGGGCCATCGTCTCGACCACCGACCCTTCGGCCGTGGTCGGCATCTTCCGCTCCATCGCGGCGCCGCAGCGGCTGACGCGGATCGTCGAGGGCGAGAGCCTGCTGAACGACGCCGCAGCCATCGCGCTGTTCGGCTTCTTCCTGACCTTCGTCATGGCGGGCGTGCCCGACCCCACGCTGCGCGATGCGCTGGTGGACTTTCCGCTGCTGATCCTCGGCGGGGTGGCCACCGGCTACGTCATGGCCCGGATCGCCCTGTGGCTGATGACCGCGATGGCCGCGCATCCCACGGCGCAGCTGTCGCTCAGCCTCGCGCTGCCCTACCTGACCTATGTGCTGGCCGAGCAGGGGCTGCATGCCTCGGGCGTGATCGCGGTGGTCACGGCCGGCATCGCGATGAACCTTGCCGGTCCCGGCCGCCTCAGCCCCGCGACCTGGAGCCAGCTTTCCGACACCTGGGAGATGCTGGCGCATTGGGCGGGATCGCTGATCTTCATTCTCGCCGCGCTGCTGATCCCGCGGCTGATCGGGCGGGCGACGAACTGGGATCTGGTGCTGATCGGCATCGTGGTGCTGGCCGCCGTTCTGGCGCGGGCGGTGATGCTGTCGGGGCTTCTGCCGCTGCTGACCCGGCTGAACCTGTCGCCGAAGGTCGAGCGGCCGTATCGCGTGGCGATCCTCTGGGGTGGCTTGCGCGGCGCGGTGACGCTCGCGCTGGCGCTGGCGGTGACAGAGAACCCGCTGGTGCCGCCGCATGTCAAGCGCGAGGTCGGCATCCTTGCCACCGGCTTCGTGCTGTTCACGCTTCTGGCGCAGGGGACGACGTTGCGCTGGGTGATCCGGCGCCTCGGCCTCGCGCGGCTGACGCCGCTGGATCTGGCGCTGTCGAACCAGGTCATCGCCGTGGCGCTGCAGAACGTGCGCGAGGAGGTGGCCCGTACCGTGCGCGAGCGCGAGCTGGACCCGCAGATCGTGCGCGCCGAGGCCAAGCGCTTCGGCCAGCGGCTGGAGCGGGCGGTGGAACTGGCTGATGACAGTGCCGACGACATCCCCGACCGCGACCGGATCACGCTGGGCCTGCTGGCGCTGGCGGGGCGCGAGCGGGATGCGATCCTCGCCTCGTTCCGTCAGCAGCTGATCTCGCCCCGGCTGGCCGAGACCATGCTGGTCGACGCCGACCGGCTGATCGAGCGCACGCGGCTGCAGGGCCGCGACGGCTATCGCTCCGCCGGCCGCATGGCGCTGGGCTATGGCCGCCGCCACCGGCTGGCGGTGCTGGCGCACAATCGGTTGAAGATCTCGCGCTGGCTGAGCCAGCTTACTGCCGACCGGTTCGAGATGCTGCTGAGCCAGCGGCTGATCCTGGGCGACCTGCACGGGCTGATCGACGGCAAGATCCGCCGCATCCACGGCCGCCGCGTGGCCGAGATCCTGCACGAGATGCTGAAGCGGCGCGAGGAGGAGACGGCCCAGGCGCTCGAGGCGCTGCGGCTGCAGTATCCCGGCTATTCCGACGAGATGGTGCGCAGCTTCATCCGCCGCACCGCGCTGCGGCTGGAAGAGCGCGAATACGAGACCCTGCGCGACGACGGGCTGATCGGGCAGGAGCTGTTCATGACGCTGCGCCAGCGCATCGCCATCGCCCGCGGCCGCAAGGAGCGGCGGCCGCCGCTTGACCTCGCTGTGCAGAAGTCCGAACTCGTGCGCCAGTTCCCGCTGTTCGCCGAGATGGACGAGGACCAGCTTCGCGCGCTCGAGCGGCTGCTGCAGACTGTCTATGTCCGGCCGGGCGAGGTGCTGCTGCGTCGGGGCGACGTGCCGCGCAAGGTGTTCTTCATCGCCTCGGGCGCCGTCGAATCGGACGTGGCGGGGCAGAAGGTGCGTCTGGGCCGCGGCGAGATGTTCGGCCAGCTGGCGATCCTGACGCGCAAGCCGCGCCGGGCGCAGGTCACGGCGATCAGCCACGGCACGCTGCTCAGCCTCGAGGAGACGCGGTTTCTGGAACTTCTGCGCCGCAACAAGGCGCTGCAGGACGCCGCGGTGGAAAGCGCCGCCCGCCGGAACGTGACGATTGATCTGGCCTCGCTCTAGCGAGCCCCGCCCGTCCGCCCTGCCGTCCCCGCGCACGCGGCCGGTCGCACGCAGCGCCCGCTCATTGTCCGTGAGCCTTGAGGCAGGTGGGACCTGCCGTCCCCGCGCACGCGGGCCATGTTCTGTCCGGGACTGCCCGGTCCGGCTGCGGAGCCTGCGCCGGCGACGTGAGGGCAGGGAAGGCCGCCGGCGTGATGCTCAGGTGCGGACGCCGGCGAAGCGGGTCTGCCATTCGACCCGCTCCTCGTCGGTGATCTTGCGGAAGAGCACGTCGGGCGTGGTGAACGCATGGCCCGGCGGCAGCACCGTCAGCGCCTGCGCCACATCCGTGGGCCAGCTCCAGTCCTCGCACTGGAGCGAGGCCATCGTGGACGCCGCCGCATCCGGGATGAACGGCCGCGAGAGCACCGCATAGAGCCGGATCAGGTTCAGCGCGAGGCGGATCATCGCCTGTGCCCGCTCGGGGTCGGTCTTGACCACCGTCCAGGGCGCGGCGGATTGCAGGTATTCGTTGCCGGCGACCCACAGCGCGCGAAGCTCGGTGGCGGCCTTGCGGACCTCCATCGCCTCCATGCAGGCCTCGTAGGCGGCAAGGCGCTCCTGCAGTTCCGCAATCAGCTGCTGCTCGCGCTCGCCGATCTCGCCCGCTTCCGGCACCGTCTCGCCGAACTTCGAGCGGCAGAACTTGGTGACGCGGCTGACGAGGTTGCCCAGCACGTCGGCGAGGTCCTTGTTCACCGAGGCCTGGAAGTTCTCCCAGGTGAATTCGCTGTCGCTGTTCTCCGGCGCGTGGCTCAGCAGCCACCACCGCCAGTAGTCGGCGGGCAGGATCGAGAGCGCCTGGTCCATGAACACGCCGCGGCCCTGGCTGGTCGAGAACTGGCCGCCGTCATAGTTCAGGTAGTTGAAGGACTTGATGTAATCGACGAGCTTCCACGGCTCGCGCGAGCCCATGATGGTCGCGGGGAAGGAAAGCGTGTGGAAGGGCACGTTGTCCTTGCCCATGAACTGCACGTAGCGCACGTCCTCGGCGCCCTTGTCGGTGCGCCACCAGCGTTCCCAGTCGGCATCAAGCTTGCCGTTCGCGTCGGCCCATTCCGCCGTGCCCGCGATGTATTCGATCGGCGCGTCGAACCAGACGTAGAAGACCTTGCCCTCCATCCCTGGCCACGGCGCGTCGCCCTTCCTCACCGGAACGCCCCAGTGCAGGTCGCGGGTGATGCCGCGGTCCTGCAATCCGTCGCCGTCATGCAGCCATTTCTTCGCGATCGAGGTGGTCAGCACCGGCCAGTCGGTCTTGCTGTCGATCCAGGCCTCGATCTCGTCCTTCAGCGCGCGCTGCTTCAGGTAGAGGTGCTTGGTCTCGCGCACCTCCAGATCGGTCGAGCCGGAGATGGCCGAGCGCGGGTTGATCAGGTCGGTCGGGTCGAGTTGCTTGGTGCAGTTCTCGCACTGGTCGCCGCGGGCCTTCTCGTAGCCGCAGTTCGGGCAGGTGCCCTCGATGTAGCGGTCGGGAAGGAAGCGGTTGTCGGCGACCGAGAAGACCTGCTTCTCGCTGACTTCCTCGATGAAGCCGTTCTCGGCGAGCTTGCCGGCGAAATGCTGGGTGAGCTTGTGGTTCCGCTGGCTCGACGACCGGCCGAAGTGATCGAACGACAGGCGGAAGCCCGCGGCGATCTCCTTCTGGATCTCGTGCATCTCGGCGCAATAGACTTCGACCGGCTTGCCGGCCTTGGCGGCGGCAAGCTCGGCCGGCGTGCCGTGCTCGTCGGTGGCGCAGATGAACATCACCTCGTGGCCGCGGGCGCGGGCATACCGGGCGTAAAGGTCGGCCGGAAGCTGGCTGCCGACGAGGTTGCCCAGATGCTTGATCCCGTTGATGTAGGGGATCGCCGAAGTGATCAGTATCCGCGCCATGCCCAGAATGCCCCCAGAAGTCCCTTGGTCCCGACCGCGCGCTGTTTAGCGCCGGACGGGGGCGAGGGCCAGAGGATCATTGCGCGGTATGGCGGCCCTCGATCTCGACGCCCGATCTGCTCCTGCGCAGGATCCAGCCGGCGGGAGGTTCCATCCGGGCGCGCAGCCGGTCGAGCCGCCAGCGCCCTTCCGGCCAGGGCCGGCAATGCCAGCGCGTCTCGATCCCGGCGGCCCCGCCGGTTTCGGGCGTCAGGATCACCCCGAGTGGCGGCTCGGCCCCCAGCGCCGCCGCCGTCTCGGCGCCGGCCTCGGCGGCCAGGTGCAGCCGGCGAACCGGGGTGAGGGGGGGCGGCTCGGGCAGTTCGGCCACCACCAGCGGGGCGGCCCCCGAGCGCAAGGCTTCCTCCATCGACCACAGCAGGTCCTCGGGCCGCCTTGCCCGGACGAGGATCAGCCGGCCCGGCTCGGCAAAGTCGCGCATCCCGTCGGGATAAAGCCGCTCGGGCCGCCAGCCGGGATGGATCCAGACCACCGGACCCTGGCCGGCCGCCATCAGCAGCACCGCCAGCAGGCGCCGTGCCGGGCCGCAGAATTCATGCACCCGCATGCGGGACAGCGTAAGGTCGCCCACCAGCCGCTGCATCGGCCGGACGCGGGTTCCATGGCGGTCGAGAAGCTGAGTCGTCATGGCACCAGCCTGCCATGTTCACCATAGGTTCTCAATCCTCCGGGGCCTTCGCAGGGTGGGATCAGTCCCCGCCGCCACGTCACTCCCGGCCGGGCCGCTTGCCATCCCGGCGCGGTGGGATAGGCTTCTCCCCCAAAGCAGGAGTTCGCGATGAGACTGATCCCTCTCGGCCGCACCGGCCTCACCGTGTCCGAATTCTGCCTCGGCACGATGACCTGGGGCAGCCAGAACACCGAGGCCGAGGCCCATGCCCAGATCGACCTCGCCCTCGATCATGGCGTGACCTTCATCGACACCGCCGAGATGTATCCGACGAACCCCGTGGCGGCCGGAACCGTCGGCACCACCGAGACGATCATCGGCCGCTGGCTGGCCGCGCGCGGCGGACGCGAGCGCATCGTGCTGGCGAGCAAGATCACCGGCGAAGGCAGCCGCGCGGTCCGCGGCGGAGAGCCGGTCACGCCCGACAGCCTGCGCCGCGCGCTCGAGGGGTCGCTCTCGCGCCTCGGGACCGACTACCTCGATCTCTACCAGATCCACTGGCCGAACCGCGGCTCGTATCACTTCCGCAAGATGTGGGACTACGTGCCGCCGCGCGGCGGGAATGCAGTGCGCGAGGAGATGCTGGCGCTGCTCGACGCCGCGCAGGCGCTGGTGGCCGAGGGCAAGGTGCGCCACTTCGGCCTGTCGAACGAGACGGTCTGGGGCGCCTCGCAATGGCTCTCGCTCGCCGACCGGCACGGGCTGCCGCGGATGGCCTCGATCCAGAACGAATATTCGCTGCTCTGCCGGCAGTTCGATACCGACTGGGCGGAACTCTCGGCGCTCGAGGACATGCCGCTGCTGGCCTATTCTCCGCTCGCCGCGGGTCTGCTGTCGGGGAAGTATGCCGGCGACGTGACGCCCGACGGCTCGCGGCGCGAGCGCAACCCGACGTTGGGCGGACGCATCACGCCCACGGTCTTCGAGACGGTGGCGGGCTATCTGGGCATTGCCGCGCGCCACGGGCTTGATCCCTGCCAGATGGCGCTGGCCTTCTGCCGGACGCGCCCCTTCCCGGTGATCCCGATCCTCGGCGCCACCAGCCTCGACCAGCTGCGCACCAACCTGGGCGCGGCGCAGGTCACCCTTGCGCCCGAGGTGCTGGCCGAAATCGCCCTCGCACACCGCGCCTGGCCCGCGCCGTTCTGACGCCGCCTCGGCGGCGCGCGCCCGGGCTGGAACGGATGCGACGGCTGCAAGCGGCAGCACGGCGCGTTCCCGCCAAGGGCCCCTCACAGGGCGTGTCGCGGCCGCGCCAGCCCGAAATTCCTTGCGCAAAGCAGGCGCTTTGCGCCATCTGGCGGCGGATCAGCGGGGACAGGACGATGCGCCGACCGTTTCTTCTTCTACTTGTTGCGTTCCTCGCGCTTGGCGCCTGCCGGATCGGACTGGGCGGCGACGAGGCGACCGAGGCCGCGCCCTCGGCCATGGCGACCGATGCGATCGAGGTGACGCCGCTGGATGGCCCTGCAGCGGTTCCCGCGGCAGATCCGGCAGCGGCCATGGCCCCGGATGCCGGCGCGCCGCCGCTTCCGCCGTCGCCCGACCCGGCGGCGGGTGCCGAAATCCCTGCCGCAATTCCTGCCGCCGCCGAGCCGCCTCCGGTCGTCAAGTCGCCCAGCCAGATCGCCTGCGAGAAGCGCAAGGGCAGCTATGTGAAGGTCAAGTCGCTCTTCACCTGCGTGAAGACCCCGCGCGACGCGGGTAAGCGCTGCAGCCGCGACTCCGACTGTTCGGGGCATTGCCTCGCCCGCTCGCAGACCTGTGCGCCGTTCGACCCTCTGATCGGCTGCAACGACATCCTGGATGACGAGGGACGAAGGATCACGCTGTGTCTCGACTGAGCTTCCTGTCGCTTCTGCTGCTGGCCGCCTGCGCGGCCAAGGCCCCGCCGCCGCCGTCCGTCGCGTTCCGCGACACGGGAACGCCGATCTGGTCGAATGCGACGCTCGAGCCGGCGCGGCTGGCGGGCGAATGGCGCGAGGTGGCGGCCTTCGCCGCGCCCGGTGCCTGCCGCCCGGGGGGCGCGACCATCACGACCTCGGGGAACGGGCTTGCGATCAGCGGCCGGGTCTGCCTCGGCGGACGCGAGACCGCGCTCGGCGGTCCGCTGGCGGTCACCGGCCCCGGCAGGCTTCTGCCCGCAGGCGGGACCGAGCCGTGGTGGGTGCTCTGGGCGGACACCGACTACCGGACGCTTGCGATCGGCACGCCCTCCGGCCGGTTCGGCTTCATCCTGAACCGGGGCGGACCGCTGCCGCCCGATCGGCTCACCGCCGCGCGGGAGATCCTCGACTGGAACGGCTACGATCTGGCACGGCTGACCCTGTTCTGATCCGGGAAGGGGCGCGCGTCCTTCGCTCCTGACCGCGCGGGGATACCGCGCCGGGACGACGTCCTGCCGGGTCAGGTGAGGCGGCGGAAGGTGGGCACCGGTCCCGAGTTATCGAAGAACGGCACGCCTGCCGCATCGTCCGCCCCGCTCGCCAGCGCCGCCACCTCGGCCAGAACCACTTCGGTGATGAAGGGCAGGTCGAGCCGTCGCGCCTCGGCCAAGGGCAGCCAGTGCAGGTGGGAAAGCTCGTCGCAGGCGCGCGAGAAGTCCTCGGGGTCGCCCGAGATCCGCGCGGCATCGGCAAGGAAGAACCGCGCATCGAAGCGGCGCGGGCGGCCGGGCGGCGTGATCGCGCGGAAGATGAAGCGCAGGGCCGCCCCGTCGGGCAGAAGGCCGCGCGCGGCAAAGTCCCTCCAGCCCTCGGGCGCGTCCCAGTCACCCGGCACACCCAGCGGAAGGCCGGTCTCCTCCCACAATTCGCGGATCGCCGCCGCGGCGAGCGCATGGGCGCCGGGATCGGCGAGATCAAGCCGCCGGCAACACTCCGGTGCCGGCAGGCGTGCCAGCGGGACACGTGCATCCTCGCTGTCCACCGCGCCGCCCGGAAAGACGAATTTCGACGGCATGAACGCGGCCCCCGCGCCGCGCATTCCCATCAGGACCTCGGGACCCGAGGCCCCCTGCCGCAGCAGGATCACCGTGGCGGCCGGGCGGACCCGGGTCTTGTCATCCGCTGCGTGCTCGGCCGCCAAACCCATGCATCCTCTTCGCCCATTGCAGCCCCACCATCGCGCCTTTGAGGCGGGGCAGCAAGAAGAGCGAGAGGCTGACTGTGCCGATTCCGAAGACGGTGGCAAGCACGGCCGGCTCGGGTCGGAACTCGACGAAGCTCCACAGGATGATCGGCGCCATCAGATGCCCGACGATCAGGATGGTAAGATAAGCCGGGCCATCGTCCGCCCGGTGGTGGTGCAGGCTCTCGCCGCAGACGGGGCAGGCGTCGCGCACGGTCAGGTAGCCGCGCAGCATCGGCCCGGTCCCGCAGCGCGGGCAGACACGCCGCCACCCCCGCCAGAGCGCGGGGCCGAGCGGGCGCTCCTCCTCGGTCTCGATCGTTCCGTCAGCCATGCGGGCCTCCGATGCTGGCCCCGGTCAACGCCCCGCGCTGCGGTCTGTTCCGGGGGCCGCTGCTTCCGGAATCCGCGCGGCGCGGCGACGGAAGCGGCGACATGGGGCGTTTCAGGACCGGAAGCAGGCAGCAGGGGCTGCCGCGAAACCGGAGACACGCACCATGAAACGCCTCACGATGCTGAAGGCCGCCGCCCTGACCACGCTGACGCTGGCGGCGGCAACCACCGCGCTTGCCCAGCAGGGCCCGGGACAGGGCCAGCGTCCCTGCATGCAGGGCGCGGCCGACTGCCCGGCCGGAGGAATGGGGCCCGGTGCGGGCATGGGCCCGGGCGCGGGGATGGGTCCCGGCGCGGGCATGGGGCCAGGCGCGGGCATGGGGCCAGGTGCTGGCATGGGACCCGGTGCTGGCATGGGTCCGGGCGCCGGGATGGGACCGGGCATGATGGGTCCGTTCTTCGACTTCGATGCTCTGGACACCAATGGCGACGGCAAGGTGACGAAGCAGGAACTCGACGCGCGCCGTGCGGCGCGGGTGGAGAGCGCCGATGCCAACGGCGACGGCCTGCTCTCGGCCGAGGAACTGACGGCGCTTCACGTGGCGCGCATGATGCCGAGGGTCGAGGCTCACACCCGGCAGATGATCGATCGCTTCGACGCCAACGGCGACGGGCAGCTTTCGGTGACCGAATTCGCCGCGGGGCCGAACCCGCAGCGGATGTTCGACCGGCTCGACGCGAATGACGACGGCGCGGTCTCGCAGGAAGAGGCCGACCAGATGATGCAGCAGGGCCGCGGGCGCGGGCATGGCCGGGGTCACGGTCACCACGGCTGGTTCTGGGACCGCTGACGCGGCAGCGATCCTTCCGGGGCCGGGATCGCGCCTGCCGCGGTCCCGGTTGCGGAAATTGCAGCCGTGGCGCATCCGCGCTAATCCGGGGACAGGATGGAAATGCCGTTCGACGCCCTTTCAGACGTCTCGGAGGAGGCGCTTCTCGTGCTCTACGCCAACGGCGATCCGTTGGCGGCGCGTGCGCTGACGCTGCGCCTGTCGCCGCGGGTGCTGGCGGTGGCCTCGCGGATGCTTTCGGACCGCGCCGAGGCCGAGGACGTCACGCAGGAGGCGATGCTGCGCCTGTGGCGCGTCGCGCCGGAATGGCGGCAGGGCGAGGCGAAGGTCTCGACCTGGCTCTACCGGGTGGTCTGCAACCTCTGCACCGATCGGCTTCGCGGCCGGCGCCGGCAGGCCTCGACCGCGCTCGACGACGCGCCCGAGGTGGCCGACGCCGCCCCCGGCGTCGAGGCGGCGCTGATCGAGGGCGACCGGATGCGGGCGCTCGATGCGGCGCTGGCCGCTCTGCCCGAGCGGCAGCGGCAGGCGGTGGTGCTGCGGCATCTCGAGGGACTGTCGAACCCCGAGATCGCCGAGGTGATGCAGATCGGCGTCGAAGCGGTGGAGAGCCTGACCGCGCGGGGAAAACGGGCCTTGGCGGCGCTGCTCTCGGGGCAGCGCGCCGAGCTGGGATATGGGGAAGTCTGAGATGCGCGACACCGATCTGGACGATCTGTTTGCCGAGGCGAGGCGGGAGGCGCCCGTGCCGTCGGAGGATCTGATGGCGCGGATCCGTGCCGATGCCGCGGCCGCGCAGCCCGATCCGCACAGGCCGCGCCCCGCGCCGCGGCGGCGCGCGAAGCGAACGCTGGCGCTGTTCGGCGGTGGGGGGCTGTTCGCGGGCCTGGCCACGGCCACCATCGCGGGCGTCTGGATCGGCGTGGCGCAGCCCGCCCCGGTCGCCGAGGCGCTGTGGCGCGGTGCTGCGGCCGAGCCGCTTGACAGCGTGGAACTGGTGCCGGGCTACGAGCTCTTCGCGAGCCTCGATGCGCCGGTGGGAGGCTGACCGATGACCGACACTCCGACCCCCGCTTCCGCCCCGCGCGCGCCGCTCTGGATGAAGATCGCGCTGGCGGTCTCGGTGGCGCTGAACCTGGCCGTGGTGGGCATGGCGGGCGGCGCCGCCTGGCGCTTCCACTCGGACGGCAGCCCGCGCGGGCCGGTGCGCGATCTGGGCTTCGGCCCGTTCTCCGAGGCGCTGGCACCGGCCGACCGCGCGGCCATGCGCCAGAAGTTCTTCGACAGCCGCGGCGACTTCCGCGAGGCGCGGCGCGAGATGCGCGCCGACTTCGCCGCGATGCTGGCCGCGCTGCGGGCCGAGCCGTTCGATGCCGCGGCGCTGCAGGCCGTGCTTGACCGGCAGCGCGTGCGGGGGGCGGAGATGGCCGAGGTCGGCTCGCGCCTGCTGGGCGAGCGCATCGCGGGGATGACGCCCGAGGAGCGCCGCGCCTTCGCCGACCGGCTGGAAAACAACCTGACCCGCCGCGGCCATCACGGCGACCGTCGCGACCGCCACGGCGGGCCGCACGAATAGGTTTTTCATGGTGGAACCCTGAGGTGCCCCGGGTCGGGCGCCCGGGGACGGGCAGCCGCAGCGTCGGATGCCCCTGCGGCACGCTCAGGCCGCGGCGGTCCGGCCGATGGTCACCTGGTTCCGCCCGCCCGACTTCGCCACCAGCAGGGCGCTGTCGGCGCGGTTGATCACGTCGGCCACCGGCTCCAGCCGCCGCGAGTCACCGTCGCTCGAGAAGGCAAGGCCGATCGACACCGTCACCTGCAGCGACCCCCCGCCGGGCAGTTGGACGGGCAGTTCCTCCACCGCTTCCCGGATGCGTTCCGCCACGGCCCGCGCCTCGTCCTGCCAGCGGATGTCGGGAAGGGCCACCAGGAACTCCTCGCCGCCGATCCGGGCCAGCAGGTCGCCGGGCCGCAGGTTGGCATGAAGCCGCCGCGCCACCTCGACCAGCACCGCATCGCCCGCGCCGTGGCCCCAGCGGTCGTTGACCGCCTTGAACCGGTCGAGGTCGATCACCATCACCGCGAAGCGCTCGCCCAGCGTCTGCGCGCGCTCGGCCACCGCGGCCAGATGGGCGCCGGCGTAGCGGCGATTGTAGAGGCCGGTCAGCGGATCGACCACGGCAAGGCGCAGCCCGTTCTGCAGCGTCGCCCGCTGCCGGTCGGCCCGGCGCTTGCGACGCAGCACGTTGCGCAAGCGGATGCGCGCCTCGCGCGGGTCGAAGCCTGCGGGGAGCAGGTCGTTCGCGCCGAGGTCGTAAGCCATCGCCGCGCCCTCGCCCTGCACCTCGCTGCGCACGATGCAGACGGCGGCGTGGCGGGTTCCGGCGCGGCTGCGCAACTCCGACATCAGGCGCAGCCCGCCGCCCGGACCCTCGAGATCGGCGTCGATGATGAAGAGGTCGGGCGGCGCGCCCGTGTCGGCCAGCGCCTCCTCGCGGCTTTGCACCAGAAGGCGGTCCGGCATCAGCGCCTGCAGGTCCTTGCGCCAGCGGATCGCGACCTCGGGTCGGGCGGCGACCAGCGCGATGCAGGCGGGGCCCTCGAATTCCTCGGGTTCCTCGGCCAGTCCCAGCGCCCGCAGCGCCGCGCCGCGGATCGCGACCTCGCCCGTCGCATCGCGCAGGCGCAGCAGGCTGCGCAGGCGCGCCATCAGCACCAGGTCATCCACGGGTTTGGCCAGGTAATCATCGGCCCCCGCGGACAGCGCCTCCAGCCGGACCGCGGCATCGCGCGAGGCCGAGATCATCACGACCGGGATCTCGCGGGTGAGCGGATCGGCGCGCAGGCGCCGAAGCACCTCGATCCCCGACATGTCCGGCAGCATGAGGTCGAGCAGGATCAGGTCCGGCGCCTCGGCCCGGGCCACCGCAAGGCAGGTCGCGGCATCCGCCGCCAGAAGCGGCCGGTAGCAGGCCGCGCCCAGCTTGACCTTGAGGACGATGCGGTTCGTCGCAACATTGTCCGCTATGAGAACCGTGCCGCCCATGCCCTGACTGTCTTCCTGTCTCGCCCGTTCCCCACTCTGCTGCGGAACTGGTTAAAACTTCCTTTCGCAAATGACGCGGATGCGATCTAACCGGAGGGCCGCACCGACAGGGGGAAGGGATGGAACGACAGTCGGCCGAGACGCTGGCGCTGCAGGCGCTGGGCTGGATCGCCTCGCAGGAGGGGTTGTTCGACGCCTTCCTGCACGTCACCGGCGCCACGGTCGAGGATGTGCGCCGCAACGCCGACCGGCCGGCGTTCCTTGTCGGGGTGCTGGACTTCCTGATGGCCGAGGACGCCCGCGTCATGAGCTTCTGCGACGACAACGGGCTTGATTACCGGGCACCCATGCAGGCGCGCATGGCGATGCCGGGCGGAGAGCCCGTGCACTGGACATGATCCCGTTGCAAACCGCCGCCACGATGGCCACTCTTGGCGCCCAGGGAGGACGCACCATGATCCACGGCATCATCTTCGACAAGGACGGAACGCTGTTCGACTTCCGCCGGAGCTGGGGCGAGTGGTCGGCGCATCTGCTGCGCGAGATCGCCTCGGACGAGGCGCAGGCGCGGCAGCTGGGCGAGGCGATCGGCTACGACATCGGCACGGGCAGCTTCGCGCCCTCGAGCCCGGTGATCGCAAGCACGGCGGACGAGATTGCCGACCGGCTGCTGCCGCTGCTGCCGGGCCGGGACAAGCGCGACCTGGTGGCGCAGATGAACCGGCTGGCGGCCGATGCCGAGATGGCCGAGGCGGTGCCGCTCGCGCCGCTGCTTGGCGGGCTGAGGGCGCGGGGGCTGAAGATCGGGCTGGCGACCAACGATTCCGAGGTTCCGGCGCGGGCGCATCTGGGCCGGCACGGGCTGACGGAGCTGTTCGACTTCATCGCCGGTGCGGATTCGGGCCATGGCGGCAAGCCGGAGCCGGGAATGCTGCTCGCCTTTGCCGACCGGGTCGGACTGGAGCCCGCCAATGTGGTGATGGTGGGCGACTCGGCGCACGACCTCATCGCGGGCCGGGCGGCGGGGATGCGGACGGTCGCGGTCCTGACCGGCATCGCGCTCGCCGAGGAGCTTGCCGGCTTTGCCGACGTGATCCTTCCCGACATCGGCGGGCTTGCCGACTGGATCGACGGGATGGCTGCCGCCTGACCCCGACCTGCAGGCCGGGGGGAGGGTGCCGGCCGAGGGGGCATCGAACCCCCTCGGCCGGCGCTGCCGCGGAAGACGGGACCGGAGCGCGGGACCGGAATCGTCCGGCGACATGTCGCGGAATGCTTGAGGTCGGGCCGATGGCCGGCACTTCCAATGCGCCGGTCATGGGCCGGATCGTGCCGGATCATGGCTCGAGATCCGGCGTCGGCATGCGGCGTCTGGCAGGCCGCGGCCATTCGCGCTAGCGTCGCGCCCGCGCGGCAGGGCGGCGACGCGGCCGAGGCGGCAGCAGGGACGGGCAGGGCGATGGAACGGAACATGCGGCAGCGGCTGGCGATGGCCGGGATCGGCGGACTGGCCGGGTTCAGCCTCCATCTGCTTCTCGAGGTGGCAAGCCACGATCTTCTGCCCGAGCGCGCGGCCCTCGCCGCCACCGGCTTCGCGGCGGTGTTCTTCGGCGGCTGGCTCGGGCTGATCGGTCCGCTGCCGATCCTGCGAGCGGCGCTGGGTGCGGCGGGCGTGGCGTTGTTCGCCACGCTGTTCCTGCTCCTCGCCAGCCTCCGCTTCGACCGGATCGAGAGCATGTTCGACGTCGCGGGCAGCCTGATCTCGATGCTGATCCTCGCGACGGTGCCGCTGCCCTTCCTCGTGGCGCGGGCGCAGGGCAACTGGCGCGACTACCCGGTGCTGTTCACCGCGGCCTGGAGCCTCGTCGTGCGCATGGCGGCGGCCTGGCTCTTCACCGGGCTGGCCTGGGGGTTGATCCTGCTGTCCGATGCCCTGCTGTCGCTGGTGGGAGTGCCCATGCTCGGGCGGATCATCGAGAGCGATGTCGGACCCTGGCTGATTACCGGCCTTGCGCTGGGCATCGCGCTGGCGGTGGTGATGGAATATTCGGAGCTCGTCTCGCCCTATCTGGTGCTGAAGCTGCTTCGGCTTCTGTTGCCGCCGATCCTGCTGGTGATGACGCTGTTCATCGTGGCGCTGCCGCTCGGCGGCTTCGCCGTGATGTTCGGCGGCGTGTCGGTCGCGCAGACGCTGATCGTGATGGCGGCCATCGCGGCGATGCTCGTGACCACGGCGATCGACCAGACCGATGCCGAGGCGGTGCAGGGCGCACCGATGCGCCGCGCCACCCAGGCCCTTGCGCTGATCCTTCCCGCGCCGGGGGCGCTTGCGGCCTGGGCGCTGTGGGAGCGCGTGGCCCAGTATGGCTGGACGCCCGACCGGCTGGTGGGCGTCATCGCGGCGGCCCTCGCGCTCGGCTACGGGGTGATCTATGCGGGCTCGGTTCTGGCGGGGCGGGGCTGGATGGCGCGCATCCGGCAGGGCAACATGGCGATGGCGCTGGTGTTGCTGGCCCTGGCGATGCTCTGGCTGTCGCCGGTGCTCGATGCCACGCGGATCTCGGCCCGCGACCAGGTGGCACGCTATGTCGCGGGACGGACGGCGCCCGCGGATCTGGACCTCTATTCCATCGGCCGCTGGGGCCGCGAGGGCGAGGCGGCGCTGGCCGAGTTCACCCGCCTCTCGCACGAGCCCGGGCATGAGGCGCTGGCGGCGCGGCTGACGCGGCCGGGGCTTCAGGCGCCCGAACATTCCACCCGGGATGCCGCGGTCGAGATTGCCGGGCTGATGCAGGTGCGCCCGGCAGGGCAGGAGGCGGTGCGCGAGGCCATCGTCGCGCGGCTGTCGCCGGCCGAGCGCCGCCTGTGGAAGACGGGGTGCCGGACCCGGCTGCCGGACGGTCGCCCGGGCTGCGTCATGGTGGTGGGTGACTTCCTGCCCGAGCGGGCGGGCGACGAGGCGCTGGTGCTGACGCTGCGGCGGCGCGGCGGGCTTGACCTTGCGGGCTATGCGCTGGGCGAGGGGCGGCTGGATACGCTCGCCGTGCGCAGTCTGGGAATGGGCGACTGGGACGACCCGGCGGCCGTCGTGGCCGAGATCCTGGACGGGCCGCCGGATCTGGGGCCGGCGCCGGTCAACCGTCTGAGGATGGGCGGCGACTCGGTCGTCCTGATGCCCTGACGCCTTCGGCATTTGTTAACGGCCGTTCGCTAGGCTCCTGCGGGAATCGGAGGGGTCCGGGGCATGCATGGCTTGGTGAACAGGGCGATCGAGTGCTTTCTGCGCGACACCTACAGCCCCGCCCTCTGGGCGGAGGTCGCGCGTGACGCGCGACTGGGCTTCGGCAGTTTCGAGCCGATGCTGATCTATGACATCGCCCAGACCGAGGCGGTGATCTCGGCGGCGGCGCGGCGGCTGGCCCGGCCGCGCGAGGCCCTGCTCGAGGACGTCGGGACCTATCTCGTCTCGCACCGCACCACCGAGCCGCTGCGGCGCCTGCTGCGCTTCGGCGGCGTGACCTTCACCGACTTCCTGCATTCGCTGGACGACCTGCCTGACCGGGCACGCCTTGCGGTGCCTGAGCTCGAGTTGCCCTGCCTGCGCCTGATCGGCCTCGGCCCGCACCGGTTCCGGCTGTTCTGTGCCTCTCCCATCGCGGGGATGGGGCATGTCGTCGTGGGGCTGCTGCGGGCGATGGCCGACGACTACGGCGTTCTGGTCCTGCTCGAACATCGCGGCCAGACCGCGCAGGGTGAGGTCGTCTCGATCGCGCTTCTGGATGCGGCCTTCGCCGCGGGCCGGCCCTTCGACCTCGCGGAGCGGCTGACCTGATGGGCAATGTCGCCAAGCCGGTCAGCATCGGGGCAGGGGGGCTCGACCTCCTGATGCCGATGCATCTGCGGCTGGACGCGCAGGGTGCCGTCGCAGGCTGCGGGCCGACGCTGCGCAAGCTGTTTCCCGACTCGCCGCTGCGTCGTGGCTTCTTCGACCTGTTCGAGGTGCGCCGCCCGGCCGGGGTCGCTACGCTGGCCGCACTGGCCGCGCGCACCGGCACCCGGCTGCATCTGGCCACGCGCGACGGCGTGAATGTCAGCCTCCGCGGCATCGCCACCCCGATGCACGAGGGGCGCGGACTGCTGCTGAACCTGTCCTTCGGGATCTCGGTGCTGGACGCGGTGCGGCGCCATGGGCTGACCGATGGCGATTTCGCCGCCACCGACCTGACGGTGGAGCTCCTCTACCTCGTCGAGGCGAAGACCGCGGTCACCGAGGAACTGCACCGCCTGAACCGGCGGCTGGAGGAGGCGCGCCGCGCCGCCGAGGAGGAGGCCCTGACCGACACGCTGACCGGGCTGCGCAACCGCCGCGCGCTGGATCAGGCGCTGGATGCGGCCATATCCGCCCGGCAGCCTTTCGGGCTGATGCATCTGGATCTCGACTTCTTCAAGCAGGTCAACGACACCTTGGGGCACCCGGCCGGCGATCACGTGCTGCGCACGGTGGCCCACATCCTGACGCAGGAGACGCGGTCGGGCGATACCGTGGCCCGCATCGGCGGCGACGAGTTCATGATGATCTTCCCGGGGGTCGCTGATGCGGCGCGGCTGCAGAAGGTCGCGCAGCGCATGATCGCCGGCGTGGCGAAGCCGATCCCCTTCGAGGGGCGGCCATGCCGGGTCTCGGCCAGCATCGGCATGACGCTCTCGGAACTCTACGACAGGCCCGAGCGCGAGCGGATGCTGGCGGATTCGGATGCCGCACTCTATTCCGCCAAGCGCGCCGGGCGCGGCGTGGCCGTCATGCGCCAGCCGCGCGGCCAGTCCTGACCCGCGACGGGCGCGACCCAGCCGCGGCCCTCTGGCAGGGCAACCTGACGGCGCCGGCCGCCCCCTCTGGCTGGACAACCTGACCGCCCGCCGTCCGGCCCCGACCGGCTGCCCGCCCGCCCGAGCTTCAGGCGCTGGCCGGGCGACCCTCGCCCTCGTGCCACCAGACCGGCCCGAGCGCGAGGCCCTGCCACAGGGCCGAGGCGTTCCGCAGGGCCTCATCGGCCTCCGCCGCACGGCCGCCCTCGTCCGCGCCCTCGCGGCGGAGCAGGGCGAGGTCGTTCAGGTGGCCCAGTTCGTCCTGTAGGTCCTTCATCCGCGACAGGAAGCGTTCCTGCTCCGCCCCCGGCCAGAGCGGGCCGAAGAACTCGACCGTGTAGCGCAGGGTCTTCAGATCCTTGCGCATCTCGTGCCGCTCGGTGTCGGACATCCGGCCAAGGTCGCTGCCGTGCGAGAGGCAGGTGGCCCAGCAATCGCCAATCGCCCGCCCGCCGACCAGCGCCGCCGGACCCTCGGCCAGCGCCCGGGCGCGACGTCCGCCGCGGCGCCACCCCTTGCCGCCCAACGCCTTGACCAGCCTGGCAGAGAAGCGGGCTGCCTTGCCGTGGCGCAGCCGCGCGCGCACCCGGGTGCGGATGCGCTCCGCCTTCCGCGCGGCGGCGGCGGCCCGGGGACCCTTCGACTGGTGACCGGCAAGGACATCGGCGTCGCGCAGGTCGCCGAGGATCCGGAACAGGTGCCGCGCCCGCCGCCCGACCTTCCGGCTGAAGTCCGGGTCGAGCAGCGCCTCGAAGGCAACGAGGGCCGAGCGCAGGCGCCTGAGGGCCACTCGCGCCTTGTGGGGCCCCTCGGGATCGTCCGAGCCCATCAGCCGCTCGAGATTGCGGTCATAGGCGTCCAGGCATTCCGACAGGATGCGCCGGAAGGCCGCCTCCGCCGTCTCGTCGGCCGCCTCCGGTGTCAGATCGCGGGCCATGCCGGCTCCTCCCTGCTGCACCCATCGCGTAACCTCAACCCCTGAACATCCGCAGCGTCGCCACGCCCGCATCGGCAAGGTCGAGCATGCGGGCAAGGTAGTGCTCGCGCGCCACGAAGCCACGCCGGCCCGTCCCGGTGAATTCATCCTCCAGCGCGTCGATCAGCCGGTGCAGCCGCCGCTCGTGGATGCCCAGCCGGGTCTGGATCGGATCGGCCAGAACCCCCGCAAAGGCCGCGAAGACCGAGCCGGCGAGCATCAGGCCGAGGATCACCGCCCCCGAGAGGAGCGGCGAGGCCGCTGCCGGGAACAGCCCCAGCCAGACCGAGCCCAGCGCCCCGCCAAGCGGAAAGGCAGCCAGCGCCGCCTGATGGGCGACGATCGCCGACAGCGCCGGGGCGAGCGAGAGCACGCCGGGCGTGAGCGCGTTGAAGGCCAGCGCCCCCGCACCGAGGGTGCCCACAGCGGTGGTCATCTCCGCCACGGCCGAGCGCGTGCCGGAATAGTCGCCCAGCCTCGCCGCCACCCGGCCCTCGACGCCGGCCTCGACGCGCCGGCGGATCAGCCCGCGCAGCGCCGGTTCGGCCAGCATCGCCTCGGCCAGCGCGTCGCGGTCGGACCGGCCGCGCCCGTCCGACCATGGCAGCTCGAGAAGATCGACGACGATCAGCCGCTCGGTCTCCCGGGCGACCGAGGTGGGCAGCAGGATGCGGCGGGAGCGCAGCCAGTGCGCCACGCCGGGCGCCCGTGCCGCATCGGCCAGCACGGCGCCGAGCCGTATCGCCACGAAGACCGGCGAAAGCGCCACATTCAGCGGCGCCTTCACGATATCCCACCCCAGCGCGTGCCGGTGAAGCCTCAGCGTGCCGCCGAGGCCGAAGTTGCGCCGGGCGAAGTCCTGAACCTTGGCCCGGCGCCGGGCGAAGTAGCCTCGCCCAGCCGAGATCAGCGCCGCATCGGTTTCGCCGTCCATCTGGATCTCCCGTCAGAGAGCCAGAGATGGGAAGCCTCCGTGAGGGCCGCAAGCGTCAGGAGAGCGGCACTTCCTCGGTCGAGCCGTCCAGCGCCATGAGCCAGCCGCGGACCGCAAGCGTGGGGTGCTTCTCCCTCACCGCGGCCGCGAAGGCGCGCATGGTTTCGCTGTGCACCTGCATTTCCTTTTCCGGCGTGTCCCCCGCCTCGGCGCCAAGGGCAAGCTTGTAGGCGCCGCAGTCGCGGTGGTCGAGGACGATGACCTCCTCGACCTGGTGCAGCTGGATGGCCACGTCGAGATGGGCCCAGAAGGTGCCGTGCCACGCCGCGAACCGGTCGCTGATCGCGCCGAGCGAGGCGCCGGCCAGCACCACGTGGTCATAGGCGTCGTGGAGGTCGTGCGCGTCCATGAAGCGCACGAAGTCGTCGACCAGCCGGTAGTCCATGCAGGACAGCATCAGCGCCTTGGCCTTGCCGCTGGCCCGCGCCGCGCCGGGCGCCGCCGACGCCGCGGCGAGGCCCGCGCCGACCCCGACGGCTGCCAGCTTCATGAACTGGCGCCGACCGACCGCGCCTTGTTCTTCACCGGATGAACAATTCCTGCACATGATGTCTCTCCCTGCGCCGCCTGGCGATCCAGTTGGCTTGTCGGACGGTGCGCAGAGTCGCTCAATCCTATCTTTGGGATGCATATTCGGAGAATTTGAGCGACCGGCGTCGGGCCGGGCGGCGCCAGCAGGGTTGACGCCGCCCCGCGGCACCGCGATAGCCTGATCGAAATGAGAAGGAAGGAGCCTGCCTTGGACGTCGCGATCTTCAGCGCCAAGCCCCACGACCGCCTGTTCCTCGCCGCGGCCAACGAGGGGCGGCACGAGCTGGCCTTCATCGAGGCGCGCCTGTCCGAGGAGACGGTGCGCTTCGCCGGCGGCGCGACCTGCATCTGCGCCTTCGTCAACGATCAGGTGACGGCCCCGGTGATCGGGGACCTGGCGGCGGCCGGCACGAAGCTGATCGCGCTGCGCTCGGCTGGCTTCAACCACGTGGATCTGGCGGCCGCCGCGGCCGCGGGCCTCACCGTGGGCAGGGTGCCGGCCTATTCGCCCCATGCGGTGGCCGAACATGCGGTCGCGCTGATCCTGACGCTGAACCGCAACACCCATCGCGCCTTCAACCGGGTGCGCGAGGGCAATTTCGCGCTCGAGGGCCTGCTGGGCTTCGATCTCTGCGGCAAGACCGTGGGCGTGGTGGGAACCGGGCTGATCGGGCGCACCTTCGCCGGCATCATGCTCGGCTTCGGCTGCCGGGTGATCGCCTCGGATCCGTTCCCCTCCGAGGAGTGCACGGCGATGGGCGTGACCTATGTCCCGTTCGACCGGCTTCTTGCCGAGGCCGACATCATCAGCCTGCAGTGCCCGCTCACCCCCGAGACGCATCACCTGATCGACGACGACGCCATCGCCAGGATGAAACGCGGGGCGATGATCGTGAACACCAGCCGCGGCGCCGTGGTGGATGCAAGCGCGGTGATCCGCGGCCTGAAGTCCGGCATGATCGGCGCGCTCGGCCTCGACGTCTACGAGGAGGAGGCCAACCTGTTCTTCGAGGACCTGTCGCAGAAGCCGATCCAGGATGACGTCTTCGCGCGGCTGCTGACCTTCCCGAACGTCGTGATCACCGGCCACCAGGCCTTCTTCACCCGCGAGGCGCTGACGGGGATCGCGCGGACCACGATCGACAACATCACCGCCTTCGAGGACACCGGCCGCGTGCTGCATCCGGTCCTGCCGCCCGTCGCCTAGCGGCGGGCATCCACCACGCCGCCGATGAGGTTAGCCTCGGCGAGCAGCCGAGAGAGATCCCTTGGTGCGGCTGCGGCGGCGAGCCGTGTCATTCGCGCTTCGTGAGCGGCGCGCGCGATCCCGACCGCCTCCGCGGGCGTGACGGCGACAAAGCGCACGGCCTCGCCCGCGCGCATCTGTGCCAGCGCGTCAAGGTCCGGCCCGATCACCGTGGCGATCTTCGGATAGCCGCCGGTGGTCTGATGATCGGCCATCAGCACGGTCGCCACCCCGTCGCCCGCGACCTGCACGGCGCCGCGCAGCACCGGCTCGGACGGCATGTCGAGCGCCGCCACCGGCAGCGGGTCCCCCTCCAGGCGCTGCCCCATCCGGTCGCGCGCGGCCGAAAGCCGGAAGCTGCGACCCAGCAGCGCCTCGACCGCGCCGGGCAGAAAGAAGCGCTCCTGCGGGCCGAGCGTCACCCGCAGCAGCCCGGACGGGCGGGGAAGGGCGGGCAGCGATCCGTGCCGCTCGGGGCGCAGCGCGGCATCCTCCACCACCAGATCGAGGCCCGGGCGCAGCAGCCCGCCGCCCAGACCCGCGATCGCATGGGTGGCCGCGCTTCCCAGCCAGACCGGCGCCGCGATCCGGCCCGCCACCGCCAGCACCGTCCAGCTTCCCCAGTCGCCCGGGCGAAGGGCCAGGCGATCACCCGCCCGCAGCGCGAAGACGCTTCCGCCCTCGCGCAGCGTCCCGGCCGCCTGCGCCCGGAAGCCGCCGCCGGCGAGGGCCACTGACACGGAACCCTCGACGCAGTCCAGAACCAACCCGCCGAGTGAGATTTCGAGACAGGCCGCCCCCTCGGGATTGCCGAGCGCGGCATTGGCAAGGGCAAATGCCTCGCGGTCCATCGGTCCGGATTGCGGCACGCCGAAGCGCATCAGCCCCGGGCGGCCGGCGTCCTGCACCGTGCAGAGCGGCCCGACCTCGACGACCCGAAGCCGCGCCCTCATGCCGGAAGCTCCGCGGCGGCGATGCGGCGGAAGCGTACCCGGTCGCCGGGGTCGAACAGGAAGGGCCGCCGGGGATCGCCCGTCAGGATGCGGGCGGGCGAGCGGCCGATGATCCACCAGCCGGTCGGCATGGTCAGCGTCGAGACGAGGCACTGCGGCCCGGCGATCAGCACGCTGCCGGCGGGGACATCGCGCAGCGCCGCGGGCTTGCGCGGCAGGTGCAGCGCCTCGGGCACGCCGGCCAGATAGGCATATCCCGGCGCGAACCCATACATCACAACACGGTAGCTGGCGGCGAGATGAAGGCTGACGACCGTCTCCGGCGCAAGGCCGGTCCGTGCCGCGACCTCCGCCAGATCCGGGGCGACGGCGGCATCGTAGCAGACCGGCACCTCGCGCTCGGGGCCCTCCGGCCGCCCCTCCGCCGACTTGACGAGATGGTCGCGCACCGCGGCCTCGGCCGCGGCATGGTCGGTCACCAGCGGATCGAAGCCGACCAGCAGGCTGACATAGGCCGGCACCGCCTCGGTGAAGCCGGGAAAGGGCGCGGCGGCCAGCGCCGCGTCGAGGCGGGCGACCCGGTCGCCGGCCGTCTCGTCCGGTCGGTCGGCGAATTCCACGAGGATCGCGCGCTCGGCCAGCGCGCGGATTCGGGGGAAGCCGGTCATGCGGCGAAGGGCGCGAGCCTGACGCCGGCGTCCTCGAGCGCCGCCCGCAGCCGCGCGGCCATGGCCACCGCCCCCGGGCTGTCGCCGTGAACACAGACCGACCGCGCCGCGAGCGGGATCGCCCCGCCGCCCAGTACCGGCATCTGCCCGGTCTCGAGGAACCGCAACAGCCGGGCGGTCGCCGCCTCGGCATCCTCGATCACCGCGCCGGGCTGTGACCGAGGGACAAGCCTGCCATCCGGCAGATAGGCGCGGTCGGCGAAGATCTCGGGGAAGACGGCAAGGCCCGCGGCCTCGGCCGCCGGTTCCAGCGCCGTGCCCGAGATGGCGAGCACCGCCAGATCGGGCGAGACCGCCCGCACGGCCCGCGCGATGGCCTCCGCCACGCCGCGGTCCTCGGCCGCGAGGTTGGCCAGCGCGCCATGCGGCTTCACATAGGCCACCCGCACCCCCGCCAGGGCGGCAGCACCCATCAGCGTGCCGATCTGGCAGGCCACCATGCGCGCGATCGCCTCGGTCGTCATCGGGATGACCCTGCGGCCAAACCCCTCGCGGTCGGCATAGCCGGGGTGGGCGCCGATCGTCACGCCGCGCACCTTCGCAAGGGCGAGGGTCGCGGCCATGGTGTCGGCATCCCCGGCGTGGCCGCCGCAGGCCACGTTGGCGCTGGTCACGACGTCCAGCATGGCCGCGTCGTCCCCCATCGTCCAGGGGCCGTAGCTTTCGCCGAGGTCGGCGTTCAGGTCGATGACAGGGATTCCGTTCATGGCCGTCATCATGCCCCACCGCAGGGGGATGGTGAAGCCACCCGCAGGCGGTGGCGAGGCCCCGCGACGTCTGGCGAAAGGTTCGGAAGGAAGTGGCAGCCCGTAGGGGAGTCGAACCCCTCTTCCCAGGTTGAAAACCTGGTGTCCTAACCGATAGACGAACGGGCCATCCGGACGAGGCGCTGTCTAGGCGACTCGGCCGGCGGGCGCAAGAGGCAAAATCAGCCGTCGATGCGCCGACCCATCAGCGCAATGGCCTGCTGGTAGACGGTGGCGGCGTTCCATTCGCGGATCACCGCGAAGTTCGGCTCGCCCTCCTGGTAGCCCAGCCCCGGCTGCCAGCCCTTGGCGGCCAGGAAGTTCGCGGTCGAGGCCAGCGCGTCGGTCACGTTGGTCAGGTCCACCCTCCCGTCGCCGTTGCCGTCCACGCCATAGGCAAGGGCGTTCCCGGGCAGGAACTGGGTGTGGCCCAACTCGCCATGCTTCGCCCCGACCGAGGCCGTGCTGATCGACCCGCGATCCACGAGGACCAGCGCCGCGATCAGGTGCGGCGTGAAGAAATCCGACCGGCGGCAGTCATAGGCGAGCGTGGCGATGGCCGAGACGACGTTGGTGTCGCCCATGAAATTGCCGAAGCCCGTCTCCATCCCGTGGATCGCAAGCAGCACCCCCGCCGGCACGCCGTAGCGGCGTTCCAGTGCGGCGTAGAAGTCGGGAGTCTTCGCCTTGCGTGCGCGGCCCTGCTTGATGATGGTCTCCGCCCCGCGGACCTGCAGGAACTTGTCGAGGCTGTACTTGAAGCTCTTCTGGTTCCGGTCGGCCGAGATCGTGCGCGAGGAATAGGAGGTTCCCATCAGCGCGTTGATCCCCCGCTGACCGACGCCCGCCGCCGCCGCCTCCTGCGCCATGACCGGCTTCCAGCTTTCATAGTCGGCGCCGGTATTGCTGCAGGGGGCCGCTATGGCCGGCGCTGCCAGAAGGCAGGCAGCCAGGGTGACAGCGGCAGTGAGACGGCGTGAATTCATCTTTCAATCCCGAGCTGGAGAATGGCACGACTGTAGGGCCGCCTGTGCGCCGCGCAAGGGGCGCGTACGCCTTCCGCACAGGGAGTTGTCCCCATGCCATAGGTCGCGCATCGCTAGGGAAGTGGCAGCCCGTAGGGGAGTCGAACCCCTCTTCCCAGGTTGAAAACCTGGTGTCCTAACCGATAGACGAACGGGCCACGCTGGACAGGCGGGGGTTTATGTCGCCGCGCGGGACAGCGCAAGAGGGAAATTCGCGCCGCATGAAAATCATGCCCGCGCCGCGTCCTCGAGGCGAAGCTGCACGCGGGCGCTGCCGCCCCAGGTGTCGATTTCCAGCCGCCCCGCGAGGTGGAAGCGCTGCGCGCCGCAGTTCTCGATCAGGGGTCCGAGCGGGCCGTCGAAGCAGCCGAAGGCGGTCGCCTCCAGCCGGCCCTCGGCGCCGCCGATGGTCAGGCGCAGGTGCTTCTCGCCGATCCGCCGGGCCACCACGCGCTGGTCGGCGAAGGCGAAGCGGGGCGCGGCCGCGCCGGCGCCGTAGGGGCCGGCCTGCTCGATCCGCTCCACGAACTCGTGCGTGGCGGCGGCAGGCATCAGAAGACCGTCGAGGCGCAGGTCCGCCGGCCCGGCCGAGGCCGCGCCCTGCCGGGCCAGAAGCTCGCCCAGTCGGCTCATCGCGGCTTCCATGCGGCCCTCCTCCACAGTCAGGCCCGCGGCCATCCGGTGCCCGCCGCCCTTCAGCAGCAGCCCCTCCTGCGCGACCCGATGCACCGAGGCGCCGAGGTCCACGCCCGAGATCGAACGGCCCGAGCCCTTGCCGATGCCGCCTTCCAGACCGATCACCACGGCGGGGCGGTTGGTCGCCTCCTTCAGGCGCGCCGCGACGATGCCGACGACGCCGGGGTGCCAGCCCTCGCCCGCAGCCCAGACCAGCGGGCCGTCGATGCCGCGCGCCTCGGCCTGCGCCAGCGCCTCCTCGCGCACCCGCGCCTCGATCTCGCGCCGCTCGGTGTTGAGCGCATCCAGCCGTTCGGCAAGCGCCTTCGCCTCGCGCGGGTCGTCGGTTGCCAGCAGCCGGGCGCCGAGGTCGGCCTGCCCGATGCGGCCGCCCGCATTGACCCGCGGGCCGAGCAGGAAGCCCAGCGCGTAGCAGTTCGGCGCGCTGTTCATCCGCGCCACATCGGCCAGCGCGACAAGGCCCGGCCGCTCGCGCCGCGCCATGACCTTCAGGCCCTGCCGCACCAGCGCGCGGTTGACACCTGTCAACGGCGCCACATCGGCCACCGTCGCCAGCGCCACGAGGTCGAGCATCGCCATCAGGTCGGGACCCGGGACGCCCTCCGCACGCAGCCGGCGGTTCGCCTCGACCAGCAGCAGGAACACGACCGAGGCGGCGCAGAGATGGCCGAGGCTGCCATCCTCGTCCTGCCGGTTGGGGTTCACCACGGCCAGCGCCGGGGGCAGGGTTTCCGCGCCGAGGTGATGGTCGAGCACCACCACATCGGCCCCCGTCGCGGCCGCGATCGGCTCGTGCGAGAGCGTGCCGCAATCGACGCAGAGGATCAGGTCATGCGCCGCCGCCAGCGCCTGCATGGCGGGGACATTCGGCCCGTAGCCCTCGTCGATGCGGTCGGGAATGTAGAGCGTGGCCTCGCGCCCCAGCGCGCGCAGCCAGCAGATCAGCAGCGCAGCGGAGGAGCCGCCGTCCACATCGTAATCGGCAAAGATCGCGATCCGCTCGCGCCGGCTCACCGCGGACAACAGGCGCGCGGCGGCCGGACCCATGTCCTTCAGCGAAAGAGGATCGGGCAGCAGGTCGCGCAGCGCCGGGGCAAGGAACAACTCGGCGTCACCGGCCGCCACGCCCCGCCGCACCAGCGTGCGGCAGAGCGCCAGCGGAAGGCGCGTCGTCTGCGCCATCGCCTCGGCAAGGCGGTCCTCCTCGGGGGAGGGGCCGACCCAGCGGCGCCCGGTCGCGGAGGCCTCGACCCCCAGAAACGCGCGCGCCGCCGGACCCGTCATTTCACCGGGTTGCGATAGGACATCCGCCGGACCGAGCCGGTCTTGGAGCGCATCAGGATCGTCTCGGTGGTGACCCAGCCCGGCTCGCGCTTGATGCCGGCGAGGATCGAGCCGTTCGTCACGCCGGTCGCGGCGAAGATCACGTCGGCGGTCACCAGTTCGTCGCGGGTGTAGATCCGGTCGAGGTCGGTGATGCCGGCGCGGCGCGCGCGCGCCCGCTCGTCGTCGTTGCGGAACAGCAGCTGGCCGTACATCTGCCCGCCCATGCATTTCAGCGCGGCAGCCGCCAGAACGCCCTCGGGCGCACCGCCCGAACCCATGTACATGTCGATCCCGGTCAGGTGCGCCTCGGCGCAGTGGATCACGCCGGCCACGTCACCGTCGGTGATCAGGCGGATCGCCGCGCCGGTAGAGCGGACCTCGGCGATCAGCTCCTCATGCCGCGGGCGTTCGAGGATGCAGACGGTGATGTCGCCCGCCGTGCCGCCCTTGGCCTTGGCCAGCGCATGGACGCGCTCGGCCGGACTCATCTTCAGCGTCACCGTGTCGGTGGGGTAGCCCGGGCCGATGGCGAGCTTTTCCATGTAGACATCCGGCGCGTGCAGCATCGTGTTCCGCGGGGCCATCGCGATCACGGTCAGCGCATTCGGCATGTCCTTGGCGGTCAGCGTGGTGCCTTCCAGCGGGTCGAGCGCAATGTCCACCGCCGGGCCGTTGCCGGTGCCGACCTCCTCGCCGATGAACAGCATCGGCGCCTCGTCACGCTCGCCCTCGCCGATCACAACGACGCCCGCGATGTCGAGCAGGTTCAGCTGGTCGCGCATCGCATTGACCGCGGCCTGGTCGGCGGCCTTCTCGTCGCCGCGGCCGATCAGGCGGGCCGAGGCGAGGGCCGCCGCCTCGGACACGCGGGCCAGGCCCAGGGAAAGCATTCGGTCATGAAACTGGTTGGCATCTGCCATGGTCACTGTCCTCGAGGGTGCAAGTTCTCCGCCCTCTTCCCTATCGGAACGGAAAGGGGGGATCAAACCTCTTCGATGCGGATGGCTACCGGTTCGCCAACCAGGACTCCGGTCGCGCCAAAGCGTCCCATGGCATGGGAAATGTCGTCGCGCGTGGCCTTGTGGGTGACGATCAGAACCGGCGCGTGGCCCCCCGCGTGGCCATACTGCCGCATCCGGTCGATCGAGATCCCGGCATCGCCGAGGGCGGTCGCGATCTTGGCCAGCGCGCCCGGCTTGTCCAGCAGCACCATGCGCAGATACCACGGCGCAGGCGCCGCGACCTTTGCGGGCACCGGGGCGACGAGGCCCGTCGCGGGCTGGCCGAAGGTCGACATGCGGCAGCCGCGGGCGAGGTCGATCACGTCGGCCATGACCGCGCTGGCGGTCGGGCCTTCGCCGGCGCCCGGGCCGCGCAGCACGATCTGCCCGACCGAGTCGCCTTCCAGCACCACCATGTTGGTGCCGCCCTGCAACTGGCCGAGCGGGCTGTCGGCGGGCACGAGGCAGGGCGTCATCCGCTGCTCGAGCCCGCGGCCAGAAACCTGTGCCACGCCCAGCAGCTTGATGCGGAAGCCGAGGTCCCGCGCGTGGCGGATGTCGTCGATCGAGATCTGGCCGATCCCTTCCAGCTCCACCGCGTCGAAGCTGACGCGGGTGCCGAAGGCGATCGAGGCCAGCAGCGACAGCTTGTGGCCCGCGTCGATGCCGCCGACGTCGAGGTTCGGGTCGGCCTCGAGATAGCCGAGCTGGCGGGCCTCCTCGAAGACGTGGTCATAGGGCAGGCCCGCGCTTTCCATCCGGGTCAGGATGTAGTTGCAGGTGCCGTTCATGACGCCCATCACGCGGCGCATCTGGTTGCCCGCCAGCCCCTCGGTCAGGGCCTTGATGACCGGGATGCCGCCCGCAACCGCCGCCTCGAACCGGATGACGAGGCCTGCGGCCTCGGCAGCCTCGGCCAGCGCCTGCCCGTGATGGGCCAGCAGCGCCTTGTTGGCGGTGACCACATCCTTGCCGGCGGCGAGCGCCGCCTCGGTAGAGGCGCGGGCCGCGCCTTCCGAGCCGCCCATCACCTCGACGAACACGTCCACGTCCTCGCGCCGGGCCAGCGCCACGGCGTCGGTCTCCCATGCATAGGCGGAGAGGTCTGCGTCGCGGTTTTTCGTGCGGTCGCGCGCGCAGACGGCGGTGATGATCACGGGGCGTCCGCTGCGGGCCTCGATCAGCGCCGCATGGCGCTGGATGATCTTGACCACCCCCATGCCGACGGTGCCGAGACCGGCAATACCAAGACGCAGGGGGCGAGTCATGAAACCTCCGAAGACTTGTGGACCGGCATCGGGCGCCGGGCTTGCGTGCGCAGGTCTGTTAGCCGGTTGCGGCCGAAAGGGCAACGCGGCTCAGGGCGCGTCCGGGCCGGTCCGAAGGGCGGCCGCCCGGCTGCGCAGCGCCGCCGCCCGCGCCTCGATCGAGGCCGTGGTCTCGGGCGTGACCTGCGCCGTCCCGGCCTGCGCCAGCACCTCGTCCAGCGGCAGCAGGGGTGGCGGCGGGGCCGCCGCCGCCGAGGCGCGCTCGGCCGCGATCACCTCGGGGTAGTCGGCACAGCCCGCAAGGGCGGCGAGGGCGGCGAGGATCAGGGCAGGGCGCATCGGTCGGACCATCTGGGACGCGCGGAGACTAGCCCCGCATCCCGACGCCCGGCAAGGGCGCTTGAATTGAACTGCCGTTCAGATAAACCGGACCCATGGCACGCAAGGCAGGATCGCATGCAGAGACCACCGGCCCGCGAGTGCGCGAGGCGGCGCAGCGGCTGATCGCGCGCCACGGCTATGCCGCGGTCTCGATGCGGCAGATCGCGGCCGAGGTCGGGATGCAGGCGGGGGCGCTCTATCTCTACACGCCTGACAAGCAGACGCTGCTTTACGACCTGATGCGGCTGCACATGGAGGAGCTTCTGGCCGCGGTCGAGGCGCTGCCCGTGGCCGACGATCCCCGCGCGGCGCTCGATCAGTTCGCGCGCTTCCACATCTGCTATCACATCGACCGGCCCGAGGCCGTCTTCATCGCCTACATGGAACTGCGCAACCTGACGCCCGCGAACTTCGCGGCGGTCGAGGCGCTGCGCCGCAGATACGAGCAGCGGCTCGCCACGATCCTGAGCGAGGGCGAGCGGCAGGGCTGCTTCTCGCTGCCCGAGCCGCGGCTTGCCACGCGGGCGATCATCGCCATGCTGACCGGCGTCACCCACTGGTTCCGCGACCTCGGGCCGCTCAGCCGGGACGAGGTTGCAGCCTGCTACGCGCAGATGGCGCTGAAGGCGGCCGGCGCCGGCGGCTGAGGCGCGGGGCGACCCGCCGGCCGGGCCACCTGCGGCAGAGGCGTCGTCTTCAGCTTGCCACCGCCCCGCAGTCGATGCCGTCGAAGCAGACCTTCACCACGAAACGCGGCCGGGTGACGACCAGTTCGGAGAAGGTCCTGTCGTTCAGGCCGATCTCCAGCGACCCGATCGTGATGAGAGCGAAGGGGGGGCTGTAGTCCACGTTCGTCTCGACGACCACGATCGTCTCCAGATCCGTGAGGATCGGCAGTCGCGCGCGGATCTGGTCGATGGTCCCGGTATTCAGCGCGGTCATGGCTCCGTCCGGCGAATAGGACCACATCACCCGATAGTCGTTCTCGGTCGGGTTCCAGCCGATGCTGGTGATCCGGGTCCGGCGCTCCCGGTTGCCGCCGATCAGGTGGCCCATCAGGTCGTCGATCCCTTCGAGATAGGCGCCATCGACCACGCCGCTGGAGCGCGACAGGGCATCGGACACGGTGAAGGCCGCCTTCTGCACCCGGTTCATCGTCGCATAGGCGTCCCAGAACGTGTACATGCCGAGCCAGGCCCAGAGCAGGATCGGCAGGACGATCACGAATTCGCTCAGCGCGGTTCCGCTTCGGTCGTCGGCGAAGCTGCGGAGAAGGGCGCAAAGGCGGCGGAGGGGGCGGGGACGGGGCATGTCAGGGCTCGTTCACGAAGCCGGAGCTGGAGACGATGAAGTAGCCGCCATTTCCGTCCTTCGTCATGTTCGCGGCAATGCCGGTCGTGGGGAAGATCGCATCCATGGTGGCGCAGGCGCGCACGAGCATGATCTCGTTGGGTGCGCCGAGGTCGGGTTCGATCACCGGGGCCATCGGCCTGCTGCGGTCGATGCAGGTGACGGGATCGGTGGGAAAGTCCCAGCTGTCCGTGTCGATCGAGACCAGTTCGATGTGCAGCGACGTGGCGCAGTCCTCGACGAGGATCGCGTTGTTGCAGATCGCATCCTTCAGCTTGGCGGCGTCGGGATCCGCGATCAGGCCCAGCCGAAGATCCCGCATCGCCATGTCGACCGCGCGGTCGAACAGGACGTAGCGGGTCATGTAGAGCCCGGATTCCATCGCGGCGAAGAAGATCCAGATGATGACCGGGAAGACCAGAACGAATTCGACCGTGGCATTGCCGCCGTCGTCGCGCCAGCGGGGATGCAGCCTTGGGCTCATTGCGTCAGCCGGAGCTGCCGGATGTTGCGGGCGATGACGGCAAAGGCCGCGCTGATCTCCCGATCCCTGACCTCGAAGAAGTACGAGGGTTTCGAGGCGCAATACTTCATCGGCGCCGCGGCCGTGGAGTCCGTGTTGAAGGCGATGGTGTAGACGATGACGCCCTTCGCCTTGGCGAGATCGCACTGCGCCTTGAACCGCGTGATGTTGGTTGCGGCACTCGACAGGTTCGACGTGGGCCGGTTGTCCGCGGGCTGCTTGTCCAATTCGACCGTGGCGTTCCACAGGTCATGGTTGATCCCGTCGACCTTGTCGGGGTCCTCGATGCCGTTGACCTTCTCGTTGTCCTTGGAGTCGGTGTCGATGTCGCGCAGGCCGGTGTAGCGGGGGCGCGCCTGTTCGGTGATCACGCCGTCGGTCATGACGATCAGGTATTTCTGCACGCTTGTGCCCGCGGTGGTCGACCAGTCCATCGGACGCCCGTCGAACGCCTCCGGAATCTTGCCCTTGTCGACGAGGCCCTCGAAGATGCTGCGCATGTCGGGGTTGAGCAGCGTCAGGCCGTACTTGATGCCGGACTGCGTGCCGGTGCCGTCGTGCAGGCGGATGTTGTCGATGTAGGTGTTCAGGGCCGCCTGGTCGTTCTGCGCGAGCTTCACCGCCGCGCTGGCCCCCGGGCACCACCCCCAGTCCATCGTCGCGCTGTCGATGGCCCACTTCATGTAATGCGGCACCGGAGGCAGGCCCGAGGCCGGCTTCCCGGCGGTCGTGTAGTCGGAGGCGCCAAGCTCGAGGCAGTGGGATTCGCCGTGCAGCCGCGCCGCGCCCTTGAAGGCCGAGTAGAGGTCCGGTCCCAGATTCACGTGTCCGGCGTAGGGGACGATGTTGATCGAGGTGAAGTCCTTGGCGTCGCCGGCGAGCACCGTGGCGAAGAACTCCTTGGCCGCGGTGCGGAGCTTGGTGATCTGCATGCCGTTGCGCATGGAGCCGGAGATGTCGAGCACGAGCGAGATCTCGATGTTGCTCACCGCCTCTTCCGCGCCGGCCGCGGCCGGCGAAGCCAGCATGTCCACGTTCATGAGGCTCATGAAGAGCGTCGGCACGTCCACCCTGCCGTCGGCCGTGACCTGCTTGGCGTTCAGCGTGGGCCGGTCCCAGTTCGTGTCCACCAGACGGTCCGACATGCCCGCCTTGGCGAAGTAGTCCTCGACCACCTCGTTGGGCTCGCGCACCTGCTTCAGGCTCGCCGCCGCGAGAACCGCCCGGTCCAGGGTCTGCTGCGTACCCGAGCGGGCGTATTCGAAGCGCATCACGTCGATGGCCATGCCGCCGATCAGCAGCATCAGGATGAAGAGGATGAGGCCGAACACCAGCACCGAGCCGTCCTCTGCGCCTGCGAAGCGGCCAAGCCGCCCCCGGAGTCCAGGGCGCAGCGCCATCGCGGTGTGGCCATCGGAGGGAACGGAAAAACCGGACTGGACCATGAATGCATTCCTCGAAACGGGCCGTCCCGCGGGAAGCACAGGTCTTCGGCGGCGGGCGGCAGAGTCGTGCCTATCAGGCCGGTTGGACGAAAATGTGGCGTGCCTCAAGGAATTGATGGAAATGGGCCTCGCTTCGGAAACTGTAGCTGCCTTGTCGGGCGGACTGTCGAAGGCGTGGCAAGGACGGGGCCGCCGGCGGCGCGGACCGCGGCCTGCCGGCGAATCGCTAACGCCGCGACATGAGGTGACGGACGCTGGCGCGCAGGCTAGCCTCGGATCGGCGCAGCCCGCGCCGAGGAGGAGGTCATCCCATGCATGTCGCAGAGCCGAGTTTCCGCGAATCCGTCGATCTGATGTTCAATCGCGCGGTGGCGCTGATGGACCTTTCGCCCGGTCTCGAGGAGAAGATCCGGGTCTGCAACTCGACCTATACCGTCCGCTTCGGCGTCCGCCTGCGCGGCAAGATCGAGACCTTCGTCGGCTACCGCTCGGTGCATTCCGAGCACATGGAGCCGGTCAAGGGCGGCATCCGCTATGCGCTGTCGGTCAACCAGGACGAGGTCGAGGCGCTGGCCGCGCTGATGACCTACAAATGCGCGCTGGTCGAGACGCCGTTCGGCGGCTCGAAGGGGGGCCTGTGCATCGATCCGCGTGAATGGGACGAGCACGAGCTGGAGCAGATCACCCGCCGCTTCGCCTATGAGCTGGCCAAGCGCGACCTGATCAACCCGGCGCAGAACGTGCCCGCCCCGGACATGGGCACGGGCGAGCGCGAGATGGCCTGGATCGCCGACCAGTATGCCCGGATGAACACCACCGACATCAACGCCCGCGCCTGCGTGACCGGCAAGCCGATCAACGCGGGCGGCATCCACGGCCGGGTCGAGGCCACGGGGCGCGGCGTGCAGTTCGGCCTGCGCGAGTTCTTCCGCCATCCCGAGGACAAGGCGAAGGCGCATCTGTCGGGTGACCTCGACGGCAAGCGGATCATCGTGCAGGGGCTGGGCAACGTCGGCTATCACGCGGCCAAGTTCCTCTCCGAGGAGGATGGCGCGAAGATCGTGGCGGTGATCGAGCGCGACGGGGCGCTGGTGAACCCGGCCGGCATCGCCATCGAGGACCTGCGGCACTGGATGACCAAGACCGGGTCGATCCGCGGCTATACCCATGCCGACTTCACCGAGGAGGGCGCCGCGGTGCTGGAGGAGGACTGCGACATCCTCATGCCCGCGGCGATGGAAGGGGTGATCACCCGCGAGAACGCCGCCCGGATCAAGGCGCCGCTGATCATCGAGGCGGCGAACGGCCCCGTGACCTTCGGCGCCGACGAGATCCTTCGCCAGAAGGGAACGGTGATCGTCCCGGACCTCTATGCCAATGCCGGGGGCGTCACGGTCTCGTATTTCGAATGGGTGAAGAACCTGTCCCACATCCGCTTCGGCCGGATGCAGCGCCGCGCCGAGGAAGCCCGATCGCGCGCCCTGGTCGAGGAGCTGGAGCGGCTGTCTTCGGATCAGGGTCTCGGCTGGCAGCTTGCGCCCGACTTCAAGCAGAAGTTCATGCAGGGCTCGGACGAGCTGGCGCTGGTGCGTTCGGGGCTCGATGACTCGATGCGCATCGCCTACCAGTCGATGCGCGAGGTCTGGCATGGCCGCGAGGGCGTCGAGGATCTGCGCGTGGCAGCCTATATCGTGGCGATCCAGCGGGTTGCCGCGACCTACCGCTCCAAGGGTCTCTGACGGCCCGGGGTCTGGCCCGCGCGGGTCGCCTGCACCGTCGAAGGCGGTCAGGTGGCTTGCGCCCTGCGCCGCCGCCGATCCCGAGGCGGCGCCGGGATCGGGCGGCGGTCGGTGCTGCTTTCGCCGCCGCTGGACTCGGGCGGCCCGCGCCGTGATATACGGGGGCATGAGCCTGCCACCCGGATTCCTCGACGAGCTGCGCACCCGCGTCCCGCTGTCCCAGGTGGTGGGGCGGAAGGTGACGTGGGACCTGCGCAAGTCCAATCAGGGCAAGGGCGACTTCTGGGCGCCGTGCCCCTTCCATCAGGAAAAGTCGGCCAGCTTTCACGTCGATGACCGCAAGGGCTTCTACTACTGCTTCGGCTGCCACGCGAAGGGCGACGCCATCGGCTTCGTGAAGGAGACCGAGAACGTGGGCTTCATGGAGGCCGTCGAGATCCTTGCACGCGAAGCCGGGATGCCGATGCCGGCGCGGGACCCTGCGGCCGCGCAGAAGGCGGACCGGCGCAGCCTGCTGGCCGAGGCGATGGAGGAGGCGGTGAAGTTCTACCGCCTGCAGCTGCGCACCGGCGCGGCTGCGGCGGTGCGCGACTACCTCGCCCGGCGCAGGCTCTCGCCCGAGGGGCAGGAGCGGTTCGGCATCGGCTTCGCGCCCGACAGCCGGCAGGCCCTGTTCCACGCGCTGACGGGCAAGGGCATCGCCGCCGACCTGCTGGTCGAGGCGGGGCTTTGCGCGCGCCCCGAGGATGGCGGCGCGCCCTATGACCGGTTCCGCGGCCGGATCATCTTCCCGATCCGCGATGCGCGGGGCCGCGCGATCAGCCTCGGCGGGCGTGCGATGGATCCGGGCGCGCGGGCCAAATACCTCAACGGCCCCGAGACGCCGCTGTTCGACAAGGGCCGCAACCTCTACAACGTCGGCCCCGCGCGCGAGGCGGCGGGCAAGGGCCAGCCGCTGATCGTGGCCGAAGGCTACATGGACGTGATCGCGCTCTCCGAGGCCGGGTTCCGCGCGACCGTCGCGCCGCTCGGCACGGCCGTGACCGAGGACCAGCTTCGCCTGATGTGGCGCATCCACCCCGAGCCGGTGATCGCGCTCGACGGCGACGCCGCCGGTATCCGCGCGGCGCTGCGGGTGGTCGATCTGGCGCTGCCGCTGCTGGAAGCCGGGCAGGGGCTGCGCTTCGCCGTCCTGCCGCCGGGCCTCGATCCGGACGATCTGATCCGCAGCGAGGGCGCGGCGGCGATGAGCCGGGTTCTGGACGCGGCGCAGCCGATGGTCAGCCTGCTGTGGCGGCGCGAGACCGAGGGGCAGGTGTTCGACAGCCCTGAGCGGCGGGCGGCGCTGGACAAGCGGCTGCGGGCCGCGGTGACGCGGATTGCCGATCAGACCATCCGGCGCCACTACGGCGACGAGCTGAACCGGCTGCGCCTCGATCTGTTCGGCACCGCGGCGCCCCGGCGCGCCTTCCACCGTGGCGGGCGGCGCGAGGCGCCTCCGCAGGCGCCGCTGCCCACGACGCGGGCCTCGCTGCTCGCCACATCGGCCAGCGAGCGGGCAGAGGACGAGATCCGCCTTGCGGTGATCCTTGCGACGCTGGCGACGCATCCCGTCCTGATCCACGAGTTCGAGAGCGCGCTCGAGGTGCTGGACCTTCTGCAGCCCGACCACCAGCGGCTCAGGGCGGCGCTGCTGGCCGAGGCGGAGACGGCGGACCCGGCCGCGGCGCGGGCCAATCTGCATGCGGCGGAGGGCGCGGCCCTTGAAAGGCTCTTCGCGCTCAACCATGTCCGCATCTCTCCGTCCGTCCGCTTCCCCGAGGATACGGAAAAGGCGCGCATGTGCGTGGCCGAGGAACTCGCCAAGCTCGAGGCGCGCCGCGGCGCCCGGCAGGAGATCGAGGAAGCGGTGGAGGATCTGCAGGGTCTGGCCGACGAGGGGCTGACGTGGCGGCTGTCGCAGGCCGCCGAGGCGCGGCATCGTGCCGAGCGCGCCCGCCTTGACGACTCGTCCGACCTCGGGGAAGACCGTGCCGCCCTGTCGAACCATCTGAAGGACCTGATCGAGCGCCAGATCTGGATAAAGAAAAGGGGCTGACGCGCTTCCCCCTCCTGTGATTCGGACTATTGATTCGCTATATGGTCCCGACGATTCGATTCCATCCCGCCCGACCCCCCTCTCCGCGCCGCTGAGGAGCATCCATGGCAGTCAAAGATACTGACGACGGCAAACCCGAGGATCAGGACGCCGAAACCTCGCTGGACATGAGCCAGGCCGCCGTCAAACGGATGATCGCCGATGCCCGCGAGCGCGGCTACATCACCTATGACCAGCTGAACGCGGTCCTTCCGCCCGAGCAGGCGTCCTCGGAACAGATCGAGGACGTGATGTCGATGCTGTCGGAGATGGGCATCAACGTCATCGAGAACGAGGAAGCCGAAGAGGGCGAGCCCGGCGGCGAACTGGTCGATCAGGGCTCCGGCTCGCGCGAGCTGGCGGTCGCGGGCGCGCAGGGCGAGACGCTCGACCGCACCGACGACCCGGTGCGGATGTATCTGCGCGAGATGGGCTCGGTCGAGCTTCTGAGCCGCGAGGGCGAGATCGCCATCGCCAAGCGCATCGAGGCCGGCCGCAACACGATGATCGCGGGCCTCTGCGAGAGCCCGCTGACCTTCCAGGCCATCACGATCTGGCGCGACGAACTTCTGAGCGAAGACATCCTGCTGCGCGACGTGATCGACCTCGAGGCGACCTTCGGCCGCTCGCTCGATGGCGACGGCGACGAGGACATGGAAGGCCCCGGCCTCGAGGACGTGGATGTGGATGTGGCCGCGCAGGCCCCCGCGCCGCGCCGCGCCCCGGCCTCGTCCGAGCCGGAACTGGATGCCGACGGCAACCCGATCAGCCGCGCCGAGGAGGAGGACGAGGACGACGAGGCCTCCGCCATGTCGCTCGCCGCGATGGAGGCCGCGCTGAAGCCGCGCGTGCTGGAGACGCTGGAGCTGATCGCGCGCGACTATGCCAAGCTCGCCGAGATGCAGAACAAGCGCATGTCGGCCACGCTGAGCGACGCGCTGCGCTTCACGACCGAGGACGAGGCTGCCTATCAGAAGCTGCGCTCCGAGATCGTGTTGCTGGTGAACGAGCTTCACCTGCACAACAACCGGATCGAGGCGCTGATCGACCAGCTTTACGGCATCAACCGCAAGATCATGTCGATCAACTCGTCGATGGTGAAGCTGGCCGATGCCGCCCGCATCAACCGCCGCGAGTTCATCGACGAATATCAGGGCTACGAGCTGGATCCGACATGGGCCGACCGGATGGCGGCGAAGTCGGGCCGCGGCTGGCAGACCCTGATGGAGAAGAGCCGCGACAAGGTCGAGGACCTCAGGAACGACATGGCCGCCGTCGGCCAGTATGTCGGCGTGGACATCTCCGAGTTCCGCCGCATCGTGAACCAGGTCCAGAAGGGCGAGAAGGAGGCCCGGCAGGCCAAGAAGGAGATGGTCGAGGCCAACCTGCGCCTCGTGATCTCGATCGCCAAGAAATACACCAACCGCGGGCTGCAGTTCCTTGATCTCATTCAGGAAGGCAACATCGGCCTGATGAAGGCGGTGGACAAGTTCGAATACCGCCGCGGCTACAAGTTCTCGACCTACGCGACGTGGTGGATCCGGCAGGCGATCACCCGCTCGATCGCCGACCAGGCGCGCACCATCCGCATCCCGGTCCACATGATCGAGACGATCAACAAGCTGGTGCGCACCGGCCGCCAGATGCTGCACGAGATCGGCCGCGAGCCCACGCCCGAGGAACTGGCCGAAAAGCTCCAGATGCCGCTCGAGAAGGTCCGCAAGGTGATGAAGATCGCCAAGGAGCCGATCTCCCTAGAAACCCCGATCGGCGACGAGGAAGACAGCCAGCTCGGCGATTTCATCGAGGACAAGAACGCTATCCTGCCGCTCGACAGCGCCATTCAGGAGAACCTGAAGGAGACGACGACGCGGGTTCTGGCGAGCCTTACCCCGCGGGAGGAGCGGGTTCTGCGGATGCGCTTCGGCATCGGCATGAACACCGACCACACGCTGGAAGAGGTCGGCCAGCAGTTCAGCGTCACGCGCGAGCGCATCCGCCAGATCGAGGCGAAGGCGCTGCGCAAGCTGAAGCACCCCAGCCGCAGCCGCAAGCTGCGGAGCTTCCTCGACCAGTAAGGGCCTGAGCATGATCCGCACCCTGTCCCTCGCCGCGGTCCTTGCCGCCCTTTCCGCCGTTCCCGCGGCGGCCTTTCTGGCGGACAACGGGTTGCAGGTCCGGGCGATGTCCGATGGCACGATCCACGTGATGCCATCGCCCGGACAGGGGCCGGCCGAAAGCTGGTGCGCGGTCGGCGACTACGTGATCTCGCGCGGGTTGCCGACCAACACGCGGATCTGGCGACTGAGCGAGCCGCCGCGCCGGCAGGGCGAGGGCGTGCGGTTCGGCCTGTCGCCGGAAGGCGCGGCCAGCAGGACCGGGCTGTTCATCCTCGGCAGCAAGGATGCCTCGCTGAGCGCGATCCACGCCCGCACGCTCTGCCGCCCCCGTCTGCCGTTCTAGCAGCGCCGGAGGCGACCGGGCGGAGTTCGCCCGGTCGATGCGACGGCGCCGCCCGCCGGCCGTCGCTTACCCGAGGTTGCTGCGGAAGAACTCCACCGTCCGCTGCCACGCAAGCTCCGCCGCCTCGCGGTCGTAGCGCGGTGTCGAGTCGTTGTGGAAGCCGTGGTTCACGCCCGGGTAGATGTAGGCCTCGTAGCGCACGCCGGCCTCCTTCAGCGCCGCCTCATAGGCGGGCCAGCCGGCATTGATGCGCTCGTCCAACTCGGCGTAGTGGATCAGCAGCGGGCAGCGGATCTTCGCCACGTCCGCCGCTTCGGGCTGGCGGCCGTAGAACGACACCGCTCCGCCCAGGTCGGAGAAGGCCACGGCCGCCGCATTGGCCACGCCGCCGCCATAGCAGAAGCCGGTGATGCCGACGCGACCGCTCGAGCCCTCGGCGGTCTTCATGTAGTCCACCGCGGCGAAGAAGTCGTTCATCAGCTTCTCGGGGTCCACCTGCTGCTGCAGCTCGCGCCCCTTGTCGTCATTGCCGGGATAACCCCCCACCGAGGTCAGCCCGTCCGGCGCCAGCGCAAGGAAGCCTTCCTTGGCCAGCCGGCGCGCCACATCCTCGATGTAGGGATTGAGGCCGCGGTTTTCGTGCACCACCACCACGGCGGGCCAGGGTCCCTCGCCCTCGGCCGGCCGCACGAGGTAGCCCTTCACCTCGCCATGCCCCTCGGGCGAGGGATAGGTGATGTAGTCGCCGCGGATGCCGGGATCGCTGGCCGGCACCTGCTGGGCCAGCGCGTAGTTGGGGCTCATCAGGTCGAGGATTGCCGCCGCCGTCAGCCCGCCCACCGCATAGGACGCCGCCCGGTCGAGGAACTCGCGCTTCGTGATCCGCCCGTGGGCGTAGTAGTCGTAAAGCTCCAGCAGCCTGGGGTGAAAGTCCTTGGCGGTCATCCGGGTCATGGCGTCCTCCCTGTGCTTGTGCCGGAAAGCTTAGCCGCGCATGCGTCGTTTTCCGCTTCACGGATGCGTCATGAGTCCGCAAGGACACAGCGGCAACCCCTCATCTGGGGCCGGGCGATTTCCGCTGTGCAACCCCTCGGGCTCTGGCTATGGTCTTGTGGATAACGAGAGGGCGACCCCCCGGATCGAGGCTTGAGGGAGAGACGGATGCGCTGTCCGTTCTGCGGAAACATCGACACGCAAGTGAAGGATAGCCGTCCCGCCGAGGATCACGTCTCGATCCGCCGGCGCCGGTTCTGCCCGGCCTGCGGCGGCCGCTTCACCACCTACGAGCGGGTGCAGCTGCGCGACCTCGTGGTGATCAAGTCCTCGGGCAAGCGCGAGGATTTCGACCGCACGAAGCTCGAACGCTCGATCCGGATCGCCATGCAGAAGCGCCCGATCGAGCCCGAGCGCATCGACCAGATGATCTCGGGGATCGTGCGGCGGCTGGAAAGCCTTGGCGATACCGACATCCCCTCGAAGGTGATCGGCGAGATCGTGATGGAGAGCCTCGCGCGGATCGACACCGTGGCCTACGTCCGGTTCGCGAGCGTCTACAAGAACTTCCAGGCGGCGGACGACTTCGACAAGTTCGTGTCCGAGCTGCGCCCCGCCCACGCCCCGGAAGAGTGACCGACAGCGTCCACATGGCCCATGCGCTGGCGCTGGGCGCGCGCGGGCTGGGGCGGACCTGGCCGAACCCGGCCGTGGGCTGCGTGATCGTTAAGGGCGGACGGATCGTCGGCCGCGGTTGGACCCAGCCGGGCGGGCGCCCGCATGCCGAGACGGTGGCGCTGGCGCAGGCCGGCGCGGCGGCACTGGGCGCCACGGCCTATGTCACGCTGGAACCCTGCGCCCATCACGGCCGCACGCCGCCCTGCGCCGAGGCGCTGATCGCCGCGGGCGTGGCGCGCGTGGTCACTGCCACCGGCGATCCCGACTCCCGCGTGGCGGGGCAGGGCCACGCCATGCTGCGCGCCGCGGGCATTCCGGTGACCGAGCGCGTGATGGAGGCCGAAGCGCGCCGCCTGAACGCGGGTTTCCTGAAGCGCGTGACCGAGGGGCTTCCGTTCCTGACGCTGAAGCTGGCCGCGACCGCGGATGGCCGCATCGCCACCGCCTCGGGCGAGAGCCGCTGGATCACCGGTGCCGTCGCGCGTCGTGCGGTTCATGCGATGCGGATGCGGCACGATGCGGTGCTGGTCGGCTCCGGCACGGCGCTGGCCGACGATCCTGATCTTTCGGTGCGCGAGATGGGCTCGGCGCACCAGCCGGTGCGGATCGTGATCGACAGCCGGCTTCGCCACACCCCGGAAAGCCGTCTGGGCCGCACGGCGCGGCATGTGCCGGTCTGGCTCTGCCATGGGCCGGACGCGCCGCCGGAGGCGCGGGAGGCGTGGCAGGCCGCCGGCGCACTGCTTCTTGAGTGCGAGGCGGGGCCTCAGGGCCTCGACCTGCGCTCGGTGCTGCGGCGGCTGGCGGCCGAGGGGCTGACGCGGGTGTTCTGCGAGGGCGGCGCCACGCTCGCCGCCGGTCTGGTGCGCGCCGGTCTCTGCGACGAACTGGTGAGCTTCATGGCCGGCAAGCTGATCGGCGCCGAGGGGCGCGCGGCGATGGGGCCGCTGCACCTTCTGCACCTGGCCGAAGCGCCAGCCTTTGAGCTGGCGTCGGTCGAGGCGGTGGGCGTGGATGTCCTGGCCCGCTGGCGGCCGCTCTGACTACCAGTGACCGGTGTTGGGCATCGAGCTCCAGGGCTCGGCCGGGGGCAGGGCATCGCCGATCTGCAGAAGCTCGACCGAGACATTGTCGGGGCTGCGCACGAAGGCCATGCGCCCGTCGCGCGGCGGTCGGTTGATCGTCACGCCGTTCGCCTGCAGATGGGCGCACATCGTGTAGATGTCCTCGACCCCGTAGGCGAGGTGGCCGAAGTGCCGGCTGTCCGAGGGCAGGCCCTCGTCGCCGTCCCAGTTGTAGGTCAGCTCCACCGGACAGTCCGGCTGTCCCGGCGGCGCCATGAAGACGAGGGTGAAGCGGCCCTGTTCGCTCTCTGTCCTCCGCGTCTCCTCGAGGCCGAGGAGGCGGAAGAAGGCGATGGTCTTGTCCAGGTCCAGAACCCGGACCATGGTGTGAAGGTATCTGATCTGCATGACGGCCCTCCTGTTGCGAGCGGGAAGCTAGCATGGCGAGGCGGAAAGGAAACCGCCGCCTGATGCACGCGCGCTGCCGGGGCCGGTTCCGGCAGTCCTTGACCTGCACGCGCATGTCCGTCATTCCCGGCGGGACGGGGCACCTCGCGGCGGCAGGACAACGGGCATGACACATCCCGAACAGCAGTATCTCGACCTGCTCTCGCATGTGCTGGAGCGGGGCGACCGGCGGATCGACCGGACGGGGGTGGGGACGCTTTCGGTCTTCGGCGCCATGCTGCGGTTCGACCTGTCCGAGGGTCGCGCGCCGATCCTGACCACCAAGAAGGTCTGGTGGAAGACCGCGGTGAAGGAGATGCTCTGGTTCCTGACCGGCGGCACCAACCTCCGGCCGCTGCTGCAGCAGAATGTGCGGATCTGGACCGATTGGCCGCTGGCCAGCTATCGGCGCGAAACGGGCGAGAACATCTCTCAGGCCGAGTTCGAGCGGCGCATCGTCGAGGACGAGGCCTTTGCGGCGCGCTGGGGCGAGCTGGGCCCCGTCTACGGCAAGCAGTGGCGGCGGTGGCTTGGACCCGACGGGCAGGAGCATGACCAGATCGCGGGACTGATCGATACGCTGCGCCAGAACCCCTCGAGCCGGCGGATGCTGTTCCACGCCTGGAACGTGGCCGAGGTCGGCGCCATGGCGCTGCCGCCCTGCCACATGGTCTATCAGTATCACGTGACCTCGGACGGGCGTTTGAACGGGCTGCTCTACCAGCGCTCGGTGGACCTGCTGCTCGGCGCGCCGTTCAACTTCGTCGGCGCGGCCGCGCTGCTTCTGATGCTTGCCGATCAGGCGGGCCTGCGGCCGGGCGAGCTGGTCTGGGTGGGGGGCGATACCCATCTCTACCTGAACCACCTCGATCAGGCGCGCGAGCAGATCTCGCGCAAGCCCCGCGACTGGCCCAGCATGCGGCTGGTGCGCCGCGCCGCGAGCATTGACGATTACCGGATCGAGGATTTCGCCGTGGAAAGCTATGACCCGCATCCCCCCATTGCCGCGGAGGTCGCCGTCTGATGCTGACGCTTGTGGTTGCCCGCGCGAGGGGAGGCGCGATCGGCAAGGATGGCACGATCCCGTGGCACGCGCCCGAGGACCTGGCCTTCTTCCAGCGCGAGACACTGGGCGGCGCGGTGATCATGGGCCGACGCACCTGGGAAAGCCTGCCGAAGCGCCCGCTGCCGCGGCGGATGAACATCGTCGTGACCTCCGGGCGGGGCGAGGGCGAGGCGCTGTTCACCTCGTTCGAGGCGGCCATCCCGGCGGCGCGCGCGGCGGGGCATGCGCGGATCTACTCGATCGGCGGGGCGCGCATCTTCGCCGGGCACCTGCCTCTGGCCGACCGGCTGCTGGTGACCGAGGTCGATCTGGAGGTCGAGGGCGCCGACACCTTCTTCCCCGACTTCGACGCGGACGAGTGGCACTGTGCCGCGCGAATGGAGTTGCGCCGCGACGCGCCCGGATGCGAGCTTTACGAATACCTGCGGCGGCGCTGATACTGGCCCGACGGCACATCAGGGAGCATCGCGCGCATGAGTCTGGCCATCCTCTACATCGTCACCGCCCTCGTCTTCCTCGGACTCGACGCCCTGATGCTGTCGCGCGTGATGAAGCCGCTGTTTCAGGCGCATATCGGGCCACTGATGCTCGACAGCCCGCGGATGTTGCCGGCGGCGCTGTTCTACCTCGGCTATGTCGCGGGGGTGGTCTGGCTGGTCTCCTGGCCCGCCCTGCGCGAGGGCACTGTGCTGCAGGCGCTGGCGGGCGGGGCGGTGCTGGGTGCCGTGGCCTACGGCACCTACGAACTGACCAGCTACACCATCATGCGCGATTGGCACCCGGCCATGGTGGCGGTCGACCTGACCTGGGGTGCGGTGCTGACCGCGGTCTCGGCCGCCGTGGGCGTCGCGGTCACACGTCTCGTTGTCCCTGCCTGAGGTGGCTTGCGCCGCCGCGCGGATGTGGCATGACTCGGCGGACCCACGACCACGGACGGCGCGACCATGATCCTCTACGGCATTTCCACCTGCGACACCTGCAAGAAGGCGATCAAGGCGCTGGAGGCGGCAGGCCGCAGCGTGGAGTTCCGCGACGTGCGGGCGAAGCCGCTGTCGGAAACCGAGATCGCCGAGCTTGTGGCGGAGTTCGGCGATGCGCTGGTGAACCGGCAGTCGACCACCTGGCGAGGCCTTTCGGACTGGCTGAAGGCCTCCGAGCCCGAGGCGCAGATCGCGGCGCAGCCGACGCTGATGAAGCGGCCGGTGATCCGGGATGGCGACATGCTCTTGCTGGGATGGGATGCGGGCGTGCAGCGCCGCCTTCTCGGGTGAGAACAGCCCGCGGATTGGCAGGCTGCCTCGGAATCACTTGTGCTGCGCCGCGTTACAGCAGCCTCAGGTCCCCCGCCGAGGACCGGCCGTCGCGACCGGACTGCAGTTCGTAACCGATTTTCTGATTGTCGCTGAGCCCTTTGAGGCCTGCGCGTTCGACCGCCGAGATGTGGACGAACACGTCCTTGCCGCCATCATCCGGAGCGATGAAGCCAAAGCCCTTCGTACTATTGAACCATTTTACGGTGCCCGTCGGCATTCCGTCTCTCCCTTCGTCAGCCTTCACCCGCGGCGACATTGCCGCGAGCCGTGCATCCAGGTTCTCCGCGTATGCCCTGGAAACAGGAAAGCGTCAGAACGTCTGTTGTCACGTGCGAAAGGATGCCAAAGCGCCGCCGAAAATCAAGCGGCAAAGAAAAGTCACGTAGAACAAGCATTTGTTCGACGCGCGGGCAAAAGTTCAATGCGAGCAGGTTGGGGACATCGGACCTGCAGCTTCTCTCATTTACCTAGCCTCTGCGCGCCGGCTGCGCAGTAGACGAATTGCCGCGGCATCTACGACCAAAGTCTTGCCAAGGGGTTGATAAGGCTCTGCGATTGCGGGAAACCGCAGGTTCGCCGGGATGGGCCGCCGGCCGATGGCCTGTTCGCGTGCCAGCGAAGGACGCGAAAGCATGCACTTAACGCGCGCGGCCCGGGGTGGGTCCCCGATCGGGGGCACTCCGGGCCGCGATGAGCAGGTTCTTGCCGATCGGGCGACTCAGCCCGGAATGCGGGCATCCGCGGCCAGCGTCTCGACCACCTGATCAAGTGGCAGCGACTCTGTCCGGGTCTCGCCCAGCCGCCGGACCGACACGCTGCGGGCCTCGACCTCCTGCATGCCGATGGCCAGGATCACCGGCACCTTGCCGACCGAATGCTCGCGGACCTTGTAGTTGATCTTCTCGTTCCGCGTATCCGCCTCGGCGCGCACACCGCGGGCCCGCAGCGCCGCCACGACCTCGGCCACATAGGCATCGGCGTCCGAGACGATCGAGGCCACCACCACCTGCCGCGGTGCGAGCCAGAACGGCAGCTTGCCGGCGTAGTTCTCGATCAGGATGCCGATGAACCGCTCGAAGCTGCCGAGGATCGCGCGGTGCAGCATGTAGGGCCGATGCTTCGCACCGTCCTCGCCGATGTATTCCGCGCCGAGGCGGGTGGGCAGGTTCGGGTCGACCTGGAAGGTCCCGCACTGCCACTTGCGCCCGATGGCGTCGGTCAGCTTGAAGTCGAGCTTCGGCCCGTAGAAGGCGCCCTCGCCGGGGTCGATCTCGTAGGCGCAGCCGACCTTCTTGATCGCGTTCTCAAGGGCGGTCTCGACCTTGTCCCAGGCTTCGTCCGAGCCGATGCGGACCTCGGGGCGGGTGGACAGCTTGATCTCGAAGCTGTCGAAGCCGAGGTCCTTGTAGACGCTGGATAGGAGTTCGATGAACGCGGCGCATTCGCTCTCGATCTGGTCCTCGGTGCAGAAGATGTGGGCATCGTCCTGCGTGAAGCCGCGGACGCGCATCAGCCCGTGCATGCTCCCTGACGATTCGTAGCGGTGGCACGAGCCGAACTCGGCCAGCCGCAGTGGCAGGTCGCGGTAGGACTTCAGGCCCTGGTTGTAGACCTGTACGTGGCAGGGGCAGTTCATCGGCTTCAGCGCGTTGATGCGCTTTTCCTTGGCATGCTCCTCCTCGACCTCGACGATGAACATGTTCTCCTTGTAGGCCTCCCAGTGGCCCGAGGCTTCCCAGAGCTTCCGGTCCACCACCTGCGGGGTGCGGATCTCCTTGTAGCCCGCCTTGCGCAGGCGGCCGCGCATGTAGTCTTCCAGCGTGCGGTAGATCTGCCAGCCGTTCGGGTGCCAGAACACCATGCCGGGGGCTTCTTCCTGCAGGTGGAACAGCTCCATCTCGCGGCCGAGCTTGCGGTGGTCGCGCTTGGCGGCCTCTTCCAGCATGTGGAGATAGGCCTTCAGCTCGTCGCGGGTCTTGAAGGCCACGCCGTAGATGCGCTGAAGCTGCTTGTTGTTGCTGTCGCCGCGCCAGTAGGCGCCCGCCACCGACATCAGCTTGAAGGCATCGGCCGGAACCTGCCCCGTGTGCTGCAGGTGCGGGCCGCGGCAGAGGTCCTGCCAGTTCCCGTGCCAATACATGCGGATCTGCTGGTCGGCGGGGATCGCCTGAACCAGCTCGACCTTGAAGTTCTCGCCGCGGCCTTCGTAATGGGCGATGGCGCGGTCGCGGTCCCATGTCTCGGTCTTCACCGCGTCGCGGGCGTTGATGATCTCCTTCATCCGCTTCTCGATCGCGCCGAGATCCTCGGGCGTGAAGTGCTCCTCGCGGTCGAAGTCGTAATACCAGCCGTTCGCAACGACCGGGCCGATGGTGACCTTCACGTCGGGCCACAGCTCCTGCACGGCGCGGGCCATGATATGGGCGAGGTCGTGGCGGATCAGTTCCAGCGCCTGCGCCTCGTCGGCCATCGTGTGGATCGCGATCTTCGCGTCCGCCTCGATCGGCCACTGCAGGTCGTAGTGCTTGCCGTCCACGCTGGCCGAGATCGCCTTTTTCCCGAGCGAGGTCGAGATCGAGGCCGCCACGTCGGCAGGGGTGCTGCCCGCGGGAAACTCGCGGACGTTGCCATCGGGAAATGTGAGGGAAATCTGGGCCATGGCTGGCTCTCCTCGTCGGTTTGGCGCCTACGAATGCGCCCGGTTGCGGGTTCAAGTGCCGGCCGCTTCTGCGCCGCCGAGGGCGGGAAGTCAACGCTCGGGTGGCCGCGGCATGGCGGCTTTGCTATGCGGGAGAAGCAAAGGGAGATGACCATGACCGAGCCGAGCTTTCTCGTCACGCCGCAGGGGCGGCGCATCGCGTATCGCCTGACCGATGGCACGGGCCCCTGCGTGGTGTTCTGCGGCGGCTTCAGGTCCGACATGGAGGGCACGAAGGCGCTCCATCTGCAGCGCTGGGCCGAGACGACGGGCCGCGCCTTCCTGCGCTTCGACTATTCCGGCCATGGCTCGTCGGGCGGCGATTTCCTCGAGGGCGCCATCGGCGACTGGTTCGAGGATGCCCGCGCGGTGATCGGCCTCGTCGCGGGGCCGATCCTGCTGGTCGGCTCGTCGATGGGCGGCTGGATCTCGCTGCTGCTGGCCCGGGAGATGCCCGACCGCATCGCGGGCCTCGTCGGCATCGCCGCGGCGCCCGACTTCACCGAGGACAGCATGTGGCAGGGCTTCACGCCCGACCAGCGCGCGGAACTGGAGCGCGAGCGCAGGGTGGCGCTGCCCTCGGATTACTCGGACGAGCCCTACATCATCACCCGCCGGCTGATCGAGGAGGGCCGCACCCGCCTCGTGCTGCGGGAACGGCTTGACCTGCCGTTTCCGGTGCGGCTGCTGCAGGGCACGGCGGATACCGACGTGCCGCAGGAGGTCGCGCTGCGCCTGCTCGGCCATGCCGAGGGGCCCGACATCAGGCTGCTGCTGGTGAAGGGGGCGGACCACCGCTTCTCGACGCCCGAATGTCTCGGGCTGATCGAGCAAGCGGTGGAGGACCTGCTTCAGCCGGCCTGAGCGGCGCCGGCCGCACCGTCGACCGGCACGGTGGCCGCTACCAGCGTGGGGGCCGCCGTTGCCGGTGCCGTCGACGGCACGATCTTGGGCTTCGGTTTCGGCGCGTTCGCGTCGATGAAGTTCAAGACCAGCGGGCGGATGTTCAGGCGCCAGCTCTTGCCCGCGAAGATGCCGTAGTGGCCCGCATCGGGTTCGAGGTGGCGGGCCTTCTTGCTGTCGGGCAGGCCGGTCAGAAGGTCCAGAGCGGCGACGCACTGGCCGGGGGCCGAGATGTCGTCCTTCTCGCCCTCGACGGTCTTTACGGCCACGTCGGTGATCGCGCCGATATCCACCTTCTTGCCGGCGACGACGAACTGGTTGCGGGCGATCTCTCGGTTCTTGAACACCCGCTCGACGGTGGACAGGTAGAACTCGGCCGTCATGTCCATGACGGCGAGGTATTCGTCGTAGAAGCGGTTGTGCGCGTCGTGATCCGAGGCCTGGCCCCGGGCGATGCGGACGATCTGCTCCTGGAACGCCTTGGAGTGGCGCTCCATGTTCATCGAGATGAAGCTCTGCAGCTGCAGGAGGCCCGGATAGACCAGCCGGCCGGCGCCCTTGTACTTGAAGCCGACGCGCTGGATCGCAAGCTGTTCGAGCTGACCCATGGTGACGCGACGGCCGAAGTCGGTCACCTCGGTCGCGGCGGCATCCGGATCGATCGGGCCGCCGATCAGCGTCAGCGTGCGGGGCTGCGCCGCCGGATCCTCGCCCGCCAGATAGGCGGTGGCCGCCAGCACCAGCGGCGCGGGCTGGCACACCGCGATCACGTTGGTCTCGGGGCCAAGCTCGCGCATGAAGTCGACGATGTAGAGCGTGTAGTCCTCGACGTCGAACTTGCCCGCGGACACGGGAATGTCACGTGCATTGTGCCAGTCCGTGATATAGACGTCACAATCGGGCAGCAGACTGAGCACGGTGGAGCGCAGGAGCGTCGCGTAGTGGCCCGACATCGGCGCGACCAGCAGCACCTTGCGCGCCATCGGCGGTCGCCGGCGCACGAAGAACTGGATCAGGTTGCCGAAGGGCTTTTCCACGATGGTCTTGACGTCCACCAGGTGATCCTGGCCGTCCTCGCCCACGATGGAGCGGATGCCCCAGTCCGGTTTCGCCACCATTCGGGCGAAACTCCGCTCGGTCACGTCGCCCCAGGCGGCCGTCAGCGCGAGCATCGGGTTCATGGACAGTGCGAACACGGGGTAGGAAGCCATGGCCCGCGCCGTCGCCCCCAACCACTCGTTGGTGTTGCGCGCACTCTCCATGACGTCATAGGTTGTCATATATTTCATGGGTCATCCCTGCCCGGTGGAGGCTCTGTGTTCCTGCAGACCACTCCCCCCGGAGGCAGGCACACAATGCTGCATAGCAGCATAATGGGGAGGGAAAAGTCAATATGGCAACCGAAGACCAGCCGCCGGGTTCCGTCCGCGACGCCCAGTTCGAGCGTCTGAACGCCAACCTGGTGCGCATCGACGAGTTGTCGAAGCGCCTGACGGCCGCCTTGAGCAAGCGGAAGATCTCCGATCCCTCGCTGCATGGCCCGTCGGGCGACGTGTTCCTGAAGGCGATGACCGCCTACATGACCGAGATGATGCAGAATCCGGCGAAGATTCTCGAGCATCAGATCAACTTCTGGGGCAAGAGCCTGAAGCACTATGTCGAGGCGCAGCAGCAGCTGGTGAAGGGCGAGCTGAAGCCGCCGCCGGACGCAACGCCGAGGGATCGCCGCTTCTCGAACCCGCTCTGGCAGACGCATCCGTTCTTCAACTACCTCAAGCAGCAATACCTGATGAACGCCGAAGCCGTGCATCAGGCGGTCGAGGGGCTGCAGAACATCGATCCGGCCGACAAGAAGCGCGTGGAGTATTTCTCGCGCCAGATCGTCGACCTGTTCTCGCCCACCAACTTCTTCGGCACCAACCCCGACGCGCTGGAACGCGCCATCGCGACCGATGGCGAGAGCCTCGTGCAGGGGCTGGAGAACCTCGTGCGCGACATCGAGGCGAACAACGGCGACCTGCTGGTGACGCTGGCCGACCGCGATGCCTTCCAGGTGGGCCACAACCTTGCGACGACCGAGGGCGCGGTGGTCTACCGCAACCGCATGTTCGAGCTGATCCAGTATCGTCCCACGACCGAGACGGTCCACGAGACGCCGCTGCTGATCTTCCCGCCCTGGATCAACAAGTTCTACATCCTGGACCTCAAGCCGCAGAACTCGCTGCTGAAGTGGCTCGTGGACCAGGGCTTCACGGTGTTCGTCGTCTCCTGGGTGAACCCGGATTCGCACTATGCCGGCATCGGCATGGACGACTACATCCGCGAAGGCTACATGCGCGCCATCGCCGAGGTGCGCTCGATCACGAAGCAGAAGCAGATCAACGCGGTGGGCTACTGCATCGCCGGCACGACGTTGACGCTGACGCTCGCGCATCTCGAGAAGGCGGGCGACCCTTCCGTGCGCTCGGCCACCTTCTTCACCACGCTCACCGATTTCGCGGACCCGGGCGAGGTGGGCGTGTTCCTGAACGACGACTTCGTCGACGGGATCGAGCGGCAGGTCGCGGTGGACGGCATCCTCGACCGGACCTTCATGTCGCGGACCTTCAGCTACCTGCGCTCGAACGACCTGATCTACCAGCCCGCCATCAAGAGCTACATGATGGGTGAGGCGCCGCCCGCCTTCGACCTGCTCTACTGGAACGGCGACGGCACGAACCTGCCGGCGCAGATGGCGGTGGAATACCTGCGCGGCCTCTGCCAGCAGAACAAGCTGGCCGGTGGCACCTTCCCCGTGCTGGGCTCGCCCGTCGGGCTGAAGGACGTGAAGCTGCCGATCTGCGCCATCGCCTGCGAGACCGACCACATCGCGCCCTGGAAAAGCAGCTTCAACGGGTTCCGGCAGTTCGGCTCGCGGGACAAGACCTTCATCCTGTCCGAATCCGGCCATGTCGCGGGCATCGTGAACCCGCCCAGCCGGAACAAGTATGGCCACTACGTCAATCCGGCCGATGCGGCGACGCCGGACGAGTTCCGCGCGGGTGCCGAGTTCCACACGGGATCGTGGTGGCCGCGGTGGGGCGAGTGGCTCGCGGCCCGTTCGGGCGAGCGCATCAAGGCCCGCCAGCCGGGCGATTCGAAGCATCCCGAGCTGGCGCCGGCGCCGGGCACCTACGTCGTCGTCACCCCGGCCGCCTGAACCGGCCGGCAACGGGCGGCCGCGGCAGCCCTTTCGCGCTACGCCGGAAGAATGATGCTGCGGTGCAGAAAACTGCTTGCTTTTCTGCACCGCAGCATTTATATCTTGTCTCAGGAAAACCCGGGCATGCGCCCGCTCGCAGGAGACAAGGCAATGACCAAGACCCCCGATTTCACCAAAGTCATGCAGGACATGATGTCGGCCTTCCCGGTTGACGCGTCCGCCATGCAGAACGCCTTCAAGACCCAGGCCGCGATGGCCGAGAAGATGTCGAAAGTGGCCCTCGAAGCCGCTGAGAAGTCGACCGAGATCACCGCCAAGTGGGCCAAGGACACCATCGCGAAGTTCGGCGACATGGCGAAAGCCAAGTCGGAACCGACCGAATACACCAAGGCCGCGACCGATTTCGCCTCGGCTGCTGCCGAGATGGCTGCCGAGAACCTCGCCGCCTTCGCCGAAGTGGCGAAGAAGGTGCAGATGGAAACCGTCGAGCTGATGCTGGCCGCCGGCAAGGACATGTCGGAAGACGCGACCGCCGCCGTGAAAAAGGCGACCGCCGACGTGACCACGGCCGCCAAGAAGGCCACCGCTCCGGCGAAGTGATCGGAACGAGCGCGCTTCCACCCATTCCTCCCAAGGCGGAAGCGCGGAGGGCGGGCCTTGTGCCCGCCCTTTCTTTTTGCCCGGCCGTGTCCTAAGCTTCTCTGCAACTGCAGAAAAACCGATGGGGTGGGTATGGCCGAGACCGAAAAGCCGTTGCTGATCAAGCGCTATGCCAGCCGGCGTCTCTACAACACCGAGACGAGCGACTACGTCACGCTCGAGGATATCGCGGGCTTCATCCGCGCCGGCCGCGAGGTGCAGATCATCGACCTGAAGTCGGGCGACGATCTCACGCGGCAGTATCTGCTTCAGATCATCGCCGAACATGAATCGAAGGGCGACAACGTCCTGCCGCTGGCCGTGCTGACCGACCTTGTCCGCAGCTACACCACCGAGGTGCAGTCGGTCGTTCCGCAGTTCCTGGCCGCCTCGTTCGAGATGCTGCGCACCGGGCAGACCAAGATGATGGAGAACCTCAGCCAGATGCCGAACCCGATGGTGGGGATGCCCGGCTTCGAGGTGATGCGCAAGCAGCAGGAGGCGTTCCTCAAGACCATGATGGGCCTGCAGGCCTGGAACACCCCGTCCTCGGACAAGGAGGAGCCGCCGGCAGCGGCGCCCGGCAGCGCGGACGAGCTGGCGCAGATCCGCAAGCAGCTGGCCGAGTTGCAGAAGAAGCTGTCGAAACTCTGAGCCTCGGGGCCCGGAAATGGAACGCCCCGCGGCTGTGCCGCGGGGCGTCCTTCATTGGCCAGTCGCTCAGGCGACTTCCGCGAAGACCTTCTTCAGCGCGGCGCCCAGCTTGTCGAACATCTCGTCCATCTGCGCTTCCGTCATGATGAAGGGCGGGCAGAGCACGATGGACTGGCCGAGCGGGCGGCAGATCAGGCCCACGTCGGTGCAGCTGTTGGCGATCCGTTCCGAAACGGAGAGCGTGCCGGGGAAGGGGGTCTTGGTGGCCTTGTCCTTCACCGCCTCCAGAGCCCCCATCAGCCCCTTGCCGCGCCACTCGCCAATGTTGGGGATCTCGGCGAGATAAGCCAGCCCCGCCTCGAACTTCGGGGTCAGCCGCTTCACGTTCTCGGCCAGCCCCTCGTTCATCACCACGTCGATGGCCTTCAGCGCGATGGCGCAGCCGACCGGGTGACCGCTCGCGGTGAAGCCGTGCGGGAATTCCTCGACCGCTTCGGCGGCCGCCTGCACGCGGTCCGACAACTCCGGCCCAAGGATGACGGCGCCCATCGGGAAGAAGCCCGCGGTGAGGTTCTTCGAGCTGATGATCGCATCCGGCATGAAGTCGTAGGTCTGGCAGCCCCAGGTGTTCCCGGTGCGCCCGAAGCCGCAGATCACCTCGTCCGCGATCAGCGGGATGCCGTAGCGCTTCAGCACCGGCTGGATCGCCTGGAAATAGCCCTTGGAGGGCGGGATCACTCCACCTGCGCCCATGACAGGCTCGGCGAAGAAGCCGGCGATCGTGTCGGGGCCCTCCTTGATGATCGTGGCTTCGAGTTCCTTCGCGAGGCGGGCGGTGAACTGCTCCTCGGTCTCGCCGGCCTCGCCGAAGCGCCAGTAATGCGGGCAGCCGACGTGGATGAAGCCGGGCAGCGGCAGGCCGAAGAGGGAGTTGTAGGGCTTGCCGGTCATCGAGGCGGATACGGCGGTCACGCCGTGGTAGCTGTTCACCCGGGTGATGATCTTGCGGCGCTGCGGATTGCCCTCGGCGATCCCGAGGAACCACAGGATCTTCACCATCGTGTCGTTCGCCTCGGAGCCGGAGTTGGTGTAGAACACCCGGCCGCGGTCGAAGGGCGAGACCTCGACCAGCTTCTCCGACAGCATCACCGTCTGGTCGGACATCCGGCCGAAGAAGGCGTGGTAACCCGGGAAGCGGGCATACTGCGCCTGTGCGGCCTCGATCAGGCCGGGGTGGTCGAAGCCCGCAACCATGTTCCAGAGGCCCGAGTTCGCATCCAGGTAGGCGCGGCCGTGCACGTCGTAGACATAGGGGCCCTTGCCGTGGGTCAGCACCACCGCGCCGCGCCGGTGCACCGACGGCAGGTCGGTGAAACCGTAGAGCGAGAAGGAGTCGGCCCGCGACTCCCACGAATTCGGTGCATCGTCACGCATGATCAGGGTCCTCACATGATCGGGTGCCGTCACGCTATCCGCGGCGGCGGCGGGGTTCAACACCCCGCCAGACGGGCGGCGGATGACATGGCGTGAGTTCGAAGGATCTTGCACCGAAGGTCGGCAACGGCGTCATTCCTTCGGGTGACGGCGCCTCAGATCCCGAGACGGTCGCGCATCGAATACCACGTCATCGCCAGCACCAGCATCGGCCAGCGCAGCGCGGCCCCGCCCGGAAAACGCGGCTGCGGCAGGCTCGCCATCAGGTCGAAGCGCTCGGCCTGACCGGCCACCGCCTCGGCGAGGATGCGCCCCGCGAGCGTGGCCAGCGCCACGCCATGCCCGGAATAGCCCGAAGCCGACAGCACGTTCGGGCCGATCCGCGTGAAGCAGGGCAGGCGGTTCATGGTGATCGCCAGCGTCCCGCCCCAGGCGTGGTCGATGCGGACGTCGCGGAGTTGCGGATAGACATCGAGCATCGGCTTCGTCACCGTTTTCACGATGTCGGGGAAGCGGTAGCCATAGCTTTCCCCGCCGCCGAACAGGAGCCGTCCGTCCTCGGACAGCCGCCAGTAGTTCACCACGAAGCGGGTGTCGGCCACGGCGACCGGCTCGGACAGCACCTCGGCGGCGCGCGGGCCGAGCGGCTCTGTGGCGACTATGAAGTTGTTGATCGGCATGACGCGCGCCGCCACCTCTGGCATGAGGTTGCCGAGATAGCCGTTGGCCGCGAGGATCAATTGTCCGGCCCGGACGGACCCTTCGGCGGTCCGCACCACCGGGCGCGCGCCGCGCTCGATGCCCACCACCGCGCTCATCTCGTGCAGCCGCACGCCGGCGGCTGCGCAGGCGCGGGCGAGGCCGATGGCGAAGTTCAGCGGATGCAGATGCCCGGCGCCGCGGTCGATGTCGCCGCCGACATAGGTGTCCGAGCCGATCAGCCCCCGGATCCCCTCGCGGTCGAGCGGCTGGATCTGGTCATAGCCGTAGTCGCGCGCCAGCTTCTCGGCATTGGCATGGGCGTGGGCGACCTCGGAAGGTTTCCGGCAGGCATGGGCCACGCCGGGATGGAAGGTGACCGGCATGGCGTGGGTGTCGATCAGGCCGCGGACCAGTCCCTTGGATTCCTCGGAGAGATCCCAGAGCCGGCGCGCGTCCTCGCGACCGACCATGTGCTCCAGCTCGTCCTGCTCCAGCCGCTGGCCCGAGCCGACCTGACCGCCGTTCCGCCCCGAGGCGCCGAAGCCCACGCGATGCGCTTCCAGAAGGACGACCGAAAAGCCGCGCTGCGCCAGATGCAGCGCCGCCGAAAGCCCGGTGTAGCCCGCGCCCACGACGCAGACGTCGGCCTGCGTCTCGCCCTGAAGTGCTGGGAAGGGGGCAAGGTCCGCCGCCGTGGCGGCATACCACGACCGGGGATATTCCCCCGGCCGGTCGTTGGCATAGAGCAGGTTCATACGTTCAACAGCAGATGCTCACGCTCCCACGGGCTGATGACCTGCAGGAACTCCTTGTACTCGTTGCGCTTCACCGAATCGTAGACGCCGCAGAACTCGGGCCCCAGCACGTCGCGCAGGGCCGCGTTCTCTTCCAGCAGGTCGAGCGCGTCGCCGAGGTTGTAGGGCAGGTCGGTCTCGGACATGTAGGCGTCGCCGGTGCATTCGGGTCGCGGCATCTTCCCTTCCTTCAGCCCGAGGAAGCCGCAGGCGAGCGAGGCCGCCAGCCCGAGGTAGGGGTTGCAGTCCATCCCCGCCAGCCGGTTCTCCAGCCGCCGCGCCTCCGGGCCGGAGATCGGCACGCGCAGCCCCGTCGTGCGGTTGTCGCGGCCCCATTCGAGGTTGATCGGAGCCGCGAAGTCCGGGACGTAGCGGCGGTAGCTGTTGACGTAGGGCGCCAGCAGCGCCACCGCGCCGGGCAGGTGGGTCTGCATCCCGGCGATGAAATGCAGGAAAGCCTCGGTCTCGCCGCCCGCCGCATCCGAGAAGATGTTGAGGCCGGTCGCGGTCTCCACCACCGAGTGGTGGATGTGCATGGCCGAACCGGGCTCGCCCTCGATCGGTTTGGCCATGAAGGTGGCGAAGCAGTCGTGGCGCAGTGCCGCCTCGCGGATCAGCCGCTTGAAGTAGAAGATCTGGTCGGCCAGCGCCACCGGGTCGCCATGGGCGAGGTTGATCTCGACCTGGCCCGCGCCGCCTTCCTGCAGGATGCCGTCGATCTCGAAGCCCTGCGCCTCGGCGAAATCGTAGATGTCGTCGATCACCTTGCCGTATTCGTCCACGGCGGACATGGAGTAGGCCTGTTTCGCAGCCGCGCGCCGGCCGCTGCGGCCCATCGGCGGGATGATCGGCATGTTGGGGTCGATGTTGCGCGCGACGAGGAAGAATTCCATCTCGGGCGCGACGATCGGGGTCCAGCCCTCGGCGTTGTAAAGCTCGACGATGCGCTTCAGCACATTGCGCGGCGAGACTGGCACCGCGCGGCCCTGCTGGTCCACTGCGTCGTGGATCACCTGCAAGGTCACGTCCGCCGTCCAGGGCGCGGCCGTGGCGGTGGAGTAGTCGGGAATGAGGATCATGTCGGGCTCGGTGAAGGCGCCCGAGGGATTGTCGGCCCATTCGCCGGTAATGGTCTGCAGGAAGATCGAGTTGGGCAGGAAGAAGCTGGTCTGCTTGCCGAACTTGGCGGCGGGCATGGCCTTGCCGCGGGCCACGCCGGCAATGTCGCAGACGATGCATTCCACCTCGTCCACGCGGCGGTTGCCGATATAGGCGCGGGCCGCTTCGGGAAGGCGGTCGGTCCAGTCGCCGCTGCCGGCAAGGCCCGGGGCGGCAGGGGGAAGGCGGTCGGTCCAGTCGGACATGGGACTATCTTGCTTGCTTGAAAAATTCGGCGATGCGATGCGCCATGCGCGCCGCATCGTTGGGTTGGCCGAGCTTCTCCTGTGCGGCCTCCATCCGGTCATCGGGCACGAGGCCCTTGCCGCGGGTCCGCATCAGCCCGTCGATGAACTCGTCGCGAAACTCGGGATGTGCCTGCAGGGTGAAGGCGCGGGTGTCGTAGAGCAGCGCCGCGTTCTCGCAGAACTCGTTCGAGGCCACGACCTCGGCCGTCTCGGGCGCGGCGGTCACCTGGTCGCGGTGCCAGGCGTTCAGCGTGATCGGCTCGCCGTTGAAATCGTAGCTGGTCGGGCCGACCGCCCAGCCCTTGTCGAACCGTTCCACCTTGCCGCCCATCGCCTGGGCGACGATCTGGTGGCCGAAGCAGATGCCCACCACGGGCACATGCTCGGCATAGGCCTTGCGGATGAACTCCTCGAGCGGGCGGATGAAGGGGTGGTCCTCGTAGACGCCATGGCGCGAGCCGGTGATGAGCCAGCCATCGCAGTCATGCACCGAAGCCGGGAACTCCATGTCCACCACGCGGAAGGTGCGGAACTCGAAGCCCTGGCCGTCGAGAAGCCGCTGGAACATGTCGGGATAGTCCCCCATCTCAGCGGAGAGGACGTCGGGCGCTTCGCCCGTCTGCAGGATGCCGATCAGCATGAATTGTCCGAAATTGTCAGGGGCGGAGAGTAACCCCGCCCCGGGAAGGCGGCAAGGGGGTCACACGGTGTCGAGGTAAAGCTCGACCTGTTCCTCGGGCGAAAGCTCGGCCAGGTAATGCAGTTCCTGCCGCTTGGTGAGCACGTAGTTCCGGATCAGTTCCCGCGGCAGGATGCGGGGCATCACGGCCGAATTTTCGAAAGCCTCGATCGCCGCTTCCCAGGTTCCGGGGATCTGGGCCAGATCCTCCAGCGCATAGGCGTTGCCCATGACGGCCGGCGGCGGCTCTTCCTGATCCTCGATGCCGGTCAGGGCGGAGCCGAGGATCACGGCGAGCAGCAGGTAGGGGTTCACGTCGCCGCCCGCCACGCGGTGCTCGATCCGCCGCGCGGCCGGGTTGCCGGCGGGGATGCGGACGGCGGTGGTGCGGTTCTCGTAGCCCCACGAGATCGCGGTGGGCGCATGCATTCCCGGCACCAGCCGCTCGTAGCTGTTGGCATGCGGCGCGAAGACCAGCGTCGAGTCGTGCATCGCGTTGAGACACCCCGCCACCGCATGCCGCATCATCGCGGTGCCTTTGGGCCCTCCGCTGTCGAAGACGTTCCGTCCCTGCGCGTCCAGCACCGAGAAATGCACGTGCAGGCCGGAGCCGGAGTATTCCGGGTAGGGCTTGGCCATGAAGCTCGCGGCGAACCCGTGTCGGCGCGCAAGACCCTTGACCAGCAGCTTGAAGAGCCACGCGTCGTCGGCTGCGCGCAGCGCGTCGTCGCAATGCATCAGGTTCACCTCGAACTGGCCAAGGCCGGTTTCCGAGGTCGACGTGTCCGCGGGTATGTCCATCTCTTCACAGGCGTCGTAGAGATCGGTGAAGAAGGTGTCGAAGGCGTCGAGCGCGCGGATCGAAAGTGTCTCGGCCGCCTTGCGCCGCTTGCCGGACCGCGGCGAGGGCGGCACCTGAAGCGTCTTGCCGCTGTCGTCGATCAGGAAGAACTCAAGCTCCACCGCGCAGACCGGGGTCAGCCCGCGGGCCTTGTAGCGGTCCACCACGGCGCGCAGCGCGTGGCGGGGGTCGCCCTCGTAGGGGCGGCCATCCTCGCGGAACATCCAGATCGGCAGCAGCGCGGTCGGCGCCTCGAGCCAGGGCATCGGCATGAAGCCACGCTCGGTTGGGCGCAGGATGCCGTCGGCATCGCCCTGCTCGAAGACCAGCGGGCTGTCGTCGATGTCCTCGCCCCAGATGTCGAGGTTCAGCACCGAGAAGGGAAAGCGTGTCCCGTCCTTCACGACCTTGTCGGCGAAGCGCGCCGGGATGCGCTTGCCGCGCGCCTGCCCGTTCAGGTCCGCGGCCGCGACACGGATCGTGCGGACCTGCGGGTGCTTTCTCAGCCAGTCTTTCATCACTCACCTGATGAGTTGTGGCCTGACCCTGATCCGCACCCGCCGATGGGCGGGAAGGTGGCGGTTCAGCCTTTGGTTCATCAGCCCGAAAAGCCAGATCACGGTCAGCGTGAGGCAGATGAAATAGAAGGCCACGATGGGGTAAGGCACGAAGGGATTGAACGTCTTGTCGGCGAAATAATTGGCGTAGTAGAGCGCGTCGCCGCGCTGCTGGAAGGCGGGGAAGCCCGAGAAGAACACCAGCGTCGTGGCGTGGAACAGGAAGATCGCCTCGTTGGTATAGGCGGGCCATGCGAGGCGGAGCATCGTGGGCCACTGGATGCGGCGGAACTTCTTCCAGCCGGAAAAGCCGTAGGCATCCGCGGCCTCGAGGTCGCCCTTGGGGATCGCCATCAGCGCGCCGTGGAAGATCTCGGCCGAATAGGCGGCGGTGTTCAGGAACAGCACGATCAGCGCGCCGGCCCAGGCGCGGGTCAGCCAGCCGGTCTCGATCGTCAGCCCGAGCACGTCGATCCCGGCGCGCGGCAGCATCACCAGCGCCTCGTAGGCCAGGAAGAACTGGATGAAGAGCGGCGAGCCGCGGAAGACGAAGATGAACCAGTCGGCCGGCTTGCGCAGCAGGGGCGAGCGCGCGGCGCGCGCGACCGCCAGCGCATTGGCAAGGAAGAAGCCCGCAGCCAGCGCGAGGACGCCGAAGTAGATGTTCCAGATCATCCCCGAGCCGATCAGCGTGAATTGCTGGCAGAGCGTGAAGTCGCTGCGCGGCAGAAGCCGCTCGCCGATGCCGATCGAGCGCAGGCCGTAATCCGCGATGGTGTCCCAGCAGCTCATGCGGCGGCCTTCCGTTGCGCTTCGCCGGCCGCGGTGGCCTGGCCGAAGTTGAGCCGGCGGGTCAGGCGGCCCAGCAGGACCTCGGAGGCGCGCGTCATGGCAAGGTAGAAGACCAGCAGGGCGAGGAAGTAGTAGAGCCGCCAGTCCGGGTGCGGATAGGCGAACAGCGAGGTCTTGGTGCCCCCCAGCTCGCGCGCCCAGTAGACGATGTCCTGCACGCCCAGCAGGAACAGAAGCGGCGTGGCCTTGATCAGGATCATCCACAGGTTCGAGAGGCCGGGCAACGCATAGACCCACATCTGCGGCACGAGGATGCGGCGGAACACCTGGCCTTGCGTCATGCCGTAGCTTTCGGCGGTTTCAAGCTGCGCGCGCGGCACGGCGTTCATCGCGCCGGTCAGCACGTTCGACACGAAGGCGCCGAACACCAGCGCGAAGGTCACGACCGCCAGGCAGAAGCCGTAGATCTGGTGCCAGATCTGCGGGGCATTGCCCGGGGGCACCTTGGCCTCGGGGCAGACGCGGAACTCCATCCCCTGCCGCACCGGCTCGGTCCAGTCCGGGCAGCGGACCTGATGGGTCAGCCATTCGACGCCCTGGTCCAGCGCAATCACGAAGAACAGGAAGAAGACGATGTCGGGCACGCCGCGCACCATCGCCGTATAGGCCCGGCCGAGAAGCGACAGCGGCCAGAGATGCGAGCGTGCCGCCACCGCGCCGAGGAAGCCGAAGGCCAGCGCGGCCGGTGCCGTGACCGCCAGCAGGACGAGCACGGTGACGAACGACCAGTAGAAGGCGATGTGCGACCCCGATGTGAGGTAGCACAGGAGCCAGCTCAGGCCCTCGAGACTTTGGGGATCGGCGCAGCTTGCGAACATGGGCGGGCGGAGGGCCCTCGCGGGGCCCCCCTCCTTTCGATCAGAAGGTCTGGATCTTTTCGCCGAACCACTTCCTGATCAGCGCGTTGATCGTGCCGTCGTCCTTCATCGACTGGATGGCCGCGTTGAACTTCTCCTTCAGCTCGGTGTCAGACTTGCGCAGGCCCATGCCCACGCCGCCGCCCAGCGGCACGTCCTCGCCGACGAAGGTGAACTCGCCGTTCGACTCGGTCACGAAGGGCACGAGGAAGTCCTTGTCGGCGAAGACCGCATCGGCCTCGCCGTTGCGGACGGCCGCCACGGTCTCCTCGCCAGTGGCGAATTCCAGCAGCGTCGCGCCGCTTTCGGCCACATGGCCGGCCTGGATCGTGCCGGTCTGCGCCGCCACCACGCCGCCCTTGATGTCGGCATCGGGCGAGGTCGAGGCATAGGCCGAGGCCAGCGGCGGGATGTAGTTCTGCGTGAAGTCGATGACTTCCTCGCGCTCCTCGGTGATGCTCATGCCGGCCATGATCGTGTCATAGTTGCCGGACTGAAGGTTCGGGATGATGCTGTCCCAGTCGTTCTTCACCCAGGTGCAGGTGAGGCTGGCGCGCTTGCACAGCTCGTCGCCCAGTTCGCGCTCGTAGCCGTCGACCTCGCCCTTGTCGTTGATGAAGTTGTAGGGAGGGTAGGCGCCCTCGGTCCCCATGCGCACGGTCTGCTGGGCCGAGGCCGCCCCTGCGGCCAGCGCCAGAAGCGCGGTGGTCAGGATCAGCTTGTTCATCGATATCTCCCGGTCAGTTTGTTGGTTATCTGGTTTTTCAGGCGGTGGCCGACAGGAACTGGCGCAGACGGTCGGTCTGCGGCGCACCGAAGAGCCGGTCGGGCGGCCCCTCCTCCTCGATCCTGCCCTTGTGAAGGAAGATCACGTGGTCGGACACGTCCGCCGCCATCCGCATGTCGTGGGTGACGAGCAGCATGGTCCGGCCCTCTTCGGCGAGGGCCTTGATGACGCGCACGACCTCCTGTTCCAGCTCGGGATCGAGCGCCGAGGTCGGCTCGTCGAACAGAAGTGCCCGCGGCTCCATGCAGAGCGCGCGGGCGATGGCGGCGCGCTGCTGCTGGCCGCCGGAAAGCTGGGCGGGGTAGGCGTCACACTTGTCGCCGATGCCCACCTTGGCAAGATAGCCGCGCGCCGCCTGTTCCACCTCGGCCTTCGGGCGGCCGAGGACAGTGACCGGTGCCTCCATCACGTTCTGCAGGATCGTCAGGTGGGACCAGAGGTTGAACTGCTGGAACACCATCGACAGATTCGTGCGGATGCGGATGACCTGCGCCTTGTCGGCGGGATGGCGCGCCAGCCCCGTGCCGCGCCAGCGCACGGCTTCGCCCTCGAACAGGATCTCGCCCTCCTGGCTGTCCTCGAGCAGGTTGCAACAGCGCAAGAGCGTGGACTTGCCCGACCCCGACGAGCCGATGAGCGAGACGACATGGCCCTTGGGCGCCACCATGTCGACGCCCTTCAGAACCTCGAGGCTGCCATAGCTCTTGTGGAGGTTGCGGATCTCGATGACGGGCGTGGCGCCTGCAGGGGCCTGGCCTTGATCTCGGTTCGGGGCGTTCACGACGGCTCGCAAATTGTCACGGTCGCCCGAGTAGGGCGCAAATCCGGGGCGGTGGCAAGGCGCATTCGCTGCGGCGTCGCGGCGCTTGGCCCAAATGCCAGGCAACCCCGCCCTTGCTGCGCAAGCGACGGGCGCTGCGCCCGGCTCAGCCGCGTTCGGCGCGCTGGCGGGCCAGTGCCGAGTCCTGATCCGTCAGGCCGAGAAGATTGGCCACCAGCCGCAGCACCTGATCCTCGTCGTCGTCGCGCGACCCGTCGGCCAGCGCCACGGCCCAGAGCGCCTGCATCAGGGCGAAGCGATCCTCGACGGGAACGGCCTCCTTCAGCGCGCGGGTGAAGCGGACCGTGTCCGGCGCTTCGGCCTCGAAGGCCTCGGCCTCGCGGCGCAGCCTAGCGGCATCCCCCGCCGGAACCCCGCGCCGGCCGGCCAGCACCTTGTCGATGCGGGCGATCTCGGCCTCGTCATAGCGTCCATCGGCCCGCGCCACGCGGACCAGCAGCGCCGAAAGCGCAAGGTCCGCATCGGGATCGGGCAGTCGGTCGGGTGCGGGCGCCGTGAGGCGGCGGAGGAGGCTGTCGAACATGACCCGGATATAGGGCAGGCGCGCCCGCTTGCCAACGGTCTCAGTCTTCCAGCCCCCGAACGATCACGAGATCGGCCGTCGAAACCGGCAGACGCAAAGCCCGCGCCCGCTGGTATTCCGGGCTGTCGTAGCAGGCCCGGGCCGCCTCCGGAGTGGGGAACTCGATCACCAGGGTGCGGCGCCGCAACGCGCCCTCGACCACCGCCTGCTCGCCGCCGCGGACCAGGAACCGCCCGCCATACTTGCCAAACGCCTCGGCATTGGCGGCGCGATAGGCCTCGTAGGCGGCCGGATCCGCAACGTCGATGTGCCCGACCCAGTAGCCCTTGCTCATGCGGACAGGCCCTTGAACAGCGCGGTCAGGCGCGCGGCCTCGTCCTCGGTGCCCCAGGGCGGGTTCACGATGAACATGCCGGAGCCGACCAGCCCGTGCCCCTCGCGCGCGGGGGGGAAGCGCACCTCGTGGCAGAGCGCGTCCGGAAACTGCCGCCGAAGCTCCTCGATCATCGGCCTGTGCAGGCCCGAGGTCAGCAGCGGATACCAGAGCGCGATGGTGCCCACGTTCCACTTGCGGGCGATCGCCGCCATGTGCTTCGGGATCGCGGCATAGTCCGCCTTCACCTCGAAGCTCGGGTCGATCAGCATCAGTCCGCGGCGCGGGGTGGGCGGTGCCAGCGCGAGCGCGGCCCTGAACCCGTCCTCGGCCCGCAGATGGGCGCCCCAGGGCTCCATGACCTTCGCCAGCGCCCGATGCTCCTGCGGGTGAAGCTCGGCCAGATGCATCACGTCGCCGTCGCGCAGGAAACCCGCGGCGAAGAGCGGCGAGCCGGGATAGGACTGCGGGCCGAACAGCGCCCGCTCCTCCCGCAGGCGGCGGCGGTAGGGATGGTCCTCGGGCAACTTCGCCTCGAGCACCTCGACCCCCTGCGCGGCCTCGCCGGTCTTCACCGCCTCGGGCGAGGCCAGGTCATAGAGCCCGCGCCCGGCATGGGTCTCGATATAGGTGAGGGGCTTCTCCTTGCGCGTCATGTAGTCGAGCATCGCGCAAAGCAGCGCGTGCTTGTGCACGTCGGCAAGGTTTCCCGCGTGATAGATGTGCTGGTAGGAAAGCATCAGGGCTGCCAGTGCTCGGCGACCCAGGGCACCGGCTGCATGAAGTGGCGCAGGTAGCGCCAGCGCGAGCCGTCGGCTTGCGGCTCGGCCAGCCCCTTCAGGTGCTGCGAGAGCGTCCAGCCCTCGCGGCCCGCCCAGCCACCGCGGATCGCATGTTCCGGCAGAACGCCGCCCGGGAAGATCACGATCCGCGCGTCCTTCGGCAGCCGCGCGGGCTGCACGAGGTTCAGCGGGAAGGTCGGCAGGCAGTCGTAGCGGAAGTGCCGCACCCAGGGCCGCGGAAAGAGGTCGATCCCGCCCGGCGCGTTGCGCGTCACGAAGCGCTGCTCGTAGCGGTATTCGTCAGCGACGCCCTGCGGATCGGCAAGGAAGCGGCGCTGCAGGTCCACCAGCTTGCCGACCGGGAAGCGGAAGACCGAGGTCTGTCCCAGCCGCTCGAAGGGTTTCGCAGGATTGCGCGACAGGATCACCTTGTCGGGATCGCCATAGGTGAAGAAGTCGTCGAGGCTGCCGGTGATGACAAGGTCGAGGTCCATGAACAGGACCGGCCCCTTCAGATCCCCCAGCCGCTCGCCCCAGAGCCGGGCCTTCGGCCACTTGCCCTTGGTGTTCTTCGGCATCTCGAAGTCCAGCTCGGGCAGGGGCTGGCAATCGACCTCGGGCCGGACGCCCTCGGCGGAATCGGTGAAGCAGGTGAAGGAGAACGGCGGCGTGATGTTCCGCGCCACCATGCCGTAGAGCCGGTTGATGAACCGCGCCCCGTAGCGCGTGCCCCAGTTGATGCAGATGACCTGCTTGATCATGTCATGGCCCTCCGGTGGCCGAGGGGTAGCACGGGGGACCGAAAGGGGGAAGGGTAGCGCCGACCCGGCGCCGTCCGCTTCCGCCCCGGACCAGGCGCGGGGCGCTAATCTCAGACCAGCCGCGACACCTCGACAGCCGCCCGGACGAAGTCGGCGAACAGCGGGTGGGGGGCGAAGGGCTTCGACTTCAGCTCCGGGTGGAACTGCACGCCGATGAACCACGGGTGGTCCTTGATCTCGACGATCTCGGGCAGGCGGCCATCCGGGCTCATGCCCGAGAAGGTCAGCCCGCAGCCCTCCAGCGCCTCGCGGTAGCGCACGTCCACCTCGTAGCGGTGGCGGTGGCGCTCCTCGATCTCGGTCGAGCCGTAGATCGTGGCCACGCGCGAGCCGGGCGTCAGCGCGGCCGTATAGGCGCCAAGCCGCATCGTGCCTCCCTTGTCGTCGTCGTGCTTGCGCTCGACGAGGTGGTTGCCCTGGATCCATTCCTTCAGGTGATAGACCACGGGGGTGAAGCGTTTCTTGCCGACCTCGTGGTCGAACTCCTCGGAGCCCGCGTCCTTAACATGGGCAAGGTTCCGCGCCGCCTCGATCACCGCCATCTGCATGCCGAGGCAGATGCCGAGATAGGGGATGCCCTTCTCGCGGGCGTATTGCGCCGCACGGATCTTGCCTTCGGTGCCGCGCTCGCCGAAGCCGCCGGGCACGAGGATGGCGTGGAAGCCTTCGAGGAAGGCACTGGGGTCCTCGCTTTCGAAGATCTCGGCATTGATCCATTCCGCCTTTACGCGGGTCCGGTTCGCCATCCCGCCATGGGTCAGCGCCTCGGCGATGGATTTGTAGGCGTCTTCCAGCTGGGTATACTTGCCGACGATGGCGACGCGCACCTCGCCTTCGGCATGTTCCAGCCGGTCCATCACGTCGGTCCAGCGGTCGAGGTTCGGCTTGGGCGCGGGCGAGATCCCGAAGGCGTCGAGCACCGCCTGATCGAAGCCCTCGCGGTGATAGGCCAGCGGCGCCTCGTAGATGGTCTTGAGGTCATAGGCCGCGATCACCGCCTCTTTCCGCACGTTGCAGAACAGCGCGATCTTCTCGCGCTCCTTCTGCGGGATCGGATGTTCCGAGCGCAGCAGCAGCACATCGGGCGCAATGCCGATCGAGCGCAGCTCCTTCACCGAATGCTGCGTGGGCTTGGTCTTCAGCTCGTGCGAGGCCGAGACATAGGGCAAGAGCGTCAGGTGGACGAAGATGCACTGGCCGCGCGGCTTGTCCTGCGCGAACTGGCGGATCGCCTCGAAGAAGGGCAGACCCTCGATGTCGCCCACCGTGCCGCCGATCTCGCACAGCATGAAGTCGACCTCGTCCTCGCCGATCCTCAGGAAGTCCTTGATCTCGTTGGTGACATGCGGGATCACCTGGATGGTCTTGCCGAGGTAGTCGCCGCGGCGTTCCTTCTCGAGCACGTTGGAATAGATCCGGCCCGACGAGACCGAGTCGGTCTTGCGCGCCGACACGCCCGTGAAGCGCTCGTAATGGCCGAGGTCGAGATCGGTTTCGGCGCCATCATCGGTGACGAAGACCTCGCCATGCTCGAAGGGCGACATCGTGCCCGGATCGACGTTCAGGTAGGGATCGAGCTTGCGCAACCGCACCGAGAAGCCGCGTGCCTGCAGCAGCGCACCGAGCGCGGCCGAGGCGAGGCCTTTCCCCAGCGAAGAGACCACCCCGCCGGTGATGAAGACATAGCGTGCCATTCGGTGGGATCTCCCGTGAGTGTCAGTTGAACAGGGGCGCGATCCACCATCCCGAATCTCGCCATCACGGGAGTCGAGGTATAGCCGATCGGCAAAAGCTTCGCAACCGGGCGACAGCTAGATGCTGTCGTCACGATCTGCGTGGGCTCAAAAGGTTGTGGAGGCTCAGTTCGGCGTCGCGGGAGTGGCCGGGGCAGGCGCCGGGGCCTCGCCCGAGGCGGGGGCCTCGCCCGCCGCGGGCGCCGGGGGCTCGACGGCCGGAGCCTGCACCGGCGCTTCCGCCGGGGCCTCGGCCTCGGGGCCGGGGGCACGGCCGGCGCGGTTTCCGATGCCGGAGCCGGGCCTGCGTCCGCATCGCCTTCCGGTGCCGCGGCGGGGGCCGGTTCCTGCGCCGGCGCTTCGGTCGCGGCCGGCTCGTCGGCACGCGGCGGCGTCAGCGGTGCATTGGCCGGCGCGGGCGGCAGCAGGTCGCCGCCCAGCGGGGCCTCCGGCGTGGCCGGGGCCTCCTCGCGGACGGTGCCGCCGAACTGGTCGATCACCGAGGAGCTGTGCGAGTTCTGCGCGGCAAAGATCGTCAGCGCGATCGAGGTGCCGATGAAGGCGATGGCGAAGATCCAGGTCAGCCGCGTCATGGCATTGGCCGCCTGCCGGCCGGTCATCGCGCCGCCGCCGCCCATCCCGAGCCCGCCGCCCTCCGACCGCTGCAGCAGCACCACGCCGATGAGCAGCAGGGCAAGGATCAGGTGGACGATGAGGACGACGTTTTGCATTCGGAGGGGGCCTTCAGATGCTGACGCGCCTATCTAGGCCCATGCGCCGGTCGCCGCAAGCCCTTCGGCGCCGCACGCAGGTGCCCTGAACGGGGGCCAGGCCGCCTCCGCTGGCCCACCCCGCGGACGGCAGGCCAGACGGGCCGCGTCCGGGGCGCCGCGAATTTGCGGTTCCGTCCCGCACGGCAGGGGGATATAGAGCCCGGGGTCTATTTTCATCAGCAAGGAACGGACATGGCCAACGTCGTCGTCGTGGGCGCCCAGTGGGGCGACGAAGGAAAGGGCAAGATCGTCGACTGGCTCTCCGAGCGGGCCGACGTGATCGCGCGCTTCCAGGGCGGGCACAATGCCGGCCACACGCTGGTGATCGACGGCAAGGTCTACAAGCTGTCGCTGCTGCCCTCGGGGATCGTGCGGCCCGGCAAGCTTTCGGTGATTGGCAATGGCGTGGTGCTCGACCCGTGGCACCTCGTGGAAGAGATCGCCAAGCTGCGTGCCGATGGCGTGGAGATCGGCCCCGAGAACCTGATGGTGGCCGAGAACGCCGTGCTGATCCTGCCGCTCCACGGTGAACTCGACCGCGCGCGCGAATCCGTGAACTCGGTCGCGAAGATCGGCACCACGGGGCGCGGCATCGGTCCTGCCTACGAGGACAAGGTTGGCCGCCGCGCGATCCGCGTGGCCGACCTTGCCGACGAGGCAACGCTGGAACTGCGCGTCGACCGGCTGATGATGCACCACGACGCGCTGCGCCGCGGCCTCGGGATCGACCCGATCAACCGCGAGGCGCTGCTGGCGCAACTGCGCGAGATCGCGCCCAAGGTGCTGCCCTACGCCAAGCCGGTCTGGAAGGTGATGAACGAGATGCGCAAGGCCGGGAAGCGCATCCTGTTCGAGGGGGCGCAGGGCGCGCTGCTGGACATCGACTTCGGCACCTATCCGTTCGTGACCTCCTCCAACGTGATCGCCGGGCAGGCGGCGACCGGCACCGGCATCGGGCCGGGCGCCATCGGCTTCGTGCTGGGGATCGTCAAGGCCTACACCACCCGCGTCGGGGAAGGTCCGTTCCCGGCGGAACTGAAGGACGCCGACGGCGAGCGTCTGGGCGAGCGCGGCCGCGAGTTCGGCACCGTCACGGGGCGCAAGCGCCGCTGCGGCTGGTTCGACGCGGTGCTGGTGCGCCAGACCTGTGCCACCTCCGGCGTCTCGGGCATCGCGCTGACCAAGCTCGACGTGCTGGACGGCTTCGAGACGCTGAAGATCTGCGTGGGCTATGACCTCGACGGCGAGCGGCTGGACCATCTGCCCTTCGCGGCCGACCAGCAGGCGCGCTGCACCCCGATCTACGAGGAAATGGCGGGCTGGTCCGAAAGCACCGCCGGAGCGCGCAGCTGGGCCGACCTGCCGGGCGCGGCGGTGAAATACGTCCGCCGGATCGAGGAACTGATCCAGTGCCCGGTGGCGCTGCTCTCGACCTCGCCCGAGCGCGACGACACCATCCTCGTCACCGACCCGTTCGAGGACTGACGGCCACCCGGCCTTTGCACAGAAGGAGGCATCATGGCCCTGAGCTACAAGACCCGTCGCCGGTTGTCGCTGCTGGTGCTTGTCGTGGGGATGCCGCTTTACGTGGTGGCGGCAGTGACGGTGGTCGGCCTCTTCGATCGGCCGCCGTTCTGGCTGGAACTGGTGATCTATGTCGGGCTCGGCTTCCTGTGGATCCTGCCACTGAAGCCGGTGTTCATCGGCGTCGGCCGTGCCGATCCCGATGCGGACAAGCCCGAGGAAAAGGACGACCCGCGCTGACCCCGGCGCCTCAGCGCCCCAGCCGGCGCGCGGCGGTGCGGAAGGGCGAGCGGTCCGTGAGCGCGAACTGGCCGCGGCGCACCTTCTCGATCATGCCCTGACGCAGCAGGGTGCCGAAGCTGCGCAGCGCCTCCTCGCGCCCCGGCCCGCCGCCGGCCCCGACACCCGCGATGCAGCGCAGCAGGTGGGGGCGGCTGACGTGCGGCCGCTTCTCGACGACCTCGGCATAGGCGGCGGCGGCCTGGATCAGGTCGCCGAGTTCGCTGGCCCCGACCCGCCGCGCGAAATCGGCAAAATCCGCAGGATCGGGGACAAGAGTGCCCGCGTCGTCATCCTCGTCCTCGTCGTCGCCCGGCAGACCCTCGTCCCGCGCTTCCATGACCTGTGTCTGGTCCTGCTGCGGGTCGATGCGCTGTTCGGAGATGAGGACGAGCGGCGGCGGGCGCTCGCCGGCCCCGGACCCGGCAGGGCGGACGACGCGCGCGAGATCGTCCCGATAGGCGCCAAGCCGGTCGGACTCGTCATCGGCCGACCGGCCGCCCGACAGGCGTTCCGCCACGGTGGCCGCCACCGCGGCCTTGAGATGGGACAGCGCCGAGATCCGGCGCCGGCTTTCTGGCGCGCTCATCTCGGTCGTGGTCTTGTCGAGGATCCGCTCCACCGCATCCTCGCCGGTCGCATCGGCAAGCTGGCGCCCGGCATCCGCGCGCGGCGCGTCGGGGGCCAGTTCGTGTTCCATCCGCGCCAGTTCCTGCAACAGGTGCGGGTCGGCCTCGGTCCGGATCCGGACGACGCGGGCGCGCGCACGATCGAGCTTTCCGGCCAGTTCCTCGGCCGCCTCGCGATCCTGTTCGGCCTTGGCCTCCGCGATCAGGCTGCGCAGGGCTGCGTCATCGTCCACCTGCGGCGCGGCGGGCCGCGCATCCTCAGGCAAGAGGACCAGCGGCGCGGCTGCCGCTGCAAGCGGGCCGCCGGGGGGAAGCTCGTCCTCGGCGATCAGGGCGGCGCCGACGGCGATCGGGTCGATCACTGCCAGCCGCGTCATCGCGGGCGCGCCCGCATCATCCGCGCGATCTCCTGCCGGACCTTCCGGCGCCGCCACCCGGTCGCCGCCCGACGGGGCTTCGGGGGCAGGGCGCCCCGACGGCTTCAGTAGCGCGGCATCGACCATTGCCGAGCGCAGCCGCGTCAGCCGCTCGGCGATGCGGTCGGGGCTGGCGCCGGCGGCCTGTGTCGCGCGCAGCGTCACGCCATGCGCCCCGACCTGCGCCTCGACCCGGCCGCGCGCCTCGCGTTCCACGATGCGATGGAGCACGGCCGCATCGGGATCGGGCGGGCCGGCCCCGAAGCCGCGATCCTGCGCGGCAAGCTCGCTGAAATAGTCGGCGATGGCCTTCATCATGGTGAAGGGGTCCTCGAATCCCTCGAGGGTGCAGGAGAACGCTCCGTAGCTGACGGTGAGGATCTTCGTTCCCCCGCTCATCGGACGCATCCTCCTTCCGGACCTTCCATTCTCGGACCTGCCCCCGCCTCCCCCTGCATCTGGATGGACAGAGTTGGGTGATTTGAAGGATTGATTATGGCCCTTGGCAGGCATAACTCAATAAAGCTTAATATATAGTATCTGCATGACCCAGCCCATAATCGAGTGTTCCGAGGGCGTCACATTGGTGGCGGGCGGCCCGGTCACGCGGCGCGACCTGAGCCTTGCGGTGGCGCGCGCGCCGCGGCTGGTGGCGGCGGATGGTGGCGCGGACAGCGCGCTGCGGCTGGGCTTTCCGCCCGAGGCGGTGATCGGCGACATGGACTCGCTGTCCGATGCGGGCCGGCAGGCTCTGGCTGGCCGGGTGCACCATCTGGCCGAGCAGGAGACCACCGACTTCGACAAGTGCCTGAGGAACATCCACGCGCCCTTCGTGCTGGCGCTGGGGGTGGCGGGGGCGCGGATCGACCACGGGCTTGCGGTGATGAACGTTCTCGTGCGGCGGACCGAACGGCCCTGCCTGCTGCTCGGGCCGCAGGACGTGGTGTTCCACGCGCCCGCCGAGATCTCGCTGCGGATGTCGGCGGGCGAGCGGCTGTCGCTGTTCCCGCTCGGCCCCGTCACGGGCCAGAGCGAGGGGCTGCGCTGGCCCATCGACGGCATCGGCTTCGCGCCCGATGGCCGCATCGGCACCTCGAACGAGGTCTCGGCGCCCGAGGTGCGGCTGGCCTTCGACGGTCCCGGCATGCTGGTCATCCTGCCGCGCAACCGGCTTGACGCGGCGCTCAGGGCGCTGGTGCCGGGCTGGGGCGGCCGCGGGCCGAGATCCGCTCGCGGTAGATGATGTAGAGGCCCGAGGCCACGATGGTCGCGATCCCGGCCCAGGTCATCGGGTTCGGGAAGTCGCCGAACACGAGGTAGCCAAGGATCACCGCCGCCACGATCTCGAGGTAGTGCAACGGCGCGAGCGTGGCGGAGGGCGCGAACTTCAGCGCATAGGTCATGCAGATGTGGCTGGCCGAGGCCCAGAACCCCACGCCGAAGAGCAGAAGCCACGCGCGGCCCTCGGGCATGACCGGATCGAGCGAAGGGATCGCCAGCGCCTCGCCCGCAGCCAGCACCGGCAGCATGACCAGCACGCCAGCAAGGGCCGTGTGCAGTTGCATCGTCACCGGATGCATGCCGCGCGACATCTGCCGCGTCACCAGCATGTAGAAGGCGAAGAAGAACGCGGTGCCGAGCGGCCAGAGCGCCACCAGACCGAAGGCGGCAAGCGAGGGCTGGATCACCATCAGCGCGCCGCCGAAGCCCACGATGCTGGCGCCTATCCGGCGCGGGCCGACCTCGTCGCCGAACAGGACCCGGCCGAGGATCAGCAGGATGAACGGCTCGACGAAGGCGATGGCCAGCGCGTCGGCGATCGGCATGACGGTGACGGCCGCCACGAAGCTGTAGGTGGACAGGATCAGGAACACCGCGCGCAGCAGCACCAGCCCCGCCATGCTGCGCGACATCCGCCAGTCGGTCCCCATCACCGCCACCACCGGCAGCATGAGCGCCGCCTGCACGAGGAAGCGCGCGCCGGTGATCTGGCCGACCGGGATCGTCGCGGTCGCGAGTTTCGCGCAGACGTCGAGCAGCGGCGCGAGGACGCAAAAGGCGATCATCAGCGCCACGCCGGGCAGGATGCGGTCGGAGGAGGGGCTCATGCGGTTCGGGTAACCTGCGGCAAGGGCCGCGTCCAGAGGAAGGGTATCGGTCGTGGCCGTCATGCCCACGGGAGGCGCCGCGTCCAGAGCGGTGGGGTGAAGGGCTATGCCGGCGGTCGGTGGGCCATTAGGGACGCGGAACGGCCGCCTGCGCGGTGCCGGGTTGGCGCCCGCAGCGGACCGTCAGCAGTTCGGCACGTTGACGGCGAGACCGCCGAGCGAGGTCTCCTTGTATTTCTCGTTCATGTCCCGCCCGGTCTGGCGCATGGTCTCGATGCAGACGTCGAGGCTCACAAGATGCTCGCCGTCGCCCCGCATCGCGAGGCTGGCGGCCGAGACCGCCTTGATCGCGCCGAGGCCGTTCCGTTCGATGCAGGGCACCTGCACGAGGCCGCGCACCGGGTCGCAGGTCATGCCGAGGTGATGCTCCAGCGCGATCTCGGCCGCGTTCTCGACCTGTGCGGGCGTGCCGCCCAGCACCGCGGCAAGGCCGGCTGCGGCCATGGCGGCGGCCGAGCCGACCTCGGCCTGACAGCCGCATTCGGCGCCCGAGATCGAGGCGTTGTGCTTGACGAGGCCGCCGATGGCCGCGGCGGTCAGCAGGAACTCTCCCAGCCGGGCGGGCGAGGCGCCCGGAACATGGTCGAGCCAGTAGCGGATGACGGCGGGAACCACGCCCGCGGCGCCGTTGGTCGGCGCGGTGACCACCTGCCCGCCGGCGGCGTTCTCCTCGTTCACCGCCATGGCATAGACGCTCATCCAGTCGTTGATCGTATGCGGCGCGGTCAGGTTCAGCCCGCGTTCGGCCAGCAGCGCCTCATGGATGCCCTTGGCGCGGCGGCGGACGTGGAGGCCGCCCGGCAGGGTGCCGCCGGTCTCCATCCCGCGCCCGATGCAGTCGTTCATCACCTGCCAGATCCGGGCGATCCCGCGATCCACCTCGGCCGCGGGGCGGATCGCCAGCTCGTTCGCGCGCTTCATCTGCGCGATGGACAGGCCCGACGCCTCGGCCATGCCCAGCATCTGATGCGCGGTCTCGAAGGGGAAGGGCACGGTCGGGCCGGACCGGGGCCGGTCCGAGCGCGTCTCGAGAAGCTCGGCCTCGGTCAGCACGAAGCCGCCGCCCACCGAATAGTAGGTCTCGCTCAGCAGGATGTCGCCCTGCGGGTCGGTGGCGTGCAGCCGCATGCCATTGGCATGGCCGGGCAGCGGCGGGCCGTAGTCGAAGACCAGATCCCGTTCCGGATCGAAGCGCAGCGGCCCGAGGCCGGGCGCCTCGATCACCTTGTGCTCGCGGATCGCGGCCAGCACCTCCTCGGCGCGGGCGGCGTCATAGCTCGCCGGCTCGAACCCGGCCAGGCCGAGGATCGTGGCGCGGTCGGTCGCGTGGCCCACGCCGGTGAAGGCGAGGCTGCCATGCAGCGAGGCGCGCAACCCGTGGGCGTGGAACGGGCTGTTCCGCAGCCGGTCGAGGAAGCGCCCGGCGGCCACCATCGGCCCCATCGTGTGCGACGACGACGGGCCGACGCCGATCTTGAAGATGTCGAAGACGGACAGGAACATGCGGACCTCGGGGCGGCTGTCGTTCCTAGATAGGTGCGTCAGCCTGCCGCGGACATGGCCGAAAGCGACCTCAGGCCGCCATTTCCGCCAGCGGGGCCGCCATCCGCGGTCGCGTCACAGCCGCCGGTTGTCCCGACAGGGGGCGGCCAGCGCGCCCTCGCCGTAGAGTGCATCCACTATGGCCTGGCAGGCGGCCTCGCAGAGGATTGCGTCGGAGAACTCGGGTCCGTTGCGCCGGTCGGGGCGAAGATGCGCGCGACCGAGGGAGCTGAAGACAGACATGGCCGTCATCCTGTGAAAATTGAATGTTAAAAACGAAACGCGAAAAAGTGCATAAAGGATGCACCAAAGCGCGAATTTTTTCAAGTGCCGTTGCGGCAGGGACACAGGGGATTGCCGGTGCTTTCCGCTCGCGCCCTCGCGGCTCCTTGCCTATAACCGGAGGCGCCAGACCGGAGACGAGGACATGCCCGCAGAACTTTCCCCCATCGACACGGCGAAATTCGTGGCCGCGCGGCGCGCGGTGGACTTCGTGCAGGACGGCATGAAGCTTGGCCTCGGCACCGGATCGACGGCGGCCTGGATGGTGCGCTGCCTGGCCGAGCGCGTCCGGGACGAGGGGCTGCGCGTCACATGCGTTCCGACCTCGACCCGCACGGCCGAGCTTGCGCGCCAGCTTGGCCTGACGGTGGTCAGCCTCCACGATGCGAAGTGGCTCGACCTGACCATCGACGGGGCGGACGAGTTCGACGCCGACTTCAACCTGATCAAGGGCGGCGGCGCGGCGCTTCTGCAGGAGAAGATCGTGGCCTCGGCCTCGGACCAGATGATCGTGATCGCGGATGCGGCGAAGGAGGTGGCGCAGCTTGGCGCCTTCCCGCTGCCGGTCGAGGTCATCCCCTTCGGCTGGCAGACCACGCGGCGGCTGATCGAGGAGACGCTGGACGGCATGGACGTGCTGAACCGCGAGGTCACGCTGCGCATGAGCGGCGACGCGCCGCTTCTGACCGACGAGAAGAACCACATCCTCGACCTGCACCTGAAGCGCATCGGCAATCCGCGCCAGCTGGCGCTGGTGCTGAACCAGATCCCCGGCGTGGTCGAGAACGGCCTGTTCATCGACATCTGCGACGTGGTGGTGGTGGGCCACGGCGACGGGCGGGTGATCGTGCGCGACCTTCAGGCCGGCGCGCAGGAGGGTCGCGTGGACCTGCAGGAGGCGCGCAACATCTTCTCGGATCTGGGAGACTGAGCCTTGAGCTTCGACTACGACCTTTTCGTCATCGGCGGCGGTTCGGGGGGCGTGCGGGCCGCGCGCATCGCGGCCTCGGAAGGCGGCGCCCGCGTGGCGCTGGCCGAGGAAAGCCGGATGGGCGGGACCTGCGTCATCCGCGGCTGCGTGCCGAAGAAGCTGATGGTCTTCGCCTCGGCCTATCCCGATGCGGTGACGGATGCCCGCGCCTATGGCTGGGATGCGACGGTGGGCGGCTTCGACTGGCCGCATTTCCGCGCCAGCCTGGACCGTGAACTGGACCGGCTCGAGGCCGCCTATCGCAGCGGCCTGACCGGCGCGGGCGTCGCGATCTTCGACGCGAGGGCCACGCTTGCCGATGCGCACACCGTCCGGCTCGCCTCGGGCGAAACGGTGACGGCCAAGCACATCCTGATCGCCACCGGCGGCCGGCCCTTCGTGCCGGACTTCCCCGGCTGCGAACTGGCTATGACCTCGGACGACGTGTTCCGGATGGAGAGCCTGCCGGCGCGGATGCTGGTGGTCGGCGGCGGCTACATCGCGTCGGAGTTCGCCTGCATCCTGCACGGGCTGGGCGTCGAGGTCTGCCAGTTCTACCGCGGCGCGCAGATCCTGCGCGGCTTCGACGACGAGGCGCGGGGGCACGTCGCCTCGGCCATGCAGGACCGCGGCATCACGATCAAGTGCGGGACCGACGTGATCCGGCTGGAGAAGACCGAAGGCGGCATACGGGTGATCTCGACCGACGGTTCCGACCGCGAGTTCGACGCGGTGCTTTACGCCACGGGCCGCCGACCGAACACCGCAGGCCTCGGTCTCGAGGCGCTGGGGATCGAGCTCGGCCGCAACGGCCAGATCCCGGTTGACGACTGGAGCCAGACCGCCGTGCCCTCGATCTATGCCGTGGGCGACGTGACCGACCGGATCAACCTGACGCCCGTGGCGATCCGCGAGGGCCATGCCTTCGCCGACACGGTGTTCCGGGGCGAGGCGCGCAAGGCCGACCACGAGCTTGTAGCCTCGGCCGTATTCACCCAGCCGGAGCTGGGCAGCGTCGGCCTGACCGAGGAAGCCGCGCGCGAGCAGGAGCCGATCGAGGTCTATGCCGCGGCGTTCCGGCCGATGCAGTCGATGTTCGCCGGACGGCCCGACCGCGTGCTGATGAAGCTGATCGTCAGCGCCAACACGCGGAAGGTGCTGGGATGCCATATCGTGGCACCCAACGCCGGCGAGATGATCCAGCTTGCCGCCATCGCGGTGAAGATGGGGGCGACCAAGGAGGATTTCGACCGCACGGTCGCGGTGCATCCGACCATGGCGGAGGAACTCGTGACCCTGCGCAAACCGGTCCGCACCGCTTGATATTCTTGTGCGGATGACCAGTTAGTGCGGCAGGCAAGGAAAAGGGAAAGGGTTATATGTCCAGCGGAGGACCTTGGGGCGGAGGCGGCGGAGACCGCGGTGACAGGGACGGGCGTGACGGCCGCGGCGGGCGGCGTCCCGGCGGCGGCGACGGATCGCAGATCCCCGAGATCGACGAGATCGTGAAGAAGGGGCAGGAACAGCTGCGCGTCCTGATGGGCGGCCGGGGCCGCCCCACGGGCGGACGCGGCGGCGGAGGCGGCGGCAATCCGATGAAGCCGCTGTTCACCCGGCAGGGCATCGCGCTTGGTGCGCTGGCGCTGGCCGGTCTCTGGGCCTTCATGTCGTTCTACACGGTGCGCCCCGAGGAACGCTCGGTCGAACTCTTCCTGGGCGAGTTCAGCGCGATCGGCAATCCGGGCCTGAACTTCGCGCCCTGGCCACTGGTGACGGCCGAGGTCGTGCAGGTGACCGGCGAACGGACGACCGACATCGGCACCGGCCGCGGTGGCGACGCCGACAGCGGCCTGATGCTGACGCGCGACCAGAACATCGTGGACATCGAGTTCCAGGTGGTCTGGAACATCTCGGACCCGGCGCAATTCCTGTTCAACCTCGCCGATCCCGCCGACACGATCCGTGCGGTCTCGGAATCGGCGATGCGCGACATCATCGCGCGCTCGGAACTCTCGCCGATCCTGAACCGCGACCGCGGCATCATCGCCTCGGATCTGGTGGCGGCGGTGCAGACCACGCTCGACAGCTATCAGGCCGGCATCAACATCGTGCGGGTGAACTTCGACAAGGCCGACCCGCCGCAGGAGGTCATCGACAGCTTCCGCGAAGTGCAGGCGGCGCAGCAGGAGCGTGACCGCCTTGAGAAGGAGGCCGATGCCTATGCCAACCGCGTGACCGCCGCCGCCCGAGGCGAGGCCGCACGGCTGACCGAACAGGCCGAAGGCTATCGCGCCGAGGTCGTGAACAACGCGCAGGGCGAGGCGAGCCGCTTCGTGTCGGTTTACGACGAATATGTGAAGTCGCCCGACGTGACGCGTCGCCGGATGTATCTTGAGACGATGGAGAAGGTGCTCGGCTCGATGGACAAGGTGATCCTGGACGGCGTCCAGGGCGAGGGCGGCTCGGGCGTGGTGCCCTACCTGCCGCTGAACGAGCTTGGCCGCAGCCCGGCCCCCGCCCGCACGGGCGTGATCGGTGGGGAGGCCAACTGATGAACCGCAGTTCCCTCATCCTGCCGATCCTCGCCATCCTCGTGGCGCTGGGCTTCTCGTCGGTCTTCATCGTGGACGAGCGCGAGAAGGCGCTGGTCCTGCAGTTCGGCCAGGTCAAGGCGGTCAAGGAAGAGCCGGGCATCGGCTTCAAGATCCCGCTGATCCAGGAGGTCGTGCGCTACGACGGCCGGATCCTCGGGCTGCCCACCCAGCCGATCGAGGTGACGCCGCTCGACGACCGTCGCCTCGTCGTGGACGCCTTCGCGCGCTGGCGTATCGTCGATCTCGTGGAGTTCCGCGAGGCGGTGGGCGCGGGCGGCATCGACGCGGCCCAGACGCGCCTGCAGCGCATCATGAGCCCGGCGATCCGCGAGGTGCTGGGTGGCGTGCCCTCGATCCGCGTGCTGTCCGAGGACCGGACCGTGCTGATGAACCAGATCCGCGACCTCGCCCGCCGCCAGGCGCTGGCGCTGGGCGTGGACGTGATCGACGTGCGCCTGACCCGGACCGACCTGCCCGAGCAGAACCTCTCGGCCACCTATGGCCGGATGCGGGCCGAGCGCGAGCGCGAAGCGGCCGACGAGATCGCGCGCGGCAACGAGGCGGCACAGCGCGTCCGCGCCGCGGCCGACCGGACAGTGGTCGAGGTCACCTCCGAGGCGCGCAAGCAGGCCGAGGTGATCCGCGGCGAGGCCGACGCGCTGCGGAACTCGATCTATGCCGAAGCCTTCGGCCGCGACCCCGAGTTCTTCGCCTTCACCCGCTCGCTCACGTCCTACGAGCGCGCGCTGCAGACCGGCAATTCCTCTATCGTGATGCAACCGGACAGCGAGTTCTTCCAGTATCTGCGCAGCGATCAGGCGCCGGAGAACGGCGCCGCGCCGGCCCCCGCCGCGGCGGAAACGCCCGCTGCCGAGGCACCCGCAACGGGCGCCGCGGCAGAGCCGGCGGAACCCGCGGCACCGGCGATCCAGTGACGGCCATGCCTGCCGGCGGCGGTCCGCCATCGGCAGGCATCACATGAGCTTGACGGGCCAAGACGCCGTTTGCATTGCGCCGCGTCTTGCCCGACTGTCATCTCTGGGCTTCGGTGCTGGCACCGGCAGCCCGTGATTTTCGAAAGGAGTCGGGTGTGCAGTCTCACGCCATTACCATCGCCCGCCGGGTCGAGCCCGTGCCTGCCGCCGCGCTGCGCCTGTTCCTCGCGCTGATGCTCGGCCTCGGGCTCGCGCTTGCACAGGCCGTCACAGCCCACGCCCAGGGCGCTCCGGCGAGCTTTGCGAGCCTGGCCGAGAAGATCAGCCCGGCGGTGGTGAACATCACGACCGCGACGGTGGTCGCGGCGCCCGCGCAGAACTCGCCGATGGTGCCGGAGGGCTCGCCCTTCGAGGACTTCTTCCGCGACTTCATGGACCCCGAGAACCGCGACCAGGGCCCGCGCCGCTCCGAGGCGCTGGGGTCGGGCTTCGTGATCTCGGAAGACGGCTACATCGTCACGAACAACCACGTGATCGAGGGCGCCGACGACATCCAGATCGAATTCTTCTCGGGCAAGAAGCTCGAGGCGAAGCTGGTCGGCACCGATCCCAAGACCGACATCGCGCTGCTGAAGGTGGAAAGCGACACGCCGCTGCCCTTCGTGAGCTTCGGCAATTCGGACCTTGCGCGCGTGGGCGACTGGGTGGTGGCGATGGGCAACCCGCTGGGGCAGGGCTTCTCGGTCTCGGCCGGCATCGTCTCGGCGCGGAACCGCGCGCTTTCCGGCACCTATGACGATTACATCCAGACCGACGCCGCCATCAACCGCGGCAACTCGGGCGGGCCGCTCTTCAACATGGACGGGCAGGTGATCGGCGTGAACACCGCGATCCTGTCGCCCAACGGCGGCTCGATCGGGATCGGCTTCTCGATGGCTTCGAACGTGGTGACGAAGGTCGTTGCGCAGTTGCGCCAGTTCGGCGAGACGCGGCGCGGCTGGCTGGGCGTGCGCATCCAGGATGTGACGCCGGACGTGGCCGAGGCGATGGGCCTGAAGGAATCCAAGGGCGCGCTGGTGACCGATGTCCCCGAGGGTCCGGCAAAAGAGTCCGGCATGCAGGCGGGCGACGTGATCGTGACCTTCGACGGCTCGCCCGTCGCCGATACCCGCGATCTCGTCCGCCGCGTGGCCGATGCCCCGATCGGCGAGGCCGTCCGCGTGGTGGTGATGCGCGAAGGCAAGACGCGGACCCTGTCGATCGTGCTTGGCCGCCGCGAGGAGGCCGAGAACGAGGGTCCGACGGCGCCCGGCGGTCCGGAAAAGCCGGCCGAGCCGTCCTCGGCCGAGGTGCTGGGCCTGACGGTCGCGCCACTGACCGCGGAGCAGGCGGGCGAGATGGGCCTGCCCGGCGGGACCGAGGGGCTTGCGGTGACGGATGTCGATCCGGCCTCGGAAGCCTATGCCAAGGGGCTGCGCGAAGGGGACGTGATCACCGAGGCCGGCCAGCAGAAGGTGACCGGGATCAAGGACCTGCAGGACCGGATCGAGGAAGCCCGCGAGGCGGGGCGCAAGTCGCTGCTGCTGCTGATCCGTCGCGGCGGAGACCCGCGCTTCGTGGCGCTCTCGCTGCCGGAATGACGACCTACGCCCCGGCCCTTGGCCGGGGCGTCCGCATTGCAGCGCCGCCGATACCTGCGCGGCGCTGCGTCAGAGCGTGTCGGGATCGGCCGGTGCCGGCGGCGATGACGTCGGTGGGTCGGGTTCTTTGGAACGCGCTCCCCAAAGCGCGTCGAGATCGACCGGCAGAATCCCCAGATACCGCGCGGCCGCAAGGGACAGCTGCTCGCTGTCGAGGCCGAGCGGCTCCTGCAGGCGCCGCACCGCTTGGCGCGTCGCCGGGTCCATCTCGCCGGTGATCTCCTCGTCGTAAAGCTCGCGCACCTCCAGCGCGCGTTGCAGCGAGGCCAGCACCTCGGGCGTCAGCGCCTCGGGGCAGGGGGCGCGGAACCACGCCCCGTCCTTGCCTGCCCAGCAGATACCCTCCTCCGGCTCGGGCTTCTCGGGACGGAGTTCGAGGGAGAGATCGGGGCGGCGTGGCGCCTCGGGCATGGGTGGGCCCTGACAGGCGGTCAGGGCGAGAAGGCCGGCCAGAAGGAAGATGCGCGTCATGTGAGTCCGGTCCCGGTTCGGCGGCGGAGGATGCCGCAAAGCGCCGGCCGAGGAAAGGGCCGGCGGGTCGCAGCAGACAGGGGCGCGCCGCGCCGAATGGCAGCGCAAGTCCGTCCGGGCCTCCGCCGCTCAGGGCTGGTCGCCGGCGCGGGTGCCGTCGGGGCGGAAGTCCTCGGCCAGCAACCGGTCGAGGAGCGGCGAGAGATCCTCGATCCCCTCGGCCACCACATGCGTCACGCCGGCCTCGCGCTGGAGCCGGCCCGTGACCTTCAGCAGCCGGCCCGCGATCACCGCCCGCCGGAAGCGTTCGTAGATCTTCGCCCAGATCACCACGTTGGCAACGCCGGTCTCGTCCTCGAGCGTCAGGAAGATCACGCCCTTGGCCGTCCCCGGTCGCTGCCGGACCAGCACCAGCCCGGCCACCGCCACCCGCGCGCCGGAAGGCGGCTCGTCCAGCCGGCCGGCCGGGATCGCCTTGGGCGGGCGCGGCCAGCTGCCCGGAACCGGGGTCATGCGCAGCCAGTCGGAAGGGGGATCGGGTAGAAACATACTATGAACATAGACCGCTCCGGTGCCGCCGGCAAGCCTTGGGCCCTCTGGCCAAGCGCGCGGGATTGTCCTAAAGCCTCGGCGAGGGACCGCGACGCGGGAAGAGCGAGGCGAAGATGGCGAAAATCACCTATGTCGAATTCAATGGCACCGAGCATGTGATCGACGTGGCCAACGGCCTGACCGTGATGGAGGGTGCCCGCGACAACGGCGTTCCCGGCATCGAGGCCGACTGCGGTGGCGCCTGCGCCTGCTCCACCTGCCATGTCTATGTCGCGCCCGAATGGGTGGAGCGGCTGCCGAAGAAGGAGGCGATGGAGGAGGACATGCTCGATTTCGCCTGGCAGCCCGATGCCGCCCGCTCGCGCCTGACCTGCCAGCTCAAGGTGTCGGATGCGCTGGACGGCCTCAAGGTCTTCATCCCGGAAAAGCAGATCTGACGCCCTGCGACGCGGCACTGGCGCCCTGCCGCCGGATGCCGCGCGGGCAGCATCTTCCGTAGCCGGCTGACTGGCAGGCCGGAACCTGCCTTTGGTCGATCGGCAGCGGAGGCGGAGGGACGCCTCAGACGGGGGCGTCCTCGCGCATCAGGCCGGCCTCCTTCAGATCGGCCCAGAGCCCCCCGGGCATTTCGGCGCCGGCAGCGATGAAGCTCTCCATCACTTCCGTGACCGACTGGATGCCGGGCACGACCGAGACCACCGCGGGATGGCACAGCGGAAAGCGAAGCGCGGCCTCGAACATCCGCACGCCCCAGCGCTCGCAGATCGCGTGGATCTGCGCGACGCGGTCCAGCACCGGCGGCGGTGCGGGACGATAGTCGTAATGCGCGCCCGGCCTCGGCCCGGTTGCAAGGATCCCCGAGTTGTAGGGGCCGCCGATCACGATGCCGATCCCCTTCTCTTCGGCGAGCGGCAGGAAGCTGTCCAGCGCCTCCTGCTCCAGCAGCGTATAGCGGCCGGCGAGCAGGAAGAGGTCGAAGTCGCCCCGCTCGGCCAGCCACTGGCAGGGCTGCCATTCGTTCACTCCCGCGCCGAAGGCCGAGATCACCCCCTGCTCGCGCAGGCTGACAAGGGCGCGGTAGCCGCCGCGCATGAACTCTTCGAGCCGGGCCTGAAGCGCCTCGGGCGAACCGTGCGTGAAGAGGTCGAGGTCATGGGCGAAGAGCACGTCCACCCGGTCAAGGCCCAGCCGCTTCAGCGAGGCTTCAAGCGAGCGCATGACCCCGTCGTGGCCATAGTCGAAGACCTCCTTGCGCTCGGGCACCTCGAAGAACTTGCCCAGACCGTCGCGGGTCTCGCCGGGTTCCACCGGCCGCAGCAGCCGGCCCACCTTGGTCGAGATCACGTAATCCTCGCGCACCCGCCCCGCGAGAAAGCGGCCAAGGCGCGTCTCGGCCAGACCATAGCCGTAGAGCGGGGCGGTGTCGAAGTAGCGGATGCCGCCCTCCCACGCGCGACCAAGGATGGCCTCGGCCTCGGCATCGGGAATGGCGCGGTAGAGATTGCCCAGCGGTGCCGAGCCGAAGCCCAGTTCGGTGAAGCGCAGCCGGCGCCCCGTCCGGTTGAAGTCCCGCGTCGTCAGTTGCATGAAAGACCTCCCTTCCGTCACGCCGCCAGCGTCACCCCGAGGAAGGCGCAGCGGACCAGCGCCTGCCGCACCTCCTCCTCATGGTCGTCGGCATGGCGGACGAGGCAGTCCTGCGCCGCGGCCAGCCGTTCGAGCGGCGTGCCCTCGTCGTCGAGCCGGTCCACCAGACGCTCCAGCACGTAGCGGCCAAGCCGGCCCGCCACGCAGGCCGCATACATGCCGCCCGCGTTCAGCACGATCCCCGCTTCGCTGAGCCTCGGCTGCGCGCTGAACTCCTGCCGCAGGTTCAGCAGCCGGAACCCGGCGGGCGAGGCGGGATCGGCTTCCTCGAACTCGGTCACCACGGTCAGGCGCTCGTCCTCGTCGCTCAGCTCGCCCCAGATTCCGCCCCTGAGCGACAGCCGGTCGTATTCGATCAGCCCGTCGAAGATGATCCTGCGCTCCATCGCATCCTCCCCTCACCTGAGGAAGGTCAAGGCGGCGGGTGGCGGGCCGGTTCCCCGGAGGTCCCGTCGAGAACGACGGGCGAGAGGGGTCGGATCACGGGCGCGAGGTCCAGCGTCCTGCCCAGGTCCCAGGCGGGCCGGTGCCTGACGCCTCACCCGCGGGAGACCGGCATCGGAGCCTGCGGTGTTGAACCCCCGGCGCGGCAGCGGAGTCCTGTCGGCCTTGCCGCCTGCGCGGTCGCGGCTTCCGCCGCTCCTAGTGCTCCAGCACGATCACGTCCCGCGCGGAAAAGCTGACCTGTGTCTGCGCGCCCACCTGCGGCGGCGGCACGTCGGACCGGTTGAAGGTGTCGAGCGCCACGCTGGTGCCGGCGGTCTGGACCTGCAGGCGGATCACGCTGCCGAGGAAATGCACGTTCGCGATGGTGGCGGGCAGGATCACCTCGCGCCCCGCCACCGTGCCGAGGCGCAGCGCCTCGGGGCGCAGGGCAAGGCCGATGCGCCCGCCGCGCGGCGCCGGGACCGGAGCGGGCAACTGGATGACCTGGCCGGCGACGCGGACGGTGCCGGCGGCGGGGTCCTCGACCTCGGCGGTCAGCGTGTTCAGCGTGCCCACGAAATTGGCCACGAACTTCGTCGTCGGGTGGTTGTAGATCTCGAACGGCGTGCCGACCTGTTCCGCCACGCCGCCGTTCATCACCACGATGCGGTCGGACATCGACAGCGCCTCTTCCTGATCGTGGGTCACGAAGATCGTCGTGATGCCCAGCCGCTGCTGGATGGCGCGGATCTCGTTGCGCAAGGATACGCGGATCTGCGCATCCAGCGCTGAAAGCGGCTCGTCCAGCAGCAGCACCCGCGGCCGCACCGCGAGCGCCCTCGCCAGCGCCACGCGCTGCTGCTGCCCGCCCGACAGCTGGAACGGGTAGCGTCCGCCCAGATCGGGCAGGCCGATCAGCGCCAGCATCTCGGCCACGCGCGCATCGGCTTCGCGCCGGGGCACGCCCGCGACCTTCAGCCCGAAGCCCACGTTCTGCGCCACGGTCAGGTTCGGGAAGAGGGCATAGGCCTGGAACACCATGCCGATCTTGCGGGCGTTCGGGCGCTGGCGCACCACGTCCTTGCCCTCGATCAGGATGGCGCCCTGATCCGCCGACTCGAAGCCGGCGACCATGCGCAGCACCGTGGTCTTGCCGCAGCCCGATGGGCCGAGCAGCGAGACGAACTCTCCCTTCTCGACCGACAGGTTGAAGTTGCGCACGACGTGCAGGGGGCCGAAGGATTTCTCCAGCCGGGCGATCTCGAGGAAGGCCATCAGGCGAAGTTCCTTCTCATCTCTGGGCTCTGGTATGTTTCGACAGCCGGGTGACCAGCTGGATCAGGGCCATGCAGGCCCAGGTGACGACGAAGGCGATCACGGCCAGCGCCGCCGGTTCATAGGCCTTGTTCGAGCCCATCCAGACCATGTAGGGCCCGAAGGCCGGGCGGTTCAGCAGAGCGGCAAGGACGAACTCGCCGATCACGATGGCGAAGGTCAGGAAGGCCCCCGACAGGACCGCCACCAGCACGTTGGGCAGGATCAGCCGCGCGAGGATGGTGACCCAGCCCGCGCCGAGGCTTTGCGCCGCTTCCGTCAGGGTCTGCACGTCGATGGTGCGAAGACCGGTATCCACGGCGCGATACATGTAGGGCAGCGCCAGCATCGTGTAGCCGAACATCAGGAGAAGGTTCGTCCCCATCGCCGTGCCGGTCAGCGGCAGCCAGCTCGATGTGTTGTAGAGCCGGATGTAGCCGAAGACGATGACGATGGGCGGGATCACCAGCGGCAGAAGCGTGATGAACTCGATCACCGGCCGCCAGCGAGGCAGCTTCAGGCGCACCCAGAACACCGTGGGCACCACGAGCAGGATGCCGAAGGCGATGGTGAAGAGTGCCATCAGCACCGAATAGCCGAAGGTCGCGCGGAAGGCCGGGTCGCCCAGCACGCTCGCATAGGCGTCGAAGCTGTATTCGCCCCGCCGCGCCCGCAGCGAGAACTCGAACATCCCGATCAGCGGCAGGAAGAAGTAGAGCATGCCCGCCGCAAGCGCGAGCCAGGACCAGAGCTTGGCCGATCTCATTTCACCCACCTCTCGGCGCGGGTGCGCAGCACGATGTAGATCACGTTCGCCAGCCCCGTCAGCACGATCATTCCGAAGGCGATGGCATAGCCCAGGTGCGGGTCCTGCAGCACGTCGCCGCGGATCTGCGCGAAAAGGATGATCGGCACGATGGAGAGCTGCGAGCCGGTCAGCGCCATGGCGGTCGCCACCGCTCCGAAGGAATTGGCGAAGAGCAGCGCGAAGGTGCCGAGGAACGACGGCCAGAGCACCGGCAGCGCCACCATCCGCCAGTATTGCGCGCCGGACGCGCCCAGCGTCTCGGCCGCCTCGCGCCATTCACGCTTCAGCCCGTCGAGCGCGGGCGTGATGATCAGGATCATCAGCGGGATCTGGAAATAGAGGTAGGTGAGCGTCAGCCCGAGGAAGCTGATCAGGTTGAAGCCGGTGCCATAGAGGTTCAGCCCGAACCACTCGCGCAGGATCACCGTCAGGAAGCCGAGCCGCCCGAGCGTGGCGATGAAGGCGAAGGCCAGCGGCACGCCGGCGAAGTTCGACGCCACGCCGGAAAAGGTCAGCAGCGCGCCGCGCAAAGGCCCCGGCAGCCCGCCGCGCGTCACGGCGGCAGCGATCAGGAAGCCCGCGAGGCAGCCGAGCGCCGCGGTCAGCAGGCTGATCCGGATCGAGATCCAGAAGGCGCCGAGGATCGAGGGCGTGAAGAGGCCCCGGATATTGGCCAGCGTGAAGTCGCCCGCCGGGTTGCGGAAGGCGCCCAGCACGATATGCGCCGTGGGCAGGATCAGGAACAGCAGCGCGAACAGCAGGAACGGCGCGACACCGAACCAGTTCAGCGGCAGCGAGACGAAGGCCTTGGCGCTCTTCGGAGGCAGGTCAGTCATGCAGGGTCCACCGAAAAGGGCCTCCGCCGGCGTGGCGGAGGCCCGGAAGGTCAGGTCACTGGACGTTGGCGCCCACGACCTTGTCCCAGCCCGCGGTCACCGCGGCCTTGTTCGCCTCCTGCTGTTCGACGGTCGGGAAGACGGCGCGGGCGTAGCCCTCGGCCGGGGGCAACGCGTCGAGCAGGTCCTGCGGCACCTTGCCGGCCTCGACCATGGCGTTGAAGCGGGCGGGGTGGCAGTAGCCCTTCAGCCAGCCCAGCTGGCCCTCGTCCGAGTAAAGGTATTCCATCCACAGCTTCGCCGCGTTCGGATGCGGCGCATAGGCCGAGATCGCCTGCACATAGACGCCGGCGAGGCTCGGGCCCTCGGGGATGATGACCTCCATCGGCGGGTTGCCCTTCAGCTCGTCGCGCCAGGACAGCAGGTTGTAGTCCCAGGCCGCGACGATGGGGGTCTGGCCCTGGGCGATGGTGCCGGCCTTGCCGATCACCGGGACGAAACCGCCCACCTTGTTCAGCTCGGCAAAGAACTCGAGTCCCTTCTCGCCGGAGGCCTGCCCCGGCTCGGCGCCGCCCGCGACGCCCGCCGACATGACGGCGAGGATCGCCTGGTTCGAGGCGCGCGGATCGCCCGCCAGCGCGAAGGCGTTGGCATACTGGCTGTCGAGCAGCGCCGTCCAGCTTTTCGGCACCTCGGACACGAGGTCGGTGTTCACCCCGAAGGACATCACGCCGTAATAGTCGCCATACCAGTAGCCGTCGGCGTCCTTGATCTCGGCCGGGATCTCGTCCCAGGTCGCGACCTTGTAGGGCACGATCAGTCCTTCGGCCTTGGCCTGCGGACCGAAGGCCAGGCCCACGTCGATCACGTCGGGCGCCTGCGGGCCGGTGTTGTCCTTGTTCGCCCGGATCGCCTCGAGCTCGTCGGCCGAGCCCGCGTCGGGGTTCAGCTCGTTCACGGTGATCTCGGGATATTTCGCCTTGAAGCCCGCGATCACGTCGCCATAGCCGCACCAGTTGTGCGGCAGCGCGATGGTCGTCAGCATGCCTTCGGCCTTGGCGGCGGCGACCAGTTCGTCGCTCTGGGCCAGCGCGCCCGAGGCCGCGCCAAGCGCCGCAAGGCTGACCGAGGCGGCCAGTGCAAGTTTCATCGTCATCGGAACTCTCCCGTTGTTGTCGTTTCGAATGCCGTTCTTTCGGCGGGAGGGACCCACCACAGCGGCTATTAGTGTCAGCTAAAGGCCGAAAACGGATTCTTGCAAGTTCCCTAACCGCGGCAGGTAACAAATTTTTCGCAGGCATTTCGGGCTGTAAGGAATTCGACGGCAGTGCCGACTTTCGGGCAGGGGCCGCGGTCTTGCCCCTCGGACGCCCGCGTCTTACCGTCCGGTCAAACATCCAGCAGGGCGAGGACGGACATGACGGGATTCGCAACGACGCGGCGAGGAGTTCTGATGGCCGGAGGTGCGGCGCTGGCGCTGGGCGCCCTGCCGCGGACGCTTCGGGCGCAGGAGACGCTGAAGGTCGCCGGCATCTACACCGTGCCGGTCGAGCAGCAGTGGGTCAGCCGCATCCACAAGGCCGCCGAGGCCGCGAAGGCCGCGGGTCGCGTGGACTACAGCTTCACCGAGAACGTCGCGAACACCGACTATCCCCGCGTCATGCGCGAATATGCCGAGAGCGGCGTGAAGCTGATCGTGGGCGAGATCTTCGGCGTCGAGCAGGAGGCCCGCGAGGTCGCGGCCGACTATCCCGACGTGGCCTTCCTGATGGGGTCGAGCTTCCCGCCGGACGAGGCGGTGCCGAACCTCGCCGTCTTCGACAACTACATCCAGGACGCGGCCTATCTTACGGGACTCATTGCCGGCGCGATGAGCAAGGGCAACATCGGCATGGTCGGCGGCTTCCCGATCCCCGAGGTCAACCGGCTGATGAACGCCTTCATCGCGGGTGCTCGCGAGGTGAAGCCCGAGACGAAGTTCCAGGTCAGCTTCATCGGCTCGTGGTTCGATCCGCCGAAGGCGAAGGAAACCGCCTTCGCCATGATCGAGAATGGCGCCGACCTGCTTTACGCCGAACGCTTCGGCGTCTCGGATGCCGCCAAGGAGCGCGGCGTGCTGGCGATCGGCAACGTGATCGACACGCAGGCCGACTATCCCGATACGGTGGTGGCCTCCGCGCTCTGGCATTTCGAGCCGACCTTCGAGAAGGCGGTGGCCGAGGTTCAGGCCGGCACCTTCAAGGCCGCCGACTACGGGGTCTATTCCTTCATGAAGGAAGGCGGCTGCTCGCTCGCCCCGCTCGGCACCTTCGAGGGCAAGGTGCCTGCCGAGACGATGGCGCTGGTGGCGGAACGCGAGGCCGCGATCAAGGCCGGAACCTTCACCGTGGCCATTGACGACAGCGAGCCGAAATCCTCGTGAGCGAACCGGTCGTCCTGCGCCTCTCCGGGATCACCAAGCGGTTCGGAGCGCTTCTCGCCAATGCCGGCATCAGCCTCTCCCTGCGACAGGGAGAGGTCGTGGCGCTTCTGGGCGAGAACGGGGCCGGCAAGACCACGCTGATGAACATCCTCTTCGGCCATTATGTGGCCGACGAGGGCACGGTGGAGGTCTTCGGCAAGCCGCTGCCGCCGGGCCATCCGCGCGCGGCGCTGGCCGCGGGCGTCGGCATGGTGCACCAGCACTTCACGCTGGCCGACAACCTGACGGTGCTGGAGAACATCCTGATCGGCACCGCGCCGCTCTGGCGCCTGTCGCTCGGGCAGCGCGCGGCGCGGGCGCGGGTCGAGGCGCTGAGCCGCGACTTCGGCCTGTCGGTTCACCCCGATGCCAAGGTCGGCACCCTGTCGGTGGGCGAGCGGCAGCGGGTCGAGATCCTCAAGGCGCTCTACCGCGACGCGCGCATCCTGATCCTGGACGAGCCCACCGCCGTCCTGACCCCGCAGGAGACCGAGGCGCTGTTCCGCACCCTGCGTCTGGCCGTGGCCAGGGGGCTCTCGATCATCTTCATCTCGCACAAGCTGCATGAGGTGGTCGAAGTGGCCGACCGCTGCGTCGTTCTGCGCCACGGCCGCGTGGTGGGCGAGGTCGCGACCGCCGAGACCGACCGCCACGCGCTGGCCGCGATGATGGTCGGCGAGGAGGTGGTGCCGCCCGAGGTCGCCCCGCCGCGTCCCGGCGCGGTGCTGATGCGGCTTCAGGCGGTCTTTACCCCGCACCGGGGGGCGATTCCCGGGCTGCGCGCGGTGACGCTCGACCTTCGCGCCGGCACGATTACCGGCCTTGCCGGCGTGTCCGGCAACGGCCAGGCGGCGCTGGCCGATCTGGTGTCGGGGCTGATCCGGCCGGACGCGGGCGCGCTCATGGTCGCCGGGGCCGAGGTCCATGACTGGACGCCGCGGGCGGCGGTGGGCGCGGGCATCGCGCGCATCCCCGAGGATCGCCACGCCACCGGCACCATCGCGGACTTCACCCTGACCGAGAACGCGATCCTCGAAGGCTACCGCTCGCGCTTCGCGAAAGGCGGCTGGATGGACTGGCGCGCGGCGCGGGCCTTCACCGAGGTGATCATCCGCACCTATGACGTGCGCTGCCCGGGGCCCGAGACGCGCATCCGCCTGCTGTCGGGCGGCAACATGCAGAAGCTGATCCTTGGCCGGGTGCTGGAGCCGGGGCCGCGGATCATCCTCGCGAACCAGCCGGTGCGCGGGCTGGACATCGGCGCGATCACCTATGTCCATTCGCGGCTCCTCAAGGCGCGCGACGAGGGGGCAGCGGTTCTGCTGATATCGGAAGATCTGGATGAAATCATGGCCTTGTCCGACACCATTCATGTAATGTCCGAAGGCCGCCTGTCGCCCGGCTTCCCGCGCGGCACGAAATCGCAGGCCGAACTCGGCCTCTGGATGGCCGGGCACGGGTTCGCCGATGCGGCTTGAGCCGGTTGCCAACCCGTCGGCGCTGCGCCGGATCGGACTGCCCGCCGCCGCACTGCTCGCGACGCTCGTCGTGGCCTCAAGCCTTGCCGCGGTGGCGGGGGCCGACCCGCTGGCCACGCTCGGCCTGATCGTGAAGGGCGCGGTGGGGTCGAAGTTCGCGGCGCTCGAGACGCTGAACCGCGCGACGCCGCTGATCTTCACCGGGCTCGCGGTGGCGGTGGCCTTCCGCGCGCGGCTGTGGAACATCGGCGCCGAGGCGCAGCTTTACGCCGGGGCCATCATCACCGTCCTGCTGGGCAGCGGCGCGGTCGGCGGGCCGCTGGTGCTGCCGCTGATGGCGCTGGCCGCGATGGCCGCGGGCGCGCTGGTCCTGCTTGGACCCGTCGCGCTCAAGACCCGCTTTGGCGTGGACGAGGTCGTGACCACGCTGCTCTTCAACTTCATCATGCTGCTCTTCGTCAGCTACCTGCTGGAAGGACCGCTGAAGGACCCGATGGGCATGGGCTGGCCCAAGTCCGCGCCTCTGCTCAAGGAGGCGCGGCTGCCGCGGCTGGTCGAGGGGCTGCGCCTGCACTGGGGCTTCGGCCTCGCGCTGATCGCCGCCCTCGCGGTCTGGGTGATCGAGCGGCGCACCGCGCTTGGCTACGAGATGCGTGCCGTGGGGCTGAACGCCCGGGCCGCGCGCTTTGCCGGCATCCCGGTGGACGGGGTGCTGGTGAAGACCGCGCTGCTGTCGGGGGGCCTTGCAGCACTCGCGGGCTTTTCCGAGGTGGCGGGGTTGAAGGGGCACCTGACGCTCGATCTCAGCCCCGGCTTCGGCTACACTGGCATCATCGTGGCGATGCTCGCGCTGCTCAACCCGCTCGCCGTGGTGCCGGCGGCGCTGTTCGTCGCGGGCGTCTTCGTCGGCGCCGACAGCATGAGCCGCGCGGCCCATGTGCCGACCTATATCGCCGACATGCTGCTGGCCACGTCGCTGCTGTTCATGGTGCTGGCGATCCTCCTGATCCGGTTCCGGGTGGTGCGCGGATGAGCGAGCTTCTGGACATCCTGCTCTCGGTCAGCTTCTGGGCGGCCGCGGTGCGCATCGCCTCGCCGCTGATCTTCGCCACGATGGGGGAACTGATCTGCGAGCGCGCGGGCGTTCTGAACCTCGGGATCGAGGGGATCATGGTGGTCGGCGCCTTCTCCGGCTGGATCACGGTCTGGGCCGGCGCGGGGCTGTGGGAGGGCGCGGCGGTCGCCATGCTGGCCGGGATGCTGTTCGGCCTGCTCCACGCGGTGCTGGTCGTGCCCTTCGGCCTGTCGCAGCATGTCGTAGGGCTGGGGATCACGCTGCTTGCCACCTCGACCAGCTACTTCGCCTATCGCCTGATCCTGCCCGAGGTCTCCAGCCCGCCGAAGATCGAGCCCTTTGCCGTCTGGCCGGTGCCGGGTCTGTCGCAGATCCCGCTGGTCGGTCCGGCACTCTTCCAACAGACGCCGCTGACCTATGCGGCCTTCGTGGTGGCCGCGCTCGTCGCGCTGGTGCTGTGGCGCACGCCGCTGGGCCTTGCCGTGCGGGCGGCGGGAGAGAGCCCGTCCGCCGTCGATGCGCAGGGGCTGTCCGTTGTGGGCCTCAGGATCGGCGCGGTGGTCGTCGGCTCGGGGCTGATGGCGGTGGGCGGGGCGTTCCTGACGCTCTCCGCCTTCTCCAGCTTCTTCTTCGAGATGGTGAACGGCCGCGGCTGGATCTGCATCGCGCTCGTGATCTTCGGGGCGTGGAAGCCCGGCAAGGCAGTGCTCGGCGCGCTGCTCTTCGCCGCCTTCGATGCGCTGCAGGTGCGGCTGCAGCAGACGCCGCTGGGGCAGCTCGTGCCTTACCAGCTGTTCCTGATGGCGCCCTATGCGCTGTCGATCCTGGCCCTTGTCCTCATGTCGCGCCGCGCCGAGGTTCCGGCGGCGCTGATGCAGCCCTTCAACCGCGGGGAACGCTGATGTTCGATCTCATCGTCAGGGGCGGCACGCTGCCCGATGGCCGGGTGGCCGACGTGGGCATCCGCGGCGACCGGATCGCCGCCATCGGCCGGCTGGAAGCCGAGGCGGGCCGCGTGATCGATGCCACCGGCGACCTCGTCAGCCCGCCCTTCGTCGATCCGCATTTCCACATGGACGCGACGCTCTCCTACGGCCTGCCGAGGGTGAACGCGTCGGGCACGCTGCTGGAGGGGATCGCGCTCTGGGGCGAGCTGAAGCGCATCGTCACGGTCGAGGAGATGATCGCGCGCGCGCTCGCCTATTGCGACTGGGCGGCGAGCATGGGGTTGCTTGCCATCCGCTCTCACGTCGATGTCTGCGATGACCGGCTGCTCGGCGTGCAGGCGCTGCTGGAGGTGCGCGAGCAGGTGAAGGGCTGGATGGACCTCCAGCTTGTCGCCTTCCCGCAGGACGGGCTCTACCGCGATCCGACGGCGCGGGCGAACCTGCTGCGCGCGCTCGACATGGGCGTGGACGTGGTGGGCGGCATCCCGCATTTCGAACGCACGATGGCCGAGGGAGCGGCCTCGGTGCGCGACCTCTGCGAGATCGCCGCCGACCGCGGGCTGATGCTGGACCTGCATTGCGACGAGACCGACGACCCGCTGAGCCGCCACATCGAGACGCTGGCCGCCGAGGTGATCCGAACCGGGTTGCAGGGCAGGGCGGCGGGCAGCCACCTGACCTCGATGCATTCGATGGACAACTACTACGTCTCGAAGCTGCTGCCGCTGATGGCCGAGGCGCGGGTGGCCGCGATCCCGAACCCGCTGATCAACATCGTGCTGCAGGGCCGGCACGACACCTATCCCAAGCGGCGCGGCCTGACGCGGGTGAAGGAGATGCAGGCGCAAGGCATCTCCGTCGGCTGGGGGCAGGATTGCGTTCTCGACCCGTGGTATTCGCTGGGCACCGCGGACATGCTCGACGTGGCCTTCATGGGGCTGCATGTCGCGCAGATGACCCATCCGGCCGAGATGCGGCGCTGCTTCGACATGGTGACGGCCGAGAACGCGAGGATCATGGGGCTCGACTACGGCCTGCATGAAGGCGCGCCAGCCTCGCTCGTGGTGCTCGATGCCGGCGATGCGGTCGAGGCGGTGCGGCTGCGGCCCGACCGGCTCTGCGTCATCGCGCAAGGTCGGGTGATCTCGGAGAAGGTCCGCAACGACGCCCGGCTGTCGCTGCCGGGCCGCCCGGAAAGCGTCCGGCGCCGCCACAAGGCCCCCTCCGCCTAGGCTCGTCCGCGCGGGAAGGCGACGACAGGGCCGCATCCCGCCGGGCAGGAGAGCCGGGCGCCACGGCCGGTCGGGGCCGCAGCCGCCCGCTCGGCTATCGCCCCTGCGGCCCGTGCGACTGGTGCGCCGACCGGCAGGCGGCGGGGAACAGGCGCCGGACCAGGACGTTGGCCCCAGACTGATGCGGAGGAACGATGCGCCGGCGGACGGTTTCCCTCTTGGTGCTGGCGCTCGTGCTGGCGGTGCTGGTCGTGATCGCCCCGGACGTGCTGCTGGTGATCTTTGCCGCCATCCTGTTCGGCGTCTTCCTGTCGGCGGGCGGCGAGATCGTCTCGGGCCTGACCGGCCTGCCGCGGGGCGGCGGCATCGCGGTCTTCATCCTCCTTTGCCTCGCCGCGCTGGCCGGAGCGTTCCTGTCCTTCGCCGCCGACATGTTCGACCAGATCGAGGAACTGACGCGCCAGCTTCCCCCGGCCTTCGAGGGCCTGCGCGAGCGCATCGCGCAATATTCCTGGGGCTCGACCCTGCTGTCGCGCCTCGCGCCGTCCCGGCTGATGTCGGGCGAGGGCGGCTTTGCCTCGACCGCGGTCAGCGCCACCTTCGGCGCGCTGGGCAACCTCGTCATCATCCTGTTCATCGGCCTTTACACCGCGATCGATCCCGGCCTTTACCGGCGCGGGCTGCGCGCGCTGCTGGCGCCGCCGGTCCGGCCGCGCGGCGACGAGATCATGGACATCGCGAACCGCACCCTGCGCGGCTGGCTGGGCGGGCAGCTCATCTCGATGACGGTGGTCGGCGTGCTCACCTGGCTGGGGCTTTGGCTGATCGGCGTGCCCCTGGCCTTCATCCTGGGGCTGATCGCGGCGCTGCTTGCCTTCATCCCGAACATCGGCCCGGTCATCGCGGCGCTGCCCGCGCTGCTGCTTGCCCTGCCCGAGGGCTGGGGCCTCGTCGGGCTGGTGGTCGCGGTCTATCTCGGGGTGCAGACGCTCGAGAGCTACCTGATCACTCCGCTCGTGCAGAAGGAACAGGTGGATCTGCCGCCCGCACTGATCATCTCGGCCCAGTTGCTGCTCGGCGTCCTGTTCGGCCTGATGGGGCTCTTGCTGGCCACGCCGCTGGCGGCCCTTGGCCTTGCGCTGATCCGCGAACTCTATGTCTTCGACTATCTGGAGCGGGACAAGCCGCCGATTGCGACTTTCGGGCAACAGTGACACGTCTTTTGTCGGATCGTCCGGAACGGACCCCGGCGGCCCGGCTTGGTGTCGCGCACCGTCCACGGACGGCGGCTGCCAACTTGAAGCGCGGAGAAAGCACATGCACCTGACCCTGGCCCAGACCCTGGACCGCTGCCTCGATATCGCGGGGCACCCCAGCCTTGCGTTCGGCCTGTCCGAGCGTCGGATGCAAACCCAGGCGCTCGCTTTCCTGCCGCGGCAGCACTACCGCAGCGTCCTGGAGCTTGGCTGCGGGGCGGGGGCGCTGGGCCGCCGCCTGTCTGGCCGGGCGGATGCCTACCTGGGGCTGGACGGGGATGCCGATGCGATCGAGGCCGCCGGTGCCGAGCCGTCGCCGATGGCCGCGATGGAATTCCGCCAAGCCCTGCTGCCCTCCGACATCCCGGATCGCGAGTTCGACCTGGTGGTGCTGAGCGACATCCTGCACGAGCTGCGCCCCGACCAGATCCGGCACCTCGCGCGGCGGATCGGCGAGGTTGCGCCGGCTGCGGACCTTCTCTGCCTGCGGCGCATGGCCTTCGAGGAACCGGGAGAGGCCTTCCGGCCGCAGGCGCTGCTGGCGGCCTCGCTCGGCTGGCCGCTGACCGCCAGCTATCTTGGCACCGGGTTCCGCATCGACGTGTTCGAACACGAGCTGGTCGAGGCCTGAGCGGAACCGGCCCGCCGAAGGGGCGTTTGGCCGGGCGGCTGCGATGGTGCCGTGAGGCACGAGAGCGGAGAGAAGCATGGCCCAGCCCGACATCTGTGTGGTGATGAATGCCGGCTCCGGCAAGGGCGAGGAGGCGGATCGCGTCCGCGACGCCTTCCGGGCGCAGGGTGTCGAGGTGCACGTCGATCTGGTCGAGGATGGCAGCCAGATCGAGGCCGTTGCGCGCGAGGCAGTCGAGCGCGGCTTCGGCACCATCGTGGCCGCGGGGGGCGACGGCACGATCTGCGCCGTCGCCGCCGCCCTGTCGCAGAGCGGGCGGCGGATGGGCATCCTGCCGCTGGGCACATTCAACTATTTCGCGCGCTCGCTGGCGCTGCCGGACGATCTTGACGAGTCGGTGGCGGTGATCTGCGCCGGCCGCACGGCGCCCATCCGCGTCGCCACCGTGAACGGGCAGGTCTTCCTGAACAACGCGAGCCTTGGCGTGTATCCGGCGATCCTGAAGGTGCGCGAGGAGATCTATGGCCGCTGGGGCCGCAGCCGCTTCCTTGCCTACTGGTCGGTGCTGAAGGTGCTGGCAAGGATGGGCAGGCCGCTGCGCCTGCACGTCCGGGCCGGCGGCGAGGAACGGATCGTGCGCTCGCCGCTGATCTTCGTGGTAAACAACGCCTTCCAGCTGGAACAGATGAAGCTTGAAGGCTCGGACCGGGTGGCGGCAGGGGATCTCGTGGTCTTCATCGCGCCCGACACCGGGCGGCTCGGCATGTTCCGCAACGCGGCGGCACTCGCGCTGGGCTATGCCAGCGTCGACCAGAACTACGCGATGATGAGCGGCCCGCATGTCGAGATCGACCTGCCCGCCGGCCGCAGCCGGCGCTGGCACGTCGCCCTTGACGGCGAGCGCGAGCGGATGGTGCCACCGTTCGACCTGCGCGCCATCGAGGGCGCGCTGGAGGTCACCGTGCCCGGGCACTGGGATCGCGACGTGCGATGAGGCGGGTTCTCCATCTGTCTGACCTCCATTTCGGCCGCGACCGACCGGAGCTCATGCGGCCGCTGATCGAGACGGTGAACAGCCTAGAGCCGGATCTGGTGGCGATCTCGGGCGACCTGACGCAGCGGGCGACCGAGGCGCAGTTCCGCGCGGCGGCGACCTTCGTCGCGGCGCTGAAGCCGCCGGTCCTGGTGGTGCCGGGCAACCATGACGTGCCGCTGCACAATCTTGCGGTGCGGCTGGTGAAGCCGTGGCAACGCTACCGCCGCTGGTTCGGCCGCGACCTGGAACCCTGCTGGATCGACGACGAGATGATCGTGGTCGGCGCCAATACGGTGAATCCGCTGGCCTGGCAGCGCGGCTGGTTCCGGTCGCGCTCGCTGGCCCGCATCCGCCGCAGTTTCGCGGGCGAGACGGAACGGGTCCGCATCGTCGTGGTGCATCACCCGATGGAGCACACGCCCGAGGACGACAAGGAACTGATGCACGGGGCGGGACGCGCCATCGAGGATCTGGCCGGCTGCGGCGCCGACGTGGTCCTTTCGGGCCATCTGCACACCTGGCGCGTCGGTCCCTTCGCCGAGGCCGCGGGCCGCGGGGTGGTGCTGCAGGTCCATGCCGGCACCGGCCTCTCGACCCGGGTGCGCGGAGAGCCCAACGACTTCAACCTGCTCGAGGTCTCGTCCGCCCGGATCCGCGTGCAGCGCTACGTCGCCTGCGAGGATGCCTCAGGCTTCCGGATCACCGACAGCCGCGCCTTCCACGGCGGCGGCGGGCGCTGGAGCGTCGAGCCCTGACACCGCCGGATCCGCCGCCGGGGCGGGCGATCCGGGCGCCTCGATCCCCGGCGGAAGCTCCAGCTGAGGCTCGGGCGAGGGGCGGCCGAACAGGTAGCCCTGGAAGGTCCGGCAGCCCTTGTCGCGAAGCCAGGCGAGCTGTGACGGCGTCTCGACCCCTTCGGCCACCATCTCGACGCCCAGACCGCGGGCGAGGCCGATGATGCCCTCGAGGATGGTCATGTTGGTCTTCGGCCCGGACAGGCCACCAAGGAAGCTGCGATCGATCTTCAGCACGTCCACCGGCAGGTCGCGCAGGTAGCTGAGCGACGAGAAGCCGGTGCCGAAATCGTCGAGCGCGATGGTCAGGCCGAGCGAGCGCAGGTCCATCATGGTCGCCCGCGCCGCGCCGAGGTTGGACAGCAGCGTGCCCTCGGTGACCTCCAGCTCGATCCGGGAGGGGTCGGCCCCGGTCTCGGCCAGAACCTCGCGCAGGGTCGGCCCGAACTCCTCCGACAGGAACTGCGCCGAGCTGATGTTGACCGACATCCGCAGGTGCCGCCGCGCCGGATCCTGCGCCCAGCCGGCGAGCACCTCCGCGGCCGCCCGCAGCACCCAGAGATCGATGTCGCGGATGAAGCCGGTCTCTTCCGCGAAGGGGATGAAGGCGAGCGGTGCAAGCAGGCCGCGCTGCGGGTGCTGCCAGCGGATCAGCGCCTCCTGGCCCACGATCTCGAGGCCGTTGGCGCCCAGCCGCACCAGCGGTTCGAAGAAGATGCGGAACTCGTTGCGGCGCACCGCCTCGCGCAGTTCCTGCGCGAGGGCGACGCGGCCGACCATGTCCTGCTCCATGTCGGCGCGATAGGCGCGGGCGCGGTCGCCGCCCTCGGCCTTGGCGGCCATCACCGCGAGGTCCACGCCCTTCAGCAGGCCGTCGACGGTGTTTCCCGCCGAGATCGCCGCAAGGCCGATGCTTGCGGTGATCTCCAGCGACAGGCCGTCCACCTGGAAGGGCGCGCGCAGCGTGGCGAGGATCTGCCCGGCCCGCGCTTCCGCCGCGGCCACCGCCGCCGAGGGATCGGCGTGAAGCTCGCCGCAGGTCATGACGAACTCGTCCGCCGAGATGCGCCCGAGATCGCCGCCCTCGGGCCGCAGGCCGTCCAGCCGCGCCGCCACCGCCTGAAGCAGCCGGTCGCCCAGCCACTGGCCGCGCGTGCCGTTGACCTGCCGCATGCCGTCCACGTCGATGTAGAGCAGCGCAAGGTGGCCGTTCTCGCGCACGCAGGTCTGCAGGCAGTCGCGCAGCACCTCGACAAGGCCGCGGCGGTTGTAGTGCCCGGTCAGCGGATCGAAGAAGGCCAGCTGATGCGCCTCGGCCAGCGCCGTGCGCAACGCGGTATCCGCCGAAACCTGCCCCGTGACGTCATCGACGGTCAGCACGACCCGCACCCCCGAGGCGCCGGTCGGTGCCACCGGAGCCGCGTTGACCGACAGCACCCGCTGCCGCCCGTCCGCGCCCAGCAGCACATGGTGAAGGTCGCGCAGCGCCTGCCCCTCGGCCAGGGCGCGCGCGACCGGCATGGCGGTCGCCGGCAGCGGCTCGCCCTCGCGCGAGAGCAGGCGGCAGCCGATGGCCTCCAGCGTCCGGCCGGGCAGGGCCCCGGGCTCCGCGCCCAGAAGCGCCGCCGCCTCGCCATTTGCGAAGACGATCCGGCCGGCGCCGTCGAAGGCGAGGATGGCGGACGTGCTGGTCTGCAGGATGGATTCGAGCAGCAGCCGGTCCTCGCGCAGCGCCTGCGCCGCCTCGGCCGCCTGCCGCTCGCTTTCGCGGCGCTGGGCGGCGGTCAGCATGACCTCGGCGAGCGATTGCAGGATCGTGACATCCTCGGGTGCGAGCTCGGTCCGGCACTGCCCCCAAGCCAGCATGACGCAGCCGGCAAGTCGGCCGTCGCGCAGCATCGGCACCGCCACCATCGAGCGCAGCCCCTCGGCCTCGAGCCGTTCGCGCTCCGGCCCCTGCGGCAGTGCCGCGCTGTCGGGGATCACCGTCGGGGTGCGGCCCTGCAGGCCGGCGCACCAGCCGTCGCAGAACTCCATCCGGTGCCGGCGCGCCCGCGTCCGCCCCGAGCGGGTCCAGTCATGGGTCGCGCGCAGCCTGCCGTCGGGCATCACGCGGCAGACCTGCGCCTGGTCCGCGCCGCAGGCCGAGGCGACCCGCGCAAGCGCCGCGCGGATCGCGCGCTCGATCGACGCCTGCGGGGCGCGCAGCAGCCCGCTGATGATTTCGAGGATTTCCGCGGGCGTCGGGATGGCATGAAACTTGCCGGCATCAGCCGATGCCCCGACCGAACGCACCCATGATCCGCGCTGTCCCTTGCCCGTCATCCGATCGGCTTCGTGTCCTGTTCCAGTGGGTGCGGCCCGACCGTGCATTCAACCTAGAGCACAGTCGAACGGACTGTCAAACCGTTAGGGGAGAACGCGTCCCGGGCCAAGCCCCGCCGATCATGCTGAGAAGCGCGAGGGAGGCTTCCGTAGCGTCACCCGGGCGTCGGCAGGCCCGCTTCCGGGGCTTCGCAGGCGGCGGATCTGCCCGAGGCGAAGGATGTGCGACGTGACTCGCCTCAAGGATGCACGGCTGCAACAGTCGCCCGGCCCTAAAAAGTGTAGCATTGAGAAAAACTGTCGGCATTTCCCGACCTGTGCGATAGAAGGCGGCCTCAGCCGGGCTGGCCGGGGACGGGCAGGATGCGGCAGCAGGTTGCAGGGCAGGACATGACCGCAGGATCGACATCGCCGCTCGGGTTTCGTGCGGGCCTCTGGCTTGCCGCCGGCGCGGCCCTACTCGTCGCGGGATGCGAGGCGACCTCGGTGCCCGGTCGCCCCGCGCTCTCGATCCGGGAAGAGACCGCGCAATTCCGCAGCGTGCCCGACAGCCGCCGCTGGATCCCGGTGGCCGGTGCCCTGCTGACGCAGGAGCGGGACCTTGGCGGCGATGTCGAGCAGCGCATCGCCCTGCCGAACGCGACGACGATCGAGGGCGACAACATGATGGTGCTGCGCGCCCGTGCCGCCCGAGGAACGGCGCTGCCGCGCCTCGGGCTGTCGGCCTTCGCCGATGCCGAGGGCCGGCTGCCACAGCCCTTCGCCACGCTGGCCACCAGCGACCTGCGCTCGGGCGAGGATGCGCTGGGCAGCGTCGTTCATGCCGAGCGGCGCTTCGGCGTGGATACCGTCTGCGTGCTGGCGCTGCGGCGGATGCCGCCGACGGCGCGGCCGCTTCCCGCGCAGGCCGAGGTTCTGGACGTGATGCTGCGCAACTGCGTCCGCGGCCGGCCCGAGGACGCGCTTCGCCCGATCTCGGCCCCAAGCCTCGGCTTCCCCGGCGTGGCGCCCGCCGGCGGCGAGGTCCTCGCGCAGGGCGCGGCCGGGCGCACGCGCTCGCCTCTCGCCGCCCCGTTGCCCTGATTCCCCCGGAGACCCGCCCATGACCGCCCATGTCCCGGCCCGCGAGCCCCGCCGGATCGTCGCCGTCCTGCTGATCGCGGCGTGGCTGCTGCTGCTGCTGCCCTTCGGGATGCTGGCGGCCGCCCCTGTCGCGCCTTCGACGCAGGGGCTGATCGCGCTTGTGGCGGTGGTGCTCGTGGCGGCGCTCAAGCCCTTGGCCGAAAGCATGGCGGCGCGCTTCCTGCTGATGTCGGCGGCCAGCATCGTGGTGCTGCGCTACTGGTTCTGGCGGCTCTTCGAGACGCTGCCGCCGCCGGCACCCGAGGCCTCCTTCATCTGCGCGGCCCTTCTCTTCGCGGTCGAGACCTTCTCGATCGGCATCTTCTTCCTCAACGGCTTCCTCAGCGCGGATCCGACCGACCCGCCGTTCCCGCCGCAGGTCAAGCCCGAGGATCTGCCGACGGTGGACATCCTCGTGCCCTCCTACAACGAGCCGGCCGACATGCTGAGCGTCACGCTCGCCGCGGCCAAGAACATGATCTATCCCGCCCGGCTTCGCACGGTGGTGCTGTGCGACGACGGCGGCACCGACGAGCGCTGCCTGTCCGCCGATCCCGAGCTTGCCCACCGGTCGCAGGAGCGGCGGCGCGAACTGCAGCAGCTTTGCCGCGACCTCGGCGTGGTCTATGCCACGCGGGAGCGCAACGAGCATGCCAAGGCCGGCAACATGTCCGCCGCGCTCGAGCGGCTGAAGGGCGACCTCGTGGTGGTCTTCGATGCCGACCACGTGCCGAGCCGCGACTTCCTTGCCCGGACGGTCGGCTATTTCGTCGCCGACCCCCGGCTGTTCCTGGTCCAGACCCCGCATTTCTTCATCAATCCCGACCCGATCCAGCGCAACCTCGGCCTCGGCGACCGCTGTCCGCCCGAGAACGAGATGTTCTACGGACGCATCCACCGCGGCCTCGACCGCTGGGGCGGGGCGTTCTTCTGCGGCTCGGCCGCCGTCCTGCGGCGCAGCGCGCTGGACGAGGTGGGCGGCTTTGCCGGCGAGACCATCACCGAGGATGCCGAGACCGCGCTGGAGATCCATTCCCGCGGTTGGAAGAGCCTTTATCTCGACCGCGCGATGATCGCGGGCCTGCAGCCCGAGACCTTCGCCTCGTTCATCCAGCAGCGCGGCCGCTGGGCCACCGGCATGATGCAGATGCTGATGCTGAAGAACCCGCTGTTCCGCCGCGGGCTGAGCCTGTCGCAGCGGCTTTGCTATCTCAACTCGATGAGTTTCTGGTTCTTCCCGCTGGTGCGGATGATCTTCCTGATCGCGCCGATGATCTACCTGTTCTTCGGGGTCGAGATCTTCGTGGCGACCTTCGAGGAGGTTCTGGCCTACATGCCGGGCTATCTGGCGGTCAGCTTCCTTGTCCAGAACGCGCTGTTCTCGCGGCAGCGATGGCCGCTGGTCTCGGAGGTCTACGAGATCGCGCAGGCGCCTTACCTGACGCGCGCGATCCTTGGCACGCTGCTCCGCCCGCGCAGCGCGCGCTTTGCCGTCACCGCCAAGGACGAGACGCTGAGCGAGAACTACATCTCGCCGATCTACAAGCCGCTGCTTGCCACCTTCCTGCTCTGCCTTGCCGGCGTGGCGGCCGCGGCGGCGCGCTGGCTGGCCTTCCCCGGCGACCGCTCGGTGCTGCTCGTCGTGGGGGGGTGGGCGGTGTTCAACCTGCTTCTCGTCGGACTCGCGCTGCGCTCCGTCGCCGAGAAGCAGCAACGCCGTGCCGCGCCCCGCGTCCAGATGGAGGTTCCCGCCGAGGCGCTGCTGCCGGCCTTCGGCAACCGGCCGATGGCGGCCACCGTGCTCGACGCCTCGACCAGCGGCGTGCGGCTCCTGCTGCGCCTGCCGGGCACCGGCGATCCGCGCCCGGCGATCGAGCCGGGAACGCAGATCCAGTTCCAGCCGCGCTTTCCGGATGCACCGCAGCTTGAGCGGATGGTGAAGGGCCGCGTGCGGTCCGCCCGGCGCGACGGCGGGACGGTGATGGTCGGCCTCGTGTTCGATGCGGGCCAGCCCATCGCGGTGCGCGAGACGGTGGCCTATCTGATCTTCGGCGAAAGCGCGCACTGGCAGGCGATGCGCGCCGCTACGAGCCGACCGAAGGGGTTGCTCGCCGGCATGGCGCAGGTGCTTTGGCTGGCGGTGTCGACCCTTCCGCGCACGCTGGGCGACTTCCTGGCCGAGCCGGGCCGCCGCCGCCGCCGCCGCGCTGCGCCTCCCGACCGGCCGGCGCATCTGATGGCCTTCGGATCCGATTTCAGCGGCCGGACCGACTGGGCGGACGAGCTGCTCGATCCCACGTGGCAGGTGCCGTCGCGGCCCGCGCCTCTTGCCTGGGGGGCGGAATGATGCGCCTTCCGATCCTGCCGATGGTCCTTCTCGCCTGGGGCACCGCCGCCCTGGCTGACGAGGCGCCGATGATCGTGATCGAGGGCGTGACGCCGCCGGACACCGCAGCCCCCGCCACCCCGGCCGAGGCGCCGCCCGAGGTCGCCCCCTGGCTGATCCCGCTGCGCCCGGTGCAGGAGGGGGCCGACGCCAGCGGCCTGTTCCGCCTGCAGGGCCAGCATGTGCGGGCCGCGTTCCGGCTGTTCCTGCCGCCCGCGGGCGAGCTTGGCACCCTGACGCTGGCCTACCGCAGCAGCATCAACGTCCTGCCAGAACGCTCCTCGGTGGTGGTGCGGGTGAACGGCGAGGTGATCGGCCGGTTCGAGCCGCGCCAGTTCGGCCCGCTTGCCGCGGTGACGCTGCCGCTGGGCACCTCGGCGCGGGTGGGCGAGAACACGGTCACCATCGAGACCGAGCACCGCCACCGGATCTACTGCGGCGCCGAGGCCGAATTCGCGGTCTGGACCGAGTTCGACCTGCGCCAGAGCGGCCTCGTCCTGCCGGCGGAGGCGCTCGACACCAGCCCCGAGACCTTCCTGGCCGCCGTGACCGCGCAGGCGGCCTCGGGCAGGCCGCTCGAGATCCGGGCGGCCGAGGTGCCGGACGAGGCGGCCCTGCGCGATCTGGCCGTGGCGCTGGGTCGCCCGCTGCCGGGAGAGGCCCTGCCGATCGCCTTGGGGCAGCCCTGGGCACGGACGCCGAGCCCGAGCTTTGCCCGCGTGTCGGTGCTGCCGTCGGACGCCGACCGGGTGTCGATCCGCCGTGGCGGCGACGAGGCGCTGGTGCTGGTGCTGGAACATCCTGCGGGCCGGCCACCGAAGACCGAGCTGGTGGCCGGGCTCTTCGGCCGGGCCGCAAGCGGGCCGCCTTCCGCGCTTCCGCTGCTCGAGCCGGGGGCCGCGGTGCCGCTGTCGACGCTGGGCCTCTCCACGCTCGTGACCGACGACCGCTACTACCGCCGCGACCTCGACTTCCGCCTGCCGGAGGACTGGCTGCTGCTGGCCACGCAGAAGGCGTGGTTCGGGCTCGACTACGGCTTCGCCGAGGGCCTGCCCGAGGGCGCCGTGCTGCTCGTGAAGGTGAACGGCACCACCGTGCGGATGCTGCCGCTCGACCGCGAGGCGGGGCCGGTGAAGCCGCGGCTCGACATCCGCTTCCCGGCGCGGCTGCTGCGGCCGGGGCCGAACCGGCTGACCTTCGAATCGATCATCCCCGGCGATCCGGCCGACGAACCCTGTCCGGCCGGGGCCGGCGACCTGCTGGCGGTGCTCGATTCCTCGGAGCTGACGGTGCCGCCGGCGCCGCGGATGGAGATGGACGACATGGCGCGCGATCTGGCGGGCCTGCGGGCCGAGGGCATCCACCCGGCGACGCCCGAGGGCCTCGCGCGGGCGCTGCCCTTCATGGCGGCCTTCGGAACCGGCTCGGCCGAGGGCGAGGTCTCGCTGACGGTGGCTGGCCTGCACGATCTCGGGCGCGTGCCAATGGCCGAGGCCGGCCTCACCCCGCGGCTTCTGGCGCTGGCGCTGCTGCCGCCCACCGTCTCGCGCCTTGTGGAGCGGCCGGAGGAGCCGGCGACCGGGGCCGCGCCGGTGCCGCTGGGCCTTGGCCCGGCAGAGGGCGGATCGCCGCCGCTGGTTGGCACGCACTGGCTCGGGCGCGCGAAGGCGCTTGTGGCGGCGACACTGGAACCGGCGGTGGTGGGCGCGCGACGGCTGCTTCAGCCGGGGGACGGCGCGCTTGCGGACTGGCTTTCCGTCCGGAAGGGTGTGGCGGTGGTCCTTGCGCCAGCGCCGGGCCGGCTCTGGGTCGTGCTCGGCCCCGATGCCGAGCCTGCGGCGGTGGCGGCCGCGCTGGCGCGTGCGCCGCATTCCCCGCTGGGCCCGCAGGGGCAACTGGCCGTTCTGGGGACGGACGGGCGCTGGTCGAGCTGGACCGCCCCCGGTATCCTTCCGCGGCTGAAGGAACCGCTGAGCCCGGGCAACCTCCGGCAGGTGGTGGGCAACGTCGCCTCGGCGCGCCCGCCGATGCTGCTGGGGGGGATGCTGGGCCTTGCGTGGATCAGCGCCGCCGTGGCGCTGGCCTTCGTGGTGAGGACGAGGGGGAGAGGCAGGAAATGATGCGCCGCACGCTGCTACGCTCGGCCGCCGCGGCGGCGCTGTGCTGGCCGGCCTTGCGGATCGCCGGGCAGGCGGCGACCGAGGATGGCGGGGGCCTGCCGCCCGACCATCCGCTGCAGGCGGCCTGGAGCGACTGGAAGGCCGCCTTCCTGCTCCCTGCGGGCCGCATCGTGGATGGCCCGCAGCAGAATGCCAGCCATTCGGAAGGGCAGGGCTACGGGGCAGCCCTCGCCGCCATCTTCGGCGACGAGGAGGCGCTGCGCAGGATCGCCGACTGGACCGAGGCCAACCTCGCCCGCCGCGACGACGGTCTTCTTGCCTGGCGCTGGCTGCCCGGCGTGACGCTGGCGGTGCCCGACCGCAACAACGCGACCGATGGCGACCTGTTCTATGCCTGGGCGCTGGCGCTCGGCTCGCGCCGCTTCGGCGACGCGGATCTGGCCGCCCGGTCGACCGAGCTTGCGCGCGCCATCGCGCTGCATTGCATCCGGCCGCATCCCGACGGCTCCGAAAAGCTCGTGCTGCTGCCGGGCGCCGAGGGTTTCGAGACGACCGAGGGCGTCGTGCTCAACCCCTCCTACTACATGCCGCGGGCGATGATGGAACTTGGTGCCTTCAGCGGACAGGACCGGCTGCGCCGCTGTGCCCGCGATGGCGCGGCCTGGATCGCGGGCCTCGGCCTTGCACCGGACTGGGCGCTGGTCACGCCCGAGGGCGATCGGCCCGCACCGGGCCTGTCCGGCAATTCGGGCTATGATGCGATGCGCGTGCCGCTGTTCCTGCTGTGGTCGGGCCTGACCGCCAACCCCGCTCTGCGCCGCTTCGCCGAGGCGCAGCGTGCAGCCCCGGCCGAGGCCGGCGCCCCCGTCGTCTTCGAGCGGGCTACCGGGAAGGTGCTGGAGCGTTCCGCCGACCCCGGCTTCCGCGCGATCCCGGCGCTGGGGGAATGCGCGCTGGCCGGCCAGCCCGGAGCGGCGATTCCGCCTTTCGAAGCGCGCCAGCCCTATTATCCCGCGACGCTGCACCTGATGGCGCTCGTCGCCCAAGTGGAAGGGTTTTCCGCATGCGCGCCGATCTGACCCTGCTGCGCCGGGCGGCGCTGGTTCTGGCCCTTGCGGGGCCCGCCTTCGGACAGGGCGCGGCGCCGCTGCCACAGGATCTCGAGGCGCTGAACTACTACGTCTCGAGCGGCGACACCGCCGCGGCCGAGGCCGAGCTGCGCCGCTTGCGCGCGCAGTTCCCGGAGTGGGAGGTGCCCTCGGACCTTACCACTCTGGGACAGCGCTCTCCGGCCGAGGAGATCGACCGGATCTACCGCCTGATCGCCGACGGTGAACTGGCCGAGGCGCGGCGGACGATGGAAGAGACGACGCGCATCTTTCCCGGCTGGGTCCCGCCCGCCGAGATGGTGCAGCTTCTGGACACGGCCGAGGCGCAGGCCGCCTTCGACAGCGCCGCGGCCTCGGGCGATGCCGCACTGGCGGTCGAGATCGCCCGGCGCAGCCCGCAGATCCTGCGCTGCGACCGGGTGAACAACGCCTGGCGGCTGGCCGAGATGCAGGTCGCACTGGGCCAGACTGCCGCCGCCGTGCAGAGCTATCGCGGCGTGATCACCTCGTGCACCGGCCTGCCGGAGATCTCCGCTACGCTGGAAAAGGCCGATGCGGTGGCCAGCGATGCCGAACTGGCCGATCTCTTCCGCCTTGCGAGCGGCCAGCTGCCCGGGGCGGGGCCGGCGCTCAAGGCGCTGGAGACCCGGCTGAGGTCCGGCCGTGGCGCGGCGCCGGCGGTGGCGACGGACCTTCCCGCGGCGGGCAGGCCGCGCACCGCAGGGGCGGCCGTTGCAGCCGCGTCCCCGCGGGTCGGCGGCGGCAGCGGTTCCTCCGCGGTCCGGGCGGCTGCAGCCCGGGGGGACTGGACCCGCTGCGCCGCGCTGACGGCCGGCGCGACCTCGGCCGAGGTGCTCTACGAGCGGGCGTGGTGCGTCTACAACCTCAACCGCCCGCTCGAGGCGCTCTGGGCCTTCGAACCCGCGGCGTCGGGCCGGCTGGGGGGACAGGTGGCGCGGGATGCGCGCTTCGGCAAGGCGCTCGCGTTCCTCGCGCTTCAGATGACGGAGGAGGCCGCGCGCATCGCAGCCGCAACCGACCTGACCGACCAGCAACGCGTCGAGGTCGAGGCCATCATCCTCGACCAGCGCGGCGTCCGGTCCTACCGGCTGAAGGAATATCGCCGGGCGATCGCCTATTTCGACGCCTACGAGGACCTGACCGGCGGCCTTCGCCGGGATCTGGCACTTCTGCGCGCCTATGCCTGGCTCAACATCGGCAAGCGGGCAGAGGCGAAAAGGCTTTTCACCGAGTTGAACGACCAGCTTGCCACCCCGGAAACCCGGGCCGGACTCGCCGCGAGCCGCTGACCTGCGGCTGCGGCGCGGGCTAGTGGATGCGCTCGGTTGGCCGGAAGGCGATGACCTTGTGCGCGCCGTCGGGGGCGACGCACCGGTTGCGCCCGGCCACCTTGGCGATCTTGAGCAGCCTGTCGGCCGCCGCGACCCAGGCCTCGGCGCTGCTGTGCTGCGCCGAGACGGGGGCAACGCCGAAGCTGGCCGTCACGCGGACCTCGGGATGGCCGGGAAAGCGCGAGTCCTCGATCGCGAGCCTCAGGCGCTCGGCGGCCTGAACCGCCGCCTCGAGGCTCGCGCCTTCGAGGAAGACGCCGAAGGCCTCTCCGCCGAGCCGCCCGAGATGGTCGCCGCGGCGGATCGCGCCGCGGATCGTGCGCGCCACCGTGGACAGCACCACGTCCCCGAAGTCATGGCCATGCGTCTCGTTGATGTCCCGGAACCGGTCCAGGTTGAACGTGACGAGGCTCGAGACCTGTCCGCCGCTGCGTGCCCGTTCCATCGCGCGGCGCAGGATCGACAGAAAGGCGCGCCGGGTGGCCGCGGTCGTCTGCGGATCCTCCGTGGCCATCAGCCGCAGCTCGAGCTGGGCGACCGTGAGCCGGGCAAGGTTCACCAGAACATCGCGGTCCACCTGGGTGTAGTCGCGCGGGATGGTGTCCATCACGCAGATGCTGCCGATGTTGTAGCCGTCGGGCGTGGTCAGAGGCGCGCCGAGATAGCTGCGGATGTGCGGGGGGCCGACCACGTAGGGATTGTCGCGGAAACGCCGGTCGGTCGAGGCATCGACGACCTGCAGCACCTGGTTGCTCTGGATCGTGCAGTTGCAGAAGGCGTCATGGCGGGGCGTGACGTTGGATTCGATCCCCGGGTGGGATTTCAGCCACTGCCGGTCCGCATCGATCAGCGTCATGGCCGCCATGGGCGCCGCGTAGATCGAGCGCAACAGCTCGGTAATCAGGTCGAATTCCGGCTCGGACTGGGTGTCGAGAATTTCGTATCTCTGCAGCGCCGCCAGTCGCCCGGCTTCGACATCGGTCTTGCACATGCTCCGTTGAAGCTCCTGCTGAGGCGGGACCGGGCGGCGGCCCACGGCGCCCGGGAATGGGCTGACCGTAATGAGAATTAATCGCGCCGCGCCCCGGATTGTCAAGCACTTGCCCGCCGCAGGGACGGATCAGCCGTTCGCCTGCCGCCGTGCCGGATTGGGCGAAAGAAGGAACGGGCCGATCCGGCCGATGAAGGTGGCAAAGCCCGTCGTCCAGAGCAGCGCGGCGAGCGTGTAGCCGTCGAAGCCCGCCAGTTCCGCATCGGCCAGCAGCGCCCGGGCAAGGGCCGCGGCCACGATGCAGGCGAAGCCCGCGGTCAGCAGCGGCCCGGCTTCCAGCGCGCGGCCGGTGTGCCCCAGCGAGGCGCGCATCATCACCGCAAGGGTCATGCCGCCGATCGCGCCGATGCCCAGCAGGTGCATGCCCGGAGGCTGGCCGATCCAGCCCGCGGCGGCCAGCGCCACGGCGAGGAAGCCGAGCGGCAGGAACGCATAGGCCACGTGCAGCATCAGCAGGATCGGCGAGCGCCAGACCGCATGGCCCTGCCAGCGCGACAGGCGCGCGACATGCAGGCCCGCGGCCGCCGTCAGCGCAAGCGCCGTGGGCCAGCCCTCGGGCCGAGCGATCCAGAGCACGAGGGCAAGGGCCGCCGCGATCAGGCAGGCGGCGTCGAAGCGGTTGAAGGGGGTGGGCATCACGGCGCCGGGGCGCTTCGCCAGCCAGTTGCGGGTGAAGCTCGGGATGATGCGCCCACCGATCAGCATGATCAGGAACACCACCGTGGCAAAACCCATCCGCCGACCATAGTCGCTCTCGCCCGCCTGCATCGCCTCGACGTGGAAGACCACATTGGCCACCAGGTAGAGCATCACCGGAACCACCACCTTGAGGTTGTTCCAGTTCCGCCCGGCGGCGATCTCGGTCACCGCCATGGCGGCCACGGCGACAAGGAAGCCCGCGTCGATCGCGAGGACGAGCAGGGGCAGGTCGCCAAAGGCCCCGGCGACAGCGAAGCGCCCCGCGATCCACAGCGCCGCGAGCAGCGCCAGCGGCCGTCCCTGCCGCGGCATCCGCCCGGTCCAGTTCGGGATGGCCGTGAACAGGAAGCCCGCGATCACCGCCGAGGTATAGCCGAACAGCATCTCGTGGATGTGCCAGTCGATGGGCGAGAACGACGAGGGCAGGGTGACATGGCCGCTCCATGCCGCCATCCAGGCCGGGATGATCGTGGCCGCGAACAGCGCGGCCATCAGGAAGAACGGGCGAAAGCCGTAGCTGAGGATTGCCGGTCCGTCGTAGGATCTTGGTGTATCGCTGGCCATCGCCGTCTCCTCGTGCAAAAAGGGGGCGGCGGCTGGTGCCGCCGCCCTCAGGATGCCGACCATCCGGGACGCTGGTGGCCGGTCTCCTGCCGGTTGACGGTGGCGGAGCCCTTGCAGGTCGGCCCTCGCGTTTTGTTCCGTCCCGAGTGAATATGTGTCAGTCCCGGCAGGCCTTCGTTGTCCTGCCGCAAACTCGGATCAGGCTCTTGAACAAGCTCGACGAAAGCCTTCTTGCCAAGCTTCCGCCCTTCAGCCGGCTCGACCGCGCGCAGATCCGGGCGATCCTCGACCAGGCGTCGCCGAAACGCTACGACGAAGGGGTGACCGTCTTCGGCGAGGGCATGCCGGCCGACCGCTTCTACCTGCTGCTGGACGGCACGATCCGGGTGATCCGCACCACGCCGACCGGCGAGCAGATCATTGCGCTGCACATCGGGCCGGGCCAGCTCTTCGGGATCGCCCCGGCACTGGCGCGGGACACCTATCCGGCCACCGCGGTCGCGGCGGGGGAGTGCCTTGCGCTGTCGTGGCCAGTGCGACTGTGGCCTGAGTTCACCCAGAGCTACGAGGGGTTCGCGACCGAAAGCTACCGCACGCTGGGCGAGCGGCTGGGCGAGATGCAGAACCGCATCACCGAACTGGCCACCCAGCAGGTCGAGCAGCGGGTGGCCGCCTGCCTGCTGCGGATGGTGACCCAGTCGGGGCGCAAGGTCGAGAACGGCCTCGAGATCTCGTTCCCGATCACCCGCCAGAACATCTCGGAGATGACGGGCACGACCCTGCACACGGTCTCTCGGTTGCTGTCGGCCTGGGAGCGCGAGGGGATCGTGGAGAGCGCCCGCCGTCGCATCGTGGTGACCGCCCCGCACCGGCTGGTCATCCTGAGCGGCGCGGCCGGCTAGTCCGCGCGGCAGCCCTTTTAGAAGTGGCGGGCCTTGACGCCCGGAAGCCTTTTCCGAACTGACACGGCGGGCCAGCCCGCGCGGAGAGCCCTTTCCGAAGCGGAAGGGCGGTCCCAACCCTATGGAGCCCTCTGCGGGGCACGAAACCCGCCCGAACATGACCGGGCGGCGCGGGCGCGGCTCAGGGCATCGCCGCGCGATGCAGGGCCAGACGGAAGTCCGCCTCGTCCAGTCCGTATTCGGCGCAGGCGTCGATGACCGTGTGGAACGGCGCGATCGGGCAGCCAAGGCACAGCATCCGCCGCGACAGGAAGACGTCGGCCGTGGCGGGCCAGCGGTCGAAGATCCGCGCGAGCGGCAGGTCGGGGTCGTCGAGGTTCGGTCGCATGATCGGGTTCCCGGCGGAGGGCGCATGCCGCCCGTCCGATGCACCCACCATGCGCCAGCCAATCGCGGGCTTCTTTGTGATCCCGCAACTTCCGCCGGGGCGGCCTCCGCTAGGACATCCTCACCCGAAACCATTCGCCAGGACCGTCCCATGTCGGAACTCCTTACGAAATCGCGGGCCCGGAACGTGTTCTATGGGGGATCGCTCTTCTTCATAGCCATTTTCGTGGGTCTGACGGTTCAGAGCCACAACTACGTGGTCACCTCAACCGCCGCCGTGCCGCTGACCGAGGAGGTCAGGCTGGGCAAGGAAGTGTGGGAGAAGAACAGCTGCATCAACTGCCACACGCTGCACGGCGAGGGCGCCTATTTCGCCCCCGAGGTCGGCAACGTGATGACGCGCTGGGGCGTGCTGGACGATCCCGACGCCGCTGCCGAGATGCTGGGCGGCTGGATCGACGCGCAGCCCTCGGGCGTCGAGGGCCGCCGCCAGATGCCGCACTTCACCCTCACCGACGAGGAGAAGCGCGGCCTGTCCGAGTTCCTGCGCTGGGCGGACAAGATGAACACGCAATCCTGGCCGCCGAACGACGCCGGCTGAGGGGGGGACGCAACATGAAATACCAATCGCAAAAGGTGGCGCTGGCCTATTTCAGCGTGGCGATGGCGCTCTTTGCCATCCAGGTGCTGGGCGGGCTGCTCGCGGGCTGGATCTACGTCTCGCCCAACACGCTTTCGGAAATCCTGCCGTTCAACGTGGTGCGGATGATCCACACCAACGCGCTGATCGTCTGGCTGCTGCTCGGCTTCTTCGGCGCGGCCTATTTCCTTGTCCCCGAGGAAGCCGAGCGTGAACTCTTCTCGGTCAAGCTCGCCTATCTGCAGCTGGGCATCCTCGTCGTCGGCACGCTGGGCGCCGTCGTCAGCTACCTGGTCGGCATCCACGGCGGGCGCGAGTTCCTGGAACAGCCCCTCTGGGTCAAGGGCGGCATCCTCGTCGCCGCGCTGATCTTCCTGTTCAACATCTCGATGACGGCGCTTGCGGGCCGCAAGACCGCGATCACCAACATCCTGCTGACGGGTCTGTGGCTTCTGTGCCTGCTCTGGCTCTTTGCCTTCATCAACCCCGACAACCTCGGCCTCGACAAGATGTACTGGTGGTACATCGTGCACCTCTGGGTCGAAGGCACCTGGGAACTGGTGATGGCGGCCATCCTCGGCTACCTGATGCTGAAGCTGACGGGCGTCGACCGCGAGGTGATCGAGAAGTGGCTCTACGTCATCGTCGCCACCGCGCTCTTCTCGGGCATCCTCGGCACCGGGCACCACTTCTACTGGATCGGCACTCCCGGCTACTGGCAGTGGATCGGCTCGATCTTCTCGACAATGGAAGTCGCGCCCTTCTTCGCGATGATGTCCTTCGCCTTCGTGATGGTCTGGAAGGGCCGCCGCAACCACCCGAACAAGGCCGCGCTGCTGTGGTCGCTCGGTTCCTCCACGGTCGCCTTCTTCGGCGCGGGCGTCTGGGGCTTCCTGCACACCTTGCATGGCGTGAACTACTTCACCCACGGCACGCAGATCACCGCGGCCCACGGCCACCTCGCGTTCTACGGCGCCTATGTGGCCCTGAACCTCGCGATGTTCACCTATGCGATGCCGATGCTGCGTGAGCGGGCTCCCTACAGCCAGTGGATGAACATGGCGGCCTTCTGGCTGATGACCGGCGGCATGGCGTTCATGACCTTCACGCTGACCTTCGCGGGCACCATCCAGGTCCACCTGCAGCGCGTGATGGGCGAGTATTACATGGACGTGCAGGACCAGCTGGCGATGTTCTACGTGATCCGCTTCGGCTCGGGTGCGGCGGTGGTCCTCGGTGCGCTCCTGTTCATCTACAGCCTCGCCGTGGTTCGCCGGGCCCCCGTGGCCAATGCGGTGGGAGAGGCGGCATGAACGCCCTCGTCCGCGACGTCACGGTGCCCTTCTACAAGCCCGTCGGCAACGAGTGCAGCCTGTTCGAGGCGGCCAGCAACAAAGGTCTTCCCCTTCTTCTGAAGGGGCCGACCGGCTGCGGCAAGACGCGGTTCGTCGAGCACATGGCGGCGCGGATGGGGCGCAAGCTATATACCGTCGCCTGCCATGACGACCTGTCGGCGGCGGATCTCATCGGGCGCTTCCTCCTGAAGGGGGGAGCCACCGAATGGGTGGACGGGCCCTTGACCCGCGCCGTCCGCGAAGGCGCGATCTGCTATCTCGACGAGGTGGTCGAGGCCCGCAAGGACGTGACGGTGGTGCTTCACCCGCTGACCGACAACCGCCGCACGCTGATGATCGACCGGACGGGCGAGGAACTGGTGGCGCCTCCGGGCTTCATGCTGGTCGCCTCCTACAACCCCGGCTACCAGAACATCCTGAAGCGGCTGAAGCCCTCGACCCGGCAGCGCTTCCTGTCGATCAGCTTCACCTTCCCCGACCCGGTGACCGAGACGGCCGTGGTGGCGCGCGAGAGCGGGCTGTCCGAGGCCAGGGTCGCGCCGCTCGTGCGGCTCGCCGGACACGTCCGCGCCCTCTCGGGCATGGACCTGGAGGAAGGCGTCTCAACCCGGCTTCTCGTCTACGCGGCCTCGCTGATGGCGGGCGGCATGACGGTGGAGCAGGCGCTGGAAGCCGCGGTGATCGAGCCGCTGACCGACGAACCCGACGTGGCGCAAGCGCTGCGCGACCTCGTCGCAACCGTCTACGGCTGAGGTAGACCCATGAGCTTCCACGTGTTCGACCTGATGGAGCCGGAGGAAACCGTCGGCAACCTCTGGCACGACTACGCCAGCCGCTTCGCCGCGACCCGCGGCCACGAGGGCGCCGCCGTTACGCTGGAAGCCATGCGCCCGAGCGTGGCGGTCCTCTTCCGCGCGCTCGGCGGCCCTGCGGGCGTCGAGATCGGCGAGAGCCCGGCGACCGCCGCCCGGCACCGGCGCGGCCTCGGCTCGAAGCTGGGCGAGACGCGGATCCTTGAACATGTGGCTGGCTTCGACGGGGAGCGGCTGCGGCTGCCTCCCGTCCTCGACTGTTTCCCTTCGGCCGACCTGAACCGGGCGGCCTATCTCTGGCTCGCGGCCCTTGCGGCGCAGGTGGACCTGCCAGAGCCTGCCGGGCCGCTGGCCTTCGATCTGGCGCAGATCGCGGCGATGGAGGCGGCGACCGCCCGCGTCCTGTCGCTGGCGCCGGGGCTGGCCGACGTCTATCGCACGCTCTCGGCCCATGTCCGCCTGTCGCGCGAGACCCATGCCGCCTTCGGCACCGAAACCGCGGTGGAGGAGCGTGTGCGCGCGGCCCTTGGCGGCACAATGACCGCCCGGGCGCACGACCTGACCGGCGGGCACGAACCCTCGGGCTACGCCCCCTTCGCGCCGGTTCCGCTTTGGCTGCGGCTGTCGCGCGGGGCAGGGGGCAAGGCTGCTTCGAACCCCGATGAGACAAACGCGCCGGCGAGCCTTCCCACCACCACGCGCAAGGTGGGCCAGCGGCGCGACCTCGACCAGGCGAACCGCAAGGACGGCTTCATCGTCCACCGCTTCGAAGCGATCCTGAGCTGGGTCGAGGCGCTGAACATCAACCGCGCCACCGACGACGACGATCAGGAGAACGCGCAGAAGGCGGCCGAGGATCAGGACCACATCACCCTGACCCAGCATTTCAAGCGCGCGGCCAGCCGGTTGCGCCTGCACCTCGACCTCGCCCCGCAGGATGCCGACCACGAGCGCCTGTCGGACCGCTTCACCTATCCCGAATGGAACCACCGCTCGAAGAGCCTGATGCCCGATCACTGCCGCGTGCTCGAGGCCGAGGCCGAGGCCGAGGCGGGTCCAGGCTTCGCTCCCGACCCCCGGCTGATGACCCGTGTGCGGCGGCAGTTCGAGACGCTCCACCCGCGCCGCATCCTCTGCAAGCGGCAGGTAGAGGGCGCGGAGCTGGACCTCGACGCGCTGATCGAGGCTCAGGTGGCGCTGCGCACCACGGGCCGCGGCTCCGACCGGATCTACCTCAACTCGCGCGCCATCGAGCGTGACCTGTCGGTCGCGATCCTGATGGACTGCTCGCGCTCGACGGAGGCCGTCGTCGGCGACCGCTCGGTGATCGACACCGCGCGCGAGGCGCTGGCGGCGCTGGCGGGCGGCATCGACGTGGCGGGCGACCGGCTGGCGATCTGGGGCTTCTCCTCGCTGCGCCGCGACCGGGTGTTCCTCAAGAAATGCAAGGGCTTCGACGAGCCGATGGGCGAGGCGGTGACGGGGCGCATCGGCGGCCTGCGTCCCGGCCACTACACCCGCCTCGGCACCGCGATCCGCCATGCCTCGGCGATGCTGGCCGAGGAAGCCGCCAGCCGGAAGCTGCTGCTGGTGCTGACCGACGGCAAGCCCAACGACCTTGACCACTACGAGGGCATCCACGGCATCGAGGACAGCCGCATGGCGGTGCGCGAGGCCCGCGCGTTGGCGCAGTCCGTCCATGGCGTGATCGTGGATGCGGACGGACAGGACTGGTTCGCCCGGATCTTCGGCCGCGTCGGTTTCACGCTGCTTCCCGACCCTGCGCGGCTGTCCCGCGCGCTGCCCGACATCTACCGTTCCCTCACCCAGGAGATCTGACATGCGAATCCTGCTTCCCCTGCTGATCCTCATCCCCGGCGCGGTCGCGGCGGCCACCTTCGAACGGCCCGTCCCGCAGGCCCAGACCGACGTGGCCGAGTTCTGGTTCGCCATGGCCTCGCTCGGCTTCGTGCTGGCGCTGGCCGCGGTGCAATGGATGGTGCAGCGCAGATGACCCGCCGCACCCGCGTCACCCTCTGGCTCTATCCGTTCGGTGCCGGGGCTGCGGGGGTGAACCTTTTCTTCGCCTCGTTGATCCTTTCATGGGTCGACGTGCCGCTCATTCCGCCGATATGGTCGTTTCTGGGCGGGATGATCATCGGGATACCCGCCACGCACCTATTTGCCGGGCACATCGTCCGGCTGATGGAGCAGGCGGAGCGCGCTTGACGGACTGGATCGAATTCGCGGCGGCGCTGTCCGTCTTCTTTGCCTCGCATCTGCTGCCCGCGCGGCCGGGCGTGCGCGAGCCTCTGATCGGACTGCTGGGGCGGCGCGCCTATTTCGCCGCCTATGGCGTGGTGTCGCTTCTCGTGCTGGCCTGGCTGATCGCAGCGGCCGCCCGGGCGCCCTTCGTGGAACTCTGGCCGCAGACGCCGGCGGTGCGCTGGGTGCCGAACTGCACCGCGCCGGTGGTCTGGATGCTGGTGGCGCAGGGCTTCGGCCTGCCCTGGCCCTGGACCCTTGGCGGGAAGCGCCGCATGCCCTTCGATCCCGAGCGTCCGGGCCTCGCCGCGCTGTCGCGTCATCCGCTGCTGATCGCGCTCATGCTCTGGTCGGCGGCGCATACGCTGACGAACGGCGATCTGGCGCATGTCATCATGTTCGGCTCGTTCTTCGGCCTGTCCGTCGCGGCCATCCCGATGTTCGATCGCCGCGCCCGCCGCGCCCTGCCACCGGCGGAGCGTGACGCCGCGTTCCGGGCTGCGCCGCTCTTCTCGTTGCGGCCGCTGGTCGATCCGCACTGGCTGAAGCAGAACGAGGAGCACATCCTGCCGCGGCTTCTGGCGGCGGCGGCGATCTGGGCGCTGGCGCTGGCGCTGCATCAGACGGTTGTCGGCGTCTCGCCGCTGCCGATGTAGGGGCTGCGACACCCTGTCCGGGGCGTTTGATCTTGCGCAAAGTGTCCTGCGACCGGAACCGTTAAGAGGTTCCCCATGACAAACATCGCCCTCCTCCAGAGTCTCGGACTCTTCGATGCGCGCGTGCCGCGCTACACGAGTTACCCGGCGGCGCCCGTCTTCTCGGGCGCCGTGGGATCCGAATTCCAGGCCGCGGCCATCGAGGCGCTCGATCCGGCCGTGCCGATCTCGGTCTATGTCCACATCCCGTTCTGCGAGCGGCTCTGCTGGTTCTGCGCCTGCCGGACCCAGGGCACCCAGACGCTGGCGCCGGTCGAGGCCTATGTCGGAACGCTCCTGCAGGAGCTGGAGCTGGTGAAGAAGCACCTGCCCGCCGGCGTGAAGGCGGGACGGCTGCACTGGGGCGGTGGCACGCCCACGATCCTGTCGCCCGAGCTGATCCACAAGCTTGCCCAAGCGATCAAGGCGGTGATCCCCTTCGCGGACGACTACGAGTTCTCGGTCGAGATCGACCCGATGATGGTGGACGAGCCGAAGATCCGCGCGCTGAGCGAGGAGGGCATGAACCGCGCCTCGATCGGCATCCAGGACTTCACCGACATCGTCCAGAATGCCATCGGCCGCGAGCAGCCGTTCGAGAACACCCTGGCCTGCGTCGAGACGCTGCGCCGCTACGGGGTGAACTCGCTGAACACCGACCTCGTCTACGGCCTGCCGCACCAGAACCGCGACAGCCTGGCCGCGACGATCGACAAGGTGCTGCAGCTGCGGCCCGACCGGGTGGCGATCTTCGGCTATGCCCACGTGCCGTGGATGGCCAAGCGCCAGAAGCTGATCGACGAGACCGTGCTGCCCCCCGACATCGAGCGGCACGAACTGGCGAACCTCGCCGCGAAGCTGTTCACGGAAGGCGGGTTCGAGCGCATCGGCATCGACCACTTCGCCCGCCCCGAGGACAGCATGGCAGTCGCCGCCCGCACCGGCAAGCTGCGCCGCAACTTCCAGGGCTATACCGACGACACCTGCCCGACGCTGCTTGGCATCGGCGCCTCGTCGATCTCGAAGTTCAGCGAAGGCTACCTGCAGAACACCGCAGCCACGGCCGCCTACATCAAGAAGGTCGAGGACGGCGAGCTTCCCGGCTATCGCGGCCACCGCATGACCGAGGACGACTATCTCCACGCGCGCGCAATCGAGATGATCATGTGCGACTTCCACTTCGACATGCCGGCACTGAAGGCCGCCTTCGGCGACGCCGCCGACGAGCTGGCCGGGCGGGTGGCCGAGGCGGAGGCGAAGTTCGCGCCCTTCGTGAAGACGGATGCCACGGGGTCGTTCACCATCGCACCCGAGGGCCGGGCGCTGGCGCGGATGATCGCGCGGGTGTTCGATGCCTATGAGACGCCGGAAGCGCGCTACTCGCAGGCTTCCTGAGATTTGCGCCCCGGCCGCGACGACGGCCGGGGCGACGGCCTCTCCTGCGTCAGGAGAGGCGGCCTTCTCCCGCGAACATGCTGGAATTCAGCTTGAAGGCAGCCTCGGTGCGGTTCTTCGCGCCCAGCTTCTTCATGATGTTGCGGATGTGGACCTTCACGGTGCTCTCGCAAAGCTTGAGCTCTCCCGCGATGATCTTGTTCGACTTGCCACGCCGGAGGGCGTCGCAAACCGCGCGCTGACGCTCGGTCAGATGCTCGTCGACCGCGATGCGCGGCTCCTCCCGCTCGGGAATGGCCCCCCGCAGCGCGGCGAGGCTGGCCCGGGCCAGGAAGATCCCGTCGAAGGACGCAAGACGGCTGGCCTCGACGATGTCGTCGATCCCGACCGAAGAGGGCAGGTAGCTGCGCGCCCCGCAGTCGAAGGCGGTGATCATCTCGCGAAGGTCGTTCGCGGCGCCTATGACCACCACCGGGGACGCCCCGGCATCGGCCACCACCGCAGCGATCTCGTGCGATACCTCGACCACCGGGCGGTTGCCGGTGCTGTAGAGGATGACCTTCTGGTCATTGCGATCCCGTCTGGCCCGCCATTCCTCGATCGAGCCGAAACCGGAAATCTCGATGTCGGGATGGGCAAGGGCCACGCATCGAACCAGACACTCGCGCTCCAGCGTCCGGGGGTCGATCATTACAAGAGAACGGCGGTCAACCAGCTGTGAACTGGTCGCAGCGGGCAGATCGCCGCCGATGGTATTCAAGGTTCTGGAAAAAGAGTCTGGCGAATGATTCATCATAATCTGTCCACTCTGTCTGATGGGACTTGTCCCCCCGGTTAATTCGACCTCACAAAGTTTTGCCCATTTCTATACTTTAGCATGCATGGGAGAGAGCGCAAAGTGCTGTTCTCGCACGGAAAACGTCGTTCAGTCGTCGGGGCATGCCGAAAAGGACAGGTTGGGGATAACTGGGTGCCCGGAAGACATTGTTTCCGCTGTGTTAACCATCTTTAATGCCGCAAGCCCTCTTATCCGTCCTTCGGCGAAATCTCGCCTTGAGAGTTGTGGTGGTGCAACCATGCGGTGTAAGGGGCTACCGGTTGCCTTACCTCAGGATGCGGCAACGGGATGAGGAACGCCGGCCCGGACGCATGTCCGGAACCGGCGTGGGGGGCGGTCGTTCGAAGGTGATTCGGTCAGACCCGCTGCGCCGCGAGGGCCGCGCGCAGCAGGGGAAGGATCACCACGAGGGTGATCGCGAGGAACGCGGTCTCGACCGCGAAGACCGCGAGGTAGGGCGTGGCAGGACCCTGGGCTTGCAGGTCGGGCATCGCCTTCAGCACGTCGCGCAGCACGCCTGCGCCGGCCACCGCGACCCCGGCGCAAGTGGCCTGCACCGCACCCCAGGCGCCGAGCGCCAGCCCCACCTGCTCGCGGGGGGCAAGGCGCATGGTGGCGGTCAGCGTACCATGGCTGAACAGGCCGCCGCCGAAGCCCACGACCAGCGTGCCGAGCACGAAGATCCACGGGTTCGTGGCCGAGGTCGCGGCCATGATGGCGAAGAAGCCCGGGATCCCCGCCGCCGCGCCAAGGAAGGCCATGCGCAACGGGTCGAAGCCGCGGCCCAGCACCCAGGACGCCAGCCAGAAGCCGGCAAGGCCGCCGCCGGCGAAGGTCGCCGTCAGCCGGGTGGTCTCCGACACCGTCAGTGCCAGCACCTGACCGCCATAGGGTTCGAGGATCACGTCCGCCATCCCGAAGCCGAGCGTGCCGAGGCCGATGACGATCAGGCCGTGCAGCGCGTTCTTGCGATTGATGAACTCGCGCCAGTGCTCGGAGAACTCGGGGTCCTTCTCGGGCTTCACGGTATAGGCGCGGTTGCGCGGCTCCATCTTCCAGAGCGCGACCATGTTCAGCACGAAGACCGCCACCGCCACGCCCGAGATCACCTTGATCAGCTGCGCGTCATAATAGGGATCGAGCAGCCAGCCGAAGCCGATCGACGAGAAGATCATGCTGACCAGCAGCACGACATACATCAGCCCCACCACCTTCGGCTGATCCTCGCGCGGGGCGAGGTCGGTGGCGAGTGCGAGGCCCACCGTCTGGATGATGTGGACGCCGGCGCCGACCATCAGGAAGGCAAGCCCGGCCGAGGAGACGCCCAGCCAGAACGGCTGACCCTCGGCATAGCCCTTGCCGCCCAGGACGATGAGGGCGAAGGGCATGATGGCAAAGCCGCCCCAGAGCGCCAGCGTCCCCTTGTAGATCCAGGGCACCCGCCGCCAGCCGAGCGCCGAGATATGGGTGTCGGACTTGAATCCGATCAGCGCGCGGAACGGCGCGAACAGCAGCGGCAGCGAGATCATGATGCCCACGACCGAGGCGGGCACCTCCAGCTCGACGATCATCACCCGGTTCAGCGTGCCGACCAGCAGCACGATCGCCATGCCCACCGCGACCTGGAACAGCGACAGACGGAGCAGCTTCTTCAGCGGCAACTGGTCCGAGGCGGCATCGGCGAAGGGCAGGAAACGGGGTCCGATCCGGACGAGGTGTTCGGCAAAGCGGCTCATGCGTGAGAAATCCCGGGGAAGGCGCAAGCGCGCACTGAGGAAACGTATCGGGCTTCAGGCACGCTGCCCGAACAGGAACGGCGACGGCACACGTCGCTTGTGCGACGAGCAGGCCGGAACCCTTCGATCCCGGCCTGCTCGGAGATTAGCTACTGCATGGCGCGGGCCCCTGAAGGGCCCCCGCCCTTGGCAGCATTACTCGGCTTTCGCCGAGCCCGCGTAGTAGTCGGGCAGCCAGGTCGTGTTGGTCACGATGGCGAGGTGCACGAGGAACGACGAGATCGCGACGGCGCTGAGGAACAGCGGGATGCCAGTCGTCGGTTTCACCACGAGCCAGATTTTGCCGTTGGTCATTGTTCTATTCTCCTATTAGCCGAGCCACGGGGTCGCAGCGGCGGCCAGGAAGTGCGCGATGAGCGCCATGCCACCGAAGACGCGGGTGCCGAGGATGAGTTGCTTTTGAACTTCTTCGGCTTCGGCAACGGTCAGGCCGCTCGGCCAGACTTTGTTCAGATCGTCAGTCACTGTGTCGTCTCCCAACTGGTAATCGACGTTTTGCGTGTAGGGCCTGCACGCTGGCTTCGACGAGACCGGAGGTTCCTTGTCCACCTTGTCGGTGATCTTGGATCCGCCCCGGCTCACATTATGGGTGTCACATCTGGCTGACAGATTCAATGTCAACGTAGGCTGACAAGGCCGTTTTGGGTGCGACTTATTGGCCGCCAAATCAGCGGCAGTCGTCCGGTAAGGGCTTGAAAAGGGACAATTTTGCCGCAGGGACGTGGAAAATTGCCGCTATGCGGCGGCCTTCGCCAAGGCCGCGGCGCGGGCAGAAACGGGCGTCTCGCGGGCCTTTACATGCCCGCCTCGGACCCCTATCTCGCAGGATTTTTCCGATGAAACCCGAAGGTTGGCCCTGACCGGCCGGGCGCCGGGCGGCGGGACTCACTCCGCCGTTGCCAGCACCGATTCCAGCCGGTCAAGGAAGAAGGCCGCGTTCTCGTCGGAAAACACCAGGGGCGGGCGGATCTTCAGCACATGCCCCTGCGGACCGGTGGCACTGATCAGCACCTGCGCCTCGCGCAGCCGGTTCACGATCCTGGCGGCCATCGCGCCATCGGCCAGGCCCGAGTCGGGCCGGATCACCTCCACGCCGATGAAGAATCCGGCCCCGCGCACCGCGCCAAGGCAGGGAAACCGGGTGGCCAGTGCCGAAAGCCCTTGCCGGAATCGGCCGCCGACCGTCAGCGCGTTGCGCTGCAGGTCCTCGGTCGCGATCACCTCCAGCACGGCAAGCGCGGCGGCGGCGGCGACGGCATTGCCGCCGAACGTGTTGAAATAGCGCGCCTGCGCGCCGAACCCGGCCACAAGCTCGGGGCGCAGCGCCAGTGCGGCGACCGGATAGCCGTTCCCCATCGGCTTGCCCATCGAAACCATGTCCGGCACCACGCCGTGCCGGGCAAATCCCCACATGGCCTCGCCGGTGCGGCCGAATCCGGGCTGAACCTCGTCGGCGATGAAGAGCCCGCCCGCGGCGCGGATTGCCTCCGCCGCGGGCGCGAGGGTTCCGACGGGTTCGGTGAACACGCCATCGCTGGAGAATACCGTGTCGAGGATCAGCGCCGCCGGGCGGATGCCGTGGCGAAGGAGATCCGCACAGGCCGCGGCGACGGCCGGACCGAATCCCCCGTCGTCCCCGGTCGCGGGATCCGGAGGCGGCACGGTTCGCACATGCGCGCCAAGCGGCACGCCGGGACCCAGCGAGGGCGAGATCTGCGCCACCGCCTGCGTCACGCCATGATAGGCGTTCGCGGTCACGATCAGCCCGGTCCCTCCCGTCGCGGCAAAGGCGAGCCGCAGCGCCAGATCGTTCGCCTCCGACCCCGTGCAGGTGAACATCACATGCCCGATCGGCGCCGGCAGCGTCGCCAGCAGCCGCTCGGCCAGGTCCAGCACTCCGTCGTGCAGGTATCGGGTATGCGTGGCCAGCGTCGCCGCCTGCCGCGCCACCGCCTCGACCACCCGGGGGTGGCAATGCCCGACCGAGGCCACGTTGTTGTAGGCATCCAGATAGGCGCGGCCCTCGGCGTCGTAGAGCCATACGCCCTCGCCACGCACGAGGTGCAGCGGGCGGTCGTAGAACAGCCGGTAGGCGGGGCCCAGCAGCGCCTGCCGCCGCTCGATCATCGCAAGCTCCCGCGCGGGCAGGTCGGTGGCGCCGGGGCGGTAGGCATTGGGCATGGCCTCGGTCGTCATCGGGCCTGCTCCCCTTGCCCGCACGCGCGCGCAAGCGCTGCGGCGAGGTCATCCGGTCGATGTGCCGTCAGCGCCGCGAGGCCCGCGGCCGAGGCCGGCAGGTTGCGCAGGATGTAGGCCGCGTTCTCCGGGTGAGTCGCAGCGCGCGACGAGGCGATGGTGATGGTGGTCACCATCCGCGCCGCCACGAGGTCGGGAAGCACCGACAGCTCCTCGGGCAGGATCGCGTTCGCGGCGTGGTAGCCCGCCACGAATTCGGACAGCGAGCCCGCCGGATCGCCGGGATCGACCTGATAGGACCCCGCTACGCCAAGGTCGCAGACTCGCGCCGTCCGCAGCATGTCGCCGAAGTCGATGATGCCGCTCACTCGCGCGGGTGTCTGCGGGTCCACCATGACGTTGTGCGGGTTCAGGTCGTTGTGCACCACCTGCCAGGGAAGTGCTGCCAGCCGCGGCGCCACCTCGGCCTCGAACCGGTCGAGAACCCGCGCCGCAAGCGCTGCCGTTCGCGCATCGGGAATGGCGGGTAGCAGCGGGCGCAGCCGCGGCGCGTGGCGGATGTCCCAGAGCAGGTCGTAGTCGGCGGCGGGATGCCCGAAATCCGCAATCGCCCGGGCGATCCCGCCAAGGCACATGCCTACGGCCCGCCGCTGGGCCGCACCCTCGCGCCTGCGCCAGAGCGGCTCGCCCTCCAGCCAGCTCAGCACCCGCAGGAGGTTGCCGCCGGGCAGGGCGACCCAGGGTGCGCCGTCCCGCGTCCGCCTCACCCGCGGCACCGGCAGGCCGGGCGCCTTCGCCTCGAGGTGCAGGAGCGCGAGGGTCTGGAACTCGGTCACGCCGCGCGGTTCGGCGGCATTGGCGATCTTCAGGACGAAGTCGCCCTGTCCGGTGCAGAGACGGAAGTTCTGGTCACGCTCCGACGTCAGGGCCGAAGCCCGGCCGTCGAGACCGTAATGGACACCTGCCAGGGCTTCCGCCTCGGCCGCGGTGAACGCGGGCGGCGGTGCGCTCAGAAGATCTCCGATCGGCGGGACGGGTTGGGGCAAGGCGGCTTCCTCGGGCGCGCGAATGCGAAGGATCATCGGGGATCGTGCAAAGGAAGGAAAGCGAAAGCCCGCATTCGCATTCCGCTCAAGGCGTAGGCAAGGCGCCCAATCCGGCGGCACCGGCGCTTGCGGACCGGACGTGGCGGCCGGGGCGGAGGAGGGGCGAGATTGCGGCGCCGGCGGGGGAGTGGTCGGATACAGGCAAGATGAACGCCTGTGCCCCCCCTCCCGTGCGGCTGGAACGCAGCCAAGGCGATGCGCATGTCGCGCTTGCCCTCGCCCGCGGGGCGGTCAGGCTGGCGGATCTGGCGCAGCGCGGCTCGGCCAAGGCCTTCCTGCCGCGCATCGCCGGGCCGGTGCCCGAGGTGGTCTTCCTCAATACCTCGGGCGGGCTGACCGGCGGCGACCGGCTCGACTACCGCCTGACGCTGGGCGAGGGGTGCCGCGCGGTCGCCACGACCCAGACGGCCGAGCGTGCCTATGCGGCGGGCGAAGGCGCGGCGCGCGTGGGCGTTGTCCATGAGGTCGGACGCGGCGGCTGGCTCGACTGGCTGCCGCAGGAGACGATCCTTTACGAGGGGGCCGCGCTCGATCGGCGGACGGAGGTCGACCTTGCCCCGGAAGCGGGCTGCCTGATTGTCGAATCGGTCGTGCTGGGCCGCGCCGCGATGGGCGAGACCGTGCGGCGGCTTGCCTTCCGCGACCGGCGCAGCATCCGGCGCGCCGGGCGGCCGGTGCTGGTCGATCCGCTGTGCTTCGACGATGCGGCGCTTGCGGCGGGTCGGGGGCCGGCGGTGCTGGGCGGCGCTCGGGCCTTCGCCACGCTGGCGCTGGTCGGGCAGGGTGCCGAGGATGCGCTTGGCGCCGCACGCGCGGTGTTGGATGAGCCGGGGGTGGAGGCCGCGGCCTCGGCCTTCGACGGGAAACTCGTGCTGCGGATGCTCGCACCCGACGGCTGGCCGCTGCGCCGGCAGGTCGCGCGGGTTCTGGCGGCATTGCGCGGCCGCGATTTGCCGCGCGTCTGGCAGGTTTGAGGGGGACGAATGAACCTGACACCACGGGAGAAGGAAAAGCTCCTCATCAGTCTGGCGGCCATGGTGGCGCGCGGGCGGTTGCAGCGCGGAGTGAAGCTGAACCACCCGGAGGCGGTGGCGCTGATCTCGGACTTCGTGGTCGAGGGCGCGCGCGAGGGACGCACCGTGGCCGACCTGATGCAGGCCGGCGCCCATGTGGTGACCGCCGAGCAATGCATGGAGGGCGTGCCCGAGATGCTGCATTCCGTTCAGGTCGAGGCGACCTTCCCCGACGGCACCAAGCTCGTCACCGTCCATCATCCGATCCGCTGAGAGGTTTCCATGCGCTTCCGAATCTCTGCCCCGATCTGCCGCCCAGCCGCCGGCCTTGCCGTGGGGTTCGCGCTGCTGCCGGCGGTCGCCTCGGCCCATCCGGGTCATGCCGAGGGGGCGGCGCTGGTCGCGGGCCTTTCCCATCCGCTGGGCGGCACGGACCACCTGCTCGCCATGGTGGCGGTCGGTCTCTGGGCGGCGGTCACCGGTGGGCGTGCAGTCTGGGCGATGCCTCTGGCCTTCCTTGTCGCGATGCTGGGCGGCGGGCTTGCCGGGGCGGCGGGCCTCGCAGTCGCGGCGGTCGAGCCGATGATCCTCGCCTCCACGATCCTGTTCGGGGCTGCCGCGGCGCTTGCGCTGCGCCCGGCGCTGCCGCTCGCGCTGGCCGCCGTCGCGGTCTTCGGCGCCGCGCATGGTCTGGCGCACGGGACCGAGGGGCCGCAGGCGGGCTTTGCCCCCTATGCCGCCGGCTTCATCGTCGCGACCGCCGCGCTGCACCTGACGGGCCTGCTTGCCGGGCGCGGCCTTGCACGGCTGGCCGGGGCGGGTGCCGCCCGATCGCTGGGCGCGGGCGCGGCCCTCGCCGGCCTCGCGCTGGCCTTCGCCTGAGGTGCCGCGATGATTCCCGGAGAGATCTTTCCCGCAGATGGGGAAATCGTGCTGAACGCGGAACGCGCGCAGATCACGCTCATTGTCTCCAATGCCGGCGACAGGCCGGTGCAGGTTGGATCGCACTACCACTTCGCGGAAACGAATCCCGCGTTGACCTTTGATCGTGATGCCGCGCGGGGTATGCGGCTCGACATCCCGGCCGGGACGGCCGTGCGATTCGAGCCGGGCCAGACTCGCGAAGTGCGACTTGTGTCGTATGCCGGCAGCCGTGAAGTCTATGGCTTCAACGGGCATATCATGGGCAAGGTGTAGCGGCCTCGAACCTTAGGAGAACCGGATGACCCTTGCCTTGCCGATCGCCGAAATGATGAAGCTCTCCTGGCAGATGGGGCTGATGGTGGCCGAAGCGCAGACAGTGATGACGCTGCGGACGCTCGGCATGATGGGGGTGCTCACGCCGCACCCGATGGAGAACCAGCGCATGGTGGCCGAGAAGGGCCGCGCCTTCGCCCAGGCCGCGCAGGCCGCCACCGCCGCCGCGATGCAGGGCAAGCGGCCGGATGAGGTTGCCGCCGCGGCCCTGAAGCCGATCCGCCGCCGCACCCGCGCCAATGCCGCGCGGCTGACCCGCGCGGCGAAGACGCCCAGGGTGTGACGTGACGGGCCTGCCTTCTGTCTGCGATCGGCCCCTAGGGGGCGTCAGGCAGCGGCGGCAGGCTCCGCAGATAGAGGATCACCGCCTTCAGGTCGTCCTCGGTGAAGCGCGCGAAATGGCCGTAGGGCATCGGCGGCAGCATCGGCTTGCCGTCGGCGTGCACGCCCTGCGTGATCATCCGGGCGACCTGCTCGTCGGAATAGCTGGCCAGCCCGTCGGGGTGGCTGGTCAGGTTGGCCGAAACCGAGACGCCCCATGGCCCGTGGAACTCGAAGCCGCCGCGACCGAGGTCGGTCTCGAGCATGGAGCCCTGTGGACCCATGGGCGTGTGGCACTCGATGCAGTGGGCCACGGGGCCCGCAAGGTAGGCGCCGTAGTCCACCGTCACGGCCCGCTCGGGCGCGGTGACCGTCTCGACGGGCGGCCCATAGGCAGCTGGCAGCGGGATCCGGTAGGTCGAGGCGGGCAGGTCGCTCTCCACCGGCGCGAGGGTGCGCAGGAACATCACGATCGAGGCCACGTCCTCGTCCGAGAGGCCGCGATACATCTCGATGGGCATCGGCGGGCCGATCAGCGTCCCGTCGGGGCGCCGGCCCTCGCGGATCGCGCGGGCAACTTCGGCATCGCTCCACTGCGCGATGCGCCCGGCCGGGGTGAGGTTGGCAGCGATTGCCGTGAACTCGGGGATGTCGAGCACCACGCTGCCGGCGAGCTCCCTGTCCGGCAACGCGCCCTCCGGCCCCTTCGGCGTGTGGCAGTTGCCGCAGCCGGCAGGTCCTCGGACCAGGTATTCGCCCCGTTCCACCGAGGGGCCCGCGGTTGCCGCACCGGCAAGACAAATAACGACGGGGACAAGCCCGCGCACCATGGCGTGCAGTCTCATCTGACTATTCCTTGCTCAAAATCCGTCCGGGACGGGCGTGGACGGGAAAATGCTCCGCCGCGCATCCGGGACGCGGCTGTATCGCGCCGCGACCGCTCCCGTGTCAATTTGTCGCATCGGGTGGGTCTCGCCCGGCCGCGCTACCGCTAAGGAGGGTTCATGCCTGTTTCCATCCCCCGCTCGACATATGCCGCCATGTTCGGCCCCACCACCGGCGACAGGCTGCGTCTGGGCGACACCGACCTGATCATCGAGGTCGAGCGTGACCTGACCACCTATGGCGAGGAGGTGAAGTTCGGCGGCGGCAAGGTGATCCGCGACGGCATGGGGCAAAGCCAGCGCACGCGGGCGGAAGGCGCCTTCGATACGGTGATCACCAACGCGCTGATCGTGGACTGGACCGGGATCTACAAGGCCGACGTGGGCCTCCGCGACGGGCTGATCGCGAAGATCGGCAAGGCGGGCAACCCTGACACCCAGCCTGGGGTGGACATCGTGATCGGCCCCGGCACCGAGGTGATCGCGGCCGAGGGGCGGATCCTGACCGCGGGGGGCATGGACGCCCACATCCACTTCATCTGCCCGCAGCAGATCGAGGATTCGCTGCATTCCGGCATCACCTGCATGCTGGGCGGCGGGACCGGACCCGCGCATGGCACGCTCGCCACCACCTGCACACCGGGGCCGTGGCACATCGGGCGGATGCTGCAGGCGGCCGACGCCTTCCCGATCAACCTCGCCTTCGCGGGCAAGGGCAATGCCTCGTTGCCGGGGGGGCTCGAGGAGCAGGTCCGCGCCGGCGCCTCCTGCCTCAAGCTGCACGAGGACTGGGGCACCACCCCCGCCGCCATCGATTGCTGCCTGACCGTCGCCGACCGGATGGACGTGCAGGTGATGATCCACACCGACACGCTGAACGAGAGCGGATTCGTCGAGAACACGCTCGCGGCCATCGGCGGGCGCACCATCCACGCCTTCCATACCGAGGGCGCGGGCGGCGGCCATGCGCCCGACATCATCAAGGTCGTGGGCTCGGCGAACGTGATTCCCTCGTCCACCAACCCAACGATGCCCTACACCGCCAACACGGTGGAGGAGCATCTCGACATGCTGATGGTCTGCCACCACCTCGACCGCTCGATCCCCGAGGACGTGGCCTTCGCCGAAAGCCGCATCCGCAAGGAGACCATCGCCGCGGAGGACATCCTGCACGACATGGGCGCCTTCTCGGTGATCTCGTCGGACAGTCAGGCGATGGGGCGGGTGGGCGAGGTCATCACCCGGACGTGGCAGACCGCGCACAAGATGAAGGTGCAGCGCGGACGGCTGGCCGAGGAGACGGGAGCGAACGACAACCTCCGCGTCCGGCGCTATATCGCGAAATACACCATCAACCCGGCGATCACGCACGGTGTCTCGCGACACATCGGCAGCGTGGAAGAGGGCAAGCGCGCCGATCTCGTGCTGTGGAGCCCGGCCTTCTTCGGCGCGAAGCCCGACATGGTTCTGCTGGGCGGCATGATCGTCTGCGCGCAGATGGGTGATCCGAACGGCTCGATCCCGGCGCAGCCGTTCTACACCCGGCCGATGTTCGGCGCCTTCGGTGGCGCGCTTCATGCCAGCGCCGTCACCTTCGTTTCGCAGGCCGCGCAGGCCGATGGCGTGGCGGAGCGGCTGCGGCTGCAGAAGGGGACGCTCGCGGTCGAGGGCACACGCGGCATCGGCAAGGCCGACATGAAGCTGAACGCCCACCGCCCGCAGATCGAGGTGAACCCCGAAACCTACGAGGTCCGCGCGGATGGAGAGCTTCTGACCTGCCAGCCGCTGGCCGAACTGCCGCTGGCGCAGCGGTATTTCCTCTACTAGTGCGGGCGGTGCAGTGGGCCGGGGCCTTGGTCAGGAGCGTGAGAGGTTCGGAAGGATCGGGGCCGGACGCCTAGTGCAGCGGGCGCAGGAAGGCCGGCAGGGTCGGATCGGCAGTCGGAAGGCAGCGCACCTCCTGCGTCACGCTTTCCGACCAGTAGCGCGGATCGGCCAGCACCGTTTCCGGCAACCGGGCCGCATCGAACAGCCGGAACCGGCGCTCGGCGATCTCCGCGCGGAAGTGGCGTCCTTCCACGGTTTCCTCGGGCGCGGCAAGGATGGTCGCGCAGAGCCGCGCCTCCCTCAGCCGCAGTCGCGTGATGGCCGCCCGCACCTCGGCCAGTTCGTCCGCCGGGTTCGCCTTGTGCATTCCTGCCCCCGTTGCCAATCTGTTCTCGACACATAGCCGCCGCTCCGTTAACGAATCGCTGATGCCGGACACAGAAAGGACTTCCCCATGACCGAGCTTCCCCATGCCCGCCGCCTGCTTCGACCGGGCGAATGGACGGGTGCGGCCGCGGGTCTCGTGCGGCTCGGCTATGATGAACGCTTCCTGCGCCGCAAGCGGCTGGAGACCGAGGCGGGCGAGAGCTTCCTTGTCGATCTGGCCGAGACGGCGGATCTGGAGGAGGGGTCCGCCTTCGAACTCCCCGACGGCCGCCTGATCGAGGTGCGCGCAGCCGAGGAGGAGGTGCTTGTGGTGACCGGCCCGCTGGTCCGCGCTGCCTGGCACATCGGCAACCGCCACACGCCCTGCCAGATCGAGGCCGACCGGCTGGTGATCCGCCGCGACCACGTGCTCGAGCAGATGCTGCGCGGGCTCGGGGCGTCGGTGGCCGAGGCGGTCCAGCCCTTCCGGCCGGAGCGCGGCGCCTACGGCCACGGCCGCACGCTGGGGCACGATCACGGACCCGAAGAGGCGGGGCACGAGCATGGCCATGCCCATCCGCATGTCCACCTGCATGTCTCGCGCCCGCCGGATGAGGATGACGCGCCCGACGCCGACCCGGCATGAGCCAGGCACTCCTCAGCCTCGTGCAATGGCTGTCCCCGGCCTTTCCGACCGGGGCCTTCGCCTATTCCCACGGGCTGGAATGGGCGATCTCGGAGGGCGAGGTGCGGAATGCGGACACTGCGCGCGGCTGGATCGCCGATGTGCTGCGCTTCGGGGCGGGGCGGACGGATGCCATCCTGCTGGCGCATGCCCTGAAGGGCCACGACCTTGACGCGCTGACGGATCTGGCCCGCGCCCTCGCGCCTTCCGCCGAACGCCTGCGCGAGACCGAGGATCAGGGCGCGGCCTTCGCCGCCGCGACCGCGGCGCTGACCGGGCAGCCGCTGCCCGCGCGGCCGCTGCCGGTGGCGGTGGGGCAGGCCGCGGCGTCGCTCGGCCTGCCTGTCGCGCAGGTGGTGGCGCTCGCCCTGCATGCCTTCGCCGCGAATCTCGTTTCGGTCGCTGTGCGCTTCGTGCCGCTCGGCCAGACCGAGGGGCAGGCGATCCTTGCTGCACTTCATCCGCTGATCGAGGACTTGGCCGCCACGGCCGCCGAGGCGCCGCTGGAGGCGATCGGCAGCGCCGCCTTCCGCGCCGATCTGGCGGCGATGCGGCACGAGACGATGGACGTGAGGATCTTCAGGACATGACCGACCAAAGGGCCCACGGGCCGCTCCGGGTGGGGATCGGCGGCCCGGTGGGCGCCGGCAAGACGACGCTGACCGAGAAACTCTGCGCCGCCCTCGCACGGCGCTGCTCGATGGCCGTCATCACCAACGACATCTACACGCGCGAGGATGCCGAGGCGCTGATGCGGGCGCAGGTCCTGCCCGCGGAACGGATCCGCGGGGTCGAGACCGGTGGCTGCCCGCATACCGCGATCCGCGAGGATGCCTCGATCAACCTGGCCGCGGTCGCCGATCTGCGCCGGGCCTTCCCCGACCTCGACCTGATCCTGATCGAGTCGGGCGGGGACAATCTTGCCGCGACCTTCTCGCCGGAACTGGCCGACCTCACGATCTATGTCATCGACACGGCCGCGGGGCAGGACATCCCGAGGAAGCGCGGGCCCGGCGTGGCGCGGTCGGACCTGCTGGTGGTCAACAAGACCGACCTCGCGCCGCATGTGGGCGTCGACCTTGCACTGCTGGAAGAGGACACCCGCCGCGCCCGTGGCCGCCGTCCCTACGTCATGGCCAGGGTGCGCGCGGGCGAGGGCGTGGCCGAGATCGTCTCCTTCCTCGAACGCGAAGGCGGGCTGCAACTCTTGCCCGCCGAATGAGCAGGCTGCCCGTTCTGCATCCCTCCGGCCCGACATCTGCCCGTTTCGCGGCTGCGGCCGCGGGTTCCGCACAAATTTCGGGCGAACGCCGGCGGGGGCGGCTGGCGGTTTTCCCGTAGTATTGCCGCACCCTCAGCCCCGCCGTCATCTAGGCGTCGCGAGGATCGAGCCAGTCCGATCCGGCGCCCGCGGTCCCGGACTGCGGCGATTCAACAGGGGAATGCCACGCTTGACAGTCTGTGAACCGGCCCATCGGGACCGGCCCGGCGGAGCTTGGCCAGAAAAGGACGAGAACATGAACGGCTTCAGGGGACTACTGATCGGCACGGCGCTGGGTTTGTCGCTCGCCGGTGCCGGATGGGCGCAGGAGGACACGATCAAGATCGGCGTCCTGCATTCGCTGTCCGGCACGATGGCGATTTCCGAGACGACGCTGAAGGACACCGTGCTGATGCTCGTTGACCAGCAGAACGCCAAGGGCGGCGTGCTGGGCAAGAAGCTGGAAGCGGTGGTGGTCGATCCGGCCTCGGACTGGCCGCTGTTTGCCGAAAAGGCGCGCGAACTGCTGACCGTCAACGACGTCGACGTGATCTTCGGCTGCTGGACCTCCGTCAGCCGCAAGTCGGTCCTGCCGGTGATCGAGGAACTGAACGGCCTGCTGTTCTATCCGGTGCAGTATGAGGGCGAGGAATCGTCGAAGAACGTGTTCTACACCGGCGCCGCGCCGAACCAGCAGGCGATCCCGGCGGTGGACTACTTCCTCGAGGAACTCGGCGTCGAGAAATTCGCGCTGCTCGGCACTGACTATGTCTATCCGCGCACCACGAACAACATCCTCGAAAGCTACCTGCAGCAGAAGGGCATCGCCAAGGGCGACATCTTCGTGAACTACACGCCCTTCGGCCATTCCGACTGGTCGAAGATCGTGGCCGACGTGAAGGCACTGGGCGCCGACGGCAAGAAGGTCGGCGTGATCTCGACCATCAACGGCGATGCCAACATCGGCTTCTACAAGGAACTGGCCGCGGCGGGCATCTCGGCCGATGACATCCCCGTTGTGGCCTTCTCGGTCGGCGAGGAGGAGCTTTCCGGCCTCGACACCACGAACCTCGTCGGCCATCTCGCCGCCTGGAACTACTTCCAGTCCGCCGAAAGCCCGGCGAACGAGGCGTTCATCACCGAGTGGAAGGCCCGGATGGGCGAGAAGCGGGTGACGAACGACCCGATGGAAGCGACCTACATCGGCTTCAACATGTGGGTGAACGCGGTCACCGAGGCCGGCACCACGGAAGTGGACAAGGTCGCCGATGCGATGATCGGGCAGAAGTTCCCGAACCTCACCGGCACGGAGGCCGAGATGCTGCCGAACCACCACCTGACCAAGCCCGTGCTGATCGGCGAGATCAAGGACGATGGCCAGTTCGACATCGTCTCGCAGACCGAGCCGGTGCCGGGCGATGCCTGGACCGACTTCCTGCCGGAATCTGCCGTGCTCGAGTCGGACTGGAAGACGCTGGATTGCGGCATGTACAACACCGAGACCAAGAACTGCGTCCAGATCAAGTCGAACTACTGACCGGCCGGGGGCGGCGCCGCGCCGTCCCCCTTGCCGCGGAGGCCCTGCTTCCGCGGCTGCCATGCCTTCAGCGGGGGCGCCGCACCGTCGCCCCCGACCGTGAGACCGAGGTTTGAATGCGGTTTGTCCTGATTCTTCTGGCGGTGCTGCTGGCCCCGCTCTCCGTCCTTGCGCAGGGCACACCCGCCGCGCAGATCCTGTCCGAGAACCGGGCGCTGGTCGAGAAGGCCTCGCGCCAGACCATCGGGCCGGTGATCGAGTCGCTGGCCGCCTCCGGCGACCCGGCTGCCGCCGTCATCCTCGAGGCCTGGGCCAACCGCGGGCTGGGCCTGCGCGAGGCGGATGGAACCTTCTTCCTGATCGCGCCGGCCGAGAGCGGCTGGGCATTGACCGACCTGTCCGGCGCCCCCGCCGGCACCGCCGCCAAGGCCGAGATCGACCAGTTGCGCCCGAACAGCGGCGTCCGCGGGCTGATCGCCACCGCGCTGGTGCGGTTCCAGCTGGCCGACCCCGATCCGGCGCGCCGCTCGGCCGCGCTGAACTCGATCGCGCGCGATCCCGCGCCCGAGCATCTGGAGCCGCTGCGCGCCGCACTGTCGCAGTCGCCTGATCCGGCGCTGGCCCGGCTGGAGCGGCTGCTGACACTGCGCTTCGGCGCCACCCCGGACGAGCGCGTGGCCGCCATCGAGAGCTTCGGCGCCGACCTCGGCCTCGACCTGCGCGCGGCGCTCAACCCGCTGGTGGTCACCCGGCGGGTCGCGGTGACCGGACAGCCCGATAACCTGAACATCGCCAATGAGTTGTCGCCCGGTCGTGATATCTCGCGTGAAGAGGCCTACGACCTCCTCGTAGCCCAGGGAGAGGCGCCCGCGCGCCTGACGCGTCAGGCGCAACGCGAGACGCTGGTGGCGCAGATCAGGAACGGCCAGGTGGCCGGCATCCCGGTCGCCGCGCTGAACAGCCAGGCAGCGCGGGACGAGGCCTATACCGCGCTCGAGGCGCAGGGAGCCGTGCCCCCCGCCGCGACCGAGGACGAGGTGACGGCGGCGCTCGAGGCGCACCGCTTCGTCGAGGTCTATGCCGAGCCCGATCCCGAAGTGGCCGCCGCCGCATCCGCAGCCCTGACCCGGATCGGCCGCACCGTCGGCCTGATGCAGGCGGCGGACCTCGCACTGGATGCGGCCTCGCTCGCCTCGATCTATTTCCTCGCCGCCATCGGCCTCGCCATCACCTTCGGCGTCATGCGGGTGATCAACATGGCGCATGGCGAGTTCATCATGATGGGCGCCTATACTGGCTACGTCACCCAACTCTGGATCGCGGACTACACGATCTCGATCCTCGTGGCGCTGCCCCTGGCCTTCGCCGTCACCTTCGCCGCTGGTGTAGCGATGGAGCGGCTGGTGATCCGCCACCTCTACAAGCGGCCGCTCGAGACGCTCCTCGCCACCTTCGGCATCTCGATCGCGCTGCAGCAGCTGGCCAAGAACATCTTCGGCACCCAGGCGCGGCCGCTGACCGCCCCCGGCTGGCTCGACGGGGCGCTGACTGTCAATGACGTGGTGTCGATCAGCTATATCCGGATCGCGATCTTCGTGCTGGCGCTCATCTTCCTCGGGGTGTTCCTGTTCATCATGCGCCGCACCCGGCTGGGGCTGGAGGTGCGGGCGGTGACGCAGAACCCCTCGATGGCCGCCTCTATGGGGATCAACCCCGACCGGATCAACATGCTGACCTTCGGCCTCGGCTCGGGCATCGCGGGGATCGCGGGCGTGGCCATCGGCCTCTTCGCCAAGGTCACGTCCGAGCTTGGCCAGGACTACATCGTGCAGAGCTTCATGACGGTCGTCGTGGGCGGCGTCGGCAACATCTGGGGCACCCTCGCGGGCGCCGCGATGATCGGCGGCGTGCAGAAGGGCATCGAGTGGCTGAACCCCTCGAACACCCTCGCGGCGCAGACCTACATGATCCTCTTCATCATCATCTTCATCCAGTTCCGGCCGCGGGGGATCATCGCCCTCAAGGGCCGCGCCGCAGGAGACTGACATGCGCCCGACCATATCCCGGGGCCGCCTGACATGAGACAGGGCTTCCTTTCCCGCAACCCCTCGGTGCTGGTGTTCCTGCTGGTCCTCGCGCTCTTCACGCTGGGCGTCACGCTTCTGTCGCATGCCTATGGCACCGGCTTCGTCTCGACCTCCTTCGTCAAGACGCTGGGCAAGACGCTGTGCCTCTGCCTCGTCGCCATCGCGATGGATCTGGTCTGGGGCTATGCAGGCATCCTCAGCCTCGGCCACATGGCCTTCTTTGCGCTGGGGGGCTACATGATCGGCATGTGGCTGATGTATGCCCGCACCGAGGAGATCGTGGTGCAGGCGCTGGCCAAGGCACCGCTGCCCGCTACCCCGCAGGAGATCGCGGACGGCGTGGCCACGCAGATCTTCGGCGTGGTCGGCGGGGCCGAGCTTCCCGCGGTCTGGACCTTCGCGCACAGCCTGCCGGCGCAGCTCGCACTGGTCGTGCTGGTGCCGGGGCTGCTGGCGCTGGCCTTCGGCTGGCTTGCTTTCCGCAGCCGGGTGACGGGGGTCTATCTCTCGATCCTGACGCAGGCGATGACGCTGGCGCTGGCGCTCTACCTCTTCCAGAACGACTCGGGGCTCCGCGGCAACAACGGGCTTTCGGGCCTGCAGAACATCCCCGGGCTGGGGGGCGTGCCGCAGGATGCGCTGTCGGTCTGGTTCCTGTGGGCCTCGGCGGCGGCGCTGGCGCTTGGCTATCTGCTCGCAGCCTGGGTCGTCTCGGGCAAGTTCGGATCGGTCATGCGGGCGATCCGCGACGACGAGCAGCGGGTGCGCTTCCTCGGCTACTCGGTCGAGGGTTACAAGCTGTTCGTCTTCACCGTGACCGCCGTGATTGCGGCCATCGCGGGCGCGCTCTACTACCCGCAGGCCGGGATCATCAACCCGGCAGAGCTTGCGCCTATCGCCTCGATCTACCTCGCGGTCTGGGTGGCGATCGGCGGCCGGGGTCGGCTTTACGGCGCGGTGATCGGGGCCGCCTTCGTCTCGCTGCTCTCGACCTGGTTCACCGGGGGGCGTGCGCCGGATGTTTCCCTCGGCTTCTACACGATCCAGTGGGTGGACTGGTGGCAGATCCTTCTTGGCCTCGCCTTCGTGATGGTGACGCTGTTCGCGCCGCAGGGCATCGGCGGGCTGTTCGACTGGGCCGCGGGCCTGCGCCATCCGAACCGGCGCGGTGCGCCGCTCGGCCCGAACGACGGCGCCTTGCAGGAGAGGGAGGCTGTGGAATGAGTGCGCTTCTGGAAGTGCAGGGCGTCTCGGTCACCTTCGACGGGTTCCGGGCGATCAACAACCTCTCGTTCAACATCGGCGCGCAGGAGTTGCGCGCCATCATCGGGCCGAACGGCGCCGGCAAGACCACCTTCATGGACATCGTCACTGGCAAGACGCGGCCCGACGAAGGTGCGGTGACCTTCGGCGAACGCTCGGTCTCGCTTCTGTCGCTGTCCGAGGCGCAGATCGCGCAGGCGGGCATCGGCCGCAAGTTCCAGCGCCCCACGGTGTTCGAGGATCAGTCGGTGTTCGACAACCTGATGATGGCGCTGAAGAAGCCGCGCTCGCCGGTCGCGGTGCTGCTGTTCCGGCCCTCGGCGCCGGATGCCGAGCGGGTGCGCGAACTCGCCGAAGAGGTCGGCCTGGGCGATCAGCTCGACCGCAAGTCGGGCGAACTTTCCCACGGGCAGAAGCAGTGGCTGGAGATCGGCATGCTGCTGGCGCAGGAGCCGCGCCTGCTGCTGGTGGACGAGCCCGCGGCCGGAATGACGCTGGCCGAGCGCGAGCACACCACGGCGCTTCTGGTCGAGATGGCGAAGACCCGCGCGGTGGTGGTGGTCGAACATGACATGGAATTCGTGCGCCGCCTGAACTGCAAGGTGACGGTGCTGCACGAAGGCTCGGTTCTGGCCGAGGGCAGCCTCGACCACGTCACGAAGAACCCGGCCGTGATCGAAGTCTATCTGGGGCGCGGATGATGCTGAAGACCGAAGGGCTGACCCTGCATTACGGTGGCAGCCAGATCCTCTACGGGATCGACATGGAGGCCCGCGCGGGCGAGGTGACCTGCATCATGGGCACCAACGGCGTGGGCAAGACCTCGCTTCTGAAGGCGATCGCCGGGGCGCATCCGCGTTCGGGCGGGCGCATCGTGCTGGACGGCGAGGATCTGCCGAAGCTTCCGCCGCAGGGCATGGCGCGGCGTGGTCTGGGCTTCGTGCCGCAGGGGCGGATGATCTTTCCGCTGCTGACGGTGACCGAGAACCTGCAGACCGGCTTCGCCACCCTGCCGAAGTCCGAACACCGCATCCCGGACGAGATCTACGACCTCTTTCCGGTGCTGAAGGACATGGCGCACAGGCGGGGGGGCGACCTCTCGGGCGGGCAGCAGCAGCAGCTGGCCATCGCGCGGGCGATGATCATGAAGCCGAAGCTTCTGCTGCTGGACGAGCCGACCGAAGGCATCCAGCCCAACATCATCCAGCAGATCGGGCGGGTGATCTCCTACCTGCGCGGGAAGGGCGACATGGCGATCATCCTGGTCGAGCAGTATTTCGACTTCGCCTATGGCCTTGCCGACCGCTTCTACGTCCTGAAGCGCGGCGCGGTGGACGTGGCGGGCACCAAGGCGGAACTCGGGCGCGAGCGAGTGCGTCAGGCGGTTTCCGTCTGACGGGTCAGGAGGGGGTCTGCTGCCGGCGGGGGCAGAATAGTACGTTAAGAGCGAGAGCTACTGTTTCGTCCACCTGTACTCGCCGGTCAGCAGGATGTGCGCCCAGCCAAGGGGCGAAGTGTGGGCCAGGAATTCGGGCGGGCAGACCAGCCCGGCGGTCTCGCGCTCGCCGACGGCGCGGCCCAAGTGCGCTGTGTTCCAGTAGATGATGATCGCGGCGAGCAGGTAGAGGCCGGCCATCCGGTAGTGCTGGCCTTCGGCGTCCGATCGCGGATCTCGCCCTGGCGGCCGATGCGCAGGGCGCTCTTCAGGGCGTGGTGTGCCTCGCCCTTGTTGAGCCCGATCTGCGCGCGCCGCTGGAGGTCGGCATCCAGCAGCCAGTCGATGATGAAGAGCGTCCGCTCGACCCGTCCGATTTCCCGCAGCGCCACGGCAAGGTCGTGCTGGCGCGGATAGGCGGCAAACTTCCGCAAGAGCTGGCTCGGCGGCAGGATGCCCGCCACCATGGTGGCCGCGCTACGAAGGATGTCGTGCCAGTTGCTGGTGATGGTGCCCTCGCGGACCTTGCCGCCGATCAGGCCCCTCAGCTCCTTCGGGACGCTCGCCGGGTCGAAGACGTAAAGCCGCTTCGACGGCAGGTCGCGGATCCGCGGCACGAACCGGAAGCCCAAAGCCGCCGTGATGGCAAAGACATGATCCGTAAAACCGCCCGTATCGGCGAAGCTTTCGCGGATCCGGCGGCCCTGCTCGTTCATCAGCAGGCCGTCCAGAATGTAGGGCGCCTCGTTCACTGTCGCCGGAATGGTCTGGGTGGCGAAGGGGCCGAACTGGTCCGAGACATGGGTGTAGGCCTTCACCCCCGGTTCATTGCCGTATTTCGCGTTCACGAGGTTCATCGCCTCGCCCCGCCGGGCCGCCGGGAAGAACTGGCCGTCGCTGGAGGCGGTGAGACCGGCACCCCAGACCCGCGCCATCGGCAGCGCGGCCTGCGCCTCGATCACCGTGGCGAGCGCCCGGTTCATCGCCGCGCTCTCGACGTGCCAGCGCGACAGGCGCGAGAGCTGGAAGTAGTCGTGGCTGTCGGTGGCCTCGGCCATCTTGCTCAGGCCGAGGTTCAGGCCTTCGGCGATCGCCGGCCTCCTGCCGCTGGAGATGGCGGTGCCAGCGTGACGAGCGGCGCAGGAAGGTGGTCGGTCGGGGACCTGCCGGAGCATCCTGGGCGATCATCTTCGCGGCCGCGAGCAGCGGCTCGGCCACCTGTGCCGCCCGGATGTCGAGCGCGCGGATCATGCGCGGCGCGTAGCGCCGGAAACGCGGATAGCCCTGGACGACATGGGCCAACGGGTCCGCCGCCATCGTGTCGGTGAGCGAGCTGGCGGCCGCGACCAGACCCTGCAGCTTCTGCCAGCCGCAGGAGGATGCGACGGCCCCATCGAGCGGGGCGCCATCGCCGTGCGCCTCCAGCAGGGCGGCCCCCAGATCCGAGAAGGACCGCAGCGTTTCCTGCAATGCCGCCTGGGCATCGGCGATGCGGACATCGCAGCGCGCCTTCGCATCGCGCCACGTCCGTCCGACGATCCGGTCGTGCGTCTCGACGATCGCATCGGCAAGGCCGGCCTGCCACTCCACCGCGCAGGTGGCCAGGATCGCCAGCCGCCGATCGCCCGAAACATCGCGCAGATCGTCGGTGAAATAGCGCTCCCCGAGCCTGCGCAGCCGGGCGATCCGGTGCGGCGGCACCTCCTTCAGGACATCGGCGGAGAGCCCTAGCCCCTGCAGGAACTCCAGCCGGTCGAGCAGGCGGTTCATGTCGGCCGAGTTCTTCCCCACCTCGAACTGCCCAGCCAGACGAAGCGGCTGACGCGCTCGACCTCCTTGAGCAGCGCCTCGAGCCGCTCGCGCATCCGGGCATCGAGACGGGCAGCGATGCACGCGTCGATCCGGCGCTCGGCGGCGACCAAGGCGTCGGCACAGAGCCGCTCGATCACGGTCAGCCCCGGCAGGATGGTCTGGGTGCGCCGGCATTCCTCGACGAAGCGCCGCACGAGGTCTTCGTTCGTCCGCGCCAGTTCGGCTTGGTCGTCGAGCCAGACCTTCAGATCCCGCGCGCCGCGGCCCGAAAACATCCGGTAGCCATAGATCTCGCGCAACTCGCCGAGATGCGCGCCGCGTCCCTGCCCGGATGGCATAGCCGATCAGGGCGTCAGGGCTGAGGCCGAGCTGCGCCCCGAGGAAACGGAAAATCGCTTCGGGAATGACCTCGCCCGGCGCCAGAAGCCGCCCGGGGAACCGGAGAGCGCAGAGCTTGAGGGCGAAGCCGAAGCGGTTGTGCGCCCGGCGGCGGGCACGGATGTGGTCGAGATCGTCGTCCGCCAGCGTGTAATGCCGCAGCAGGGTCGGCTCGTCCGTCAGTAGCGCCCAGATGGAGGAGCGCTGGCGATCGGTGAGAACGGAACGTCTGGCCATGGGACTCTTGCATCGTTGATCTCGCGTGACGCTTTGGCAGGTATCATGTGGCTGGACGACAAGGTCATGGACAGGAGCGCGTGGCACCGTGAGCGAGCAGTCACGCTCTCCGGAGCCTGATGTCTGTTTCGGGATCGAGTCCTCGCACCACGGCAGTATTCTCCCGACGTCTGCTCCTGGAGAGCCGCGAGCCTTTCCGGCCGCGTTCGGATGCTCGTCAGATCCGGTGCGCCAAACGGATCGGCAAAGTCAGGCCCTGCAGGGATCTCGCTCGAGCTGAGCCGCGGGGAGGCCGGTCCTGCGGATCATCGCACTCAGTGGAAGCCTTGATCGGCGCCTGCGAGCCCTGGCACAATCTGCCTTGGGCGGAGTCTTGACAGGCAGCGGCAAGCGCCGCTGCAGTTCACGGGCCGATCCGACTGCCGGCCAGAGGAGTGTCTTGCGATGACCCGTGTCGAACGCAGAGAACAGGTGCGTTCCGCCTTTGCCGCCGACTACCTGACGTTCCAGTATCAATTCGTCGAGTTCTTCGCCGAGCACCTGTCGGACCTGAGCCGCGTGTTTAAGGGCGACCTGCAGCAGATGATCGTGCTGGCGCTGCTCGGGCAGGTCCGGATGCGCGCCATGCGGGACGCTGCCGCCGACGGCCTCGATCCCTGGACGCTGCCCGAGGATCGTGGCTCCACTTCGGCCTCACGGCTTGCGGACGTCACGGGCATCCCCCGCGAGACGGTGCGCCGCAAGCTCGCCCTGCTGGAAGCAAAGGGCTGGGCGACGCGCGGCCCGCAAGGGCGCTGGTCCCTGGCGGTCGAGGACCGGCAGGCCGTCGCGCGCCTGGGTCTTGAGGCGCTGGACGCCCGCGCCATCGACCGCGTGGCGCGGCTGGTCACGGACCTCGAGCGGATGCTCTGATACTGCCCATTTTGGGCAGGTACCCCGTTTCGCGTGCGCGGGCTTCGCCCTTAGCCTTCGGCTGACAAACGGGGGACAAGCCATGCTGGACATGAACAGGTTCCGCCTCGACCGGCGGACGGCCATCGTCACGGGTGGAGGGGCCGGGATCGGGCGCGGCATCGCCCGGCTTTTTGCCGAAGCCGGGGCGTCGGTCGTGGTCTCGGACCTGAAGGCGGAAGCGGCGGAGGCCGTTGCGGAAACCATCTCGGAGGCCGGCGGCCGTGCCGTGGGGGTGGCCTGCGACGTGACGGATCCGGCGCAGCTCGAGGCCCTGGTGGCCGAGGCGCTCGACGCCTTCGGGCGGATCGACATCCTGGTGAACAACGCTGGCGGCGGGGGTCCCAAGCCCTTCGACATGCCGATGGACACGTTCCGCTGGGCCTACGAGTTGAACGTCTTCTCGCTCTTCCGGCTGACGCAGCTCTGCGCGCCGCACATGGAGGCAGCCGGGGGTGGTGCCGTGCTCAACATCTCGTCGATGGCGGGCGAGAACCGCAACCGGATGATGGCCTCCTACGCCTCGTCGAAGGCCGCAGTGAACCACCTGACGCGCAACGTGGCTTTCGACCTCGGGCCGAAGGGCATCCGTGTGAATGCGATCGCGCCGGGAGCCATCAAGACCGACGCGCTGGCCTCGGTGCTGACCCCCGAGATCGAGACGGCGATGCTGAAGCACACGCCGCTCGGGCGCCTGGGCGAGCCCGAGGACATCGCGCATGCGGCGCTGTTCCTCTGCGCCCCGGCCTCGAGCTGGATCAGCGGGCAAGTGCTGACCGTCTCGGGCGGCGGCGTGCAGGAACTGGACTGACGAGGGGAGAAGGGCATGGGCTACGATGCACTCGCGGATTTCCGCATGGACGGTCATCAGGCCGTCATCACCGGAGGCGCGCAGAACATCGGCGCGGGTATCGCCAGGGCGCTGAGCGGCGCCGGAGCGAAGGTGATGATCGCGGATCTGAACGGCGATCTTGCGGCTGAAACCGCCGCGGCCATCGCGGCCGAAACGGGCAACGACTGCCGCGGCATGGCCTGCGACGTGACCGACAAGGCGGCGATCGACGCCGTTGTGGCGGCCACCGTGACAGCCTTCGGAGGCATCTCGACGCTCGTCAACAACGTGGGCTGGGGTGGCCGGCACGAAGACCCGACCGCGATCCCGGAAGAGGACTTCATCGCCTCCTACAAGCTCAACACGATCAGCGCCTACCGGATGAGCATGGCCTGCCTGCCGCACCTCATGAAGGCGGAGAATCCCACGATCACCAATTCGGGGTCCTTCTCGTCGGCGGTGCCGGCCTACGACATCCTCGCCTACGGCACCGCCAAGGCCGCGCTGAACCAGATGATGGTGTCGATCGCCCACATGCTGGCGCAGAAGGTGCGGGTGAACTCGGTCCTGATCGGAACGGTGATGACGGCGGGCTACGGCGCGGCCGGCATCGATCCGGCCATGCAGGAGCGGCTGATGCATCCCGACAACCTGACCGGCCGGCCGGGCCGCGCCGAGGACGTGGCCAACGCCATGCTCTGGCTCTGCTCGCCCGCCAGTGGCTGGGTCAGCGGGCAGACCATCAACGTCCACGGCGGCGGCGGCGTCGTGCGCCTCTTCGGGAAATGAGGCGGGCCCTCCTGCTGGCGCTCGCGCTGGCGCATCCGGCGACGGCACAGGAGGGGGCGGGCCTGGGCGGTCCCGGCGCGCTTGTCCTAGCCCCGGAGACGCTGGCACTCGAGAGGGTCGAGGTGCAGGCCTCCGGCGTCGATCCCGCGCTGGCGGCCCGCGCGCAGGAGGTGCTGGGGCTGTCGCCCGGGGATCGGCCGACCCAGACGGTCCTGGATGCGGCACTCTCCCGGGTCCAGGCTCTGCCGGGCGTGGGGTCGGCGGATCTGGACCTGCGGCCGTCCGGCGCCGGCCGCAGCGCGGCCGTGCTGCGACTGCGCGCGGATCCGGCCAAGCCGCCCGCCTTCCCGATCCTCTGGCGCGGCGACGCAGGCATGGCGCGGGTGATCCTGAACGGCGGCATCGGCGCCTTCTCGGACGGCAACCCCTGGTTCGGAAATCCCGCGAATTTCACCTTGGGCAATCCGCTGGTCGAGGAACCGGCCGTAGGCGCCGGAACCGGCCGCCGCGCCACCTGGGCCGAGGCCTGGGTCGAAACCGGCATCGCCGGCGTCACCCGGCTGGGCGACAGCAACTTCGCGCTCTATGGCGCTGCGACCGTAATGGCGCCTCTTTCGACGGGACGCGACATCTTCCGCGCCGACACGCGCGCGACGCTGGACGTGGAGAAAGCCTATGCAGGTCTTCTCTGGGGGACCGACGACCGCGCCCGCAGCATCAACCTCTCGTTCGGGCGGCAGAACTTCACCTTGAACGACGGCTTCCTGATCTCGCAGTTCGGCTCGCAGTGGAATGCAGGGCCGCGACCGGGGGTCTATCTTGCTCCGCGGACCACGCACGACTTCGCGGGGCTGGGCACACTCAAGTGGGACGGCTGGACGGCGAGCGCCTTCTACCTCGACCCGAACGAATACGAGCCGCTCGAAAGCGGCACGATCCTCGCGGGCGTCAACCTCAGGCGCAACGTCACCGACCGCTTCTACGGCGACTTGAGCTACATCCGCGGCCTCGACTCCCGCACCGCCTATCGCACGCCCGACGGAGTGATCGGCACGCGCGAGGGGCTTTCGACCGCTGCGGCCCATCTGCGGTGGGCCGATCCCGCGGTGGCGCCGGGGCTTTGGCTGGAGGGCGAGATCGCCCATCAGCGCCACGACGACTTCGACATGAGCGCCTGGGCGGGCTATGGTACGTTGGGCTACCTCGCCGCGGACCTGCCCTGGCGGCCGAGCCTGTCCTGGCGCACCTCGGCCTTCTCGGGCGACGATCCTTCGACGGCGCGCTACGAGAGGTTCGACGCGCTCTGGTCGGGCGGGCTGTCGGAATGGCTTCAGGGGATCTCGCTCGGCAAGGTGCTGCGGCCCGAGAACCGACTGAGCCACCGCATCCGGCTGAACCTCGAGCCGACGGAGCGGCTCGACCTGACATTCGACGTCTTCCTGCACCGCGCGGACGAATTGAACAACATCGGCGCCAACCCGGCGCTCGGACAGCTGACCTGGGACGAGCTTGGGCGCGAGGTCCAGTTCACCACCCGCTGGGCGGTGTCGGACAACCTCTACTTCCTCGGCGTGGCCTCGGTCGCGTTTCCCGGAGAGGCCATTCGCGACGCGACGGACGGCGAGGCCGAACGCTGGACCACGCTACAGGCACAACTCTTCTGGACCTTCTAGCGATGATGCGAGGCCGAGGCCGAAGAGCGCCGTCGAGGCAGGGCCTCATCACCTACAAGGGAGAGACATCCTGATGACCAGCATGCCCTGGGGCAGCCTCTTCGGGCTGCTGTTCATGACGATGGGACCGATCCGCGCGATCGCCGTCTTCGCGCGTGTCGGCCCGAGCGACGATGCGCCCGAGGTCCGAGCCCTCGCCACGCGCGCGTCGCTGCTCGTGGCGGCGGCCTTCCTGATGACGGTGCTTGTCGGCAATGCCGTTCTCGCCAACTGGGGGGTGTCGTTCCCGGCGCTGATCGCGGCGGGGGGCGCCGCGCTTTTCGCACTGTCGTTGCAGGCGCTTCTGCAGCCCACTTCTGCGCCTCCGGCTGATGCCGCTGCGCCGTCAGCCGCCGCCATAGCCTTTCCCGGTCTCTTCCCGCCGATCGCGGTATCCATCCCGCTGATCTTCAGCGTACCCTTCCCAGGGCGGGAGACCAAGGCGGGCCTGGTGGCCATGGGTCTCTCTCTGGTGCTGGTGAACTGGCTCCTGATGCGGCGTTCGAAAGCGATCCTGCGCAGGGTTGGACCCGTCCCGCTTCAGCTGTTCGGAGCCGTGTTCGGCGTGCTCCAGTTCGCGCTTGCCCTCCAGTTCCTGATCAACGCGACGCAGATGATCGGGGCGCAGTAAGACTCATGAGGGCGCTGGCCTCCCTCCTGCCCTCCTCGGGGCGCAAGACGGAAAACCTGTCCGCAAGAGGAACCCTCTGCGGACGCTGTGGCCGAACCCTTCGGCTTCTGGAAGATGCTCGGCAAAGTCGTCTCATATGACTGGTACGGAACAATTTGCGCAAGCGGGTCCCTATCCGTACGCTCGGCTGCATGACCCGGACCCTCATCGGCTATGCCCGCTGCTCGACCGACAAGCAGGATCTCGAAGCGCAGAAGCAGGCGCTGGCGGCCCTGGGTGTTGCCGAAGATCGCATCTACACCGACCACGGCATGACCGGGACGAGTCGCGCCCGGCCAGGTCTCGATCAGGCGCTCGCCGCCGTCCGGGAGAGCGACACGCTCGTGGTCTCCAAGCTCGACCGCCTGGCGCGGTCGGTTCCCGATGCCCGCGCCATCGCCGACCAGTTCGCCGCCAAGGGCGTGCGGCTTGCGCTGGGTGCGGTGGTTCACCATCCCCCGGATCCGATGGGCAAGATGTTCTTCAATGTCCTCGCCACCTTCGCGGAGTTCGAGGCCGACCTCATCCGCGCGCGGACGCGCGAGGGAATGGCGATCGCCAGAGCGCGGGGCAAGCTGCGCGGCAAGCAGCCCAAGCTGTCGGAAAGGCAGCAGAAAGAGCTGAGGCGTATGCATGGCTCAGGCGACTACTCGATCAGCGACCTGGCCGAACTCTTCTCCGTCTCCAGGCCGACCGTCTACCGAACCCTGAACCGCGTCAGCCGACCAGTCGGACCTTAGCGTACTTTTCTGCGCCCTCCGGCAGCAGACCCCAGGAGCTTCCGGTATCAGGTCGCCAAAGGGAAAGGCCGGCGGATCGCTCCGCCGGCCTTCCTCATGCGGTGCCGGGTGGCCTTACTTCGGCGAAACCGAAACCAGGTAGGCCCAGATGTTGTGGGCGTCTTCTTCCTTCTTGAGCTTGAAGGTCATCTTGCCCTTGGCCTTCGCGTCGCCGGTGTAATCCTTCAGGAACTTGGTCGGGTCCTGGACGTAGGTGACGAAGTGCTCTTCATCCCAGGCGAGGCCCTTCGCGCCGGCTTCCTTCATGCCTTCGCCATAGCCCTTGAAATCCTCGCGGGTGCCGGCGGTGCGGCCGACCACGCCATAGAGGTTCGGGCCGGTCTTGGCGTTGCGGCCGGCGATGACGGTGCCCGCGTCGTCCACGATCACGTGGCAGGTCTGGCACTGGTTGAACGCCTTGGCGCCGGCCTCGGCGTCGCCTTCCTGCGCGAAGGCGGGAACAGCCGCGAAAGCGGCGATCGCCGCAAGAGCTTTCACGTCGAACTTCATGAGGATCCTCCCTGTATGGGTAGATGATGGGTAAGAGTTGGATGCCGCCGGCACCGGAATACTGGATACGTTCACCGCGAGTTGCGGAACAAGTCATGCCACCGCAGCAGCCAACACGCAACAGTCTCGGAGCAAAGGCGAAAAGGGTGACGGGCGGGCTTGCCGCACGGCGCCGGGAGAAGACGACCCGAAGGCCCGCAAGGGACTGAAGGCAAAGGGGCGGCTGAACATCTTGCTTCCTGCCGGAGCTATTCGGACGGCGCCGACTATGACGCCGGGGACCCACCTTCTTGATATGACGGATTGCCGCAGAACCAGCCCTTGCGCAAAGGCCCTCCGCTTCCTAGGGCAGCCCGTTCGCCTTTTCCTTGAGCAGCCCGCTCGCGGGCTCGGGCAGCGGCCGGTGGGGCTGCGGCGGGGACGCATGACGCGGGCCGACGGGGATGCGCGGCTCGGGCATCATCCATTTCCACAGGCGCTTGTCCTGCAGGTTCACCACCATGAACCAGTGTTCCAGCACCGCCAGGGCGGTCAGCGCGGCCAGCAGCCAGAACCCCACGGCGCGATGCGCCGATCCCCCGGCCGACAGCGCGCGCTCGACCCAGCAGCCGGTGGCGAAGGTGAGAAGCGTCACCGACAGCGGGAAGAAGTTGTTCATCCGCGTGCGGCGGAAGTAGCTCGGCAGATGCGAAAGCGTCGTCGGCAGGAACTCGACGTTGATGTAGGGCACGCCCATGTAGAGGTTCAGCTTTGCCGAGACCCGGGCGATGAACAGGATCATGAAGGTCCAGAGCCCGAAGTGGTTGGGCGTGCCGACCGCATGCATCGACATCGCGACCAGCACCGTCACCAGAACGATCTCGTGCCAGAGCACGGTGCCCACGGCGCGCAGGAAGCGTTCGGCCGGGCGGGCGTAGAGTGGGCAGGGCTCGGTGTTCGGGCCGGTGATGACGCCCGAAAGGAAGGCCAGCTCGATCCAGCCCCAGATCGCGAGCGCCGAGAGGAAGGCGATGTAGACGCCCTGCACCGACAGGTCGGCAAGCGTCTGGGAATACCCCCAGACGCCCGCGAACAGCAGCGGCAGTCCGATGATGACCGAGGTCATGTGAGACTCGGGGCCGCGGTTGTCGGCATGGCGCACCCGCCACAGCAGGATGCCGGTGGAGAACCACCAGACGAAGATGGCCGACAGGGCGACGACCCAGGGACTCGTGAACATCAGCGGTCACTCCGCCTTACGCAGGAAGCGGGCGAGGCCCGCCCCCTTGTGTCTTGAACAGTCAATAGCTCGGCTCCAGGCGGACGTTTTCCGGCAGGTAATGTTCCTTGACCGGGATGGTGTAGAGCGAGACGAAGGCGGCCGCCGCCCGCGCCATGCCAAGCGCCTGCTTCAGCCGGCCGCCAAGCCCGCCCTGCCGGCTGCCTGCGTCCATCGCAAGGAAGCCTGCGTTCATGCGGTTCAGCGCCGGTTTCCAGCGCGGATGGTCGATGTCGATCTCGACCGGAAAGATCTGCCGCGCGATCTCGGAGGTCTTGCGGAACACCTCCTGGTCATACCAGTCGATGTCCACGCCAAGCGCCTTGTGGAACTCGGGCCGGGCGTGATCGCGCACCCACATCGTGGAATAGACCGCGGTCAGGAAGAACCGGATCCACAGCTTGTTGACCGTCGAGGTGGTCAGCTTCGGATCGGTCTTCATCAGCAGGGCGAAGGCCTCGCCGTGACGGAACTCGTCGTTGCACCACTCCCTGAACCACTTGAAGATCGGGTGGAACCGATGCTCGGGGTTCGCCTCGAGGTGGCGGTAGATCGTGATGTAGCGCGCGTAGCCGATCTTTTCCGACAGGTAAGTGGCGTAGTAGATGAACTTCGGCCGGAAGTAGGTGTATTTCTTCGCCTTGGTCAGGAAGCCCAGGTTCACCGCCACGCCCGCCTCGCGCAGCGCGTCGTTGATGAAGCCCGCATGCCGGGCCTCGTCGCGCGCCATGTAGTTGAACAGCTCGCAGATGTCGGGGTTCGAACCGCGCCGCTTCATCTCCTTGTAGAGCACGCAGCCCGAGAACTCGGCGGTGCAGGAGGACACGAGGAAATCGATGAACTCGACCTTCAGGGCGGGGTCCATTGCCTCCCAGTCCACATGGTCCCAGTCATCCGTCTTGCGGAAATGCGCCTTGTTCGGGTCGGCCTTCATCTCGGCGATCAGCTGGTCCCAGTCCTTGCGCACCGGCGTCACGTCGATCCGGTCCAGCTCGTCGAAATCGGTGGTGTAGAAGCGCGGGTTGAGGATGTGGGTTTCCGTCGCCATTGCCGTGGTATCGGCGACGGCCTGCGGGGTGAGGATCGGGGAGAGATCTCCGGGCGCCGCGTTCACAGCGTCACCTGTTCGGAGAACGAGAATTCGCACAACTCCATCGCGCCCAGATCGCCCGTGGCGCGGGTCCAGAGCCGCTCCAGCAGGCTGGCGCGGGTGATGGTGGCGGTGCGCTCCTCGACCACCACCTCGCCGAAGGCGGCCAGCACCGGCGCGCCGTGAACCAGAACCTCATCGCCCGGATGGACGATGGCACCATTGTCAAAGCGCACATGCGCGTGCAGGGACTCGAACCGATGACTCACTTCGACGGTGCAGGGCACCTCTTCGGCTTCTCTCGTGAACAGACCCATGGGGGTTCCCTTCTGGTTGGCGTCATTCGGAGAGCAGCCGTTCGAAACTGGCCCTGTTGTCGACTCCGAATGCCTGGAGTTCGGTGCTCCAGCCGGTTGCGTCATCTTGCAGGGAAAGTCTGCCGTTCTCGTACTTCACCAACCGCACGGGGGGATTGCCTTCAACCCGATGCACGGTGCGGGCGCGCTTCAGGCCGATCTGGATCACGGTGACGAAGCCGCCGTTCTCGGCTTCGAACAGGGTTTCGCCTTCGGGCGTGCGGACCGCCACCGCCTGCTCGCCAAGGCCGACCAGCACCAGCGGGCGCTCGGCCACGATGGGCGCGGGCTCGGGCTGGCCCGAGGGTTCGCGCCCCGACCAGACCGCAAGGCTCACCATGATGAGCGAACCGAGGGCGAGCGCGAACATGCTCTTCAGGACGAAGGGCGGGATCAGCTCCTTCTCGGCGTCGGTCTTCTTCGGGCGGGGAGGTTGTCCGGTCATGGTCTTTCCTCAGGCGGCCGGCATGGCGCCGGCAGGGGCCGCGTCTTCCGCGCGGCTGACGGTGGGTATCGACAGCCGCGCCTCGGCGGCGTCCGACAGGATGCGCGCCACGCGGGCGGCATCGGGGATGCAGCGCAGGGCAGGCTCGCCGCGCCATTTCCACGGGCGGATGTGCGGCCAGCACACCAGCTTCGAGATCCGGTTCGGCTTGGCGATCTGCATGGCGATCGTGCCGGTGCCCGAGCGGCGCTGGTCGAGCGAGGCGCTTTCGATCTGCTTGAACGGCAGGTTCAGCGTGACCGACAGCGCGGCCCCGATCCGCATCACCACGCGGGCGGTGGTGATCGTATAGACCGTGGCGCGCGACTGCCAGAAGGCACCCAGCAGCAGCAGCAGATAGGTTGCAAGCCCCAGGCCGGCATAGGGGATGCCGTAGGCCAGCGCCATCGGCAGCCCGCCCTCGGACCAGCCCGTGCCGCCGCGCCACAGCACGACGAGCGCGAAATAGCCGGCGATCCAGTTCACCTTGTAGGCCTCGCGCGCGAGGGCAAAGGTGGCCGGCCGTCCCTGCCACAGCAGGGTCTCGCCCTTCGGCGGGTGGGCGGGCAGACCAGGGATCGGTTCGAAGGCGAAATCGTCATGGTCCATGGTGGTCTCCCGTGGTTCGGCTGCGGCGCGGATCGGATGCGGATCGGATCCCCAGGGATCGGACGCGGATCGGATCGGGCCGGGATGCGGCGCGGCCCCGCGAAGGGCCGCGCCGTAGGGCCTCAGGCGTATTCCGCCAGCATGGCGGCGACAACCGACTTGCGCTTCGGCGCGGCGTACATCAGGCCGCCCGCGACGTAGCCGCAGATCTTGTCTTCTTCCAGGCAGGTCACTTCGGTCGGGTTCTTGATCGTCGGGATGCCGGCGAACAGGTCCGACGACAGCGCGTTGATGTCGACGCGGTTGTGCTTGACCTTGACCATCTGCATCGGCAGCAGCCGGGTCGAGCCGTCCTTCAGCTGGACTTCCAGATAGCGGATCATCTGCTCGGGCACGTCGACCCAGAGATCCACGACCTTGCCGCCAACCTCGAGGTCGCAGCCGCGGACGGGCAGGCCGATCGGGTTCTTGCCGGCCGAGACGTAGAAGCCGGCAGCGGCCTTCATCGGCTTGATCTTGTTGTGGCCGTGGCCGTCGAGTTCCGGCAGGTCACGACGCGCAACCCAGGAAGCCGGGCCCACGCCGTCCTTCATCGGGTCGCCGGTGGGCGCATGCGGGAAGCCTTCCGACACGGCCGTGCGGGCCAGCGGGATCGGACGGTCTTCGCTTTCCGGGCCGGGAACGGTCAGGGTGCCGCGGCCGTTGGGCAGGATGAAGGTCTTCGGCTTCGGCAGCGGGAACGGGCCCTGGTTCGCGGCCGGCGTCCCGTCCTCGTTCTCGAGCGGATAGCCCTCGCGCATGTTCTCGGTCTGGAGGTAGTAGATCAGGCCCGCGAGGAAGATCCAGAAGCTATAGATCGCCAGCGACGCCAGATCGAAGTTTCCAAAAGCAGTCACACCAACCATTTAAGGGTCCTCCGGTGTCAGGTGGGGAAGTCGGCGAGGCCCACGCGGGACCCGCCGACCGGTCGTTCGGATGAGAGGATCGTGGTCCGGACCAAGGGGCCCAGCACGATCAGGGTGGCGAACAGCAGCCCGATCTCGAGGATGTAGACGAAGCTGTAGCCGAAGGCCGCGTCCTGCAGCGCAGCACCGAGATGCCCCGCCTTGGCCCAATGGCCGATGAGGTCGCGCAGCGCGCCGCCCATGAAGATGGCGACGCCTGCCGCCGTGGCCTGCGCAGCCCCCCACGCGCCGAGGGCGAGGCCCCGCCCGGCGAGGCCGGTCACGGGGATCTCCATCGCCATCGTGAGGGTGGCGACGGAGAAGAGACCGCCGCCCATCCCGATCAGCGCCGCGCCGGCGAAGAACATCGCCGAGGACTCCGCGGGCCACGCGAAGAGCACGAGCGAGAAGGCCGCAAGCCCGATCAGGATTCCCCGTCCCGCCATGCGGGCCGGGTCGAGACCGCGCGCCAGCCAGCGCGCGGCAAGGGTGAAGCCGAGGAGCGCGCCCACCGACCACATCGCAGTCAGAAGGGTCGTCGCCGCCACCGGCAGATGGATGATCTCGCCGCCATAGGGCTCCAGCAGGACGTCCTGCATGTTGAAGGCGAGGGTGCCGAAGGCCACCGCGGCCAGAAGCCGGGCGGCGGTGCCATCGTGGTTCAACTCGGCCCAGGCGTCGCGGAAGCGGGGACGGGGTGCCGCGCGCTCCTCCTTCGACATCGGGCGGAAGGCTTCCTGCTTCCACAGCGCGATCAGGTTCAGCACCATGGTCAGGAAGGCGCAGCCCTGCACGACGCGGATCAGGCGCAGCTCGGAGAAGTCCGAGAGCAGCCAGCCGACGATCACCGAGGAAATCGCCATGCCGAGCAGGAACATGACGTAGAGGAGTGCCACGACGCGCGGCCGCGTCTCGTCCGAGGCGCGGTCCGAGGCGAGCGCGAGGCCCGCCGTCTGCGTCATGTGCATGCCGAGGCCGGCCATCAGGAAGGCGAGCGCCGCCAGAACCTCGCCGGCCCAGGTGGGGCCGTGGATCTGGTCGCCCGACAGCACGATCAGCGCGAAGGGCATGATCGCAAGCCCGCCCATCTGCCAGAGCGAGCCGAACCACAGGTAGGGGATGCGCTTCCAGCCCAGCGACGAGCGGTAGTTGTCGCTCCGGTGCCCCAGCAGCGCGCGGAACGGGGCGGACAGCACCGGCAGGGCGATCATCAGCGCCACGACCGTGGCCGGCACCGACAGTTCGACGATCATCACGCGGTTCAGCGTGCCCAGAAGCAGCACCGAACACATCCCGACCGAGACCTGGAACAGCGACAGGCGCAGCAGCTGGCCCAGAGGCAGCCCTTCCGAGGCCGCATCCGCGAAGGGAAGCGCGCCGATCGTCAGTCTCTTCAGCTGCTTCCGCCCCAGGATCACGGCCGGAACTCCAGACACTCGGAGATGTAGAAGCCGCGCGACACGCGCCCGACCTTCACCAGCCTACCCCCCGTCGCCTCGTTCAAAGGCTTGAACGGGTGCGGGATCATGACCGGCGAACGGTCGGAACGCGGAAACAGCTTCCCCATCCACCAAAACGCCATCAGGAAAGGCGTTCGCGGCGCCACGGTAAAGACGACCGAATGCCGCGTTCTCGCGCCGAGCTTGTCCAGCGCCTTCGCGATGTCCGCGTCGGTGTAATAGATCAGGCTGTCCATCGCGACGACGTAGTCGAATTCGCCCAGTTCGTCAGACAGCATGTCGCCGCTGGTGAAATGGACGCGGTCCTGATGCTCGGGCGGCAGCCGCTTCCGCGCGATCTCGACCAGTTGCGGCGAGATGTCCACCGCAGTGACCTGCGCCCCACGCGCGGCAAGCTCGGCCGTCATCTGGCCCGCACCGCAACCGGCATCGAGCACGCGCAGGCCGGTCAGATCCTTCGGCAGCCGCCAGAGCATCCTGGCCCGCATCGTGTCGCGGCCCTCGCGGACGGTCTGGCGGATGCGGCTCACCGGCGCGGAGGAGGTCAGACGCTCCCAGGTATGGGTGGCGGTGCGGTCGAAGTAGTGTTCGACACGGTCGCGGGTGGTCGAATAGTCGTTCATGGGTTCTTCCTGAATGGCCGGGCCTCCTGGCCCGGCAGGGGTCGGATCAATCGAAACCCAGCAACTCGAAAATCTCGCGGTCCGGCAGCGAATGCGGATCAAGCGCCGGGAGACCGTCCCAGAGGCTCTGCGCGAGCCGCAGGTATTCCGTCCGTGCCGCCAGAACGTCCTGATCCTCGTCCATCTCGAACAGCGTCTTCTTCTTCAGGCGCGACCGCCGGATCGCGTCGAGGTCCGGCATGTGCGCCAGCCGCCGGAAGTCCGAGGCCTTGCAGAAGCGGTCGACCTCGTCCGTCGCGCGCGAGCGATTGGCGACGCAGCCGGCAAGGCGCACCTTGTAGTTCTTCGACTTGGCCTGCACCGCGGCGATGATGCGGTTCATGGCGTAGATCGAGTCGAAGTCGTTCGCCGTCACCACCACAGCCTGGTCGGCATGCTGGAGAGGGGCCGCGAAGCCGCCGCAGACCACGTCGCCCAGCACGTCGAAGATCACCACGTCGGTGTCGTCGAGCAGGTGGTGCTGCTTCAGCAGCTTCACGGTCTGGCCCACGACATAGCCGCCGCAGCCGGTGCCGGCCGGAGGGCCGCCCGCCTCGACGCACATCACGCCGTTGAAGCCCTCGAAGACGAAATCCTCGGGGCGCAATTCCTCGGGGTGGAAGTCCACGTCCTTCAGCACGTCGATGACCGTGGGCACGAGGCTTCCGGTCAGCGTGAAAGTCGAGTCATGCTTGGGGTCGCAGCCGATCTGCAGCACGCGCTTGCCGAGGATCGAGAAGGCGGCCGACAGGTTCGACGAGGTCGTCGACTTGCCGATCCCGCCCTTGCCGTAGACGGCAAAGACCTTGGCGCCGGTGATGCGATCGCTTTCGTCCAGGCGAACCTGAACCGAGCCTTCGCCGTCCTCTCCGTTCAGCATCGGTACGTCTTTCGGGCTCATCGGGGGCCCCCTTCATCCTGTTTGAACCATCCCCGCCGCGGCGGGGCTTTCCAGCCGGGACCGCCTTACTCGGCGGCGATCCCCTCGAGCCGGTCTTCCAACTCGTCCGCCGCCCCCTGAAGCGCGGCCAGAGTCTCCGCGTCGGGCTGCCAATAGTTACGGGCACTCGCTTCCAGAAGGCGCTCGGCCATGCGGACGCTCGCTTCCGGGTTCAGTTCGGCCAGACGGCGGCGCATCGCCTCGTCGAGCACGAAGGTCTCGGAGAGGCGCTGATAGACCCAGGGCTCGACCTGCTGGGTCGTCGCCGACCAGCCGAGCGTGTTGGTCACCTGCGCCTCGATCTGGCGCACGCCTTCGGCGCCGTGGCGCAGGAGCCCCTCGTAGTATTTCGGGTTCAGGCTGCGGGCGCGGGTTTCCAGCGCGATCTGGTCCTTCAGCGTGCGGACGGTACCGCCGCCGCGGGTCTGGTCGCCGATGTAGACCGCCGCTTCCTCGCCCTTGGCCCGCTTCACCGCGCGTGCAATGCCGCCCAGCGTGTCGAAGTAATGGTCGACGGTTGTGACGCCCAGTTCCACGGATTCGAGGTTCTGGTAGGCCACGTCCACGGTCTTGAGCGACTTCTGCAAGAGCGCCGCGTTCTGCACGGGCTTGCCCGACCGGCCATAGGCGAAGGACTTGCGCGCTTCGTAGGCGTCGGCCAGCTCGTCCTCCTCGCCGAAGGCCGAGGAGCCGACGAGCACGTTCACGTTCGAGCCATAGGCGCCTTCCGCGTTCGAGAAGACGCGGAGCGAGGCGGTCTCCATGTCCACGCCCATCTCCTGCGCATAGGCCAGCGCATGGGCGCGGATGAAGTTCTGCGACAGGGGCTCGCCCTCGGCATTGGCGGCCTTCCAGGCGGCCTCGGCCAGCATCCGGGTCTGCAAGGGCAGCAGGTCGCGGAAGATGCCCGAGAGGGTCATGATCACGTCGATCCGCGGACGGCCCAGTTCCGAGAGCGGGATGAGGTCGGCGCCCGCCAGACGGCCGTAGTGGTCGAAGCGGGGCCGCGCGCCCATCAGCGCCAGCGCCTGCGCGATCGGCCCGCCGTCCGACTTGATGTTGTCCGAGCCCCACAGCACCAGCGCCACCGTCTCGGGCAGCTTGGGATGGGCGTCGAGCAGCCGCTGCGCCTGCGCGGCACCGTCCTGCAGCGCGAAGGCGGTGGGCATGCGGAACGGGTCGAAGGCGTGGATGTTGCGGCCCGTGGGCAGGATCTCGGGTGCGCGGATCAGGTCGCCGCCCGGCACCGGCTCCATGAAATGGCCGCCGAGGGCGCGGAGGACGCCGGGGATCTCGGTCTCCTGGCGCAGGAGGTTCTCGACCTCGGCACGGCGCTCGGCGTCCATCTCGGGCATCAGCGCGATGTTGGCCGCGATCTGCTCCTCGTCCATGGGTTTGCCCACGACGTGCAGGCCGTCGGTGATCAGCGAGCCCTCGGTTTCGAGAAGCTTCAGCCACATCGTCTCGACCGGGTGCATGTCGAGGTTGACGGCGCGGGCCTGCTCCTGGATCAGCAGGGAAAGCTCTTCGCGTTCAGGAGCTTCCGGGGCGAGTTGACGGTAGCGCGTGAGGCTGTCCTTCAGGTCCTGCAGGCCGCGGTAGAGGCCGGCCTGCGTCAGCGGCGGCGTGAGGTGCGAAACGGTGATCGCGTTGGTCCGGCGCTTGGCCAGCGACGCCTCGGACGGGTTGTTGGCGGCGTAGAGATAGACGTTCGGCAGGGCGCCGATCAGGCGATCCGGCCAGCAGGCGCCCGACATGCCCGCCTGTTTGCCCGGCATGAACTCCAACGCGCCGTGCATCCCGAAGTGCAGGAGCACGTCGGCGTGGTATTCCTCGCGCAGCCAGCGGTAGAAGACGCTGAAGGCATGGGTGGGGGCGAAGCCCTTTTCGAAGAGCAGCCGCATCGGGTCGCCCTCGTAGCCGAAGACCGGCTGGACCCCCACGAAGACATTGCCGAAGTTGTGGCCGAGGATGTAGACACCGCGGCCGTCGGACTGGATGCGGCCGGGGGCGGCGCCCCAGGCCTTCTCGATGTCGGCCAGCCACGGTGTGCCCGACACGATCTTCTCGGCCGGGACATGCGCGGCGATGTTGGCGGGCTGGCCATACTGGCTGGCCGTGCCGCCCAGCACGGCATCGCGCAGCGCCTGCACCGACTCCGGCACCTCGAGCTGATAGCCCTCGCGCTTCATCGCGTTCAGCACGTTGAAGAGGCTTTCGAACACGCCGAGATAAGCCGCGGTGCCAACCGCGCCCGCGTTCGGCGGGAAGCCGTAGAGCACCACGCCAACCTTGCGCTCGGCCACCTTCGAGCGGCGGAGCAGGGCCAGCCGCAGCGCCTTTTCGGCGAGCGTCTGGATGCGCTCGTGGCAGGGGGCCATGGCGCGGGTCTCGGCGCCTTCCTGCGTGGCGCGGCAGCCGCCGGGGCAGCCATCGCAGCCGGCAAGGTCGTGGCGGCCGGCGAAGACGGTCGGGTTGGTGGCGCCGTCGATCTCGGGAAGGGCGACGAGCATGGTGGTTTCCACCGGGCCGAGGCCGCCGCCGGCCTGCGCCCACTGGCCGAGCGTCTGGAATTCCAGCGGATGCGCGGCGATGTAGGGCACGTCGAGGCCCTTCAGCGACTCGATGGCCGCGTTGCTGTCGTTGTAGGCCGGCCCGCCAACGAGGCTGAAGCCGGTGAGCGAGACCATCGCGTCGATGGTGGTGCCCAGCTTGTCATGGAAATAGGCGTCGATCGCGGGGCGCCCGTCGAGGCCACCCGCGAAGGCGGGAAGGACGGCAATGCCCTTCTGCTCGAACGCCTCGATCACCGCGTCATAATGCGCGGTGTCGGAGGCGAGGATGTAGGAGCGCAGCATCAGGAGGCCGACGGTCGCCTTGGCGTTCGCCGGGCGGGGCAGGTCGTTCGGGTCGGTGGTGATGCGGTCGGGCAGGCGCGGGTGGTAGAGGCCGACCTCGGGATATTCGATCGGGGCCTTGGCATGGACCTTGTGCCAGGCCCGGTTCGCGGAATAGCGCGAGACGAGGTAGCGGACCATCTGCTCGAGGTTGTCGTCCGAGCCGCCCAGCCAGTATTGCATCGACAGGAACCAGGCGCGCAGGTCCTGCGCCTTGCCCGGAACGAACTTCAGCATCTTCGGGATGGTGCGGAGCATCCGCATCTGGCTTTCGCCCGAATTGCCCGATTCCTTCGACGAGCCGCGCAGCTTCTTCAAGAGCGCCATCGGACCCGAGGCGGGCTTCTGCATGTCGAGATCGCCCATCTTCGTGAGTTTCACGATCTGGGGATCGGCGATCATGCCGACGAAGGCATCGACCCGCTCGCGCGCGGCCTGAAGTTCGGGGAGCACGGCGTTGATGTGCTCCTCGATGAAGAGGAGGTTCGCGATGAGGATGTCGGCCTTGCCGATCGCCTCCTTCGCGGCGGCGAGGGCTGCGGGCTTCTCGGCCCATTCCGCGGCGGCGTGGATGCTGACGCTGAGGCCCGGGAAGTCCTGCCGCAGCCGCGGCACGATGCGCGCGGCGGGCCCGGCCGCATGGGCGTCGAGCGTGACGATGACGATGTTGTAGCCGGTCTGGCCGGTCGAACTCAGGACTTCACCGCGCATAATGAGCCTTCGCCTCGTACAGGGTCTCGATGCTGATCCGGGTCAGGCCCTTTTCAGCCGCGAATTTCTCGGTGTTCCGCCGCGCCTTGCCGCGCACGAAGAACGGGATCTTCTTCAGTTCCTTCTCGGCGTCCGACAGCCAGACGATCTCGCCCGTGGTTGCCTCGGCCACGACGGGGGGGACGGCCTCCTCGGGGATTGACCCCTCGTCGGCCGTGGCCTCGGCGCGGGGCGCCGATGCCGGCACCGCCTTGCCGCCGTGGTGCGAGGCGCCGGCCTCGTCGTGGAACTCGAAATCCTCGCGGAACATGGTGAGGAGGTGCTCCTCGAGCCCCATGACCAGCGGATGGATCCAGGTGTCGAAGATGACGTTCGCGCCTTCGAACCCCATCTGCGGCGAATAGCGGGCCGGGAAGTCCTGGACGTGGACCGGAGCCGAGATCACGGCGCAGGGGATGCCGAGGCGCTTGGCGATGTGACGCTCCATCTGCGTGCCGAGGATCAGCTCGGGCGCGAGGTTCTGGATCGCCTCCTCGACCTCGAGATAGTCGTCGGTGACCAGCGCCTCGAGGCCGTAGTCCTTCGCGGCGGCCCGCATCGGGCGGGCGTATTCGCGGTTGTAGCAGCCCATGCCGACGACTTCGAAGCCGACCTCGTCGCGGGCGATGCGGGCGGCGGCGATCACATGGGTCGCGTCGCCGAACAGGAACACCCGCTTGCCGGTGAGGTAGGTCGAGTCGACCGAGGCCGACCACCACGGCTGGCGCAGGCGGCTCTCGTCTGCCTTCGGCTCCACGCCGGCGAGCTTCGCCACTTCCGCAATGAAGTCGCGGGTGGCGCCGACGCCGATGGGCACGACCCTGGTGTAGGGCTGCTTCAGCGCCTTCTCGGCCCAGCGGGCGGCGGATTCGGCTGTTTCGGCGTAGAGGAGGACGTTGAAATGCGCCGCTCCCAGCCGGGCGATGTCGGCAGGGCTCGACCCCATCGGCGCCACCACGTTCACCGCGATCCCCATGCCTTGCAGAAGCTGGGTGATCTCGGTCACGTCGTCCCGGTGCCGGAAGCCGAGCGCCGTCGGACCGAGGATGTTGCAGGACACCTGCGCGGTGCGCTCCATCGGCTTGGCGAGCTTGCGGCAGATCTGCAGGAAGCTCTCGTCCGCGCCGAAGTTCTCCTTGCGCTGGTAGGAGGGCAGTTCCAGGTGAACGACCGGAACCGGCAGGTTCAGCGCGTCGGCGAGGCCGCCGGTGTCGTCCTGGATCAACTCGGCCGTGCAAGACGAGCCCACCATGATCGCCTGCGGCTGGAACCGCTCATAGGCGTCGCGGCAGGCCGACTGGAACACCTCGGCGGTATCCGAGCCGAGGTCGCGGGCCTGGAAGGTGGTGTAGCTGACCGGCGGGCGCTTGCCGCGCCGCTCGATCATGGTGAAGAGCAGGTCCGCATAGGTATCCCCCTGCGGGGCGTGCAGCACGTAATGCAGGCCGGTCATGCCGGTCGCGACGCGCATCGCGCCCACGTGGGGCGGGCCTTCATATGTCCAGAGCGTCAGTTTCATGTCCGGTTCCCGGGGCCGTGAGCCGCCCCTTGGCGTTGGGATAGCCGAGAATTGGGATGGTGGGGATGCGTCATTCCGCGGCCTCGCGCCGCAGGATCGCCCGCCGCCGCACCGGCCGCGAGAAAAGACCTGCAAGATCGCCGGCTTGCTCGTAGAAGTGGACCGGCGTGAACACGAGCTCGATGGCCCATTTCGTGGTGAAGCCCTCGGCCTCGAGCGGATTGGCAAGGCCGAGGCCGCAGACCGTGAGGTCCGGGCGGGTCTCGCGCACGCGGTCGATCTGGCGCTCGACGTCCTGGCCTTCCGAGATCACCGGCCCCTCGGCCAGCAGGTCGAGATCCGGGCCGAGGATGCCGCGGTGCAGGAAGGGCGTGCCGACCTCGATGGCGGTCATGCCGCATTCGCGGGTCAGGAACCGCGCGAGCGAGGGTTCAAGCTGGCTGTCGGGGAAGAAGAACAGCGACTTGCCCTTCAGCACCTCGGCCGCGGCGGCCACGGCCTTGCGGGCGCGGGCGCGGGGCGCGGCGGTCACCTCGTCGAACTTCGCCGCCGACACGCCGAACTCGTCCGCGATGGCCTTGAGCCAGAGCGTCGTGCCTTCCTCGCCGAAGGGGAAGGGGGCCGCGATGTGACGTGCCCCGCGGCGGACCAGCGCGCCGTGGGTCTCGCCGAGGAAGGGCTGGACGAGGGCGAAGACGGTGTTCGGGCCGACGCCGGGGGCCTCCGCCGCGTGATGGGCGGGAAGGACGCGCACCGTGCCGATGCCGAGCGCCGAGAGCAGCGACAGCGCCTGATCCTCGACCACATCGGGCAGGGCGCCGACCAGCAGCAGCTCGCGCTTGTCGGTGGCGGGCAGGGTGGGGACGATCGAGGCGAGGCAGGCATCCTCGCCCTGCGTGAAGGTCGTCTCGATCCCCGAGCCGGTGAAGTTGTAGACCCGGACGTCCGGCGCATGGCGGGCCGAGAGCCGCTCGGCCGCTCGGTGCAGGTCGAGCTTGATCACCTCGGACGGGCAGGAGCCGACGAGGAACAGCTGCTTGATGTCCGGCCGGCGCGAGATCAGCCGCTCGACCTCGCGGTCAAGCTCGGCGTTGGCATCGGCGAGGCCGGCGAGGTCCTTCTCTTCCAGGATCGCCGTGCCGAAGCGCGGCTCGGCGAAGATCATCACGCCCGCCGCCGATTGCAGCAGGTGCGCGCAGGTGCGCGAGCCCACCACGAGGAAGAAGGCGTCCTGCATCTTGCGGTGCAGCCAGATGATGCCGGTGAGGCCGCAGAACACCTCGCGCTGGCCGCGTTCCTTCAGGACATCGGCGTTGCGGCAGCCACGGGCGGGCGGGGGCGGTAGATCGAGGCTCACGAGGCGGCTTCCATGTCGAGGCGGGCCATCCGCAGCTTCCACAGGAACTGGCCGGCGTTGATGACGTAGGTGGCATAGGCCGCGAGCGCGATGAACATCTGCAGCGTCTCGGGCTGGCCGGTGAAGAGCGCCCAGAGATAGGCGGTGTGAAGCGCGATCACCCCGAAGGAGAACACGTCCTCCCAGAAGAAGGCGGGGGCGAAGAGATACTGGCCGAAGACCACCTTCTCCCAGATCGCGCCGGTGACCATGATCGTGTAGAGGATGAAGGTCTTCAGCAGGATCGACGCGGTGGCCGCCGTGTAGCCCTCGCCGGTCGCGAGATACCACAGGACGAGTCCCAGCGAGACGGCGAAGACCGCGAACTGCAACGGCGCGAGGATGCCCTGGACGAGCGTCCAGCGCGTGGCGTCCCGCCGCGCGCGCTGTTCCTCGGTGTAGAGCCGCTTGCGCGGGGCCTTGGGAGAATTGGGCTGCATCTTGAGGTTCGCCTTCCGAGGAGGGCCCGCAAAAGGGGCTGCCTTTGGGGGAGATTATCGTTCCGATTCCGAAAGTGTCAATTCTGACTTACATCTTTTGCAGCCGCAGGGGGGTGCGGCAAACCGGCAGACCGACGCCCGGAAGCTGCGACAATACGCCGTGATTGAAAAGGGAAAACAAGCTGATACGCCGCCGCATCCACAGCCTCGCGGAGCAAGGTGTCAATTTTCTTTGACATCTTTCCGCGCTTGGTGAACAGTCTGCCCACGAGCGTCCGGCCGATGCCGCATGCGCCGGTCCTGCGCTCCCCTGCATTCGAACAAGGAGTCCCGCGGCCCGGCTCGCGGGAGGGTGGACCGGTGCCCGGTGGAGCTGGTGATGCATGACGGCTTGCACAGAGAGAGGGTTGGGCTCGCCGGCGACGGGCCGGTGGCCGTCTCCCGCTTCGCGGCCGAGATCGTCGCCAGACTGTCCGCCCGCGACGGCGCCACGAACGCGCCCATGCGCGAGGATCTGGTCCGCCGCCTGCTCGATGCCGTGCGCAGCACGGGACGAGCGCCCTTCGAGGCGCTCAAGCCCGAGCTTCGCCGCGCCCGCGTGAGCCGCGTGGCGCTGGCCGAACTCTACATCCCCGAGGTCGCGCGCCGGCTGGGGCAGGGCTGGCACGAGGATACCTGCACCTTCGCCGAGGTGACGATCGGGACCGCCCGACTGCAGGCGATCCTGCGCGACATCGCCACCTCGTGGTCGGCCGACGAGAGCGGGATGCGCGACGGCCCAACGGTCCTCGTGCTGCTGCCGCAGGGCGAGCAGCACACGCTGGGCGCCATGGTCGCGGTGGCGAAGCTGCGGCGGCTGGGCATCTCGGTCTGCCTCAGGATCGGCACCGGGCCGGCGGAACTGCGGGAACTTTTCGTGCGGCGGGGATTTGACGCCGTGCTCATTTCGATCGCACATGCGGAGATGCTTGAAGTCTGCCGCAATCTGGTGAAGACGCTGAAGGACATGACCGGCAACACGGTGCCGGTCGCCGTCGGCGGGGCCCTCTTCCTCGACGGAACCGAAACCGCGTCACTGCCGGGGGCCGACATCGTGACGAACGACATCGAAACGGCATTGCAGGCCTGCGGTCTTGGCGGAAGCCTGCCCCGACCGCAACAGGGCCGTGCACGTGAAGCTTAGGGCCGCGCCGGCGGCCATTCGGTAGGACATTGAGCTCGGACGGAAGACATATGCTCGCCGGTGGGAAGTTCCCGCCACTCGCGCCGGAACTGGTGAGCGATGTCATCTCCACTGCGGCGGACATCTCGCTTCTCGTCGGCGCCGACGCCCGCATCCGGGCGGTCATGGTCAATCCGCACCATCCCTCGTTCGGGCAGCTCTCCGCCTGGGAGGGCCAGCGGATCGAGGATGTCCTGACCCCCGAGAGCGTGGCGAAATACCGTGCCCGGACCGAGGCGCTGGAACCCGGCCGAGGGTCCGTCGCGGTCGAGCTGAATCACTCCGACCAGCGCAACTTCGAATTTCCGGTGCGCTACGTGCTGCACCGCATCGCCGAGGACCGCTCGATCCTCATGCTCGGGCGCGACCTGCGTCCCATCGCGGAGGTGCAGCAGCAACTCGTTGCCGCGCAACTGGCGATGGAGCGCGACTACGAGACCCAGCGCGAGATGGAAACGCGCTACCGCGTGATCCTGGACGCCTCGCGCGATCCGATGGTGCTGGTCTCGATGTCGACGGGACGGATCATCGACGTGAACGCCGCCGCCGCCATGCTGCTCGGCGGCGTGCGGCAGGACCTTCTGGGCGCAGCCATCGCGCAGGAGTTCGAGGGCCGCCGCCGCGGCGAGTTCATGGAGACCATGGCCAATCTCGCCGTGGCCGACACGGTGACGCCGACCGAGCTGACCGCCCGCCGCTCGCAGAAGCGGGTGCTCGTGACGCCCAAGGTGTTCCGCGCCGCGGGCGAGCGGCTGCTGCTCTGCCAGCTCGACGCGGCCGAGGCCGCCCAGCCGCCCAGCGACGAACTGACCGGAAACCTGACGCGACTCTATCACGAGGGCGTGGACGGGATCGTCTTCACCGACGCCGAAGGCACGATCCGCGGCGCGAACGAAGCCTTCCTGAACATGACCGACTCGTCCAGCCTCGCCGCGATCCGCGGCCGCTCGCTGGCCGACTTTCTCGCCCGCGGCACGGTGGACCTGCGCGTCCTGCTTGACAGTGTCAGGCGCACTGGACAGCTCCGGCTCTACTCGACCCGGCTGACCACGGATTTTGCGGGGCAGATTGCCGCAGAGCTTTCGGCCACCTGGCTCGACGACCGCGAGCAGCCGCTGCTCGTCCTTGTCGTCCGCGATGCGAGCCGCGCCGACACCCTGCGCCGTCCCGCCCCGCAGCCGGGCGTCATCGACGAGCCGGTGCGCAATGTCATGGAACTGGTCGGCAATTCGACGCTCAAGGACATCGTCGCGGAAACCACTGATGTCGTTGAGAAAATGTGCATCGAGACCGCGCTCGAGCTGACCCGGAACAACCGCGTCGCAGCGGCGGAGATGCTCAGTCTCTCGCGCCAGTCGCTCTACGTGAAGTTGCGCAAGTTCGGCCTGCTCAACAAGGACGAGTGACGCGACCCGCCTTGTCGGCCCGGCGGAGCAGCCCTCCGCCCGGCCGCGGCGTCCTCCGGTGTCCCGTCGGGTACGAATGGTCGCTTTGACATGCATCAAATTGCCCGCCAGAGAAGTATGTCAACTGAAATGGACACAGCGGGAGTCCACCAATGCGTATCGTATTCGTTCACCCGAACTATCACTCCGGCGGCGCCGAGATCGCCGGCAGCTGGCCGCCGGCGTGGGTCGCCTACCTCTGCGGCGCGCTGAAGAAGGCCGGGTACACCGACTACCATTTCATCGACGCGATGACCGACTGGGTCTCGCATGAACAGCTTGCCGAAAAGCTCAAGGCGCTTCAGCCCGACGTCGTCGCGACCACGGCCATCACCCCCTCGATCTACGAGGCCGAGGAGACGCTGAAGATCGCGATGAACGTGGTGCCGAACGCCCTGCGCGTGCTGGGCGGCATCCACGCCACCTTCATGTTCCGTCAGGTTCTGGAAGAGGCGCCGCACATCGACGTCATCGTCCGCGGCGAGGGCGAGGAAGTGCTCGTCAACCTGCTCCGCGCCTACGAGGGCGACAACTTCGCCGAGGCGCGCCATCAGGTGAAAGGTCTCGCCTTCCTCGAGGGCGACGAGATCATCTCGACCGCGGCCGCGCCGACGATCAAGGACGTCGATTCGATCGACCCCGACTGGGGCATCATCAACTGGAAGAATTACATCTACGAGCCGCTGGGCGTGCGCGTCGCGATCCCGAACATGGCCCGTGGCTGCCCCTTCACCTGCTCGTTCTGCTCGCAGTGGAAGTTCTGGCGCGACTACCGCGTGCGCGACCCGAAGAAGGTCGTGGACGAGATCGAGAAGCTCGTGAACGAGCATCAGGTGGGCTTCTTCATCCTCGCCGACGAGGAACCGACCATCAACCGCAAGAAGTTCATCGAATTCTGCGAGGAGATGATCGCCCGCGGCCTGCCCGACAAGGTGAAGTGGGGCATCAACACCCGCGTGACCGACGTCAAGCGTGACAAGGAACTGCTGAAGTTCTACCGCAAGGCCGGTCTCGTGCACATCTCGCTCGGCACCGAGGCCGCGGCGCAGCTGAAGCTTGACGTCTTCAACAAGGAAACCACCGTCGCCGAGAACAAGGAGGCGATCCGCCTTCTGCGCGAGGCCGACATCTTCACCGAAGCCCAGTTCATCGTCGGCCTCGACAACGAGACCAAGGAGACGCTGGAAGAAACCTACAAGATGGCGTGGGACTGGCAGCCCGACCTCGCCAACTGGTCGATGTACACGCCCTGGCCCTTCACGCCGCTCTTCCAGGAGATGCGCGACCAGGTCGAGGTGTTCGACTATTCCAAGTACAACTTCGTGACGCCGATCATGAAGCCGAAGGCGCTGACCCGCGGCGAACTGCTCGACGGCGTGATGAACAACTACCGCCGCTTCTACATGAAGAAGGCGCTGTTCCACTATCCGTGGCGCGGGACGGGCTTCCGTCGCCGGTATCTGCTCGGCTGCCTCAAGGCGTTCCTGAAGGCCGGGGTGGGGCGAACCTTCTACGACCTCGGCAAGGCCGGCTACTGGGGCCCGCAGTCCAAGGACAAGGTGGACTTCCACTTCGACGAGACCCGGAAGATCGGCAACGCCCAGATGGCGGACTGGGAGGCCTCGGCCGACCGCGCCGCGAAGGCCGCCGAGCGGCGCGAGGCGCTGCGCGAGCAGGGCAAGGCCCGCGCCGCCGAGCGCAGCGCGGCCAAGGCTGCCGAGGCCGTGCCGGTCCTGGGTGCGGCCGGTGGCTGCGGCGGGCATTCGGACGGGTCGGACTGCGGCTGCGGCGGCAAGAAGCAGCAGCAGGTGGACGAGTTCATGGTCCCGATGGCCTGCGGCGGCGGCAAGGAGCAGATGGCCGAGGACGACTTCGCCATGCCGATGGCCTGCGGTGGCGGCAAGCAGCAGATGGAGGAGGACCAGCTGGTCCGTCCGGCGGAGTAACCGCCCATGACCGCGCATGACCAGCGGATCGAGGCCGATCCGGCCAACGTCCACCGGATCGGGCCGAACGCGATCCTCCAGCTCATTCCGGTGCTGGACGGCGCCTTCGGTGCCGGCGCCGCCGACCGGTCCCTCGCCTCGGCGGGGGTGCCCCGGCCGGGGCCCGACTCGGGCATGCTTCCCGAGGTGCAGGTCTCGACGCTGCACCGCTGGCTGCGCGAAACGCATCCGCAGGAGGCCCCCCGCCTCCTGCGCGAGGCGGGACTGGCGACCGGGGACTACATTCTCGCCAACCGCATTCCCGCGCTGGCGCAGAAAGTCATCCGTGCGCTTCCCGCCTTCCTCGGCGCGCGGCTTCTCGCCGCCGCCATCGCCAAGCATTCCTGGACCTTCGCCGGCTCCGGCAAGTTCAGCATCGTCTCGAAACGCCCGCTGTCATTCGAGATTGCGCGGAACCCCGTTGTCGTCGGAGAAAGCTCGGACACCCCGCTGTGCCACTGGCATGCGGCGGTGTTCGAGCGCCTCTTCTCGCGTCTCGTCTGGCCGAACGTGGCCGTGCGCGAGACCCATTGCTGCGCCCAGGGCGCACCCGCCTGCCGGTTCGAACTCCTGCCACGGGGGAACTGATGCGCGATCCTGTCACTGGAGGCCGCGGGCAATCCGCTTGCCCGACTCCCCATCGTCATGATTAGGTGACACACATGAGTGTCAATCTATCCTTACACCCCCGCTCCTATCCCCAGCCGAGCGCCCTGCTCGAGCTGATCCAGCCCATCACCTGGTTCCCGCCGATCTGGGCCTATCTCTGCGGCACCATCTCGGTCGGCATCTGGCCGGGCGAGAAGTGGCCGCTGGTCCTTCTGGGCATGTTCCTCGCCGGGCCGCTGGTCTGCGGCATGAGCCAGGCGGCGAACAACTGGTGCGACCGGCATGTCGATGCCGTGAACGAGCCCGACCGGCCGATCCCCTCGGGCCGCATCCCCGGCCGCTGGGGCCTGTGGATCGCTCTGATCATGTCGGCGGCCTCGCTGGGCGTGGGCTGGGTGCTCGGCCCCTGGGGCTTCGGCGCCACCGTCTTCGGTGTGCTCGCGGCCTGGGCCTATTCGGTCGAGCCGATCCGCCTGAAGCGGTCGGGCTGGTGGGGGCCGGGACTCGTCGCGCTCTGCTACGAGGGCCTGCCCTGGTTCACCGGCGCCGCGGTGCTGTCGGCCGGGGCGCCCAACTTCTTCATCGTGACGTTGGCGCTGCTTTATGCCTTCGGCGCGCATGGCATCATGACGCTCAACGACTTCAAGGCGCTGGAGGGTGACCGCCAGCATGGCGTGCGCTCGCTGCCCGTGGTTCTCGGGCCGGACGTGGCCGCGAAGCTCGCCTGCACCGTCATGGCGCTGGCGCAGATGCTGGTGATCGCGCTTCTGGTGATCTGGGGCAAGCCGATCCACGCTGCCGTCATCGGCGCTCTGCTCATCGCGCAGTTCTTCGCGATGCGCGTGCTGCTGAAGGACCCGAAGGGCAAGGCGCCCTGGTACAACGGCGCGGGCGTCACGCTCTACGTCTCGGGCATGATGGTCTCGGCCTTCGCCATCCGCTCGCTGGAGGTCATGCCGTGACGCTGGGCTGGTTCGGCATCTTCCGGCTCGGCCTCGTGCAGATGAGCCTGGGCGGGATGGTGGTCCTGACCACCTCGACGCTGAACCGGCTCATGGTGGTCGAGCTGGCACTGCCGGCCGTCCTGGCCGGGGTGCTGGTCGCGCTGCATTACGCGGTGCAGATCACCCGGCCGTCCTGGGGCTACCGCTCCGACACCTGCGGAAACCGCACGCGCTGGATCGTGGGCGGCATGGCCGCGCTGGCGCTCGGCGCCTTCTCGGCCGCGGTCGGCGTGGTGACGATGGAAAGCGCGTTCTGGCCCGGCCTCGTGCTGTCCTTCCTGGCCTATCTGCTGATCGGCTTGGGCGCCGGGGCAGGGGGCACGTCGCTGCTGGCGCTTATGGCGACCTGCACGCGGCCCGAGCGGCGCGCGGCGGCCGCCACCATCACCTGGCTGATGATGATCTTCGGCATCGCGGCCACGGCCGGCACGGTGGGCGCACTGCTGGAACCTTATTCGCCTCGCCTCCTGCTGGAAATCGTGGGCGCGGTTTGCCTCGGCGGCTTGGCGCTGACGGTGCTGGCGACTTGGCGGATCGAGCGCGGCCTCGTGGCCGAGGCCGAGCCCGATGCGGCGCCCTTGCTCGAGGGCCTGCGCGAGATCTGGTCCGAGCCGCGCGCCCGCAGCTTCACCTTCTTCGTCTTCCTGTCGATGACCGCCTATTTCATGCAGGAACTGATCCTCGAACCCTACGCCGGCTTCGTCTTCGGCCTGACGCCGGGCCAGTCGACCTCGCTGTCGGGTGCGCAGAACGGCGGCGTGTTCCTGGGGATGCTGGCGGTCGGCATCGGCTCGACCGGGCTCCGGATCGGCAGCCTGCGCTCCTGGGTCGTGGCGGGCTGCCTCGGCTCGGCGCTGTCGCTTGCCGCGATCTCGTTGATCGGGCAGATGAACCTGCCGCTGATCGTGCCGGCCGTCGTGATGATGGGCGTGTTCAACGGCATGTTCGCCGTCTCGGCCATCGGCTCGATGATGCAGCTGGCCGGCGAGGGCCGCCACGCGCGCGAGGGAACCCGCATGGGTCTCTGGGGCGCGGCGCAGGCGGTGGCGGCGGGCTTCGGCGGGCTCGCCGGTGCGGGCGCGGCCGACCTCCTGCGGCTCTGGACAGACATTCCGACTGCCTTCGGCCTCGTCTTCTTCTTCGAGGCCGCCCTGTTCGTCATTTCGGCGCTTATGGCGCTTCGTATCCTGGAAGGCGGGCGTGCGGCGCCTGCCGGACGGCTTGTGCCTGGAGAGTGATCATGGCCTATGATGTCTTCGTTGTGGGTGGCGGCCCGTCGGGCGCCACGGCGGCCGATGAGCTGGCGCGGGCCGGCAAGCGGGTGGCGCTTCTCGACCGTGACGGGCGGATCAAGCCCTGCGGCGGCGCGATCCCGCCGCGGCTGATCGAGGATTTCGATATCCCCGACAGCCAGATCGTGGCGCGCATCCGCACGGCGCGGATGATCTCGCCCACCGGCCGCAAGGTCGACATCCCGATCGAGGGCGGCTTCGTCGGCATGGTGGACCGCGAGCATTTCGACGAATGGCTGCGCCGCCGCGCCGCCAAGTCGGGCGCCGAGCGGCTGACCGGCACCTTCCTTCGCATCGAGCGCGACAGCTTCCACACCTATGTCGTCTGGCGCGAGAAGCTGACGGGCGAGGAGAAGCGGTCCGAGACCAAGCTGGTGATCGGCGCCGATGGCGCGAAGTCCGACGTGGCTCGCGCCGAGGTTCCCGGCGGCGACAAGATTCCGATGGTCATCGCCTATCACGAGATCATCACCCCGCCGAGCGATCCGGGCATCGACTACGATCCCACGCGCTGCGACGTGATCTATGACGGCCGCGTGAGCCCGGACTTCTACGGCTGGATCTTCCCGCACGGCAAGACCGCCTCGGTGGGCATGGGCACCGGCATCCACGGCTTCGACCTGAAGGAGGCGACCGCGCTCCTGCGCAAGCAGGCGGGCCTCGACCAGTGCGAGACCCTCCGCAAGGAAGGCGCGCCGATCCCGCTGCAACCGCTCGACAAGTGGGACAACGGCAAGGATGTGGTGCTGGCCGGCGACGCCGCGGGCGTCGTGGCGCCGTCCTCGGGCGAGGGGATCTATTACGCCTTCGTCGGTGGCCAGGTTGCGGCCAAGGCCGCGCTCGCCTGCCTGAAGTCGGGCCGCGCCAGCGACCTTCAGCTCGCGCGCAAGATGTTCATGGCCGACCACAAGACCGTGTTCAAGGTTCTCCGCTCGATGCAGGATGCCTATTATCGCGACGACGAGCGGCGCGAGCGGTTCGTGAGCCTCTGCCACGACACCGACGTGCAGCGCCTGACCTTCGAGTCCTACATGAACAAGAAACTGACGAGCAAACAGCCCTGGGCCCATATCAAGATCGGGTTCAAGAACGTGATGCACCTGACGCGGCTCGTGTCGCCGCAGTGGACGTGACCATGACCGAAATGGTTCCCGCCTGGGTCGAGGGCCGGCTGATGCCGGTGGAGAAGCTCGAGGCGCACCAGCGCGGGCTTCGTCACATGGCCATATCCGTCTTCGTCATGGCCGGCAATGCGGTGCTGATCCAGCGCCGCGCCGCCGGCAAGTATCACACGCCCGGCCTCTGGGCGAACACCTGCTGCACCCATCCGCGCTGGGGCGAGGAGGCGGCCGATTGTGCCGTCCGTCGCCTGCGCGAGGAACTTGGGATCACCGGTCTCGTCACGGTCTTTGCCGATCGTGTCGAGTATCGCGCCGATGTCGGAGGCGGGCTGATCGAACACGAGGTGGTGGACATCTTCGTGGCCGAGGCACCGGCCGACCTGCATGTCGCGCCCGACCCCGAGGAAGTGTGGGAGACTCGCTGGGTCGATCTGAACGATCTCGCCCGCGAGGTCGAGGAGCATCCCGAGCGCTTCACGCCGTGGCTTCGCATCTATCTGGCCGAGCACATGGAGCGCATCTTCGGCAAGCTCCGCGTGGTGCAATAGGCGGGCGGACGGCCCAGACACCCGAAGGGCGGCCCCGGATGGGCCGCCCTTTTCATTTCACGCTTCGCGAATGGCGCAAGGGGTAGCGGCGTGGTGGACGCCGTCTCAGCCGGACGGGTGAAGCGTCCGATCAAGCCAGGGCAGCAGGATCCCCGCCACCCCTGCCGCATCCTCCTCATGCGCGAGATGGCCGAGCCTGGGCAGTTCGACATACTCGCCGAACGGCATCCGCGCCGCGGCCTCGCGCGAGATGCGGGCCGGCACCGTGCCGTCGCCCGCGGCCGCGATCAGCAGGGTCGGCACGTCGATGGCGGGCAGCTGGCGCTGCAGCTCGTCCAGTCGCCACTGCGCCATCATCGACAGGGTTCCGTCGACATGGACATGGTCGCCGATCAGCGTCGTGTACTGGCGAAGGCCGGCCTCGTCGAGGTCCGAGCCGGTGGAGCCGATCAGCGTCCGCACGCGGCCCTCCACTCCGAAGAGCCGCGCTGCGATCGGCGGCACGAAGGGATTGAGCGCCAGCATCTTGGCGATGATCGGAAACAGCCAGCCCGCCGTGCCCTCGAAATTGCCGAGGGCCGCGTTCAGCCCGACCACCGCGCGGGGCGGCACGGGCAGGATCTGCGCAAGCCGCAGCGCCAGCGCCGCACCGGCCGAGTGGCCGAGGATCACGGTCGGGAACCATTCCTCGGCGGCCGACAGGCGGGCCAGATCCTCCGCCATGGCGTCGAGCGAGAACCGCCGCTGTCCCGCCTTGGTGAAGCCCTGACCCGGCAGGTCGGGGGCGAGGATGCGAAACTTCGGCGTCAGCAGCGGCGCGAGGTTGCGCCACGAGTGGCTCGCCCCGCCAGCGCCGTGCAGCAGCAGAAGGGCAGGGCCGGAGCCCTGGTCGAGGACACACCACTGGTGCGGGGGGCAGTCGATCCGGCGCATCGAACCTCGGCCGGGCCAGTCGGGAGGCATCCGGTCGAGGTCCATGGTCAGTCTCCCATCGCCGCGCCCAGCACCGACGACAGCCGGTGCGCGTCGGCCCTTGGCAGCGCGATGTAGGGAGCGTCGAGCGCCTTCGCGAGGGTCTGGAGCGACGGCTGGGGCCGGTTTGCGGTGTCGATCACGATCGACGGCAGGCCCGAGGCGCGGATCGTGGTGGCGAGCTTCAGCGCATCCTCCTCGGCCTGCGCGCGGTTGGCGCTGCCATCGAGGGCAATGTTGCCGCGGCCATCGGTCAGCAGAGCGATCGTGGGGGTCATCCCGCGCGAGCGTGCCTGCGCCCCCACCGCCAGCGCCAGCCGCAGGCCGTGCGCCAGCGGCGTGCCGCCTCCGCCGGGCAGCCCGGCCAGCCGGCGCTTCGTCTGCACGAGGCTGCGCGTCGGCGGCAGCATCAGTTCCGCGTCGCGGCCCCGGAAGGCCACCAGCGAAACATGGTCCCGCCTCGCATAGGCCTGTCCCAGCAGGAGTTCCACCGCGCCCTTGGCTTCCGAAAGCCGTGCCATGGCCGACGAACCCGAGGCGTCCACCGCAAAGATCAGCACGCGGTCCGAGGTCTCCTTGAACCGCTTGATGCGGATGTCGGAGGAGCGGACCAGCAGGACGGCATCCGACTTCTGCTGCCGGCGGCGCAGCGGCTGCCAGGGGGCGGCCGCGCGCAGGGTGCCGACCAGGTCGATCCGGGCCCCGGTGCCCAGCCGTCCCTGCCGCGAGGGCAGGGGCCGGCCGCGCCGGTTGCCGGTCTTGGCCGAGCCGGTCCCCGAGGCACCGCGCGCCATGCGGGCGGCGCGGCCGGCGGCCAGCTGCTCGAGCAGGTCCGAGGGCAGGGCGGCACGCACGGCCTCGACCAGCATCTCCTCGGGGAACAGCTCTTCGCCCTGCTGCTGCTCCTGCTCGGGCGGCGGCGGCGTGTCGTCCTCGGGCTCGTCCTGCGGAGGCTCGGGCTCGGGTGGGGCTTCCTCGGTCGCGGGCAGGGCGCGATGGGCGAAGACGAGGTCGGCGCCGCGGCGCAGGTCGTCCTCGGTCACCGTCGGATGCCCTTCCCACGCCGCCTGCGCGCGGGCCGCGGCCAGCGCCAGAAGCGGCGCGCGAAGGCTTGCGATCCCGAGTTGCGCGGCAACGCGGGCCAGCGTCTCGCCCGCCTTTGCCGGCGTCGTCACCGTGGCGAGGCGCGCTCGGGCGGCCGCAAGACGCTCGGGGTCGAGGTGGATCTCGCGCGTGTCACCCCAGGGCAGCCCGTCGAGGTCGAGGAACAGTCCCAGACGATCCACGAGGCCCGAGGGCAGCAGTTCGTCGCGTTCGGCGCCCTCGTCCAGCGCGATCAGGCAGTGGCGCGGCACGTCCAGAGCTGTGCCGAGGCGGGCGGCGAGGCCGGGCAGCGCGCGTTCGGCCATGGCGAGAACCAGCGCGGCCGGCTCGTCCAGCACACCCTTCTGGATCACCGGCGCGCCGGAGGCGAGCGTTGCCGCCAGATCCAGCCCGCCGAACAGGGCATCGTCGCCGATCGTGGGATGGATGCGCCGCACGGGCAGCGGCAGCGCGTGAAGCGCCGCCGTGATCCGATCGCGCAGGCCGCTTGCGCGCGCCCGAAGCCAGAGGCCCTTGAGACCCACCGGATCGACCGCGAGAAGCATGAGAGCCGCCTCGACCCGTTCCCAGGGCGTCAGCGGCTCGGGGGCTGACTGTGTCAGGGCAGGACCTCCGCCACGCAGCGCTCGACCCGGGTGACCGAGCCCGCCTCGTCCAGCGGATCGCGCCGCAGACGGTGCGAGAGCGCCATGGTTGCGACCGACCGCAGGTGTTCGCGGCTTACGGTCTCCTTGCCGTCGAAAGCGGCCTGGGCACGTGCGGCGCGCAGCAGCGTCAGTTCGCCCCGCAGGCCGTCCGACCCCAGCGCGATGCAGAGCGCGGCGCAGTCGTGCAGCACCGTGTTCGGCGTCTTGAGGGTCGGCAGCGCCGCCCGAGCGCCCAGGATGCGGCCGCGAAGCTGCATGTCCTCGGCGCCCCACTTCGCCATGAAGGCGTCGTGATCGGCGTCATAGGCGTCGCGGCGGGTGATGACCTCGACGCGGGTGTCGACGTCGCGCGGGCTGCGAACCTCGACCGACAGGCCGAAGCGGTCCAGAAGCTGCGGACGCAGTTCGCCTTCCTCGGGGTTGCCCGAGCCCACCAGCACGAAGCGGGCGGGGTGGCGGATCGACAGGCCCTCGCGCTCGACCACGTTCTCGCCGGACTGCGCCACGTCGAGCAACAGGTCCACGATGTGGTCCTCGAGCAGGTTGACCTCGTCGATATACAGATAGCCACGGTTGGCGCGGGCGAGCAGGCCGGGTTCGAACGCCTTTTCGCCGCGGGTGAGGGCGCGCTCGATGTCGAGCGCGCCCACCACACGGTCCTCCGTCACGCCGAGCGGCAGGTCGACGACGGGCGTCGGCCGTTCGATCAGCGTGGTGGAGGCCACTTGCGCCCATTCCGGGCAATCCTCCGGCCGGGCCGAGTTCACAGGGCAGCCCTCGACCGCCTTGATCATCGGCAACAGGGCCGCGAGCGCACGGACGGCGGTGGACTTGCCGGTGCCGCGATCGCCGAACACCAGCACGCCGCCGATGCCCGGGTCGATCGCAGTGAGCACCATGGCCTGCTTCATCTGCTCCTGACCGACGATGGCCGAGAAGGGGAAGGGTTTTCTCATGTCCTCAAGCGTTCTCTTTGCGGCCGCCCTTGCCGGGCTTGCCCTTGTAGGAGTTGTGCTGCACGGGCTTGGACGCCACGGGCGCCGGCGCGGGTTTCGGAGCCTCGGCCGCCGGCGCGGCGGTGGCCATTGCCGGAGCAGGTTTCGGAGCCTCGACGGCCGGAGCGGGTTTGGGCGCCACGGCAGCCGGAGCCGGCTTCGGAGCCTCGGCACGCTTGAACTGCTTCAGCGCGTCGCCGACAGGATCCTTGCCTTCCCACTTACCAATCGTTCCGGCAATTTTGAAGCGCGCAAAGAGGGCTTCCTTGAACCAGCCTTCCTCGTAGCCCTTCTTGATCGCCTCGGCATGCGCGCCCGACCCGTAAGCGAACTTCACCATCGACTCCGAGTCCGGCCAGACGGAGAAGGTCATCTGCTGCGAGAAGGGGATCTCGCCCATGCCGATCTTGAAGACCACGTTGGCATCTTTGCCAATCATGTGGCTGATCGGGGGTTCGTAGCTCCAGAAGCGCTCGATCTTCCAGAAATTGAGCGTGGCGCGCGTGAGGGCGGCGATAGGCCGCACGTCGTCCGGGTCGACCTCGCCGGGTTGGCCGGGCTTCGTGACGTCGAAGGGCATCGAGTTGTCCCACTTGCCGCGCCCGTTGATCGGGTTCAGCAGGACCGTGTAGCTCTCGTCCGCGATCTCGGCCCACTTCTTGTAGATCGGCGATTCGGCCACTTCCCGACGAGCGGTCTCCTCGTCCTCCCAGACGCCGATCATGCCCCAGACGTTCCAGTTCGGCTTCGGCGTGAAGCCTTCGCCGGTGCCCGAACCAAGCATCTTCCAGAACTTGGCCTTCGGCATGTAGTGCATGCCAAGCTTGTTGGCGACCATCTGGGAGAAAACCCAGAGGCGCTTTTCGGGGGTCGTGAACCGGAAGATACTGAGCGTAACTGTCTGCATGTTCTGTCCTCCTGCAGATGGGGTGGGTGCGATCAAACATCGAACCGTGACGGGCGGACATTAGTCGCGAAGTCGCACCGCCCTCAAGGATCATTGTAAACCTGACTAGACAGTCTATTGTAGGCGGCATGTTGACAGAGCCGTTCAGGAGCCCCGCCATGCCCCCCGTTTCCCCTGCTTCCCATGCCGACCATGCCATCGTGATCGGGTCGGGGCTGGGCGGGCTCTCGGCCGCGATGCGCCTCGGCGCAAAGGGTTGGCGCGTCACGGTGATCGACAAGCTCGACGTCCCCGGCGGGCGCGGTTCGTCCATCACGAAGGACGGCCACCGCTTCGACCTGGGGCCGACCATCGTCACCGTTCCGCAGTCGCTGCGCGATCTCTGGGCCACCTGCGGGCGCGATTTCGACGCCGACGTGACTCTCAAGCCGATAGATCCCTTCTATGAAGTGCGCTGGCCCGACGGGTCGAACTTCACGGTCCGGCAATCGACCGAGGCGATGAAGGCCGAGGTTGCGCGGCTCTCGCCCGGCGACGTGGCGGGCTACGAGAAGTTCCTGAAGGACAGCGAGAAGCGCTACTGGTTCGGCTACGAGAACCTCGGCCGCCGGTCGATGCACGAGCTGTGGGAACTGATCAAGGTGCTGCCCACCTTCGGCTGGCTGCGCGCCGACAAGTCGGTCTACCAGCACGCCGCGATGCGCGTGAAGGACGAACGCCTGCGCATGGCGCTGTCGTTCCACCCGCTGTTCATCGGCGGCGACCCCTTCAACGTCACCTCGATGTACATCCTCGTGAGCCAGCTCGAGAAGGAATACGGGGTCCACTACGCCATCGGCGGCGTGGCGGCCATTGCCGCGGCCATGGCGAAGGTGATCGAGGGGCAGGGCGGCAGCTTCCGCATGAACACGGAAGTGGACGAGATCGTGGTCGAGAACGGCACCGCCACCGGCGTGCGCCTCGCCTCCGGCGAGGTGCTGAAGGCGGGGCTCGTGGTGTCGAACGCGGATGCCGGCCACACCTACATGCGGCTCCTCAGGAACCACAAGCGCAAGCGCTGGACCGATGCGCATGTGAAGAGCCGGCGCTGGTCGATGGGCCTTTTCGTCTGGTACTTCGGTACCAAGGGCACCAAGGGCATGTGGTCGGACGTCGGCCACCACACGATCGTCAACGCCCCGCGCTACAAGGGGCTGGTCGAGGACATCTTCATCAAGGGCAAGCTGGCGAAGGACATGAGCCTTTACATCCACCGGCCCTCGATCACCGATCCGACCGTGGCGCCCGAGGGCGACGATACCTTCTATGCCCTCTCGCCGGTGCCGCATCTGAAGTCGGACAAGCCGGTGGACTGGAAGGCGATGGAGGAGCCCTACCGCAAAAGCGTGCTCGAGGTGCTGGAGCAGTCGATGCCCGGCATCGGCGAGCGCATCACCGCCTCGCTGGTGTTCACGCCCGAAACCTTCCGCGACCGCTACCTCAGCCCATGGGGCGCCGGCTTCTCGATCGAGCCGCGGATCCTGCAATCGGCGTGGTTCCGGCCGCACAACATCTCGGAAGAGGTGAAGAACCTGTTCCTCGTGGGTGCCGGGACGCATCCGGGCGCGGGCGTGCCGGGTGTCATCGGCTCGGCCGAGGTGATGGCAAAACTCGCCCCCGATGCGCCGCGGGCGCGCCGGACGGCCGAACCCGCTGAGAGGCTCGCTGCAGAATGATCGCAACCGCGGACATGGACGCCTGCCGGGAGCTGATCCGGACCGGCTCCTATTCCTTCCACGCCGCCTCCCGGCTGCTGCCCGAGGCGGTGCGTGCGCCGTCGCTGGCGCTTTACGCCTTCTGCCGGGTGGCGGATGACGAGGTGGACGAAGCGGTGAACGAGGGCCAGCAGGAGGATGCCGAGGCCAAGCGCCGCGCCGTCCTGAACCTGCGGGACCGGCTGGATCTGGTCTATGCCGGCCGGCCGAAGAACGCGCCCGCCGACCGCGCCTTCGCCGCGGTGGTCGAGGAATTCGAGATGCCGCGGGCGCTGCCCGAGGCGCTGCTCGAGGGCCTGGCCTGGGATGCGGTCGGGCGAACCTACGACACCTTCTCGGGCGTGCTCGACTATTCGGCGCGGGTGGCGGCCGCGGTGGGGGCGATGATGTGCGTGCTGATGCGCGTGCGCGACCCCGACGTGCTGGCGCGGGCCTGCGATCTGGGTCTTGCGATGCAGCTGACCAACATCGCCCGCGACGTGGGCACCGACGCGCGTTCCGGCCGGATCTACCTGCCGCGCGACTGGATGGAGGAGGCGGGGCTGCCGTTCGAGGAGTTCCTTGCCAATCCCGTGCCCGACGACCGCATCCGGGGCGTGACGAAGCGGCTGCTGCGGGCGGCCGACCGACTTTACTACCGGTCGGAATCCGGCGTCTGTGGCCTGCCGCTGGCCTGCCGGCCCGGCATCTATGCCGCGCGCCACATCTATGCCGCCATCGGGGCCGAGATCGCCCGGAACGGCTATGACAGCGTGACCCGCCGCGCCTATACCAACAAGCGGCAGAAGTTGATCTGGCTTGCGCTGTCGGCGACCCGTGCGGCCCTGTCGCCCGTGGGTCCCGGCTGCGCCACCCTTCACGCCGCCCCCGAGCCCGAGGTCGCCTTCCTCGTCAACGCCGCGGCGCGGGCGAAGCCGCAGCGCGGGCGCTCCGACGCGCTGATCGCGGTTCTTGCGCAACTCGAGGCGCAGGACCGTCTGGTCGCGCGGCAAAGAATGGGGAACCGGGCCAACCCGATCTAGGTTCTCGTGCAGGTAGATCCGGAGTAACGATGATGAACATGGACTGGGCTCTTTTCCTCACCTTCCTCGCCGCCTGCGGCGCGCCCGCGACGACGGGGGCGCTGATGAAGCCCGACGAATGGTATGACAACCTGAACAAGCCATGGTGGAACCCGCCCCGCTGGGTTTTTCCGCTGGCCTGGACGTCGCTCTATTTCCTGATGAGCCTTGCCGCGATGCGCGTGGCGCAGATCGACGGTTCGGGACAGGCGCTGGCCTTCTATGCCGCGCAACTCGCCTTCAACACGCTCTGGACGCCGGTCTTCTTCGGGCTGAAGCGCATGGCGACGGCGCTGGCTGTCGTGGCGATCATGTGGTTCTTCGTGGCCGCGACGATGTGGAGCTTCTTCCAGCTCGATACCTGGGCCGGGGTGCTGTTCATCCCCTATCTGATCTGGGCGACCGCGGCGACCGGCCTGAACCTCGAGGCGGTGCGCCTGAACTGGGCCCGGCCCGAAGCGCGGGCCTGACCAACCCCTCTTGTGACCCAGTGGCGGCGCCTTCGGGCGCCGTCCGCATTTTTCAGATCCCGAAGGCTCTGCCCGGCCCCTCAGCCGGGCAGTAGGTCAGGGCCTCAGTTGCCGAAACGCCACTTCGCCCGGCGCGGCACCCGCACCGCCAGCATCGGCATGAGCAGCGGCCACGAGAACCGCCGAAGGTCCAGCGCCTCGTGCACACCCACCGTCTTCTGGCCGAACACCGTGGTCTCGACCATCGAACGCGAGTAGAACGGCGCATCCAGCATCGACATCACCTGTCGCGGCTTCGTGCCCGGGTCGGCCGGCGTGTGACGCTCGACGAACCAGCCCGAGCGGGCGAAGCGGGCAGGGGGCGGCGGCTCGATCATCCGCGCTCGACCGTCCGAGGTGACATGCAGCCCGATCTCGAGCCGTGAGCCGTCCTTGCGGATGGCGTCGTAGAAACAGGCCGCGCCGTCGGCGACCGGATAGCGGCCCCATGTCCAGAACCGGAAATCGGCCTCCAGCGCCGCGGTGCCGAAATTCGCGTCGAAATAGCCATGGCCTTGCCAGCGGTGGCCCTGGGTCAGGTCCACATCGATCCGGGCGGTGGGCGAGAAGGGGCGCCAGATGTGCGAGCCCTCCTCGGTCAGCGCGACCTCGACGTCGGTCATTCCGGCGGGCGTCAGCACGATCCGCCCCTTGACCGGCGACACCACCGGCGGTGCCGAGACCTCGTTCACCTCGACGATAAGCTGCGTCCCCGTCCAGTGGATCCGGCTGGGCCCGACCGTCAGCGTGTCATTCGACTGCCGGAGCGCCGAGCGGCCGCGGTCGGTCATGGTGAAGCGGCCGCCGGGTCCGTAGGTCGCGACGTTGATGCAGCAGTGGTTCTGCGGCTCGCGTCGGCCCGACCAGCGATACCACGGCGAGAAGACCGAGCCGATGAAACCGATGACCGACAGTGCCTTGGTGCCATCGTCCGACACGCCGTCGAGATACCACCAGGCATAGCCGTAGGGATCGACCTTCAGCGAGAAGCAAGGTCCTTCAGAATCGCCTCGGCCGCGTGCCGGCCGGAGAGGGCCGCCATCGGCACTCCCGCCCCCGGATGCGCCCCGCCCCCCGCGAGCCACAGCCCCGGCAGCGCCGTCCGGGCCGTGGGCCGTTTCATCGAGGCCAGCGCCCCGTGCGGGCTCAGCCCGTAGATCGAGCCCTGCGAGCCCGGGAAGAGCTTCGCGAAGCCCGAGGGCTGCGTCAGGCCCTCCTCGCCCGGCACCGGGTCGAAGGTCAGGCCGAACTGTCTCAATCGGTCGAAGGTTCGGCTGCGGCATTGGGCGTAATCCTCGGGTTGCCAGGGCCGGCCGGGCGGCCCGTTCATGATGATCTCGAACCGCTCGGGGCCGTCGGGCACCTGCCCGGCCGAGCGGTCCTCGGCACAGATGTAGAGCGTCGCGTCCTCGGGCATCTCGCCGGCGGCGATCGGCCCGAACTCGCGCGCCGGATCGTCGGCGAAGAACACGTTGTGATGGACCAGCGGCTGGCCGGTGGCGCGGGCGGCATAGGACCAGACCCAGGCCGAGAGGCTGCGGGGATGAACCGAGGCCTCGGGCACGACTTCCTTGGGCCCGTCGCCGAGGTAACCCGCCAGAAGCGCCGCCGGATCCCCGTTGAAGACGATATGATCGGCGGCAAGCGAATGCCCGTCGGCCAGCTGTACGCCCGTCGCGCGCCCGCCCTGCCGCAGGATGCGCGTGACCGGGCTGTTGAGGCGCAGGGTCACGCCCTGCCGCTCCGCCAGGGCGGCGAGCGCCGCGGCCAGCCGGTGCATGCCGCCTTCCACGGCCCAGACGCCCTGCGCCTCGGCGGCCCAGATCAGCGCGAGCACGCCGGGCGAGCGGTCGGGCGTCCCGCCGACATAGGTGGCATAGCGGCCGAACAGTTGGCGCAGACGCCGGTCGCGGAAATGCAGCGCCAGCAGCCGCTGGAGCGTCATGCCGGGCAACAGGGCCGGCCAGATCCTCGGATCCTTCCCGGCGGCCAGCGCGATGGCCCGGCGGTCCGGTCGAGCGGCCCGCATCATCGGCAGGTCGAAAGCGTCATAAAGCCGCGCCGAGAGGTCATGGAACCGCCGGAAGGCCGCGGCCTCGCGTGCGCCGGCGAAGCTCGCGACCGCCTCGACGTTGCTTTCGAGGTCGGTGGTCAGGTCCAGCGTGCTGCCGTCGGACCACCAGTGCCGGGCCAGAAGCGGCTGCGGAACCAGGTTCAGGTGATGATCGACCTTCTCGCCGCAAGTCTCGAAAAGATCATCGAAAACACTGCGCAGCGTCAGGACCGTCGGGCCGGCGTCCACCGGCCCCGCAACGCTCGGGATGGTCCGCATCCGGCCGCCCGGGGCATCCCGCGCCTCCAGCAGCGTCACGTCGAGCCCCGCCCTCGCGAGCCGGATGGCGGAGGCGAGCCCACCCATGCCGGCACCCACAACAATGACCTTGGCAACCTTTTGTCTCATGTCCGGAATTGTTGACACCTCGGTGCAGGCTGTCCAGTATGAATGACATGAAGGTGTAAGAAAAAATTGACACCTGTGGAGTCGGCGGCACGGTGGCCGCCCGGCGCGCGCGGGAAGCGCGCGCACGCGACCGCTGAGAGGCATATCATGGCGTTTGACAAGCGGATAGAGGCGGCTATGGCGGCGGCCATCGCGCGGGGACAGGGCTCGGAGGCTCCCTCGCGTCTGGCGAGCGCGCTCGAATATGCAGTGACCCCGGGCGGCGCGCGCATCCGGCCGACGCTGCTGCTGAGCGTCGCCACCGCCTGCGGCGACGACCGTCCGGAACTCTCGGATGCGGCTGCCGTGGCGCTGGAGCTGATGCATTGCGCCAGCCTCGTCCACGACGACCTTCCCTGCTTCGACGATGCCGAGATCCGCCGCGGCAAGCCGACGATCCACCGCGCCTACAACGAGCCGCTGGCGATCCTGACCGGCGACAGCCTGATCATCATGGCCTTCGAGGTGCTCTCGCGCGCCGCGGGCTCTGATCCGAAGCGCGCGGTGCAACTGATCACGGCGCTTGCCGTCCGCAGCGGGATGCCGATGGGCATCTGCGCCGGGCAGGGCTGGGAGAGCGAGAGCCAGATCAACCTCTCGGCCTATCATCGGGCCAAGACGGGCGCGCTCTTCATCGCGGCGACCCAGATGGGCGCCGCCGCGGCGGGCTACGAGCCCGAGCCGTGGGAGGAACTCGGCTCGCGCATCGGCGAGGCCTTCCAGGTGGCCGACGACCTGCGCGACGCGCTCTGCGACGCCGAGACGCTGGGCAAGCCGGCAGGGCAGGACGAGATCCACCACCGGCCGAACGCGGTGCGCGAATATGGCGTCGACGGCGCGATGAAGCGGCTGAAGGACATCCTCGGCGGCGCGATCGCCTCGATCCCGTCCTGCCCGGGCGAGGCGATGCTGGCCGAGATGGTCCGCCGCTACGCCGAGAAGATCATCCCGGCTCAGGCCGCGAGCCGCGTCTGAAAGGACGGACCCCTGACATGAGCGCTCTCAGACCTCCCGCCCGCGGGGGGCTTGGCCTCTCCCGACTCGGGCTCCGGCTTGCCGGCTCGCGCCGCTTCCAGATCATTGCCGAACGCATCCCGCTGCTGCGCCGCATCGGCCGCCGCGAGGGCGACGCGCTGTTCGACATCGTGGCGGGCTTCGTGCATTCGCAGGTGCTCTATGCGCTGGTCGAGTTGCGCGTGCTGCACATGGTGCACGACGGGCCGCAGACCGTGCAGGCGCTGGCGGCCCGGACCGGCCTCAGCCCCGAGCGGATGCAGTTGCTGCTGCAAGGCGGGGCGGCGCTGAAGCTTCTGAAGCGCTGCCGCGACGGGCGCTTCGATCTGGCGGTGCGCGGCGCGGCCTTCCTTGCTGTTCCGGGGCTCGAGGCGATGGTCGGGCATCACCATGTGCTCTACCGCGACCTTGCCGATCCGGTGGCCTTCCTGAAGGGCGAGACCGATCCGGAACTCGCCCGCTTCTGGCCCTATGTCTTCGGCGCGGCAGGGGCCGTCGATGCGGAGGTGACGGCGAAATACTCGCTGCTGATGACGGAAAGCCAGGGTCTGGTGGCCGAGGACACGCTGCGCCTCGTGGATCTGATGGGCGTCAAGCGGCTGATGGACGTGGGCGGCGGCACCGGGGCATTCCTTGCCGCCGTGGGCCGTGCCTATCCGCTGATGGAACTGATGCTGTTCGATCTGCCGATCGTCGTGGCCGCCGCACCCGAGAGGCTGGCCGCGGCCGGGCTGGGTGGCCGCTTCACCGTGCACGGCGGCAGTTTCCGCGACGATCCGCTGCCGCTCGGTGCCGATGCGATCAGCCTTGTCCGCGTCCTGTTCGACCATTCCGACGAGACGGTGAAGCTGCTGCTGTCCAGGGTTTTCGCGGCGCTGCCTCCGGACGGGCGGGTCATCATCGCCGAGCCGATGTCGGGGGGCGCGGTCCCGCACCGCGAGACCGACACCTACATGGCCTTCTACACCGCCGCGATGAAGACCGGCCGCACGCGTTCGGCGGCGGAGATTGGCGAACTTCTCTCGGCGCAAGGTTTCACCGGGATCAAGGTCTTCCCCGGCTTCCGGCCCTATGTCGCAAGCGCCGTCACCGCGGTCCGCCCCTCTGTGCCGGGCTGACCCACCCGCGAGGTGCAATTCGGACGCAGGGGATGAGTGTCCAATTAAGTTGACACCCATTGATGTCCCATTAAAGTTACACCTGAAGCGTCGATATAGGCTGTCCGAGTCCCCGACGGGCGGGGCCGCCTGAAGAGCGCGGGGGAAAACGCTGTGAGAACGACCGCCGTCATCCTGTCGGGTCCAAGGGATCTTGGCCTGCAATCCGTCCAGCTGAACGAGCCCGCACCGGGCGACATCGTTGTCGAGATTACCCATTCGGGAATTTCGACCGGCACGGAAAAGCTGTTCTACACCGGGCAGATGCCGCCCTTCCCGGGCATGGGCTATCCGCTGGTTCCGGGCTACGAGGCCGCGGGCGAAGTGGTCGAGGCCGCCCCCGACACCGGCTTCCGCCCCGGCGACCGGGTCTTCGTGCCGGGCTCGAACTGCTTCGCGCCCACCGAGGCGGGCCCGATCCGCGGCCTGTTCGGTGCCGCGACCAAGCGGCTGGTCACGCCCGCGCACCGCGCCGTGCGCATCGATCCCGCGCTGGAGGCCGAGGGCGCGCTGCTCGCCCTGGCGGCCACGGCGCGCCATGCACTTGCCGGGCTGAACAACGTGCTGCCCGACCTGATCGTGGGTCACGGCACGCTGGGGCGCCTCCTCGCGCGGCTGACCATCGCCGCCGGGGGCGAGCCGCCGGTGGTCTGGGAGACGAAGGCCGAACGGCGCAAGCATGCCATCGGTTATGAGGTGATCGACCCCGCGACCGACCAGCGCCGCGACTACCGCTCGATCTACGATGCCTCGGGCGATCCGAAGCTCATCGACACGCTGGTGATGCGGCTGGCCAAGGGCGGCGAGATCGTGCTGGCCGGCTTCTACACCGAACCCGTCGCCTTCACCTTCGTGCCCGCCTTCATGAAGGAGGCGCGCATCCGTATCGCTGCCGAATGGCAGCCCGAGGACATGGTGGCCACCCGCGCGCTGATCGAGAGCGGGGCGCTTTCGCTTGCCAACCTGATCACCCACACCCGACCCGCGTCGGAGGCGCCGGAGGCCTATGCGACGGCCTTCAACGACCCCGACTGCCTGAAGATGATCCTGGACTGGAGGGCCACCGCATGACGGACGCACCCAACCTGAAGGCGTTCGACCAGCGCCTCCGCGACGAGGCGGCGGAAGAGCCGACGCTGGAAATCCCGCAGGGCGAGCCGAAGAAGAAGACGCAGGTCATCGCGATCTACGGCAAGGGCGGCATCGGCAAGTCCTTCACGCTTGCGAACCTCAGCTACATGATGGCCCAGCTGGGCAAGCGCGTGCTGCTGATCGGCTGCGACCCGAAGTCGGACACCACCTCGCTGCTGTTCGGCGGCAAGGCCTGCCCGACGATCATCGAGACCTCGGCCAAGAAGAAGCTGGCCGGGGAAGAGGTGAAGATCGGCGACGTCTGCTTCAAGCGTGGCGGCGTCTTCGCGATGGAACTGGGCGGGCCGGAAGTGGGCCGCGGCTGCGGCGGGCGCGGCATCATCCACGGCTTCGAGCTGCTGGAGAAACTCGGCTTCCATGACTGGGACTTCGACTACGTGCTGCTCGATTTCCTCGGCGACGTGGTCTGCGGCGGCTTCGGCCTGCCGATCGCCCGCGACATGGCGCAGAAGGTGATCCTCGTGGGGTCGAACGACCTCCAGTCGCTTTACGTGACCAACAACGTCTGCTCGGCGGTGGAATATTTCCGCAAGATGGGCGGCAACGTGGGCGTCGCGGGCCTTGTCATCAACAAGGACGACGGCACGGGCGAGGCGCAAGCCTTCGCCAAGGCGGTCGACATCCCGATCCTCGCCACCATCCCGGCGGATGAGGAACTGCGGCGGAAGTCGGCGAACTACCAGATCGTGGCGATCCCGGACACCAAGTGGGGTCCGCTGTTCGAGGGGCTGGCCAATGCCGTGGGCGAGGCGCCGCCGATCCGACCGAAGCCGCTGACGCAGGACGGGCTGCTCGACCTCTTCACGCCCGAGGCGGTCGGCGCCGACTTCGTGCTTGATCCCGCGACCGACGAGGACATGCGCGGCAAGAACTTCGTGCCGAAGAAGTCGCTGGAAGTGGTCTACGACGATGCTTGACCTGGCCGCACTCGCCCGCCTCGACGAGGCGCTCCAGCAATTCGCGAAGCGCGAAAAACGCGCGACGAGGACGAAATGACGGACTCCGCCGAAGGGGGCGCCGCCGCGGCGCCCGAAGCGATGGGCTGCCATTCGGCGGCCGGGATGGCGGCCGCCGCAAGCGCCGCAGGAAATGCCGATCTGATGGAGCGCTTCAGGGCCGACTATCCTGTCGGTCCGCACGACAAGCCGCAAAGCATGTGCCCGGCCTTCGGCTCGCTCCGCACCGGGCTTCGGATGCGGCGGGTGGGCACGATCATCTCGGGTTCGGCCTGCTGCACCTACGGCCTTTCCTTCGTGTCGCACTTCTACGGCGCGCGGCGCTCGATCGGCTACGTGCCGTTCAACTCCGAGTCGCTGGTGACCGGCAAGCTCTTCGAGGACATCCGCGAGGCCGTCCACGAGATGGCCGACCCCGAGCGCTATGACGCGATCGTGGTGACGAACCTCTGCGTGCCGACCGCCTCCGGGGTGCCGCTGCGGCTGTTGCCCAGCGAGATCAACGGGGTGCGGATCGTGGGCATCGACGTGCCGGGCTTTGGCGTGCCGACTCATGCTGAGGCGAAGGATGTCCTCGCCGGCGCCATGCTCAAATATGCCCGCGCCGAGGCCGAGGCCGGCCCGGTGCAGGCGCCCGTCTCGGGCCGGTCCGACCGGCCGACCGTGGCGCTGCTGGGCGAGATGTTCCCGGCCGACCCGGTGATGATCGGCGCGCTTCTGGCGCCGCTGGGTCTGGCTGCCGGTCCCGTGGTGCCCTGCCGCGACTGGCGCGAGCTTTACGCCGCGCTCGACAGCGGCGTGGCCGCGGCGATCCACCCGTTCTACACCGCCTCGGTGCGCGAGTTCGAGGCCGCCGGCCGCGCCATCGTGGGCTCTGCCCCGGTCGGGCATGACGGCACCGCCGACTGGCTGGCCAACATCGGCCGGGCCTATGGCATCGCGCCCGAACGGGTGGCTGCCGCGCAGAACGCCTTCCTGCCCGCGATCCGGGGCGCGCTGGCCGGCGCGCCGATCAAGGGGCGGATCACGCTGTCGGGCTACGAGGGCTCGGAGCTGATCGTCGCGCGCCTGCTGATCGAAAGCGGCGCCGAGGTTCCCTACGTCGGCACTGCCGCGGGCAAGACCCCGTGGTCGGCGGCCGACCGGGAATGGCTGGAGTCGAAGGGGGTCGTGGTGAAATACCGCGCCTCGCTCGAGGATGACCTTGCCGCCATGGAGGGCTTCGAGCCCGACCTCGCCGTCGGCACGACCCCGGTGGTGCAGAAGGCCAAGTCGCTGGGCATCCCCTCGCTCTATTTCACCAACCTGATCTCGGCGCGGCCGCTGATGGGGCCGGCAGGGGCGGGCAGTCTTGCACAGGTGATCAACGCCGCCATCGGCAACCGCGCGCGCATGGCGAAGATGAAGGCCTTCTTCGCCGGCGTGGGCGAGGGCGACACCGCAGGCATCTGGGAGGGCTCTCCCAACCTGCGGCCGGACTTCCGCGCCGCCCACCAGAAGAAGCTCGAGAAGGCCGCCAGGGCCGCCAAGTCCGAGGAGATGATCTGATGCTCGTGCAGGATCATGACAGGGCAGGGGGCTACTGGGGCGCCGTCTATGCCTTCTGTGCGGTGAAGGGGCTTCAGGTGGTGATCGACGGCCCGGTGGGCTGCGAGAACCTGCCGGTGACCTCGGTGCTGCACTACACCGACGCGCTGCCGCCGCACGAGCTGCCCATCGTGGTGACCGGTCTCGGCGAGACCGAGATGAGCGAGGGCACCGAGGCCTCGATGAGTCGCGCCTGGAAGGTGCTCGACCCGGCGCTTCCGGCGGTGGTGGTCACGGGCTCGATCGCCGAGATGATCGGCGGCGGCGTGACGCCGCAGGGCACGAACATCCAGCGCTTCCTGCCGCGGACCATCGACGAGGATCAGTGGGAATGCGCCGACCGCGCGATGACCTGGATCTTCACCGAGTTCGGGATGACCAAGGGCCGCATGCCGCCCGAGGCCAAGCGCCCCGAGGGGGCGAAGCCGCGGGTGAACATCCTCGGGCCGATGTATGGCGTCTTCAACATGGCGTCCGACCTGCACGAGATTCGCCGGCTGGTCGAGGGGATCGGTGCCGAAGTGAACATGGTGATGCCGCTGGGAGCGCATCTGGCCGAGATGCGACACTTGGTCAATGCCGACGCCAACATCGTCATGTATCGCGAATTCGGCCGCGGTCTGGCCGAGGTGCTGGGCAAACCCTACCTCCAGGCCCCCATCGGGGTGGAGAGCACGACCGCCTTCCTGCGGTCGCTGGGCGAGATTCTCGGCCTTGATCCCGAACCCTTCATCGAGCGCGAGAAGCACTCGACCCTGAAGCCGGTCTGGGATCTGTGGCGGAGTGTCACGCAGGATTTCTTCGGGACGGCCAACTTCGGCATCGTGGCGACCGAAACTTATGCACGAGGGGTAAGAAACTACCTCGAAGGCGATCTCGGGCTGCCCTGTGCCTTTGCCGTGGCGCGCAAGAGGGGCACGAAAACGGACAATGACTCCGTTCGTGCGCTGATCCGCCAGCATCGGCCGCTCGTGATGATGGGCTCGATCAACGAGAAGATCTACCTGGCCGAGCTGAAGGCCGGGCACGGCCCGCAACCCTCTTTCATTGCAGCCTCTTTCCCGGGTGCGGCGATCCGGCGCGCTACCGGAACGCCCGTTATGGGATATGCAGGTGCTACGTGGTTACTGCAGGAAGTTTGTAACGCCCTGTTCGACGCCCTGTTCCACATCCTGCCCCTCGGGACGGAGCTGGACAGTGCGGCTGCCACACCGACAACACTGCGCCGCGACTTCCCTTGGGATGCCGATGCGCAAGCGGCCCTGGACCGCATCGTAGAGGAGCATCCGGTTCTGACCCGGATCAGCGCCGCGCGGGCTTTGCGCGACGCCGCCGAAAAGGCTGCCCTCGATGCCGGAGCGGAACGGGTCGTGAGAGAGACGGTCGAAGCCCTGCGTGGGCCGGGCTTCGGGACGAAGAAGGGGGAATGAAGAATGAGCGACCATGCCGCCAACACGCCGGTCCATGCCGCCAAGGCTCACGGACAGCGCGCTCCGCGAGCCGAGTTCTACGCCTACTTCGCCGTGATCCTGCTGGGTGCTCTGCCGCTCGCCCTGGTGGCCTGGGTCGTGTCCGCGATCCGTCACCGGAGGCTGCCGAAGCGCGGGCCCTTCGCGTCCGCCTGGTTTGACGCCAAGGCGATCACGCCGCTGATTTTCCGCGCCTGAAAGGGATGCGGTTTCGCCATTCGCCACTCCCCCGAGGGATGGCGGATTAATCGGGAGGGCATGGTGCCTTACCGTAACCAACGCCACCGACATGTGGCGTCAGTCCTACGATCCGGAGGATAGCATGGCTGATAAATCCGACCTGGGCTACACAGGTCTTACGGACGAGCAGGCGCAGGAACTGCACTCCGTCTACATGAGCGGTCTCTGGCTGTTCAGCGCGGTGGCGATCGTCGCCCACCTCGCCGTCTACATCTGGCGTCCGTGGTTCTGAGGAGAACAAGATCATGGCTAAGTTCTACAAGATTTGGATGATCTTCGACCCCCGCCGCGTGTTCGTGGCTCAGGGCGTGTTCCTGTTCCTGCTCGCGGTGATGATCCACCTCATCCTGCTCAGCACCCCCAGCTACAACTGGCTGGACATCGCCGCCGCGAAATACGAGCGCGTGCCGGCGGCTGCCGAGTAATCGGACCGACCCTCCGTCGCGGGCGGCACCCACCGCCCGCGACGATTCAAAGGTTCAGCCATTGAGACGGCTCCACTGGGCGCAACACCGCGCCGGTTGGGCCGACTGCAAGCGGAGAGGGAAGCATGGCACTGCTCAGCTTCGAGCGAAAATATCGCGTGCCGGGGGGCACGCTGGTCGGCGGAAACCTGTTCGACTTCTGGGTCGGCCCTTTCTACGTCGGCTTCTTCGGGGTCTCGACGGTTTTCTTCGCGGCCCTGGGCACAATCCTGATTGCCTGGAGCGCCGTTCTTCAGGGTACCTGGAACCCCCAACTCATCTCTGTCTACCCGCCGGCCCTCAAGTACGGTCTGGGAGGTGCACCCCTCGCAGAAGGCGGGCTTTGGCAGATCATCACGATCTGCGCCACTGGTGCCTTCGTCAGCTGGGCGCTGCGCGAAGTCGAAATCTGCCGTAAGCTGGGCATCGGGTATCACATCCCGTTCGCCTTCTCGTTCGCCATCCTGGCCTACCTCACCCTGGTGCTGTTCCGCCCGGTGATGATGGGGGCCTGGGGCTATGCGTTCCCCTACGGGATCTGGACGCACCTCGACTGGGTGTCGAACACCGGCTACACCTACGGCAACTTCCACTACAACCCTGCCCACATGATCGCCATCTCGTTCTTCTTCACGAACGCGCTGGCTCTGGCGCTGCATGGCGCCCTGGTCCTGTCCGCCGCCAACCCCGAGAAGGGCAAGGAAATGCGGACCCCGGACCATGAGGACACGTTCTTCCGCGATCTCGTCGGTTACTCGATCGGGACCCTCGGGATCCACCGGCTCGGCCTTCTGCTGTCGCTCAGTGCGGTCTTCTTCAGTGCCCTCTGCATGATCGTCACCGGGACCATCTGGTTCGCCGAATGGGCCACCTGGTGGCAATGGTGGGTGGATCTGCCCTGGTGGGCCAACATCCCGGGAGGCATCAATGGCTGATTATCAGAACATCTTCACCCAGGTTCAGGTCCGCGGACCTGCCGACCTGGGGATGACGGAAGACGTCAACCTTGCCAACCGGTCCGGTGTCGGTCCGTTCTCGACCCTCCTCGGCTGGTTCGGCAACGCCCAGCTTGGCCCGATCTACCTGGGCTCGCTCGGTGTCCTGTCGCTCTTCTCGGGCCTGATGTGGTTCTTTACGATCGGCATCTGGTTCTGGTATCAGGCGGGATGGAACCCGGCCGTGTTCATGCGCGACCTGTTCTACTTCTCGCTCGAGCCGCCGGCACCGGAATACGGCCTGTCCTTCTCGGCTCCGCTGAAGGAAGGCGGGCTGTGGATGATCGCCTCGTTCTTCATGTTCGTGTCGGTCTGGTCCTGGTGGGGCCGCGTCTATCTCCGCGCCCAGGCGCTCGGGATGGGCAAGCACACCGCCTGGGCGTTCCTCTCGGCCATCTGGCTGTGGATGGTGCTGGGCTTCATCCGTCCGATCCTGATGGGGTCGTGGTCGGAAGCGGTGCCCTACGGCATCTTCTCGCACCTGGACTGGACGAACAACTTCTCGCTCGTCCACGGCAACCTGTTCTACAACCCCTTCCACGGTCTCTCGATCGCCACGCTCTACGGTTCGGCCCTGCTCTTCGCGATGCACGGTGCGACCATCCTCGCGGTCTCCCGCTTCGGCGGCGAGCGTGAGCTGGAGCAGATCGCTGACCGCGGGACGGCTGCGGAACGTGCTGCCCTCTTCTGGCGCTGGACCATGGGCTTCAACGCCACGATGGAAGGCATCCACCGCTGGGCCATCTGGATGGCGGTCCTCGTGACCCTCACCGGCGGCATCGGCATCCTTCTGTCGGGTACGGTCGTGGACAACTGGTACGTCTGGGGCCAGAACCACGGCATGGCGCCGATGAACTGAGGAGCGATCAAAATGGCTGACAAGACCATCTTCAACGATCACCTCAACACCAACGCGAAGACCTCGCTCCGTCTCTGGGTCGCTTTCCAGATGATGAAGGGCGCGGGCTGGGCCGGCGGGATCTTCTTTGCGATCCTCATCGGCATCGGCATCTTCCGCGTCATCGGCCGCATGCTGCCGATCGAGGAAAACCCGGCTCCGGCTCCGAACATGACCGGCGCCCTGGAAACCGGCCTCGACCTGATCCAGCGTCTGGTCTGAGCATCGCTGCAGGGCAGGGCGGTTCGAAACCGCCCGCCCGTGAAATCCGGGCCAGATCGCCGGCCCGGTTCCGGGGCGAAACCACAGCCCGGTTCCCTTCCTGTTGGCGACAGGGACCTGGTGCCGTGTGGAAGACCACGCGGCACCCTTTTGACATTCGGGAGGCTTATATGACCAATCCCACCCCGCGACCCGAGACGCCGCTTTTGGATCGCGTGTGCTGCCCGGCCGACATGAAGGCGTTCAGTGACGCCGATCTGCAGCGGCTGGCCGACGAAGTGCGTTCCGAGGTGATTTCGGTCGTTGCCGAGACGGGAGGACATCTTGGGTCCTCGCTGGGGGTGGTCGAGCTGACCGTGGCGTTGCACGCCGTCTTCAACACGCCCACCGACAAGCTGATCTGGGACGTGGGCCACCAGTGCTATCCGCACAAGATCCTGACCGGCCGGCGCGAGAAGATGCGGACGCTGCGCCAGAAGGACGGGCTTTCGGGCTTCACCAAGCGATCCGAGTCGGACTACGACCCGTTCGGTGCCGCCCATTCCTCGACCTCGATCTCGGCCGCGCTCGGCTTCGCCATGGGGCGAGAGCTGGGGCAGCCGGTCGGAGACACCATCGCCGTGATCGGCGACGGCTCGATCACCGCCGGCATGGCCTATGAGGCGCTGAACCACGCCGGCCACCTGAACAAGCGGCTGTTCGTGATCCTGAACGACAATGACATGAGCATCGCTCCGCCAGTCGGCGCGCTCGCGCGCTACCTGCTGAACCTCTCGTCGTCGGCTCCCTTCGCGACGATCGAGGCCTCGCTGCCCGGACCGCTGCGCGATGGCGCGCGACGGGCGCGGCAGCTGGTGACGGGCACCTCGGGCGGCGCGACGCTCTTCGAGGAGCTGGGCTTCACCTATGTCGGCCCCGTCGACGGCCATGACATGCCCTCGCTGCTGCAGACGCTGCGCGCGACGCGCGCCCGGACGACGGGGCCGGTGCTGATCCATGTCATCACGCAGAAGGGCAAGGGCTATGCGCCGGCCGAGAACGCGCCCGACAAGTATCACGGCGTCAACAAGTTCGACCCCGTCACCGGCGAGCAGAAGAAATCGGTCGCGAATGCCCCGAACTACACCAAGGTGTTCGGCACGACCCTGACCGACGAGGCCGCCCGCGACCCGCGCATCTGTGCCATCACCGCCGCCATGCCCTCGGGCACCGGCGTGGACATCATGCAGAAGCGCTTCCCGAACCGTGTGTTCGACGTGGGCATCGCCGAGCAGCATGCCGTGACCTTCGCGGCGGGCCTTGCCGGGGCGGGGATGAAGCCGTTCTGCGCGATCTATTCCTCGTTCCTGCAGCGCGGCTACGACCAGATCGCGCATGACGTGGCGCTGCAGAACCTGCCGGTGCGCTTCGTGATCGACCGGGCGGGCCTCGTGGGCGCGGATGGCGCGACCCATGCCGGCGCCTTCGACGTGGGCTTCCTCACCACGCTGCCGAACATGACCGTCATGGCGGCCGCGGACGAGGCGGAACTGGTGCACATGATCGCAACGGCCGTGGCCTTCGACGAGGGGCCCATCGCCTTCCGCTTCCCGCGCGGCGAGGGCGTGGGGGTCGAGATGCCCGAGCGCGGGTCCATCCTGGAGCCGGGAAAGGGCCGCGTGATCCGCGAGGGCACCGATGTCGCCATCCTGTCCTTCGGCGCCCATCTGCACGAGGCGCTGCAGGCGGCGAAGTTGCTCGAGGCCGAGGGGATCAGCGTCACGGTGGCGGATGCCCGCTTCTCGCGGCCGCTCGATACCGGGCTGATCGACCAGCTGGTGCATCACCACTCAGCCCTGGTGACGGTCGAGCAGGGGGCGATGGGCGGCTTTGGCGCGCATGTCATGCATTACCTCGCCAACTCGGGCGGCTTCGACGGCGGCCTTGCGATGCGGGTGATGACGCTTCCCGACCGGTTCATCGAGCAGGCCAGCCCCGAGCAGATGTATGCCGACGCCGGGCTGCGGGCCGAGGACATCGCAGCCACGGCGAAGGGCGCCCTTGCCCGGGGGCGCGTGATGCCGCTCCGGACGCCGGTGAAGCCGCGGGCGGTCTAGGGCGGCACCGGACCCCCGACGGGGAGGCGAGGACAGGCCTCCCCGGCTGCCCTGCCGCCCGAAGCGAGCCCGGGCAGACGTGGCGCGGGATCCTTCCGCTGCAAGCGCCGTCCGATCGGGCTCCCTGCGGGCAGTCGGGGCGGATGCCGACCCGCCCGCGCCACTTCGGCGTGTGCTTGCGGACACGCGACGGAAAAGCCATTTCGCGCTCTGTTGCCGCGCTTGCACATCTGTGGCAAGAGAGAAAGGACTGTGGCAGACGGAAGAGCTTGGGAAATGACGGATTTCGCGACGCGGCGCGTGATGATGGTGGACACTCAGATCCGCCCCTCGGACGTGACGAAGTTCCCGATCATCGACGCGATGCTTGCCGTGCCACGCGAGGCTTATGTTCCCCGTGCCATGCGCGAGATGGCCTACATGAGCGAGAACGTCGCCATCTCGCCGAACCGCGTCGTGCTCGAGCCGCGGACGCTGGCCAAGCTGCTCGACACGCTGAACATCCAGCCGACGGAATCGGTTCTCGATGTGGGTTGCGGGCTGGGATATTCCTGCGCGGTGATCGCCCGCCTTGCCGAAGCCGTCGTGGGCCTCGAGGAGGACGAGGCGCTTGCCTCCGAGGCGCAACGCACCCTGTCGACCGAAGGCGTGGACAATGCCGCGGTGATCGTCGGCGCCCTGACCGGCGGTGCGGCCAAGCACGGCCCCTATGACGTGATCACCGTCCAGGGTGGCGTCGAGACGGTGCCGCAGGCGCTGCTGGACCAGCTCAAGGAAGGCGGCCGGATCGGCTGCCTCTTCATGGAAGGGCCGCTCGGCGTGGCGCGGATCGGCTACAAGGTGGATGGCGCCTTGACCTGGCGCCCGGCTTTCAACGCATCTGCCCCGGTCCTGCCGGGGTTCGAGACGAAGCGCGATTTTGCGCTTTAGGACAAGTCTTTCAGGATCAGACCTTTGATTGAAGTGGAGACGGGAATGCGCAAGTTCAGACTGCTGGCGGGGGCGACCTGTTCGGCGCTGGCCATCTTGGCCTCAACGGCCGGACAGGCAGAAACGCTGGCCGATGCCCTGATCTCCGCCTACCGCAGCAGCAACCTTCTGGATCAGAACCGGGCCCTGCTGCGGGCGACAGACGAGGATGTGGCCATCGCGGTGGCGGCGCTGCGCCCCGTGGTGCAGTTCGTGGCCGACTCGAGGTATGACTTTCAGCGCGTGCACGGAAGCTTCGCCGAACCGCTCGCGCGCTTCAACGAAGAGACCCTGACCTCGACGCTGGGCATCACGGCCTCCATGACGCTCTACGACTTCGGCCGGAACGCGCTGGCGGTCGAGGCCGCCAAGGAGAACGTGCTGGCCACGCGAGAGGCGCTGGTGAGTGTCGAGCAGGACGTTCTGCTGGATGCCGTGGATGCCTATGTGCGGGTGCAGCTCGCGCAGGCCATCGTCGACCTGCGGAACAACAACCTCGGCCTGATCGAGCAGGAACTGCAGGCGGCGCAGGACCGCTTCGACGTGGGCGAGGTGACGCGCACCGACGTGGCGCAGGCGCAGGCCGCCCTCGCCGCCTCGCAGTCGGACCTGACGGCCGCCGAGGGCGATCTCGTGGTGGCCCGCGAGGCCTACAAGGCGGCCATCGGGCATTATCCGGAGAATCTCGCGCCGCTGCCGGCCGCGCCGAAGACCGCGCCCAGCGTGGAGGCCGCGCGTCAGGTGGCGCTGCGCACCCATCCGCAGGTGCGGCAGGCCCAGCGTCAGGTCGCTGCCGCCGACCTGAACGTCGCCCGCGCCAAGGCGTCGATGAAGCCGACCCTTTCGGGCGATGCCAGCGCCGGACTGGACAATGAGGGGCAGGAATCGGCCAGCGTCGGGCTGTCGCTGCGGCACACTCTCTATGCCGGCGGCGAGCTGTCGGCGCTCTATCGCCAGTCGCTCGCCAACCGCGATGCGCAGAAGGCGAACCTTCTGCAGACCGGCGTTCTGGTGGCCGAGAACGTCGGCAACGCCTGGTCGACCGTCGATGTGGCAACCGCGGCAATCGCGGCCGGCGACGAGGAGGTCCGGGCCGCCCGCACGGCCTTCGAAGGCGTGCGGGAAGAGGCGACGCTGGGCGCGCGCACCACGCTCGACGTGCTGAACGCCGAGCAGGACCTGCTGGATGCGCAGGCGGACCGGCTGACCTTCGAGGCGCAGCGCTACCTCGGCATCTATCAGGTTCTGGCCTCCATGGGCCTGCTGACGGTCGAGCATCTGAACCTCGGCATCCCGACCTACGACCCGGCGGCCTATTACAACGCAGTCAAGCACGCTCCTGCGACCAGCGCCCAGGGCAGGAAGCTCGACCGGGTCATGCAGTCGATCGGACGGAACTGAGGCGAAGCTGCTGAAACGTCTGCGAAGGGGTCGGCGCCGCCGGCCCCTTTCGTCTTTCGGACAGGGAACTTGTATGACCGCAGCGACCGGCCTAAAGTGGTGCGGCTACCTGCGACCGGAGGGCGGGATGTCGGAACGCATGACCAATGTGGAGTATGGGGATGTCTTGTCCTCGATCCGCCGGCTGGTGGAGGAGGAGGCTGCTGCCCACCCGATGGAGGCTGCTTACGACGCGGCTCCGGGCGCGAGCGATCCGCTGGTGCTGACGCCGGCGCTGCGCGTGGTGACACGGGCGCAGGAACCCGACGCCGCGGCGCCCTTCATCGAGGTGACCGAGGATTGGTTGGCCGACGAGGCCCCGGCAGGACCCGGGATGCTGCACTCGGCCTCGGTCCTGTCGTTCAGCGCCCGTGCGGGCGAGGGGCCGCGCAACGACGATGCGGTGAGCGACGCGGCCGCGGCCGTCGAGGAGATTTCCGACGGCACCGTGGAAGCGGCGCCTGCCGTGGCATCGCCGGACCGGCTGCCGGAAGCCCCGGGGATGATCATCGACGAGGATCGTCTGCGCGAGATCGTGCGGGAGATCCTTCGCGAGGAGCTTCAGGGCGCGATGGGCGAGCGCATCACCCGCAACATCCGCAAGCTGGTCCGCGCCGAGATCCACCGCGACGCCCTGACCCGCGCCCTCGACTGAGCCGGCGCGGCCCGCGATTCGCCATCAAGGTCCCGGAAATGGAAAACGCGCCCCGAGGGGCGCGCGATCCTTGCAGGTCGGGAGGCTGGCCTCAGGCGGCTTCTGCCTGATCCAGCTCGAGCGCGTGGCGCCGCTCGCTCTCCTCGCGCGACAGCGCGACCGAGGTGCGGATGCCCTTGCTCACGAATTCCATCAGACCCTTCACCACCCGCTCGTTCGGGTCGATGCCGGCACAGGAAAGCACCTCGCGCCCGTCGCGCGACCGTGCCCAGCGGGCGATCTGCTCCGGCCCGTTCCCGTATTTCTTGTCGTCTGCGATGGCGTCGTCCAGCGCGGCCAGCACCACGGCAGCGAACAATTTCCGGGCACGTTGCCCCTGTTCGAAGTTGAAAGCGGTGCTGTCAATGAAATCGGCCATGAGGTTGTCCTGTTCTTGCTCTTTTCTCTTGTGGCGTCCGGCGAATATGCATGTCGCAAGGCGATTCGGCATTTCCTGTTTGGAATGACCGCCATGCGCCATGCTCAACACTCACCCCCTCCACGCCACAGGATCTGGGGGCATTGCCGGCTACTCCGGCGGCATATATAGCCTGTTGCCACAGCCGATCAAGCTTGCCGGGGTGCAGCATGCCGAAAGTTAACGGAAACGAGATCAAGCCGGGATTCATCCTTGAGCATGAGGGCGGCCTCTGGGCTGCGGTCAAGGTCAACCACGTGAAGCCCGGCAAGGGTGGCGCTTTTGCGCAGGTCGAGCTGAAGAACCTCCGCGACGGGCGCAAGCTGAACGAGCGCTTCCGCTCGGAGGACCGGGTCGAGCGGGTGGATCTGGAGAACAAGGACCAGCAGTTCCTGTATGAAAGCGACGGCAAGCTGATCTTCATGGATGCCGAGACCTTCGAGCAGGTCGAGATCGACGCCGAGCTGCTGGGAGAGCGGCGGCCGTTCCTGCAGGACGGGATGACGGCCACGGTGAACTACTACGGCGACGAGGCGCTGAACGTCACGCTGCCGGCGAAGGTCCGCTGCCGGATAGCCGAGACCGAGCCGGTGGTGAAGGGGCAGACCGCCGCCAACAGCTACAAGCCGGCGATCCTCGACAATGGAATGCGCATCATGGTGCCGCCCTTCATCGGGACCGACGAGGAGATCCTCGTCCACACCGAGTTCATGGAATATTCCGAGCGCGTCTGACGCCGGAGACCAGACAACCCGGTCCGCAAGGACCGGGCGGCACGTTCAGGCGCAGATCAGGTCGCGAGGCGCAGCACCGCCTCGCCCGCCCGCATCTCGCCCTCGGCACGGTCGAAGCGCAGGTGGGCCAGCGCAAGCCCGCCCGACCGGGTGAAGAGGGTGCCCGCCGGCTTGCCGTCGGCGGTGATTTCGGCCCCCACGGGCGCCTCGCCCTCGATCCGCACCTTCACGAGGCCCTTGCGCAGCTCGGTCTTGTGCTTCATCCGCGCGGTGACTTCCTGCCCGACGTAGCAGCCCTTGCGGAAGTCCACGCCGTGCAGGCGTTCGAACCCGGCCTCGAGGATGTAGCTGTCGTCCGGCACGAGCTCGACCCCGCTTTCGGGAATGACGTGTTCGACCCGGATCGCGTCCCAGTCCACGCTCGGGGCGCCACCGTCCATGCCGTAGCCGCGCCAGCCGAGCGCGGGATGGCGCGGGTCGGGCAGGGCCCCCGCCGGCGCCTCGCCAAGCCCCCGCACCACCGTCAGCGCGCAGGGCGCGATCTGCACGTCCGCCCTCAGGCGATACATGGTGAGCCGGCGCAGCGTCGCCTCGGCCAGACCTTCTGCAATGTCGATCAGCAGCCGCCCCCCGGTCCGGACGATGAAGAAATCGGCCAGATACTTGCCCTGCGCCGACAGGAGCGCCGTCCACAGGATGCCGTCGTCCTTCTCCAGCGGGCGGACGTCGTTGCTGACCAGCCCCTGCAGGAAGTGCAGCGCATCCTTGCCGGTCAGCTCCCACAGCCTGCGGTCCGTCGCGATCTCACCCGGCATCCGTGTCTCCGTCCTTGAACTGCAGCCGGTGCAGGTCGGCGTAAAGTCCGCCCCGCGCCAGCAATTCCTCGTGCGTGCCCTGGTCCACGACGCGGCCGGCGTCCATCACGATGATCCGGTCGGCCTGCCGCACGGTGGACAGCCGATGCGCGATGACCAATGTGGTGCGCCCTTCGCCCAGACGCGAGAGGGCATCGGCCACCAGCGCCTCCGAAGCCGCATCAAGGGCCGAGGTCGCCTCGTCCAGCAGCAGAACCGGCGCGTCCGAGACCAGCGCGCGGGCGATCGCGACACGCTGGCGCTGCCCCCCGGAGAGGCGGGAGCCGCGCGGACCCGCGGGCGTCAGATCGCGCTCGGGCAGGGCATCGACGAAATCCGCGACATGGGCGGCCTGAAGCGCCATGCGCAGCCGGTCCTCGGGGACGGTCCGGCCCAGCGTCACGTTCTCGCGGATGGTTTCGTCGAACAGGCCGGCCTCCTGCGAGACCACGGCGAACTGGGCGCGCAGGTCGTCTAGCCCGAGGTCAGCAGTGTCGACGCCGTTCAGAAGGATCAGGCCCGAATCCGGTTCCAGAAGGCCGGTCAGCAGGTGGAAGACCGTGCTCTTGCCGGCGCCCGAGGCGCCCACCAGCGCCGTCATCCGGCCGGCCCGCGCGGTGAACGACAGGCCGCGCAGCACGGGATGGCCCTCGTAGCCGAAGTGGACGTCATCCAGCACGATCTCGGGCACGCCCGGGAGAGGCCTGGCCGTGGCGGGCCGGCGCGTCACCTGCGGCTCGGTATCGAACAGGCGGTAGATCCGCTCGAGGCTCGCGGCTGCGATCTGCCAGAAGCCCGACAGGTCGCCGAGGCGGCGGAGCGGCTGGAACGTCAACGCCATGGCGGTGAAGAAGGACATGAACTCGCCCGTGGTGCGCTCGCCCGCGGCGATCTCGCGCCCGCCGAGCAGCAGGACGGCGAAGAAGCCGATGCCGGTGATCACGTCGATCAGCGCGGGCATGGTGGCGCGGCCCACGGCCATCTTCATCTGGCCGCGGACGATCCGGTCCACGATGCGGCGGAAGCGGTCGAGCTGGTAGCCCTCCATCCGGTTCAGCTTGATCGGCTGGATGCCGTGGAAGATCTCGTCAAGCCGGGTCGAGCGCTCGCCGGCCTGCACCCGCATCTGCCGGGTCTTCTTGCGGATATAGCGCTGCACCGCGACGGCCGGCAGGATCAGCGCCGGCGCCCCGACCAGAGCGGCCACCGTCCAGCTGACATCGATCGAGAGCGCCACGGCGAACAGGCCGATCAGCGAGACCACGTCGCGCCCCATCCCGAGGATGACGCTGGACCACACGCCCTGCACCGCGTTGGTGTCGCCCTGCACCCGTTCCATCAGGGCGCCGGGAGGGTTTGTCTGGAAGAAGCCGTGGTCGAGCGTCAGGATGTGGCGCAGAAGGTCCACCTGCATCGCGGTGGAGCTTTTCTGCGATACCCGCGTCAGCAGCGCCTTCGAGGCGACCGAGGTGACCGCGCGCAGCACGAACAGCCCGAGGATCGCGAGGCCCAGCCACGGCAGGAGGCCGCTGCCGCCCGGCGCGAAGACGCGGTCGAACAGCGGCTGGATCAGCCAGGACAGCGCGCCCAGCGTGCTGCCCTCGACCACGTTCAGCAGGAAGGCCAGCGCCATCGTGCCGGTGTGCTGCCGCAGGTATCCGCGCCAGAGACGGCCGAACAGGCGGCCGGAGGTATAGCGCGGGTCGGCGGGCTTGCGGGACAAGGGCGGCCTCGGGGCAGGGTTGCGCGGGTCTATCGCGAAAGCCCGGCGGCTTGCAAGCCAAGGGCCCGATTGACCTTCCCCGACCCCGGGCGTAGCCATGGCCCCGAACCCCCGGAGATCCCCGATGTCGCTTGCCCACGGCCGCCCCTATCTTGCCATTCCCGGTCCCTCGGCGATGCCGGACCGGGTGCTGAACGCCATGCACCGGCCGGCCCCGAACATCTACGAGGGCGATCTTCACGTGCTGGTCGCGGGGCTCTGGCCCGACCTGAAGGCGGTGGCGGGGACGGCGGATCACGTGGCGCTCTACATCGCGAACGGTCATGGCGCGTGGGAGGCGGCGAACGCCAACCTGTTCAGCCGCGGCGACAGGGCGCTGGTGCTTGCCACCGGCCGCTTCGGCCATGGCTGGGCGGAAAGCGCGCGGGCGATGGGGGTCGATGTCGAGCTGATCGACTTCGGAAAGGCCGCGCCCGCCGATCCGGCCCGGCTCGAACAGGCGCTGCGGGCCGATGCGGCCCACAGGATCAAGGCGGTGCTGGTGACCCATGTCGATACGGCGACCTCGATCCGCAACGACGTGGCCGCGCTCCGGGCGGCCATGGATGCGGCGGGGCACCCTGCGCTGCTGGCGGTGGACTGCATCGCCTCGCTCGCCTGCGACGAATACCGGATGGACGCGTGGGGCGCGGATGTCACCGTGTCGGCCAGCCAGAAGGGGCTGATGACGCCGCCGGGCCTCGGCTTCGTGTGGTATTCCGAGCGCGCGCGCGAGCTTTGCCGCCGGGCGGACCTGCGCACGCCCTACTGGGACTGGACGCCTCGCAGCTTCGGGACGGAGTTCTGGCAGCATTTCTGCGGCACCGCGCCGACGCACCACCTGTTCGGCCTGCGCGCCGCGCTGGACATGATCCTCGAGGAAGGGCTGCCGAACGTCTGGGCCCGGCACGAGGCCCTCGCGCGGGCGGTCTGGACCGCCTTCGACCACTGGGGCGCCGGCAACCCCGAGATCGCGCTGAACGTGGCCGATCCGGCGCATCGCGGCCGCTCGGTCACCGCCGCGCGGCTTGGCGCGCCGCATGCCACGCGCCTGCGCGAATGGACCGAGGCCAAGGCGGGGGTGACGCTGGGGATCGGGCTCGGCATGGCGCTGCCCTCCGACCCGGCCTATCACGGCTTCCTGCGCGTCGCCCACATGGGGCATGTGAACGCGCACATGACGCTGGGCGCGCTCGCCGTGATGGAGGCCGGCCTCTCGGCGCTGGACATTCCGCACGGCAAGGGCGCGCTGGCGGCCGCCGCGGCGTCGCTGGGCGCGGCCGCCTGAGTTGCTGCCCGGGCCGGCGCCGCGCGGATGCGGCGCCGTCGGCCGGTCGCGCCCGGGGTGGCCTCAGTGGCCGTGGCGCGCGAGCCAGTCCTTCATGAAGGCGATCTCGGCCTCCTGAGCGGCAATCACGTCCTCGGCCAGCTTGCGCACCTCGGGATCCTTGCCGTGCTCCAGCACCACGCGCGCCATCGCGACGGCGCCTTCGTGGTGCGGGATCATCGCGCGCATGAAATCGACATCGGCATCGCCGGTCGAAGGCATCGCCATCGCCTCGTGCATCGTCCGGTTGGCGTCCTGATAGGCTGTGGCGGCGGGCGCCTCCGCGGGTGCGGCATGGCCCGAATGGTCCGTCTGGGCAAGGGCCGGCGCGGCGGCGAGCAGGGCAGGCAGGATCAGAAGGCGCATGGGGGTCTCCTCGGCTGGGTCGTTCGGAAGGAAAGCAGGATTCCCCCGCCGGGAAGGCAAGTCACGTCGGCGTGAGGCGAACGCCTGCGGTGCCGCCCCGTTGCCGGGCGGAAGGTCATGGTGCTGCACAAGACCGCGCCGTTCTGTGCGCCCGCGCGGGGCCTGCGCCGGTTCCGCCTCTTCACCGACGCGTCGCAAAGGCTTATCTTTCGACGATGCGTTCCCAGACCGCCGGCTCCGCCATGTCCCGATCCGCCTGCCGCCGCCCGGTCGTCGGCATCATCGGCAACTCGTCGCTGCTGAACGAAAGCTATCCCGTTCACGCCGGCGGGACGATGAACAGCGAGGCGGTCGCGCTGGTCGCGGGCTGCCTGCCGCTGATCATCCCCACCGATCCGAACTTCGTCTCAGTCGAGGAACTGCTGGACCTCTGTGACGGCTTCCTGCTGACCGGCGCCCGGCCGAACGTGCACCCCTCGGAATACGGCGAGGACGAGACCCCCGCCCATGGCCTGTTCGAGCGCACGCGCGATGCGGTGACGCTGCCGCTGATCCGCGCTTGCGTTGAGCGCGGGCAGCCGTTCTTCGGCATCTGCCGCGGCTTTCAGGAGGTGAACGTGGCGATGGGCGGCACGCTCTATCCCGAGATCCGCGACCTGCCGGGCCGGATGAACCACCGCATGCCGCCCGACGGCACGATCGAGGAGAAGTTCGCGCTGCGCCATCCGGTGCGCTTCACGCCGGGGGGCATCTTCCACCGCCTGATGGGGGCGGAGGAAGTGATGACGAACACGCTGCACGGGCAGGGCATCAAGCGGCCGGGCTGCCGGATCGTGATCGACGGGACCGCGCCCGACGGCACGCCCGAGGCGATCTATGTCGAGGGCGCGCCGGGTTTCACGCTCTCGGTGCAGTGGCATCCGGAGTGGAACGCGGTGAACGATCCCGTCTCGCGCCCGCTGTTCACCGCCTTCGGTGATGCGGTCCGCGCCTGGGCGCAGCGTCGCGAGCCGACGCGGCTGAGCGCCTGACGGATTCGGGCCAGCCCGGCCGACACGCAGGCGCGCCGGTTCATGAAGAAGGGCGGCTCCCGAAGGTTACGCATTCCGCGCGGTGGGACACGAGCGAACAGAGCCTGCCGCGTGCGTAGCGGCAGGCTTTTGATTTGCGGGCACATTCTGGCGAGGTTGGGAACGAACCGCGTGAAGGGCCCGTAGAAAAAATTACGGGAAGTGCGCCAGCCTTCCGTAAGGTCAGGCGCCGCATTTTCCTTCCACATCCGAGCCTACGGCCAATACAGGCTCTGCGCAAGCTTGACCTTCCCACAACGGGAAAGCCGGATTTTCCCGATCCACTTCAGTCGAGGCGAGGAGTCTGGTCTACCGTGACACGGTAGATAGAGAAGCTCCGCGTCAAGTGGGGCCGATGTGGGCGAGTTGGCGACCTTCAATCTTTCGCTGGAGCAGCTTTATCCGGCATACGATCGTTTTCACCTGAACACCTGCGGCAATGCTGACTGCGCGAACTTCGGTCAGACCCTGAAGGTCTGGCCGTTCCGCCTCCGGGGCCTCAAACCGACATCGGAACCGCGATGCCCCACGGCCGAGGCGCTGGATGACTGGATGCGCCATGGTCGTGGCGCCTACAAGCTGAGCGGCGCGGATGTGCGAGATCGGCGCACCTCGAAGGCTTTTGCCTTCGAGCGTGACCCCCACACCTGGGCCGATCAGCGCACCATCAAATGCCAGGCACGGCTTCGGAGTGGGACAATCTGCGGGACCGGATTCTCGATATTGTCCGGGAGCCATCTGGGCGAAGAGATCGCTCGTCTCCGGAACTTCAACGGGGTGCTGGATGGCCCGCGCTGCGAGGCCTGCGGCACAAGATATCTCGCCGCTCCCGAGGAGTTCTCGCTGAATGGCGTCCATCAGCGGACCAAGGACAGGAATGGAAACAGGATCGCCGCTGGTGGCACCCCGAAGTCCATCCGTGTGCTCCATCGGCCGTGTAGGGGCAAGCGAGGCGCGCGCATCACGATATCAATCGCGCATGTCCGGCAGTTAGCGTGCGAGGAGCTGATGTAATTTCGTCGCCAGCGGCGGTGTGATCCGAGCTTCTGGCCAAGCACGATCAGGGCGACTTCCTGCGCTCCATAGCCGAGGCTGTCCTGCAGCTGATCATGGACTTCGAGCGTAAAGCGATCGATCCAGTGGATCGATCGTAGCGAAGAAGGATGTGGAAGGCCTGATCGGTGCCGGCCGGCATGAACGCAGCGGTGATCGCACGACCTGGCGCAACGGGTATCGGAGAGCGCGCTCTCGATACCCGTCTGGGCACGCTGAACCTGCGGGTGCCGAAGCTCCGGCAGGGCAGCTACTTCCCAGGCTTCCCCGAGGCCCGGAAGACCTTCGAACAAGCGCCGGTGGCGGTCATCCAGGAGGCGTGGATCAGCGGCGTGTCGACCCGACGGGTGGACGAACTGGTGCAGGCCATGGGGCTGAACGGAATCTCGAAGAGCACGGTGTCCAAGCTTTGCAAGGAATGAGCCGGGCCAGAAAACGATCCGGGGGATCGTTTTCCCGGCGAATGACGAACGCGTGGGCGAGTTCCTGAACCGCCCGCTGACCGGCGAGTGGCCCTATGTCTGGCTGGACGCGACCTACCTCAAGGTGCGCCTGGGCGGTCGCATCGTGCCGGTCGCGGCGATAATCGCCGTGGCCGCAATACCGAGGGGCGCCGGGAGATCATCGGCCTTGGCATCGGCCCGTCCGAAGCGTTCGGGCGATGGCCCTCACCCTTCTGGACCGAGTTCCTGCGATCCCTGCGCGCCCGCGGCCTCGGCGGGATCAGGCTGGTGATCAGCCCTCGGCGGCGAAACGGTCTCCCGGACCGTTTCGTGCCCCGCCTCGACCCATACCGGCCTCAAGGCCGCCATCGCCCGGGTGTTCGAGGCGACCTGGCAGCGCTGCCGCGTTCCCTGGATCAGGAACGCGCTGGCACATGTCTCGCGCGGCCAGCATACCGTCGTCGCCGCCGCGATCCGGCAGGCCTTCGATCAGCCCGACCGCGCCCATGCCGGCGAGACCTGGCGCAAGGTCTCTGAGCAGTTGCGCCCGCGCTGGCCCAAGCTCGCCGACCTCATGGATGCCAGCGAGCACGACGTGCTGGCCTACATGTCCTTCCCGCGCCAGCACCGGACCAAGTTGCACAGCACGAATCCGATCGAGCGACTGAACAAGGAGGTGAAGCGGCGCGCCGACGTGGTCGGCGTTGGTCGGGAAATCCTTCCACTGGAAGGATTTCTGATCCTCCCAGCTCCCCAACGACGCCTCCATCCTGCGCCTGATCGGCGCGGTGCTGTTCGAGCAGAATGACGAGTGGCAGACCTCGAGCCGCTGCATGATGGTCGAGGCCTTCGCCCGCATCGACACCGAGGAGATCGACCCCATTCTCAGCATGACCACGAAAGCCGCCTGATCATGACCTCAGGCCATCCGGGAATTTACACCAGATTGACGGACGTGACCTGTCCGGCAGAAGGAGACGAAGGACAATCTCCGCATTCTCCACGCGCTGATCAACAGCGCCGGCATTCTGGATGTCCAGCTGATGCTGGGCCGGCAGCCAATGGTCGAAAGATCGGGGGCGGCCGCATCTATGATCGGATATTCTGGTTGGAGGGCGTGCTGCTTGCCTACGAGCAGGAGATGCTGCGGCGCTGGGGAGAGGAACAGGAACGGTTGGCGCCCTTCCGTCGCCAGGATCATCGCCTCAGCCACGACGATATGGTGCTGACGGTCAACTGGGAAACCGCCCTTAATCGAAAGAGCACGCTCCTGAACTGCTCGGTCACGGCCGATGCCGACAGCGGCTTCGTCTATCGCCTGGATGTCGATTTCGACCCCCGCATCGCACCGCTGGACACATTCCGAAACGCCTATTTGGATGAATCCGGCGCGCCGGCAAACCTGACGACGACCTACACATAGAAGTCCGGCAAATCGTTTGACGCTCCCAAGTTCAACTGGGAGCGGCCGACGGGGCGACTGCACGAGGAGCAGTTCTTCGCATCTTGCGTCAACGAGTTGCGAGTCTTCTCGCACAAGATGCGGAGAGGGCTCGGGTCAGATGACGCTCTCCAAGACTCGACTGTTGCTGGTGCTTTGGACCGCGCGAGCCACGATCGCAGGCAGGTCAGGAAGATCGCGGAGGACTGGTTCGGCTTCAAGGCGGACACCGGACAGAGCCGAGGGTCATTCCGCGGCGCCACGACCAAGGACATCTACACGAAAGCGGCGCATTTCGCCTTGCTCCGCGAGATGCTGCCGCCGGGCCACGTCACGATCACTACCGAACAGGAAGCCACCTTCGCAACGCTTCTCCCGCACATCTTCGAGCAGGAGATCCGCCGCGGCGCGTTCACCTGGCTGATGATGTCGTTCAACAAGGAGGCGACCAAGCCGGAGATCCTCCAGAAAGTGAGGGAGTCCAAAAAGCGTCGTTGGGAGTTCTACAACGCCGCAATGTATGATGGGTTTCTCACGCCGGACAGCGAGGCCAGCGAGGTGACGCGCGCCTTCATTGCCAAGGCAATGAGCGTGGCAACGGGCCCGAAAGGTCAGTCGCTCTCGATCTCCAACTACCAGGGCGCAGCCTTCCCTCGGCTCTGGGTTCGGTCACCGGCGCAGCCCAGTGGGGAACTCGACAAGGTCGTGGCATTCCCCCTCGTACCAAGGGGTCTCCGGCAAACATTGTAGGAACTTCCACGCAAGAACCCCACCTTGGATGACGAGTTGCGCCAGGACTTGTCGCGCCTCGTCTGGGACGCCACGCTTCAGCCTGTCAGCACCTTCTTCAGCTCGATCCGGTCGCGGTTCAGTTCCGCAACTCGCGCCCGGGCAGGCGGGGCCGGGTGGGTGGTTCGTATGTTCAGGGCGCGGTCTTTCATCCGCGCGTCCTGATCGCGCTGCTCAACATCTACCGAGTCAACGACAACTTCTTCGAACCGCGGTCCTATGTGGCCAACCGGAGCGAAGACGAGGTGAAGGCGCGGAAGAAATCGAAGCGGAAGCTGCGCCATCCGGGCACCGAGGAGATCTACGAGATTGCCGTGGGCCAAAAGAAGGCGCCGATCCTCAAGACCCCGGCCCAGCGGCACGGCATCGTCGGCTCCGAAACGCCCAACCTCTACCGGATCATCTATCGGCCTTGGATGTTCATGGGCACCGTGGTCGGCGCCCGACTCGAAAAAAACAGGGCCGGCTGAGCCGGCCCTGCCTTGTGTCCCACGGGGCGGAATGCGTCATCCCGAAGGGCCGCCCTCTTGTTTTCCGCAAGGACGTCAGAGCGAGTCCGACATGGCCTCGTCCGCCGGTGCGGGTGCTGCGGCCTCGCCAGCGCCAGCGCCAGCCGCAGGCGGCAGCACCACCGGCGCGTCCGGGGCCGGCAGCACCTCAGGCGCGGGAACGGCCGCAGGCTCGTCCGCGATGGGGCCAGGGGTTGCAGGCGCCGGATCCGGCGGCGTGTCGAGTGCCGGGGTGTCCGGCGTGGCCGCGGAGGGCGTGGTTGCAGCCGGGGCGGCGGGGGTCGGGGCGCCATAGGGCGACAGCATCGGCAGGTTGTTCAGCCCTGTCGGCACGACGACCGGCTTTGGCGTCGCCGGCGCGGCCGCCACCTGCACGGGCTTGGACTTCTTCGGCGGAGGCGGCGGCAGGGTAAGGCCGGTCGGCATCTTGCCGTCCCGCGTCATCACGATGACCTTCGCGCCGTCGGGCACCCGCTGGTAGAGGTCTATCACGTCCTGGTTGATCATGCGGATGCAGCCCGACGAGGCGCTGTGCCCGATCGACTGCCATTCCGGCGTGCCGTGGATGCGATAGCCGTAGTCGCGGCCGTTGGTCTCGAGATAAAGCGCGCGCGCGCCGAGCGGGTTCGTCGGGCCGCCCGGTTGGCCGTCGGCCCATTTCGCCAGCTCCGGCTTGCGGTCGATCATCTCGGGCGGCGGGGTCCAGCGCGGCCAGGGCCTCCGGTTGGCGACCACGGCCTGCCCGGACCATTCGAAGCCCGCCTTGCCCACCGCGATGCCGTAGCGGATCGCGGTGTCCTTGCCGGTGATGAAGTAGAGCACCCGGGCCTGCGGGTTGATGATGATCGTTCCCGGCGCCTCGTTGCTGGTATAGGCCACGTTCTGGCGCTGGAACTCGACCGGCACCTTCTCGACCGGCACGGCCGGCACCGTAAAGGATCCGTCGGCCTTGGCCGCATAGACGCCCTCGTGCAGCTTCGGCGCCGGTGGCGGCTCCTCGACCTTCGCGTTCACCGTCGATGCATCGGGAACGCACCCTCCAAGCATCCCGGCCGCGAGCACCGCGACCACAAGCTTCCGTCCGATCAGATCCATCCTGCCCGTCCTGCCCCGCGCCGGCCCTTCCGGCCAGCTGTCTGACCACGCAGACTAAACGACTTGATCCGGATGGTCAAAGCCGGACAAGCCGTCGCAGCGGGCGGGGGATCCCGGGGCGGAATCTGCCTTCCGGACAAGCGGAGCCTCCGCCCGAGAGCGCTCCGCAGGCAGGACGCGAAGGGGTTCGCGCCTCCGGGCCGGCCGGTCCGCGGCAGCGCCGTCGGCGGGGGGCTCGATGCCCCCCGGCGGCCACACCTCCGCTCAGGTCACGGCCGCCCGCCGGCGATACTCCTCGCGGTCCCACAGGCGACCGGCCATCACCTCCGACAGCACCTCCGCCGCCCGGATCACCTCGGCCTTGCCGATGTAGAGCGGGGTGAAGCCGAAGCGCAGGATGTCCGGCGCGCGGAAGTCGCCGATCACGCCCCGGGCGATCAGCGCCTGCATGATCGGATAGCCCTCCGGGTGGCGGAAGCTCACCTGCGAGCCGCGGCGGGCGTGCTCGCGCGGGGTGGCGAGCACGAGGTCCGGGCAGCGCGCCTCGACCTCGGCGATGAACAGGTCGGTCAGCGCCAGCGACCGCGCCCGCAGATCCTCCATCGCGACCCCGTCCCAGACGTCGAGCGCGGCATCCAGCGCCGCCATCTGCAGCACGGGCGGCGTGCCGACCCGCATCCGTTCGACCCCGCGCCCCGGACGGTAGGACAGGTCGAAGGCAAAGGGCGCCTCGTGGCCCAGCCAGCCCGACAGCGCCGGGACCGCCTGCTCGCCGTGGCGCGGCGCCACATAGATGAAGGCCGGGCCGCCCGGCCCCGAATTGAGATACTTGTAGGTGCAGCCCACGGCGAAATCCGCGCCTTCCTCGGCCAGGCGGACGGGCAGGGCGCCGGCGGAATGCGCCAGATCCCAGATCGCCAGCGCGCCCGCGGCATGGGCCTTCGCGGTGATCGCCGCCATGTCGTGCCGCCGCCCGGTGCGGTAGTCGACTTCCGTCACCATCACCGCGGCCACGGTTTCGTCGATGGCGCCCTCGACCTCCTCGGGGGCGACGGTGCGCAGCTCGCGGTCGCCCAGCATCCGGCAGAGCCCCTCGGCCATGTAGAGGTCCGAGGGGAAGTTGCCCCGGTCGGACAGGATCACCCGGCGGCCGGGCCGCATCTCGCAGGCCGCGGCCAGCGCCTGGAAGACCTTGATCGACAGGGTGTCGCCCAGCACGACCGAGCCCGGCTCGGCGCCCACCAGCCGGCCGATCCGGTCGCCGATCCGGCGCGGCATCTCCATCCAGCCGGCGCGGTTCCAGCCGGTGATGAGCATTTCGCCCCACTCCTTGCGGATGCAGGACGCCACGCGATCGGCCGCCGCGCGCGGCAGCGGCCCGAGCGAATTGCCGTCCAGATAGATCACGCCCTCGGGCAGGTCGAACATCGCCCGCGTCGCCTGGAAATCCGTCATGCCGCAGCCCTCCCTCGGATGCCGGGAGGTAGCGGCAAAAGGCGCAGGGCCGCAAGCCGCCTCGGGGCTTTGCGGCGCCGGCGGGGCATGGCATGAGGGGCGCAACCCGAGGGACACGCATGAAGCATCTCGACCTGCCGCCGATCTGGCTCCTTCTCTTCGTGATCGTCGCCGTGGCGCTGGGCCGGCTGGTGCCCTTCGGCCTGTTCGGCCTGCCGGGCGACGTGGCCGGGGTGGCGCTGGGGTTGGCGGGGCTGGTGATCTCGGCCCTCGCCGCGCGGCGGATGCGGGCGCGGGCGACCACCGTCATGCCGCATCGCGTGCCGGCGGCGCTGGTCACCGACGGCGTCTTCCGCTTCAGCCGCAACCCGATCTATCTGGCGGATGTGCTGATCCTGCTGGGGGTGCTCCTGTGGATCGACGCGCCGCTCGCGCTGCCGCTGGTGCCGGCCTATGCCTGGGTACTGACCCGCCGCTTCATCGAACCCGAGGAGGCGCGGCTGAAGCAGGCCTTCGGACCCGCCTTCGACGACTGGGCCAGCCGCACCCGCCGCTGGCTCTGACGGCGCGGCAACGCGCCATCTGGATCAAACAGGCAATTTGCTGCATGGCAGCAACCGCCTTGTGCAATTTTATTGCGCAGTGCTAAACATGCGGGCCGGCGAACGCCCGCCGGAGCCGCGAAAGGGGGAGAGACTGGTGAAGATCGGAGCACCCAGGGAGATATTCGAGGGCGAGGCCCGCGTCGCCATGACGCCGGATTCGGCCCTCCAGCTGCAGAAGCTTGGGCATCATTGCGTGATCGAGACTGGCGCGGGCATGAAGGCGGGCTTCTCCGACGAAGCCTATGCCGCCGCCGGCGTCGAGGTTCTGCCCTCGGCCAAGGCCGTGTTCGACACCGCCGACGTGGTGGTGAAGGTCCGCGGCCCCGAGCCCGCCGAGGCCCAGATGCTGCGCTCTGGCCAGACGCTGATCTCCTTCTTCTGGCCGGCGCAGAACGCCGAGCTGCTGGAGCTCTGCAAGGCGAAGGGCGCGACCGTCGTCGCCATGGACATGGTGCCGCGGATTTCCCGCGCGCAGAAGATGGACGCCCTGTCCTCGATGGCCAACATCGCGGGCTATCGCGCGGTGATCGAGGCGGGCAACAACTTCGGCCGCTTCTTCACCGGTCAGGTGACGGCAGCGGGCAAGGTGCCGCCGGCGAAGGTGCTGGTCGTGGGCGCGGGCGTCGCGGGCCTTGCCGCCATCGGCACGGCCGTCAGCCTTGGCGCCATCACCTACGCCTTCGACGTGCGCCCCGAAGTGGCCGAGCAGATCGAATCCATGGGTGCCGAGTTCGTCTTCCTCGAATTCGAGGAAGCGCAGGACGGCGCGGCGACCGGCGGCTACGCGGCACCCTCCTCCCCGGAGTTCCGCGAGAAGCAGCTGGCGAAGTTCCGCGAACTCGCGCCCGAGATGGACATCGTCATCACCACGGCGCTGATTCCGGGCCGCCCGGCGCCGAAGCTCTGGACCGAGGACATGGTCTCGTCGATGAAGCGCGGCTCGGTGATCGTCGACCTCGCGGCCGAGCGTGGCGGCAACTGCGACCTGACGGTGCCGGACCAGAAAGTGGTCAGCCCGAACGGCGTGACGATCATCGGCTATACCGACTTCCCCAGCCGGATGGCCGCGCAGGCCTCGACGCTCTATTCCACCAACATCCGCCACATGCTGACGGATCTCACGCCGAAGAAGGACGGCGTCATCGACCACAACATGGACGATGACGTGATCCGCGGCGCGACCGTGACGCACGCGGGCGCGATCACCTTCCCGCCGCCGCCGCCGAAGGTCCAGGCCATCGCTGCCGCCAAGCCGCGCGAGAAGGTGAAGGAACTGACCCCCGAGGAGAAGCGCGCGGCCGAGCACAAGGCGTTCCGCAAGCAGACCATCAGCCAGGTCACCATGCTGGCCGTGGGCACGGCGCTGCTGCTGTTCGTGGGCAACTATGCGCCGCCCTCGTTCATGGCGCATTTCATCGTCTTCGCACTGGCCTGCTTCGTGGGCTTCCAGGTGATCTGGAACGTCTCGCACAGCCTGCACACGCCGCTGATGGCGGTCACGAACGCCATTTCCGGCATCGTGATCCTGGGCGCGCTGCTGCAGATCGGCTCGGGCAACTGGCTGGTGGTGATGCTCGCCGCCGTGTCGGTGCTGATCGCCACCATCAACATCGTCGGCGGCTTCCTGGTCACGCGCCGGATGCTCGCCATGTTCCAGAAGTCGTAAGGAGGCCCCGATGAGCATCGGACTGACATCCGCCGCCTACATCGCCGCGGCCATCCTCTTCATCCTGTCGCTCGGCGGCCTCTCGGGGCAGGAGAGCGCGAAGCGCGCCGTCTGGTATGGCATCGTCGGCATGGCGCTCGCCGTGGGCGCCACGGTCTTCGGGCCGGGCGTCGGCCACTATGTCGTCATCGGCGTCATGGTGATCGCGGGCGCCATTGCGGGCGCCTACGTCGCCAAGAAGGTCGAGATGACCGAGATGCCGCAGCTTGTCGCGGCGCTCCACTCCTTCGTCGGCCTTGCCGCGGTCTTCATCGGCCTCAATGCCCAGTTCGAGCTGGCCTCGGTCGTGAACATGCAGCAGGCGGGCGCCGACATGTCGGTTCTCGCGGGCTTCGCCGAGGTTCTGGCCCACAAGACCCCGGTCGAGATCCTGATCCTGAAGGTCGAGGTCTTCCTTGGCATCTTCATCGGCGCCGTGACCTTCACCGGCTCGGTCGTGGCCTTTGGCAAGCTGGCGGGCAAGATCGACGGCAAGCCGGCGAAGCTGCCGGGCGGGCACGTGATCAACGCCGCGACCATCGTCGCCTCGGTGGCACTGCTGGTGGTCTATTTCAACGCGCCGGCCGGGACCGCCGTCTGGACGCTGCTGCTGATGACGCTGATCGCGGGCTTCCTTGGCTGGCACCTGATCATGGGCATCGGCGGCGCCGACATGCCCGTGGTCGTGTCGATGCTGAACAGCTACTCGGGCTGGGCCGCGGCCGCGATCGGCTTCACGCTGGGGAACGACCTGCTGATCGTCACCGGCGCGCTTGTGGGCTCCTCGGGTGCGATCCTGTCCTACATCATGTGCAAGGCGATGAACCGCTCGTTCATCTCGGTGATCCTCGGCGGCTTCGGCGGCACGGCCGGCCCCGCGCAGGAGATCGCGGGCGAGATGGTCGCCATCGACGCCGACGGCGTGGCCGCGGCGCTGAACGATGCCGACAGCGTGATCATCGTGCCGGGCTACGGCATGGCGGTGGCGCAGGCGCAGGGCTCGGTTTCCGAACTGACGCGCAAGCTGCGCGCGGCGGGCAAGTCGGTGCGCTTCGCGATCCACCCGGTCGCAGGCCGTCTGCCCGGGCACATGAACGTGCTGCTGGCCGAGGCCAAGGTGCCCTACGACATCGTGCTCGAGATGGACGAGATCAACGAGGACTTCCCCTCGACCGACGTCGCCATCGTCATCGGCTCGAACGACATCGTGAACCCTGCCGCGCAGGAAGACCCGACGTCGCCCATCGCCGGGATGCCCGTGCTCGAGGTCTGGAAGGCCAAGCAGGTGTTCGTCTCGAAGCGCGGGCAGGGCACCGGCTATTCCGGCATCGAGAACCCGCTGTTCTACAAGGAGAACACGCGGATGTTCTACGGCGACGCCAAGAAGAGCCTCGACGCGCTGCTGCCGCACATTGAATGAACCGACCGACGCCCCGCCCCGTGCGGGGCGTCGCCTTTCCGGGGCGGTGCAACCTCACGGCATCTTTCCGCAAAATCGCCATCCCGTGACCACGGCGCCCCTTCCGCACGGGCCTCCGCGCGCCTACCTTCGCGCCTGACCAGCCGGAGCCCGTCATGCCCCCCGTCGCCGACCACCCCATGCGCTACGCGCTCGCCAACGAGCTGCATGCCCGCCCGTTCCCCGCGCTCGAGGCGCCCTGCCATGTCGTCTTCATGGCCTTCAAGGAACCGGTCGATGCCGCCAACCGTGACCGCGCCCGCGACCGCGCCCACCTGCTCGAGATCCTCGACCGCAACGGCGCGGCCCATCCGCCGCCGGAGGCCACCCAGTTCAGCGCGCCGATCGGCCGGGCCGAGCTGCGCTGGGAAAGTCATACCGAATTCGTGACCTATGCCGCCTTCGTCCCCGGCCTCTACGAGCGGCCGTTCGACCCTGCCAAGGCCGAGGTCTTCCCCGACGACTGGATCGAGGACGCTCCGGGCCGGCGGCTGGTCTCGCTCCTGATCCGCATCGAGGAGATGCCCGAGGACGAGGCCGAGGCGCTGGATCGGCTGGAGTCGTGGTTCGTGCCCGAGAGCCTTGCCGTGTCGCGTATCGTGGATGGCGCGGCGGTGGTGGCGGGCGATTTCCGCATCGACCCGGCCGGGCACATGCGCTTTGCGATCTTCGTCAAGCCCGGCACCGGCGCCCGCCGCATCGGCCGCATCGTCACGCGCCTCTGCGAGATCGAGACCTACCGGGCGACCTCGATGCTCGGCCTCATGCGGGCGCGCACGCTGACGGTGCACCTGAACCGCCTCGACCCCAAGCTTTCGGCGCTGGTCTCGGGGCTGGACGAGATCGAGCATTCGCCGGACGAGGCGCTGCACGAGTTGCTGAAGATCAACGCCGAGTTGGAAAGCCTCGCGGTGCAGTTCACCTTCCGCTTTGGCGCGACATGGGCCTATGAGGCCATCGTGAACGACCGGATCTCCGCCCTGCGCGAGGAGCGGATCAGCGGCCGCCAGACCTTCGCCGAATTCATGGCGCGCCGCTATGATCCGGCCATGCGCACGGTGAAATCCGCCGAGGCGCGCCTGCGCTCGATGGCCGAACGCGCGCAGAGGGCGGCGGAGCTTCTGCGCACCCGGGTGGACGTGGAGCGTTCGGCCCAGAACCAGAAGCTGCTGGAAAGCATGGACCGCCGCGCAGACCTGCAGCTGCGCCTGCAGCGCACGGTCGAGGGGCTGTCGGTGGTCGCCATCAGCTATTATGCGGTGAGCCTGCTGTCCTATGCGGTCTATCCCCTGGCGGACCTGCTGGGCATCTCGAAGGGCCTTGCCACCGCGCTGCTGACGCCGGTCACGGTGTTGCTGGTCTGGCTGGCGCTGCGCCGCATCCAGCGCAAGATGCACTGATCCGCCCCATGCCCTGATCCGCCCCGCGTCGGCCGCGCGCTGCATCGGGCGGCGGGGCTTGACCTTGTCCCGTCGCGGCCCCACGCTCTGCTGCCCCAGCAGGAGAAGAAAATGCCCAGCCCGCTCACGCCGCGCCAGATCCTCGAGCGTCTGGTGGCCTTCCCGACCGTGAGCCGCGAGACGAACCTGCCGCTGGTCGACTGGGTCGAGGAGTTCCTGAACGACTGCGGCATCACCGCCCACCGGGTCTGGAACGAGGAGCGCACCAAGGCTTCGCTCTATGCCCATGTGGGTCCGGAGACGCCGGGCGGCGTGGTGCTCTCGGGGCACACCGATGTCGTGCCGGTGGAGGGGCAGGACTGGACCTCAGACCCCTGGACGGTGACCGAGCGCGACGGCCGGCTCTATGGCCGCGGCACCTGCGACATGAAGGGGTTCGACGCGCTCGCGCTGGCCGCCATGGCGCTGGCGCAGGAGCAGGGGGTGAAACGCCCGCTTCAGCTTGCACTGTCCTATGACGAGGAGGTCGGCTGCCTCGGCGCGCCGGCGATGATCGAGGAGATGGCGCGCCGCCTGCCCAAGGCCGCGGCCGTGATCGTGGGCGAGCCTTCGCGGATGCGGGTGGTCACGGGCCACAAGGGCGGCGGCGGCTATCTCTGCCGGGTGAAGGGCGTCGAGGTGCATTCCTCGATCCTGCACCGCGGGGTCAATGCGGTCATGGCGGCGGCGCGGCTGATCGACTGGGCGAACCGGAAGAATGCCGAAAGCGCGGCGGCCACACCCACGCCGCTGGCGGCACTGTTCGATCCGCCCTGGACCTCGGTTCATGTCGGCACGATCTCGGGCGGGACAGCAGGCAACATCACCGCAGGCTCCTGCCGTTTCGACGTGGGCTTCCGCGCGGTGCCCGGCGAGACGGTCGAGGACTGGGCGGCGGCCTTCGAGGCCGAGGCCCGCGCGTTGGAAGTGGAACTGAAGGCGATCCGGCCCGAGGCGGCAATCGAACTCGGCCGGCTCTTCGCCTATCCGCCGCTGCGACCCGAGCCGCAGGGCGCCGCCGAGGCCCTGGCGCGCCGGTTGACAGGTGACAACGGCGAGGCGGTGGTCAGCTACGGCACCGAGGCCGGCCAGTTCCAGGCGGCGGGCTACTCGGCCGTGGTCTGCGGGCCGGGCGACATCGCCCAGGCGCATCAGCCCGACGAATATCTGGAGGTCTCGGAATTCGAGGCCGGCTGGTCGTTCATGCAGCGCCTCGTCCGGGATCTGGCGGCATGATGCATTTCCCCATCTCGATGGCGGTGCCGGCGCGCTTCATCGGGCCGCGGCCCGCCACCTGCGACGTGGTGGTGATCGGCGGCGGCGTGATCGGCGTGATGAGCGCCTGGTATCTGGCCGAGCGGGGCCTCAGCGTCACGCTCTGCGAGAAGGGCCGGATCGCGGGCGAGCAATCCAGCCGCAACTGGGGCTGGATCCGCCAGCAGGGCCGCGATCCGGCGGAACTGCCGATCATGGTGGAAAGCCTGCGCCTCTGGCGCGGCCTGTCCCAAAGCCTGCGCAACCCCTTCGGCTTCCGGCAGGCCGGCGTGCTTTATCTTGCGAACCGCGAGGAGTCGCTGGCCGCCTATGACGCGTGGCTTCCCCACGCGCAGGAGCACGGCCTCGACACGCGGCTGCTCGGGCGGCGGGATCTGGGAGACAAGCTGGGCGCAGCCGCGGATCACTGGCTCGGCGGGCTCTTCACGCCGTCGGACGGGCAGGCCGAGCCCTGGCTCGCGGTGCCTGCGCTGTCGCTGGCGGCGGCCGAGCGCGGCGTGACGCTGGTCGAGGATTGCGCGGTCCGGGCCCTCGACATCGCCGCCGGCCGCGTCGCGGGCGTGGTGACCGAGCGCGGCCGGATCGCCTGTTCCGATGTGGTGCTGGCCGGCGGGGCCTGGTCCTCGCTCTTTGCCCGCGCCTATGGGGTGAACCTGCCGCAGCTCTCGGTGCTGGCCTCGGTCGCCCGGACCGAGCCGATGCCCGAGATCTTTCCCGGCGCCGCAGCCGACGACGACTTTGCGATCCGACGCAACGACAGTGGCGGCTATACCATCGCCGGCGGATCAGAGCATGATTTCTTCATCGGCCCCGACGCCTTCCGCCACGCGCTGAAGTATCGCCGGGCGGTGAAGAAGGATTTCCTGAATACCCATTACCATTGGGCCGCGCCACGCGACTATCCGGATGCGTGGAACACGCCGCGCACCTGGTCCGCCTCCATGCCGACCCCGTTTGAAAGGGTCCGCATGCTGAACCCGCAGCCGAACCTCGCCACGCTGGCCCGTGCGCAGACGGCTTTCGCCCGCGCCTTCCCCGATCTCGGCCGGCCGAAGGTTCAGGCCACCTGGGCCGGGATGATCGACACCATGCCGGATGTGGTGCCGGTGATCGACCGCGCGCCGTCGATCCCGGGCCTGACGATCGCGACGGGGATGAGCGGCCACGGCTTCGGCATCGGCCCCGGTGTCGGGCGGGTGGTGGCGGATCTGGTGACGGGAGGCACGATCGGCCACGACCTGACGCGCTTCCGGCTCTCGCGCTTCACGGACGGGTCCGAGATCATCCTCGGACCCTCGCTCTGATCAGCCGCCGGTGTGGCTCATGTGCCTCGGCATCTGCCCGGCGACGGTCTGGCGCGAGTAGTCGAAGTCGTGGCCCTTGGGCTTGCGGGTGATCGCCTCGCGGATCGCCACCTCGAGCTGCGCGTCATCGGCCGAAGTGCGCAGCGGCTTGCGCAGGTCGGCGCGGTCCTCCTGCCCGAGGCACATGTAAAGCTCTCCGGTGCAGGTCAGCCGCACGCGGTTGCAGCTTTCGCAGAAATTGTGGGTGAGGGGGGTGATGAAGCCGATGCGCTGGCCGGTCTCGGCCAGCCGGACATAGCGCGCGGGCCCGCCCGTCCGGTCGGTCAGGTCGATCAGGGTGAAGCGCTCTGCCAGACGCGCGCGCAGGTCCTTCAGCGGCCAGTACTGGTCGATCCGGTAGTCGTTGCCCATGTCGCCCATCGGCATGACCTCGATGAAGGTCAGGTCCTGCTCCTCGGCGGCGCACCAGTCTGCCAGCCGGAACAGTTCGTCCTCGTTGAAGCCCTTCAGCGCGACGGCGTTGATCTTGACCTTCAGCCCCGCGGCCTTCGCCGCCCGGATCCCCTCCATCACCTGCGGCAGCCGGCCCCAGCGCGTCACCTCGGCGAACTTCGCCGGGTCGAGCGTGTCGAGCGAGACATTCACCCGCCGCACGCCGCAATCTGCCAGCTCTCCGGCATATTTCGCCAATTGCGAGCCGTTGGTGGTCAGCGTCAACTCCTTCAGCGCGCCGCTCTGCAGGTGGCGCGACATGGCGCGGAAGAAGGTCATGATCCCGCGCCGCACCAGCGGCTCGCCGCCCGTCACGCGCAGCTTCTCGACCCCCAGACGGATGAAGGCCGAGCAGAGCCTGTCCAGTTCCTCCAGCGTCAGAAGCTCGGCCTTCGGCAGGAAGGTCATGTGCTCTGACATGCAATAGGTGCAGCGGAAGTCGCATCGGTCGGTGACCGACACGCGCAGGTAGGAAATCGCGCGGGCGAAGGGATCGATGAGGGGCGCCGTCATGTGTTCAAGGTAAGCCTGCGACAACCTGTCCACAAGCGCCAGATCGGGCAGTTGACCTGATCTCGATCCCGACTATCGTCGTAGGCATGAAAGCGCCCGCCTGTCTTGCCCTTGTTGCCCTGCTGGCCGCGGCCTGCAATCCCGCGCGCGAGCCCGTGGCCGCGCCTCCGCCGGCCCGGCCGATGCCGGGGGCGCAGGGGCTTGATCCCGGCCAACTGGACCGGACCACACCGGGCGAGCGCCAGGCCGCGCTGGCCCCGGCACCGGCGGGCGCGATGCTCGGGCGGGTGACGGCGGCGCTCGGCGCGCCGGCCGAGCCCGGCTTCTGGCTGCGGTCGTCGCTGGTGCGGTCCGAGCAGCCGGGGCGGGTCGAGGCGGCGGGCGGCAGATCGGTCGCCGTGACGCTGAAGCCGGGCGAGGGTGCGGCTCAACTCTCGTTGCCGGCCTTCCGCGCGCTCGGCTTCGCACTGACCGACCTGCCCGAGGTGACCGTCTACGGCGGCTGATCCGCGTCAGGCCAGGTGCCGGGCCGCCTCGCGCCGGGCAAAGGGCTTCATCCGGTCGCCATGCGCGGCCAGAAACGCGCGCGTGCGGTCGGGGTCATGCTTCGACAGGTCGCGCAACCACCAGCCGACGGCCTTCTGGATGAACCAGTCGGGATCGCCGAGATAGCGCTCGGCCCAGGCCAGCACGCGCTCGCGCGCCGCGATCTCGTCGGGCTTCGGATGGGTGAGCCGGGTCAGGTGCAGCGTCGCCACCAGCGCCGCCCGGCGCGCCCACATCAGCGGGCTCTGCGTCCAGCCCTCGACCTGATCCAGCCGGGCAGGATCGGCCGCAAGCCGCTTCTGCGCGGCGATGCAGGCATGATCGGCGATGGCCCAGGCGTCGAAGTCCGGCACCCAGCCCTGGATCAGCTGCCACGCGGGCTCGTCATCCGGGCGGATGCGCGCCTGCGTCAGCAGCTTGGCGGCGGCAATCCGCGCCTCGTGGATGTTGGTGCCCCACAGGCCAGAGGCGAGCGTCAGGCGAGCGTCGAGCGGCAGCGTCTGCCGCCACTCGCGCGCCATCAGGTCGATGTCGGGATTTGCCACGCCCAGATAGGGCCGGTCGACCTTGTGATAGGCCCGCATCTCGTCGGCCTTGCCCGGCACCGCGGCCGCGCGAAGCGCCTCGAGCGCCGCTTCGGGTGTCATTCCACCGTCACCGACTTGGCGAGGTTGCGCGGCTGGTCCACGTCGGTGCCCTTGGCGATGGCGGTGTGATAGGCCAGCAGCTGCGCCGGCACCGCATAGAGGATGGGCGCGAGGAAATCGGCCACATGCGGCAGGGCGAGCGTCCTCCAGCAGCCGGCGCCGGCCTCCTCGATGCCCTGCGCGTCCGAGATCAGCAGGACCTTGCCCTGCCGCGCCATCACCTCCTGCATGTTGGACACGGTCTTGTCGAAAAGCGCGTCGCGCGGCGCCATCACGATCACCGGCACCCGGTTGTCGATCAGCGCGATGGGCCCGTGCTTCAGTTCGCCCGATGCGTAACCTTCCGCGTGGATGTAGCTGATTTCCTTGAGCTTCAGCGCGCCTTCGAGGGCCAGCGGATACATCGGCCCACGCCCCAGGAACAGGATGTCCTGCGCCTCGGCCAGTTCTCCCGCAAGGGCATGGATCTCGTCCGCGAGGCCGAGGGCATGGTTCATCAGTCCCGGCAGGGTCGCAAGCGCATCCAGACGCTGCGCCAGCCCCTCGGCATCCAGCCGCCCGCGATCCATCGCGGCCTTCAGCGCCAGCAGGACCAGCACGGTCAGCTGGCAGGTGAAGGCCTTGGTCGAGGCGACGCCGACCTCGACCCCCGCAAGGATCGGCAGCGCGAGGTTCGACTCGCGCGCGATGGAGGAGGTGGGCACGTTCACCACCGCAACCGTCCGCGCCACATGGTCGGCGACATGGCGCAGCGCGGCCAGCGTGTCGGCGGTTTCACCCGACTGGCTGACGAAGATCGACCACGACCGGGGCGACAGCACCGGCTCGCGATAGCGGAACTCGGACGCGATATCGACGTCGGCGGGCAGGCCCGCGATCTGCTCGAACCAGTATTTCGCGACATGGCAGGCATAGGAGGCCGTGCCGCAGGCCACCAGCGTCACCCGGTCCACCGCCGAGAAATCCACGCCCGGAAGGTTGATCCGGCCGTCCTGCACATAGTGGCGCAGGGCATCGGCCAGCACGACCGGCTGCTCGGCGATTTCCTTGGCCATGAAGTGCTTGTAGCCGGCCTTCTCGATGCGCGTGGCGCTGATCTGGATCCGCGCGGTGGCGCGGTTCACCCGGCGGCCGTGGCTGTCGAAGATCTCGGCGCCGTCACGGGTGACCACCGCCCAGTCGCCTTCCTCGAGATAGGTGATCGCATCGGTCATCGGCGCCAGCGCGATCGCGTCCGAGCCCACGAACATCTCGCCGTCGCCATGCCCGATGGCCAGCGGCGATCCGCGGCGGGCGGCGATCAGCAGGTCATCCTCGCCCTCGAACAGGAAGCAGAGCGCGAAGGCGCCCTTGAGCCGGGCCAGCGTCTCGGCCGCCGCCTCGCGCGGGCTGAGGCCGCGGCTCATGTGCATCCGGGTCAGCAGCGCCACGGTTTCCGTGTCGGTCTGCGTCTCGGGCGCAAATCCCGCTTCGGCAAGTTCGGCGCGAAGTTCGCGGAAGTTCTCGATGATGCCGTTGTGGACCACGGCGACCGGACCGGCGAGGTGGGGATGCGCGTTCGTGATCGTCGCCGCCCCGTGGGTGGCCCACCGGGTGTGGCCGATGCCGATCTTGCCCGGCAGCGGATCGTGCACCAGCAGGTCCGAGAGGTTCGCGAGCTTGCCCACCGCGCGGCGCCGGTCGAGCTTTCCGTTGTTCACGGTGGCGATGCCCGCCGAGTCGTAGCCGCGGTATTCCAGCCGCTTCAGCGCCTCGACAAGGATGGGGCCGACCTCATGGTTGCCAAGAACTCCGACGATGCCGCACATCAGTTCGTTCCCTTCTTCGCGGCCTTTGCGGCGCGGAACATGTCCATCATCCGGGCGGCGAGGCCCGGCTTGTTCACCTGCCGGGCACGGCCCACCGCCAGCGCCTCGGCCGGCACGTCCTCGGTGATGACCGAGCCTGAGGCGGTCATGGCGTTGGCGCCGACCGTCACCGGCGCGACCAGCATGGTGTCCGAGCCGATGAAGGCGCGCGGCCCGATCTCGGTCCGGTGCTTCGAGACGCCGTCGTAGTTGCAGGTGACGGTGCCGGCGCCGATGTTCGTATGCTCGCCGACGTGGGCATCGCCGAGATAGGTGAGGTGGCCGACCTTGACGCCCTCATCCAGAACCGAGTTCTTGATCTCGACGAAGTTGCCGACATGGACATCCTCGGCCAGTTCCGCGCCGGGGCGCAGGCGGGCGAAGGGCCCGACCGTCGCCCCGCGCGAGATGTGGCAGCCTTCGAGATGGCAGAAGGCGCGGATCTCGGCGCCGGATTCCACCGTGACACCGGGCCCGAAGACCACGTTCGGCCCGACGATCGTGTCGCGCCCGATGAAGGTGTCGAGCGCGAAGAACACCGTCTCAGGCGCGGTCAGGGTGACCCCGTCGGCAAGCGCGGCGGCGCGGGCGCGGCGCTGGAATTCCGCCTCGGCATCAGCCAGTTGCGCGCGGGTATTCACGCCCAGCGTTTCGGCCTCGTCGCAGATCACCACGCCGGCGGACAGTCCCCGCTCGCGCGCCAGCGCCACCACGTCGGTCAGGTAGTATTCGCCCGAGGCATTCTCGTTCCCGACTTCGGCCACCAGCCCGAACAGAAGCGCGGTCTCCGCGCAGATCACGCCTGAATTGCAAAGAGTTATGGCGCGCTCCTGATCTGTCGCATCCTTCCATTCCACGATGCGTTCCAGCTCGTCGCCGCGCGTGACAAGGCGCCCGTAGCGGCCGGGATCCTTCGCCTCGAAGCCAAGGATCACCACCTCGTGGCTTTCGCGGGCGGCCAGCATCCGCTGGAGCGTCTCGGGGCGGATGAAGGGCGTGTCGCCGTAAAGCACCACGGCCTCGCCGGGCTCATCCGCCAGCAGCGGCGCGGCCTGCGCGACCGCATGGGCGGTGCCCAGTTGCTCGGCCTGCACCACCACATCCACCGTCTCGTCGAAGGCGCGGGCGGCCCTCGCCACCGCCTCGGCGCCGTGGCCGGCGACGACCACCACACGCTCGGGCTCCAGCGACTGGCCCGCGCGCAGCGCGTGGTGAAGCATGGGCGCGGCGCCCAGCGGATGCAGCACCTTCGGCAGGTCGGAGTTCATCCGCGTGCCTTGCCCGGCGGCCAGCACGATCAGCGAAACGGACACTTGGCTCATGCGCACCCTTTCCTTTGCGGTGCGCCCGTTTTAACGGGGTTCAGCCATACCGCAAGGCTTGCGGTCTCACACTGTCTTACCGGCTGTTACAGGGGGCGCGATGCGCACGGTGGTCTTCGATCTGGACGGCACGCTGGCGGATACGAGCGCCGACCTGATCGCCTCGGCGAATGCCTGCTTCCGGGCGCTGGGACAGGGCGAGCCGCTCGATCCGCTGAAGGATGCGCTGACCGCCTTTCACGGCGGGCGCGCGATGCTGCGGCTTGGGTTCGAGAGGCTGGGGAACGGCTGGTCCGAGGCCGACATCGACCTGCACTATCCCGTCCTGCTGGACAACTATCGCAGTGCGATCCACGTCCACACGACGCTCTATCCCGGCGCACGCGAGGCGGTGGAGCGGTTGCGCGCCGAAGGCTATGCCACGGCGATCTGCACCAACAAGCCCGAGGGGCTGGCCGAGACGCTGCTGGGCCTGATGGAGATCCGGCACCTGTTCGACGCGATGATCGGCGCCGATACGCTGCCGGTCAGGAAGCCCGATCCCGCGCCCTATCGTGCCTCGGTCGAGCGGGCGGGCGGCAGCCTTGCCCGCTCGATGCTGGTAGGTGACACCGCGACGGACCGCGAGACCGCGCGGGCCGCGGGCGTGCCGGTGGCCCTCGTGACCTTCGGGCCCGAGGGGCGCGGGGTGGCGCGCCTTTCCCCCGAGGCGCTGCTGGATCATTTCGATCACCTGCCCGAGCTTGCCGCCCGCCTGATCGGCTGAGCCGCCTATTTCCGCGCCTGCCAGAGCGGCACGGTCGACAGCGACATCTTGGCGGAACCTTCGCTCAGTTCGCGGGCATGGGCGAGGTAGATCAGCGTGTCGTTCGCCTCGTCGTAGATCCGGGTGACGCGCAGCGATTTCAGCACCAGCGAGCGGCTGGCCTTGAAGATCTCCTCGCCCTCCTCGCTGCGGTCGATGTCGCCGACGGTCACGGGACCGGTCTGCCGGCAGGCGATCGAGGCGTTCGACGGGTCCTCGAACCAGTTGCCCTGCTGCAACCGGTCGATGATCGAGCGGTCGAAATAGGCGATGTGACAGGTGACGCCCTGCACCTCGGGATCGGGGATCGCCTCGATCAGGATGTCGTTGCCGACCCAGTCGACGCCCACCTGTCCCACCACCTCCGCCGATGCCGGCGCCGCCGCAAGGGCCAGCGCGAACCAGACTGCCTTCATGCGCACCTCCTGTTTTCCCCCAGCATGGCGCAGATCCGCCCGCCGCGACAGGTCGCCTCACGCCGCACTTGACGCGACTCGGGCCATTCGGCAAGAAATGAACAAACGTTCAATAAAGGGCTCGCCGCATGTTCCACGCCTCGATGACCTTCGACCTCGGCGACGAGATCGCCGCGCTTCGCGAGACCGTCCACGCCTGGGCGCAGGAGCGGGTGAAGCCGCTGGCCGCCCGCATCGACCGCGAGAATGTCTTTCCGGCCGAGCTGTGGCGCGAGATGGGCGAGCTTGGCCTGCTGGGCATCACCGTGCCCGAGGAGTTCGGCGGCTCGGACATGGGCTATCTGGCCCACACCATCGCGGTCGAGGAGATCGCCCGGGCCTCTGCCTCGGTCTCGCTGTCCTATGGTGCCCATTCGAACCTGTGCGTGAACCAGATCCGGCTGAACGGCAGCGCCGCGCAGAAGGCGCGCTACCTGCCGAAGCTGGTCTCGGGCGAGCATGTGGGCGCGCTTGCGATGTCCGAGGCGGGGGCGGGCTCGGACGTGGTGTCGATGAAGCTGAAGGCCGAGAGGCGGAACGACCATTACCTGCTCAACGGCACGAAATACTGGATCACCAACGCCCCGGATGCGGACGTGCTGGTGGTCTATGCCAAGACCGACCCCGAAGCGGGCGCCAAGGGCATCACCGCCTTCCTGATCGAGCGCGGGATGGCGGGCTTCTCGACCAGCCCGCATTTCGACAAGGTCGGCATGCGCGGCTCGAACACCGGCGAGCTGATCTTCGACAACTGCGAGGTCCCGTTCGAGAACGTGCTGGGCGAGGAGGGGCGCGGGGTGCGCGTGCTGATGTCCGGCCTCGATTACGAGCGCGTGGTGCTGTCGGGGATCGGCACCGGCATCATGGCGGCCTGCCTAGACGAGGTGCTGCCCTATTGCCAGAGCCGCCAGCAGTTCGGCCAGCCGATCGGGAACTTCCAGCTGATGCAGGGCAAGATCGCCGACATGTATGTCGCGCTGAACACCTCGCGCGCCTATGTCTACGAGGTGGCCAAGGCCTGCGACCGGGGCCGTGTGACGCGGGCGGATGCGGCGGGCTGCGTGCTCTACGCGTCAGAGCAGGCGATGGTGCAGGCGCATCAGGCGGTGCAGGCGCTGGGGGGCGCGGGCTACCTGAACGATTCTGTGGTGAGTCGGCTGTTCCGTGACGCGAAGCTGATGGAGATCGGCGCGGGAACGTCCGAGATCCGGCGGATGCTGATCGGACGCGAACTGATGGCGGCCGGCTGATGCCGGTGCCGGGGCTTGATCCCGCGGGCAGGATGGCTGCCGCCCGCGGGACGGGCCGGCCCGGAGGACTCGGGCCGGCCGGAGGGTCAGAATTTCCAGATGTAGGAGACGCCCACCACCAGCGGGTCGATCTCGGCGGTGCCGATGTCCACGCCGTCCAGCGTCACGTCGCTGTCGACGTCCATCCAGCGGATGTCGGTCCGGATCGCGCCGGTCTCGCTGACCGCGTAGTCGAAGCCCGCATGGACCGACACGCCCCAGCTGTCGTCCAGCTCGATGTCGCCGAGGTCGGATTCCTCGCTGAAGAAGGTGACATAGGTGATGCCGGCGCCGAGGAACGGCTGGAAGGCGCTGCCGGTCGGGAAGTGATACTGCAGCGACAGCGTCGGCGGCAGGTGCTCGACGCTGGCCACTTCGCCCAGACCGTCGAGGCTCACGTCATGCTTGAACGGCGTCGCCGCGAGGATCTCGATCCCCAGATTGTCGCGGATGAAATACTCGAAGGTGATCGTCGGGCGGATGTCGTCATCCACCTCGGCGTCCAGACCGGCCAGCGTGCCGTTGTCGGACTTCGGCATCACGCTGCCGATGCCGAGGCCGAAGGTCATGTCCCCGGCCGACTGGGCAGCCACCGGCGCGGCGACGAGGAGGGCGAGGCTTGCGGCGAAGGCCGCGGGAATCATCGTGTGCATCTGCATACCTTGGAGTTACCGTGGCCGACCCTTGAGCCAAGGCGGGACGTTTTCCTTGACCTGCATCAATATGATCTCCGGCTGTGCGCGCCGCAGGCGCGCAGGCCACACATCCGCAACCTTTGCCTGACGGATCCGGCATGAAACTCGCGTCACACGTCCTTCCCTCGTCCGAGAGCTTCCGCCGGAACCGCGAGCGTCACCTCGGCCTGATCGCCGAGATGGCCGAGGCCGCAGCCCTTGCCGCGGCGGGCGGCGGCGCCGCGGCGCAGGCCCGCCATGCGGCCCGCGGCAAGCTGCCCCCGCGCGAGCGGGTGGCGGGGCTTCTGGATCCCGGCTCTCCCTTCCTTGAGATCGGCGCCTTCGCGGCGCATGGCATGTATGACGGCGCGGCGCCGGCCGCGGGCGTGATCGCCGGTATCGGCCGGGTGCACGGGCAGGAGGTGATGGTCGTCTGCAACGACGCCACCGTGAAGGGCGGCACCTACTATCCGATGACGGTGAAGAAGCACCTGCGCGCGCAGGAAATCGCCGCCGAATGCCGCCTGCCTTGCGTCTATCTGGTCGATTCCGGCGGCGCGAACCTGCCGAACCAGGACGAGGTCTTTCCCGACCGCGACCATTTCGGCCGCATCTTCTACAATCAGGCGCAGATGAGCGCGGCGGGCATTCCGCAGATCGCGGTGGTGATGGGTTCCTGCACCGCCGGGGGCGCCTATGTGCCCGCCATGTCCGACGTCACGATCATCGTGCGGAATCAGGGCACGATCTTCCTCGCCGGTCCGCCCCTCGTGAAGGCTGCCACCGGAGAGGTCGTCTCGGCCGAGGATCTGGGCGGCGGCGACGTCCACACCCGCCTCTCGGGCGTGGCGGACTATCTGGCGGAGGATGACGCCCATGCCCTTGCGCTGGCCCGCCGCGCGCTGGGCCAGCTGAACCGCCAGCGTCCGCAGACCGTCGCCTGGGCCGTGCCCGAGGATCCGGCGCATGACCCCGAGGAGATCCTCGGGCTGGTGCCTGCCGACCTGCGCACCCCCTGGGACATCCGCGAGCTGATCGCGCGGCTGGTCGACGGCTCGCGCTTCGACGAGTTCAAGCCGCGCTTCGGCGAGACGCTGGTCACGGGGTTCGCCCATCTGATGGGCTGCCCGGTCGGCATCGTCGCGAACAACGGCGTGCTGTTCTCGGAAGCCGCGATCAAGGGCGCGCATTTCATCGAGCTATGTTCGCAGCGGTCGATCCCGCTCGTGTTCCTGCAGAACATCACCGGTTTCATGGTGGGGAGGAAATACGAGAACGAGGGCATCGCCCGCCACGGCGCCAAGATGGTGACGGCAGTGGCCACGACCTCGGTCCCCAAGATCACCATGCTGGTCGGCGGCAGCTTCGGCGCCGGCAACTACGGCATGGCGGGGCGGGCCTACAGCCCCCGCTTCCTCTGGACCTGGCCCAATTCCCGCATCTCGGTGATGGGCGGCGAGCAGGCGGCAGGCGTGCTGGCCACCGTCCGCCGCGACGCGATCGAGCGCGCGGGTAACAGCTGGTCGGCCGAGGACGAGGCCGCCTTCAAGCGCCCGACCATCGAGATGTTCGACCGGCAGAGCCACCCGCTCTATGCCTCGGCCCGGCTCTGGGACGATGGCATCGTCGACCCCCGCAAAAGCCGCGAGGTCCTGGCGCTGTCGCTGTCGGCCGCGCTGAACGCCCCTATCGAGCCGACGCGCTTCGGCCTTTTCCGGATGTGAGGTCGCGATGTTCCGCAAGATCCTGATCGCCAACCGCGGCGAGATCGCCTGCCGCGTCATCGCCACCGCGCGAAGGCTGGGCGTCGCCACCGTGGCCGTGTTCTCGGATGCCGACGAGGGCGCGCTGCACGTGGCGCTTGCCGACGAGGCGCGCCGCATCGGCGGCCCGCAGCCCGCCGACAGCTACCTGCGCGGCGACCGCCTTATCGAGGCGGCGCTGGCCACCGGCGCCGAGGCCATCCATCCGGGCTACGGATTCCTCTCCGAGAACCCCGATTTCGTCGAGGCGGTCGAGGCCGCGGGCCTCACCTTCATCGGTCCCTCGGCGGCGGCAATCCGTGCCATGGGCCTCAAGGATGCCGCCAAGGCGCTCATGGCCAAGGCGGGCGTTCCCGTGGTTCCCGGCTATCATGGCGAGGATCAGGAACCCGAGCATCTGGCCGTCATGGCCGCCGAGGCGGGCTATCCGGTGCTCATCAAGGCCGTCGCCGGGGGCGGCGGGAAGGGCATGCGGCGCGTCGACGGCCCGGCGGATTTCGATGCCGCCCTGGCCTCGGCGCGGGCCGAGGCGCGGACCGCTTTCGGTAACGACGCCGTCCTGATCGAGAAATACGTCGAGGCGCCCCGCCACATCGAGGTGCAGGTCTTCGGCGACGGCCGGGATGCCGTCCATCTCTATGAACGCGACTGCTCGCTGCAGCGCCGGCACCAGAAGGTGATCGAGGAGGCGCCGGCGCCCGGCATGACCCCCGAGATGCGCGCTGCCATGGGCGAGGCGGCGGTGCGGGCCGCCCGCGCCATCGGCTACCGGGGCGCGGGAACGGTCGAATTTATCGTGGACGGATCGGAGGGGCTGCGGCCCGACCGCTTCTGGTTCATGGAGATGAACACCCGCCTGCAGGTCGAGCATCCCGTGACCGAGGCGATCACCGGCATCGACCTTGTGGAATGGCAGCTTCGCGTCGCCTCGGGCGAGCCGCTGCCGCTGGCGCAGGATAAGATCCCGCTGCGCGGTCATGCCTTCGAGGCGCGGCTTTACGCCGAGGACGTGCCCGCGGGCTTCCTTCCCGCGACCGGGCGGCTCGACCATCTGCGCTTCGCGGATGGCATCCGCGCCGATACCGGCGTGCGCACCGGCGACCGGATCAGCCCTTGGTACGACCCGATGATCGCGAAGCTCGTGGCCTACGGGCCGTCGCGGGCCAGCGCGCTGAACCAGCTTGCCCGGGCGCTCGAGGAGACCGAGGTGGCGGGGACGGTGACGAACCTCGCGTTCCTCGGCCGCCTCGCGCGGCATCCGGGCTTCGCGGCGGGCGAGGTGGATACTGGTCTCATCGGCCGCGACATCGCCCTGCTCACCGACCCTCCGCCGGTCTCGCCCGCCATCACGGCCGCGGCGCTGCTGACGGCGACGCTGGGCTGCGAGGCCACGCCGCTCCAGGGCTTCGCGCTCTGGGCGCCGCTGCGGCGGCACGCCCGGCTGCGGCTGGGGGCCGAGGAGATCGCGGCGGTGATCGCGGTGGAGCGGCCCGGCGTCGCGCGGGTGGAACTCGGGGGCGCCACGCTCGCCGCCCGGCTGAAACCGGAAGGCTGGGAGGTCGATGGCACGCACCCGGGCCGCGTCCTGCGGCTGGGCGAGGCGGTGCATGTCTTCGCCCGCACGGGCACCGTCAGCTTTTCCATTCCCGATCCCTTCGACCGGGGCGGCGAAGAGGGCGGGCAGGGCGGCCTCACGCTCTCGCCGATGCCGGGCCTTGTGCGCGAGGTGGCGGTGCGGGCCGGGGAACGGGTGGAGAAGGGCGACCGCCTCGCCGTGATCGAGGCGATGAAGATGGAGCACGTCCTGAGCGCCACCCGTGACGGCATCGTGGCTGAAGTGCTCGTCGAGGCCGGCGCGCAGGTCGAGGCCGGCGCCGCTCTGGTGCGGCTGGAGGAGGCCGATGGCTGAGTTCGTCGAGATCTTCGAGGTCGGCCCTCGCGACGGCCTGCAGAACGAGCCGCGCCCGATCCCCACGGCGGCGAAGATCGCGCTGGTCGACCTGCTGTCGCAGACCGGGTTCCGCCGCATCGAGGTCGCGAGCTTCGTCAGCCCGAAATGGGTTCCGCAGATGTCCGACGGCGCCGAGGTGCTGGCCGGGATCACCCGGCGGCCCGGTGTCTCCTATGCGGCCCTCGCCCCGAACCTGAAGGGCTACCGGGCCGCCGTAGCCGCCGGGGCCGATGAGGTGGCCGTGTTCGTCTCGGCCTCGGAAGGCTTCTCGAAGGCGAACCTCAACTGCTCGGTGGCCGCGAGCCTCGAGCGGCTCGCCCCCATCGCCGAGGCCGCCCGGCAGGACGGCACGCGATTGCGCGGCTATGTCTCGATGGTGGTGGAATGCCCCTTCGACGGGCCGACGCCGCCCGCTTCCGTCGCAGGGGTCGCGGCGGCGCTGCGGGATCTGGGCTGCGCCGAGATCTCGCTGGGCGACACGGTGGGGCGGGCGACGGCGGAGGGCTTCGACGCCATGCTGGCCGCCGTGCTGGACGAACTGCCCGCGGACCGGCTGGCCGCCCATTGCCACGATACCGCCGGCCGGGCGCTGGAGGTGATCGACGCGGCGCTGGCGCGCGGGCTTCGGGTGGTGGATGCGGCGGTGGGCGGGCTGGGCGGCTGCCCCTATGCGCCGGGCGCCGCGGGTAACGTCGCCACCGAGAAGGTGGCCGCCCATCTCGCGGCCAAGGGGTTCGAGACCGGACTTGATCCCGACAGGCTGGCCGAGGCCGCGGCGCTTGCCCGCCGGCTTCGCGCCGGCTGACGCGATTTTCGCGGGCGCCGGCGCCGGCAGCCCGCTGCAGGAGGGGAACGGATGTTCGAGACAATCGGGATCGGGATGGACGCGCGCGGCGTCGCGCGGCTGACGCTGAACCGTGCGGAAAAGCACAACGCCATGTCGGCCCGGATGATCGAGGAGCTGAGGGCGGCCGCGGCCCGGCTGGGGGCCGATCCCGCCGTGCGCGTGGTCGTGCTGGCCGCCGAAGGCGAGAGCTTCTGCGCCGGTGGCGACCTTGGCTGGATGCGCGAGCAGATGGCTGCGGACGGGGCGACCCGCGCGAGGGAGGCGCGCAAGCTCGCCCACATGCTTCGCGCGCTGAACGAGCTGCCCAAGCCGCTGATCGGTCGGGTGCAGGGGCAGGCCTTCGGCGGCGGCATGGGGCTGATCTCGGTCTGCGACACCGCCATCGCCGCGGCCGGCGCGCGCTTCGGGCTGACCGAGACCCGCCTCGGCCTGATCCCCGCGACCATTGGCCCCTATGTCGCCGCCCGCGTGGGCGAGGCCATGGCGCGGCGGGTGTTCTTCTCGGCGCGGCTGTTCGGCGCCGCCGAGGCGCTGCGCCTGGGCTTCCTTGCCGAGGTGGTGGCGCCCGAGGATCTCGACGCCGCCGTCGAGGCCGAAGTCGCGCCCTATCTCGCCTGCGCGCCCGGTGCCGTGGCCGAGGCGAAGGCCCTGCTGCGCCGCTTCGGCCCGGCCATCGACGACGGGGTGATCGAGGCCAGCATCGCGGCCCTCGTCCGCCGCTGGGAAAGCGAGGAGGCCCGCGCGGGAGTGGAGGCCTTTTTCGCCCGCCGCCCCGCCGCCTGGGCCCGGCCCGACTGAGTCGGCCCCGGCCGCCGGGCTGGTCCGGGTATGCGACGCATTGTTGCATAAGAAAAATTTCGGTTCACCATTGCATACCAATGGGATAAGGCACATCGGGGTCGCGGTGTTTTGTCGCGACCCTCGGTTGACCCGGACCGGGGTGCAGAGTAAACGAAGCGTCAGCACGTGACTGCTAGCACCCCCGATCCAGGGGAAGCCGCCAGCCGAAGGAGCCGCCCATGGATGATCTTCTCCGAGAGTTTCTTCCCATTGTCATCCTGACGGTGCTGGCGGGGGCCCTCGGGCTTCTGCTGATGCTGTCGGCGGTGATCGTGGCGGTGCGCCGGCCCGACCCCGAGAAGGTCTCGGCCTATGAATGCGGCTTCAACGCCTTCGACGACGCCCGGATGAAGTTCGAGGTGCGGTTCTACCTCGTCTCGATCCTGTTCATCATCTTCGACCTCGAGGTGGCCTTCCTCTTCCCCTGGGCGGTGGCGTTCGGCGAGATCTCGATGACCGCCTTCTGGTCGATGATGCTGTTCCTCGCCGTGCTGACGGTGGGCTTTGCCTATGAATGGAAGAAGGGGGCGCTCGAATGGCAATGACCGGGGCGAACACCGCGGGCGTGGATCGCGACTACGACACGCAGAACCTCAACCGCGAGCTTCAGGACAAGGGCTTCCTGCTCACCACGACCGAGGACCTGATCAACTGGGCCCGCACCGGCTCGCTGCACTGGATGACCTTCGGGCTTGCCTGCTGCGCGGTCGAGATGATGCACACCTCGATGCCGCGCTATGACGTGGAACGCTTCGGCGTGGCGCCGCGCGCAAGCCCGCGCCAGTCGGACGTGATGATCGTGGCGGGCACGCTGACCAACAAGATGGCGCCCGCGCTGCGCAAGGTCTACGACCAGATGCCCGAGCCGCGCTACGTGATCTCGATGGGCTCCTGCGCCAATGGCGGCGGCTACTACCACTACAGCTACTCGGTGGTGCGCGGCTGCGACCGGATCGTGCCGGTGGACATCTATGTGCCGGGTTGCCCGCCCACGGCCGAGGCGCTGCTCTACGGCATCCTGCAGTTGCAGCGGAAGATCCGCCGCACCGGCACCATCACGCGCTGAGGAGAGCCCCATGTCGGAAGCCCTTCAGGAACTGGCCGCGCATGTCGAGATGCGCCAGCCCGATGCCGTGCTCGGCAGCCGGATCGCCTTCGGCGAACTGACGCTCGACGTGGTGCCGAACCGCATCGTCGGCCTCGTGGAATGGCTGCGCTCGGACAGCTCCTGCCGCTTTTCCACCCTCGTCGACATCACCGCGGTCGACCACCCCGAGCGCCCGGCGCGCTTCGACGTGGTCTACCACTTCCTGTCGATGTACCAGAACCAGCGCATCCGCCTGAAGATGCAGGTGCGTGAGGACGAGACCCTGGCCTCGATCCATACCGTCCACCCTTCGGCCAACTGGTTCGAGCGCGAGGTGTTCGACATGTTCGGCATCCTCTTCACCGGCCATCCCGACCTGCGCCGCATCCTGACCGACTACGGCTTCCGCGGCCATCCGATGCGCAAGGACTTCCCGACGACCGGCTACACCGAGGTCCGCTATGACGAGGTGCAGAAGCGCGTCATCTACGAACCGGTGAAGCTGGTGCAGGAATACCGGCAGTTCGATTTCCTCTCGCCGTGGGAGGGTGCGGACTACATTCTTCCGGGTGACGACAAGGCACGGACGTGACGGGGACACGATGATGGACACCAGATACGACGACGTGCTGACCGGCGAACAGAAGATCCGCAACTTCAACATCAACTTCGGCCCGCAACACCCTGCCGCGCATGGTGTTCTTCGGCTGGTGCTGGAGCTGGACGGCGAGGTCGTGGAACGCTGCGACCCGCATATCGGCCTGCTGCACCGCGGGACCGAGAAGCTGATGGAAAGCCGGACCTACCTGCAGAACCTGCCGTATTTCGACCGCCTCGACTATGTGGCGCCGATGAACCAGGAACATGCCTGGTGCCTCGCGATCGAGAAGCTGACCGGGGTGCAGGTCCCACGGCGGGCGAGCCTCATCCGGGTGCTCTACTCCGAGATCGGCCGGGTGCTGAACCACCTGCTCAACGTCACCACGCAGGCGATGGACGTGGGCGCGCTGACCCCGCCCCTCTGGGGCTTCGAGGAACGCGAGAAGCTGATGGTGTTCTACGAGCGCGCCTCGGGGGCGCGGCTCCACGCCGCCTACTTCCGGCCGGGCGGCGTGCACCAGGACCTGACGCCGCGGCTTATCGACGACATCGAGGAATGGGCCGACCATTTCCCGAAGGTGCTCGACGACATCGACGGGCTCTTGACCGAGAACCGCATCTTCAAGCAGCGCAACGCCGACATCGGCGTGGTGTCCGAGCAGGACATCCTCGACTGGGGCTTCTCGGGCGTGATGGTGCGCGGCTCGGGCCTCGCCTGGGACCTGCGGCGCTCGCAGCCCTACGAGTGCTATGACGAGTTCGACTTCCAGATCCCGGTGGGCAAGAACGGCGACTGCTTCGACCGCTACCTCTGCCGGATGGAGGAGATGCGGCAGTCCACCAAGATCATCCGCCAGTGCATCGAGAAGCTCCGGGTGGAGAAGGGCGACATCCTCGCCCGCGGCAAGATCACGCCGCCGCCGCGCGCCGAGATGAAGACCTCGATGGAGGCGCTGATCCATCACTTCAAGCTCTATACCGAGGGCTTCCACGTGCCGGCCGGCGAGGTCTATGCCGCCGTCGAGGCGCCCAAGGGCGAGTTCGGCGTCTATCTCGTCGCCGACGGCACCAACCGGCCCTATCGCGCCAAGATCCGCGCGCCGGGGTTCCTTCACCTGCAAGCCATGGACTACCTCGCCAAGGGCCACCTGCTGGCGGATGTGTCCGCCATCATCGGAACGCTCGACGTCGTGTTCGGGGAGATCGACCGCTAATGCTTCGCCGCCTGCATCACGACCAGCCTGCCAGCTTCGCCTTCACGCCGGCGAACCTCGAATGGGCGCGGGCCCAGATCACCAAGTACCCCGAGGGCCGGCAGGCTTCCGCGATCATCCCGCTGCTGTGGCGCGCGCAGGAGCAGGAGGGCTGGCTGACCAAGCCGGCGATCGAATACGTGGCCGACATGCTGGGCATGGCCCACATCCGCGCGCTGGAAGTGGCGACCTTCTACTTCATGTTCCAGCTGCAACCTGTCGGCTCGGTGGCGAACATCCAGATCTGCGGCACGACCTCGTGCCTGATCTGCGGCGCCGAGGACCTGATCCGGGTCTGCAAGGAGAAGATCTCTCCGCGCCCGCACACCCTGTCGGCGGACGGCAAGTTCTCGTGGGAGGAGGTCGAGTGCCTCGGCGCCTGCGCGAACGCCCCGATGGCCCAGATCGGCAAGGACTATTACGAGGACCTCACCGTCGAAACGCTTTCGGCGCTGATCGACCGCTTCTCGTCCGGCGAGGTGCCGCGGCCGGGCTCGCAGATCGGGCGGTTCTCTTCCGAGCCGCGGACGGGGCTGACCAGCCTCACCGAGGGCGGCGAGGCGACCGAGCGGCTCAACGCCTCAGTGCAGCTGGCGGTGGACATCGGCGAGACGGTGAAGCGGATCGACGGCACCGAGGTGCCGATCCTGACGCCGTGGCTCGGCCGTCCGGCGGCGGTGGCCGAGGCCACGGGTTCGGCGAAGGAGCCGACGCCGGGGGCTGGCCATCCGGTCGACAAGACCGGCGTCAGCATTCAGGAGTCCACGGCCGACACGGCAGGGCGGCCTGAGAAGGCAGGCACCGCTCCCGGCGGCACGGCGGTGGCCGAGCCGGGGGCGCAGGTCTCCGATCCGTCGAAGCCGGAAGGCTGATGGCGAGCCGCCCCGACGATGCAAGGGCTGCCCGACAGGCCGCCCTTGTGCTGGCGGGAACGGGGCTCCTCTGGATCGGGGCGCAGATCCTGGGAGGGCGGCTCGGGTGGGACACCCGCATCGCCATCCTCTTTGACCTGGCGGCGCTCGCCGGGTTCACTTGGGCGCTGGTGACAACCTGGCGGATCTGGCGAAGGCGCCAGGGGAAATGAGGACGACGCGATGCTGAAGGACCAGGACCGGATCTTCACCAACCTCTACGGGATGCACGACCGCAGCCTGAAGGGCGCGATGGCCCGCGGGCAGTGGGACGGGACGGCCAACCTTCTGGCCCTCGGGCGCGACCGGATCATCGACATCGTCAAGACCTCCGGTCTGCGCGGGCGGGGCGGCGCTGGCTTCCCCACGGGCCTCAAGTGGTCCTTCATGCCCAAGCAGTCGGACGGCCGCCCGTCCTACCTCGTCATCAACGCCGACGAATCCGAGCCCGCGACCTGCAAGGACCGCGAGATCATGCGCCACGACCCGCACACGCTGGTCGAGGGCGCGCTGCTGTCGGGCTTCGCGATGGGCGCGGCCGCCGCCTACATCTACATCCGCGGCGAATACATCCGCGAGAAGGAAGCCCTGCAGGCCGCCATCGACGAGGCCTATGACGCAGGCCTGATCGGCAAGAACGCCTGCAAGTCGGGCTATGATTTCGACGTCTACCTGCACCACGGGGCGGGCGCCTACATCTGCGGCGAGGAAACCGCGCTGCTCGAAAGCCTTGAGGGCAAGAAGGGGATGCCGCGGATGAAGCCGCCGTTCCCGGCCGGATCGGGGCTCTACGGTTGCCCGACCACGGTGAACAACGTCGAGTCGATCGCGGTGATCCCGTCGATCCTGCGGCGGGGCGGCGAATGGTTCGCTTCGTTCGGGCGGCCGAACAACACCGGGGTCAAGCTGTTTGCCATGTCGGGGCATGTGAACACGCCCTGCGTGGTGGAAGAGTCGATGTCGATCTCGATGAAGGAGCTGATCGAGAAGCACGGCGGCGGCGTCCGTGGCGGCTGGAAGAACCTCAAGGCGGTGATCCCCGGCGGGGCGTCCTGCCCGATCATCCCGGCGAACCAGTGCGAGGACGCCGTGATGGACTATGACGGCATGCGCGACCTGAAGTCGAGCTTCGGGACCGCCTGCATGATCGTGATGGACCAGCAGACCGATGTCATCAAAGCGGTCTGGCGGCTGGCCAAGTTCTTCAAGCACGAAAGCTGCGGCCAGTGCACGCCCTGCCGCGAAGGCACCGGCTGGATGATGCGCGTGATGGAGCGGCTGGTGCGCGGCGAGGCCGAGGTCGAGGAGATCGACATGCTGCTCTCGGTGACGAAGCAGGTCGAGGGCCACACCATCTGCGCGCTTGGCGACGCGGCGGCCTGGCCGATCCAGGGCCTGATCCGGCACTACCGCGAAGAGATCGAGGACCGCATCAAGGCGAAGAAGACGGGGCGCATGGGCGCCATGGCAGCGGAGTGAACCCTTGCGCGCCAGTGGGGTCATCATGGTGATGGGGGCGCTGTCGGCCTGCGCCTCGCAGGCGCCGGTCGCCGGTCGCGCGATCCCCGGTGCGTCGGAAGTGACGGTCGAGGGTCAGCGCTTCCTGACCGAGTTGCGCGCGGGCCCCACGGGTGAGCGCCTCACGGCGGATGGTGCGCAGCCGGTGGCGGGCCTTTCGGTCGATGTGCGGCGGCTCGATCCGCCGCTGCACTACAGCGACGGGGCGGCGGCGAAGCGGGCGGCTGAGGCCGCCTGTGCGGGACAGGGCGGGCGGTTCGATCCGACCGCGGTGGGCCGGGTGAGCGCGCCGAACCTCTGGCGCTTCGCGGGGGCCTGCGCATGACGGAACGGAACAACGCGTGGGGCAACGGCCCCGCGCTCATCGCGGCGGAGTAGGCGGATGAGCAACCTCAAGAAGATCATCATCGACGGTATCGAGGTCGAGGTCGACGGCGCCATGACGCTGCTGCAGGCGGCCGAGGAGGTCGGGATCGAGATTCCGCGCTTCTGCTATCACGAGCGCCTGTCGATCGCTGGCAACTGCCGCATGTGCCTCGTGGAAGTCGTCGGCGGCCCGCCGAAGCCCACCGCCTCCTGCGCCATGCAGGTGCGCGACCTGCGGCCCGGGCCGAACGGCGAGCCGCCGGTGGTCAAGACCAACTCGCCGATGGTCAAGAAGGCCCGCGAAGGGGTGATGGAGTTCCTGCTCATCAACCACCCGCTCGATTGCCCGATCTGCGACCAGGGCGGCGAATGCGACCTGCAGGACCAGGCCATGGCCTATGGCGTCGATTTCAGCCGCTACCGCGAGCCGAAGCGGGCGTCCGAGAACCTGAACCTCGGCCCGCTGGTCGCGACGCAGATGACGCGCTGCATCTCGTGCACCCGCTGCGTCCGCTTCACGACCGAGGTCGCGGGCATCAGCCAGATGGGCCAGACCGGCCGCGGCGAGGACTCGGAGATCACGAGCTACCTCAACCAGACGCTCGACTCGAACCTGCAGGGCAACATCATCGACCTCTGCCCGGTCGGCGCGCTGACCTCGAAGCCCTATGCCTTCACCGCGCGCCCCTGGGAGTTGAGCAAGACCGAGTCGATCGACGTGATGGATGCGCTCGGGTCGAACATCCGCGTGGACACCAAGGGCCGCGAAGTCATGCGCATCCTGCCGCGCAACCATGACGGCGTGAACGAGGAGTGGATCAGCGACAAGACCCGCTTTGTCTGGGACGGCCTGCGCCGCCAGCGCCTCGACTCGCCCTACGTGCGCGAGAACGGTAAGCTGCGGAAGGCGACCTGGGGCGAGGCGCTTCAGACCGTCGCCGCCGCGCTCAAGGGCCGCAAGGTCGCGGGTCTTGTGGGCGATCTGGTGCCGGTCGAGGCCGCCTTCTCGCTGAAGGTGCTGGTCGAGGGGCTTGGCGGCAAGGTGGAATGCCGGACCGACGGCGCGCGGCTACCCGCGGGCAACCGTTCGGCCTATGTCGGCACCGCCGCCATCGAGGACATCGACAGCGCGAAGGCGATCCTGCTGGTCGGCTGCAACCCGCGCGACGAGGCGCCGGTGCTGAACGCCCGCATCCGCAAGGCGTGGCTGCAGGGCGCGCAGGTGGCCGTGGTCGGTCCGGCGGTCGATCTGACCTATGACTACGCCCATATCGGCACCGACCGGGCCGCGCTCCTGTCGCTGGTGGCCGAGGCGGAACGGAACGGGCCGGACGGCAAGCCGGGCATCGTGATCGTCGGGCAGGGCGCGCTGCGCGAGGCCGATGGCGAGGCGGTGCTGGCGCAGGCGATGAAGCTGGTGGAGACGCTGGGTGTGAAGCTGCTGGTGCTGCACACCGCCGCCGCCCGCGTGGGCGCGATGGATGTAGGCGCGGTGACCGAGGGCGGCCTTCCCGCGGCCATCGAGGGGGCCGAGGTGATCTTCAACCTCGGCGCCGATGAGGTCGAGATCGGCGCCGGTCCCATCGTGATCTATCAGGGCAGCCACGGCGACCGTGGCGCGCACCGCGCCGACGTGATCCTGCCCGCCGCCGCCTATACCGAGGAGAACGGCCTGTTCGTGAACACCGAAGGCCGGCCGCAGCTTGCCTTCCGCGCGGGCTTCCCGCCGGGCGAGGCCAAGGAGAACTGGGCGATCCTGCGCGCGCTCTCGGCCGAAGTCGGCCAGACGCTGCCCTGGGATACGATGGCGGCTCTGCGCCGCAAGCTGGTCGAGGCGGTGCCGCATCTGGGCCGCGTCGATCAGGTGGCGCAAAACGCATGGCAGCCGCTTCCGCTGCGCGATCCGGCCAGGGCCGACTTCCGCCTCGCCGTGCGGGATTTCTACCTGACCAACCCGATCGCGCGCGCCTCGGCCCTGATGGCCGAGCTTTCGGCCCTGGCCTCGCGGCGGGGCCAGCCCTCGCTTGCGGCGGAGTAGGGGCGTGCGGCCGGCCGTCCTCTTTCCGATGGGGCTCGCTCTGGCGGGCCTCGCCTCGTGCGGCCAGCCGGCCGCACCCGAGGCCGCTTTGGCGGAAGAGGAGTTCACGCCGGTCTACAACGGCATCGAGACCCGGCTTCTGGACGACGACCTCGTGAACTTCCTCGTCGAGATGGAAGGCGCGCGGGGCATACCGGATGTCGAGGACTATGCCCGCTGCGCGGCCGCGCAATACGCGCTGATCCGCGGCTATGGCTTTGCCCGCCATCTGCGTACAAATGTCGCAGAGAGGGGTGGCATTTGGCGGGGCGATGCGATTTACACCATTTCGGCCACGCTGCCCCGCGGCGTGCAGACGATCGACGCCGAGGTGACGGCGCGCGATTGCCGGGAACAGGGAATACCGACGATATGACGATCGGCATGAGGGATGCGAGGCGCCATGGGTGACTTTCTGAACACGGGAACGGGGATCGTGCTCCTGATGGCGGCGCAGGGCCTGCTGGTCATCGGCTTCGTGATGATCTCGCTCCTGTTCCTCGTCTATGGCGACCGCAAGATCTGGGCGGCGGTGCAGATGCGGCGCGGCCCGAACGTTGTCGGACCCTTCGGCCTGCTGCAGACCGTGGCGGATGCCGCGAAGTACATCTTCAAGGAAGTGGTGGTGCCCGCGGGCGTCGACCGCCCGGTGTTCTTCCTCGCGCCGCTGATCTCCTTCGTGCTGGCGGTGCTGGCCTGGGCGGTGATCCCGTTCAACCCGGGCTGGGTGCTCTCGGACATCAACGTGGCGATCCTGTTCGTCTTCGCCGCCTCCTCGCTCGAGGTCTATGGCGTGATCATGGGCGGCTGGGCGTCGAACTCGAAATATCCCTTCCTCGGCTCGCTGCGCTCGGCGGCGCAGATGATCTCGTACGAGGTGTCGCTCGGCCTGATCATCATCGGGATCATCATCTCGACCGGCTCGATGAACCTCACGCACATCGTCGAGGCGCAGGACGGCAGCTTCGGCCTCTTCAACTGGTACTGGCTGCCGCACCTGCCGATGGTCGCGCTGTTCTTCATCTCGGCTCTGGCCGAGACCAACCGCCCGCCCTTCGACCTGCCGGAGGCGGAATCCGAACTCGTGGCGGGCTTCCAGGTCGAATACAGCTCGACCCCGTTCCTGCTGTTCATGGCCGGCGAATACATCGCGATCTTCCTGATGTGCGCGCTCCTGAGCCTGCTCTTCTTCGGCGGCTGGCTCTCGCCCATCCCGGGGCTGCCTGACGGCGCGTTCTGGATGGTCCTGAAGATGGCGTTCTTCTTCTTCCTCTTCGCCATGGTGAAGGCGATCGTGCCGCGCTACCGCTATGACCAGCTCATGCGGATCGGCTGGAAGGTGTTCCTGCCGCTCAGCCTCGCCTGGGTCGTGGTCGTGGCGTTCCTTGCGAAATTCGAAGTGTTCGGCGGCCTCTGGGCGCGCTGGACGGTGGGAGGCTGAAATGGGTGAGAACCGCGCAATCGACTACGGCCGGGCAGCCAAGTACTTCCTGCTGTTCGACTTCATCAAGGGTTTCGGGCTGGGCATGAAGTACTTCTTCGCGCCCAAGTCCACGCTGAACTACCCGCACGAGAAGGGACCGTTGTCGCCCCGCTTTCGCGGCGAGCACGCCCTGCGCCGCTATCCCAACGGCGAGGAACGCTGCATCGCTTGCAAGCTTTGCGAGGCGGTCTGCCCGGCACAGGCCATCACCATCGACGCCGAGCCGCGCGAGGACGGCAGCCGCCGCACCACGCGCTACGACATCGACATGACCAAGTGCATCTACTGCGGCTTCTGCCAGGAAGCCTGCCCGGTGGATGCCATCGTGGAAGGCCCGAACTTCGAGTTCTCGACCGAGACGCGCGAGGAGCTGTTCTACACCAAGGAGAAACTCCTGCAGAACGGTGACCGCTGGGAGGCCGAGATCGCCCGCAACCTCGAACTGGATGCGCCCTACCGATGAATGACGATCTGGCGAAGATGTTCAAGGCGATGATCGAGCAGGGCCACGAGATGGCCCGCGCGTTCAACCCCGCGCTTGAGCATTTCCAGGTGAAGGACTTCGAGAAGCTCATCCCCACCATGCCCAAGGACATGCTGGAGATGTGGTTCGGCAAGACCTTCAACCGCGAAGGTCTGGACGCCAAGACCCGGCTTCTGGTCACGCTGGCCGCGCTGACCGTGCTCGGCGCCCATGCCGAGCCGCAGATCCGGATGACCATCCGCCACGCGCTGACGGCCGGGGCAACCAAGCGCGAGATCGCCGAGGTGATCTGGCAGATGAGCATGTTCGGCGGTGTGCCCGCCATGCAGAAGGCGCTGGACATCGCCCAGGGCGTCTTTGCCGAGTTCGAGGAGACGGACGAATGAGTATCGCGGATCTCGCCTTCTACTGCTTCGCGGTGCCCGCGGTTTTCGCGGCCCTGATGGTCGTGACCTCGCGCAACATGGTCCATGCCGTGCTGTGGCTGATCCTCGTCTTCCTCAGCTCGGCCGGCATGTTCGTGCTGCTGGGCGCGGAATTCGTCGCGATGCTCTTGATCATCGTCTATGTCGGCGCGGTGGCGGTGCTGTTCCTGTTCGTCGTGATGATGCTCGACGTGGACTTCGCGGCGCTGAAGGGCGAGATGGCGCGCTACATGCCGGTCGCGGCGCTGATCGGGATCGTGATCCTGCTGCAGCTCAGCATGGGCATCGGCGCCTGGGTGCAGGCAGAGGGTGCGCCGGGCCTCCGGCAGGCGGTAACGCCGAACGCGGCCGAGATCGAGAACACCCGCGCGCTGGGGCTGCTGATCTACGACAAGTATCTCTACCTGTTCCAGGCGGCGGGGCTGATCCTGCTGGTCGCGATGATCGGCGCGATCCTGCTCACCCTGCGCGAGCGGAAGGACGTCAAGCGCCAGAACGTGCTGCACCAGATGTGGCGCGACCCGGCCAAGGCCATGGAACTGAAGGACGTGAAGCCGGGGCAGGGCCTGTAAAAGGCCCCGACCACGGAACAAGGACAGGCGGGCGCCCGGCGCCGGAGGGACGAGAATGGTGGGACTTGAGCATTATCTGACGGTTGCGGCGGCGCTGCTGGTGATCGGCATCTTCGGCATCTTCCTGAACCGGAAGAACGTGATCGTGATCCTGATGTCGATCGAGCTGATGCTGCTCGCCGTGAACATCAACCTCGTGGCGTTCTCGAGCTTCCTCGGCGACCTGACGGGCCAGGTCTTCACCATGTTCGTGCTGACCGTGGCCGCGGCCGAGGCCGCCATCGGGCTTGCGATCCTCGTCACCTTCTTCCGGACCCGCGGCACCATCAGCGTCGAAGACGTCAACGTGATGAAGGGCTGAGCCTATGACCACGATCATCCTCTTGGCCCCCCTCATCGGGTCCCTGATCTGCGGCTTCGGCTGGCGCCTGATCGGCGAGCGCGCCGCGCAGATCATCACGACCTCCGCCATCTTCCTTGCTGCGCTGCTGTCGTGGATCGTCTTCCTGACCCATGACGGCGAGATGTATCAGGTCGTCCTGATGCGCTGGATCGAGAGCGGCTCGCTTTCGACCGAATGGGCGATCCGCGTGGACCGGCTGACCGCGATCATGCTGGTGGTGGTCAACACCGTCTCGGCGCTCGTGCACCTGTATTCTTTCGGCTACATGGCGCATGACGACAACTGGAACCACCACGAGCACTACAAGGCGCGCTTCTTCGCCTATCTCTCGTTCTTCACCTTCGCGATGCTCATGCTGGTGACCTCGGACAACCTCGTGCAGATGTTCTTCGGCTGGGAAGGCGTGGGCGTCGCCTCGTATCTGCTGATCGGCTTCTATTACCGCAAGCCTTCGGCCAACGCCGCCGCGATCAAGGCCTTCGTGGTGAACCGTGTCGGCGACTTCGGCTTCGCGCTCGGCATCATGGCGCTGTTCTTCCTCGTCGACTCGATCCGGCTGGACGACGTGTTCGCGGCCGCACCGCAGCTGGCGCAGACGAACGTCACCTTCCTCTGGACCGAGTGGAACGCGGCGAACCTGATCGGCGTGCTGCTCTTCATCGGCGCGATGGGCAAGTCGGCGCAGCTGGGCCTGCACACCTGGCTTCCGGACGCGATGGAGGGCCCGACGCCGGTCTCGGCCCTCATCCACGCCGCGACCATGGTGACCGCGGGGGTGTTCCTCGTCTGCCGCATGTCGCCGCTTTACGAATTCGCGCCGGACGCCAAGACGATGATCGTGGTCGTCGGCGCCACTACCGCCTTCTTCGCGGCGACCGTCGGCCTCGTGCAGAACGACATCAAGCGCGTGATCGCCTATTCGACCTGCTCGCAGCTCGGCTACATGTTCGTGGCGGCGGGTGTGGGCGTCTATTCGGCCGCGATGTTCCACCTGTTCACGCACGCCTTCTTCAAGGCGATGCTGTTCCTCGGCGCGGGCTCGGTGATCCATGCCATGCACCACGAGCAGGACATGCGGAACTACGGCGGCCTGCGCTCGAAGATCCCGCTGACCTTCTGGGCCATGATGATCGGCACCTTCGCCATCACCGGCGTCGGCATCCCGCTGACCCACATCGGCTTCGCTGGGTTCCTGTCCAAGGACGCGATCATCGAGAGCGCCTGGGTCGGCTCCTCCTATGCCTTCTGGCTTCTGGTCGTCGCCGCCTGCTTCACCAGCTTCTACTCGTGGCGGCTGATCTTCCTGACCTTCTTCGGCGCTCCGCGCGGCGACCACCATGCGCATGACCATGCGCATGAAAGCCCGAACTCCATGCTGATCCCGCTTGGGGTGCTCGCGCTTGGCGCGGCCTTCTCGGGGATGATCTGGTACAACGTGTTCTTCGGCGACCACACCCGGGTGGCGAGCTGGTTCGGCATGCCGCACCATGCCGAGGCCTCGGAAGAGGGCGAGGCGCATGCCGGGGCCGCGGCCGAACATGGCGACGAAACCCACGCCGCGGACGAGGCCCTGCCCGAGGGCGGCACCCATGCCGGCGCAGCCGAGGCCCCCGCACCCGCCGGCGAGGTTGCCCAGGGCGAAGTTGCGGCGCTGGGTCCGATCGGGGCGATCTACATGGGACCCGAGAACCACGTGATGGACGAGGCGCACCACGCCCCGGTCTGGGTCAAGGTCTCGCCCTTCGTCGCGATGGTGCTGGGCTTCGCCGTGGCCTTCCTGTTCTACATCGCGCAGCCGTCGCTCCCAGGCCGCCTCGCCCGCGCGCAGCGCCCGCTCTACCTGTTCCTGCTGAACAAGTGGTATTTCGACGAACTCTATGACGCGATCTTCGTCCGTCCGGCGCGGTTCCTCGGTGCCTTCCTCTGGAAGCGCGGCGACGGGGCGGTGATCGACGGGGCGATCAACGGGCTGGCGATGGGGATCATCCCCGCGCTGACCCGCCTCGCGGGCCGCGCCCAGTCCGGCTACATCTTCCACTACGCCTTCGCCATGTTCCTCGGCATCGCGATCCTCATTACCTGGATGACGCTCACGGGGGGCGCGCACTGATGGAAAACCTGCTGTCGATCATCACCTTCATCCCGCTGGTGGCGGCGCTGATCATGGCGCTGTTCCTGCGGGGCGAGGACGCGGCCGCGCAGCGGAACGCGAAGTGGCTGGCGCTGCTCGCCACCTCGGCGACCTTCCTCGTGTCGCTCTTCCTGCTGGCCGGGTTCGATCCGCAGAACACCGACTTCCAGTTCGTCGAGACCTACGACTGGATCGCGGGCCTGAAATACAAGATGGGCGTGGACGGGATCTCGATCCTGTTCGTGATGCTGACCACGTTCCTGATGCCGCTCACCATCGCCTCGGCCTGGGAGGTCGAGACGCGGGTGAAGGAATACATGATCGCCTTCCTCGTCCTCGAGACGCTGATGCTGGGCGTGTTCTGCGCGCTCGACCTCGTGCTCTTCTACCTGTTCTTCGAAGCGGGTCTGATCCCGATGTTCCTGATCATCGGCATCTGGGGCGGGAAGGAGCGGATCTACGCGGCGTTCAAGTTCTTCCTCTACACCTTCCTCGGCTCGGTGCTGATGCTGATCGCGATGATCGCGATGTACTGGGACGCGGGCACGACCGACATCCCGACGCTGCTGCAGCACGAGTTCGCCTCGGACTCGCTGGGCATCGCGGGCTTCCAGATCGTCGGCGGCCTGCAGACGCTGCTGTTCCTGGCCTTCTTCGCGAGCTTTGCCGTGAAGATGCCGATGTGGCCGGTGCACACCTGGCTGCCGGACGCTCACGTGCAGGCGCCGACCGCAGGGTCCGTGGTGCTGGCGGCGATCCTGCTGAAGATGGGCGGCTACGGCTTCCTGCGCTTCAGCCTGCCGATGTTCCCTGTCGGCTCCGAGATCCTCGCGCCCCTGGTGTTCTGGATGTCGGCCATCGCCATCGTCTACACCTCGCTCGTGGCGCTGGCGCAGCACGACATGAAGAAGCTGATCGCCTATTCGTCGGTCGCGCACATGGGTTACGTCACCATGGGGATCTTCGCGGCGAACCAGCAGGGCGTGGACGGGGCGATCTTCCAGATGATCAGCCACGGCTTCATCTCGGGCGCGCTTTTCCTTTGCGTCGGCGTGATCTACGACCGGATGCACACGCGCGAGATCGACGCCTATGGCGGCCTCGTGAACCGGATGCCGGCCTATGCGCTGATCTTCATGTTCTTCACCATGGCGAACGTGGGCCTGCCGGGCACCTCGGGCTTCATCGGCGAGTTCCTGACCCTCGTCGGCATCTTCCAGGTCAACACGTGGATTGCCGCCATCGCGACGACCGGCGTGATCCTCTCGGCGGCCTATGCGCTCTGGCTCTACCGCCGGGTGGTGTTCGGCGAGCTGGTGAAGGAAAGCCTGCGCACGATCCGCGACATGGACCGGCGCGAGAAGGCGATCTTCGCCCCGCTGGTCGCGATGACGCTGCTGCTGGGCGTGTATCCCAGCCTTGTCACCGACATCATCGGGCCGTCGGTGGCCCGCCTGACAAGCGACTACCAGTCCGCGACCGCCGCCCTCGAGGCCGGCACCCGGCTGGCCATGGAATGAGGGACGAGTGATGACCTCCGCAGACTTTTCCACTGTCCTTCCCGAGGTGATCCTGGCGACTGCCGCCATGGTGGCGCTGATGGCCGGCGTCTACACCGGCAAGGACCGGACGACGCCGCTCCTGACCTGGATCATGGCCGGGCTCATGCTGCTCCTCGCCGTCTGGATCGGCTTCGGCGGCAGCGGCTCGCGCGCGGCCTTCGGCGGCATGTTCATCGAGGACCCGTTCTCGCGCTTCGCCAAGGTCGTGATCCTCTGCTCGGCCGCCGTGGTGCTGCTGATGGGGCAGGACTACATGCAGCGCCGCGACCTCGGCCGGTTCGAGTTCCCGATCCTCGTCGTCCTCTCGGTCACAGGCATGATGATGATGGTCTCGGCGGGGGACCTGATCGCGCTCTACATGGGTCTCGAGCTGCAGAGCCTCTCGCTCTATGTCGTGGCCTCGCTGCGGCGGGATTCGGTGAAGTCGACCGAGGCGGGCCTGAAATACTTCGTCCTCGGCGCCTTGTCCTCGGGCCTGCTGCTCTATGGCGCCTCGCTGGTCTATGGCTATGCCGGCACGACGCTGTTCTCGGGCATCATGCAGACGCTGCAGCAGGAGGTGCCGCTGGGACTGCTGTTCGGCCTCGTCTTCATGCTCTCGGGGCTCGCGTTCAAGGTCTCGGCAGCGCCCTTCCACATGTGGACGCCCGACGTCTACGAGGGCTCGCCCACGCCGGTGACGGCCTTCTTCTCGACCGCGCCGAAGGTCGCCGCCATGGCGCTGATTGCGCGCACCGTGCATGACGCCTTCGGCGGCATCCCGGGCGACTGGCGGCAGGTGCTGGCGGCGCTCGCCGTGGTGTCGATGTTCCTCGGCTCGGTGGCGGCGATCGGGCAGCGCGACATCAAGCGTCTGATGGCCTATTCCTCGATCGGCCACATGGGCTATGCGCTGGTGGGTCTGGCCGCGGGCACGGCCGCAGGCGTGCAGGCGATGCTGCTCTACATGGCGATCTATACCACCATGAACATCGGCACCTTCGCCTTCATCCTGTCGATGGAGAAGGACGGCCGCCCCGTCACCAGCATCGACAGCCTGAACATGTTCGCCAAGCGCGAGCCGCTGAAGGCGCTGGCCGTGCTGATCCTGATGTTCAGCCTTGCCGGCGTGCCGCCCTTCATCGGCTTCTTCGCCAAGTTCTACGTGCTGATGGCGGCGGTGAAGGCAGGAATGGCATGGCTCGCGATCCTGACCGTGCTGGCCGCGGTCATCGGCGCCTACTATTACATGCGCATCGTCTACTACATGTATTTCGGCAAGGAGACCGACCCGATCGACAGCCGCATGGACGGCGTTCAGTGGGCGATGCTCATGGGGGCGGCGGCGGTCAACCTGCTCGGCGTGATCAACATGTTCGGGCTGGAGCCGCTGGCCGCGGTCGCGGCGGAAACGCTTGTCCGCTGATCCCTGGCCGGAGGGCGTGGCGCGCCACGCCCTCGAGACGGTCGACAGCACCAACGCGATGGCGGCCCGCCTCGCGCCGCAGCTCTCGGGACCTGCCTGGATCATGGCGGGCGAGCAGACGGCGGGGCGCGGGCGGCGCGGCCGCTTCTGGGCCTCTCCGCGCGGAAACTTCTACGCGACCTACGTCATGCACCCGACCGAACCGCCCGAGGTCGTGGCGCTTCGGTCGTTCGTCGCGGCACTCGCGCTGCGGGACGCCTGCGCGGCGTTGACGGGGTTGCCCGGCGCCTTCTCTCTCAAGTGGCCGAATGACGTGCTGCTGAACGGCGGCAAGCTGGCCGGCATCCTGCTGGAGAGCCTCGGGCAGGGCGGGCGTGTCCAGCATCTGGCCATCGGCATCGGGGTGAACCTGATCGGCGCGCCCGAGCCCGCGCAGGTCGAGCCGGGCGCCGTCCTGCCGGTCAGCCTGCTGGGCGAGACGGGCCTGCGCATCGCGCCCACGACATTTCTCGACGCGCTGGCCCCGGCCTATGCCCGCCGCGAGGAGAGCTTTGCCCGCTACGGCTTCGGCCCCACGCGCGAGGCATGGCTTGCCCATGCGGCGCGGCTGGGCGAGCCCATCCGGGCACGCACCGGCAGCCAAGTTCGCGAGGGCATCTTCGAGACGGTGGACCCGTCCGGCGCTTTGGTGTTGAAGACACGGGACGGCCGCGCGGCGATCCCCGCGGCCGAGGTGTTCTTCTGAAGGTGTGACGATGCTCCTCGCGATCGACTGCGGCAATACCAATACCGTCTTCTCCATCTGGGACGGCACGCAGTTCCTCGCGACATGGCGGATCGCCACCGATCACAAGCGGACGGCGGACGAATACTACGTCTGGCTCTCGACGCTGCTGAGCCTGACGCGGATCGAGGCGAGCATCTCCGAGGCGATCATTTCCTCGACCGTGCCGCGCGTCGTCTTCAACCTGCGCGTCCTCTGCAACCGCTACTACGATTGCCGTCCGCTGGTAGTTGGCAAGCCGGAATGCCGCCTGCCGGTCGCGCCGCGCGTCGATCACGGCACCACCGTGGGCCCGGACCGGCTGGTGAACACGGTCGCGGGCTTCCACTTCCACGGCGGCAACCTGATCGTCGTGGATTTCGGCACCGCCACCACCTTCGACGTGGTGGACAAGGATGGCGCCTATATTGGCGGGGTGATCGCGCCCGGCGTCAATCTCAGCCTCGAGGCGCTGCACATGGCGGCGGCGGCGCTGCCTCATGTGGACGTGACGAAGCCGCAGGCCGCCATCGGGACGAATACGGTGGCCTGCATCCAGTCCGGCGTGTATTGGGGCTATATCGGCCTCGTCGAGGGCATCGTTCGCCAGATCCGGCTCGAGCGGGACGCCCCGATGAAGGTCATCGCAACAGGGGGCCTGGCACCCTTATTCGACCAGGGATTCGATCTGTTCGACAAGGTGGAGGACGATCTGACCATGCACGGTCTCGTCCTGATCCACCAATACAACAAGGACACGGAATGAGTGCGAACCGACTGATCTACCTTCCGCTCGGCGGGGCGGGCGAGATCGGAATGAACTGCTATGTCTATGGCTACGGACCCGAGGGACGCGAACGGCTGATCGTCGTCGATCTGGGCGTGACCTTCCCCGACATGGACACGACGCCCGGCGTCGACCTCATCATGCCCGACATCTCGTGGCTGGAAGAGCGCAAGGACCGTATCGAGGCGATCTTCATCACCCACGCGCACGAGGACCATATCGGCGCGCTCGGCCATCTCTGGCCGCGGCTCAAGGCGCCGGTCTTCGCCCGCCGCTTCACCGCCACCATCGGCCGGCTGAAGTTCGAGGAATACGGCCTGCCGACCGAGGCCATCACCACGGTCGAGGCGCGGCCCATGGTGGTCGAGGCCGGGCCGTTCGAGGTTCAGTTCGTCCCCGTCTCGCACTCGATCCCGGAAAGCTCGGCCCTGGTGATCGACACGCCGGCGGGGCGGATCGTGCACTCGGGCGATTTCAAGCTGGACCGCTCGCCGGTGGTGGGCGAGGCCTGGTCCGACGAGACCTTCCGCGCCATCGCCGCCGAGCGTCCTGTGAAGGCGCTGATGTGCGATTCGACCAACGTCTTCTCGCTGCATCCCGGCCGGTCCGAGATCACGCTGGGCGAACCGCTGCGCGAACTGATCGCGGGCGCGCGCGGCATGGTGGTGGCCACGACCTTCGCCTCGAACGTCGCGCGCCTGAAGACGCTGGCCGAGGCTGCCGTGGCCGCCGACCGTTCGGTCTGCCTGCTGGGCCGCGCGATGCGCCGCATGGTGCAGGCGGCGCAGGAGAGCGGGGTGCTGACCAGTTTCCCCAACGTGGTCAGTCCCGAGGAAGCTGTGGAGATCCCGCGCGGCAATCTCATGCTGATCGTGACCGGAAGCCAGGGCGAGCGCCGGGCAGCCTCGGCGCAGCTTGCGCGCGGCAAGTATCTCGGGCTGGAGATGAAGGAGGGCGACCTGTTCCTGTTCTCCTCCAAGACCATCCCGGGCAACGAGCGTGGCGTGATCCGCATCGTCAACTCGTTCTCCGAGATGGGCGTTGACGTGGTGGACGACTCGGGCGGGCTCTACCACGTTTCGGGTCACGCCAACCGGCCGGATCTGGAGCAGGTGCACACCCTGCTCTGGCCGCAGGTCCTGGTCCCGATGCACGGCGAGCACCGCCACCTGCGCGAGCACGCCCGCATTGGGGCGGCGAAGGGGCTGACGTCGGACGTGATCACCAACGGCATGATGGTCGACCTGACGCGAGGTCTGGAGGTTGCGGAATACATCGACACCGGGCGCAGCTACCTCGACGGCAGCGTGCTGATCGGCGCGCGCGACGGGGTGGTGCGCGACCGCATCCGCATGGCGCTGAACGGCCACGTGCTGACGACGGTGATCCTCGACGAGGAGCACGAGACCCTCGGCGACGCCTGGGTGGAGCTGATGGGCCTGCCGGAGCGCGGACGCACCGGCAAGCCCCTGGCCGACACGATGGAAGAGGAACTGTCCGACCTTCTTGGCCGGGCCGGGGCCAAGGTCATGCGGGACGACGACAAGCTGGACGAGGCGATCCGCCGCCTCGTGCGTCAGGTGGCGATGGAAGAGATCGGCAAGAAGCCCGAGGTCACCGTCGTCGTCAGCCGCCTGCTGGAAGGCTAGTCGATCAGCGTGCCCGCCGCGCCGCCCACGAGGGCGCCCGGCGGGCCGGCGACGACCGCACCACCGACCGCGCCGGTGGCGGCGCGCTCGGTGTCGTTGTCGCCGCAAGCGGCAGTCAGCAGCAGCCCCGCAAGGGGCAGGATCACGGAAAATCGAGGCATGGCAGCACCTTTCGCGGCATGAGGATGACCCTCAACGCCGCGGAGGCGCTTTTGTTTCGGGCCTAGAGTTCGCCCTCGCCGGCCACCATCTCGACGCTTTCCTCGGCCGGGGCGTCGTCGTCCTCGACCAGCGACAGGCTCGGGATGCGGAAGCTGCGCATCAGGAAATCCGGCACATGGTCGCCCATGCCGACGACACGGTCGTCGCGGCGATCCCGGTCGCGGTCGCGATCCCGGCCCCGACGCTCGTCGCGACGCTCTTCCCGGCGCGGCGCGCGCTCTTCCCGCACCTCGACTGCCACCGGCTCGGGCGCCTCGATGCGCGGCTCCTCGCGGCGCTCGCCGCGGTCCCGCTCGCGGCCACGACGGTTGCGAGCCGGACGCTCGGCCCGCGGCTGGTCGGGACGATCGGGGCGATCCTCGAGGCTGAAGCCCTCGGGCAGGGTGCCGCGCGGGATCGGCTGCTTCACCAGGCTTTCGATCGCCGTCACGTGCTTTTCGTCATGCGGCACGGCGATGGTGAAGGCCTTGCCCTTGCGGCCGGCGCGGCCCGTCCGGCCGATGCGGTGGACGTAGTCCTCGGGGTGGGTCGGCACGTCAAAGTTGAAGACATGGCTTACTGCCGGGATGTCGAGCCCGCGCGCCGCCACGTCGGAGGCGACCAGCAGGTGCAGCGAGCCGTCGCGGAAGCCGTCGAGCGTCTTCGTGCGCTGCGACTGGTCGAGGTCACCATGGATCGGCGCGGCGTTGAAGCCGTGCTGCTTCAGCGACTTGGCCACCACGTCCACGTCCATCTTGCGGTTGCAGAAGATGATCGCGTTGGTGCAGGCCTCGCCCTCGGCGCGGATCAGCGCGCGCAGGACGGCGCGCTTGTCGGCAAAGCTGCGCTCCTTGCGGGTCGGGGTGACCTCGATCAGCGCCTGTTCGATGGTCTCGGAGGTCGTCGCCTGCCGCGCCACCTCGATCTTCACGGCGCCGGTCAGGAAGGTGTTGGTGATCCGCTCGATCTCGGGCGCCATGGTGGCCGAGTAGAACAGCGTCTGCCGCGTGAAGGGCGTCAGGCTGAAGATCCGCTCGATGTCCGGGATGAAGCCCATGTCGAGCATCCGGTCGGCTTCGTCCACCACCATGATCTGCACGCCGTTCAGCAGCAGCTTGCCACGCTCGAAGTGGTCGAGCAGGCGGCCCGGCGTCGCGATCAGCACGTCCACGCCGCGGTCGATCAGCTTGTCCTGCTCCGAGAAGCTGACGCCGCCGATCAGCAGCGCCTTCGACAGCTTCGAGTGCTTGGCGTAGATGTCGAAGTTCTCGGCCACCTGCGCGGCGAGTTCCCGGGTGGGGCAGAGGACGAGGCTTCTCGGCATGCGCGCACGGGCGCGACCCTTGCCGAGGATGGTGATCATCGGCAGCGTGAAGCTCGCGGTCTTGCCGGTGCCGGTCTGCGCGATGCCGAGAACGTCCTTCCCTTCAAGCGCATGCGGGATGGCCTGCGCCTGGATCGGGGTGGGCGTTTCGTAGCCGGCTTCCTGAACGGCTTTAAGCACGCGGGGGTCCAGCGCGAGGTCGGAAAACTTGGTCATTAGCATCCTGTGAATGCGGTATCGGACCGCATGTAACTCAAGGGGACGCTGATGGTCCGGGCGTCCCGGCGTCTTCGGCCCTGATGGCCTCGGGGCGCCTTAGCTCAATTTCCCCGCAGGGTCAAGGTTGGCGCGCGGAATCGCGGCCCCGGACGCGTCCTTTGGCGGCGCGGCCTGCCGTTCGCGCATGCGGGCGATGCGGCGGAAGATGGTTCCCGCGTCGGCGTTCAGCCGGTCGAGCAGGACGAGCGCGATCGGCCCGGCCATTGGCACGGCCTGTGCCTCGGCCCAGAGCGGCGCCAGCAGGTTGACATCCAGCCCGCCCTTCGCCAGCGAGAAGCCCGGCAGGCCGAGCGGAAGCGGCGCCTTCGCCCGACGCCCCAGCCGAAACGGTTCGTCCGGCGCGAGGCCCGAGAACAGCCGTTCCGCCTCGTAAAGCTTGATCAGTCCGAACAGCACGCCCATCTGCGCGCCGAGGCGACGCTCGGCTTCCGTGGCGCCGTGGTCGCCGAAGGTGATCAGCGAGGAGACCAGCCAGCGCGCCGGAAGCTCTGCCAGCAGCGCCTCGGCCTGTTCCAGCCAGATCCGGCGGAACAGCGCGACCGTGCCGTCCGGGAAGTGACGCTTGCGCAGATGCGCGATGCAGAGCGCGTTGAGCAGCGCAAGCTCGCTCTGCCCGGCCATGTCGCGCGCGATCTCGTGCCGCTTCCGGGCATGGGAGGAGGCTCCGGCGCCCGGTGGGCCGGCATCCTGCAGCGGGGTCCGGGCGAGGGCGGCCAGATCCGCGTCGAAGGGAAGGGCCTCGCCCGGGGCGAATTCCAGTGCGACCCGGCGGCGGCGCCAGCGGACGATCACCTCCTCGGCGCCGCCCTGCCAGGTGAGGCGCTCCGTCAGACCATCATCTCCTTCGTCGCGGTCAGCTTCACCTCGGGGTGGTCGCGGCTGACGCGGTCGATGTCCCATTGCAGGCGGGTGAGATAGACGAGGTCCCCATCACTGTCATGGGCGATGTGGCCCTTGTTGACGTTGACGAAGGCTTCGACCGCGGCCTTGGGCCCGGTCACCCAGCGGGCCGAGGTGAAGGCCGAGCCCTCGAACCGCACGGGCAGCGAATATTCCAGCTCGATCCGGCTGGCCAGCACGTCGAACTGCAGCGCGCCCACGACGCCCACGATGAAGCCCGAGCCGATCATCGGCTTGAACACCTTGGCCGCGCCTTCCTCGGCGAACTGCATCAGCGCCTTTTCCAGATGCTTGGCCTTCATCGGGTCGCCCGCCCGCACGCCCTGCAGCAGTTCCGGCGCGAAGGAGGGGATGCCGGTGAAGCGCAGCGACTCGCCCTCGGTCAGCGCGTCGCCGATGCGAAGCTGGCCGTGGTTCGGAATGCCGATGATGTCGCCGGCCCAGGCCTCCTCGGCCAGCTCCCGGTCGGCGGCCAGGAACAGCACCGGGTTCGTCACCGCCATCGGCTTCTTCGAGCGGACATGAAGCAGCTTCATCCCCCGCTCGAAATGTCCCGAGGCGAGGCGGACGAAGGCCACGCGGTCGCGGTGCTTGGGGTCCATGTTGGCCTGCACCTTGAAGACGAAGCCGGTGACGGGGCCTTCCTCGGGCGCGATCCCGCGCTCGGCCGCCTTCTGGACCTGCGGCTCGGGGCCATATTCGCCCATGCCGGTCATCAGTTCCTTCACGCCGAACGAGTTGATCGCCGAGCCGAACCAGATCGGCGTCAGGTGCCCTTCAAGGAAGCTCTGCCGGTCGAAGCGGGGCAGAAGCTCGGCCACCATCTCCAGATCCTCGCGCAGCTTCGCCAGCAGGTCGGCGGGGATGTGCTCGGCGAGCTTCGGATCCGAGAGGCCGTCGATCTTGATCGACTCGGCCACGCGGTTGCGGTCGGCACGATCCATCAGTTCCAGCCGGTCGTGCAGGATGTCGTAGCAGCCGAGGAACTCGCGACCCATGCCGATCGGCCAGGAGGCCGGCGCCACGTCGATGGCCAGGTTCTGCTGGATCTCGTCGATGATCTCGAACGTGTCGCGGCTTTCGCGGTCCATCTTGTTGCAGAAGGTCAGGATCGGCAGGTCGCGCAGGCGGCAGACCTCGAAGAGCTTCCGCGTCTGGCTTTCCACGCCCTTCGCCCCGTCGATCACCATGATCGCGGCATCCACCGCCGTCAGAGTGCGATAGGTGTCCTCGGAGAAGTCGGAGTGGCCGGGCGTGTCGACGAGGTTGAAGCGCCACTGGCCGAAGTCGAAGCTCATGGCCGAGGCCGAGACCGAGATCCCGCGCTCCTTCTCGAGCTGCATGAAGTCCGACCGCGTGCGCCGCGCCTCGCCCTTGGCGCGGACCTGTCCGGCCATCTGGATCGCGCCGCCGAACAGCAGGAACTTCTCGGTCAGCGTCGTCTTCCCGGCGTCCGGATGCGAGATGATCGCAAAGGTCCGGCGGCGGGCGATTTCGGCAGGAAGGGCGGGGCGGTTCGACTGGTCCAGCATGGGGCGCGATATAGCTCTTGCCCCGCCGCTTGGGAAGCGCGTCGTCAGCGCGCGGCGGTGCGCCCCGCGCCGGGCGGTCCGATGCGGTCGATCAGCTGCCGGCTGGCCTCGGTGCCGACATGCTGGCGCTGCGAGAGGCCGGGAAAGCGGGTGCGCACCTCTTCGGCCAGTTCAGCCGGAAGGCGGGCGACCGTCGCCTCGTTCACCATCAGGCTCTCGGCCGGGATGCCCTCGGCATAGACGATCTCGTGCCGGTCGAAGACGAGGCTGAAGAAGTCGATGAACCCACCCTCGCGCAGGTAGACGTTGTCGCCGTTAACCAGATGGCGGGCCTGCACCAGCACCTCCGACGTGGGCAGATCCCCGTTCCTCTGCCGGTAGTAGAGGAAGATCCGGTGATGCTGGCTGACCACCAGATCGCCGATGTTGCCCAGCGTGCCCTGCGTGATGACGACCGGCGCAAAGGCCCCCACCGCGCGCAGCGTGGCATTTCCGATCCAGCGGATCGGCTGGGGGCCGTGGTCGCGGGTCAGCACCCTGTCGCCCGCCCGCAGGCTTTCGATCGGTCGCTGGCTGCCGTCGGCCATCGAGATCATCGTGCCATGCGCGAAGGAGACGCAGAGCAGATCGGCCAGCGCCACATTCTGCGGCGCATCCTCGATCTTGAGCAGCATGTATTCGATCCGCGCCCCGAGCGGCGACATGGGCAGCACATAGAGCCCGCCGGCCGCCCCCTCGACCCGGACAAGGAGAAGCTCGACCGAATCCCCGTCGGAGGTCATCAGCCGGTAGCGGCAGGCGAGCCGCACCGTGTCGCCCGGCCGGCCCACATCCGACCCTTCGGCCACGCGCAGCCCGGCCCCTGCGCCGGGCACCATCAGCAGCCGCAGCGGAGAGGCCGCGGGATCGAGCTGGTAGCTGTCGCCAAGGCAGACCTGATCCGGTTCGGCCAGACCGTCGTGCAGGTTGGCGCCGGAGCTGACGAAGATGTCGTCCGCCCGGAAAAGCTGGCAGGCGTGCCCGGGAAGTGCCTCGATGGCTGTTTCTGTCGAACCCATGTGGTGCCGGCCGATCTCCGAAACGGAAGTGGCAGCCCGGTGGCCGCTGCCCCCAGTCAAGCAGGAAGGCGGTTATCAAATCGAAAACGATCGGTCAAACTTTCAGCGCGGACCGACGTTCGCGACACGGCGTGGCCAATGGGCCGCGCGAAGGCTGTGCAGGCCGCGGCAAGGGCCGCAGGGGAGGAACACGATGGATCTGGGTATCCGGGGGCGGCGGGCGCTGGTCTGCGCCTCGTCGAAGGGGCTGGGGCTTGGCTGCGCGACGGCGCTGGCCGAGGCGGGCGTGGATCTGGTGATGAACGCCCGCGGCGCCGAGGCGCTGGAGGCCGCCGCAGCCGATCTCCGCGGCCGCTTCGGGGTCTCGGTTACGGCGGTGGCAGCCGACATCGTTTCCGACGAGGGGCGCGCCCGGGTGCTGGAGGCGGCAGGACCGGTGGACATCCTCGTGACCAACGCGGGCGGGCCGCCGCCGGGCCTCTGGTCGGACTGGACGCGCGAGGATTTCATCCGGGCGCTCGATGCCAACATGCTCACCCCCATCGCGCTGATGACGGCGCTGCTGCCGGGAATGATCGAGCGCGGCTGGGGTCGGGTGGTCAACATCACCTCGCAGTCGGTGCGCTCTCCCATCCCGGTGCTCGGCCTGTCGAACTCGGCGCGGGCCGGGCTGACCGGTTATGTCGCCGGCACCGCGCGGCAGGTGGCGCAGCACGGCGTCTGCATCAACAACCTGCTGCCGGGGATCCATGACACCGACCGGGCCGCGGCACTCGATGCCGGGGTGATGAAGGCGCAGGGCCTGACGCTGGCCGAGGCACGGGCGCAGCGCGCGGCGACCATCCCGACGCGCAGCTACGGATCGGCGGCCGATTTCGGCGCGGCCTGCGCCTTCCTCTGCTCGGAGCAGGCAAAGTTCATCGTCGGGCAGAACCTGCTGCTGGACGGGGGCGCCACGAACCTCACGATATGACGCAACAGGGCCGCGCAAGGGTTGAACGGCCGGACGAAAGCGGTCAGAAGGGAACCCGATCAAAACAGTCGGATTGCCCGTGCCCCAGTCTTCCGCCAACCCCGCACCGCGTCTGAAGGTCGAGCATCTGACGCGCGCGTTCGGCGGCAACCCCGTGGTGAACGACGTCTCGCTCGAGGTCGCGGCGGGCGAGGTGATGTGCCTGCTCGGCCCCTCGGGCTGCGGCAAGTCTACGACACTGCGCATGATCGCGGGGGTCGAGCGCCCCGATGCCGGGCGGATCGAGATCGACGGCCGCCCGGTCTCGGACGCGGGGCTGTTCCTGCCGCCCGAGGCGCGCTCGGTCGGGCTGATGTTTCAGGACTTCGCGCTGTTTCCGCACCTGACGGTGGCGCAGAACGTGGCCTTCGGCCTGCGCGACGGCCGCGAGGCGAAGGAACGGCGCGTCGACGAACTGCTCGAGCGGGTGAACCTGACGGGCTACGGCCGCAAGCACCCGCACCAGCTGTCGGGGGGCGAGCAGCAGCGCGTGGCGCTGGCCCGCGCACTGGCGCCGCGTCCGCGGGTCATGCTGATGGACGAGCCGTTCTCGGGCCTCGACAACCGGCTGCGCGACGGCATCCGCGACACGACGCTGGAAATCCTGAAGGAGGAGGGGGCGGCGGTCCTGCTCGTCACCCACGAACCCGACGAGGCGCTGCGCATGGGCGACGAGATAGCCCTGATGCGGGCCGGCCGGATCGTGCAGCGCGGCTCGCCCTACAACGTCTACAACGCGCCGGTGGACCGGGCGGCGGCGGCGTTCTTCTCGGACATCAACGTGATCCGCGGCACCTCGCGCGGGGCGCTGACCGAAACGCCCTTCGGCGAGTTCCTGACCCCCGGCCATGCCGACGGCGCCGAGGTCGAGATCGTGATCCGCCCGCAGCACCTGAAGATCGACTTTGATCGCGGCGGGCGCGGACCGCATCCGACCCCGGCCGACGGGACGGCCGCCCGCGGCACCGTGCTGCGCGCGCGCTTCCTCGGGCGCGAGAGCCTCGTGGAATTCGTGATGGATTTCGACGGGTCGCGCCTGACTGCCTCGGTGCCCAATGTCTTCCTGCCTAAGCCGGGCACCGCCCTGTGGCTGATGATCCGCCGCGACCGCTGCTTCGTCTTCCCGGCGCGGCACTGACCCAGCCCGACGGATCCTTGCAGGCGGGCAGAAGTTTGCCGTGGCGCAAGCTCGGAACAAAAAACGCGGAGCCGCTGCGAAAGGGACTTTGATCCGGGGCGGCGAACCAATAAATGAGGGCATGACGAAGCGAGGCCGCATGTCGGCCGCAGGAGACGCGAGATGCTCAACAATATCGGTTTGCCCGGCCTGCTACTGATCGCCGTGGTCGTTCTGGTCCTGTTCGGACGCGGCAAGGTCAGCTCGCTGATGGGCGAGGTCGGCAAGGGGATCAATGCCTTCAAGAAAGGCATCAAGGAAGAGACCGCCGAGATCGAGAACCGCCCCGAGACGACGCGCGACGTGACGCCCGCCGCCGATCGCGACAAGGTCTGATCGGCACCCGATGTTCGACATCGGCTGGAGCGAACTGCTGGTCATCGGCGTCGTGGCGCTGATCGTGGTGGGTCCCAAGGATCTGCCCGACATGTTCCGCACGCTTGGTCGGGTGACTGCGAAGGCGCGCAACATGGCGCGCGAATTCCAGCGCGCGATGGAGGCCGCCGCCGACGAGACCGGCGTGAAGGACGTCGCCAAGGACCTGAAGAACACCACCTCCCCGCGCAGCATGGGCCTCGATGCGGTGAAGCAGGCGGCCGAGCGGTTCGAGAAGTGGGACCCGATGAAGCCCGCGCGGCCGGTCGTCCCGTCCGAGCCCGCCGCAGGCCCGATTTCCCAGGCGCAGGCGCAGCAGGGACCGGGAGCGGCCGCCGCGTCGGCCCCGCCGCCCGCCGCGCCGGCCGATGGCAAGAGTGACGCATGAGCGCCGAGCGCAACGACGACATCGACAGTTCCAGCGCCCCGCTCATCGAGCACCTGGCCGAGCTTCGCAACCGCATCCTGGTCTCGCTTGCCGCCTTCCTCGTGGGGATGGCGATCGCCTTCACGGTGTGGAACCCGATCTTCAACTTCCTCACCCACCCGATCTGCGACGCGCTGAACGCGCGCGGGCAGGATTGTGGCCTCGTGCTGATCAAGCTGCAGGAAGGCTTCTTCGTCGCGATCCGGATCTCGGTGATGGGCGGGATCGTGCTGTCCTTCCCCGTGATCGCCTCGCAGATGTGGCGGTTCGTGGCGCCCGGCCTCTACCGCAGCGAGAAGGCGGCCTTCCTGCCGTTCCTGATCGCCTCGCCGGTCATGTTCATCCTGGGCGGGCTGTTCTCGTTTTACGTCGTCCTGCCGATCGCCTTTGACTTCTTCCTCGGCTTCCAGCAGTTCATGACCGAGCAGCCGGGGGCGGTGGGAGCCGACGGCAGCCTGCCGCTGGCCGGCGTGGTGTTCCAGGGCTCGATGGAGCAGTATCTGGCGCTGACCACCAACTTCATCCTGGCCTTCGGCCTCTGCTTCCAGTTGCCGGTGCTTCTTACGCTGATGGGCAAGGCGGGGCTTGTGACGTCGCGCGGGCTGGCAGGCATGCGCAAATACGCGATCGTCCTGATCCTGATCGTGGCGGCCGTGGTCACGCCGCCCGACATGATGTCCCAGTTGATCCTGTTCGCCGCGATCTACCCGCTTTACGAGGCGTCGATCTTCCTGATCCGCCGCATCGAGAAGAAGCGCGAGGCCGAGCTGCGGGCGCAGGGCCTGTGGTTCGACGACGAGGAAGAGGACGGCACGGCATGAGCGATCCGCTGTCGCGGATCGCGGCGGCGCTGGAGCGGATGAGCCCGCCGCCGCTGGACGCGCCCGACTTCAACGCCACCGAGGCCTTCGCCTGGCACACCGCGCCCGACCGGCTGGAGCCGGTGGCGAAGGTCTCGCGGGTGGACCTGTCGCTTCTGGTGGGGGTGAACCGGGCGCGGGACATCCTGCTGGACAATACCGAGCATTTCGCCCGCGGCCTGCCGGCGAACAACGCGCTCCTGTGGGGCGCGCGCGGCATGGGCAAGTCGAGCCTCGTGAAGGCGGTTCATGCCGTGGTCGTCGCCAAGGGGCTGCCGCTGAAGATCGTGGAACTCAGCCGCGAGGATCTGCCTTCCGTTCACCGGCTGCTGAAGCACCTGCGCGGGGCGTCGCAGCGGTTCATCCTGTTCTGCGACGACCTGTCGTTCAGCCACGACGACCAGCACTACAAGTCGTTGAAGGCGGTCCTAGACGGCGGGATCGAGGGGCGGCCCGAGAATGTGGTGCTCTATGCCACCTCGAACCGGCGCCACCTGATGCCGCGCGACATGATCGAGAACGAGCGCTCCACCGCGATCAGCCCCTCCGAGGCGGTGGAGGAGAAGGTGTCGCTGTCGGACCGCTTCGGGCTCTGGCTCGGGTTCCATCCCTGCTCGCAGGACGAGTATCTGGAGATGATCCGCGGTTACTGCGCGGCCTACGCCCTTGTCATCGACGAGGCGACGCTTCGCGCCGAGGCGATCGAGTGGCAGGCGACGCGGGGCGCGCGCTCGGGCCGGGTGGCGTGGCAGTTCTTCACCGATCTCGCGGCGCGTCACGGCATCGCGCTCTGACTTCGCACAGTAAATGAAGAAGCCCGGACAAGTGCCGGGCTTTTCTGTTGTTATTGCAGGTAGGGCATCGGGTCCACGCTTTCGAAGCCCTTGCGGACCTCGAAGTGGACAAAGGCCGGGTCGGCTGCGCGCACGGTGGCGATGGTCTGGCCGCGCTTGACCGAGGCCCCCTTGGCGACCTTGATGCCGTCGATGTTGGCATAGACCGTCAGCAGATTGTCGGGGTGGCGGATCACCAGGATTGGCACCTGATCGGTGTCCTGCGTGATGGCGGCCACCGTGCCATCGGCTGCCGCTGCAACCGGCGTGCCGGCGCTGGCGGCGATGTCGATGCCGTCGTTCTTCTTCTGGACGTAGCCCCGGATGATTGTGCCCTGCACCGGGAAGCCGAGCCGCGATGCCGAGGCCGCCGTCCGCTGCGCGCCGAGGTCGGGTGAGGCCGGCTGACCGGGCGGCTTGGCCGCGGCGGGGGCGGGCTTCTCGTCCGGCAGGGGCTTGGCAGCCGAAGGCGGCGTGGGCGTGGGAGAGCCCACGCCCGGCACCGTGACGGCCGTCCGCGTGGGAGCAGGGGCCGGCGGCGGCTCGGCCGCCGTGGGGATGATCAGATACTGGCCCTCGCGGATCGCAAGGTCGGGGCCGAGGCCGTTCCAGTCCGCCAGCGCCTTGGCCGAGACGTTGTAGCTGCGCGCGATGGAATAGGCGGTCTCGCCACGGGCCACGCGATGGCGCGCGGGCTCGTCCGCCGTGCGCGCGGGGGCGGGAGCGGCTGCCGGGGCGGCCGCGACGGGCGCCGGGGGCCGCCGCCGGTGGCGGAGCGGCGCTGCCGGCACGGTCGAGCGCCGTGGTCGCGATCGTGGTGACGTCGATGCCCTGCGCGGGTGCGGTGGGCGCCGGTGCGGCCATTACCGGGGCGGGCGCCATGGCCGGCGCCGCGGCGACCCGCTGCGGCAGCACGACGATCTCGCCGGCCCTGAGCGGGTTCTGCGGCGTCAGCGCGTTGTAGCGGGCGACCTGCACCGGATCGAGCCCCACCCGCGAGGACAGCGATGCCACGGTGTCGCCCTGCTGCGCCACCGCGACCTGATAGTTGGGATAGGAGATGATGCCGCGCGCGTCGGGACGCGGCCGGGGCGCTGCCGAGCGCGCCGCATCCGAGGTGTTCAGCGCACCGGGCCTGCTCCGCAGATCCCAGTCAAGCTCCGAACTGCTGCAGGCTGCGAGGATCGCCAGCGTCGCGGTCATGCACAGCGCACGCGCGAGCGGGGGACGGTGGAACATGCTCTGCCTCTCGTCTTGCGGTCCGGGTTGGTCCCGGAGCTTCTGTCTCAGTCGGACCCGATCCCCTCGACCAGCGGGACGAAGCGCACGGGGCGGAGTTCTTCGTAGTCGTAGCCCTGCTCCAGCCGGGTGACCTTGATCAGGTTCTGCACCGCATCCGTCTGACCGACCGGCACCACCATGATACCGCCGATCTTGAGTTGTGCCAACAGGGGGCCGGGCGGGTCCTCCGCCGCGGCGGTGACAAGGATCCGGTCGAAGGGTGCCTGTTCCGGCAGGCCGAAGCTGCCGTCGGCGACCAGCGCCGTGATGTTGCTCAGGCCCAGCTGGTGGAAGATCTCGGTCGCCTCGCGCACGAGGCGGCGGTGGCGGTCCACGGTATAGACGCGCCGGGCAAGCTGGCTCAGCACCGCGGCCTGATAACCCGAGCCGGTGCCGACCTCGAGCACCTTGTCGCGCGGGTTCACGTTCAGCGCCTGCGTCATCAGGCCGACGACCGAGGGCTGGCTGATGGTCTGGCCGCAGGCGATGGGCAGCGGCATGTCCTCGTAGGCGCGTTCGGCGAACAGGCCCTTGACGAAGACGCCGCGGTCGATCCGCTCCATCGCGTTCAGCACGCGGGCATCGGTGACGCCGCGGGTCCGCACGGCGAACAGGAACCGCATCTTGCGCTCGGCCGGGTCCTCCTCGTCGTCCGCGCCGCTCATCCGATCTGCGCCTCCAGTTCGGCAAGGCGGTCGTGGGCCGTCAGGTCCGCGCGCATCGGCGTGATCGAGACGAAGCCGTCGAGGTTCACCGCCGCGTCGGTGCCGGGCAGGGTGGGGCTGTGCTGCGCGCCGCCGCGGATCCACAGGAACTTGCGCCCCGAGGGCGACATGTGCGGCTCGACCCCGAAGGAGGTGTCGCGCCGGAAGCCCTGCGCCGCCACCCGATGGCCCTTGACGCCCGAGGCGGGGATGGGCGGGAAGTTGATGTTGTAGAACAGCCGGTAGTCGCCGCCATCCCAGAGCCCGCGCTCGAGCAGCAGCCGGATCACCCGGGCGCCGTGGCTGCGGGCGCAGTCGAACGGATCGGCCAGCCCTTCGGTCTCGGGCCCGAGGAACTGTGACAGCGCGATCGCCGGAAGGCCCTGCAGCGCCGCCTCCATCGCACCGCCCACTGTGCCGGAGTAAAGCACGTTCTCGGCCGAGTTGTTGCCGCGGTTCACCCCCGAAAGGACGAGGTCGGGACGAGCCCCCTGCAGCACGTCATAGAGTGCGGCAAGCACGCAGTCGGCCGGGCTGCCCTCCGCCGCGTAGCGGCGCGGCCCGAGCTTGGCGATCATCATCGGATGGGTATAGCTGATCGCATGGGCGACGCCGGACTGCTCGAAGGCCGGCGCCACGGTCCAGACCTCGCCGTCCGGACCGGCAAGCTCCTGCGCGATCCGTGCCAGCACTTCGAGGCCGGGGGCGTTGATGCCGTCGTCGTTGGTGATCAGGATGCGCATGGGGCTCTCTCTTTTCCGATCATCTGCTTAGACGAGCCCGCGGCGCGGGTAAAGCTGCCGGGCGGCGGCCGGCTCCGTCGCCCCGCGGCTGTGTCTTCGCTGTGTCGGCGAGGCTGTCGGAACAGATCGGCCGAAGCTGCGTTGGTGCCCGGTCGCCGCCTGGGTGCGGAGGGGCAGGGTGCTCTTCCTGCCCATCTCTTCATCAGGAGGCAGGCGGCCGGACGCATGCTGCACTGCCGCAAGGACCGGATGCAGCTGCGGCAGGGTGGCGCCGGCCCCGGCCGGAATGTACGGGTCCGCTGCCGGAGGATGTAGTCGGCCGGCAAGGTGATGCTCCCGCCGAGGGACGCTCCGGGCGACCGGCCGGCGGGTTCGCCCCACGGAAGGGGATTGCTGTTACGTCTTTGGGTTGCAAATAATTACACGATCTGCACGGGTCCTGACGACCAATCAGCATCTTGCAGTTTGCGGGAAATCGTCGAGGATTGACTGGATACACCAGCGACGGAGAGAATCACTTTTCACAAGCCGGTCGTTCCCGTGGCGCCGTCCTGCCGTCGGTTTCCAGTCCTTCGCGGTTGCAGCAAGTTTCCGCGCAGGCGAGCATGCACAACCAGCCCGGTATTTGGGCATGGCTTGACACTGTGGCTAAATCGAGGAAAGTTCTCGTCCTGTTTTGGACATTAATCGGATCGGAAGACTTGGCACGACACGACTCCGCATTTTCTGGGTTAAAGTCGTTCCGTGCCTGAGTGGCGACGCTCAAAACCAACAGGTGTTTCATGGAATTCAATCCTCAATCTTCATTGACGCCGGAACATGTCAGTCCGGACCACATTTACCTCTCGTCGCTGCCGCGCAGGTCCGACCCCCTCTTTCGACCCGTCGGCGGGCACTTCAAGCGACTGATCGACATCTTCATCGCGGTGACGGCGCTGGTCGCCTTGGCGCCGCTGATGATCGGTGTCGCCCTGATCATCTGGCTCGGCAGCAACGGCCCGATCCTCTACGGCCACCAGCGCGTCGGCTTCGGCGGCCGGACCTTCCGGTGCTGGAAGTTCCGCTCGATGGTGGTGGATGGCGATGTGGTGCTGGAGCGCTACCTGCGCGCCAACCCCGACGCGCAGCGCGAGTGGGAGCGGGATCGCAAGCTGCGCAGGGACCCGCGCGTCACGCCGATCGGCGCGGTGATCCGGATGCTGTCGATCGACGAGCTGCCGCAGCTGTTCAACATCCTCGCCGGCGAGATGAGCGTCGTGGGGCCGCGCCCCGTGGTGGCGGCGGAACTGCGTCGCTACCGCGGCTCGGCCGGCCACTACCTGCGCACGCGTCCCGGGCTGACCGGAATGTGGCAGGTCAGCGGCCGCAGCGACCTGAGCTACCGGCAGCGCGTCCTGCTCGACCGCTACTATGTCATGCGGTGGACCGTGATGGCGGACATCGCGATCATCCTGCGCACCATTCCGGCAGTCCTGCGGTCCCGCGGCTCCTGCTGACCCGGTCGCATCCCGCAAGTCCAGCAGCCGCGGCGGATCCTTCCGCCGCGACTTGACGTTTCAGAGAGGTACAGGAATGGCGGCCCTCCGCAGCCACATCTTCGCCGTTCTCGCGCTCGGGCTGGTGCCCGCGACCGCGTCGGCCGAAAGCTACACCATCAGCCCGAGCGACCTGTTGCGCCTGCGCGTGCTGGACTGGCAGCCCGTCGACGGCACGATGACCGAATGGGAGGCGATGACCGGAGAGTATCGCGTGAACGCGGACGGCACGATCTCGGTGCCGTTCCTTGGCGCGGTGGAGGCGGCCGGGCACACGCCGGCGCAGCTCGGCACGCTGATTTCGGACGGGTTGATGGAGCGTCTGGCGCTGCCGGACATGCCGGACGCCACGGTGGAGATTGCCGAATACCGCCCGGTCATCGTCGCGGGCCATGTCCGCGAGCCCGGCGAGGTGGTGTTCCGTCCCGGCCTCACGGCGCGGCAGGCCATCGCCATGGCCGGCGGCCCCAGCGACGAGATCCGCAGCAGCCCGGCGACGGTGCGCGAGCTGATCTCGGGCGAGGGGGAACTGCGGATCCTGCTCGACAGCCGCGACGGCATGCTGGCCCGCCGCGCGCGCCTGATCGCCGAGCGGAGCGGCGAGCCCGACCTTGCGCCCCCGCCGGAACTGGACACCGCGCGGGGCCGGACGCTGATCGCCGAGGAGCGCGCCTTCATGGAGCTGCGCCGCGACCAGCTTTCCCGCAACCTCGCCGCCATCGACGCCCAGAGCGAACTGCTGAAGGCCGAGATCGAGGCGCTGAAGGCAAAGACCGTCCAGCTCGAGACGCAACGCGAGCTGGCCGAGAAGGAGATGTCGAACGCCAAGAACCTGTCGGAGCGCGGCCTTGTCGCCAGCGGCCGGCTGTTCGAGACGCAGCGCACGCTGGCCACCATCGAGAGCCAGCTTCTGGACACCTCGACCGCCATCCTGCGCGCCCGGCAGGGCATCACCACCGGCGAGCGCGACCGCATCGAGCTGCAGGACGGCCGGTCATCCGAGATCGTGTCGCAGTTGCAGGAGGTCGAGGCGCAGATCCTCGAGATGGACCGCAAGATCGACACTCAGCGCAACCTGTCGGTGTCGCTGCTCAGCCAGGCCGGAGGGCAGGATCTTCCGACCAGCCCCGAGTCGCTGGCGGCGATGACCGAGGTCGTGGTCCTGCGCAACGAAGGCGAGGAGATGCGCCAGATCGCCGATGCAATGGATGCGCTGCTGGAACCCGGCGACATGGTGCAGATGACGCTGCGGCCGCCCTCGACAAACTGAACCGAACGCCGTCGGGGCGCCGGCATCCCGGGCCGGTGCCCCGGACGGCTGGGGTGCCGTCAGGCCGGTTCGGCCGGGGATGCCGCAGGGGCAGTCGCCGGTGCCTGTCGCCAGACCGCGGGCTTCCGGCGTTCGCGCAGGCTGCGGATCCCGAACACCAGCGCCGCGACCAGCAGGACGGTCGCCAGGTCGAACTGGGTGTAGCCCACCACCTCGGACATGCTCAGCACGATGCTGCGCATCATCAGGGCCGTCAGGAAGACCGTCTCGGCCCGCGGTTCCCGGAAGGCCCAGGCCACGACCAGACCCATGGCGCCGAAGATCGCCGCGGCCTGGATGGCCACGCCGATCAGCCCGATCTCCACCGCATTCGAGATGAAGGTGTTGTGGAAGTGGAACCCGCGTTTGTTGCTGATGCCGAACTCTTCCCAGATCGCCTCGGCGCCGGGGTTGCCGGGCACCCAGTAGGCCTGGAAGCCGACCCCGTTCAGCGGTTGCCGGGCGATCTCCTGAAAGGCGATCTTCCAGATCTCGGTCCGACCGGTCAGGGTCGCGTCCTTCCCAGTGGTCTCGAGGATCAGCGTCATGATCTGGTCCTGCAGCGCGATGACCAGCATCGCCGCGATGATGCCGAGCGCCAGCGTGACCCCGGCCAGCAGGAACCGCTGCATCAGCGTCAGCCAGCGGCCCAGGAAGAAGGGCAGCGCGAAGGCCAGCGCCGCCCCGGTGGCCAGCATCTGGCCCGCGGATTGCGCCTGGATCAGCATGAAGCTTCCCAGCGCGAAGCCGGCCAGTCCCGCGACCCGCCACGAGCGCGGCTGGCCGCGGTCCAGCATGATAGCGAAGGCGCACAGCATCAGCGTCGACATCGGCAGCGAGAAGGCGTTCTTTGATCCGAAGATGCCAAGCCAGCCCAGGCCGTCCTCGCGCACCCGCCCGAAGACCAGGCTGAGCAGGGCCGCGAGGAGGTGGGCGCTGAACAGCACTCGCAGGACCGTCGCCGGCGACAGCCGGTTCGCGATCGCCACCGCGATGGCGAAGGTCACGGCCAGCTGGATGCCATAGCGCAGGCTGACCCCGGGATACTGCGACCACAGCACCGACAGCAGGCACCAGCCCGCGACGGCGAAGACCATCCAGTAGCGCCGAAGCTCCACCAGCACCATCTGCGGCCGCCGGACTACCAGCAGGCAGCCGGAGGCGAGGAAGCCCGCCGCCGCGATGGCGCCGATCCACTGCACCAGCAGCAGGCACATCACCGTCAGGAAGGCCAGAACGGTGGTCGGGCAGACGTCGATGATCAGGGCATTGGCCGGGCGACTGCGCGGAAGGACGGTCATCTCGGGCGGCGTCTCCTTACTCTTCTGCCCCGCATAGCACGGATTCCGGGAACTGGCACGTCTCTCCCGGGCGCGTCCATGCCACCCAGTCCACCTCGAGCGCCACCGGTTCCGAGGGGGGCTCGAACCTGCCCATCCAGTCGGTCAGCACGTCCGTGCTCCAGTGGCTGAGGAAGATCTTCTGGTCCGCGGTGGGCAGCGTCTCGGTCGCCTCGTGCACCAGCTTGCCGTCGATGAACCAGCGGATGCGCTCGGGTTCCCACTGGATCGAGAACACGTGCCAGCCCTCGTGCGACGGCGGATCGAGCGGCACCCGGGTGCCGTTCTTCGGCTCGCCCGCCACATAGGTGTTCAGGTCCACAGAAGCCGTGTCGCGGGTCAGGATCTCGAAGTCGATCTCGTCGTGCGGCTGCTTGTGGACCGGGCCGATGTAGGTGAAGAAGGCCGCGTTGATGCCCGACGAGCGGTGATTGGTGCGGACCTTCGCCTCGAACGTGCCGTGCAGGAAACGCTCGTCGGACTGGATCTCGGCGCAGCGATGCTGGCCGGCGCCGGAGGTGTCGGGGACATACATCAGCTTCAGGATGCCATCCTCCACCCGAACCGCCCGGGAGGACCAGGTGCAGTTCTGGTGCTCGCCGTTGGTCCAGCCGTCCGAGATGTACCACCGCTTGCCGTCGATCCGGTCGAAGGTCTCGATGAAGGACGCGGGCTCTCCGGCAGCGGCCGGGACGGCGGCCAGCAGGGGCAGAAGCGCCGGCAGCAGCCGGCGCAGGGTCGGACGGGGATGCATGGGCAGGACTCCGTTCTTGTTCCGGCCAGAGCTTAGGTCGCTCTGGCGACAATTTCGATCATTCAACGTTCACAATGGCAACAGCTTGCCGCACTGCCGCAAAAACCGGCATTCGTGCCCCGTCCGCTGGCGGCGGGGTGGGATCCCGGGCTGTCCGTCGCGCGCCGGGACGGCTACACAGAAGCGACTCGGCGGCGCGAAGGGACGAAACAGATGCGGATTTCGGTGCTCATGGCGAACTGGCGCGGCGCGGCCTTCCTGCCCGAGGCGATCGCCTCGGTGCTGCGCCAGAGCCATGCGGATCTGGAACTGATCGTGGTCGACGACGCCTCGGGCGACGACAGCGTCGCGATCCTGCGCGAGGCCGCAGCCGCCGATCCCCGGGTGCGCCTGATCGAGATGGAGCGGAACGCCGGCCCCTCGGCCGCGCGCAACCGTGCGCTCGACGCGGCGACGGGCGACTGGCTGGCCATCATGGATTCCGACGATGTGCTGCATCCCGACCGGCTGGCGCGGCTTCTGTCGGCGGCCAAGGCGCTCGGCGTGGAGGCCGTGGCCGACGACATGCTGTTCTTCGGCGAGACGCCCGACGCGAGCGGGCGGACGCTGCTTCAGGTGCTTCACCTGACCGGGCCGATGCAGGTGGACGCGACGACCTTCGTCGAGGCGAACGGCGGAACGGGCGACCTGCCGCCCCTGGGCTATCTCAAACCGCTGGTGCGCCGCGACGCGTGGGACGGGCTGCGCTATGACGAGACCCTGCGCGTGGGCGAGGATTACGACCTCTACCTGCGGCTGCTGCTGTCGGGGGCGCGGCTCGTGCTGCTGCCCGAGGCGCTCTATCTCTACCGCCGGCACTCCGGCTCGATCTCGCACCGCCTGTCGGTGGCCGCGCTCGAGCCGCTCATTGCCGCCCATGACCGCTCGGCCGAGGGACAGACCGAGCCGGTGCTGGTCGAGGCGCTGCGCCGCCGTCGCGCGGGGCTCGAGGCGATGCTGGCCTTCGAGCATCTGGTGGCCGCGATCAAGGGCCGCCGGCCGGCCGAGGCACTGTCGCGGCTGGCGCGCCGGCCCCTGCTGGCCAGGGAGCTTCTGCGCAGCCTGGGCGAGCGGCGGAACCGGCGCGCGGCCGAGATCGAGGAGCGCCATCCGCTGTCGATCGTGCTGACCGCCGATCCCCGGCCGGTGTCCGAGACCGAGCGGCTGGTGGCCGTGCCGCCGCTGCAGGCGCCCGAGGCCATCCATCCCTGGCCGCCCGCGCAGCAGGCGGCGCTGCTGTCGGGCCTTGCCGCCCGGCACGAGCTGGAGATCTGCGCCGAGGGCCGCGAGGGACTGTTCTGGCTCTGGCTGGTGCCGCGCTGGCGGCGCGCCGAGGTCGTGCTGCCGTCCCATCATTCCGTCGCCCTTCCGCCCGGGGCGGAACGGGTTTCGCATCCCTCGCTGATGGTCGAGGACTGAACCGTCACGAGGGCTGCTCGACCGGCAGCAGCAGGCGTTCGCGCTGCGGCGGGCGCGGAGGGCGCAGCGCCGAGATCTTGTCGCGCGCGATGCCGCGGGCAATGGGCAGGAAGCGCGAGGGCGGGGCCAGCGCGAAGCCGAGCGCCGCGCCCAGCCCGGCCTCGGCCTTGCGGTCGAGGAACCGGCGCAGCAGCACCTTGGCCCGGACCTGATCCAGATGACGCCGCAGTGCGGCCTTCGTGCCGTCCGGCGCAGGCAGGTCGAGATGGGCGCGGCAGGCGGCCTCGAGCGCGGCAAGATCGGCGGTGCGGTGCCGGCCGCTCAGCGAGGTGCTTCGCTCGATGGCCACATAGCCCACCGCGCGGATGAGGCCGAAGCGCGCGCCGCGCAGCAGCATGCGCATGTAGAGGTCGAAATCCTCGCCAAGCCACAGGCCCTCGTCATAGCGCAGCCCGTGCCGGTCGAGGAAGGCGCGCGACATCACCGGCTTGAGAAAGCCCAGTTCGCCCCGCCGCACACCCTGCGCGAGATTGCCGAGGGCGAACCGCTCGGCATCCAGCATCTCGACCGATCCGGGGGCGGCGGGCAGCGCGTCGGGCACCAGTGCCGCGGCATGGTCGGGCGTGATGAAGACGATGTTGTCGGCCGCAAGGTCAAGACCCGGATCAAGCCGGGCGAAGCGGCCGGGCAGCAGGAAGTCGTCGGCGTCAAGAATGGCGATGCGCGGGGCGCGCGAGACCGCGATGGCGCGGTTGCGGGCCGCCGAGGGTCCCGCGTTCCGTGCCAGCCGCTCGACCGTCAGCCGGCCCGTGCCGTCGTCGGCGGCGCGCGCGGCCTCGGCGGTGGCATCGCCCGAGGCATCGTCGATCACCACCACCTCGGCCACCTCGGGCTGGACCAGCGCCGAGCGCACCGCCTGCGCGACGGTGGCAGAGGCGTCATGGGCGGCGATGATCACGCAGATGTCTGTCATGCGGCTTTTCCTTGCGGTCGGGCGATCAGGCCGAGGCGCAGGAGCGCCTCGAGCCAGTGGCGGTAGAGTTCCGAGGACTTGGCGGCGGCCGCCTCGCGCAGGAAGCGCAGCGGCCGCCGACCGGAGAGCGCCCAGAGGATGCGGCTGCGGCGCGGCCAGTCAAGGCCCGCCTCCCACGGCGTGACGAGGAGCCTGCGCAGCTGCGCCGCATCGAGGCCGGGCAGGGGGTTCGGGCCAAGCGCGTAGGGCCGCGGGGCGAACCCCTCGAACAGCGCGTCGACGCCGTGGCTGGCAAGGGCCAGCGTCTCCGACAGCCCCTGCTCCGCGGCGATTCCGGGCAGGGCCTCCGCTTCCTCGCGCGTCAGCCGGTCGAGCGACGCGCGCAGGTCGCATAGATGCCCGGCACAGGGCTCGTGCGCGACCAGCGCCTTCACCACGCCGATCGCGGCCACGAGGCAGCGGTCGGGCGGCGCGATCACGGGGATGGCCTCGTCCTCGAACGGCATCGGGGTGGCGCGCGCGAGGATGTCCCCCGTCCGCCGCGGGCGCGGTGCGCCGGGCTGCTGAAGCCGGTGATGCAGGTCAATGACCGGCCCGCCTTCCGGCCGGCGAAAGTGCTGCTCTCCCAGATGCACCGTCCACCAGCCGGCCAGTTCCGCCTCGACCGGTTCATAGCCCGCCCCGCGCAGGACCGCCCCCGCCACGGCGAGATCCGCCTCGGCCACCAGCAGGTCCACGTCGCCGGTCGGCTTCCAGCAGGGCCCGCCATACAGCGCGATCTGTTGCAGCGGACCCTTGAACTGGACATGGGCGATGCCGGCGAGGCGCATCAGCCGGGCGATCTCGACGCTGGCGCGCAGGCTGTGCCCGTTCCGCGCGGCGGACTGGAGCCGCATGGTCTCGATCCTGGGGGCGATGGCGGCCCAGGCTGGCGGCAGGTCCGTCGGGCGCGGCGCGAGGAAGAGGCCGACCTTGTTGAGCCGGGCGATCTCGAACAGAACCTGTGGCTTGAGGTCGGTCGGCCGACACGTCCCGTCGCCGAACACGCGGGCAAGTGCGGCGCGCAGCGCCTCGGTCTCGGCGCGGCAGTCGTGCTGCCGCACCGTCGCGAACTGCTGCGACGTGAAGGTCATGGGCGATGTCCCAGACCGCGCCGCGACGGGGCGAATCGGGTGCCGAAGGGCGCACGATGCGGCGCGATGCCGCGCTGCATTCGGATCATAGCTAGGTCCCTCTTGCCTCTCGCGGCGAATTTGATGAAATAATGTGCAGAAGGTCACCCCGCGGATCGACTTTAGGGTCAAATTGGTCAACCTTGGATTGTAAATGCGCTCTGTATCGGCAAAATAGGACGTCAGGCAAATATACGCTCCCCGGTGGTGGGCGCCCAGGTTGACTTGACGCCCGTCCGCACACAGGCTGACGTTTGGCCCAGTGCCATCCCCGCTACCTTATGCTGAGGATATTTGACGTGGCAAACAACATCCAAAACCCTGTTTACGAGACCCCGGTGCTGCGCGTTCACGGAACGCTGGAAATGATGACTCACGGTGCGAGCACGGGCAGCGTCCTTGACGCAAGCTTCCCGCGCGGCACCCCGGTGGAAGACATCACCTTCTCCTGATCCTTCGCGTCGGGACGTCACAGCAGGGGTCGAGGCGGTTGCAAGGCCGCCTCGGCCATTGCCTGTTCTTCAAGGATATTCACATTGACCATCAGGGCAGCATCCGGCTGCATTCCCTGCGCATTCGGCGACGGGATCGCCATTTTCGACACCAACAGCAATTCCTACTACAGCATGAACTCCGTGGGCGAATTCGTCTGGTCCATGCTGGATCGGCCGGTGACCCTGGCCGAGATCGTCGATCGCGTCGCGGAACGCTACCGGATCGACCACGAGCGGTGCGAGGGCGACATCCGCCGGCTGGTCGATGACCTTGCCGCAAATCGTCTGGTCACGCTTACCTGAAGGGCAAGCCTCATGCGGCGTCTCCGGCGCATCCTGACCCTGAAGCCGCGCGAGGTCGTCGCGCTGGCCGATGCCCTGCAGACGGTGCTGCGGATCCGCCTTGCGATCGCGCGGCGCCGCACCGACGCCGTGCGGGCCGCGACGGCCGCCCTTGGTGCCGAGGCCGAGGCACCCGCGGCCGAGTTGCGCCGGGTGGCGTGGTCGGTCTCGGCGGCATCCCGGCTGGTTCCCGGGGCGACCTGTCTCACGCAGGCGCTGGCGGGCCAGCGGCTTCTGGCGCGTCGTGGCTATGTCTCGACGGTCAGGATCTCGTTGCCGGGTGGGGGCGAGGCCGACTTCCGTCCGCATGCCTGGCTGCTGTCGGGCAATGTCATCGCGCTGGGCGGAAGCGCCGCCGACTATGGCATCCATCGCCCGCTGCTCGACTACGACAGCGCCGGGCGGGCCGATGCGGCGCACGACGTCTCGGCAGGAACCGGCCCATGAGCGGTTTCGCGGCTTTCATGGCGCTGGGGGGCGACCCGGCGGATGCGAAGGCCCGCACGCAGGCCATGCTGGCAGCCATGCAGCAGCGCGGCGCGCATGGGCGGACCGTCCTCGCCGCCGGCGGCGTTGCGCTCGGCCAGACCGCGCAGGACGATGCCGGCAGCGGCGGGCCATGGCAGCGCCGGGCGGGCGGCCCGATCCTCTCGGGCACGGTGCGGCTCGACAATGCCGCCGACCTGCGGGCGCGCCTCGGGCTCTCCGACGTGCCGGACGGGGTGGTGGTGCTTGCCGCCTACGACCGCTGGGGCCTCGACCTGCCGCAGCACCTCGACGGGGATTTCGCGCTGGTGCTGTGGGACCCCGCCGCCGGGCGGCTGCTGGGCCTGCGCGACCGTTTCGGCGTGCGCCCGTTCCTTTTCCGGGCGACGCCGCAGGTGGTGGCGGCCGCTTCGGATGCCGGGGCGCTGCTGGCGGCGTTCCCGGCCAGCACGCCCCCCCTTGACGAAATCTGGATCGCCGAATTCCTGTCGGGCCAGCCGACCAGCGCGAGCCGGACCATCCACCGCGGGGTCAGCCGCCTTGAACCGGCGCACATGCTGCTGGTCGAGAACGGCCGGATCGAGACCCGGCGCTACTGGGAGTTGAACCCGGAGCCGAAGTCGATGGCCGACCCGCCCGAGGCGCTGCTCGAGGAACTCGACCAGGCAGTGCTTGTCCGCATGCGAAACGGCCCGGTGGGCGCGATGCTCAGCGGCGGGCTCGATTCCAGCACGCTCTCGGTGCTCGCCTCGCGCCATTCCGCTGCGCCGCTGCCGACGATCTCGATGAAGTTCGACCGCTATCCCGAGATCGACGAATGCGAATGGATCGCGAAGGTGCATGCTGCCGGCCGCTTCCGCCCGATCTGGATCGACGTCGACACGCTGGACGGCGGGATCGACGAGCTTCTGGCCGAGCAGGGAACGCCGTTCTTCGCGCCCAACCTTCCGACCTCGCGTTCGCTCTATCGGGCGGCGGCCGAGGCCGGGCTGCGCGGGCTGATCGACGGCCATGGCGGGGACGAGGTGATCTCGTTCGGGCTGTCGCGTCTGGCGGAACTGGCGGGCGAGGGGCAGTGGCGGGCGCTGTGGTCGGCGACGCGGGCCGCCTCCGCGCTGGGCGGCGATCCGAGGCGCGACATCTTCCTGCGCTCGGTGGTGCAGGGTGCCCGCTCGCGTTGGTTGCGCGCCGCGGCCCGCCGCCTGAGCCGTGCAGAGATCGACCGCACCGCATGGCGGCGCGCGGTGCATGCGGATCTGGTGGCGCGGACCGACCTTGTCGACCGCGTCCGCAAGGCCGCGGCCACCCCGCCGCCGGGTGCGACCGTCGACATGCGACAGCACATCGGCCTGCTGACCGCCCCCCGCTTTGCCACCGCGCTCGAGATCCTCGACCGCGCCGCGGCCTGTCGGAATGTCGTGCCGCTCTATCCCTTCCTCGACCGGCGGGTGGTGGAACATTGCGTGGCGCAGCCATGCTCGGCAAAGTTCCACGACGGGATGGCGAGGGCGCTGCTGCGCGACGCGACCCGCGGTGTCCTGCCCGAGGCGGTCCGCCTGCGCATCGGGAAGAGCGATTTCACCGCCCATGTCCGCGCCCGCCTGCTGGCAGGGCGGGACGGAGATCTGGCGCGGCTGCTTGGCGCCGATCCCGGCCCGGTGGCGGAATATGCCGACCTCGGCACCATCCGCGAGGGAGCCGGCCGCCTGCGGACCGGCGAGGTGGATGCCGGGGCGCTGCAGGAGATCATCCGCGTTCTTGTGCTGGACCGGTGGCTGCGCCGCACGACAAGCCCGGCCGACGCGCGTCTGGACCAGAGGACACCCGCATGACGGCCGAACAGCCGCGCGCCTTCCGCCCCGCCGTCGCCGGGCTTCGGACCGCCTATGGCCTTGCCGTGCGATCTGACGTGGATCTGCCGGAACTTGAACCGCTCGACGGCGATCACCCCGCCGACCTGACGGTGTCGCGCGCCGCGCTGGAGGACCTGCCGGGCGAGGGCGCCTTCCGCACCCGCTTCGCGCCGGATCTGGCCGAGCTCTGGTGGCAGACGGTCGGCGGCTTCCGGATCGAGCCGGGGCGCATCACCGCAAGCCCGCATCCGGGGGTGTCGGAGGATCTCATCGCCTATCCGCTGCTCGGCTCCGTCCTTGCGCTGGCGCTGGAGCAGATGGGTCTGTTCACGCTGCACGCCAGCGCCGTGTCGGTGGCCGGCCGTGGCGTGGTGATGATGGGCGACAAGGGGGCCGGCAAGTCCACCACAGCGACGGCCCTGATCCGCGCGGGGCATCCGCTGGTCGCCGATGACATCGTCGCGGTAGATGCCGATCTTGCGCTGCGGCCCGGCTTCCCGCAGGTGAAGCTGTCCGCGGCCGCCGCGGCAAGCCTCGACGTGCCCGATGCCGTGCATCGCCCGCCGGTGCCCGAGGTGCCGGAAAAGGGGCGCGTCCTGCTGCCGCGACGGTTCGAGCGGGGGCGGCCGCCCCTGGCCCGCATCTACCTGCTCGAACGCGGGCCGGCAGGGGCAGATCCGGCCGTCATCCCCATTCCGCTGCCCGATGCGCTGCCGCTGGCGCTGCGCTTCGCCTATGTCACGCGCTTCGGCAGCGGAGTGCTGAACGGGACCGCGGGCGGTCGTCACCTGCGGCAGGCCGCGGCGCTGGCCGCAAGCGGCGTGCTGCACCGGCTGATCGTGCCGGGAAGCCTCGAGCGGCTGCCGGACGTGGTGGCGCTGATCGAGGCCGACGCCGGGGCGGGCCGATGACCGACGATCCGACCGCCGCCACGCCCGCCGAGGGCCTGCGCAGCACGCTCGCGCTTCTGCGGGCGATGACGCGGTTCGGCCGCCGGCGGCTGGGGATCGCGCTGACGTTCCTTGTCCTCGGCAACCTCACCGAGGGCATCTCGATCCTGCTGCTGCTGCCGGTCCTAGGCCTCGCCAGCAGGGGAGGACCCGACTACGCCATCGATCTCGGGGGCCGGTCGCTGCTCGGCTGGCAGCTGCCCGACGTGACCATCGGCCTTGCGGTCCTGCTGTCGGCCATCGTGGGGCTTGTCGCGCTACAGGCGGTGTTCAATCGGGTGAAGGCCGTCTATCTGTCGGATCTCCTGAACGATTTCGCCAATTCGACCCGGGCGGACCTGTTCTCGGCCGTGGCCTCGGCCCGGTGGGAGACCGTGGTGCGGATGCGCCGCGCCGATCTGGAGCACGCCCTGACCGGCGAGATCGACCGCATCAACTTCTGCGGCTTCGTCGCGCTGAACCTGATGCAGATCCTCGTCGGGCTGGTGATCTACTTCCTGCTGTGCCTTGCGGTCTCGGTGCCGATGACGCTGTTCGCCTTCTGCTTCGGGCTGACGGCGCTGCTGCTGCTGAAACCCTACCGGCGCCTCGCGCAGCGCTACGGCCAGCGCATCCAGGCGGCGCGCACCGTGCAGGCGCGGCTGGTGTCCGAATTCATCTCGGGGCTGAAGACCGCGCGCAGCATGAACCAGGAGCCGCACCACGTCGCGCAGTTCGAGCGCACGCTGGACACAACCAAGGCCGATGCGCGCGACTATGTGCGCAGGAATGCGCTTGGCAACGGGCTGTTCCAGGTTGCGCTGGCGGTGGGGGCGGCGGGCTTCGTGCTGCTGTCGCTGCGCGTCGCCGGGCTGGAAATGGCGCAGATGATCGTGCTGCTGGTGATCCTGATGCGGGTCACGCCGCGCTTCCAGGGACTTCAGGGGCAGGTGCAGGCGCTGCTGGTGGACCTGTCGGCCTGGTGGCGCGTCGTCGACCTGCAGTCCCGGCTCGAGGCGAACCGCGAGGGCGGCACCGGCTTCGCCTCGGTTCCCGTGCCCGCGCCGCAGGGCGAGATCCTGCTGGACCGCGTGACCTACCGGCACCGCGAGGGCAGCGACGAGGCAGCCCTGACCGATTGCACGATTCGCCTGCGGATCGGCGAGGCCACCGCGCTGATCGGCCCGTCCGGCGCCGGCAAGAGTACGGTGGCGGATATCGTCATGGGCCTGATCCGGCCCGAGTCCGGCCGCTTCCTCGTCGACGGGCGCGAACTCACCGAGGCCGAGCGGCGCGGCTGGCGCGAGCATCTGGCCTATGTCCCGCAGGAGACCTTTCTGCTGCACGACACGATCCGCGCCAACCTGAAGATCGTGGCCCCTTCCGCGACCGACGAGGACCTTCGCCTTGCGCTTGCCGATGCGGCGGCCGACCGCTTCGTCGCGGCGCTGCCCGCGGGGCTGGACACCCGGGTCGGCGACCGCGGCACGCTGCTTTCGGGCGGCGAGCGCCAGCGGATCGCGCTGGCCCGCGCCTTCCTTCGCAAGCCCTCGGTGCTGATCCTCGACGAGGCGACCAGCGCGCTCGACTGGGAAAGCCAGAAGATCGTGGCCGATGCGCTGATGCGGCGGGCGGGTCGCATGACGGTGCTGACGATCGCGCACCGCCCCTCGATGGTGGCCTTCGCCGACCGGGTCTATACGCTCGACGGCGGGCGCGTGGTGGAAGAGGGCCGCATGGCGGACCTCATGCGCAGCGGCGGCCATCTGGCGCGGATGTTCGCCCATGAAGGGGCGGACCTTCGCCCCCGTGCCCTGCAGGGCGGCTGATCTCAGACATTCGGCTGGTGCGGTTCGCGGATCTGAAGGATCGTCTCGGCCGGGGCCTTGGCGGGATCCGCGGGCTGGCGGCGGTCGCTCTCTTCCCGGATCATCAGCAGGATCAGGGCGAGATAGAGCACCTGGGCCAGCACCATCGTCGCGGCAACAAGCCCTGCCACGGCCCAGCCCGAAAACCCGGACCACAGCGCCAGGACGCCAACCCCTGCCGCCGAACCCACCATGCCGATCGAAAAGGCTGCAACGCGCATCTGCCCACTCCGAGCGGCGCAACCGTTAGTTGCGCCTGTCTCTCCTAGATAGGCAGGAACCTGCCGAATTCAAATGGGACAGCTCAACGCAGCCCCATGAATCCCCGCAGGCGGGTGCCGGCCCCCTCAGGCAGGGTTGGAACGGCCCGAGAAATAATCGCCGTATTCCTCGTAGTAATGCTCGCCCCCGGTCTCGGACACGTAGTCGCGCAGCGTGGTCATGTCGACCTTGTTCAGCACGACGCCAAGGGTCTTCTCCATCAGCGCCGGCTCGTTCATCAGCGTCTCGCGCACCAGCGCCTTCGGCGTCTTGCCCCATTCCGCGACCATGACGATCTGGTCGACCAGCGGCACCACCACACGCGCATCGACCACCGGCCCCAGCGGCGCAAGGTCGAGGATCACGTGGCTGTAGCGGGCGCGGGCCGCGGCCAGAAGCTGCCGCATGCCCTTGGAGCCGAGCATCTCGCTCGAATGGGTCATCATGCCCGGCGTGACGCAGGGCAGCAGGTGCACGCCGCTGTCGCCGATCACCCGCAGCGCCTTGGTCCAGTCGGCGCGGCCCAGCGCCGCCTCGACCAGGCCCACGCCGCGCGTCAGGCCCAGCCTGCGGCTGAGGCCGGGGTTGCGCGGGTCGGTGTCGATCAGCAGCACCGAATTGCCCGACGCCGCCATCACCGCGGCAAGGTTCAGCGCGACCGAGGACTTGCCCTCGCCCGGGCGGATCGAGGTGATGCCCAGCACGATCTGCGACTTGCCGGCAAGGCTCACCTCCGAGGAGAAGCGGATGTTGCGCAGCGTCTCGGCATAATGCGAGCGCGGGTGCTGCAGCGCATGGATCGGCTTGCGCACCACCGGCATGCCGGGCACCGGCTCGCTCAGCTTCAGCGGAGCGTTGCGCGCCTGCCGCGAGAGTTGCGGCGCGCCGTTGGCGGCATCGAAATGCGGCAGGTAGCCCAGGAACCGCTGGCCGAGGTCGTTCTGCACGTCCTCGCCGGTGCGCAGGAACCGGTCACGCCATTCCCGGAAGGCCGCGATCGCCGCGCCTGCCATCAGGCCAAGCACGATCATCGCCGCCAGCACCCGCATCGTGCTGGGTGCCGCGGGGGTCAGGGGAATGTCGGCCTTGGCAAGGATGCGGACGTTCGAGATCGGGAAGCTCTTCTGCTGGTCGATCTCCTGGAAGCGGGTCAGGAAGGTCTGATACAGCGTCTGCAGCGTCTCGGCGCGCTGTTCGAGCGACTTGAGCTGCACCTGCTTGCGGCCCGCCTCGGAGTTCACGTCCACCGCGAGGCCCAGGCTTTCGCGCAGGGCCTGCACCTGCGCATTCGCGACGTTGTAGGAGCCGCGCGCCTCCTCGTGCAGGCGGCGGACCTCGCCGAACAGGACGTTGGTCTGGGCCGAGACCTGCTCGCGCAGGCGCACGGCCTGCGGATGGTCGTTGCCGAAGTCGCGCTCGATCCGGTCAAGCCGTGCCGACAGCGCGGACAGCTGGTCCTGCATCTCGATCAGCCGTTCGTTGCCCTGCAGCGCAAAGCCCGATGAGCGGTCGGACAGGAAGGCCTCGGGGCCGCGGTTGAGGATGCTCTCGTAGGTCTTCATCAGTGCCTGGGCCCGCGCGGCCTCGGTCACCGAGACGGCCAGATCCTCGTTCAGCGTCGAGACGTTCTCCTCGGTGATCAGCGCGCCGCGCGTGGACACGAGGCCGTTCTCGGACCGGAAGACCTCCGCCTCGACCGCCGCTTCGCGGGCCGAGGCCTGAAGCGCCTCGAGCCGGTCGCGCAGCCACGCCGTGGTGCGCTCTGTGGCGTCGTAGTTCGCGTTCAGCAGGTCCGAGACATAGGCCTCGGCATAGGCATTGGCCACCTTCGACGCGAGGACGGGATCATGCGAGGCATAGCCGATCGCGAACACGCTCGACCGTCCGACGCGCTGGACCTCGATGGTGCGCGAGAGGGCGGTGGCGATCAGCTGGCGCTTGCGCTCGGCGATCTGCTCGGGCGTGGGCGGCGGGCCCGGCTCGACCGAGGGCGGCGACGGGCTGATCATGCGGATCGGCGCCCGGACGATTTCCTTGCCGCCGTCGACCACCGTTTCGAGCAGGGACACCGGCTGGTTCAGGAACGACTCGTTTTCCGTCAGGTTCAGCATGTCCACCACGGCCAGTGCCACCGGCTGCGAGCGGATCACCTCCTGCGCGCTTTCCAGCGCGTTCTCGGAGGCGCTTGAATCGATGGACGAGACCTCCTCGATCGAGCGGCTGACCTTGCCCGCCAGAAGCACCGTCGAGCCGGCGACGAAAATCTTGGGCGTGGTGGCCAGATAGACGAGGCCGAGGCACAGGCTGACCGCGGTTGACAGCATCACCACGCGCCGCTGCCGGCGCGCCGCACTGAACAGGCGCGACAGGTCGATCGTTTCCGCGGGAACCGCCGCGGGCGGTTCGATGCGCGGATCGCTGTCGGCGATGCGGAATCCGAACTGCTTCAAGTTCTGCTCCTCGGAACGAAATAAGTATCGGTTTTGGTCTCAATGGATCGAGGCGCAGGCATGATGTCGCCGTATATGGAAATCGGTCTGGCTCCGAAAAGTGCCGACAGTGTGCCCACATGCAGCGCCCCGCGCAACAGCGCACTGTTGCGGCGCAGCGGATCGTGAACTGTCGCCAGCGCCATCCCGCCACAGGCCGCGATCTTCGCCAGCGCCGCGGCACCCTGTCCAGCACGCCGCAGCGCGCCGGGCCGGGCGATCAGGCTGGCATGCGTCTGGCCCATCCGGAAGCGGCGGCGCAGCAGCCAGCCGAGTCGCGCCCGCTCGGGCGGAACCGTCTCACGCGCCAGCGCCCCCGCGGCGAAGGCGATGCGGCCCCCGGCCCGCAGCATGGCATCGAAGAAGGCGGTGTCCTCGCCGCCCGAGCGTCCGCGGGCGGGATCGAAGCGCAGCCCCTCGACCGCGGGCGCGGCCAGATCGATCAGGACGTTGCAGGTGTAGCCGGATTTTATCACCCCGTCGGCAAGGAAGGTCGGGCGCGTGTCGTGCGCGGCGCCCTCGCGCATCCAGGACGGGGCGTCGGGGCCATGCTCGCCCTGCACCGGACCCAGCACCGCCTCGGCACCGCTTTCGCCCTGAACGCGCAGCAGTTCGGCGATCCAGTCGGCCTCCACCATCTCGTCGTCGTCGAGAAAGGCCAGCAGGTCGATCCGCCGGGCCAGCGCAGCCTCGATCACCGCGTTCCGCGCGATCGAGATGTTGCGCGCCGGGGCGTGGATGTAGGTCAACGGGATCGGCAGACCGCGGGCCGCGGCCTCGACCGTTGTGCGGGCCGAGGGCACCTCGTCGTTGTCGGCCACGATCACCACGCCCGTCGTGCCCTTCGGCCAGCGAAGCGCCCCGATCGAGGCCAGCGTCGCGGCCACGCCGGGGCGGCGGAAGGTGCAGAGACCGATCGCGACCTGACGGTCCGTCATGCCGGGGCCCCCGCACGGCCGATGTCGCGCAGGCCGCCGAGGTGACGAAACAGATGCGCCCAGAACCCCGCGGACCAGGCGACATGCATCGCACCCGCCGCAAAGCCCGACAGGATGCCGCCGGCCGAGCCGATCTCGCGCGCGATCATCACGCCGCCGACCAGGCAGCCGGCGATCCAGAGCGCGAAGGGCACCGCGAACAGCCAGTGGATCGGTACCAGCACCGCCATGGCAAGCGCGGGCATCAGCGCCACCAGCACCGCCTGACGCAGGCCCGGCAGCGACCGGTGCTTCAGGTTGTTGCGCGCCCGGCCCATGCCGAATGCGAAATACTGCTTCACCAGCGCGCGGATGCTGTGCCGCGGGAAATAGTCCACCCGCGTGCGCGGCGTCAGCCAGATCCGGAAGCCCTCGCGCCGCAGCCGAAGGTCAAGCTCGGCATCCTCGTTGTGGCTGAAGGTCTCGTCATAGCCGCCCACCTGCCGGAAGGCATCGATCCGCATCAGCGCGTGGTGGCCGTGATCGACGAAGCGCCCGACCGGCGCCACGCGATGCGCCGAGCCGCCGTTGCCGACGCGCGAATTCTGCGCCGCCGCGATCAGGCTCTGCCAGAAGCCCGAGCCGACCGCCTTCATCCCCACCACGACCGCATCGGCGCCGGTGGCGCGGGCCTCCTGCAGCAGCACGTCGCAGTAATCCTCGGGATAGGCGCTGTGGGCGTCGATGCGGATCAGGAACTCGGTCCCGGCGCCACAGGCCTCGACCGCGAGGTTGACCGCCGCGCTCTGCAACCGGTTCGGGTTCTCGATCAGGGTGATCTCGGCCTCGGGCCGGCGGGCGACGCGCTCGCGCGTGCCGTCGGTCGAGCCGCCGTCGGCCACGACGATCCGCGCCGGATGCCGGCGCACGAACGGCATCAGCCCATCGAGGACACGGTCGATGTGGCTTGCCTCGTTGAGGGTCGGGATGACGATGAGCACGCGTGCCGTCATGTCGTGAACCAGCCTTTCCGCCGCATTGCCGCCTGTCTCCTACGGCCGCGGGCGGCCGCCACCTGGCCCATCAGGCCGATGATGTCCTGTGTTTCCTCGGGTCCGGTCGTCCAGACCGATCCGGGCACCGCCGCCACGGCCTCCCTGAGCCGCTCCACCCCGGCGGGGTCGAGCCTGTCCAGCAGGCGCGCGACCTCGTCGGTCGTCGCATCCGGCACCGTCAGGCCGATGGCGAGATCGGCCAGGAAGTTGGCCGCCTCGGTGCCGGCCAGCGCGACGGGAACCGCGTGGTGTCTGCACCCCTCGTAAAGCCGGTTGGGCAGCAACCAGTCCGAGTTTTTTCCGGCGTCGAAGCGATCGATCAGCCAGGAAAGGTGCACCTCGCCATAGATCGCCTCCAGATCCTCGGGGTTGCGGTAGGCGCCGCCGAAATGCAGGTCGGGGTTGTCCGCGACCCTGTCGTGGAAGTCCGGCATCTGGTCCAGCGCGGGCTTGCCGCGCAGGATGACGCGGTAGCGGCCCGGCTGCTGCCGGGTGATCCGGTCGAGGCAGTCGAGCGACCAGGCGCAGCGCAGGATGCCGAACCAGCCGATGGTGATCGGCGCCGTGACCGCGCGGCGCAAGGGCGCCGGGGGCATCGCGCCCTGCGGATAGAAGCACTTGTTCTCGACCAGCCGGATCGGCGCGCGCGTCTGCTGGAAGGGCTGGAAATACTCGTTGATGAAGCCCGGCGACGAGGTGAGCACCAGCCCGGCCCGCCGCAGCAGCCGGCGTTCGATCGCGCGCATCGCCCGCGCGCGCAGACTGTCGCCGAGCATCAGGCGATGGATGTCCAGCACCTCGTAGACGACGAGGCATCCGGGCCAGAGGGCCTTCGCCCGCACGGCGAGGGCCAGCATCTCGAGGTTGCGGGCGAGGATCACGTCCGGCCGCGCCGCCTCGGCCAGCGACCGCCCGAGGCCGGCTGCCGCCTTCACCACCGAGGCCGCGCGCTGGGTCATCCGGGCATCGGCGGTGCGCCCGAGCAGGATCGCCTCCTCGGGCAGGGGGCCCGCGCGCCGGCGGAACCCGGCAAGCTGGACCGTGGCGCCGCCGGCGCGAAGCATCGCCGCGCGGCGCCAGATCGCGCTGTCATCGAGATCGTGGGCTAGATAGAGAATGCGCAATCTGCCGCCTTTCCCTGTCGTGTCGGGGTCAGCCGGCAGCGGCGACGCTGCGCAGCGTCGCCGCGCGCTGCGCACCGAGGCCGCGATGCGGCGCGATCGCTTCGAGGAACTCGGCGAATTCGTCGCGCAGGTCCTCGCGTTGGAGCGCCAGCGCCACGGTCGCCTGCAGGAAGCCCGCCTTCGAGCCACAGTCGAACCGCTCGCCCTGGAAGCGGAACCCGTGGACCGAGCCGGGATTGTCCGCAAGTTCATGCGCGATGGCGTCCGTCAGCTGGATCTCGCCGCCGGCCCCCACCTTCTTGCGGTTCAGGTGATGCATGATCGCGGGCGCAAGGATGTAGCGCCCGATCACCGCGAAGTTCGACGGCGCGGTGCCGGCCTTCGGCTTCTCGACGATGCCGCGCGGTCGGATCAGCGCGCCGCGGGTCTCCTCGACATCGAGGATGCCATAAGACGAGGCCTTCTCGGGCGGCACTTCCATGGTGGCGACGATGGTGCCGCCGACCTCCTCGTGCGCCTCGATCATCTGGCTCAGGCAGGGACGGTCGGCCACCACCATGTCGTCGGGCAGGATCACCGCGAAGGGCTTCTTGCCCACAAGCCGGTGCGCGCACCACACCGCATGGCCAAGGCCCAGCGCCTCGTGCTGGCGGACATAGGCGACATGGCCGCTGTCGAGGTTCGTCGCCTCGAGCGCCGCCAGAAGCTCGGTCTTGCCGGCCTTGCGCAAGGCGCGCTCAAGCGAGTGGTTGACGTCGAAAAAGTCCTCCAGCGCGCCCTTGCCGCGCGACGTCACGAAGATGAAGTCGTGGATGCCGGCCTCGCGCGCCTCCTCGACCGCATACTGGATCAGGGGCTTGTCGACGAGGGTCAGGATCTCCTTCGGAATCGACTTGGTGGCGGGAAGAAATCTGGTCCCGAGCCCCGCGATCGGAAATATGGCGGTGGTGACCTTCTGCGAAGACATTCAAGACCTCATGTTTTCGATCAGCGGAATGGGAAGGGATCAATGGACCCGGTCAATCTTTCACAAAATGCTGCACCTGCAAAGGGCGCTTGGGTCGAATGGTCCACATATGGCAAAAGCCCGTGGTGAAAATCGGATTCAGCGCGAGGAGCATGCCTGTTGCCTGTCGTTTGGCCAAGGCGGAATCGGCCGGAAGCCCCGCCTTAACCCAAAAAAGCGCCGCAGGTTCCCGGGCGGGGCGGCTGAAAGCGCCTTTCGGTTGAGTGGGATCGCCTTTCGGCAGCCCGGCTGCCCCTGATTCGGCCTCGGTCGCGGCGGCGGTGGCAAGTCTTCGCGGCAACCTGCGGCGAAAACTCGCCTGTCAGATCATCGATCCAAGCGAGGATCGCAGGAGATCCCAACCGCCGGGCCGCCAGCCCAATGCTGCAAGGCGGCGGCATTCGAGCCGGCTGACCCGCGCGGCATCGGCCCGCGCCGGCGGGGCACGGTCCGACCCTGTCAGCCGCGCGACTTCGGCCAGCAGGTCGTGCCGGTCCAGCAGCAGGTCAGAGGCGTGGAATGCGCCCGCCTCGGGCCGCTCCACAAGCAGCAGGGCTGCGGCCGCCAGATCCGCGCCATGCACCTCGGTCGCGACGCGCGGCGCGATCGGCCGGCCGGCAAGGAAGTCACCGAACAGGTCGCGCCACTTGTGCTGCGGCCCCGGCCCGTAGACGCCGGTGGCGCGCAGGCTGGCCCCCTGCAGGGCCGCGAGCGCCGTCTCGGCCGCGACCTTCACCTCGCCGTAAAGCCCGTCGGGCCGGGGGGCGAGCGTCTCGGGCAGCAGGGTGCCGGCAGGATAGCCGTCGAAGACGGCGCGCGAGGACAGGAACACGATCCGCCGCCCGCCCATCGCATCGAAGAGCCGCAAGCTGCCGTCGAGGTTCGCCCGGCGAAACGTGTCCGGGTCCTCGCCTTCGCCGCCGCGATAGCGGCCGGGAACATGCAGGAAGGCGCAATGAACAAGCGCATCCACGTCGCCCAGCGGCGGCGGCGGTGCGAGCAGGTCGAACGCCCGGTGCTCGCCCGGCAGCCCGGTCGGACGGCGCGACAGCAGGACAAGCTCGTGGCCGGCGGCCCGGGCCGCCTCGGCGATGAATCGGCCGACGAAGCCGCCGGCACCGGTCAGGGCAAGCCGCATGGGCCGGCCAGCGTGGCCGGATCGGGCACGGGACCCTCGCCGGCATAGGCGCGCCACAGCTCGATCAGCGGGCGCAGGCGATCGGCCTTGTCGTGGTCCTGCCAAGGCTTCTCATACTGGAAATGCAGGATGCGGATCTGCGGCCAGCTCCACAGCTCGGGCATGGCGAACCAGACATACTGCAGCATGTTGAAGAACACCGGCAGCCCGTGCCAGTCCGGGAAGAACTCCTGCAGGAAGCTCTGGTCGGTCCGCCGCCAGAAGGCGCCCGGCACGTCGAGCCTTGCCAGCATCGCCTGGAACGTCGCCTCCGACGGCCGGGCGGTGAACACGCCCGAGTTCATCCGGTGGAAGTCGCCGAGGCTTTCATAGACGTTCGGCGCGGCGCAGAACTCGGGATAGTCGAACAGCCTGTCCACGTTGCGCAGCACCAGCGCGTCGGCGTCGATGAACACCACCGCGCGATAGTCGGTCAGTTGCCACAGCCGGAGCTTGGCGAAATTGTCGAGCGGGGTGTGGAACGGTGGCTTGCCGCCCTTGGTGAAGGCCGCCCGCGCATGCAGCGCATCGCGGGCATGGGCCTCGTTGAACGCCTGCGAGGTCGGCAGGAGCGCGACGCGCACCAGCCGCGCCCCCAGCGCGCGAAGCGGCGCAAGCGCCGCCTCGGCCACGTCGGTATGCAGCACCACGAGATCGGCCGTCGTGCCGCTCAGCACCAGCGAGCGCAGCAGCGCCTTCGCCCCGAGCGCATAGTCCGCGTTCGTGACCAGCGTGACATAGGCGCGGTCGGCCCGCGCCGGGCCCTCGGGCAAAAAATCCAACTACGACACCGAGCGCAGCCGCCGCCCCTCGGGATCGCGTTCGACGCGCTGGGCAATGTCCTTCGTCCAGGCCGAGACGCAGGGCACGCGGCTGCGGTCGATCCGGTGCGCGAACTTCTTCGCCACGTCCACCACCTCGGCCAGCAGCCCCTCGGCCAGGGTGATCGGCTTCAGCCCCAGCTCGAGGAACTGGTCGTTCTTCACCAGCAGCTCGTTCTCGTCGGCTTCCTTGCGCGGGTTGGGCAGGAACGCGACCTTGGCGCCCGTCATCCGGGCCACCAGCTCGGCCAGGTCGCGGACGCGGTGCGTCTCGGTCATCTGGTTGAAGATCCTGACGCGGTCGCCCGCCTTCGGCGCGTCCGACAGCGCAAGCTCGACGCAGCGCACCGAATCCTGCAGGTGGATGAAGGCGCGGGTCTGCCCGCCGGTGCCGTGGACGGTAAGCGGATAGCCGATCGCCGCCTGGATCAGGAAGCGGTTCAGCACCGTGCCATAGTCGCCGTCATAGTCGAAGCGGTTGATCAGCTGCGGATGCCGGCGCGTCTGGTCGGTATGGGTGCCCCAGACGATGCCCTGATGCAGGTCGGTGATCCTGAGCCCGTCGTTCTGGGCATAGAACTGGAAAAGGATCTGATCGAGGCTCTTGGTCATGTGGTAGATCGAGCCGGGGCGCGTCGGATAGAGGATCTCCAGTTCGCGCGGGCCGGTGGGTGTCTCGACCGAGACATCGAGGTAGCCCTCGGGGATCGGGGCGCCGACGGTTGAATAGCCATAGACCCCCATTGTGCCCAGATGGACGAGATGGGCATCCACCCCCGTCTCGACCATGGCCGCCAGCAGGTTGTGCGTGGCATTGACGTTGTTGTTGACGGTATAGACCTTGTGCCGGTCCGATTTCATCGAATAGGGCGCGGCGCGCTGCTCGGCGAAATGGATGATCGCCTCGGGGCGGAACTCGTCCAGCCAGGCCCGGATCCGGTCGTATTCGCGCAGGTCGAGGAAGTGGAAATGCAGCCGCTGCCCGGTCTCCTGATGCCAGATCCGGCAGCGTTCCTGGATCGAGTCCATCGGCGTGAGAGACTGGACCCCCAGTTCGGTATCGATCCAGCGCCGGGAGAGGTTGTCGACGATGTGGATCTCGTGACCGAGAGCCGAGAGATGAAGCGCCGTCGGCCAGCCGACGAACCCGTCTCCACCGAGAACTGCAATGCGCATGAAGCCTCCTTGGTGAATCTCGTGCGCCGCCTGCGGCCGCGCACGTCCTCGTGACCATGTTGGTCCGTAACCGCTTCATGTCCAAGCGTCGAATGAAGTTTTCACGACGCTCGGCAAGCCGCTGCCGATCCCGAAGCGCCGAGAACCACGCCGAGGCACGAGCCCGTGCGGGCGTCCCGCGCGCAGGGGCGGTGGTCGCCGCAGGGTCCTTGGTGGCGAGCCGTCCGGAGGGGAATGCCGGATGGCAGCGGCGCCGCCCGGATGCCGCGGCGTCCGTTCCGGCGAATCGACTGCAGGGATGGTCTGAGGGCCGAGGGCAGCGGAGAGGGCGGAGTCTGCCGTGAATAGTGCGCCATCCGGGCTTCGCTGCCCATGGCGGCCCCGACGGCATCATCGCTTAATGTGCTCATACTGAGAAAATGCAATCGGGGCGGGGGCTTCCGGGGGCTGCGTGAGGCGGCAGGACGGGCGTCGAGAGAATCCAGGGAAAAAAGGTCATTTGACATCGCTCAAATACAGTCGGCACCGGGGCGGGGCATGGTCTGCCGATGGCCGCGTGAAGGGCGCGGCCGGCAGGAGGAACCGGATGAACAAGGACCGCTGGATGATCGCCACCCTGATCATGATGATCGAATACGCCGAGGAACAGGCGATGGATGGGGTGGCCGGGGCGCTGATCGAGGCGGCCGAGCGGGTGTCTCCGCTGGTCGCCTGCCGCACGGCGCCCGAGGCGGTCAGCCCGCGCGCCCCGATGCTGCGCGTCGTCTGAGGCGGGGCGTTCGCGACCTCCGTCCTGCGTCAGGTCACGCGCCCGGCGAAGCGGCCGCGACGCCGAACCCGGGACCTCCGGCAGGTCATGCGCTGCGGAAGCGGTGTTGTGCGCGTCTGACCCTGCCCCCATCCCGGGACTCTGCGGAAGCGGCTGAGGCGCGCCGGTTCTTGCGGGCGGGTCACACAGGTCCCCAGCGGGCCGGCTCCTACCCCGCACTCGCAAGACCGAGCCGCGGGGCTCGGCGACTGTGCAGGGGGGCAGGGCGGCTGTGCCCCGCGGCCGGAGGCGCCGAGGCGCCGGCCGTGCTAGACAGGCGCCAAGATCCACGCAGGATGACGCAACATGACCCTTGAATTCGGCCTCGATACCTTCGGCGACGTCACATGGGATGCGGACCACCGGCTGCTGTCCCAGCGTGAGGTGCTGCGCAACGTGGTGGAGGAGGCGGTGCTGGCCGATGAGGTGGGAGTCGATGCCATCGGGCTGGGCGAACATCATCGCGACGATTTCGCGATCTCGGCGCCCGAGATCCTGCTTGCGGCGATCGGTGCCCGGACGCGGCGGATCCGGCTGGGCACCGCGGTCACCGTGCTGGGCTCGGACGATCCGGTGCGGCTGTTCCAGCGCTTCTCCACGCTCGACGCGATCACCGACGGGCGGGCGGAGGTCACGCTCGGCCGGGGATCCTTCACCGAATCCTTCCCGCTGTTCGGCCACGACCTCTCGGACTATGCCACCCTGTTCGAGGAGAAGCTGGATCTCTTCTCGCGTCTGCTGCGCGAGCCGGAGGTCAGCTGGTCCGGCACCATGCGCCCGGCGCTGGTGCGGCAGCGGGTGTGGCCGCCGCTCGGCCCGGATGGCCTGCGGGCCTGGATCGGCGTGGGCGGCAGCCCCGAATCCGTGGTGCGGGCGGTGCGGTTCCGCATGCCGATGATCCTCGCCATCATCGGCGGGGCGCCAGGTCGCTTCCTGCCCTTCGCCGATCTCTACCGCCGCGCCTCCGCGCAGGCGGGGCTCGAGCCGATGCCGCTGGGCGTGCATTCCCCCGGCCACATCGCGCCCACCGACGCGCAGGCGCGCGAGGAAGCCTTTCCCGCCTACAAGGCGCTGCACGACCGGCTGGGCGCGGAGCGCGGCTGGCCCCGCCTTGGCCGGGACGATTTCCTGCGCGAGGTCGAGCACGGCTCGATGTATGTCGGTTCGCCCGCGACCGTGGCGCGCAAGATCGCGCAGACGGTCAAGACGCTGGATCTGGCCCGGTTCCAGCTGAAATACTCGATGGGGCCGCTTGCCCATGGGGCGCTGATGCGCTCGGTGGAGCTTTTCGGCCGCGAAGTGATCCCGATGGTGCGCGACATCCTTGGCCGCGGCTGACCGCCGCTGCCGATTTGCCACAAGGCCGGCCGCCCGGTGGCCGGCCATCGGGGGATCTGCTATCCTTGGTTGCGGTGACGGATGCCGGCGTTAATGATCGGCAGGTCTTTGATGTTCAAGGTTCGGGGCGGTAGCGATGGAGCGTCCTACGGCGCGCAGTGAAGTCACGCGGCTTGGTCTGGATGCCAAGTTCAACCATGCCGGGCTGCGCCAGGGCCTGACTCCGGCCACGCTGCGCAAGCTGGACGCGATCTCGCGCCTGCGCGTGTTTCCGCGCGACGCGGTGGTGGTGCCGCAGGGCGGGGCGCTGGAATATGTCGGAAATGTCGTGCGGGGGGTGCTGCGGATGGAGCGGCTTCTCTCGGACGGGCGGTCGCAGATCGTGGGCCTTCTGGTGCCGAGCGACATGTTCGGCCGCGTCTTCTCGGAACGCTCCGACTATTCCATCGAGGCCGCGACCGAGGTCACGCTCTGCTGCTTCGAGCGGCACGCCTTCGAAAGCCTCGTGCGGACCTGTCCCGATCTGGAACATGCGGTGCTGCTGGCCGTGCTGGACGAACTGGATGCCGCGCGCGAATGGATCACGCTGCGCGCGGGGGCGACCGTGGCCGCGCGGCTGGCCACCTATCTGCTGATGCTGTGCCGCCGCTGGCCGCACCAGACCAGCGAACTGACCGGCGACCGGCAACGAATCGTCGTCAATGTTCCCATCGCGCGCAATGATCTTGCTCATTATTTGGGCACCACCGTCGAATCCATTTCGCGCACCGTCCAGGCTTTCTCGAGGGACGGACTCATATCGATTCTCACCCCCCTGCGCTTCGAAATCCTCGATCTTCCGGCCCTTATCGTCTTGTCGGACAATGATGAATTCGACGCGGACGCCCTGATCGCCGGTCTGCGCGCCTGACCGGGTGAGGCATCATGAGGCGGCGGGCGTATTGACGCAGGTCAAAGAGTCGAAGCTTCGAACTCCCTAGTCAGGGTCCGTGCTCCCGCCATCGGCGGACGGACTTACCCAGTGAAAAGGTTGTCGGACTGAAACCCTTGCCCATGAAGGCGAGCTTTCCGGGAGGACTGACGACATGACGTGCCGAGCGACCCTTCATTGCGAGAATTGCGTCCAGCGCCACAGCGCCCTGTGTTCCGCCATCCGTGCCCGTGCGGTATCGGTCTGCCCGCTTCTGCCGGAATTCGACGGGCTGCTGCCCGGATCGGAGCCCGTCGATGTCAGCCTCAAGGGGGGGCGCTTCGGCATCCTGCATTCCGGCCTGCTGCTGCGCTGCGGGGCAGAGACCGGAATGGACATCGTCTCGATCGGCGAGCCGCTGGGCGAGGCGTTCCGCGGGCATCGCGAGATGCGCGTCACCGCCGTCGTGCCGTCGGAGATCTGCTGGTATGACGTGCATGAGGTGGAAGCGGCGGCGCTGCGCGATCCGCGGCTCTACAGTGCGCTTGCCTCGGCGTCCTCGCAGGCCTCGGGGCTGCGGCGGATCTTTACCCGGATGCGCTCGACCCTCGCTCCGGTCGAGCGGCTGGCGGGCTGCCTTGCGATCTGCGCGCATCGGCTGGCCGACCGCGACCGCCTCGGCGCGCTTCGCCTGACGCTGCAGTGCCGGCACGAGGACCTCGCCACGCTGCTGGCGCTGTCCGGAGCGCAGCTTGACGAGGCCCGCAACGAGCTCGTGCGGCGCGGTCTGATCGTGTTGCACGCGGATGGCGGGATCGAGATCCCTCAGCTTGCCCTGCTCGAGGATCTGGCAGGGCTGGACCTGCCGCTCGCGGCGCCGGTCGTTCCTGCGGAACGGCTGGTGAACCGGCTGCGGCGCATCTGAGGCGCGGCGGGGGCGTCCGCTCCGGCGCCCCTGCCGTTCGCGCTTCGTGAACGGACCTCACCGGAAGACGTTGCGCTCCAGGATGTAGCGCATGCCGCGCTGCCAGCTTTCATCGGTGTTGCCGCGGATATCGACCGCCTGCCCGCGGATCTGGGCGCCGGTCGCCACCTCCTTCACATAGAGGTTCATCGCAAGGATGAGGTTCGAGACCTTCTGCACTTCGGCCACGATGGCATAGTCGGCGCCGAGCCGGCGTGCCATGCGCAGCTCGCAGCCGTTGCATTTCGCCGGATTGCGGATGCGCCCCAGATCCTCGGCCACCGGGCCAAGATCGAGCAGCGTCACCCCCCGGGCGCGGAAGGCCTCGGCCGCCTGCCGCTCCACCAGTTCCACCCGGGCGGCCTCGTCGGCACGCGCGCCGTTCAGGTCGCCCTCGGTCGAGGTGTCGAGGAAGCTTACGCCGAAGAAGGCGGCGCTGCGACCCTGCCAGGGATCGTCGGCCGCTGCGGGCGCTGCCATCAGCAGCAGAAGCAGGATGAGGCGGGTCATGCCGCAACTGTGGCGCGCGGCCGGGGGGGCGGGCAAGTCGGACGAAGGTTGCAGGCCGCGGGTCGGCGGATCCCTCCGCCCAATGGCTGACTCGAAGGACTCGGCGGTGCTTGCGACAATCGGCGCGCATTTCAGGGAGGATGCAATGGCCGACATGACACAGGGAAGCGACGTGAAGATCCATCCTTCGGTCGATAACGGCGTGAAGCCGGGCCGCGAGGACTTCCAGGGCGGCACGCTGCGCTGCAAGTGCACGGACCGCCCGGTCGAAGTGCGCATCAACGCGCAATCGGCGCACAACCACGTCTGCGGCTGCACCAAGTGCTGGAAGCCCGACGGGGCGATCTTCAGCATGGTGGCCGTGGTGCCCCGCGGTGCGGTCGAGGTCGTGGCCAACGGCGACAAGCTGAAGGTTGTCGATCCGAACATGGCGATTCAGCGTTATGCCTGCACGGGCTGCGGCACGCACATGTATGGGCGGATCGAGAACAAGGACCATCCGTTCTACGGGCTCGACTTCATTCATACCGAACTGTCGTCCGAGGATGGCTGGGCCGCTCCGGGCTTCGCGGCCTTCGTCTCCTCGGTGATCGAGAGCGGCGTCTCGCCCGACCGGATGGACGGCATCCGGGCGCGGCTGCGCGAACTGGGGCTCGAGCCCTATGACGCGCTGTCGCCGCCGCTGATGGACGCGATCGCCACCCATCTCGCCAAGCGGTCGGGCAAGCTCGCCGCCTGACGCAGCCCCTCGCTGCGGCTCCGCGCTCTCCGGCCAGCCGGCCGGAGGGCGCTTTCCGCTTATCGAAGCCCTTGTCGCCTCATCCTTTTTTCCGATCTGCCGCGTCGGTTTTTTCCCCTTAAGGTCAGGTCAGGACAAAGGCTCGCGGCGCTGACGCGGGTTCAAGGGAGGAACAGTATCATGCGCACGCGTGCCGCCGTGGCCGTTGCCGCGGGAAAACCGCTGGAGATCATGGAGGTGAACCTCGAAGGGCCGAAGGCCGGCGAGGTGATGGTCGAGATCAAGGCCACCGGCATCTGCCACACCGACGAGTTCACGCTCTCGGGCGCCGACCCGGAGGGGATGTTCCCGGCGATCCTCGGGCACGAGGGCGCGGGCGTGGTGGTCGAGGTCGGCCCCGGCGTGACGAGCGTGAAGCCGGGCGACCACGTCATCCCGCTCTACACCCCCGAATGCCGGCAGTGCCCGTCCTGCCTTTCCCAGAAGACGAACCTCTGCACCTCGATCCGCGCGACGCAAGGCCAGGGACTGATGCCCGACGGCACGAGCCGCTTCTCGATGCTCGATGGCACGCCGATCCTGCACTACATGGGCTGCTCGACCTTCTCGAACTACACGGTGCTGCCCGAGATCGCGGTGGCCAAGGTCCGCGAGGACGCGCCCTTCGACAAGATCTGCTACATCGGCTGCGGGGTCACCACCGGCATCGGCGCGGTGATCAACACGGCGAAGGTCGAGATCGGCGCCAAGGCGGTGGTGTTCGGGCTGGGGGGCATCGGCCTCAACGTGATCCAGGGCCTGCGCCTTGCCGGCGCCGACATGATCATCGGCGTGGACCTCAACAACGCGAAGAAGGACTGGGGCGAGCGGTTCGGCATGACGCATTTCGTCAATCCGACCGAGATCGAGGGCGACATCGTGGCCCATCTGGTCAATATGACCAAGACGCCCTTCGACCAGATCGGCGGGGCCGATTACACCTTCGACTGCACGGGCAATGTGAAGGTGATGCGCCAGGCGCTCGAGGCGTGCCACCGCGGCTGGGGCCAGTCCATCGTGATCGGCGTGGCGCCGGCGGGGGCCGAGATCCAGACCCGGCCGTTCCAGCTGGTGACGGGGCGGGTCTGGAAGGGCTCGGCCTTCGGCGGCGCGCGGGGCCGGACCGATGTGCCCAAGATCGTCGACTGGTACATGGAAGGAAAGATCCAGATCGACCCGATGATCACGCATATCCTCAAGCTCGAGGATATCAACAAGGGGTTCGACCTGATGAAATCGGGCGAGAGCATCCGTTCGGTCGTGGTCTTCTGACCGCGGCCCCGCCCGCCGAAGCGTGACGATTTTCCCGAGTGTCGGTGCCAGTGAGCCCCGTCGGCCCCCGCCGGCGGGACGGCGGCCTGCCCGAGGCAGCGCCCGCCAGCGATCCGCAAAGGGAGAAGACGATGAGACTGATGACGTTCCTGACCGGCGCTGCCATGGTGGCCGCGCCGGAAGCCTTTGCCGAGGGCGATCCCGCCGCAGGCGAGAAGTCCTTTCGCAAGTGCATGGTCTGCCACCAGATCGGCCCCGAGGCCGAGAACAAGACCGGCCCCGTCCTGACCGGCGTCGTCGGCCGGCCTGCAGGCAGCGTCGACGGCTTCGCCTATTCCAAGGCCATGACCGAGGCCGCCGCGGGCGGTCTGGTCTGGACCGAGGAGAGCCTTGCCGGCTTCCTCGAGAATCCGCGCAAGGCGATGCCCGGCACCAAGATGTCGTTCCCCGGCATCCGCAAGCCCGAGGAGATCGCAGACCTCATCGCCTATCTCGGCACCTTCGCGCCGGCGGCCGGCGGCGAAGCCGCGACCCCGGCCGCGGGGGGCTGAAAAATGTCGCCGGTGCAGGCGTTTCGCGCATCCACGCGCCCCTCGCCAGCCGGTCATACTTTGGGCTTACTGGGGTGCCGGCAGCGTTGACGCTTCAATTCGCCGCGCCTTAGCATGTCCCGACGGGAGGGTTGAGGGATCCGGAGGAGGGGGCCGCAACCGGCGATTTTCACGATCAATTCCAAGAAATCAACATCGGGAGGAGCCAATGAAGATTCTCAATACGGGTCTGTGTGCCGCGCTGATGCTGTCGGCCGCACCGGTCCTGGCGAATGACTCGGTCATCAAGGCGACCGACGACGCGAAGCAGTGGGCGATCCAGACCGGGGACTACGCCAACACGCGCTATTCCGAGCTTGACCAGATCACCCGCGAGAACGTGGGCAAGCTGCAGGTCGCGTGGACCTTCTCGACCGGCGTGCTGCGCGGCCACGAGGGCTCGCCGCTCGTGGTGGATGGCGTCATGTATGTCCACACGCCGTTCCCGAACAACGTCTACGCCCTCGACCTGAACAACGACGGCAAGATCCTGTGGCGCTACGAGCCGAAGCAGAACCCCGACGTGATCGGCGTGATGTGCTGCGACACCGTCAACCGCGGCGTGGCCTATGCCGACGGCATGATCTTCCTGCACCAGGCCGATACGACGGTGGTCGCGCTCGACGCCAAAACCGGCGAGGTCAAGTGGACCGTCCAGAACGGCGATCCCACCAAGGGCCAGACCAACACGGCGACCGTGATGCCGGTCAAGGACAAGATCCTCGTCGGCATCTCGGGTGGCGAGTTCGGCGTGCGCGGCCATGTGACGGCCTACGACATGAAGACCGGCAAGCAGGTGTGGCGCGCCTTCTCGACCGGCCCGGACGCCGAGATGCTCGTCGATCCCGAGAAGACCATGGTGCTCGGCAAGCCTGTGGGCGCCGACAGCTCGATCAAGAGCTGGGAAGGCGACCAGTGGCAGATCGGCGGCGGCACGACCTGGGGCTGGTATTCCTACGACCCCGACCTGAACCTGATCTACTATGGCACCGGCAACCCGTCGACCTGGAACCCCTCGCAGCGTCCGGGCGACAACAAGTGGTCGATGACCATCATGGCCCGCGACGCCGACACCGGCGTGGCCAAGTGGATGTACCAGAAGACCCCGCATGACGAGTGGGACTATGACGGCGTGAACGAGAACATCCTCGTCGATCAGGAGATCGACGGGCAGATGCGCAAGCTGCTGGTGAACTTCGACCGGAACGGCTTTGCCTACACGCTGGATCGCGAGACAGGCGAACTTCTCGTCGCGAAGAAGTATGACCCGGCGGTGAACTGGGCGACGGAAGTCGTGATGGACAAGGAGTCCGACCAGTACGGCCGTCCGCAGGTGGTGGCGCAATACTCGACCGCGCAGAACGGCGAGGACACCAACACCGCGGGCGTCTGCCCGGCGGCGCTGGGCACCAAGGACCAGCAGCCTGCAGCCTTCTCGCCGAAGACCGGCCTGTTCTACGTGCCGACGAACCACGTCTGCATGGATTACGAGCCCTACCGGGTGAGCTATGCCGCCGGCCAGCCCTATGTCGGCGCCACGCTCTCGATGTATCCAGCGCCGGACAGCCATGGCGGCATGGGCAACTTCATCGCCTGGGACGCGACGAAGGGCGAGATCAAGTGGTCGCTGCCCGAGCAGTTCTCGGTCTGGTCGGGTGCTCTCGCGACGGCGGGTGACGTGGTGTTCTATGGCACGCTGGAGGGCTACCTGAAGGCGGTCGATGCCGAGACGGGCAAGGAACTCTACAAGTTCAAGACGCCCTCGGGGATCATCGGCAACGTGATGACCTACGAGCACGAGGGCAAGCAGTATGTCGGCGTGCTCTCGGGCGTCGGCGGCTGGGCGGGCATCGGCCTTGCCGCGGGCCTCACCAACCCGAACGAGGGCCTCGGCGCCGTCGGCGGCTATGCGGCCCTGTCCGACTACACCGAGCTTGGCGGTCAGCTGACCGTCTTCGCCGTGCCGGAGTGACCTCGCGGGGGCCTTGGGTCCCCTGATGACGAAGCCGCCCCTGCGGGCCACCGGAGGGGCGGTTTTCTACCGGGAGGAGAAAACCGAATGAAGACCGCTATGTCCCTGGGCGCGATGGCAGCCCTCGCCCTGATGGCCGGCGCCTCGTCGCTGGCTTCGGCCGAGGCTGCGGCGCAGGGCGCGGATGTGGCCGTCGCCTCGACGGATGGCATCCGGTCCTACAACGCCGAGGAGGTGCCGACCTTCAACATCGCCGAGGACGGGACGGTGGACTGGCCCACATTCTCGGGCTACCGGCGCTACCAGTCGGAATGTCACGTCTGCCACGGGCCGGACGGCATGGGCTCGACCTATGCCCCCCCCCTGAAGGACAGCGTGATGCGGCTGGACTACTACGATTTCCTCGCCACGATCGCGAACGGCAAGCAGGAGGTGGGCAAGGCGACCACGCTGGTGATGCCGGCCTTCGGGACCAACCCGAACGTGATGTGCTATGTCGACGACATCTGGACCTATCTGCGCGCCCGCGGGTCGGGGGCGCTGGATCGGGGCCGGCCGGCGAAGCGCGCCGACAAGACGCCCGAATATGCCGAGGTGGAAAAGACGTGCATGGAATGATGCGGGGCGTGCTGCTTGCCGCGGCGCTGGCCGCGCAGCCGGCCGCGGCGCAGGTGGCCGATCTGGTCTCGGATGCGGCGTTCCGCGTCTGCGCCGATCCGGCGCTGGTGCCGATGTCCAGCCGGGACGGCTCGGGCTTCGAGAACCGCATTGCGGAGCATCTGGCATCGGCCCTCGGCAAGCCGCTTGAATACACCTGGTTTCCGATGGCGACCGGCTTCGTGCGGAACACGCTGTTCGCCGGCAAGTGCGACGTGGTGATCGGCTACGCGCAGGGCGACGAGCTGGTGCTGAACACCAACCACTACTACACCTCGACGCATGTGCTGGTGGTGCGCGCCGACGGGCCGCTCGCAGGCATCGAGCGGCTGGCCGATCCCGCGCTGAAGGGCCACCGGATCGGCGTGGTCGCAGGCTCGCCCCCGGCCTCGCATCTGGCGCGCAACGGGCTGATGGCGAAGGCCAGACCCTACAGCCTCATGGTGGACCGGCGGGTCGAGGATCCGGCCGGCGACATGCTGGCGGCCGTCGAGTCGGGCGAGATCGACGCAGCCGTGCTGTGGGGGCCGGTCGGCGGGCCGCTGGTGAAGGCGCATCCGGCGCTCAAGGCCATTCCGCTGGTGAAGGAGGAGGGGGCGCCGAAGCTCTTTTATCGCATCACGATGGGCGTCAGGCAGGGCGAGGATGTCTGGAAGCGCGAGCTGAACTCCCTGATCCGGCGCGAGCAGGGGGCGCTCGACGCGATCCTGAGGGACGCAGGCGTGCCGCTGCTGGACGATTACGGCCGCGGGCTGAAGGAGGCCGGATGAGGGCTGCGGCCGCCCTGCTTCTGTCGCTGGCGCTGGCCGGGCCGGCCACGGCCGAGGTGCCGGAGCCGGAGGGCTTCCGCGGCCCGCCCTACCGAGAGGCGGTCCCCGCGACGGTGCTGGGTCGCGCCGGCATCGCGGCGGAAGAGGCCCGGGCGCTGCATGATCGCGGCGTGCCCTTCGTCGACGTGCTGCCGCGCGAGGCGAAACCCGAGGGGCTGCCCGAAGGCACGGTCTGGCGCGAGAAGCCGCACCAGAGCATCCCCGGCGCGATCTGGCTGCCCAACACCGGCTACGAGGCGCTGGCCCCGGCGGAAGAGGCCTACCTGCGCAAGGGGCTGGAGCGGGTGACGCGGGGGCAGCCGCTTGCCGAGGTGGTGATCTTCTGCAAGCGCGACTGCTGGATGTCGTGGAACGCGGCGAAACGCGCGATCGGCTGGGGCTTTACGGGGGTTCACTGGTTCCCCGGCGGCGTGGAGGCATGGCAGGATCTCGGCGGGGATCTGGAGGAAGTGGCGCCGGCGCCGGGTTGACGCCCCGGCCTGCCGGCGGGTTGACGATCGGGAGGAGACGCCTTGCACAGGATCCGAGCCGCGCTGGTCGCGGCCCTGCTTCTGCCGGGAACGGCGATGGCGCAGATCGACATCCGGGCGGCGGTGCTGCGCGTGGACGTGGCTGGCCGACCGCCCGTGTCCCGGCTCGACCTGCCGCCCGAGGATCTGGGTTTCGCCGGGGCAAGGCTCGGCACGGCTGACAACGCCACCACCGGCCGGTTCATGGGACAGAACTTCGTCACCGAGGAGGTGACGGCGACGCCCGAGACCGCGCTGGAGGCGATGCAGAAGATCGTGGCTTCCGGCGCGAAGCTGGTCGTGACGCTGGCGGACGACGAGACGACCGTGGCGTTGGCCGATGCGGCGGGCGAGGGGGTGATGGTCTTCAACGCCCGTGCCCGCGGCGATGCCCTGCGGGGCGAGCAGTGCCGTGCGAACCTGTTCCACACCGCGCCCAGCCGCGCGATGCTGGCCGACGCGCTGGCGCAGTTCCTCGTCTGGAAGAAATGGGGCGAGTGGTTCCTGATCGAGGGCAGCCACCCGGGCGACAAGGCCATGGCCGGGGCCTACCGCCGCGCCGCAACCAAGTTCGGCGCGGAGATCGTCGAGGAGCGCGTGTTCGAGGATACCGGCGGCGCCCGCGCCACCGACAGCGGCCTCGTGCAGATCCAGGCGCAGATCCCTTCGTTCACCCAGCGGGCCGAGGATCACGACGTGGTGGTGGCGGCCGACGAGACCGGTCTGTTCGCCGCCTATCTGCCCTATCACACCTGGGAGCCGCGCCCGGTTGCGGGTTCCGCCGGCCTGCGGCCGATGAGCTGGCACCCCGCGATGGAGATGTGGGGCGGCACCCAGTTCCAGAGCCGGTTCGAGAAGCTGGCGAACCGCCCCGCGCGCGAGGAGGATTATCAGGTCTGGCTTGCGTTGCGCGCGGTGGGCGAGGCCGCGACGCGCACCGGTTCCGCCGAGATGGCCGTGCTCAGGGATTACATGCTGTCCGACCAGTTCCAGCTTGGCGCCTTCAAGGGCCAGCCACTGACCTGGCGCGACTGGGATGGCCAGTTGCGCCAGCCGATCCTGCTCGGCTCGGGCCCGATCGTGGCCACGGTCTCGCCGCAGGCCGAATATCTGCATCAGGTCTCCCAGCTCGACACGCTCGGCATCGACCGCCCGGAAACCACCTGCAAGATCGAGCGATAGGGAGGAAGAATGATACGACTGACCGGCCTCGTGGCCTGCCTCTGCGCCGCGAGCCCTGCGTTCGCCGGCAAGATCTTCGTCAGCAACGAGAAGGGCAATGACATCACGGTGCTCGACAGCGAGAGCTTCGAGGTGCTGACCACCTTCCCCGGCGGCCAGCGCCCGCGCGGCATCACCGCCTCGCCGGATGGCAAGCGGCTCTATGTCTGTGCCTCGGATGACAACCTCGTCCGGGTGTTCGATACCGAGACCTACGAGGAACTGCCCACGCTGCCCTCGGGGCCGGACCCGGAGCTGTTCATCCTGCATCCCTCGGGCAACCCGCTCTATATCGCCAACGAGGACGACAACATCGTGACCGTGGTGGATGTCGAGACGCGCACCGTTCTGGCCGAGGTGCCGGTGGGCGTCGAGCCGGAGGGGATGGGGATTTCTCCCGACGGGAAGTTCGTGGTCAATACCTCCGAGACCACGAACATGGCGCACTTCATCGATACCGAGAGCTTCGAGATCGTGCAGAACGTGCTTGTGGACCAGCGCCCGCGCTTCGCGCAGTTCACGGCGGACGGCAGCCGGCTTCTGGTGTCGTCCGAGATCGGCGGCACGGTGTCGGTGATTGACCCGGCGAATGGCCAGATCGAGAAGAAGATCACCTTCGAGGTGCCGGGCGTCCTGCCCGAGGCGCTGCAGCCCGTGGGCGTGCGGGTGACGAAGGACGGCTCGAAGGCCTATGTGGCGCTGGGGCCAGCCAACCGCGTCGCGGTGGTGGACGGCACGAGCTGGGAGGTGACGGATTACCTTCTGGTCGGCCAGCGGGTCTGGCAGCTCGCCTTCTCGCCGGATGAGAAATACCTTTTCACGACGAACGGGAATTCGAACGACATCTCGGTGATCGATGTTGCCGCGGACGAGGTGATCCAGTCGGTGCAGGTGGGCGAGCAGCCCTGGGGCGTCGTGGTGGTGGATTGAAACGGAGGACAGGGATGATCGGACGGATATTCGCCCTCGGGCTGGCAGCACTGGTCGCGGCCCCGGCCGGCGCGCATGATTTCGGCTTTGCCGGGCTGATGTCGGCCAGCAACCGCGAGGATCTGGCGGATCTGACGCTGGCCTCGGGCAAGCCGGTGGCGGCGACACCCTACGAGCTGAAGTCGGGCGGCTTCTACCGCATCAAGCTCGTGGCCGACGGCTCGGCCGAGCTTGCGCTGTCGGGCGGGGATTTCTTCCGCGCGATCTGGATCAACGAGATCGTCATCAACGGCATCGAGATCCGCCCGATGGGCGTGCATTCGATCGAGTTCGACGAGGCGGGCGAGGCGCTGATCTCCTTTGTGGCCGTGGTCCCGGGCAGCTTCACGCTGAGCATTCCCGGCTCGTCCGGCGAAAGCCAGCGCGCGACGTTCACCATCCGCTGACAGGGAGAGAGGAATGAAGAAGATCGTGACGCTGGGCCTTCTGCTCGCCGCCGCACCGGCCATGGCGCAGGAGGCCGACCCGGCCACCGTCGAGAAGGTGACGGCGCTGCTTGCCGCGATGCAATGCGAGGTCGATCCTGCCAACATCGAGGCCGAGGGGGACGGATGGGAACTGGATGACGTGTTCTGCGCCGACGGGCAGTATGACATCAAGCTCGACGCGAATTTCGCCGTGACGGAGAAGCGCAAGGAATGATGCAGGCCCCGCCGCCCGCGCTGGAGATCACCGGGCTGAGCCATTCCTTCGGCTCGGTCCATGCCCTGCGCGATGTGAGCTTCACTGTCCCGCGCGGTGCCTTTGTGGCGCTTCTGGGCGTGAACGGGGCGGGCAAGACCACGCTCTTCTCGCTCATCACGCGGCTTTACGATTCGACCAGCGGGACGATCCGCGTGGCGGGCTTCGATGCGCGGCGCCAGCCCGGCGAGGCGCTGGCCCGGCTTGGCATCGTGTTCCAGAGCCGGGCGCTGGATGCCGACCTGACCCTCGTGCAGAACCTGCGCTATCACGCGGCGCTGCACGGGATCGGCCGGCGCGAGGCGGCGCTGCGGATCGACGAGGTTCTGGCGCTGGTCAGCCTGACCGACAAGGCGGGGGCGCGGGTCGCCACGCTCTCGGGCGGGCAGCAGCGTCGCGCCGAGATCGCGCGGGCCCTGCTGCACCGGCCCGAGCTTCTGCTGCTCGACGAGGCGACGGCGGGCCTTGACCTGCGCTCGCGCGACGAGGTGCAGACGGTCGTGCGCTCCCTGATCGCGGCCGAGGGGGTCTCGGCGCTCTGGGCCACGCACATGATGGAAGAAATTGCGCCCGTGGATCGCGTGGTGGTGCTGCACCGGGGCGAGGTGCGCCTGGCCGGGCGCGCTGCGGATCTGGGGGGTAGCCTCGCGCAGGGGTTCCTCGCGCTGACCGGAGAGGACGCATGACCGCGCCCCACCGTCCGCCTGCCGTGGCGACTCCGCGGCCACCGCTGGGACATGGGCGATCCCTGCGCGGCTACCTCATCGCGTTTTCCGGCATTGCCGGGCGCGAGGTGCTGCGCTTCACCCGCCAGCGCGAGCGTTTCCTGTCGGCGCTGGTGCGTCCGCTGGTCTGGCTGTTCATCTTCGCCGCGGGGTTCCGCGCGGTGCTCGGGCTGTCGATCACGCCGCCCTACCAGACCTACGTGCTCTACGAAGTCTACGTCACGCCCGGCCTTTGCGCGATGATCCAGCTGTTCAACGGCATGCAGTCCTCGCTCTCGATGGTCTATGACCGCGAGACGGGGGCGATGCGGACGCTGCTGGTCAGCCCCTACCCGCGCTGGTTCCTGCTCGGCTCGAAGCTGGTGGCGGGGGTGCTGGTCTCGATCCTGCAGGTCTATGCCTTCCTGCTGATCGCCTGGGCTTGGGGGATCGAGCCGCCGCCGCTCGGCTATCTGGCCGTGCTGCCGGCGCTGTTCCTGTCGGGCATCATGCTGGGGGCGCTGGGCCTTTTCATCTCGTCGGCGATCCGGCAGCTGGAGAATTTCGCGGGGGTGATGAACTTCGTGATCTTCCCGATGTTCTTCGCCTCGACCGCGCTTTATCCGCTGTGGCGGCTGCGCGATTCAAGCCCGCTGCTGGCCGACATCGCCTTCGCCAATCCCTTCACCCATGCCGTGGAGCTGATCCGTTTCGCGCTCTACCTGCAGTTCGAGCCGCTGGCCTTCGCGATCGTCCTCGGCTGTGCGGCGGCGTTCTTCGGGGCGGCGGTCTTCATGTATGACCCGTCCAAGGGTCTTTGGTCGCTGCGCAAGCGCTAGGAGGTTTCGATGCTCAGATGGGTCCTTCCGGCGATCCTCGCGGCCGGCACGGCCGGGGCGGCGGAAACCTCCGATCCCGACTGGCCCTGCGTGCAGCGCAAGCAGCCCCATCTGTCGCTGGGGCAGGTCTGGGGCGGGCCGGTGCCCGATGCGCGGGCCGAGGAGCTGGCCGCCTCGCCCGAGATCGAGGCGCTGGCCCGAACCCTGGAGCAGCGCCGCCTGCCGGTCGAGGAGGCCGAAACCATGATCGCCGAGTTCGCGAACGGGCACGAGCCCGCGGAACTCGTGGCGCTGTTCCTTGCGACCTTCCAGCGGATCGAGGCAGTGCGGACCCGCGTCATGGCCGGTATCGCGCGCTATGCCCATAGCCAGGCGGCACTCGACCGGCGAATTGACGGGACCCGGGCCGAGATGGCCACGCTGATGGCGGCCGAGCCGAAGGATTTCGACCGCATCGACGCGCTGGAGGAGCGGCTGGACTGGGACACCCGGATCTTCCGCGACCGCCAGCAGGCGCTGACCTATGTCTGCGAGACGCCGGTGATCCTCGAGCGCCGGGCCTTCGCGCTGGGACGGGCAGTGGTCCGGCACCTGCCGAAGTAGCGCCCCGGCGCGTCATTCCCATTCCAGTTCCGCATAGGCCGCCGAGGCGTTGCGCGGGTGGCTGACATCGTAGCCCTGCCAGCGCGCGGCGTCCTGCGGATGGCTCTGGCGGATCGCCTCGCTCATCGGCTGGCCGGCGGCAATGGCGGCGCGGATGTCAGTCCGCAGCCGGTCCAGATAGCCCCGGGTGGCCGCGGCGCCCGCGGGCCAGGGCAGCGGAGCGGGACCGTGTCCCGCCACGATCCGGCGCACCTCGGGGCGGCTCTCGCCCAGCCAGCCGAGCCAGCCGGTCAGCGAGCCGTCCAGCGTGGGCAGAAGCCCGTTGAACACCAGATCGCCCGTGAAGAGCGTGCCCGACTCCGCGTGGAGCACGGTCAGGTCATTGTCGGTATGGGCGGTGGCCGCGGCGCGCAGGTGCAGCGTCGCACCGCCAAGGTCGATCCGCTCCTCGGCGACGCCGCGGTCTGGGGGAATGGGCCGGGTGCCCAGCAGGGCCTTTGTCCCGACCTGCGGCGGATAGCTCTGCAGCCATGCGGCGGCGCGGGACTCGATGCCGGCGGCAAGCTTCGGCGCGCCGAGAACCTCGGCCCCGGCCTCGCGGAACAGGTCCGCGCCGAAACTGTGGTCGGGGTGCATGTGGGTCACGATCAGCGCGCGGATCGGCAGCGGGCTGTGAAGGCGGATGGCCGCGAACAGGGCCTCGGCCTCGGCCCGACTGGATCCGGCGTCGATCACGGCGATCGCATCCGTCCCGATCACCACCCCGAGATTGGCGATCGCGCCGCGGTTCGCGCGGTCGGGCAGGGCGGGGGTGCCCTCGTGCACCAGAACGCCCGGCACGACCTCGGACAGGGTCAGGGCCGGCAGCGAGTCGGTAGCGGCGCAGCGCGTGCCGCGTCCCGCAAGATCCGGATGCGTCGCCAGCCAGCTTGCGGCCCGTGCCTCTGCCCCCGTCTCGCATTCCTCGCGTGTGAGAGGGGACGGCGCCGGCAGCAGCCGCTCGGCGCAGGTGGCGGGCTCGGCCGCAAGGCAGGCGGTGAGCAGCAGATGAAACATTCCCCCTGCCTAGCGGCTTTCCGCCCATCCGCGGACTCAGCCGAAAGTCTGATAGGCGGGCCTGTCGTCGCGTGGTTTGATGTCGCACGACAGCACAGGAGATCGCCATGCGCATCGTCCGGCCGACAATCATTTGTGCAGTTCTGATCGCGACACCGCTCTGGGCCGAGGAGCCGAAGCCGAGCCCGCTGCAGCCCGGCGAGGCGTGGGAGAGCCTCCGCCTCGATGTGTTCGGAGCGGATGCCATTTCCGAAACCCCCGCGGCGTTGGCCCTCGACGCGCCGTTCCGCGCGCATGACCCGGCGCTGGTGCCCGTCCACGTGACCCAGCCGGCCGACGCGCCGCGCCTGACCGAGATGACGCTGATGATCGACGAGAATCCCTCGCCGGTCGCCGCCACCTTCACGCTGGGCGAGGCGATGCATCCGCTCGATCTCGAGGTCCGCGTCCGGGTGAACGCCTATTCGAACGTGCGGGCCGTGGGGCGGACGGACGAGGGCGACTGGACCATGGCGGGGCGCTTCGTTCGCGCCAGCGGTGGCTGCGCCGCGCCGTCAAGCAAGAATGCCGAAGCCGCTCTTGCGCATCTGGGCGAGATGCGGTTCCAGCCGCTCGCCGCGGCCGAGGATGCCGGCGGCCTGCGGCGCGAGGCGAAGCTGATGATCCGGCATCCGAACTATTCGGGGCTCCAGCGCGATCAGGTCACGCTGATGACCATTCCCGCCCGCTTCATCGACCTGCTCGAGGTGCGGCAGGGCGAGGATCTGCTGTTCACGATGACCGGCGGGATCTCGATCTCGGAAGACCCGGTCTTCACCTTCCGCTACCGTGACAACGGAGCGGGTGCGATTCAGGTGCGCGCCGTGGATACCGACGGCGCGGAGTTTGGCGGCACCTTCCCGGTTCCGGCCGGCTGAGGCGCCGGATTTCGCAGTTCGCCGGAACCGCAGGGTGACCTTGCGCGTTTCTTCCGGCACGATTTTGCCGCGGACCGGGTCTGCCGGGACGGTCAGGGTCCGAGGTCGGACGGGAGTCCGGGAACACGGGGGACGCAGGGGTCGGGCCTGACAGGAGGGGTGCCGCGCAGGGAGGAGGAAGCCCGCGCGGAAACGGGAGGAAGACATGGGACATGTTCCTGGGTGGAGCATCGGTTGCGCGGGAGCGCAAAAGGTGCCCGCGCGCGGGATCAGCGACGTGATGATCGTCGATGATCATCCGCTGATGTGCGATGCTCTGGCGATGACGCTCACGCATGCCTTCGGGCTGAAGCGCGTGCGCAGCGCGGCAAGCCTCGCCGCCGCCGAGAAGCTGCTGCACGAGGGGGCGCTGCCGGATGCCATCGTGCTTGACCTGAACCTGCCGGACGTGCGCGGGATCGAGGGCGTGATGACGCTGAAGCGGCTGGCCCGCAACGTGCCGCTGACGGTGATCTCGGCCGAGGTCGATTCCGACATGGTGATGGCGGTCATGGCGGCCGGCGCGCTGGGCTACGTCTCGAAGAGCCTGCCGCGTCCGCAGATGATCGACGCCTTCGAGCGGATGTGGGCGGGAGAGCCGGTGACGCCCGAGGAATACGACGCCGAGGGTGCCGCCGAGGACGGGGGCGAGCAGATGCGCGAACTCGCCCGCAGTTTCGCCACGCTGACACCGCAGCAGATGAACATCCTGCGGCTGATCTGCCAGGGCCGGCCGAACAAGCTGATCTCTTACGAGCTTTCGATCGCCGAGGCGACGGTGAAGACCCACATCGCGGCCATCATGTCGAAGATCAACGTGAGGAACCGCACGCAGGCCGCCCTTCTGGCGAGCAAGGCGCGGATCTTCGCGCGCTAGGGGTCGGGATTGACCAGGGGACGTCCGCAGGAGGAGTGCGAGTGATCGAGGGACTTGCCGTCGGCGAGACGCTCCCGGATCTCGCGGCGGGGGCGCCGGTGGTGCTGTCCCATCCGGCGGCGGCGCCTGACCTCGCCGCCCGGCTGCTGGACGGCCTTGCACCCGCGGCGCCGGCCGCCGTGCTGCTGTTCGCCTCGCCCGGCACAGATCTGCCCAGCCTTGCCGCGACGCTCCGCACGGGGCTGGGGGCGCGGGTCATCGGCTGTTCCTCGGCGGGGGAATTCGCCTGCGGCGGCTATGGCAACGGCAACGTCGTGGCGGTGGGCCTGCCCGCGCGCCGCTTCCGCGCCGATGCGGTCTGGCTGCGCAACCTCTCGGGCCTTGGTGTGTCGGAATGGATGACCGGCCTGCGCGGATTGCTCACGCGGTTCGACGCGCAGCCGCGGCGGCAGCGCTTCGGCCTGCTGCTGATCGACGGGCTGAGCCGGCAGGAGGAACTGGTGGCAGCCACGGTCGATGCGGTCGCCCATCGTCTGCCGGTGCTGGGTGGCTCTGCCGGCGACGGGCTGCGCTTCGAGGAGACCTGCCTTGTCCTCGATGGCGAGACCCACCGAGACAGCGCGATCTTCGCCCTGTTCGAGACCGACTTCGCGCTGGAGCAGGTGATCTTCGACCACTTCTCGCCCGAGGGCGGCCGGATGGTGGTGACAGCCGCAATCCCGGAGGAGCGGCTGATCCTCGAGATCAACGCCGAGCCCGCGGCCGAGGAATATGCCCGGCTGATCGGCCTCGATCCCGAGGCGCTGAACCCGCGCGTCTTCGCCGAAAATCCGTTGCTGGTGCGCATGGGCGGGCAATACCATGTCCGCGCGATCCGCGAGGTGACGCCCGAGGGCGGCCTGACGCTGATGTCCTCGATCGAGACCGGGGTGCTTCTGGCGCTGGGCAGGGCGGATGACCTGACCCACGGGCTCGAGGCGCGACTTCGCGACCTCGGCGGCCGGCCGGCGCTGATCCTGGCCTTCGACTGCATCCTGCGCCGGCTGGCGCTGGAACAGGCGGGGCTGGAGCCTGCGGTGGCAAGGCTCTTCGCCGACTGGCGCATCGCGGGCTTCAACACCTACGGCGAGCAGCATGGCGGCGTGCATGTGAACCAGACCTTCGTCGGTCTCGCACTGATGGAGCCCGACCATGCTGCGTGACGGGGACAGTCCGGAACGCCAGATCGAGAAGCTGAAGCGCATCAATGCCGCGCTGATCGACCGGCTGGACCGGGCCGATGCCTCGCGCGGATCGCACTGGATGCTGTTCCAGACCGCCGCCGTGCTGGAACAGGAACTTCTCGCCCGCAACCGCGATCTGGAACAGGCGCTGTCGCATCTGGAACTGACCAACCGCGAACTGGCGCTGGCGCGCGAGACGGCGGACGAGGCCAACCGTTCGAAGTCGCGCTTCCTGCGCGCGGCGAGCCACGACCTGCTGCAACCCCTGAGCGCGGCCAAGCTGTTCCTGTCGCACCTGTCCGAGACGCTGTCGGATCCGCTGCAGTCTGACCTCGTGGCGCGGATCGGCACGGCCTTCGACTCGACCGAGGAGTTGATCCGCGCGCTGCTGGAAATCTCGCGGCTGGATTCCGTCCGGCTCGACGTCAGCTGCGAGCGCGTGTCGCTCGGCCGGCTGTTCCAGCGGCTGGCCGTCGACTTTCAGGGCGCGGCCGAGGCGCGGGGCCTCGACCTGCGCTTCGTGATCTCGTCGGCCACGGTGATGTCGAACCCGGTCTTCCTGCGCCGCATCGCGCAGAACCTGGTGTCCAATGCGATCAAGTATACCGCCTCGGGCCGCGTGCTGGTCGGCGCCAGGCGGCAGGGCGCGGATGTCTGGCTGGAGGTCCACGACACCGGACCCGGCATCGCGGTGGAGGATCGCGAGCGCATCTTCAACGAATTCGAGCGGCTGGCGCCGGATGGCGAGGAGCCGGGCACCGGCCTTGGCCTGTCCATCGTGCGGCGGGCCTGTCTCAGGCTTGGCCATGACATCGACCTGCGGAGCGAGCCGGGGCGGGGGTCGGTGTTCCGCATCCGTCTGCCCCGCGCGCTGGAGGCACCCGGGGCGCTGGCAGCGGGGCCGGATCCCGCCTCGGCCACCGGGGCGGTGCAGCGACTTGCCGGCAGCGGGGCCGAGCCGGTGATGCTGGCCGAGCCCACGGCCTCGGCGCCGCCCGTGCAACTGGCGGGACGGCGCGTGCTGGTGGTCGAGAACGATGCCGCGATGCGCGAGGCCTATGCCCTGCTGTTGCGGCGCTGGGGGGTGGAGGTTGCCACCGCCGACGGAACCGGCACGGCGCTGGCCGCGCTGGAGCGGCTTCCGCCCGAGGCGGTGGTGACGGATTACCGGCTGGAGCGCGGCGAGACAGGCTTGCAGACCATCGCGGCGCTGCGCCGACGGCTTGGCCAGCGGCTGCCGGCGCTGGTGGTCACGGCGGAACCCGATCCGCAGCTTCAGGCGCGGGTGGACCGGCTGGGTGCTGCGCTGCTGCGCAAGCCGGTGACCGAGGCGGAATTGCGCCGGACGCTTTCGGCGCTTCTGGAAGGCCGGCGGCGGGGGGCCGCCGCCGCGGAATGAGAGGGAAGGCATGCATCATATCCGAGCGATCCTGATCGGGGCGGCGGTCCTTGCCGCGCCGGGGGCCTGGGCCGGTCAGTTGGCCGAGGTGATCTTCCGCCCCGGTGCCTTCGCGGCGACCGAGGGCGTCACCCGCTACGCACACGAGCGCGCAGGACCGGACACCGAGGGCTTCCGCCGGGTCGCCGCGGGCGAGCTGATCGTGACGCCCGGCAAGGGAGAGCGCGGCCCGCTCCTGACCCTGACCCATCGCGTCGATGGGCAGGACCAGCCCGTCGCGGATTTCCCGGCCTCGGGCGGCGATCCGGTGCTGCTGTGGTTCCTCGAGAATACCGTGCGCAGCATGGCGATACTGACCGAGGGCAGCCCGTTCTACATCCGCAACCGGATGCGCGAGGCGCTGGGTGCTGCCGGTCTGGACGAAGCCGAAGGGCCGGTCACCGCCGAGCTTCGCCCCTTCGCGACCGACGCCCGGCGCGCCGAGATGGGTCCCTTTGCCGACATGGTGCTGCGGATCACGGTCGATCCGTCCCGGGATGTGCCGCTGCGCCAGCTGTCGGCCGACACGACCGGGGCGGGCGGCAGCTATCGCGAGACGCTGACGCTGGAGGCGCCATGACCCTGCGCCTCCTGCTCGCGACCCTCGCCCTTCTGCCGGTCACCGCGCTGGCGCAGAGCCCGGCGCCCGATCCCGCCGCTCCGCCGGCGGTGATGCGGCCGGGGGGACCCGACGCGGGAGCCGTCCCTGCCGTGCCGTCCTCGACCATGGACGAGACGCTGAACGACTATCCCACGCTGGCGCGCGCCGACTACATCTTCGGCTGCCTCGCGACGAACGGGCAGGATCGCGACACGATGCGGCGCTGCGCCTGTTCGATCGACGTCATCGCCTCGATCCTGCCCTATGAGGCCTACGAGCGGGCGGAGACCGTGCTGTCGATGCGGCTTGCCACCGGCGAGCGGTCGTCGCTGTTCCGCATACCGGCAACCGAGACCGGGGTGGCGGACCTGCGCCGCGCGCAGGCCGAGGCCGAGATCGTCTGCTTCTGACCGGAGGCGCGGGCGACCCGCCCCCGTCACCGCCGGCCGTGGAAGTCCGAGTCTGGATCGTTCAGGACCATGTCGCGCAGCCGCTCCCAAAGGTGGCGGCGCAGGCGGACGTAGTCGGGCAGGGCGCGGGCGTCATGCTCCCAGCGCGGGCGCGGGAAGGGAACCGCGATCTCCTCGACGATCCGGCCGGGGCGGGGGGACATCAGCACGATCCGGTCGGCCAGCATCAGCGCCTCATCGACGGAATGGGTGACGAACAGCACGGTTGCCGGCCGCTCGGCCATCAGCCGCATCAGCTCGACCTGCATCAGCTCGCGCGACTGCGCGTCAAGGCTGGCGAAGGGCTCGTCCATCAAGAGGATCTGCGGCTCGGCCGCCAGCGCCCGGGCCAGCGCCAGCCGCTGCCGCATCCCGCCCGAAAGCTGCGCCGGCCAGCGTTTCGCGAAGCGCGAAAGACCGACCAGCGCGAGGTAACGGTCCGCCCGCGCGAGGGCCTCGGCGCGGGGCAGGCCGGGAAGCGCGAAGGCGATGTTCTCGCGCGCCGTCTTCCACGGGATCAGCCGGAACGACTGGAACACCATCGCCGCCTCGCGGCCCGGCTCGGGCGGGCGGCCGTCCACCGTCACCCGGCCCGCATCCGGCGCGATCAGCCCCGCGACGAGGCGCAGAAGCGTGGTCTTGCCGCAGCCCGAGGGGCCGAGCAGCACCACGACCTCCTGCCGCGCGACCGACAGCGAGACCGCCTCCAGCGCCTGCGTCCGGCCATCCCCGTCGCCAAAGCCGCGCGAGACGCCCTCCAGCCGGACGTGGGGCGCTGTCACCCCGCCGCCGGACCCAGTTTCTGCAGCACCGCCTCGAGCGGGCCGAAATCGGTCCATTCCTCGAGGCTGACCGGGCGGAGCCCCTGGAAATCCTCCGTGCCGTACATCCATTCCGTCGTCACCTTCAGCTCCTCGCGGTTCAGCCCGCCGTCCACGCTCCAGCTTTGCCGGTAGGCTTCGGCCAGCGTTTCCAGATCGGCGCGCGGCACGTCGGGACGCGCCACCACCATCCGCTCCACCCACGTCGCCGGGTCCTGGAAGTCGCGCGAGGCGAGAACCAGCGCCTCGATCACCGCCTCGACCTCGGCGCGGCGGGTTTCCAGCGTCTCGGTCGTGACGATGTTGACCTTCGTGGTCACCGGCGCGGCGGCGAAATAGTCGTCCATGCCGATCAGGATGTTCACGCTGTCCCGCTCGGGCATCGCGGTCCAGGTGCCGATCGACATGGTGGTGGCATCGACCTGGCCCGCCAGCAGCGCCTGCGCCCGAACGGCGGGCTGGCCCAGTGGCACGAGGTCCAGCTTCGCCACGTCCACCCCCTTCGACGCCAGCACCTTGCCGCTGAGGGAATGGTCGAGCGAGCCCACGCGGCCGATGCCGAAGCTGCGGCCTTCCAGCTGCGCAGGCTCGGTGATCTCGGGCTTCGAGGCGATCAGGAAGGGCAGGGACTTGTTCGGCGACATCACCGCCCGCAGGTCGGAGGTGCCGCGCGCCACCAGCTGCAGCAGCGCATCGGTCGAGACATTGGCCATCTCGCCCTCGCCGGCCTGCAGCGCGGCCATCGCCATCGGCGTCTGCTGAACGCGGACCAGTTCGACCTCGACGCCCGCGCGCTCGAAGTAGCCGTTCGAAAGCGCCAGATCCATCACCGAGTTCGGCACCAGCGGAGTTTCCAGATCGCTGACGATCAGGCGGAACGGCTCGGCCATCGCGGGCGGGGCGAGGGCGAGCGCAAGGGCGAGCAGGGCGAACAGTCGGGTCATGGATCCTCCGGGTTACAGGTTACGGCCGGTCCGCGATCCGCCAGCGCGACAGGCGGGTCTCGGCCAGGCGAAGGCTCTCGGTCACGATCACGCCGATCGTGGCGAGGGCCAGCACGATCACGAAATACTCCGCCATGCGGAAGGTGTTGCCATAGAGGGCGAGGAGCCCCCCCAGCCCGGTCACGGCGGTATAGAGTTCTGCCACCACCGTGTTGATCAGGCCGATGGTGGCGCCGAGGCGCAGCCCCACCACCAGGAAGGGCAGCGCGCCGGGCAGCACGATATGGCCGTAGATCCGCGCGGGCGAGGCCCCGGTCGAGCGCGCCATCTCGATCAGCTCCTCGTCGCGGGCAAGGACGCCCGCGTAGGTGTTGAGGATGATCGGCATGACGGCGCCGAGGAAGACGATCACCGCCTTGGCCTCGATCCCGAGGCCGAGAAGGACGATGATCAGCGGGATGAAGGCCACACGCGGCGTGGCGGCCAGCGCGAAGACGAAGATGTCCACCGTGCGGCCGAACAGCCGGATCCCGCCCATCAGCGCGCCGACCGGGATGCCGACCAGCACGGCAGCGGCGAGGCCCGTGCCATAGACGACAAGGCTCTGGCCCAGGGCCGCCTGCAGCCGGCCTTCGGACCAGAGCCTTGCGGCTGCCTCGGCGGTGGCGGCGGGCGAGGGGATCAGCCCCCGCGGCACCGTGGCCGAGGCGAGCCACCAGAGCAGGAGGAGAAAGGCCAGGAAGCCGAGGCGCAGCAGCAGAAGCGTCCCGGCACCCGTCGGGCGCCGGCCGGAGCCGACCGCTGTCATTCCTGCCGCCATCCGACCCCTCCCCTGGCCGTCGAGACCCAAGGGTTGCAGGAACGCGGCAGGGTGGGCAATCCAACTTTAGGGGGAGGCCCGGCGGGGAAGCTGCTGCGACCGGTCAGCCCAGGGCGTAGCCGGCACCCCGGACGGTGCGCAGCGGATCTTCGCCGCCGAAGGCGCAGAGCGCCTTGCGCAGCCGCCCGACATGGACATCGACCGTCCGGCTGTCGACATAGATGTCGCGTCCCCACACCCGGTCCAGCAGCTGCTCGCGGCTCCAGACCCGGCCGGGCTTCTCCATGAAGGTCGAGAGCAGGCGGAATTCGGTCGGCCCGAGTTTCAGCAGATGGGCGCCGCGGTGGACCTTGTGGGTCTCGGGATCGAGCCGGATGTCGTCGAATTCCAGCGACAGCCCGACGCTGGAGGGTCGCGCCCGGCGAAGCTGGCTGCGCACGCGCGCCATCAGCTCGACCACGGAATAGGGCTTGACCACATAGTCGTCGGCGCCGGTCTCAAGGCCCCGCACCCGGTCCACCTCCTCGGATCGCGCCGACAGCATGATGATCGGCACCGACCGCGTCGCGGGGCGGGACTTGAGCTGCCGGCACACCTCGATCCCCGAGACGCTGGGCAGCATCCAGTCCAGCACGATGACGTCGGGACCGGCCTCGTCGACCAGCACCAGCGCCTCGTCGCCGGTGGCCGCCTGCACGACGCGGAAGCCCTCGGCCTCGAGGTTGTAGGACAGCACCTCGCGCTGGGCGGGCTCGTCCTCGACCAGCAGCACCACGGGCTGATCGGCCGCCGCCATCAGCAATCTCCGCCACTGGCCGCGGCGCTGGCCGTCAGGTCTTCCTTCGGCCGCTCGTCGCCCGGCATCGCGCCTGTCGCGAGATAGATCACCTGCTCGGCGATCGAGGTGGCATGGTCGCCCATCCGCTCGATGTTCTTGGCGATGAAATGCAGGTGCATGCAGGCGGTGATGTTGCGCGGGTCCTCCATCATGTGGGTCAGGAACTCCCGGAACAGCGCATTGTACATCTGGTCGATCTCGCGGTCGCGCTGGCGCACGTCATGGGCCAGCGCCACGTCGCGCTGGATATAGCTGTCGAGCGCGTCCTTGAGCAGCAACTCCACCGCCTTTGCCATGCGCCGGATGGCGCCCGCGGCATCGCCCACCGGCTCCATCCGGCTCAGCACCATCGACCGCTTGGCGAGGTTCTTGGCGTAGTCGCCGCACCGCTCCAGCGCCGCCGCGATCTTCATCACCGTCAGCACGGTGCGCAGGTCGGTGGCCGTGGGCGAGCGCAGCGCGATGAGCCGCGCGGCCTCGGTATGGATGCGCTCCTCGAGGGCGTCGATCGCCGCGTCGTTGCGGCGGACCTCGTCGGCCAGCTCCGCATCGCGGGTTTCCAGCGCCTGAGCCGCGTCGAGGATCGCCGCCTCGACCATGCCGCCCATCTTCATGATCAGCGCCTGAACGGCCTCGAGATCGCGGTCGAACGCCTGGAAGATGTGGGGTTCGGTGATCATGCTGTCCTCCTCAGCCGATCCGGCCGGAAATGTAGCTTTCCGTGCGGGGATCCTTCGGGTTTGTGAAGATCTGTCCGGTCTCGCCGAATTCCACCAGCCGGCCGAGATGGAAGAAGGCGGTGCGCTGGCTGACGCGGGCGGCCTGCTGCATCGAATGGGTGACGATGACCACCGAGAACTGCTCGCGCAGCTCGTCGATCAGCTCCTCGATCTGGGCAGTGGCGATCGGGTCGAGCGCCGAGCAGGGCTCGTCCATCAGCAGGACCTCGGGCGAGGTCGCGATGGCGCGCGCGATGCAGAGGCGCTGCTGCTGGCCGCCCGACAGGCCGGTGCCGGGCGAGGCGAGGCGGTCCTTGGCCTCGTCCCAGAGCGCCGCGCGGCGCAGCGCGCTTTCCACGATCCCGTCAAGCTCCGCCTTGCCGCGGGCGAGGCCGTGGATGCGGGGCCCGTAGGCCACGTTGTCGTAGATCGACTTCGGGAACGGGTTCGGCTTCTGAAACACCATGCCGACCTTGGCGCGCAGCTGCACCGGATCGACGCGCGGATCGTAGATGTCCTCGCCGTCGAGCGTGATCTTCCCCTCGACGCGGCAGCCGGGGATGGTGTCGTTCATGCGGTTCAGGCAGCGAAGGAAGGTGGACTTGCCGCAGCCCGACGGCCCGATGAAGGCGGTCACGGTCTTGCCGAGGATGTCCACGTCGACGTCCTTCAGGGCGTGGTTCGTGCCGTAGTAGACTTGGGCCTTGCGGGCGGTGATCTTGACGTCGGCGGTGCTCACGACGCGTTCTGCATATCGGATGTCATCCATGGAAGGCTCCTTACCAGCGACGCTCGAAGCGGCGGCGAAGAATGATGGCGGCGGCGTTCATGCAGATCAGGAACACGAGCAGCACGATGATGGCGCCCGAGGCCCGCTCGACGAAGGCGGGGTCGGCGCGCTGGGTGAAGTTGTAGACCTGCACCGGCAAGGCCGAGGCGGGGTCGAAGAAGCCCTCGGGCGGGGCGGCGGGAAACTCGCGAACGAAGGCCACCATGCCGATCAGCAGAAGCGGCGCTGTCTCGCCCAGCGCGCGGGCCATGCCGATGATCGTGCCGGTCAGGATGCCGGGCAGCGCCAGCGGCAGGACATGGTGGAACACCGACTGCATCTTCGACGCGCCGACCCCCAGCGCCGCGTCGCGGATCGAGGGCGGAACGGCGGCAAGGCTCACGCGCGTCGCGATGATGATGGTGGGCAGCGTCATCAGCGTCAGGATCAGCCCCCCCACGATGGGCGCCGACTGTGGCAGCCCCATGAAGTTGATGAAGATCGCAAGGCCGAGGATGCCGAACACGATCGAGGGCACCGCGGCGAGGTTGGCGATGTTGACTTCGATCAGGTCGGTCCAGCGGTTCTTCGGCGCGAATTCCTCGAGGTAGATCGAGGCCGCGACGCCGATCGGCAGCGCCAGCACCAGCACGATGATCATCATGTAGGCGGAGCCAAGGATCGCGACGCCCAGCCCGGCGGCCTCGGGGCGGACCTCGGAGGCGTCGGCGCCCAGCAGGAACTGCGGGTTGAAGGCGATGGTGATCAGGCCCGCGGCGCGCATCCGCTCGGCCAGGTCCAGCTGTTCCGGCGTCACGTTGCTGTCGAGCTTCGCGCTCTCCATCGACACGCGGCCCTTGAAGTAGCCGTCCACCCGGCCGTTGGCGAGCGCGCGGAAGGTGATCGTGCTGCCGATCAGCTCCGGGTTGGCCAGCACCCTGTCGCGCAGGCCGGCGGCGGCCTCCTTCGACAGGAGCCCCGCGATGTCCTTCCTGCTGATCCCTTCGGATTGCAGGCCCGCCGCGGCGACGGCCGCGACCATCGAGGCTTCAAGCTGCTTGCCGTAGCCGATGGTCGTCACCTTCTTCATCTCGTCGAGATTGCGGTTGCCCTTCGGGTCCACGATCGTCGCGTCCAGCGTCACCGGGATCTCGATGAAGGTCTGCCGGAAGGCGCCGGCACCGTTGCCCAGGACCGAGACCAGCAGGATCACCAGCGCCGCGATCGAAAGGCCCACGGCCGTCAGGCCATAGGCGCGGAACCGGCGCTCGGCCGCGTTGCGGCGGCGGGTGCGGATGTCGGCGGCGAAGAGCGAGCCGGAGCGGTGCATCGGGCGGTCGGGAGCGGCTGCGTCGGTCATTCGTACTGTTCCCGGTATTTGCGGACGATGTAGAGCGCGAGGACATTGAGCATCAGCGTGATCACGAAGAGCGTGAGGCCGAGCGCGAAAGCCACCAGCGTCTCGGGCGAGGCGAATTCGGTGTCGCCGGTCAGCTGGCTTACGATCTTCACCGTGACGGTGGTCATCGCCTCGAACGGATTCAGCGACATCTTCGCGGCCGCACCGGCCCCCAGCACCACGATCATCGTCTCGCCGATGGCGCGGCTGGCGGCCAGAAGGATGGCGCCGACGATGCCGGGCAGGGCGGCGGGCAGCACCACCTGCTTCACCGTCTCGGAGGGCGTGGCGCCAAGCCCGTAGGAGCCGTCGCGCAGGCTTTGCGGCACCGCGTTGATGATGTCGTCAGAGAGCGACGACACGAAGGGGATCAGCATGATCCCCATGACGAGGCCGGCCGTCATCACCGAGGACGAACTCGCGCCCAGGCCCAGCGGCTGGGCGAACCAGTCACGCAGCGCCGGGCCTACGGTGATCAGCGCGAAGAGGCCGTAGACGATGGTGGGGATGCCCGCGAGGATCTCGATGGCGGGCTTGGCAAGGCCCCGCATCCGGCGGCTCGCGTATTCCGACAGGTAGATCGCCGTCAGCAGGCCGATCGGCACCGCGACGACCAGCGCGATGACCGAGATATACATCGTGCCCCAGAGCAGCGGCCAGATCCCGAGGTCCGACCCGCCGCGGAACTGCGGGTTCCATGTCAGGCTGAGGAAGAACTCCTCGATCGGATAGATCTGGAAGAAATGCACCGTCTCGAACACCAGCGACAGCACGATGCCGGCCGTCGTCGCGACCGCCACCAGCGAGGCCGCGACCAGCAGCCACATCACGAAGCGTTCCGAGACGTTGCGGGCGCGGAAGTCCGGGTGGATGCGCAACAGCGCAAGCAGGAAGCCCGCCACGGCCACGACCGCGACAACCACGGCCATCCAGCGGTGCAGGTCCTGCTGCAGGATGCGGTGCGCCTTCGCGGCCGCCAGCGTCCCGGCGTCGAGGCTGGTCGCAGCCGCGCCCACCGCGCGCAGGCGCGGCCCGAGGTCGTCTGCCACCAGCGCCTCGATTGCGGGCTCGGACAGCCCGTCGGCCACGGCGATGAGGCGAAGGCCCTCGGAAATGCGCCGGACATCCGCCATCAGCAGGCCCGTTTCGGCCGCGCCGCCCGCGGGCAGCAGGGCCGAGATCCGGCTGTCGAGCACGACCGGCTGCACGACCAGCCAGACCGCGAGTACCGCGAGCGCCGGCACCGCCGCGAACAGCGCGGCGAACTGGCCATAATGTCCGGGCAGCGAATGCAACCGGCGCGGGTCGCCGCCCGCCGTGGATAACGCGCGTCGCCGCCCGAGCAGGAAGCCCGCGGCGGCGAGGATCAGGACGGCGAGAACGAGAATGCCGGTGCTCATGAAAATTCCGAAGAAGGGGAAGGGGCGGCGCGACCTGTCCCGCGCCGCCCGGATGGCGTCAGTTGCTCAGCGGGCCCATCGGCACGCGGTTCGCGATCATCTCCTGGGTCTTGGCCAGTTCCGGATCCGAGACGAGGCCATAGGCGGCCAGCGGACCCTCGGGGCCGGCGATGTCGTCGGAGACGAAGAACTCGATGTATTCCTGCAGGCCCGGGATCACGTCGAGATGCGCCATCTTCACGTAGAAGTACAGCGGCCGCGACACCGGATAGTCGCCCGAGGCGATGGTCTCGACCGAGGGGACGACGCCCGACATCGGCGCCACCTTCAGCTTGTCGGTGTTGTTCTGGTAGAACGACAGGCCGAACACGCCGATCGCGTCCTTGTTGGCCTCGATGCGCGAGAGCGTCTCGGTGTAGTCGCCGTCGATGTCCACCGACGCGCCGTCGGTGCGCAGCGTGGTGCACATCTCCTCGGCCTTGTCCTCGTCGCCGCCCGCCGCGGACTTGAACGCTTCCAGCGCGCCCGAGGCCTCGCAGCCGTCAAGGATCACCTTCTCGTCGAAGACCTCGCGCGTGCCGTGCTTGGTGCCGGGGATGAAGGCCAGGATCGGCTGGTCGGGCAGTTCGGCGTTCACCTGTTTCCACGACTTGTTCGGGTTGGCCACGACCTTGCCGTCCACCACGACCTGCGCTGCCAGCGCATTGAACCAGTCCGCCGGGGTGAAGGCATGATCCGGGCCGTCGATGGCCGAGGCGAAGACGATGCCGTCATAGCCGATGCGGACTTCCATGATGTCGTTCACGCCGTTCGCCTTGCACAGGTCGATGTCCGACTGCTTGATGCGCGAGGACGAGTTCGCGATGTCGATGGTGTTCTCGCCCACGCCCTCGCACAGCTTCTTGCGGCCCGCGCCCGAGCCGCCCGATTCGACGACCGGCGTCGGGAAGTCGAAGTTCTCGCCGAAGGCCTCGGCCACGATGGTGGCATAGGGCAGCACCGTCGAGGAGCCGGCGGTCTGGATGTTGTCGCGCGCGGCGGCGGCACCGGCCGAGACGGCAGCAACGGCCAGCGTCGAGACCGTGAGCTTCAGAAGGGACATTGGGACACTCCTTGTCGTTTGCGGTCGCGGCGGGCGACCTTGGCGCTGTCCTAGACTCGTCGGGAGTCGGGTTTATTGCAGTTCGATGACAGTTTTGTAACACGCCCCCGGCGGACCGATCCCCGGCGAGGCTTCCCGGTTTCGCAGCGCCATCCGCTCCGGCCCCCGCGACGGGCTTGCCGAAGACGGCCCGCACGGCGATGGGTCGACCGCCCCCTTGCAGTCCCGGCAGACGGTCAGCGCGAGAACAGGTCCGGCACCACGGGATCAAGCGGCTCGATCAGCTCCGGCCCCTCGTGGCGGACAGACCCGACGGCCCGTCCGACCTCGTGCCAGCGCAGCGCCCCGACCGGCAGTCGGGGCAGCGCCTCGACGGGGCCGCCGCCCAGCCAGTCGTCGACGGCCTCGAGCCCCATCATCACCGGCATCCGGTCATGGATGCCGTCGAGGCCGGGCCGCGCCGGTTCGGTCAGCACGGCGCAGGTCAGCCCTTCGTAATCCGGCAGTCGCACCGCGCTTGCGAGGCCCGCCATGATCAGGGCCGGCGCGTTGCCGGCGGGGGAGATGAAATGGGGATGCTTCACGCCATCCCGCACCTGCCATTCGTAGTAGCCCGAGGCGAGCACGAGGCAGCGGCCGTGGCGATAGGCGGTGCGGAAGCTGGGCGCGCTGGCCACGCTTTCCACGCGCGCGTTGATCGTGGTGGCCTTCCAGTCCTTCAGGCTGCCCTTGTGGAAGGGCGGGATCAGGCCCCAGCGCGCGAGGTCGCCGCAGAGGCTGCCGTCCGGCAGGCGCCGCACGATGGGAAGCATCGCCGTGGGCGGCACGTTGTAGCGCGTCTCGATCACGCCGGCGCCGGGGGCAAGGCCGCGCATCCATTCGGCGAGTTCCGCCCAGGTCAGCTCCTTGTGCGCCATGCGTCCGCACATGGCAGGGCCTCAGGGCCGGCAGAACATGTCGTAGAGCATGGCGACGGTCCGCCTCACCTTGGGATCGGCGATGGAATACCAGATCGTCTTGCCCTCTCGCCGCGCCGAGACCAGCCCCTCCTGCCGCAGCCGGGCGAGCTGCTGGCTGACCGCGGCCTGCCGGCTGGCCAGCAGCGTCTCGAGTTCCGTCACCGACCGCTCGCCGTTGGACAGGTGGCACAGGATCATCAGCCGGCCCTCGTGCGACAGCGCCTTGAGGAAGGCGGCGGCTGCCTGCGCCTGGGTCACCATCCGCTCGGGCGGAACCTGCGTTTCGGAACGGGCGCCGGGGGCGGAATCGGCCGAGTCGAGTGACATGGTCTTGAAACTCCTCAATCGGAGTAGGTCTAGCACAACGGACAGTGGGTGGCGAGATGTCGCATGCCGTCACGGAGCGGTGTGGAACCGGCCGAATCTGCCCTGCGAGAACAGCAGCGGCTCGCCGGGGCGCATCGAGGCGCGCAGCACCCGGCCCACCACGATGGCGTGGTCGCCCCCGTCATGGATCGCCGCGCGGCGGCAGTCGAACCGCGCCAGCGGCAGGGGCAGCAGCGGCACCCCCTCGTGGCCGGAGCGGTAGGACAGGCCATCAAAGCCGCCGCCGCCGCGGGTGAAGCGGCCGGCCAGTTCCGCCTGCTCGGCAGCCAGCACATGGATGGCGAAATGCTCGGCCCCGGCGAACAGGTCGAACCGGCTCGAGGCGCGCGCCGGCGACCACAGCACCAGCGGCGGATCCAGCGAGACCGAGGCGAAGCTGTTCGCCGTCATGCCCATCGGACCGGATTCGGCGAGGATGGTGACCACCGTCACCCCGGTCGCAAACCGGCCAAGCGCGTCGCGGAAGGCGCGCGCGTCGGCATCGGGGGCAAAGACGGCCTCCTGCGTCATCTCGGGCTCTCCTGTCGTCCGTCCGGGCCGCGCCTGCGTCCCGCGCCGCGCCGGGCGGTTCCACGTCTCACGATCCGGCCGGATGCGCAATGCGTCGCATCGGCGTCGGGCCGGGCAGGGGGCGCGCAAGGTGTTGCGGAGACCGGGGCCCGGGCGCGCCCCGGGGCTTGCACCACCGCCCGGGCGCGTTACTGAAGGTGCATCCAGCCGGAGTCGCATGATGCTCTTCGCCTACCAGAGAGACGGCGCGAAGCTTCAGCGCCTGCCGCCGCCCACCGGCCCGGACCCGGACGCCTGGCTGGGCACCGCGATCTGGATCGACCTCTACAAGCCGCTGCCTACCCAGACCGCAGCCGTGCAACGCCTCGGGATCGAGGTGCCCTCGCTGGCCGACATGGAGGAGATCGAGGTCTCCAGCCGGCTCTACCGCGAGGACGGCATCGACTACATGACCGTGGTGCTGCCCGGCCAGACCGAAATGGAGGAGCAGATCTCGGCGCCGGTCTGTTTCGTCCTGACGCGCAAGCGGCTGGTCACCGTGCGCCACCACGCGCCCCGCCCGTTCGAGACCTATCCCGAGCGGGCTGACAAGGTGGGCACCGGCTGCGCCACGCCCGAGCAGATCTTCCTCGGGCTGATCGAGGAGATCGTCGGGCGGCTGGCCGACCTGTTGGAAGCCTCGGGGCGTAGCCTCGACACCGTCGCGCGCGCGATCTTCCAGCCGTCGGACCGGCCGCGCGGGACGCCCCCGGCGGCCCAGCTTCAGGGCTTTCTGGAGCAGATCGGCCGAGAGGGCGAGCGGATCGGCCACATCCGCCTTGCGCTGCTGACGCTGGAGCGGGCGCTGGGCTTCTTCGCCCAGACCCTGCCCGACCGCGTGGAGCGGGAGGGGCTGAAGCCGGTCGTGAAGACCCTGCAGCGCGACATGACGGCGATGGAGGTCCATGCCGACTTCCTGTCGCAACGCGTGGCGCTGGCGACGGATGCGACGCTGGGGATGATCAACCTTGCGCAGAACGCGACGGTGCGGATCGTCTCGGTGGTGGCGGTGCTGTTCCTGCCGCCGACGCTGGTGGCCAGCATCTACGGCATGAACTTCGCCCGCATGCCGGAGCTTGCGCAGCCCTGGGGTTATCCGCTGGCGCTGGCGCTGATGCTCGCCTCGGCCGGCGGGGCCTGGGCGTTCTTCCGCTGGAAGAACTGGCTTTAGCGGCGCAAGCCCCGCGCTTGGGGCGACGGGCAGCACAGGGCCGCGCCGCGGGCATGGCGTGACCGCGAGCCCCCGGGCGTGCGGCAACCGGGCCGGGAACATTCCTCTCGGGCAGCGTCTCGACCCGCGGGCCCCGCGCCTGCGGCATCCGGAGAATACAGGGCCGCGGCGCGGGCCTGGTGCGTTCGCGAGCCCCCGTGTGCGGCAACCGGGCCGGCAGGCCGGGGCTGGCGGTCTCGCGCAAAGCCCGGCAAGCCGACGCCCCGGCTTCGGCGGTTCGCATGCGTCGGGACGAGGGGCGTGAGCCCGAGCCGCTAGCCCATGCGGAAGTGCTTGGCGAGCTTCAGGCCCTGGCCCTGGTAGTTCGAGGCGATGCCGGCGCCGTAGAGCATGTCCGGCCGTTCTTCCATCCGCTCATAGACGAGCCGGCCCACCACCTGGCCATGCTCCAGCACGAAGGGCGCCTCGTGGCAGCGCACCTCGAGCACCCCGCGCGAGCCGACGCCGCCCGCCTGCGCATGGCCGAAGCCGGGATCGAAGAAGCCGGCGTAATGAACGCGAAACTCTCCCACCATGGCAAGGTAGGGCGCCATCTCGGCGGCATGGTCGGGCGGAATGGTGACCGCCTCGCGGCTGACGAGGATGTAGAAGGCGCCGGGGTCGAGGATGATCCGGCCATCGCGCGAGCGGACCTCCTCCCAGTAGTCCGAGGCAGGATAGTGCCCGATGCGGTCGAGATCGATCAGGCCGGTATGGGGCTTCGCGCAGTAGCCCACGAGGTCGCCGCGCTCGGGCCGCAGGTCGACCGAGAAGCCCAGCCCTTCGGAGATGACGGCCTGACCGCTGACCAGCGGCTCGCGGGCGTGGAGAGCAGCCAGTTCCTCGTCCGACAGCACCGCCTGGCCCGCGCGGAAGCGGATCTGGTTCAGCCGCATGCCGGGACGGACCAGCACCGAGAAGCTCCTCGGGCAGACCTCGGCATAGAGCGGGCCTTCGTAGCCGTCGCGGATGCGGTCGAATTCGGTGCCGCCGTCGGCGATCGTCCGGGTCAGCAGGTCGAGACGCCCGGTGGAGCTTTTCGCATTGGCAACGGCCGTGATGCCGGCAGGCAGGCGAAGCCGCTCCATCAGCGGGACGAGGTAGACGCAGCCCTTCTCCAGCACCGCGCCGCCGGTGAGGTCCATGCGGTGCATCTCGAATTCGGCAAGGCGTTCGGCGACGGTGCGGCCCCCGCCCGCAAGGAAGGAGGCCCTCACGCGGTAGGCGACGGTTCCGAGGCGCAGGTCGAGGCTCGCAGGCTGGATCTGTTCGGGGACGATGGCAGGCTCGGCTCCGATCGCGCCCGATGCGATCAGCGCCCGTATCCTCTGCGACGCCAGAACGCCCGTCATGCCCTCGCCCTCCCTCGACCGGCAGACCGTGCGTCAGCCCTTCTGAATGCGGAAAGGCCCGCCCCTTGCGGAGGCGGGCCTTTTCGGATGGTCGGGCCGGCGAGATTCGAACTCGCGACCTTCCGCCCCCCAGACGGACGCGCTAACCAGGCTGCGCCACGGCCCGACAGGCGGGATACATAACGAGATTCGCCGCGGGAGCAAGCGGGAAAGCGCAGCTTGCCTGCGGTCACCCGCGCGGCTCCTCGCCCTCGGCCCGCAACCGCTGCTGCAGATCGAGAAGACGCGCCCGAAGCCGGGCCACCTCCTCGCGCCGATGCGCCAGCGCACGCGGCGGAAGGGCACGCAGCAGGGCAGGCCGCCACGAGATCGCGCCTTCCGGGTCCGATTCGGCCTCGGGCGCGGGCGGGGTGTGTTCTGCCGCTCCGGAAGACGCGGCCATCGCGCCCGGCTCCACGGGCTCGGGCGCTGGCGGCAGCGCGCCACGCTCGGGGCCGCGGCCCGCGGTCGCGCCGGTCGCCTCGCGCGGAACGAGGGGCGCCGGAGGAGACCATACCGGAACCTCCCCGTCACTCGCAGGCTCCTGCCGGACCGGCGGAAGGACCGCCTCCGCCGCGGGTTCGATTTCTGCGGCTGGCGACTCGACGCCGCGATCGGCCCGGGCGGCCGACACAACGGGCTCGGGGGGTGCAGGCGGGGCATCCTCCGCCCCGGCGATCCGACCAGGAGCGTCTGCGGTCGCGGTCGCCGCTGGGCCGGCGACCGCGGTGCCTGCGGGCTGGCGGTCGCCGACAGGGGAGGGCGGCCGGGGCAGGGCCTCGGCACGAAGCGACGGCACGCGCGGGGCCTCGCGCGCGAAGGGCACGACCTCGCCCCGCGGTTCCTCAGTCTCTTCGAAGGCGAACCCGGCCTGCGCTTCGGCGGCCTCGGCCTCCTCGACCGGTGCCGGTCCCGGATCGTGTCCGCCCAGCCCGGCCACATGACGCACGCCCTGCTCGCGCAGGATCTTCTGCACGCCGCGAATCGTCATGCCCTCGTCGTGCAGCAGGCGCCGGATGCCGGCGAGCAGCGCCACGTCGGCCGGGCGGTAATAGCGCCGCCCGCCGGCGCGCTTCACCGGCCGGATCTGCGGAAACCGGCTTTCCCAGAAGCGCAGGACATGCGCCGGCGTATCCAGAATCTCGGCGACTTCGCTGATCGTGCGGAAGGCCTCGGCCGATTTCTCCATCCGCATCTCCCGCTCAGCGCTTGCCGCCGGCGGCGACACGCTCCTTCATCAGATGCGAGGGACGGAAGGTCAGGACGCGACGCGGCGAGATCGGCACCTCGTCCCCGGTCTTCGGGTTCCGGCCGATCCGGGCCGACTTGTCGCGCACCGTGAAGGTGCCGAAGGAAGAGATCTTCACCGTCTCGCCCGAGGCCAGCGCGTCCGAGACGTGCTGAAGCACCGATTCCACCAGCTGGGCGGATTCGTTGCGCGACAGGCCGACCTCGCGGAACACGGCTTCGCTCAAGTCCATGCGAGTCAAGGTATTGTCGCCCATGTCATTCCCCACCCATGCTGCCGGCACAGGATGAGGTATCAGGGATTCCGAGTCAATATCAACGGCTTGGAGCAGCGCCTTGATACGCGCTTACCAGCGCAGCACCACCGAGCCCCAGGCGAGCCCGCCGCCGATCGCCTCGGTGACGACCAGATCGCCCGTCTTGATCTGCCCGCGGCTCTTTCCGACCGAAAGCGCCAGCGGGATCGAGGCGGCCGAGGTGTTGCCGTGGTCCTGCACCGTCAGCACGACCCGCTCCATCGGCACCTGCATCCGCTGTGCGGTGGCCGTGATGATGCGCAGGTTGGCCTGGTGCGGCACGATCCAGTCCACGTCGGACGAGGTCAGGCCGGCCTTGTCCAGCGCGGCATGGGCGGTTTCGGCGAGCTTCTCGACGGCATGGCGGAAGACCTCGCGCCCCTGCATCCGCAGGTGGCCGGTGGTTCCGGTCGAGGCGCCGCCATCGACATACAGGAGGTCGCGGAAGCGACCGTCGGAATGAAGATCGGTCGAAAGGATGCCACGATCGGACGGCGCGCCCGTGCCCTCGGCGGCCTCCAGCACCACGGCGCCCGCGCCGTCGCCGAAGAGGACGCAGGTCGAGCGGTCGGTCCAGTCCATCAGGCGGCTGAAGATCTCGGCGCCGATCACCAGCACCCGCTGGGCCTGACCGGCACGGATCAGCGCATCGGCATTGGCAAGGGCATAGACGAAGCCCGCACAGACCGCCTGCACGTCGAAGGCAAAGCCGCGGGTCATGCCGAGACCCGCCTGAACCATGGTCGCGGCGGAGGGGAAGGTCAGGTCGGCCGTGGAGGTGGCGACGATCACCGCATCGATGTCGTCCGGCTCGAACCCGGCATCCTCGAGGGCCGCCCGCGCAGCGCGAATGGCGAGGTCCGAGGTGGTCTGGCCCTCGGCTGCAAAATGGCGTCTCTCGATGCCGGAGCGGGTGCGGATCCACTCGTCGGAGGTGTCGACCTTCGTCTCGAGTTCGGAGTTCGGGACCACGCGGTCGGGCAGGTAGTGCCCGACGCCCCGCACCACGGCGCGTATTGTCATTCAGTTCTACCGTTTCTCAGATCTGCCCGGGGTGGCCACCTCGTCCTGCGGGGCATCCTGCCCCGCGCGTCCGGCGGATGCAAGCCGCGCCGCCAGCCGCTCGTGGAAGCCCGATCGGGCGAGGCGCACCGCAAGGCCGATGGCCGCGGCAACCCCGGTCGCATCGGCCGAGCCGTGCGACTTCACCACCGTGCCGTTCAGACCGAGGAACACGCCGCCGTTCACGCGACGCGGATCGATCCGCTTCTGCAACCGCTTGAGCGAGCCGAGCGCCAGCACCGCGGCCATCTTCGACAGGATGTTGGCGCCGAAGGCTTCCCTCAGGAAGTCCGAGATCAGCTTGGCCGTGCCTTCGCCAGTCTTCAGCGCCACGTTGCCGGTGAAGCCGTCGGTCACGATCACATCGCACCGCTTGCCGGGGATGTCGCCGCCCTCGATGAAGCCCACGAAGTCATAGGACCCGGCCTCCGCATTCGCGGCGATCAGTTCCTGCGCGGCCTTGAGTTCCGCGCGGCCCTTGTGCTCCTCGGTGCCGACGTTCAGCAGGCCGACGCGGGGCCGTTCGAGGCTGAGGCCGTTGCGCGCATACGAGGCGCCCATCATCGCGTATTGCAGCAGATCCTCGGCGTCGGCCTTGATGTCGGCGCCCACGTCCAGCATCACGTTGAACCCGCCGGCATTGCGCGAGGGCCAGAGGCAGGCGATGGCCGGCCGGTTGACGCCCGGCAACTTGCGCAGGCGGATCATCGACACGGCCATCAGCGCGCCGGTGTTGCCGCAGGAGACGGCCACGGTCGCCTCGCCCGCGCGGACGCTCTCGATGCAGGACCACATCGAGGTGCCCTCGCCGTTGCGCATGACCTGGCTCGGCTTGTCGTTCATGGTGACGACGCGCGGCGCGTGGCGGATCTCGCAACGGCTGGCGAGGTCCTTGCGCCTGGCGATCATCGGCCCGATCTGGGCCTCGTCCCCGTGGACGATGAAATGGGCGCCCGGATTGGCTGCAGCCGACTGCACGATGCCGGCCACGACTGCGGCCGGACCGCGGTCGCCGCCCATCGCATCGACGGAAATGACGATTCGCCCTGCGCCCGTCGCCGGCAGTGCGGTGTCCCTTGCCATGGCGGTCGGGGCGATGGGGCGCGGCTTACGCCGCGTCCTCGTCCAGGTCGGTCTCGGCCGAGGTCGCCACGACCTCGCGCGAATCGTAGTGGCCGCAGGCGCCGCAAACGTGGTGCGGGCGCTTCAGCTCGCCGCAGTTCGGGCATTCGGCCGGGTTGGCGGCGACGAGAGCGTCATGCGAGCGACGCATGTTGCGGCGGGAGCGGGTGACTCGGTTCTGAGGGACAGCCATGTCTCAACCTCGTGTTACGGAGGGGCCAGGCCCCTGTTTTTCCTGCGGGATCCGGCCTCTGGCCCATGGGGCGCCCATGCCTGATCCACTTGTCGAACGAGGCGCGGAACATAGTGGGATTCTGGCCCGGCGCAAGCCCCTTTGTGTGCCCCGGCGCGGGGCCCGCGACAGGCCGTCCCAGTCGGCGCGGGGGAATGCCGGGCCCGCCCGGGCCCGGGTGCCGCAGCCTCGGTCGCGCGGGGCGCGGGGCGCGGGCGGGCCTTCGCGGGGGCCTCAGGCGTCGCCCTGCGGGTCGTCGCCGCCGTGCGGGTCGCCCCCCATCCGGCGCCGCAGGTCGGCGAGGCCGGCGAAGGGCTTCACGTCGGCATCCCCGAGCGGCGCTGCGCCGGGCGGGCCGAAGGCGGCCTCGGTCAGTTCCGCCCCGGCGGCGCGGGGATAGAGCGGCAGGGCAAGCGCCAGCGCCTCGACCGCGACGGCGCCCGCGTCGATGACCTCGGGCAGCGGTTCGCTGTCGTCCTCGGGAACCTCGACCTCCTCGCCCTCGGGCATCGCATAATCCGCGAGGTAGCGCCGCGTCACCGTCTCCTCGATGCGGGTCGTCACCGGGGTCAGCGTGATCGAACAGGGCTGCACGACGGTCGCCGCAAGGCGGCCCTCCAGTTCGAAGTCGCGCTTGCCGAGCGGGCGGATCTCGCCGCGGAAGGCCATGCCCCGAACCGCGCTGATGCCGAGAAGCGCGGCCACCAGGGCCTGCGTCTCGGCATCCGGCTCGACCGAGAAGGACGTCGGCCGATGCGCCGAAAGGGTGGCGACGCGAAAGGGAACGGTAAGGGGAAGGTCGGCGTTCGAGGCGTTCACGGGTTCCGACATGACGCGGTTTCTTTCCGGTTTTCGGGCGGTTGCGGGCAAGGCCGCGCCGGGGGGCTACCGCCGGTGGTGTCGCTCGGCTGCCGGGCGACCGGGGCAGGGCGCGGCCTCGTTCCTTTCTTGAACAGAGGCCGGACCTTCTGTAAGCCGGTGGCGGAGCCGCAGACGGTCCATCGTCGGGTTTCGGGATACGGGGCTTCGGTCCCCAAGGCAAGGGGTCGTCATGGCGCGGGAAGTCAGGTTGGGATCGGCAGGACTCGGATGGCGCAGGGCGGCGCTGGCCCTGTCGCTTTCCGTGGCGGTCGCCGCCTGCCAGCCGATCTACCGCAACCACGGCTACATCCCCACCGACACCGATCTGGAACAGGTGCAGGTCGGCCGCGACACGCGCGAGACTGTGGCCGAGACGGTCGGGCGCCCCTCGGCCTCGGGCCTGCTGAACGATACCGGCTGGTATTACGTCCAGAGCCGCTACCGCCACTACGGCGCCCGCCAGCCGCAGGAGGTCGATCGCGAAGTGTTGGCGATCAGCTTCACCGAGGCGGGCGTGGTGCAGAACGTCGAACGCTTCGGGCTGGAACAGGGGCGGATCGTCCCGCTGTCGCGCCGTGTGACGGAATCGAACATCCAGGGCACCAGCTTCCTGCGCCAGCTGTTCGGCAACATCGGCCGCCTGCGCGCCGAGGACGTCATCGAGTGACCCCCGCCCGGCGCCCCGCCGCAAGGGCGGAGAGCGCCGACGGGCGAGGGTTCGCCCGCCTCAGTCCTTGGGCTGGAAGGTCATCGCCACGCCGTTCATGCAGTAGCGCAGGCCCGTAGGCTGGGGCCCGTCGGGAAAGACATGGCCCAGATGCGCCTCGCACCGCGCGCAATGCACCTCGGTCCGGCGCATGAAGAAGCTGCGGTCCGTGCTCGTCTCCACCGCCTCGGGTTCGATGGGCGCCCAGAAGCTGGGCCAGCCGGTGCCGCTTTCGTATTTCTGCGCCTGGTCGAACAGCGGCGCGCCGCAGCAGACGCAGTGGAAGACCCCCGGCACCTTCGGAAAGTCGTCATGCGTTCCGGCCCGCTCGGTCCCGTGCTTGCGGGTGACCTTGTAGGTCAGATCGGACAGCTGTGCCCTCCATTCCGCATCCGTCTTCACCAGCTTTTCCCCGCTGTCCGTCATCGTCGCTCCCCTGATCCGCGGCTGCTTGACCGCTTGCTTCGCCCCGCGGCGCGCCTCATATCTAGGGCGCCTTTCCGCACCGCCAAGACACGAGGAGATGTCGATGCTCGCGCTCAGCAAGGGCCGCTATGTCGCGCGCCTGGCTGCCGGCGCCGAGGATGTCCGCCGCGCCCAGGCGCTGCGCTGGCTGGCCTTCCGCGGCGGTCATGCGGAGGAGGGGGCGGGTCTCGATGCCGATGACTTCGACCGGATCTGCACCCATGTGCTGGTGGAGGATGCGGCCTCGGGCGAGCTGGTCTGCTGCTTCCGGTTCCTGCCCCTGACCCACGGCGGCGAGATCGGCCGCAGCTATTCGGCGCAGTTTTACGAGCTGTCGGCGCTGGAAAGCTTCGACGGTCCGATGGTCGAGATGGGGCGGTTCTGCATCCATCCCGACCGGCGCGATCCCGACATCCTGCGCGTCGCCTGGGGGGCGATGACGCGGCATGTGGACGAGGCCGGGGTGGAGATGCTGTTCGGCTGCTCGTCCTTCCACGGCACCGAGGCCGAGGCCTATCACGACGCCTTCGCCATGCTGAAGGATCGTCACCTTGCCCCCAAGCGCTGGCTGCCGCGGGTCAAGGCGCCCAACGTCTTCCGCTTCGCGCAGAAGCTCGCGCTGCGCAAGCCCGATGCCAAGCGCGCGCTGCTGCTGATGCCGCCCTTGCTGCGGACCTACCTGATGATGGGGGGATGGGTGTCGGATCACGCCGTGGTTGACCGCGACCTGAACACGCTCCACGTCTTTACCGGGCTCGAGATCCGGGCGATTCCGCCGGCCCGCGCCCGCGCCCTGCGCGCGGTCGCGGGCTAGCGGCCGCGCCAGATCCAGCCGCCGCCGAGGATGCGGCTGCCTTCGGCCGCATGGAACACGCAGGCCTGCCCGGGAGAGACTCCGTCTTCCGGCGCGATCAGTTCCACCTCGGCCTCGGTGTCCGATACCGGCCGGATCACCGCCTCGCGCGGCGCGCGGGTGGAGCGGACCTTGGCCAGCACCGGCCATTCCGCGCGGCTCATCAGCGGCGCATCGCCCAGCCAGTTGATCTCGCGCACCGGCACGATCCGGGTGGACAGCGCCTCCTTCGGCCCCACCACCACCTGCCGCGTCGCAGGATCGAGGCGCACGACATAAAGCGGATCGCCGAGGCCCCCGATGCCGAGGCCGCGGCGCTGGCCGATCGTGTAGTGGATCACGCCACGGTGGGTGCCCAGCACGTTGCCCGCGAGGTCCACGATCTCGCCCGGATCGGCGGCGCCGGGGCGCAGCTTCTCGATCACCGCTGCGTAATTGCCGTTCGGCACGAAGCAGATGTCCTGGCTGTCGGGCTTGTCGGCCACGGGCAGGCCATGCCTCGCCGCGAGCGCCCGCGTCTCGGCCTTCGAGGCGAGATGCCCGAGCGGAAAGCGCAGGTAGTCCAGTTGCTCGCGCGTGGTGGAGAACAGGAAGTAGCTCTGGTCGCGCGCCGGATCGGCCGCCGAATGCAGTTCCGGCCCTGCGGCGCCCATCTTGCGCTGGATGTAGTGCCCGGTCGCCATGCAGTCGGCGTCCAGCTCCTTCGCGGTCTGCAGCAGGTCCTTGAACTTCACCCGCTCGTTGCAGCGGATGCAGGGCACCGGCGTCGCCCCGGCAAGGTAGGCATCGGCGAATTCGTCGATCACCGCCTCGCGGAAGGTGTTTTCGTAGTCGAGGACGTAATGCGGAAAGCCCATCGTCTCGGCCACGCGGCGGGCGTCATGGATGTCGCGGCCCGCGCAGCAGGCGCCCTTCTTTGCCAGCGCCGCCCCGTGGTCGTAAAGCTGCAGCGTCACGCCCACCACGTCATAGCCTTCGGCCGCAAGCTCGGCCGCCACGACCGAGCTGTCCACGCCGCCCGACATGGCCACCACGACGCGCGTGGCGGAGGGCGGCTTGGCGAAGCCGAGCGAATTGAGCGGATGGTCGAGCATGGCAGGGCCTTGAGAGGTGAAGCGCGCAATATAGGAAAATGCTGCGCAGTCTCAACCCCACGTTTCACCGATGCTTAAGCCTGCTGGGTCAGCCTGCGGCTCGTTGGAGGGATGTGGTGATGTATCTCAAGCGAGTCGACGGTCCCCGGCAGGTCACGCTGCCGGACGGCACGGTTCTCAGCCGCGCCGATCTTCCGCCCCCGGACACCCGGCGCTGGGTGGCGAGTCGCAAGGCCGCGGTGGTCAAGGCCGTGGTCCACGGCCTTCTGACCGAAAAGGAGGCACTCGACCGGTATGCCCTTTCCGAAGAGGAATTCGCGCTCTGGCGGTCCGCCGTCATGTCGCACGGCGAGAAAGCCCTGAAGGTCACGATGATCCAGAAGTTTCGGCAACTTTAGATTGTTTTCCGCTCTGCTTCTGCAAGAGTAACTTGTGATTAACCATTGGCGGCCATTGTAGTTAATACCCATGGTGGCGATGCGGAGCGTAAACGATGAGAATACTGCTGGTTGAGGATGATCCGACGACGTCCCGAAGCATCGAGCTGATGCTGACCCACGCGAACCTGAACGTCTATTGCACCGATCTGGGCGAGGACGGGATCGATCTCGCGAAACTCTACGATTACGATCTCATCCTGCTGGATCTGAATCTTCCGGACATGAGCGGGCACGAGGTGCTTCGTCAGCTTCGCCTCGCGCGGGTGGACACTCCGATCCTGATCCTCTCGGGCGCGGACGATACCGAGAACAAGATCAAGGGCTTCGGCTTCGGCGCCGACGACTACATGACCAAGCCGTTTCACCGCGAGGAACTGGTCGCGCGGATCCACGCCATCATCCGCCGGTCCAAGGGACACGCCCAGTCGGTGATCCGCACCGGCAAGATCGTGGTCAATCTCGATGCCAAGACCGTCGAGGTGGAAAGCAAGCCCGTGCATCTGACCGGCAAGGAATACCAGATGCTGGAACTGCTCTCGCTGCGGAAGGGCACCACCCTGACGAAGGAGATGTTCCTGAATCACCTTTACGGCGGCATGGACGAGCCGGAGCTGAAGATCATCGACGTCTTCATCTGCAAGCTGCGCAAGAAGCTGGCCGAGGCGACGGGTGGCGAAAGCTACATCGAGACGGTCTGGGGCCGGGGCTATGTGCTGCGGGATCCGGTGCCGTCCGAATCCGACCGCCGCTTCGCCGTCGGGGCCTGAGCCGGCCCGCCTTCCAGGCCACGCCCGGGGTCGGCCCGGTCCTCAAGCTTCTCGGGCAGAGTCGTCCCAGGCCCGCCCGTCCTGCTGTGCTGCGGACGATCCTCAAGCTGCCCCCGAGCCGGTCTTCCGCCGTGGCGGCTGGGCGTCCGCCGAAGTGCTGCCGCTTGAGTGGACGCGCGCTTACGGCGGCGCGCGGTGCGATGGCCAGTGCCTCCCGTCCCGCGTCAGGCTCCGCCCTGCGCCGGCGGGGTCTTCACGATTCGGCCGCCCGGCCGGTCCGTCCTCGTCCGCGCTTGCCCCGGACTGGACGAGACCCCGGCCGTTGCCTAAACCAGCGGGAGGCGGAAGCGGGGGAGCCTCATGCAGGACGGACGGCCGGTGGATCAGCTGACCGAGGCGGAGGCCGCGGAGGAACTGGCGCGGCTGGCCGAGGCGATCGCCGCGGCCGACACTGCCTATCATACCCACGACGCCCCGCAGATCAGCGACGCCGACTATGACGCGCTGAAGCGGCGCAACCGCGCCATCGAGGAGCGCTTCCCTGCGCTGCGCCGCGAGGACAGCCCGAGCGGCCGGGTCGGCGGGGCGCTCGCCGAAGGATTCGCAAAGGTCCGCCACGAGGTGCGGATGCTGTCGCTGGAAAACGCCTTCGAGCGGTCCGAGGTCGACGACTGGACCGACCGGATCCGGCGCTACCTCGGCCATGTCGGCGATCTGCCCTTCACCGCCGAACCGAAGATCGACGGGCTCTCGCTGTCGATCCGCTACGAGAAGGGCTGCCTCGTGCAGGCCGCCACGCGCGGCGACGGCGAAACCGGGGAGAACGTCACCGAGAACGCCCGGACCATCGCCGACCTGCCGCAGCGGCTGGAGGGCGCGCCCGAGGTGCTCGAGGTGCGGGGCGAGGTCTATATGACCCATGCCGACTTCGCCGCGCTGAACGAACGGCAGGCGGCCGCCGGGCAGCGTCTGTTCGCCAATCCGCGCAATGCCGCGGCGGGCTCGCTGCGCCAGCTTGATCCTGCCGTCACCGCGTCGCGGCCGCTGCATTTCTTCGCCTATGCCTGGGGCGCCCATTCCGAGCCCCTGGCCGCTACGCAGCACGACGCCATCGGCCGCCTCGCGGCCATGGGCTTCCGGACTAACCCGCTGACGCGGCTCTGCACCGGGCCAGAGGAACTGCTGGCCCATTACGCCCTGATCGAGCAGCAGCGCGCGACGCTCGGCTATGACATCGACGGCGTCGTCTACAAGGTCGATGACCTCGCGCTGCAGCGCCGGCTTGGCTTCCGCTCTGCCACTCCGCGCTGGGCCATCGCGCACAAGTTCGCGGCGGAACTGGCCTGGACGATGCTCGAGGGCATCGACATCCAGGTCGGCCGCACCGGGGCGCTCTCGCCCGTCGCGCGGCTGAAGCCGGTGACGGTAGGGGGCGTCGTCGTCTCGAACGCCACGCTGCACAACGAGGATTACATCGCGGGGCGCGATTCGCGCGGTCAGCCGATCCGCGGCGGCAAGGATATCCGCATCGGCGACTGGGTTCAGGTCTATCGTGCGGGCGACGTGATCCCGAAGGTCGCCGATGTCGATCTCGACCGCCGCCCGGCCTCTGCCGAGCCCTACCGCTTTCCCGAGACCTGTCCCGACTGCGGCTCCGAGGCAATCCGCGAGCCAGGCGATTCGGTCCGCCGCTGCACCGGCGGCCTGATCTGTCCGGCCCAGCAGGTCGAGCGGCTGAAGCATTTCGTATCCCGCGCGGCCTTCGACATCGAGGGGCTGGGCGCCAAGCAGGTGGAAGCCCTCTGGCGCGACGGCTGGATCCGACAGCCGGCTGATATCTTCGAACTGCCCGCCCGCTACGGCACCGGCCTGCAGCGGCTGGAGAACCGCGAGGGCTGGGGCCGGAAGTCGGCCGAGAACCTGTTCGCCGCCATCGAGGCGAAGCGGCGGATCCCGCTGCACCGGCTGATCTTCGCGCTGGGCATCCGCCATGTCGGCGAGACGACGGCGAGCCTGCTGGCCACGCATTACGGATCCTGGCATGCGTTCGAGGCGGCGATGACGAAGGCTGCCGTCGGCGAGGGACCGGAGTGGCAGGATCTGCTGTCGATCGACGGCGTCGGCGCGGTGCTGGCCACCTCTCTCGTGACCGCCTTCCACCAGCAGGCCGAGCGCGCCGCCATGGATGCGCTGGTGGCGCATCTGACCGTCGAGGATGCGGCGCGCCGGGCGCCGGTGGACAGCCCCGTCGCGGGCAAGACCGTAGTCTTCACCGGAACGCTCGAGAAGATGTCGCGCTCCGAGGCGAAGGCACGGGCCGAGGCGCTGGGGGCGAAGGTTGCAGGCTCGGTCTCGGCAAGGACCGATCTGCTGGTCGCGGGGCCGGGCGCGGGATCGAAGGCGAAGCAGGCCGAGGCGCTGGGGATCGAGATGATCGACGAGGACGCCTGGCTCCGGCTGATCGGGGACGCATGAGCCGGCCCGAGATCCTGTTCCCGCTGTTCGCCGATCTGGAGACGCTGGAGGGGGTGGGGCCGAAATCGGCCAGGGCCTTCGCGGGGCTCGGGGTGACGCGGCCGAGGGATCTTCTGCTTCTCCTGCCGCATTCGGCGGTGGACCGCACCCGCCGCCGGTCGATCCGCGAGGTCGTGCCGCCCACGACGGCGACGGTCGAGGTGACGGTGGGCGCGCATCATCCGCCCCGGCGGAAGGGCGGGCCCTACCGGATCGCCGTGCGGGATGCCGAGACCGACTTCCAGCTGGTCTTCTTCCACGCCCGCGGCGACTACCTCGGCAAGCTTCTGCCGCAGGGCGAGCGCCGCCTCGTCTCGGGCCGGATCGAGGTCTTCGACGGCATGGCGCAGATGGTCCACCCGGACCACATCCTCCTGCCGGACGAAGCCGCCGAGTTGCCCTCGTTCGAGCCGGTCTATCCGCTTGCCGCCGGTCTGACGCAGAAGCTGGTGGCGAAGGCGGCTGGCGCGGCGCTGGGGCGTGCCCCGGATCTGCCCGAGTGGATCGATCCGGCGCTGCGTGCCCGCGAGGGCTGGCCGGCGTGGCAGGCGGCAGTTCGGGCCGTCCACGCGCCGCAGGGCGGGGCCGACCTCGCGCCGACGGCGGCGGCCCGCCAGCGACTGGCCTATGACGAGCTGTTCGCCCATCAGGTCACGCTGTCGCTGGCGCGCGCGCGGCGGCGGCGGGGAAAGGGCATCCCCTCGGTCGGGACGGGCAGGATGCAGCGGCTGGCGCTCGACAGCCTGCCCTATGCGCCGACCGCCGCCCAGTCGCGTGCCGTGGCCGAGATCGCCGCCGACATGGCGTCGCCTCAGCGCATGAACCGGCTTCTGCAGGGCGACGTGGGGGCGGGCAAGACGCTGGTCGCCTTCCTTGCACTCGCCATCGCGGTCGAGGCGGGCGGGCAGGGCGTGATGATGGCACCGACCGAGATCCTCGCCCGCCAGCACCTCACGTCGCTCGCCCCGCTGGCCGAGGCGGCAGGCATTCGGCTCGACCTGCTGACCGGGCGCGACAAGGGGGCGGAGCGGGCAGCGAAGCTAGCCGCGCTCGCCTCGGGCGAGATCGGTGTGCTGGTGGGCACCCATGCGGTCTTTCAGAAGGACGTGGCCTTCCGCGACCTGCGGCTGGCCGTCATCGACGAGCAGCACCGTTTCGGCGTGGCGCAGCGGATGGAACTGGGCGCGAAGGGAGAGGCGGCGGACGTGCTGGTGATGACGGCGACGCCCATCCCGCGCAGCCTTGCGCTGGCAAGCTATGGCGACATGGACGTCTCGGTGCTGGACGAGAAGCCGCCGGGGCGGACGCCGGTCAAGACCGCGCTCGTCTCCTGCGAGCGGATGGACGAGGTGGTTTCGAGCCTGCGCCACGCGGTTGCCGAGGGGCGGCAGGCCTATTGGGTCTGCCCGCTGGTCGAGGACAGCGAGGTGGTCGATTACGCCTCGGCCGAGGCGCGGTTCCAGCACCTGCGCGCCGCACTTGGCGAGGGGGTCGTGGGCCTCGTGCACGGCCAGATGCCGCCGGCCGAGAAGGATGCCGCGATGGCCCGCTTCGTGGCGGGCGAGACGCGGGTTCTGGTCGCGACCACGGTGATCGAGGTGGGCGTGAACGTGCCCAATGCCTCGATCATGGTGATCGAGCGGGCCGAGATCTTCGGCCTCGCGCAGTTGCACCAGCTGCGAGGCCGCGTCGGCCGGGGGGCCGCGCTCTCCACCTGCCTGCTGATGTATCAGCCCCCGCTGGCGGAAAGCGGCGAGCGGCGGCTGACGATCCTGCGCGAGACCGAGGACGGCTTCCGCATTTCCGAAGAGGATCTGGCGATGCGCGGCGCGGGCGACCTGATCGGCACCGCGCAATCCGGCCTGCCCAGGTTCCGCGTCGCCGATCTGGAGCGGCAGTCGGCGCTGATGGCGGTGGCGCAGTCGGATGCGCGCCGGCTGCTGGCGGACGATCCGGCGCTGACCAGCCCCCGCGGACAGGCGGTGCGCATCCTGCTCTGGCTGCTGGATCAGGACCGGGCGATCCGGCTGATCGGCGTAGGCTGAGGGCTACCACGACAGTTTCTGTCACGCTCTCCGGCTACGTTCTTAGAAAGTTCTTTACAGACATTAACGGCTGTGGGAACAATATAGGAACATTCAGGCCGGAGACACGCCATGCTGACCGAAATGAAGGAAATTCTGTCCCGCTGCTCTGCCACCCTCGTCGAGGATGCCCTTGGCGTGGCCACCGTCTTTTCCCTGCTGTTCGCGGCCCTCTACCTGCCGCACCTCGTCTGACGCCCTGCCTGCGGTCCGGTCGGTGGCAGTTGCCCCGCTGCCTGTCCCCCAGGACGCCTGACGGCCGGAAACGCTCCTTGCCGCCGCCTTCCCCAAGGCGGCGGCCTTTTCATTCGCCGCCTTCGGCTGCTGCGATCGCCTCGGCCGCGGCTTCCAGCGGCAACATGATCGAGGCGTGGCGGTTGCGGTAGTCCCGCGCCGGCATCAGCACCTCGTAGCCGTCGAAGGGCGCGGCCGGCACCGGCCCGCCCTGCGCCAGCATCGCGCGCAGCGCATCGCGGGCGGCCTCCACCTCGGCGCGGCTGCGACCGGCCAGCGCCCGCCCCATGATCGAGGCCGAGGCCTGCCCGAGGGCGCAGGCCTTCACGTCCTGCGCGAAATCCGCCACGCGCCCGTCCTTCAGCCGCAGGTCCACCGTGACGGTGGAGCCGCAGACCGGCGAGCGGCGCCGCGCGCTGCCCTGCGGATCGGGAAGCCGGCCGGTGTGCGGGATGTCCGCCGCCAGTTCGAGGATGCGCCCCGAATAGAGGCTGATCAGGTCGCTGTCGCTCATGGCTTTCCTCTTCGCGCTGAAGCCTCTAGATAAGCGGCCCTGCGCCCGTTGGAAAGGAACCCGGATGACCTTCGATCCCGCCTCGCTGAAGTTCGACGCGAACGGCCTGATCCCGGCCATCGCGCAGGATGCGGCCTCGGGCGAGGTGCTGATGCTCGCCTGGATGAACGTCGAGGCCGTGGCGCGCACGCTGGAGACGGGGCGCGTCACCTACTGGTCGCGCTCGCGCCAGAGCTTCTGGGTGAAGGGCGAGACCTCGGGCCACGTGCAGCGGCTGGTCGAGATGCGGCTGGATTGCGACCGCGACTGCCTCTTGATGCTGATCGAGCAGGAGGGTCCGGCCTGCCACACCAACCGCCGCTCCTGCTTCTACACGGCGCTGCGCGAGGGCGCGGAGGTCGAGATCCAGGTGCCAATGGGCTGAGGCGTCACAGCCCCACCATCGCCCGGATGTCGGCCGGGGCAAGCCCCTCGGCCCGATAGGTGGCCAGCGCCCGCGCATCGTCGCGCTTGGCCAGCCGCTTGCCGGCCTCGTCGCGGATCAGGCGGTGATGGTGGAAGTCCGGCACCGGCAGGTCGAGCAGGCGCTGCAGCAGGACGTGGATCGCCGTCGCCTCGAACAGGTCCTCGCCGCGCACGACCTCGGTCACGCCCTGCGCAGCGTCGTCCACCACCACCGCGAGGTGATATGAGGTGCCGAAGCCCCGCCGCGACAGCACAACGTCCCCCGCCGTCCGGTCGAGCGGCCCGACCTCGTGCCAGCCCTCGCGTGCCGGCCCCGTCTCGCGGAACCGGAGCGGCCCGGCGAGGCGCAGCGCCGCCGCCATGTCGAGGCGGATCGTGTCCTCGGGGCCGGCCTCCGCCATGCTGCGGCCGCGGCAGGTGCCGGGATAGATCAGCCCGTCCGGCCCGGTCGCGCCCTCCTGCGGGGCCGAGAGCGCCGCGCGGATGTCGGCGCGGCTGCAGCGGCAAGGGTAGGTGAGGCCCATGCCGGCAAGCCGGTCCAGCGCCGCGCGATAGGCGTCAGCGCGCTCGGACTGGCGCATGACCGGCAGCGGCCAGTCGAGTCCCAGCCAGTGCAGGTCGTCGAAGATCTGCGCCTCCCACTCGGGTCGGCAGCGGCTTCGGTCGATGTCCTCGATGCGCAGCAGCGCGGTTCCGCCCGCCGCCCGGTCCCACACTGTCAGGGCCGAGAAGGCGTGGCCGAGGTGCAGCGGCCCCGTCGGCGAGGGCGCGAAGCGGGTTACGCGGCCAGCCATTCCGTGAAGGCTGCCTTGGCCCGGTCGGTATAGGCCTTGTAGCGGTCCTTGCGCCCGCGCCGGCCCCCCTTGGCGTCGATCGGCGGGAAGAGCCCGAAGTTCACGTTCATCGGCTGGAAGGTCTTGGCCTCCGCTCCGCCGGTGATGTGGGTGATCAGCGCGCCCATCGCCGTCTCGGGCGGCGGCGGCGGCAGATCGCGGCCGAGGATCTCGGCCGCGGCCATTCGACCGGCCAGAAGTCCCATGGCCGCGCTCTCGACATATCCTTCCACGCCCGTGACTTGCCCGGCGAAGCGGATGTTCGGCCTCAACTTCAGCCGCATCTGCGCGTCGAGAAGCGTCGGCGAGTTGAGGAAGGTGTTGCGATGGATGCCGCCAAGGCGCGCGAAGCTCGCGTTCTCCAGACCGGGGATCATCCGGAATACATCGGTTTGCGCGCCGTACTTCATCTTGGTCTGGAAGCCCACGATGTTGTAGAGCGTGCCCAGCTTGTTGTCGCGGCGCAGTTGGACGACGGCGTGGGCCTTCTCGTCCGGCCGGTGCGCGTTGGTCAGGCCCACGGGCTTCATCGGCCCGTGGCGCAGCGTCTCGCGTCCGCGCTCGGCCATCACCTCGATGGGCAGGCAGCCGTCGAAGTATCCGGCCGTTTCCCCTTCGTGGAACTCGGTCTTGTCGGCGGCGAGCAGGGCGTCGATGAAGGCCTCGTACTGCTCGCGGTTCATCGGGCAGTTGATGTAGGCGGTGCGCTCCTCCTCGGTCTCGCCCTTGTCGTAGCGCGACTGGAGCCAGGCCACCGACATGTCGATGGTCTCGGCATAGACGATGGGAGCAATCGCGTCGAAGAAGGCGAGCGACTGCGCGCCCGTCGTCGCGCGGATGCTCTCGGCCAGCCGGCCCGAGGTCAGCGGGCCGGTAGCGATGATCCAGTCGCCGTCCGAGGGAAGATCGGTAACTTCCTCTTCCGAAACCGAAATCAGCGGATGCTCGCGCAGTTGGCGCGTCACGCTTTCCGCGAAGGGATCGCGGTCCACCGCCAGTGCGCCGCCGGCGGGTAGACGGTGGGCCGAGGCCATCTCCATGATCAGCCCGCCCGCCGCCCGCATTTCCCAGTGCAGGAGGCCCACGGCGTTGCGCTCGTCGTCGTCCGAGCGGAACGAGTTGGAACAGACCATCTCGGCGAAGTGGCCGGTCCGGTGGGCGAAGGTGCCGACGGTGGGGCGCATCTCGTGCAGCACGACCGGCACGCCCATCCGGGCCGCCTGCCATGCCGCCTCGGAGCCGGCCATGCCGGCGCCCACGATGTGCAGTGTGCGCGCCATGAGGCTTACGCCTCCTCCTCGTCGCCCTGCTCGGCAATGCGCGCGACCGAGACGACCTCTTCGCTGCCGCCGGTGTCGAACACCCGCACCCCGCCGGCTGAGCGCGAGCGGAAGCTGATCTGTTCGACCGGCACCCGGATCGACTGGCCGCCCGAGGTCGCCAGCATCACCTGGTCCGAGGTCTCGACCGGGAAGGAGGCCACGAGCTGGCCGCCCCGCATCGACTTCTCGAAGGCGGTGACGCCCTGGCCACCGCGGCCGCGCACCGGATAATCGTGGCTGGACGAGATCTTGCCCTGGCCGCGCGCGGTGATGGTCAGGATCAGGTCCTCGGCCGCAGACATCTCGGCATAGCGGGCCTGGGAAAGCTGCCCAGCTTCGGCCTCTTCCTCGTCCTCGTCGGCCTCCATCTCCTCGGTCACGCCGGCCACCAGCCGCCGCTGCTTCAGATAGGCCGCGCGTTCCGCCGGATCGGCCTCGAAGTGGCGGATCACGGACATCGACACCACCCGATCACCCTCGGCCAGACGGATGCCGCGCACCCCGGTCGAATCGCGGCCCGAGAACACCCGGACGTCGGTGGTCGGGAAGCGGATCGCCCGGCCCATCGCCGTGACCAGCATCACGTCGTCGTTCTCGTCGCAGATCGAGACGTTCACGAGGCTGACGCCTTCGGGCAGCTTCATCGCGATCTTGCCGTTGCGCTTCACGTTGGTGAAGTCCGACAGGCGGTTGCGGCGCACGTCGCCGTCGGAGGTGGCGAAGACCACCTGCAGGCGATTCCATTCCTCCTCGGGCTCGTCGATCTTCATCAGCGCGGCGATCGTGACGCCGGTGGCGATGGGCAGGATGTTGACGATGGCCTTGCCCTTGGCGGTGCGGCCGCCCAGCGGCAGGCGCCAGCACTTCAGGTCGTAGACCATCCCGTCGGTCGAGAAGAACAGGATCTGCGTGTGCGTGTTGGCGACGAAGAGCGTCGTCACCACGTCGTCTTCCTTGGTCGCCATCGAGGCGAGGCCCTTGCCACCGCGGTTCTGGCTGCGGAACTCGGCCAGCGGCGTGCGCTTGATGTAGCCCGCGGAGGTGATGGTCACCACCATGTCCTCGCGCTCGATCAGGTCCTCGTCCTCGAGGTCGCCCGCCCATTCCGAAATCTCGGTGCGGCGCGGGATCGCGAAGAGGGTCTTCACCTCGCGCAGCTCGTCCGAGATGATCGCCATGATCCGCTCGCGGCTGCCGAGGATGTCGAGGTAGTCGCGGATCTTGCCGGCCAGTTCGGCCAGCTCGTCCGTGACTTCCTTCACGCCCATCGCGGTCAGGCGCTGGAGCCTGAGGTCGAGGATCGCGCGGGCCTGCACCTCGGACAGGTTGTAGGTGCCGTCCTCGTTGATCTTGTGGGAGGGATCGTCGATCAGCCGGATGTAGTCGGCGATGTCGGCGGCGGGCCAGCGCCGCGTCATCAGCCGCTCGCGCGCTTCCGCCGGATCGGCCGAGGAGCGGATCGTGGCCACAACCTCGTCCACGTTCGAGACCGCGACCGCAAGGCCGCAGAGAATGTGGCTGCGCTCGCGCGCCTTGCGCAGTTCATAGGCGGTTCGACGCGCGACGACTTCCTCGCGGAAGGTCAGGAAATGGGCAAGGAAATCGCGCAGCGTCAGCTGCTCGGGCCGGCCGCCGTTCAGCGCCAGCATGTTGCAGCCGAAGGTGGTCTGCATCGGGGTGAAGCGCCAGAGCTGGTTCAGCACCACCTCGGGCGTGGCGTCGCGGCGAAGCTCGATCACCACGCGGACGCCGACGCGGTCGGATTCATCCTGAACGTGGGCGATGCCCTCGATCTTCTTGTCGCGCACCATCTCGGCGATCTTCTCGATCATGGTGGCCTTGTTGACCTGATACGGAATCTCGTCCAGCACGATGGCGAAGCGGCCGGAGCGGATCTCCTCGACGCGGGCCTTCGCCCGCATGATGACCGAGCCGCGGCCTTCGAGATAGGCCTTGCGTGCCCCGGACCGGCCGAGGATCACGCCGCCGGTGGGGAAGTCCGGGCCGGGGATGATCTCCATCAGCCGCTCGGTCGAGATGTCAGGGTTCTCGATCATCGCGAGCGTGGCGTCGATCACCTCGCCAAGGTTGTGCGGCGGAATGTTCGTCGCCATGCCGACGGCGATGCCGCCCGCGCCGTTGACCAGCATGTTCGGGAAGCGCGCCGGCAGCACCGTGGGCTCGCGGTCCTTGCCGTCATAGTTGTCCTGGAAATCGACGGTTTCCTTGTCGATGTCGGCCAGCAGGAAGGCCGCCGGCTTGTCCATGCGCACTTCGGTGTAGCGCATCGCCGCCGCGCCGTCGCCGTCCATCGAGCCGAAGTTGCCCTGACCGTCCAGCAGCTTCAGCCCCATCGAGAAGGGCTGCGCCATCCGCACCAGCGCGTCATAGATCGCCGCGTCGCCGTGCGGGTGGTATTTCCCCATCGTGTCGCCCACGGGCCGCGCCGACTTGCGATAGGGCTTGTCGTGCGTGTTGTTGGTCTCGTGCATCGCATAGAGGATGCGCCGGTGCACCGGCTTCAGCCCGTCGCGCAGGTCGGGGATCGCGCGGCTGACGATGACGCTCATCGCATAGTCGAGATAGGCGGTCTTCATCTCCTCGGCGATGGAGACCTGCGGCAGGCCATGATGAGGCCTGCCCATTTCTTCATCATCGCCGGGCTCTTCGGGACGGTCGGTCACGGGGGCGCTCTTTCTCGCGGGGAACTAGATCTCGTTGGCGCGGACTATAGACCATCGCGGATATGGGGTGCAATGCCGGGTGTCCCCCGTGCGCAGGGCGGGTGAAGCAGCCGCCGGGAAGGAGTGCCAACACGCTGTTTAGATTGAAAATTCATGATTCTGCATCATCTTTTTAAGCATCGCCAACCAGTGGAGGGCCATGATGCGCGAAACGGAACTGATGCTGAACGGCTATGGGCTGACCACGGCCGAGATCTTCTATCGGATGCCGGACCACCGGAACGTCCTGAACACCTTCGTCTGGCAGGAATACGACCTTGCCCCGGACTACCCTGCGCTTTTCCGCTTCATCGAGTTCTGGCAGGAAAAGATCGAGGGGCCGCTGCATTCGGTGCGCTTCACGCATCGCAAGCTGATCAAGCCCGGCGAATGGCGCAACGTCGTGGGCGAGTTCCGGCTGAACTGACGCTCAGCCGAAGCCGCGCGTCGGCCGGTCGAACACCTTGCGCCCCATGATCGAGGCGGCAAGCTCGACCATCAGCCGCGCCGTGCGGCCGCGCTCGTCAAGGAACGGGTTCAGCTCCACGAGATCGAGCGAGGTGACAAGGCCGCTCTCGTGCAGAAGCTCCATCACCAGATGGGCCTCGCGCACCGTGGCGCCGCCCGGAACCGTGGTTCCGACAGCCGGCGCGTGGCTCGGGTCGACGAAATCCACGTCGAGCGAGACGTGGAGCATGCCGTTCGCCGCGCGCACGCGGTCCAGAAAGCCACGCATCGGCGCGCAGATCCCGAACTCGTCGATCACGCGCATGTCGATGATCGAGACCTCGTGCAGAAGAAGGGCCGCATGTTCCTCGGGATCGACCGAGCGGATGCCGAACAGGCAGATCCGGTCGGCCGGCAGCGGCGCCGGGAAGGGCGGGAATCCGTCGAAGCCGTCGCGGCCCGCGGCATAGGCCACCGGCACGCCGTGCAGGTTGCCCGAGGTGGTCGTGAGCAGGGTGTGGAAATCGGAATGCGCATCCAGCCACAGCAGGAACAGCGGCCGCCCCTCGGCTGCGGCGTGGGCGGCGGCACCCGCCACGGTGCCGAGCGCCAGCGAATGATCGCCCCCCATCACGATGGGAAAGCCCTCGTCCAGGGCGCGGTCCACGGCTTCGGTCAGTGCCGTCGTCCAGCCGATCGTCTCGGGCAGGGCATGCAGTCCGGGACGGGCTGCGGTCACCTCGGGCAGCGGCCCGCAGGCCACGTCGCCCCGGTCCTGCACATCGAGGCCCAGATCGGTCAGCGCCTTCGCAAGGCCGGCCACGCGATAGGCCGCCGGTCCCATCAGGCAGCCGGGGCGGCGCTGGCCGGTGTCGATCGGCGCGCCGATCAGGATGCAGGTCTTGCGCATAAGTCTCTCCTTGGCGGGACCGCGCCATCATGGCGGCTGCCGGCCCTGCGGACCAGCCCGAGCGGCCCATCAAAATGACGGGAGGTGCCGGCGCGCCATGGTGCCGGCCGGGGGATTTCGCTAAAGTCGCCCGGATTTCGGAAGGAGAGGGCCATGATCGTCGAACTCGGCCATTTCGCACTCGTGCTGGCGCTGGCCGTCGCGCTGGTGCAATCGGTGGCGCCGCTGGTGGGGGCGCACCGGCGCTGGTCGGGCTGGATGGCCGTCGCGGAACCGGCCGCCATGACCCAGCTTCTGCTGATCGGCTTTTCCTTCGCGGCACTGACCTGGGCCTTCGTGACCTCGGACTTCTCGGTGCGTCTGGTGGTGCTGAACTCGCACACGCTGAAGCCCATGCTCTACAAGATCAGCGGCGTCTGGGGGAACCACGAGGGCTCGCTGCTGCTGTGGGTGCTGATCCTCGCGCTGTTCGGTGCCTGTGCGGCGGCCTTCGGGCAGAACCTGCCTGCGACGCTGAAGGCGCGGGTGCTGGCGGTGCAGGGCATGATCGGAGCGGCGTTCCTCGCCTTCCTGCTCTTCACCTCGAACCCGTTCCTGCGCGTGCCCGAGGCGCCGTTCGACGGGCGCGACCTGAACCCGCTGCTGCAGGACCCGGGTCTCGCCTTCCATCCACCCTTCCTCTACCTCGGCTATGTCGGGCTTTCGATGGCCTTCTCCTTCGCCGTGGCCGCGCTGATCGAGGGGCGCGTCGATGCCGCATGGGGCCGGTGGGTCAGGCCCTGGACGCTGGCGGCCTGGATCTTCCTCACCATCGGCATCGCGCTGGGATCGTGGTGGGCCTATTACGAGCTTGGCTGGGGCGGCTTCTGGTTCTGGGACCCGGTCGAGAACGCCTCCTTCATGCCCTGGCTGATCGCGGCGGCGCTGCTGCACTCGGCCATCGTGGTGGAAAAGCGCGAGGCGCTGAAAAGCTGGACGATCCTGCTCGCCATCCTCGCCTTCGGCTTCTCGCTGATCGGGACGTTCATCGTCCGCTCGGGCGTCATCACCAGCGTGCACGCCTTCGCCAACGACCCCGAGCGCGGGGTGTTCATCCTGCTGATCCTCGCGGCCTTCATGGGCGGGGCGCTGACGCTGTTTGCCGCCCGCGCCTCGGCGATGGAGGCGAAGGGCGTGTTCTCCATCGTCAGCCGCGAGTCGGGTCTTGTGCTGAACAACGTCCTGCTGACCGTGGCCTGCTTCGTCGTCTTCATCGGCACGATCTGGCCCCTGCTGGCCGAGCTTCTGTGGGGTCGCAAGCTGTCGGTCGGCGCGCCCTTCTTCAACGCGGCCTTCACGCCCTTCATGGTGGCGATCGCGCTTGTGCTGCCGCTCGGGGCGATGCTGCCGTGGAAGCGCGCGCAGATCGGTCGGGCGATGCGGCCGCTGTGGGGCGCGCTCGCGCTGTCGCTGGCGCTGGGCGGGCTGGTCTATGCGATGCAGACCGGGCGCTCGCTCCTCGGACCCGTGGGGCTGGCGCTGGGGACCTGGCTGGTGTTCGCCACGCTCGTAGATCTCTGGGGCCGGACCGGCCGCGGCAGCGTCGCGGGCCGCCTGTCGCGCCTTGGCCGCCTGCCGCGTGCCGACTGGGGCAAGGCCACGGCCCATGCCGGGCTGGGCGTGACGATCTTCGCCGTCGCCGCCATCACCGCCTGGCAGGTCGAGGACATCCGCGTGATGCGCGAGGGCGAAAGCTTCGCCCTCGGCCGCTACGAGATCACGCTTCAGGGCGTGGATGAGGTCGAGGGGCCGAACTATCGCTCCACCACCGCCGCGTTCCGCGTGACGCGGGACGGGCAGGAGGTGGCGGTGCTGCATCCTGAAAAGCGGGTCTATCCTGTCGCGGCCATGCCCACGACCGAGGCCGCCATCGACTACGGCCTGACCCGCGACCTCTATCTGGTGATCGGCGATGCGCAGGATGGCGGCGGCTATGCGGTGCGCAGCTACATCAAGCCCTATGCCAACTGGATCTGGGGCGGGGCGATGCTGATGGCGCTGGGCGGGTTCCTGAGCCTTTCGGACCGGCGCTACAGGATTGCCGCGGGCGCCCGGCGTGCCCCTGCCGCGGTGGCCGCGGAATGAGGCTCGCGGCACTTCTCCTCATGGGGCTGCTGGCCGGTCCCGCCCTTGCCGTCCAGCCGGACGAGGTCCTGCCCGATCCGGCGCTCGAGGCCCGGGCGCGCGACATCTCGCAAGGGCTGCGCTGCCTCGTCTGCCGCAACGAGAACATCGATGATTCGAACGCCCAGCTTGCGCGCGACCTGCGCCTTCTTGTGCGAGAGCGGCTGGTGGCGGGCGACAGCGATGCCGAGGTCATGGATTTCGTGGTGGACCGCTACGGCGAATACGTGCTGCTGAACCCGACGACCGGTGGCGCCAACCTGATCCTGTGGGTCGCGGGGCCCGCGATGCTGACCGCCGGCCTCGGCATTGCCGCGCTCTACCTGCGTCGCCGCCGCAACGCGCCCGAGCCCGAGGCCGCGCGCCTGTCGGAGGACGAGAAGGCCCGACTGGCCGAGATCCTGAAGGACTGACGCACCGTCGCGCTTTTCCGCTCCGGTCCCCGGCCTATGCTGCGGGGGAAAGGGAGGGATGGCATGACCTATCAGACGATCAGGGCCGAGGAACGGGACGGCATCGCGCTGCTGACGCTGGCCCGGCCCGAGGTGATGAACGCACTGTCGGGCCGGATGCGCGCCGAACTGCTGGAAGCGGTTGCGGCCGCCGCCTCCAGCGCCCGGGTCATCGTGCTGACGGGCGAGGGGCGGGGCTTCTGCTCGGGTCAGGATCTGGGCGATGCGGCGGGTCTTGGCGCGCCGGACCTTGGCCGCATCCTGCGCGAGGAATACGAACCCTTGCTGCGCGCCATCGCCGATTGCCCGGTGCCGACGCTGGCGGCGGTGAACGGGGTGGCTGCGGGCGCTGGGGCTAACCTCGCGCTGGCCTGCGACGTGGTGATCGCCACGGAAAGCGCCAGCTTCATCCAGGCCTTCACCCGGATCGGCCTGATCCCCGACGCCGGCGGCACATGGACCCTGCCGCGCCAGATCGGTCTCGCCCGCGCCATGGGCGCCGCGCTTTTCGCCGACAAGGTCAGCGCGCGCGAGGCCGAAGACTGGGGGATGATCTGGGAGGCGGTCCCCGACGAGGTCTTCGTCGCGCACTGGCAGGCGCGGGCCGCGCATCTGGCCGCGGGGCCCACCACCGCCTACCGGGCGCTGAAGCGGGCGCTGCGGGAAAGCTATGCCAATGGCTTCGAGGCGCAGCTTGCGCTGGAGGCGGAACTGCAGGCGGGATGCGGCGCCACGGCCGATTTCGCCGAAGGGGTGGCCGCCTTTCTGGAAAAGCGGCCCGCCCGGTTCACCGGCCGCTGAGGCGCAAGGCGCCGGGGGGCATCGCCTCAGCCAATGGCGTGCCGACGCCGCGACGACAGACGCGCCTGTAATGCAAAGGCGGCCCGGGGTGGCCGGGCCGCCGATTGTCCTTCACCGGATCGCTCAGATCCCGCGCGACAGCGCCGCAACCCCGGTCCGCGCCATCTCGCGCAGGCCCAGCGGGCGCATCAGATCGGCCAGCGCGTCGATCTTCTCCGGCGTGCCGGTGATCTCGAACACGAAGCTCTCCAGCGTCGAATCGACCACCTTGGCGCGGAAGATCTCGGCCAGACGCAGGGCCTCGATCCGCGCCTCGCCCTTGCCCGAGACCTTGAACAGCGCCAGTTCGCGCTGCACCGAGGGCCCCTCGACGGTCAGGTCGTGCACCTCGTGCACGGGGACCAGACGCGCGAGCTGCGCCTTGATCTGGTCGATGACCTGCGGCGTGCCGCGCGTCACGATGGTGATGCGGCTGCGGTGGCCGGTGTGGTCCACCTCGGCCACGGTCAGGCTGTCGATGTTGTAGCCCCGGCCCGAGAAGAGGCCGATCACACGGGCCAGAACCCCGCTCTCGTTGTCCACGACCAGCGCCAGCGTGTGCTGTTCGATGACCTCGGCGTTCGGGTCGCGGAGGTCATAGGCCGAATGCGACGTCGATCCCTGCTTGATGTTGAGCGGCGCCATGCGTCCTGCTCCCTTTCGTTGGAGTGTCATGGGGCGGGGGCTGGCCCCCGCCGCTTGGATCAGACCAGCACCGCGCCGCGGGCGCCGATGGCGCCCTCGGTCTCGGCGTCGCCCAGCAGCATCTCGTTGTGCGGCCGCCCCGAGGGGATCATCGGGAAGCAGTTCTCGTGCTTTTCCACCAGACAGTCGAACACCACCGGCCCGTCGTAGCGGATCATCTCCATGATCGCCTCGTCCAGATCCGCCGGGTCCGAGCACTGTATGCCCTTGGCGCCGAAGGCTTCGGCAAGCTTCACGAAATCCGGCAGGCTTTCCGACCAGCTTTGCGAGTAGCGCTCGCCATGCAGCAGCTGCTGCCACTGGCGCACCATGCCGAGGCGCTCGTTGTTCAGGATGAACTGCTTGACCGGCAGGCGGAACTGCATCGCGGTGCCGAGCTCCTGCATGTTCATCAGGAAGGATGCGTCGCCTGCGATGTTGATCACCAGCGCCTCGGGATGCGCCACCTGCACCCCGATCGAGGCCGGCAGGCCGTAGCCCATCGTCCCGAGGCCACCGGAGGTCATCCAGCGGTTCGGCGCCTCGAAGTTCAGGAACTGCGCGGCCCACATCTGGTGCTGGCCGACCTCGGTGGTGATGTAGCGGTCCATCCCCTTGGTCAGCGCCTCCAGCCGCTGCAGCGCGTGCTGCGGCTTGATGAGCTTGGACGAGTTCTGGAAGTCGAGGCAGCCCACCGCCTTCCACTCGGCGATCTGCTTCCACCAGGCGGCGAGCGCCTCCTTGTTGACCTTGCGGCCGCGCGACTTCCACAGCCGCAGCGCGTCCTCCAGCACGTGGCCGACGTCGCCGACGATCGGCACGTCCACCCGGATCACCTTGTTGATCGAGGATGGGTCGATGTCGATGTGGACCTTCTTCGAGGTCGGGCTGAAATCCTTGACGCGCCCGGTGATGCGGTCGTCGAAGCGGGCGCCGACGTTGATCATCAGGTCGCAGCCGTGCATGGCGAGATTGGCCTCGTAAAGCCCGTGCATCCCCAGCATCCCGAGCCAGCCCTTGCCGGAAGCCGGATAAGCGCCCAGCCCCATCAGCGTCGAGGTGATCGGGAAGCCCGTGGCATCGACCAGTTCGCGCAGCAGCTGGCTCGCCGCAGTGCCCGAGTTGATGACGCCGCCGCCGGTGTAGAAGATCGGCCGCTCGGCGGTCTCGATCATCTCGACCATGCGGGTGATCGCGTCGAGATCGCCCTTCACCTTCGGCTGGTAGTGATCGACGCGGGCCTTCTGCGGCGGCGAGTATTCGGCGGTGGCGAACTGCACGTCCTTCGGGATGTCGATCAGCACCGGGCCCGGGCGGCCGTGGGTGGCGACATGGAAGGCCTGATGCAGCGTCTCGGCCAGCTTCGCGGTGTCCTTCACCAGCCAGTTGTGCTTGGTGCAGGGGCGGGTGATGCCCACCGTATCGGCCTCCTGGAAGCCGTCGGTGCCGATCATGAAGGTCGGAACCTGACCCGAGATCACGACGAGCGGGATCGAATCCATCAGCGCATCGACGAGGCCCGTCACCGCATTGGTGGCGCCGGGACCCGAGGTGACGAGGACGACGCCGGGCTTGCCGGTCGAGCGGGCATAGCCCTCGGCCATGTGGACCGCGCCCTGTTCGTGCCGCACGAGGATGTGGCGGATGTCGTTCTGCTGGAAGATCTCGTCATAGATCGGCAGCACCGCGCCGCCGGGATAGCCGAACACGGTGTCCACGCCCTGGTCCTTCAGGGCCTGGACCACCATCCGCGCGCCGCTCATCACCTCGGTCATCTCTCTCTCCATCTCCGGCCGCGTCAGGCGGCGCGCTCCGCGCAACAAAAAGCCCCCGGGTTTTACTCGGGGGCGCATGGGATCCCATGATGGTCAACCGTCACCGGCCCATGCGCATCTTTCCACCAAGACGTACGACACCAGACATTCCGGGCCCCCCGTTGCGGTCGGGCCGGACACTAGGCGGTGCGCGCAGGGCCGTCAATGGCAAATCCGCGAAGAAAGTGTCGCAGCAGGGGCGCGTGCCGAACATATCTTTCGCAAATCGGCGGGCGGTCGAAAGAAGGCTAAATCCGAGGGGGCTCGGTGACCGCTGCAGGGGCATGATTGCGGGATCGGACAGGGCGGCCGCAGCCCGCGGCCGGACACGGCCCGGCCGAACGCAGGGTCAGTCGCGGACGCCACAGCATCGCAAGCGGAGGGCCGCCCGAGCGGCAGTCGAGGAGGATGGTTCAGTCGCGCCCGCGCTCGCCCGAGCGGGCCTCGGGCAGGCTGATGCGCGCGACCTGCTCGGCGATGGGATCCACCGACAGGGGATGAAGCTCCGCCCGGTGGTCCGAGGGCTGGCCGATGTCCTGCCAGCGGCCGCCCTTGTAGATCTCCAGCGCGGCGTAGTTCGCCTTGTAGCCCATCTTGCGGCTGCCGGGCACCCAGTAGCCGAGATAGACATAGGGCAGGCCGGCCTCGCGCGCGATCTCGACATGGTCGAGGATCACGTGGGTTCCCAGCGAGCGGCTGGTGAGGTCGGGATCGTAGAACGAATAGACCATGCTCAGCCCGTCATCGAAGATGTCGGTCAGGCAGACCGCCGCCAGCGGGCGGGCGCCGCCGTTCTCGGCCGGGCGGGAATATTCGATGACGCGCGAGCGGATCGGCGTCTCCTCGATCATCGCGGCGAATTCGAAGATGTCCATGTCGGCCATGCCGCCATCGGCATGCCGGTCGTCAAGATAGCGGCGGAACAGCGCATACTGGTCCTCGGTCGCCCAGGGGCTCGTCGCGTTGCGGCGCAGGTCGGTGTTGCGCCGCATCACCTTGCGCTGCGTCCTGTTCGGCTCGAAATCCGCCACCCGGATGCGCGCGGAAAGACAGGCCGAGCATTCCGCGCAGGACGGCCGGTAAAGCACGTTCTGCGACCGCCGGAAGCCCTGCTTCGACAGCGTGTCGTTCAGCTTCTGGGCATGTTCGCCCTGCAGCGCCGTGAACAGCTTCCGCTCCAGCCGCCCCTCGAGATAGGGGCAGGATTGCGGGGCCGTCACATAGAACTGCGGCGCGATGGGAAGCGTGTGGCGCATGGGCGGCTCTTCGCTGGACTGCCGGTTACGTTAGCAAGGCGCCGGGGCCGCGCCAAGGTCAGACTTGCGCCCCCGCATCGCCATTTGCGACGCAGGCGGAAGCTCACTCGCCAGCCGCGCGGTTGAGGGCCACCGTGCCCAGGATATGGTCGGTCAGGCCCTGCGCGCGCGCCCCCGTCAGCATCAGCACGACCGAAAGGATCTGCGGCAGCACCATGCCGATCGAGACCGTGTAGCCGAGCGTGTGCAGGAATGCCCCGGCTAGGTCGAGCGGCTCGCCGCGGCCGTTGCGGATCCGGATCGCCATCAGCCGCATGCCCGGCGTGGCGGAACTGCGCGCAAGAGTCACCGTCCGGTAGGCGAAGTCCACGCAGAGGAACAGGACCGGCAGGTAGAACAGCGCCGTGAAGGCGGTGAAGGGCACGATCAGAAGGGTGATCAGCGCGATCAGCACCATGTCCACGATCCAGGCGAGCCCGCGCTTCAGGGGCACGTCGGCGTAGAACTCGGCGTGGCTGTCGGGGTCCGGCAGGGGATCGATCCAGGCTTGGCTCATCTCGGGCTCCTCGGGCAGGGGCAGGCGGCCCCGGAAGGGGCCGCGCCGGTCGTTCGGGTCAGGCGTCCGCATCGCGCGGCGAGGCCGCGTTGCGCGCGCGATCCTGCATGAAGGCATCGAACTCCTGCTTGTCCTTGGCCTCGCGCAGCCGCTGCAGGAAGGCCTCGAAGGCGATCTGCTCCTCTTCCAGCCGGCGCAGCGTATCGGCCTTGTAGGCGTCGAACGCGGCATTGCCGCTGCTGTTCCAGGCGGAATGGCGGGGGGTCAGGGTGCGGCGGGGGCTGCAGGACCGGCTGAACATGCGTTTGCTCCAGATCATGTAGGCGAGGATGGCAAGGCCCGCGGGCCAGAAGGCGATGAAGCCTACGACCATGGCGGCGATCCAGGCCGGACGGCCGCGGTCGTCAAGCCAGGCTTCGGCGCGGGCGGGCCATGAGGCGAAGCCGGCGCGGGCGGTGGCAGGTATCATGGGCGGTCTCCCGTTGCGGTGATGTGAAGGCATTTCACATCCATCCAGATGGGGACGGCCAGGATTATCGCAAGGGGCGATGTTAAGGGAATTTACATCTGGTGGCGAAGGTTCGCCGGAAGCTCGCACCGCGTGCATCCGGGTCCCGAGGGGCGCCCTGCGCTCCCGCGCAGGCATGCCCGATGATCGGCAGAGTGTTCCTTCGGCACGGGCCGCCTGATCGCTGCCGGTGGATGCGCGGCCCCGACGCAGCCGGCAGGCCGCAATGTCAGAGGATGAAATCCTCGATCCGTGCGCCGGTCAGCCGGTGCAGCACCGTCGGCGGAACGGCGAAGATGTGGCGCGGCGTGCCGCCCGCGGCCCAGACCTCGTCGAACTCCATCAGGCGCGGGTCAAGACAGACCGGCAGCGGCGTCAGATGCCCGACCGGTGCCACGCCGCCGATCGCAAAGCCGGACTGTGCCCGCACCGTCGCGGCATCGGCGCGGCCCAGGGGTTCGCCCGCCAGCGCGCTCGCCTTTTCGGCGCAGACCTGGTTGCCGCCGGCGGTCAGGAACAGGTGCAGCCGTCCGCTCTGCTGGCCCTGGAACAGGATCGACTTCACGATCTGGTCAAGCGCGCAGCCCGCTGCCGCGGCCGCCTGCTCGGCGGTGCGGGTCTCGGCCCCCATCTCGCGCACCTCGGCCTCGATCCCCGCGGCCTCCAGGGCCGCCTTCACCCGCGCCAGGCTCTTGCTCATCCTCGTCCCCCGTTTTCCTGCCTTATCCCCGGGGCGCTGCGACCTCGCAAGCCCCGACCTGCCGTTGACCGCCCCGGGCGGCCCGGCCATTGTGGCGCCATGACCGCATTCGTCTCGCGCCTCGTGCGCTCGCCCCTTCCCATTGATCCCGAGCCCGCGGCCGAGATCGCCACCACCTTCCGCGACCTCGGCCCGGACCTGGCCGGCCTGCTCGCCGCCACCGCCGGCTGCAGCCCGTTCCTGCGCGGGCTGATGCAGCGCGAGGCCGACTGGCTGCGCCCGGCGCTGTCGCTCGCGCCCGAGACGGCGCTGGCAGCTGTGCTGGACCCGCTCGGCGCGCTGGGCGTGCCCGACCTTGCCGACGGGCTGCGGGTGGCCAAGCGCCGCGTGGCGCTGCTGACGGCGCTGGCCGACCTTGGCGGGGTCTGGTCGCTCGAGGAGGTGACGGGCGCACTGACCCGGCTGGCCGACCACGCCACCGATCTTGCGATGAAGGCCCTTGTCGCCGACGAGATCCGGCGCGGAAAGCTGCCGGGTGCGCGGCCCGAGGATGCCGAGACGGCGGCCGGCATGGTGGCGCTCGCCATGGGCAAGATGGGCGCGTTCGAGCTGAACTATTCCTCGGACATCGACCTGATCTGCCTGTTCGACGAAACCCGCTACCCGGGCGACGAGCAGGAAGCCCGCGCCGCCTTCATCCGCGTCACGCGCAGGATGACGGCGATGCTCTCGGACCTGACGGCCGAGGGCTATGTCTTCCGCACCGACCTGCGCCTGCGCCCCGATGCGGCGGTGACGCCGGTCTGCCTGTCGATGGCGGCCGCCGAAAGCTACTATGAAAGCGTCGGCCGGACGTGGGAGCGCGCGGCCTACATCAAGGCGCGCCCCTGCGCGGGCGACCTTGCGGCGGGCGAGCGGTTCCTGAAGACCCTCGTGCCCTTCGTCTGGCGCAAGCACCTCGATTTCGCGGCAATTCAGGACGCGCATGACATGCGCCTTCGCATCCGCGACCACCGGGGCCTGCACGGGCCGGTGGTGATCGAGGGCCACAACATGAAGCTCGGCGTCGGCGGCATCCGCGAGATCGAGTTCTTCACCCAGACCCGCCAGCTGATCGCGGGCGGAAGAGACCCCTCCTTGCGCGACCGCACCACCGTCGGCGGGCTGCGGGCGCTGTCCGCCGCGGGCTGGATCCCGCCCGAGGTCACCGGCGAACTGGTCGAGCACTACCGCGCCCACCGCGAGGTCGAGCACCGGCTGCAGATGGTCCACGACCAGCAGACCCAGACCATGCCCACGACGCCCGACGGTGTGGCCCGGATCGCGCATTTCTGCGGCCTTCAGCCGGACGCCTTCCGGCAGGCCCTGCGCGAGCGGCTCGAGCGGGTGGATCGGTTGACCGAGGGCTTCTTCGCCCCCGGCGCGGCCGAGGCGGGGCCAGAGCTGTCCGACCACGCCCGCGCCGTCGTCGACGGCTGGTCGAGCTATCCGGCCCTGCGCTCGCAGCGGGCGGTGACGATCTTCACCCGCCTGCGTCCGCAGATCCTGAAAAGCCTTGCGCGCGCGGGGAACGCCGACGAGGCGCTGTCGGCCTTCGACGGCTTCCTGGCCGGCCTTCCGGCGGGGGTCCAGATCTTCTCGCTGTTCGAGGCCAACCCGCCGCTGGTGGACCTGATCGTCGACATCTGCGCCACCTCGCCCAAGCTTGCACTTTATCTCTCGCGCAACTCCGGCGTGCTCGATGCGGTGATCGGCGGCGGCTTCTTCGCGCCCTGGCCGGGGACGGCGGCCCTGGTGCGGGAACTCTCGGACTGGCTGGCCGAGGTGGCGGATTACGAGCGGCGGCTGGATGCCGCCCGGCGCTGGATGAAGGAATGGCACTTCCGCGTCGGCGTCCATCACCTGCGCGGCCTGATCGACGCCTTCGAGGCGGCCAAGCAATATGCCGATCTGGCCGAGGCCGTTGTGGCCGCGCTTTGGCCGGTTGTCTGCGAGGAATTCGCCCGCAAGCACGGGCCGGCGCCGGGCCGCGGGGCGGTGGTGCTGGGGATGGGCAGCCTCGGCGCGGGGCGGCTGAACGCGGGGTCCGACCTCGACCTGATCGTGATCCACGACGCGCAGGGGCAGGAGGCGAGCGAGGGGCCGCGGCCGCTCGCTGCCCGGCCCTACTTCGCGCGCCTCACGCAGGCGCTGGTGACGGCGCTGACGGCGCCGATGGCCGAGGGCCGGCTCTACGAGGTCGACATGCGCCTGCGTCCCTCGGGCCGTCAGGGGCCTGTGGCGACGGCGCTTGCCTCCTTCGCCAGCTACCAGCGCGACGAGGCCTGGACATGGGAGCATCTGGCGCTCACCCGCGCGCGCCCGCTGGCGGGCGATCCAAGCCTTGCGGCCGAGATCGAGGAACTGCGTCGCGAGATCCTGAAGGAGAAGGCCGTCCCCGCGCGCGTGCTGCCCGACGTCGCCGACATGCGTCGCAGGCTGGCCGAGGCGAAGCCCGCGAGCGGCCTGTGGGAGGCCAAGAACGGCCCCGGCCGACTGATGGACATGGAACTGCTCGCCCAGACGGCGGCGCTTCTGGCGGGCGATCCGTCGCGCCGGGTCGAGCAGCAGCTGCGTGCCGGGGTAAGGCATGGTGTCCTGTCGGCGGCGGACGAGACGGCGCTTCTGAAGACCTACCGGCTTTGCTGGCGGCTTCAGGCGGGCTCGCGGCTGCTGTCGGAGGGGCAGGTCGATCCGAGCAGGCTGGGCGAGGGCGGCCGTGCCTTCCTGCTGCGCGAGGTCGAGGCCGCTTCGGCCGAGGCGCTCTCGGCCCGGCTGGCCGAAGCGGTTGCCGATGCCGAGATGCGGATCTCGGCGCGGCTGGGCATGATCGAAGGGGAAGAAGATGGGGGGAGCGGCCGTGCGGCTGAATGAGGCGGATCCGAAGGGGCTGGTGCGCGAGAGCTACGCGATCGAGGGCATCAGCCTGGCCGAATGCCGCTCGATCTTCGTCGACTGGGCGCTGAGCCTTCCTTCGGCCGATGTCCCGGATGCCTTGCATGCGCTGATTGCGGCCTATGCCGCCGACCGACCCGACCATCCGATGAGCGCGGTGCTGCATCAGGGACTGGAAGCGCCCGGCACGCCCCGCCGGCGCGGTGGCCGTGCCGCTCGCGTGGCCGAGGGCTGACGCCCCGATCTGCAGGTCAGCGCAGGGCGGCCGCCTCGGCGGCAAGCGCGGTAATGCCGGCCCAGTCGCCGGCCTCCATCATCGCCCTGGGCGCGACCCAGCTTCCGCCGACGCAGACGACGGTCGGCAGCGCCAGATAGTCGCGCGCGTTCTTCAGGCTGATGCCGCCGGTCGGGCAGAAGCTCACCTGCGGCAGCGGCCCGCCGATCGCCTTCAGCGCCGGCGCGCCCCCGACCGATTCGGCCGGGAAGAACTTCTGCATCGTGTAGCCGCGCTCCAGCAGCACCATCACCTCGGTCGCCGTCGCGGCCCCGGGCAGCAACGCCAGCCCCTGATCCGCGCAGGCGTCGAGCAGCCGGTCGGTCGCGCCGGGCGAGACGCCGAAGCGGGCGCCAGCAGCCTTCGCCGCCGCGACGTCCGCCGGGGTCAGCAGCGTGCCCGCCCCGACGATGCCGCCTTCGACCTCGGCCATGATGCGGATCGCCTCCAGCGCCACCGGCGTGCGCAGCGTCACCTCCAGCGCCGGCAGCCCGCCCGCCACCAGCGCCTCGGCCAGCGGCCGGGCATGGGCCAGATCCTCGATCACCAGCACCGGAACGACCGGCGCGCGGCGGCAGAGGTCGAGGGCGTGGCGGCTTTGCTCGGCTGGGGTCATCGGCAGGTCCTTCGTTGTCTGGTGTGCCGGGGCGCGCGGGCGGTCAGACGACCACCGCCGCCCCTTCGGTGGAGGGGCCGACGCTGCGGCGGAACGCCTCGAACAGTTCGCGCCCGATGCCGTGGGCCGAGGAGGAGAGATCGGCCACCATCGGCTCGCGCGCGTCGAAATCCTCGGCCAGCACGTCGAGCCGTCCGGCCTTCGCATCCACCCGCACCACGTCGCCGTCGCGCAGGCGCGCAAGCGGGCCGCCCATCGCGGCCTCGGGCGCGACATGGATCGCCGAAGGCACCTTGCCCGAGGCCCCCGACATCCGCCCGTCGGTCACCAGCGCCACGCGCAAGCCGCGGTCCTGCAACACCGACAGCACCGGGGTCAGCGAGTGCAACTCGGGCATGCCGTTGGCGCGCGGGCCCTGGAAGCGCAGCACCACAACGGTGTCCGAGGTGAACTCGCCCGCCTTGAAGGCGCGTTTCACCGACTCCTGGTCGTGGAAGATCCGCACCGGCGCCTCGACCACATGTCGGTCGGGCGATACCGCCGACACCTTCATCACGCCGCGCCCGAGGTTGCCGTTCAACTGGCGCAAGCCCCCCGAGGGCTGGAACGGGTCCGCGGCCGGGCGCAGGATGCGGTCGTTCTGCGAAACGCCCGCGCCGTCGCGCCATTCGAGCCGCCCCTCGACCAGAACCGGCTCCTGCCGGTAGTGCGAGAGACCGTCGCCCGCCACGGTCTTGACGTCCGGGTGCAGCAGGCCCGCATCGAGCAGCTCGCCGATCATGTAGGGCAGGCCGCCCGCGGCATGGAAATGGTTCACGTCCGCCATGCCGTTCGGATAGACCTTGGCCATCAGCGGCACCACCTCGGACACGTCCGCGAAATCCTGCAGGTCGAGCAGAACACCCGCCGCTCGTGCCATCGCCGGCAGGTGCAGCACGAGGTTGGTCGAGCCGCCCGTCGCCATCAGCCCGACGAGGCCGTTCACGAAGGCGCGCTCGTCGAGGATCTGCGCCACCGGCACGTATTCATTGCCGAGCGCGGTGATCGCCGCCGCCCGTTCCACCGCGGCCACGGTCAGCGCCTCGCGCAGCGGCGTGTTCGGGTTGACGAAGCTCGCACCCGGCAAGTGCAGGCCCATGAACTCCATCAGCATCTGGTTGGTGTTCGCGGTGCCGTAGAAGGTGCAGGTGCCCGGCCCGTGATACGAGGCCATCTCGGCCGCCATCAGCGCCTCGCGCCCGACCTCGCCGGTGGCGAAAAGGTTTCTCACCCGCGATTTCTCGTCGTTGGGCAGGCCGGTGGTCATCGGTCCGCCCGGCACGAAGACCGCCGGGATATGTCCGAAGGTGGCCGCCGCCATCACGAGGCCCGGCACGATCTTGTCGCAGATCCCGAGGAAGAGCGCGGCGTCATAGCAATTGTGGCTGAGCGACACTCCCGCCGCCAGCGCGATCACGTCGCGTGAAAAGAGCGAGAGTTCCATGCCCGGCTGGCCCTGGGTAACGCCGTCGCACATCGCGGGCACACCGCCCGCGACCTGCGCGGTGGCACCCACCCGGCGGGCGGCGGCGCGGATCAGCTTCGGATAGTCCTCATAGGGCTGATGCGCCGAGAGCATGTCGTTGTAGGCCGTGACGATCCCGAGGTTCGGGCTGCGCCCCTCGGCCAGTGCCGCCTTGTCCTCGGCCATGGCGGCATAGGCATGGGCCTGGTTCCCGCAGGAGAGATGCGCCCTGACCGGGCCTTCCTCTGCCGCCCGGGCCATCCGGTCCAGATAGCTGCCGCGGCTGGCGGCAGAACGGGCGCGGATGCGGTCGGTGACGCGGGCGATGGTGTCGTTCAGGGTCATGCGCGGTCTCGATGGCTGACGGATCGGGCGGCGTCGCATCGCCGCCGGCGCCGGGAAGGCTGGTGATGAGCGTCTGTTAGCGCTAACTAGCGCAAACTGTGGCCGAGGGAAAGACGTCTGCCGCGATTTCCCCGCCGCCGCAACCGGCGGTGCGGCAGCATAATGGGTCAGCCATTCTGTCGCAGTTGCAGCCCGTGCATGGCGGAACTTCTCAACTGGATGGTGTGCGCCAGGCGGCTTCCGGCTAGGGTCCCGCGCAGGGGAGGGCTGGACCACAGGAGATCGGATCCATGACCCGGATGAACGGAATGAACAGCGACGGCTACGTGATCGACCATGTCGCGGTCGAAGCCGAGGCACGCAGGATGCGCAACGACGCGATCCGCGCGGGACTTGTCGCTCTGGGCGGCGGCATTCGGCGGCGCCTGACGGGCCTCGGCCACCGCGCGGTCTGAGCCGCCGCGGTACCGGGCGGCCCGCACATCTGCCGGCACGTCTTTCCGAGGGCCCCGGAACGGGGTAGAGCAGGGGCCGACCCTGCCTCACCGGAAGATCCGCCGATGTCCTATCCCACCGTCCGCCTGCGCCCCAAGGCCGAGGCCCGCGCCATCCGGCACGGCTTCCCCTGGGTCTATGCCGACGAGCTTGTCACCGATCGCCGGACACAGGCGCTTTCTCCGGGGGCGCTTGCGGTGCTCGAGGATGCCGAGCGGCGGGCGATGGGCCTTGTCACGGTGAACCCTGCCTCGAAGATCATCGCGCGGATGCTCGACCGCGATCCGGACGCGACGATCGACGAGGGCTGGTTCGCGACCCGGCTGTCGCGGGCGCTGGCGCTGCGCGCGCGCCTGTTCGACGGCCCGTTCTACCGCCTGATCCATGCCGAGGCCGACGGCCTGCCGGGCGTGGTCATCGACCGCTTCGGCGATGCGGCGGTGATCCAGCCCAACGCGGCCTGGGCCGAGTCGCATCTGCCCGCACTCGAAGCGGCGCTGGTCTCGGTGACCGGTGTCACCACCGTCATCAAGAACGGCGCCGGCCGCGCCCGCAGCCTTGAAGGGCTGCCCGAGGAAATCGTGGTGCTGCGTGGCGGCCTGCAGGGCCCGGTGCCGGTGCCGATGAACGGCGCGACCTACATGGCGGACCTGACCGGAGGGCAGAAGACGGGCCTCTTCTACGACCAGCGGCCGAACCACGCCTTCGGCGCACGGCTGGCGCGGGGGGCGTCCGTGCTCGACGTCTTCACCCATGTCGGCGGCTTCGCGCTTGCCGCGCTGGCGGGCGGGGCCGGGCGGGCGCTGGGCGTGGATGCCTCGGGCCCCGCGCTGGCGCTGGCCGAGGCCGGCGCCGCGGCCGGCGGCATGGCCGACCGCTTCGCAACGCGGCAGGGCGACGCCTTCGAGGTGCTGGAGGCGCTGGGCGCCGAAGGCGCGCGCTTTGACCTCGTGATCTGCGATCCGCCCGCCTTCGCCCCCTCGAAGCCCGCGCTGGAGGCGGGGCTGCGCGCCTACGAGCGTCTGGCCCGGCTTGCTGCGCCGCTGGTCGCGCCCGGCGGGTTCCTCGGGCTTTGTTCCTGTTCGCATGCCGCCGACCTTTCCGCGTTCCGCAACGCCTGCGCACGCGGCATCGGACGCGGCGGCCGGCGCGGCCAGCTGATCCACACCGGCTTTGCCGGGCCCGACCACCCCGTCCTGCCGCAGCTGGCCGAAAGCGGCTATCTGAAGGCGCTGTTCTTCCGGCTCGACGGGTGAGGGTCGTCCTCGACGCCTGCGTGCTGTTTCCCACCGTCCTGCGCGAGATCCTGCTCGGCGTGGCGGCGAGGGGCCTTTACACCCCGCTCTGGTCCGAGCGCATCTTGGAGGAATGGGCGCGCGCCACCCGCCGCCTCGGCCCCGCGGCCGAGGTGCAGGCGCGGGCCGAGGTGGCGGCGGTCAAGGCAGCCTTCCCGAAGGCGATGGTCCTGCCGCAGCCGGGCCTCGAATCCCGGCTCCACCTGCCGGACGAGGCCGACATCCATGTGCTGGCGGCGGCGATCGGCAGCCATGCCGATGCGATCCTGACCTTCAACGCGGCGGACTTTCCGCGCGGAGTGCTGGCGGCCGAAGGGCTGGCGCGGCGCGACCCGGACGGGTTCCTGTGGGAACTGTGGTCCTCGCACCCCGAGACGGTGGCAACAATCGTGCGCGAGGTTCACGCCAAGGCCGAGGCGATCGCTGGCGCGCCGCTGTCGCTGCGGGCGCTGCTGAAGCGCGCAAGGCTTCCGCGGCTCGCCAAGGCGCTTCAGACCTGAAGCCAGCGCGCCTCGCGCTCCTCGATCAGCCGGATGCGTTCCTCGGTGCCGGGATGGCTCATCAGCCAGGCCGGGACCTGCGCCCCGTTCGCGCCCGACCAGCGCGCGAGCTTGCGGAACAGCGACTTCTGCGGCTCCGTCCCGATCCCCGCCTTGACCAGCAGCGCCGAGGCATAGGCGTCGGCCTCGTGCTCGTCGCGCCGCGACAGCCGCGCGGCCAGCGCCGAGGCGAGCAGGTTCGCAAGCCAGATCCCGAAGAACGGGATGAACCGGTTCAGGAGCGCGCCCAGCATCATCATCACCGCGTTCTGGCCGGTGAAGTCGATCATCCGCCGCCGCGAATGGCCAAGCGCGACATGGCCCAGCTCATGCGCGATGACCGAGGCCAGCTCCGCTGCGCTGACCTCGCCGGTCTTGAACTTGCGCAGGAAGCCCCGCGTCAGGAAGATCCGCCCGTCCGGCGCGGCAAGGCCATTGATCGGATCGACCTCGAAGACCTGCACCCGGATGTCGGGCAGATCCAGCGCCGCGGCCATCCGGCGGGCCAGCGCCACGATCTCGGGCTCGTCGAGCGGTCGCGACTGGGCGTCGAGCATCCGCTTCGTCCTCCAGACGGAGAACTGATACATGAGCAGCCCGTAGGCCACGGCCAGAAGCAGGGGGGCGAACTTCAGCATGAGGCCAATATGGTCCCGCCCCGCCGGATCGGGAAGGGCGGAACCGCATCTCCGGCGACAGGATCGCCTGCCGCGACCCGGGGACTATTCCTGAAGGGTCTGAAGATACAGCACGAGAGAGAGGATGCGGCCCCGGATCACCAGCTCGCTTCCATAGGGGCCGCGATCTTCGAAGGCCTGCGGCTTGTAGCGGTCGCCCCAGATCGGCATCGGCCCGCCATGGCCCCGGACTCCGGTCCGGCCGTCGATGATCATGAAGGTTTTCTGGAAGGGAAACTGGCCGTCGTTCCTCTTGGTCAACTGGGTAAGGTCGGGGGTCGCGATGTTCAGGACCGGCGCGAAGGGCCCCTGGCCCTTGCCGGTCTCGCCGTGGCACCCGGCGCAGGCCACCATGTATTCGGCCTTTCCGGCCTCCTCGGTCTTGTCGGCCAGGGCCGGCCCGGCCGCGAGCGCCGCCATGAACAGGACCGCCAGACTGATGCGTTTCATCTCATCTCCCTCTCGCGGCCGGACCGCCCGCGCGCAAAGCGCCGGGGCAGGCACGGGCCGCTGACGGCTGCCCCCATGCGGGACGCGCTGCCGTCGGGGCGCCGCGCTCCTCCCCCGGGGATGCGGCGAACGGCAGGGCGAGACCCGAGCGTCCCACCGGCCTGATGGCGGCGTCATTGACGTTGGTCAGCGGGAGAGTTCGCGCACGCCGCCCGCGATGCCTTCGAGGGTCATCGGCACCATGCGCCCTTCGAAGATCTCGCGGATCATGCGGATCGACTGGGTGTAGCCCCAGTGCTTCTCGGGAACCGGGTTGATCCAGAGGTTCGCCGGCCACTGCGCGCGGGCGCGGCGCAGCCAGACCTCGCCCGCCTCGGCATTCCAGTGCTCGTTCGCGCCCCCGGGGTGCAGGATCTCGTAGGGGCTCATCGAGGCATCGCCCACGAAGATGCACTTGTAGTCGGGGCCGTAGGTGCGGATCACCTGATCGGTCGGCACCTGCTCGTCCCAGCGGCGGCGGTTGTCGCGCCACACCCCTTCGTAAAGGCAGTTGTGGAAGTAGAAATGCTCGAAATGCTTGAACTCGGCGCGGGCAGCGGAAAACAGTTCCTCCACCACCCGGACATGGTCGTCCATCGAGCCGCCGATGTCGAGGAAGAGCAGCACCTTCACCGCATTGTGCCGCTCGGGCCGGGTCTTGACGTCGAGATAGCCATGCTCGGCAGTCGCCCGGATCGTGCCGTCAAGGTCGAATTCCTGCGCCGCCCCCTCGCGCGCCCAGCGGCGCAGCCGCCGCAGCGCCACCTTGATGTTGCGGGTGCCAAGCTCGACCTGATCGTCGAGGTTGCGGAACTCGCGCCGGTCCCAGACCTTGACCGCGCGGCGGTGGCGGCTTTCGTCCTGCCCGATCCGCACGCCCTCGGGGTTGTAGCCGTAGGCGCCGAAGGGTGAGGTGCCGGCGGTGCCGATCCACTTGTTGCCGCCCTGATGCCGGCCCTGCTGCTCGCGCAGGCGGTCCTTCAGCGTCTCCATCAGCTTGTCGAACCCGCCAAGCGCCTCGATCGCCGCGCGCTCCTCGGGCGTCAGGTGCTTTTCGGCCAGCTTCTCCAGCCACTCGCGCGGGATGTTCAGCGCCTCGAGCACCTGTTCGGGCGTGATGGTCTCGAGCCCGCGGAAGCTTTCGGCGAAGGCGCGGTCGAACCGGTCGAGGTGGCGTTCGTCCTTGACCATCGCAGTGCGGGCGAGGTGGTAGAAGCCCGTCACGTCGAAGGTCACGAGGCCCGCGGCCATGCCTTCGAGGAAGCTCAGGTATTCCCGCAGCGAGACGGGAACCCCGGTCCTTCGCAGCGTCTCGAAGAACGGCAGGAACATCAGGCCAGCCGCTCGATCAGGATGGCGAGGAACAGGCCCGCCAGCGCAAAGGCGATCCCGTAGCCGGCCCCGTATTGCAGCATGTCGAGGCGCTGCCCGCCGCGACGCCGTGCGGTGGTGGCGCCGATCACCATGCCCAGAAGCGCGCCTGCGAGAACGATCATCCGCTGTCTCCCTGCTCGCCGGGAACCGTCTCGGCCAGCCGGCCCGGGGTCAGCGCGGCGATCTCGCTCATCCGGGCGCGCACCTCGACCTCGTCCCCGAAGCCATAGCGCGCCCAGGCGAGGCTTTCGAGGCGCGAGGCCCGTGCCTCGGCCGCGTGCCCCTGCAGGCGCAACGCCTCGGCCCGGATCATCAGGAGCGTGGCCAGCAGCGCCGCGTTCTCGGCGCGCGTCACCACGGGAATGGAGCGGTTGCAGAGGATGATCGCCTCGGCCGCCTGCCCCGACGAAAGGGCGAAGGCCGCCATCTGCATGTCGATATGGGCCGCCTGGATCTCGCCGCCGGGCAGGCTGCGGTAGATCCGGGCCGCCTCGATGAAGGCGGCGACGGCGGTCGCGATCTCGTTGGCCATGCTCAGACGCGCCACCGCAAACAGGCTGAAGGCCATCCGTGCATCCTGCCAGCCCTGATCCTCGGCGATGTGCAGCGCCCGGATGGCCGCCTCGCGCCGGGTCCTGTCCGAGCCGGTGGGACCCAGCGCGCGCTCGATCGCCTCGGTCCAGGCGCGGGGCGTCGGTGCGGGCGGCGCCGCCTTGCCCGGCCTGCCTTGCGGGTCGAGCCGCGCCAGCAGGCCCGGCAGTGCCTTCGCCGCCTCGGCCCGCGTCGTCCCGGATCGCAGCTCCGGCGCATAGGTGATGCGCAGGATCAGCATGTCGAAGCCGGTCAGGACGGTGTGGAAGTTGTCGTCGTTGAACACCGAATCCGACAGGCGATACAGGTCGTTGAGCGGCCCGATGGCCTGCGCCAGTTCCTCGTGCAGGCAGTCGCGCACCTCCTGCGGGCTGGTGTCCGAGGGGATGAAGATCGACACCCGCTCGCGCTCGGCCAGCGTGGCCCAGTCCACCTGCGGGTTCCGGCGCTCGGCCCGGTATTCCGCGAAGGACGAGACGCGCGGGACGACGAAGCAGGCCGCCGTCGGCACGAGCGCCTGCATCCTCTGCCGTGTGACGAACTCGATGGAGACCGCGGCGGGCCCTCCGGTCTCGCGGATGTCGATGCCCGCTTCGGACCGCAGCCGGCCGAGCAGCCGCGCCAGATCGCCCGGCGCCGTGGCCGGGACCTCGCCGCTCATCGAGACGGTGATCGGTTCCTCGAACCGCGTCATCCGCTCCAGCGCCCGGCCGCTTTCCATGGCGAAGGTCAGGTCTAGGAAGTCCCGCGCAACCTCGGCATGGGGGCGGGCCTGCGAGCGGTGCGATGTGGTGGAAAAGCTTTTCATGTCCGGCAGCGGGTCCAGGACCAGCCAGCGAGGCCCGCTCATCGACACATCGGCGGCGGGCGGGCCGCCACAGGCACCTAGGACGAGGCCGAGGCCCAGGACCAGCGCCCGCATCACACCACCCGATTGTAGCGGATGAACGGCGACTTCCGCCCGATCCGGTCATAGAGCGCCCGGGCGCGGGCGTTGTTCTCGGCCGTCAGCCAGTAGACCGCCGGCGCGCCCGCGGCATCGGCGGCGTCATAGACCGCCGTGATCAGGCTGCGGGCGACGCCATGGCCGCGGGCCTCGGGCGCGGTGAACAGGTCCTGAAGGTAGCAGACATCCTCAATCCGCCAGCAGTGCCGGTGGAAGAGGTAATGCACCAAGCCCACCGCCGCCCCGCCCTGCCACGCAAGGATCCCGCGCGGCTCGGCCCGGTCGCCCGAGGTGAGGCGGGCGAAGGTCGAGGCGATCACCGTCTCGGGCAGGTCGGTGTCGTAGAAGCGCAGGTAGGCGCCCCACAGCGGGCGCCATGCAGCCTCGTCGGCGGTGGTGATCGGGCGGAGGCGAAGGGTGTCGGTCATGAAGGTCTCGGCGATGAAGGGCAGGGCGCCGCGACGCCCGGACGTCTTGCGAAGGCGGGGCGCAGGACCCGTGTCGGATCAGACCTGACGTCGCGCCATGAAGGCCAGCCGCTCGAACAGGTGCACGTCCTGCTCGTTCTTGAGCAGCGCGCCATGCAGCCGGGGCAGCAGCGAGCGGCCATCGCGGCGCAGATCCTCGGGCGAGAGATCCTCGGCCAGGAGCAGCTTCAGCCAGTCGAGCACCTCGGAGGTCGAGGGCTTCTTCTTCAGCCCCGGCACCTCGCGCAGTTCGTAGAACTGTGTGAGCGCGGCGGTCAGAAGCGCCTCCTTCAGGCCGGGGAAGTGGACCTCGACGATGGCGCGCATCGTCTCGATGTCGGGGAAGCGGATGTAATGGAAGAAGCATCGGCGCAGGAAGGCGTCGGGCAGTTCCTTCTCGTTGTTCGAGGTGATGATGACCACCGGTCGATGCTGCGCACGCACGGTCTCGCCCGTCTCGTAGACGTGAAATTCCATCCGGTCGAGCTCCTGCAACAGGTCATTGGGGAACTCGATGTCGGCCTTGTCGATCTCGTCGATCAGCAGGACGACCCGGCCGGGCGCCTCGAACGCCTGCCAGAGCTTGCCCTTGCGGATGTAGTTCCGCACGTCGTGGACGCGCTCGTCGCCGAGCTGGCTGTCGCGCAGGCGGCTGACGGCATCGTATTCGTAAAGCCCCTGCTGCGCGCGCGTCGTGCTTTTGACATGCCACTCGATCAGCGGCAGTCCCAGCGACTGCGACACCTGACGCGCCAGTTCCGTCTTTCCCGTTCCCGGCTCTCCCTTGACCAGAAGGGGGCGTTGCAGCGTGACCGCAGCATTGACGGCAACCGCCAGATCCTCTGTCGCTACATAGGAAGAGGTAGAGGAAAATTTCATCGACGCTACGTCACCTTGAGAGAAATTGCTGAGGCAGGATAGCACAGGTTGAATCCGCCGCAAGCGCGGCCACGCGGCTAGTGACAATCACCCGCCCATGCGCTAGATGAGCCGCATTGAAGGGAGCGCCGGATGACTGTGAACCACATTTCGGAGCCTGCCGGCCTGCAAGAGAGAGCAGAAGCCATGAAAGCAGAGATCTTTCTGCCTGACGATTATCGCCCCGCCGAGAACGAACCTTTCATGAACGAGCGGCAACTGGAGTATTTCCGCCGCAAACTTCTCAACTGGAAACAGGAACTGCTGGAACAGAGCGCAGAGACCATCGAGGGCCTGCAGGAATCCGGCCGCAACGTCCCCGACATCGCCGACCGCGCCAGCGAGGAAACCGACCGCGCGCTGGAGCTTCGCACCCGTGACCGGCAGCGCAAGCTGGTCGCCAAGATCGACGCCGCGCTGCGGCGGATCGACAACGGCGAATACGGCTACTGCGAGGTCTCGGGCGAGCCGATCTCTCTCAAGCGGCTCGACGCGCGGCCCATCGCGACCATGACGCTGGAAGCCCAGGAACGCCACGAGCGTCGGGAACGCGTGCACCGGGACGAGTGAGCCCGTCCCGCGACCAGTAAGCGCAGCAGCGCCTCGCGGCTTGCCCTCCGGCCGGTCGGGCGCAAAAAATGACGCCGGACCGTGTGTTGGGTCCGGCGTTCGCATGTGGAGGAGCCCGCGATGAGCCTGAAGGATGCCGAGGTCACCGTGCTGGGGGCCGGCGTGGCCGGCCTCGCGGTGGCCCGGGCGCTCGCGCTCCGCGGGGCCCAGGTGACGGTGCTGGAGCAGGCAGAGGCGATCCGCGAGGTGGGCGCGGGCCTGCAGATCTCGCCCAACGGCGCGGCGGTGCTGCGGGCGATCGGGCTGGGCGACGCGCTGGAAGGCGCCTCGATGCGGGCCAGGGCGGTCGAGCTGCGCAACGGCGTGGGCGGGGATCTCGTGCTGCGGCTGGATCTCGAGCGGCTCCGGCCGGGGCAGGGCTATCACCTGATGCACCGGGCGGACCTGATCGACCTGCTGGCCGCCGGGGCGCGCGATGCCGGCGTGCAGATCCGTCTGCTGCAGAAGATCGAGTCGGTCGATCTGGCCGGCCCGCGGCCGCGGCTGATCACGGCGCAGGGCGCGGAATACATGCCGAGCCTGCTGATCGGCGCCGACGGGCTGCATTCGCTGGTGCGGGCCGAGCTGAACGGTCCGGCGCAGCCCTTCTTCACCAACCAGGTCGCCTGGCGCGCGGTGATTCCGGCCACGCCCGGCGAGCCGGTGGTGGCCGAGGTCCACATGGGCGAGGGCCGGCATCTGGTCAGCTATCCGATGCGCGGCGGCACGCAGCGCAACATCGTGGCGGTCGAGGAACGCAAGCGCTGGGTGCAGGAGGGCTGGAACCTGCGCGACGATCCGGTGGACCTGCGCCTCGCCTTCGCCAGTTTCAACGGCCGGGTGCGCCACTGGCTGGAGCAGGTGCCCGATGTCTGGCTCTGGGGCCTGTTCCGCCATCCGGTCGCCCATACCTGGTATCGGGGCCATGTCGCCATCCTCGGCGACGCCGCGCATCCCACGCTGCCCTTCCTCGCGCAGGGTGCGAACATGGCGCTCGAGGACTCTTGGGTTCTCGCGGAATGCCTCAGCCGGCATTCGAACATGAAGGGCGGCCTGGCCGAGTATCAGGCCCGCCGGGTGCCGCGCGTCTGCCGCGTGGTGCAGGCCGCGAACAACAATGCCTGGGCCTATCACCTGCGCACCCCCTTGCGCGAGATCGCCCATCTGGGGCTGAAGCTCGGCTCGCGCCTGCTGCCCGGGCCCACGCTGCGCCGCTTCGACTGGCTTTACGGCTATGACGTGACCACGGCCTGAGGGCGGTCCCTTTCGCCCTTGCCGGGCATCACCATGATGGTCTGCTGCATCAGCGCGCAGAGTGTCTCGCGCCCGTCGCGCAGGGCGAAGACCTCGGCCTGCGTCACGATCAGCGTCCGGCCCGGTCGCACGACGCGGCCGCGGGCCACGATCATCTCGCCATCGGCCGGGGCGACGAGGTTCATCTTGTATTCCACCGTCAGCACGGAAGCCTCCGGCGGCACCACGGTCATCGCGGCATAGCCGGCGGCCGAGTCGGCGATCATGCCCACCACGCCACCGTGGACGAAGCCGTGCTGCTGCTCGACCCCGTGCCAGTGCGGCAGGTGGATCTCGGCCCGCCCCGGCTCGACCAGCGGCAGGCTGGCACGTATCAGCGCCATGGCGGGCTGGCGGGCGAAGCTCGCCCGCACGCGGTCGATGGCAAGGGGATCGCAGGGCCGGCTCATGGCAATGAGGCTACGAAGCCCGCGGCCGGAAGGTCAAAGGAAACGTTGCGTCGGGCTCAGGCGGCGAGGTCCACCCAGACCGGCACGTGATCCGACGGCTTGTCGCCGGCGCGCGTCTCGCGGTCGATGCGGACATCGGTCATCAGGTCCGCCGCCTGCGGCGACAGCAGCAGGTGGTCGATGCGGATGCCGTTGTTCTTCTCCCAGGCGGCGGCCTGGTAGTCCCAGAACGAGTAATGCCCCGGCCCGAAGGTCCGGGCACGGAAGGCCTCGGTATAGCCCAGGTGCAGGATGCGCCGGAAGGCGGCCCGGCTTTCGGGCAGGAACAGCGCGTCGGTAACCCAGGCTTCGGGTCGTGCCGCATCCTCGGGCTGCGGGATCACGTTGTAGTCTCCCGCCAGCACGACCGGCTCCTCGGTGGCCAGAAGCTCGGCCGCGCGCGTCTTCATCCGCGCCATCCAGCCCAGCTTGTAGTCATATTTCGGCCCCGGCGCCGGGTTGCCGTTCGGCAGGTAGAGCCCGCAGACCCGCACCGCGCGCTGCCCCATCACGGTCGCCTCGATCCAGCGCGCCTGCGCGTCCTCCTCGTCGCCGGGCAGCCCGCGCGTCACATCGTCGAGCGGCAGGCGCGACAGGATCGCCACGCCGTTGAAGCCCTTCTGGCCATGGGTCTCGACCCGCCAGCCCGCATCCTCGAACAGGCTGCGCGGAAAGCCCTCGTCGACCGACTTGATCTCCTGCAGCAGCACCACGTCCGGCTTCGCCGCCTCGAGCCAGGCGGTCAGCGCCTCGATCCGCGCCTTGATGCCGTTGATGTTGTAGGTGGCGATCTTCATGGGCGCGCCCCTCCCGGCGGCGTGAGAGGGCGCGCGGCCCGTGTCATTCGGCGAAGGTCAGATCGAGAACGAGGTGCCGCAGCCGCAGGAACTGGTCGCGTTCGGATTGTTGATCACGAAGCGCGAGCCGATCAGTTCTTCGGCATAGTCGATCTCGGCGTTCTGCAGGAAGGGCAGCGAAACCTGATCGACCAGCACCCGCTGGCCGTCCTTCTCGATCACCAGATCGTCCGCCCCCGGATCGTCCAGCTTGATCTCGTACTGGAAGCCCGAGCAGCCGCCGCCCTCGACGGCCACGCGCAGCGCGCGCGTCTCACCCGAGGCTTCGGCGATTTCGGCAAGCCGGGCAAAGGCCCTGTCAGTCACCCGCGGCGGAAGGTTCATGCGAAAACCCCGTGTCAAACCAGTCGTTCCCACATATAGGATGGCGGAAAAGCGCCCACAAGAACAGGCAGATTCATGCTGGCCCCCTATGCCTGCCAGCCCGGCGAGAGCCGCGGCCGGCTCAAGCCCGAGAGCATGTCCACCTTCCGCTCGCCGTTCCAGCGCGACCGGGACCGGATCATCCACTCCTCGGCCTTCCGCAGGCTGAAGCACAAGACGCAGGTCTTCGTGGAACACGAGGGCGACTATTACCGCACCCGTCTGACCCATTCCATCGAGGTGGCGCAGGTCGCGCGCACGATCTCGGGCGTGCTGGGTCTGAACACCGATCTCGCCGAATGCATCGCGCTGGCCCATGACCTTGGCCACACGCCCTTCGGCCATACCGGCGAGGATGCCCTGGCGAAACTGATGGAGCCGCATGGCGGGTTCGATCACAACGCGCAGGCCATGCGGATCGTGACGCGGCTCGAGCGTCACTATGCCGAATTCGACGGGCTGAACCTGACGTGGGAGTCGCTCGAAGGCATCGCCAAGCACAACGGCCCGGTCGAGGGGCCGCTGCCCTATGCCCTGGCCGAGGCGAACGCCCAGTGGGATCTGGAACTTCACACCTATGCCTCGGCCGAGGCGCAGGTCGCAGCGATTGCCGACGACGTCGCCTATTCGCACCATGACCTGCACGACGGGCTGCGATCGGGCCTGTTCACCGAGGAGGACCTGATGGCGCTGCCCGTCACTGCCCCCGCCTTCGAGGAGGTGGACCGGCTCTATCCGGGGCTCGAGCCGATGCGGCGGCGGCACGAGGCGCTGCGCCGGGTCTTCGGCCGCATGGTCGAGGATGTGATCGCCGTGGCGCAGGGCCGGCTCGAGGCGGCGCAGCCGAGATCCGCCGAGGAGATCCGCCAGATGGGTGCCACGGTGATCCGCTTCTCGAAGCCGCTCTATCAGGAACTGAAGGTGATCCGCAGCTTCCTGTTCCACCGGATGTATCGCGCCCCCTCGGTGATGAGGGAGCGCGCCAAGGTGACAGCCGTGGTGAACGACCTCTTCCCGCTGTTCATGGCGCGGCCCGAGCTTCTGCCGCAGGAATGGCGCCGCGACGTCGAGACGGCCGAGGACGAGACGGCGCTGGCGCGGCTCGTCGCGGATTACGTGGCCGGCATGACGGACCGCTTCGCCCTGCAGGAGCATGCCCGCCTCTGCGGCTGACTTGAGTGCGCCTGCGGCCGTCCCGTGACAAACGGGGTTTGCACCGAGGGCGCGTGCGGGCCGCCGGCCGTTTCGTGCGGACGGCTTGCAGCGAAGGCGCGTGTGGGGCCGCCGGCCGTTCCGGCACGGACGGTTGAAACGAGGGCGCGGGCGGGGCCTTGGGCCTCCCTGCCGCGCGGCGACATCCCCCGGTGTTGCCGGAGCATCGGCCGCCGTCTTCGTCTTCCGCCGGAACCCTTGGCGCCTGCTCCGGTTGAGCGCCAAAGGAGACCGCCATGCCTGAAGCCACACCCATGGACGCCGGACGCGGACGCGAAGCCCGCTCTCCCCGCGAGATCCCCCGGAAGGGATGGAAAGACATCGCCATGCGGGTCTGGCAGTCGATCGGTGAGGATCGCGTGATGCTGGTCGCCGCGGGCGTGACCTTCTACCTGCTGCTCGCGCTGTTTCCGGCGCTGGCGGCCTTCGTGTCGCTCTACGGCCTCGTCGCCGATCCGGCCACCGTCATCGATCAGGCCGAGGCGCTGCGCGGGGTCCTGCCGGCCGAGGGCCTCGCGATGCTCACCGACCAGTTGCGCACCCTTTCGGCCGGGGCGCAGTCCTCGCTAACGGTGGGTTTCGTCGTCTCGTTCCTCATCGCCTTCTGGAGCGCGAACTCGGGGATGAAGGCGCTGATCGAGGCGGTGAACATTGCCCATCAGGAGCGCGAGAAGCGCTCGTTCCTGAAGCTGACGCTGTTGTCCTTCGCCCTGACGCTGGGCGCCATGGCGCTGGCAGTGGCCATGTTCGCCGCCGTCGCCATCGTTCCCGCGATCCTTGCGGTGTTCGACCTCGGCTCGGCTGCGACCGTGGCGATCTGGCTGGTGCGCTGGCCGTTGCTGCTGCTTGCCGTGGCGCTGGCGCTGGCCGGGCTTTACCGCTGGGCACCCTCGCGCGAGGCGCCGGAATGGCGCTGGGTCACCTGGGGAAGTGCCATCGCGACGGTGGTCTGGCTGATAGCCTCGATCGCCTTCACGATCTATCTGGAGAATTTCGCGAACTATTCGGCGACCTACGGATCGCTGGGCGCGCTGGTGGGCCTGCTGCTCTGGATCTGGATCGCGGTGATGATCCTGATCGTCGGGGCCGAGATCAATTCCGAGATGGAACACCAGACCGCGCGCGACACCACGACGGGGGCCGAGCTGCCGATGGGCAGCCGCGGTGCGGTGATGGCCGACACTCTCGGCCGCCGTGCGGACTGAGCCGACGCCGCGCCACCGGGATGAACCCGCGCGCCACGCCGGCTGCGCGACGGGTCAGGCCTGCCGCATCGCCTCGACCAAAGCCGAGACGGACAGGCCGACCGGGTTGCCCTTCATCGACGACGAGGCGAGCGAGGCCTCTGCCACCGGCAGATGATCGCCGGGCCCGAGGCCCATGTCCGCGAGCCGCGGCAGGCCCATCCGGCCGGCCCAGTCGGAAAGCGCCTCTGGCGCTTCGGCGGCGGGGACGGCCAGCGCGCCGGCCAAGATCGCGCAGACCTCGGTCAGCCGCGCGCGGGCGGCGCTTCCGGGTGCGGCGGCCTGAAGGTTCGCGCGCAGGACCGGGCCGAGCAGGGTGCCGCAGATCGCACCATGCGCCCCGCCCGTCACCCCGCCGATCACCCCGGCAAGGTCGTGCACCGCGCCGAGCCCGCCATTGGCCAGCGCAAGCCCGCCGCACAGACTGACCCAGGCGATCTCGTCCCGGGCCGCGGCATCCTCGGCCCGCATAAGCCGGATCAGGGCGGCAAGGCCGCTGCCGATCGCGGGCCGGGTCAGGGCATCCGTGAAGGGCGTCGCGCGGGACGAGACGAACGGCTCGATCACCTGCGTGACGGCATCCAGACCCGAGGCGAGCGTGACTCCGCGCGGGCAGCCGTCCGTCAGCGCGGGATCGACGATCGCCACGCGGGCAAGCATGCGCTCGTCACGCAGGCTGACCTTTCGCCGGTGTTCCGGCACGCCGATCACCGCGTTGCGCGTGGCTTCCGTGCCGGTGCCGGCAGTGGTCGGCAGCGCCACGAAGGGCAGGGGCGCCGCAACCAGCGGCCGACCCCGGCCAACGACCTCGAGATGCTCCATCGGCCCGTCGGGCGCCGGCACCAGCGCCGCGAGGGCCTTGGCGAGATCGAGCGCTGCGCCGCCGCCGATCCCCGCCACGACGCCGGGCCGGAAGGGCCGGGCCTCGGCCAGGGCATCCTCGAGCGTCGCAAGGTCGGGCTCGCCCGCACAGCCGAGCGACAGCACCTCGGCCCCGGCCTCGGTCAGCGCCTCGACCAGCCAGGCCGCGCGCGCCGAGGTCGCGCCGTGGACCAGAAGCACCCGGTCGTCCAGTGCGGCGATCAGGCCCGCCGCGCGGGCGGCCTCGCCCCGTCCGAACAGGATGCGGCCCGGGGCGGTGATGCCGAACGGCGTCATACCGACATCACCGCACGCACCGCACGGCCCCAGCGGGCATAGCGGAGGCTGCGGGTCTCCTCGTCCATCTCGGGCTCGAAGCGGCGGTCCAGCGCCCAGCTTGCCGCGAAGCCCTCGGGGCCCGGACAGATCCCGGCCTGCATCCCGGCCAGCCAGGCCGCCCCCAGCGCCGTCGTCTCGCGCACCACCGGCCGGTCGACGGGCGCGCCGATGATGTCGGCCAGGAACTGCATCGTCCAGTCCGAGGCGGTCATGCCGCCATCCACCCGCAGCACGCCCTCGGCGCCTGCGGTCCAGTCCGCCCGCATCGCCTCCAGCAGGTCGCGGGTCTGGAAGCCCACGCTTTCCAGCGCGGCGCGGGCGAATTCCTGCGGCCCGGAGTTGCGCGTCAGGCCGAAGATCCCTCCGCGGCTCTCGGGCTTCCACCAGGGTGCGCCGAGGCCGGTGAAGGCGGGCACGATCACCAGATCCTGCGCCGGATCGGCCGCCCGTGCGAGGCCATGCGTCTCGCCGGCCTCGCGGATCAGCTTCAGCCCGTCGCGCAGCCACTGCACCACGGCGCCCGCGATGAAGATCGAGCCCTCCAGCGCATAGGTCCGCTGGCCGTTCAGCTGGTAGGCGATGGTGGTGAGCAGCCGGTTGCGACTGGCCACCTGTTCGGTGCCGGTGTTGAGCAGCGCGAAGCAGCCGGTGCCGTAGGTCGATTTCATCATGCCGGGGCGGAAGCATGCCTGCCCGCAGGTCGCGGCCTGCTGGTCGCCCGCCACGCCGAGGATCGGGATCTCGCGCCCGAAGAGGTCGGCGCGCGTCATGCCGAAGGGCGCGGCGCAGTCCTTCACCTCGGGCAGCATCGCGATCGGAACGTCGAGCAGCCGGCAGATCTCCTCGTCCCAGGTGCCACGGCCGATGTCGAACAGCATCGTGCGGGCGGCGTTGGTGGCGTCGGTGACGTGTGCCCGCCCGCCGGTCAGCTTCCAGATCAGGTAGCTGTCGACCGTGCCGAACAGCAGCTCGCCCGCACGGGCCTTCGCGCGGGCGCCCTCGACATGGTCGAGCAGCCACTTGACCTTGGTGGCCGAGAAATAGGGATCGAGCAGCAGCCCCGTCCGCGCCGTGATCATCGGCTCGTGGCCCTGCGCCACGAGGTCGTGGCAAAGATCCGCCGTCCGGCGGTCCTGCCAGACGATCGCGTTGTGGATCGGCTGGCCGGTGGCACGGTCCCAGATCACCACCGTCTCGCGCTGGTTGGTGATGCCGATGGCGGCGATGTCGCGCGCGTCGATCTCGGCCCGCTCCACCGCGGCGCGCGCGGTGGCCGCCACCGAGGACCAGAGGTCGGAGGGGTCATGCTCGACCCAGCCCGAGGCGGGGTATATCTGCGGGAACTCCTCCTGGGCCGTCGCCACCACCTTCAGCGCAGCGTCGAACAGGATCGCGCGCGACGAGGTTGTGCCCTGATCGATGGCGAGGATGTAACTCATGGATCACCGTGCGGATGCTTCACCTTGGTCGAGATACCCGACCGGGGCAGCTCGACAAAGAGGAAGGCTTGTTCCCGCGCTTGCCCTGCGGGCGCCGGCATCCCGAAGGCAGGGCGGGCCCGGAGGCCCGCCCCCTTGGATCAGTTCTGCCAGGACTTGATCAGCTCGTCATAGCTGACGGTTTCCGGCTTCGGATCCTCGTTCTCGAGCTTTGCCACCGGCGAGCCGGGCTGGTCCAGCCAGTATTGCGCGTCCTGCTCCTCGTTCATCTTCGGGCCGAGGTCGCCCTGCACGCCGGCGCGCTCCAGACGCTCCAGCACACGCTCCTGCTGTTCGCAGAGCGAGTCGAGCGCCTCCTGCGGGGTCTTGGCGCCCGAGGAGGCGTCGCCGATGTTCTGCCACCAGAGCTGCGCGAGCTTCGGATAGTCCGGCACGTTGGTCCCGGTGGGCGACCACTGCACGCGGGCGGGCGAGCGGTAGAACTCGACGAGGCCACCGAGCTTTGGCGCGCGGTCGGTGAAGCTCTGGTGCTGGATGGTGGATTCGCGGATGAAGGTGAGGCCCGTGTGGCTCTTCTTCACGTCCACCGTCTTCGAGGTCACGAACTGCGCGTAAAGCCAGGCGGCCTTGGCGCGGTCCACGGGGGTGGATTCCATCAGCGTCCACGAGCCCGCGTCCTGATAGCCGACCTTCATCCCCTCCTGCCAGTAGGCGCCGTGCGGCGAGGGCGCCATGCGCCACTTGGGCGTGCCGTCCTCGTTCAGCACGGCCTTGGCGCCGTCGCCCACCATGTCGGCGGTGAAGGCGGTGTACCAGAACATCTGCTGGGCGATGTTGCCCTGCGCCGGCACCGGACCCGCTTCCGAGAAGGTCATGCCCGCCGCGGCCGGGGGCGTGTATTTCTGCAGCCACTCGATGTATTTGGTGATCGCATAGACCGCCGCGGCATCATTGGTGGCCCCGCCGCGCGTCACGCAGGAGCCCACCGGCTGCGAGTTCTCGTTGACGCGGATGCCCCATTCGTCGACCGGCAGGCCGTTGGGTTCCCCCTTGTCGCCCATGCCGGCCATCGACATCCAGGCATCGGTGAAGCGCCAGCCGAGCGAGGGGTCCTTCTTGCCGTAGTCCATGTTGCCGTAGGTCTCGGTCGGCCCGCCCATGTAGCTCATGTCGCGGCCGGTGAAGAACTCGGCGATGTCCTCATAGGCCGACCAGTTCAGCGGAACGCCCAGGTCGTAGCCGTATTTCTCCTTGAAATCGGCCTTGGTCTTCTCGTCGTTGAACCAGTCGTAGCGGAACCAGTAGAGGTTCGCGAACTGCTGGTCGGGCAACTGGTAGACCTTGCCGTCCGGGCCGGTGGTGAACTTCAGCCCGATGAAGTCCTGCAGGTCGAGGTTCGGGTTGGTGACGTCCTTGCCGTCGCCCTCCATCCAGTCGGTAAGGCTCCGCGCCTGCTTGTAGCGCCAGTGCGTGCCGATCAGGTCGCTGTCGTTGATGTAGGCGTCATAGATGTTCTCGCCCGACTGCATCTGCGTCTGGAGCTTCTCCACCACGTCGCCCTCGCCGATCAGGTCGTGGGTGACCTTGATCCCGGTGATGGCGGTGAAGGCCGGGGCGAGAACCTTGGCCTCGTATTCATGGGTGGTGATGGTCTCCGAGACGACCTTGATCTCCATGCCTGCCATCGGCGCCGCGGCGTCGATGAACCACTGCATCTCGGCCTCCTGCTCGGCACGCGAGAGCGACGACAGGTCGCCGATCTCGGCATCGAGGAACTGCTTGGCGGCCTCGATGTCGGCGAAGGCCGGCGCGCCGAGCGCCATCAGCGCGAGCGCCATGGCGGTCGAGGTTGTGCTTAGTCTCATTGTCGTCTCCTCCCAAAGACTGTTGGACCGTGTGATTGTCCCGATCTAGACCCAGCGGAACACCGCCGCGGCATAGATCAGGCTTGCGACCAGCGCCCCCCAAAGGGGCGCGCCGAAGAAGAAGAGCCAGCCAAGGCAGATGAAGGCCGAACCCAGAAGCGAGATGAAAAGCCGGTCGCCGCGCGTCGTCTCGATGGTGAGAATGCCGCGCCGGGGCGTCTCGGGGCGCAGGACGGCGAGCAGCGTCATCAGCAGCAGAAGCGCGGCGATGGTGCCGAAGAAGGCGGCGGTGGGCCAGGTCCATGCCATCCAGGCCATGTCACACCCTCCCCAGGGCGAAGCCCTTGGCGATGTAGTTGCGGACGAACCAGATCACGAGCCCGCCCGGGATCAGCGTCAGCACCCCCGCTGCCGCCAGCACCCCCCAGTCCAGCCCCGAGGCCGAAACGGTGCGGGTCATCGTGGCCGCGATGGGCTTCGCATTCACCGAGGTCAGCGTGCGGCTCAGCAGCAGTTCCACCCATGAGAACATGAAGCAGAAGAAGGCCGCGACCCCGATCCCGCTCGCGATCAGCGGCATGAAGATCCGCACGAAGAAGCGCGGGAAGGAATAGCCGTCGATATAGGCGGTCTCGTCGATCTCCTTCGGCACGCCCGACATGAACCCTTCGAGGATCCAGACCGCCAAAGGCACGTTGAACAGGCAATGCGCCAGCGCCACCGCGATGTGGGTGTCGAAGAGGCCGACCGAGGAATAGAGCTGGAAGAACGGCAACGCGAAGACCGCGGGCGGCGCCATGCGGTTCGTCAGCAGCCAGAAGAACAGGTGCTTGTCGCCGAGGAAGCGGTAGCGCGAGAAAGCATAGGCCGCAGGCAGCGCGACGGTGATCGAGATCACCGTGTTCATCGCCACGTAGGTCAGCGAGTTCACATAGCCCATGTACCACGAGGGATCGGTCAGGATCGTTTCGTAATTGCGGAAGGTGAGGTTCTGCGGCCAGAGCGTGAAGGTCCGCGTGATCTCGGCATTGGTCTTCAGGCTCATGTTCACCAGCCAGTAGACCGGCACCATGAGGAACAGAAGGTACAGCGTCATCACGACGGCAGAGCCGGGGCGCTTCATGTCGGGGTCTCCCACGGGTTGCCCATCAGTTCCCCTCCCGGTCGAGATTGGTCATCACGGTGTAGAACACCCAGGAAATCAGCAGGATGACGAGGAAGTAGATGATCGAGAAGGCGGCGGCGGGGCCGAGGTCGAACTGGCCGATCGCCATCTTCACGAGGTCGATGGACAGGAAGGTCGTGGCGTTGCCCGGCCCCCCCCCGGTGACCACGAAGGGTTCGGTGTAGATCATGAAGCTGTCCATGAAGCGCAGCAGCACCGCGATCAGCAGCACCCCGCGCATCTTCGGCAGCTCGATGTAGCGGAACACCTTCCAGCGGCTCGCCTGGTCGATCTTGGCGGCCTGATAATAGGCCTCGGGGATCGATTGCAGGCCCGCGTAGCACAGCAGCGCCACCAGCGAGGTCCAGTGCCAGACGTCCATCACGATCACCGTGGCCCAGGCGTCCAGCCAGTCGTTGGTGTAGTTGTAGTCGAAGCCGAGCGCGGTCAGCGTCCGCCCCAGAAGGCCGATGTCCACCCGGCCGAAGATCTGCCAGATCGTGCCCACCACGTTGAACGGGATGAGCAGCGGCATCGCCATCAGGATCAGGCAGAGGCTGGCCCAGAAGCCCTTCTTCGGCATGTGGAGCGCGACGAAGATCCCCAGCGGCACCTCGATGGCGAGGATGATCGACGTGAAGAGGATCTGCCGGCCGAGCGCGGCATGGATGCGGTCGGAGGTGATGATCTCCTCGAACCACTCGAGCCCGGCCCAGAAGAACTCGTTGTTCCCGAACGTGTCCTGAACCGAGTAGTTGACAACCGTCATCAGCGGGATCACCGCCGAGAAGGCCACCAGCACCAGCACCGGCAGGACGAGGAACCACGCCCGGTTGTTCTGGGTCTTGTCCATCAGGCGGCCCTCCGGGTGCCGAGGGGCGCGACGCGCCAGTCATCGGCATAGACGTTGATCTTTTCCGGCGCGAGGTGCAGCCGCGCCTCGCCGGTGGCCACCACGCCGCCCTCGGGCATCAGAAGGTTCACCGGGCGTCCGAAAGCCTCGCCGCGCAGGATGCGGTGCCGGCCGACATCCTCGACGCGCCGGATCGTCACCGGCAGCCCCTCGTAGCCCAGCGAGACGAACTCGGGTCGGATGCCGATCTGCACGCGGCCGCGCAGTGCCGGGTAGGTGGCGGCAAGCGGCACCTCGATCCCGCCGACGCGGGCCGTGCTGCCCTCGACCTCGGCGTCGAAGAGGTTCATGCCGGGCGAGCCGATGAAGTAGCCGACGAAGGTGTGCTCGGGCGTCTCGAACAACTCCTCCGGTGTGCCGGTCTGCACCACGCGGCCCTCGTGCATCACCACCACCTTGTCGGCGAAAGTCAGCGCCTCGGTCTGGTCATGCGTCACGTAGATCATCGTGTGGCCGAACTCGCGGTGCAGCTGCTTCAGCTGGGTCCGCAGCTCCCACTTCATGTGCGGGTCGATCACCGTCAGCGGCTCGTCGAAGAGGATCGCGTTCACGTCCTCGCGCACCATGCCGCGCCCAAGGCTGATCTTCTGCTTGGCATCTGCGGTGAGGCCCTTCGCCCGGCGGTCGAGCGTCGCCTCCATCCCGATCATCTTCGCGATCTGGCCCACGCGGGACGCGATATAGGCCGCATCCTTGCCGCGGTTCCGCAGCGGGAAGGCGAGGTTCTCGCGAACCGTCATCGTGTCATAGACGACGGGAAACTGGAACACCTGCGCGATGTTGCGCTCGGCGGTCGGTGCGCGCGTCACGTCGCGCTCGCCGAACAGCACGCGCCCCTGCGAGGGATGCACGAGGCCCGAGATGATGTTCAGAAGCGTGGTCTTGCCGCAGCCCGAGGCGCCCAGCAGCGCATAGGCGCCGCCGTCGTGCCAGACGTGATCCATCTCCTTCAGCGCATAATCCGCCGGACCCCGCGGCTTCGAGAAGTAGCTGTGCGCGAGCTTCGAGAGGGTGATCTGTGCCATGTCCCCTCCTCAGGCGGCGAGTGCATAGGCGGCCGGCGCCACCAGCGCCCCCGCCTCGTCGAACAGGTAGACATGCGCCGGATCGAGCCAGACCGAGACCTCGGACCCCGGCGCGATGTCGTGCACGCCCGAGACAAGGCCGACCCAGGCGTCGCCGCCGTGCGCAAGGTGCAGGAAGGTCTCGGAGCCGGTGATCTCGGTGGCCGTCAGGCGACAGGCGAACTCGACCGCCTGACCCGAATGGCGGTGCAGCGCCAGGTGGTTGGCCCGAAAGCCGGCAAGGTAGTGCCCGTCGGCCAGAGCGGCCAGCCGCCCCTCGGCCGGCGCAGCCGCGAGACGCCCGAAGGTCAGGCGGCGGCCGACCTTCGTTACCGGCACGAAGTTCATCGGCGGGTCCGAGAACACCCGTGCCGTGGTCGCATCCACCGGCTGGCGATAGACCTGCGGCGTCGGGCCGAACTGGGTGATCCGTCCTTCCCAGAGGGTAGCCGTGTTGCCACCCAGCAGCAGCGCCTCCTCGGGCTCGGTGGTGGCATAGACGAAGATCGCGCCGGAAGCTTCGAAGATCCGGGGGATCTCCAGCCTGAGTTCCTCTCGCAGCTTGTAGTCGAGGTTGGCCAGCGGCTCGTCGAGCAGCACGAGGCCCGCGCCCTTGACCAGCGCGCGGGCGAGCGCGCAGCGCTGCTGCTGGCCGCCCGACAGCTCCAGCGGTTTCCGCCCGAGCATCGGCGTCAGCTTCAGCATCTCGGCCACGGCCTTGACCTCGCGGTCGACCTCGGCCCTCGACCGTCCCTGAAGCCGCAGCGGCGAGGCGATGTTGTCGTAGACGCTCATCGACGGGTAGTTGATGAACTGCTGGTAGACCATGGCCACCTTGCGGTCCTGCACCCGCTGGCCGGTGACGTCCGCGCCGTTCCAGAAGATCCGGCCGGCGGAGGGCGCATCGAGCCCCGCCATCACCCGCATCAGGCTGGTCTTGCCGGCCAGCGTGGGGCCGAGCAGCACGTTCATCGTGCCGCCCTCCAGCACCAGATCGGTCGGGTGAAGATGCACCCGCCCCGCGACCGAGCGCGAGACCCCCTTGAGTTCCAGCGTCATTCTCCCCCCTTCGCCGCCCGGCTTTGTGCCGGGTCTCGCTTTTCGGTCCGTGCTGCGGCCATCCAGTCGTCGAGCGCCGCGATCTCCTCGGGCGTCATCCGCAGGCCGAGCTTGCTCCGCCGCCAGACCACGTCTTCCGCCCGCTGCGCATGTTCCCGCGCCATCAGCCACCGAACCTCGGCCTCGGTGAGGGTAGCACCGAACTCCCGGCCCAGATCAAGCGTCTTGCGAGCCTCGCCGAGAATCTTTCGCGCCTCCGTCCCGTAGGCCCGGACGAGGCGCATCGCCCAGCGTTCGGACAGGAAGGGATGGTCGCGGCGCAGGTCGGCGGCAAGCCGCGCCGCGCCGTCCCAGGGGAAGTCGCCGCCGGGCAGCGGCGCGCCCGCGGTCCAGGGGCCGCCCGCCCGCGGGAAGAACGGTGCCAGCCGCGCCAGCGCGCTTTCCGCCAGCCTGCGGTAGGTGGTGATCTTGCCGCCGAAGACATTGAGCAGCGGCGGCCCGTTCCGGTCGAGCGACAGCACGTAGTCGCGCGTCGCCGCCGTCGCCGACTTGGCCCCGTCGTTGTAGAGCGGCCGAACCCCCGAGTAGGTCCAGACGATGTCGTCCCGCGTGACGGGGCGTTCGAAATACTGCGAGGCGAAGGCGCAGAGGTAATCCTGCTCGGCCTCGGTGCAGCGGGCGGTCTCGGGCGGGCCGTCGTGGTCCTGGTCGGTGGTGCCGATCAGGGTGAAATCGGTCTCGTAGGGGATGGAGAAGATGATCCGGCCGTCCGTGCCCTGGAAGAAGTAGCAGCGGTCGTGGTCATAGAGCCGGCGGGTCACGATATGGCTGCCGCGCACGAGGCGCACGTCCTCGGTCGTGGGCAGGTGCAGGGTCTGGCGGACGATCTGCCCGACCCAGGGGCCACCCGCGTTCACCAGCGCGCGGGCCTGGTGCTCGCGCACGCCCTCCGGGCTCTCGGTCGTCACGTGCCAGAGTTCGCCCTGCCGCTCGGCGCCGGTGACCCTTGTCCGGGTCAGCACGGTCGCGCCTCGCGCCTCGGCGTCGCGGGCGTTCAGCACCACGAGGCGGGAGTCCTCGACCCAGCAGTCGGAATATTCCCAGCCCTTGGTGAAGCGGCGTTGCAGCGGCTTGCCGGCCTCGTCCCGCGTCAGGTCCACGGCGCGGGCCGGCGGCAGGATCCTGCGCCCGCCCAGCCGGTCATAGGTCTCGAGCGCCAGCCGGATCAGCCAGGCCGGGCGCCGGCCCTTCATCCACGGCATCAGCCGCCCGAGGATGCGCGAGGTCGGCGTGTCGCTCTCGAACCGCATCTCGGGCTGCCAGGGCAGCACGAAGCGCATGGGCCAGGAGATGTGCGGCATGGCGGCCAGCAGGGTCTCGCGTTCCTCGAGCGCCTCGCGCACCAGACGGAACTCGAAATATTCGAGGTAGCGCAGCCCGCCGTGAAAGAGCTTCGTCGAGGCCGAGGAGGTCGCCTGCGCCAGATCGCCCATCTCGGCCAGCGTCACGCTCAGACCGCGCCCGGCGGCGTCGCGGGCAATGCCGCAGCCGTTGATGCCGCCCCCGATGATGAAGAGATCGACCGGAGCAACTCCGGTTCCTTGCACTGCCACGGTCACGCCTCCTCCCAGCGTATGCCAAGAGGAGCCGGACCTGCGGCGTTTTGTCAACGGATATTTTCGCAAATGCGCGAATGCAGGATCAAACGAACATTCCCGCATTCGCGCCGCTGTCCCTCGCGCTGCGCGAGGGACGATCCGGCGACAGCCTTGGGCGTCAGTTGGCCGGGGCGGGGGTGGCCGGGGCGGTCGCGGGCGGTGCGGTGGCGGGCGGTGCGGGCGAATTGGCGGCGCCGGCCGGGCTTGTGCCCTCGACGCTGCCGCTCTGCGACCGGTCCTCGACTTCGCCGGTGCGGCCGTCGACCTGCGCGTCGCTGCCGCGCGGCGCCTCGCCCTCGGCCACCTCGTAGGTCACCCACCAGAGCAGCAGCCCCAGTGCGAAGACCACCACGACGATGATCCCGATCAGCGGGCCGCGATGGCGGCGCTTCTGCTTCTCGAGGTTGTTTTCGGATGCGGACATGCGCGGCTCCTCTGCTTGCGGCCGGGCGGCATGCCGGCGCCTCAAGGGGAGTCAACCGGGGGCGCGCCGCAAGGTTCCCCCGGGAACAAGGCCGGCTGCGCCCCGTTGGCACCCATTAGTGGTGAAGGAGACGGCGACATGCCCGAGGACAACCGCAACACCAGTGCCCGGCTGAGGCACGACATCGACCGGGGCCGTGCGGGCGACAAGGTGCCCTTCATGGACCCCGCCGCGGCGCCGCTGGGCACCGATGACGAGGCGGCAGGCACCCCGCCGACGCCCCAGCAGATCGCGATGGCGCGCGAGCACGAGTCCCGCATCCCCGCGGCCACCACCAACGCACCCGCCCGACCGACCACCGTGGGCGAACTGGCCGGGAACGAGGAGCGCCGCGGGCTGGGGCCGATCATTGCCCTCGTGGTGGTGGTGGTGCTGATCGTGCTTGTGGCCCTCACCCTGTGACCGGGGCCGGGCGCGATCATTCGGGCAGGGCGTAGGCGATCACGTAGTCGCCCGGATCCGTGCCGACCGAGCCGTGCCCGCCCGCCACCATGACCACGAACTGCCGCCCGTCGAGCATGTAGGTCATGGGCGTCGACTGCCCACCCGCCGGCAGCCGCTGCTGCCAGAGCTGCTCGCCCGTCGTCAGGTCATAGGCGCGCAGCTCGTTGTCGACGGTAGCGGCGAGGAATGCCACACCGCCCTTCGTCACGATCGGTCCGCCAATGCCCGGAACGCCGACCTTGAAGGGCAGGGGCAGCGGGGTCATGTCGCGCACCGTGCCGTTGCGGTGCATCCAGGCGATCTTGCCCGTGCGCAGGTCGGCGCCCGCGACATAGCCCCAGGGCGGGGCCGAACACGGAACCTGCAGTGGCCCGAGGAACGGTCCCATCATCACGCCGTAGGGCGCGCCTTCGTTGCGGTTCAGGCCCTGCTCGCTGGCCCTGGTGTCCGCCCCCGGGGGCGGGATCTCGGAGCGCGGCACCAGGCGAACCTCGAACGGCAGATAGGTCGGCATGCCGAACATCACCTGCCGCTCGGGATCGACAGCCACCGAGCCCCAGTTGAAGGTGCCGAAATTGCCCGGATGCACGATGGAGCCGCCCACCGACGGGGGCGTGTAGCGCCCGTCGTAGGACAGGCGGTGGAACTGGATGCGGCAGACCAGTTGGTCGAAGATCGTCAGGCCCCACATGTCGCGCTCGCGCAGCGCGGCCGGCTTGAAGCTCAGCGCCGAGGTGGGCTGCGTTGCCGCTAGGGTCTCCTCGGGCAGGCCGCCTTCCTGCGGCGCGGGTTCCTCGGTCACCGGCAGCAGTGGCTCTCCGGTCTCGCGGTTCAGCACATAGATGTCGCCCTGCTTGGTGGGCTGCACCAGCGCCGGCACGCTCTCGCCCCCGATGGTCAGGTCGAGCAGCACGGGCTGTGCGGGCACGTCCATGTCCCACAGGTCGTGGTGAACCGTCTGGAACACCCATCGCTTCGCGCCCGTCACGACATCGAGCGCCACGACCGAGGAGGAATGCGCCTCCACCGCCGCCGAGCGTCCCATGCCAAGCTGATCCGGCACCTGGTTGCCGAGCGGGATGAAGACAAGGCCGCGCTCCTCGTCCACGGAGAACACCGACCACGAATTCGGCGAGTTCGCGGTGTAGGTCTCGCCGTTCATCCAGTCGATAGGGGCGGTGGTGTCGGGATTGCCGCTGTCCCAGTTCCAGAGCAGTGCGCCGCTGTTGGCGTCGAACGCACGGATCACGCCGGATTGCGACCGGATCGAGAAGTTGTCATTCACCGCCCCGCCGATGATCACCCGCCCGCCGACCGCCACGGGGGGCGAGGTCGAGTAGTAGAAGCCGGCCGGCGTGTAGGGCATGCCGTGTTCGAGATGCAGTGTCCCGTTCTCGGCGAAGAAGGTGCAGACCTCGCCAGTGGCGGCGTCCAGAGCGATCAGCCGGGCGTCGGCAGTGGGCAGATAGACCCGCTCGGCACAGCTCGCGCCCACCTCGCGCGCTGGATCGCGCCAGTAGGTCACGCCGCGGCAGGTCTGGTGCTGCCGGTCGGGATTCAGCCCCGAATTTGCATCGAAGCGCCAGTGCTCGGCCCCGGTGGCGGCGTCCAGCGCAATGGCAAGGTTGTGCGGCGTGCAGATGAACAGCCGGTCGCCGACCTTCAGCGGCGTGACCTGATAGGTCGTCTCGGTCACGTCCTGCGGCAGCTTCACGTCGCCGGTGCGATACTGCCAGACCTCGACCAGTTCGCCCACGTTCCGCATGGTGATCTGGTCGAGGGGCGAGTAGCGCTGGCCATACTGGGTCCGGCCATACTGGTGCCAGTCCTCCGGCCCTGATGTGGGGCCAAGGTCGGGCTGGGGATTGACCACCTCGGTCGGCAGTCGTCCGCGATGGCCGGCTTCGTCCGCGGTCCAGGACCAGAGCGCTGTGCCGACGGCGGCCAGCAGGGGCAGGGCGAGCGGCAGCCCCGGCGCGACCCCGCCGCTGGAGGTCACGAGCCGGCGCCGCATGAGCGGCAGATAGAGCCAGAGCCCGAGCAGCACGAACACGCCGCCCCGCGGGATCAGCTGCCACCAGTCGAAGCCGACCTCGCGCACGGCCCAGACCAGCGCCCCGAGGATCACCAGCCCATACAGCCAGACGGCGGCGGCCGAGCGACGGAGGATCAGCACCGCCGTCAGCAGGATCGCCGCGCCGGCGAGGAGGTGGAACCAGCTGCCGCCCAGAAGGAGGAGCCACGCCCCCGGAATCAGAAGGCCGAAACCGACGAGGGCGAAGACGAGGGCGGTGATGGCGGTCAAGGCGAACTCCTGCTCCGGAACGTCTCGCCAACGGGACGGGCCGGAAAAGGTTCCTGTGCGGGCGCCGCTGCTCTGCGACCAGTGACAACGGAAACGGCGCGCGGGTTTCCCCGCGCGCCGGTCTGCATCGGAACCCGATGCGGTCTGCGATCACTCGACGGCAGTATATTCCGGCAGCGCCTCCAGTTCGTCGCGCGACATCGGAACATAGACGCGAACGTCGCTCTGATCCTGGTTGGTGTAGATCTTCAGATCCTCGAACGGCACGGCCACGTTGCGCGCGCCGATGCCGAGGAAGCCGCCAACGTCGAAGATCACCTGTTCGATCTTGCCATCCTCGGCCACCACGAAGTCCGAGATGTTGCTGACCGATTCATCGTTCATCGAGAATACGTCGGCGTCCTGAAGGTCTTCGGCCGTCATCGGCTCGCCCGCATAGAGCGAGAAGCCCTCGGGTACCTGCATGCCCTCGCCGCCGACTGCGGTATCCGTGCCGGTCATGCCGGTCCCGGTGGTGGCAGGGGGCGTGGTCGTCGCGGCATCGTCGCCGGTCATGGTGCCGGGCGTCGTGGCATCCGGTGCGGGCGTCGTCGTGGTGCCCGTATCGGTGCCGGTGGCCGGCGCCGTCGGTGTCGTCCCGGGCGTCGTGGCATCCTGGGCCAGCGCGGCAAAAGCCGTGGTCGAAGCCAGAAGGGCCGAGAGGGCAATCATTTTCTTCATCTTGCGATCCTTTCGCCTGAAGCAATTGGACAGGGCCAAATGGCCTGCTGCAGGTGCCAACGGATCGCAGCGGACGAGGTTTCGCCCGGCCTCGGGGTGTATGGGGTGGTGGTGTTCGTCGGCCAAAGTCCGCCCAAATCCGGGTAGAACGTCGGCAAAAAACAGCCAATACGTCCCCGATCGCGGCGACGTGAGGGAACAATTCTTGGGCCTCGCGTGGGAACTTCGGGGCCTCCGGCCTGTTGGAATGCCATCGGCGGCGGCGTTCCCACATCCGCCATGTCGCCGAGGTCCTTCGAACGACTCAACTCCCGCCTGGTCCCCCGGCGGGAGTTTTTTCATATCGGGCGGCCTATGCCAAAAGAAACGGCAGGCCGTCCGGCCTGCCGCTGGAGATCTGCGCGGGCGGGTTGCAGGTGTCAGAGCTTCTCGACCATCTGGCAGATCTGCGTCCACGAGGTCAGCGAGACCGAGGCGGAATCGAAGCGGCGTTCGCCCTGGTTGGCGCCCGTGGCCCCGGCCGCCGAGGTCGAGGTGCCCTGATAGGTGCCCTCGCCGCTGCCGGTGGTGGCCATGCCGGCATCGGGATTGGTCGTGGCCCCGGTGCCTTCCGCGTCCGGGCCGCCGGCCTGCGCCTGCTCGGCCGCCGTCACGCGCTCATCCGAGGTGCCCGGCCCGGCCGAGGTGCCCATGTCGGCCGTGGTGGCGTCGCTCTCGCCCACGTTGCTCACCTTCGTGTCGGGATCGCCCGTCGTGTCATCCGCCGCATGCGCCGCGCTGTCGCCGGTGGGCTGCCCCGTCGGACTTGCGGCACCGCCGGTATCGGTCGCCTCCGGCACGCCGGGAGAGGGCGAGGCTCCGCCGGACGAGCCGGTGGATGTCGCGCCGCCCGCGCCCGAGGGCGCCGCTGCCGCGCCGTCCGCGGTGCCGAAGGAGGCGCAGTCGTCGCGCACCTTCTGCTTCTGCGCCTCGCCCAGCGAGGCCCAGCTTTCACGGATCTCGGCCTCGGTGCGCAGGGTCAACGAGCCGCCGGGATTGAAGAAGGTGTCGACCACCGGCGCCTCCCAGTCCTGTCCCATCGTCGTGCCTTGGGAGGTGGTGGTCTGGGCCGATGAAACGGTGGCCAGCAGGGCGGAGACGCCCGCCATCAGTCCTGTTCTGAATGTCGTCATGGTTCGTCCTCTCTTGCTGATGCTGAAGGGCCGAATGGAAAGCGGCCCGGCCGATCTGGCCGGGCCGCATCCGCCTGCCCGGTCGGGTCAGGCCTGCGTGTCGCGCGATCCGGTGCCCGAGGTTCCGCTGCCGGACAGGCCCGATCCCGTGGCCGACGATCCCGTGCCGCCCGTCGCGGAGCCGGAGGCCGTCTGGCCCATGCCGGACGCCTGGCGCGTTCCCGCACCCGTCCCCGTCACGCCCGAGGCCGAGCTGCCTGACACGGGGCTGCCGAAGGCGGACTCACCGGTCTGGCCCGAGGCGGACCGGCTGGCGGGGTCGCGCACACGCAGGTTGTTCTGCACATGCCGCACACCCGAGACGGAATCCGCGCAATCCTCGGCGCGACGCTTCTCCATCTTCGAGGCGACCTCGCCGCTCAGCGTGATCTCGCCGTTCGAGATCGACACCTCGATGTCCGAGGCATCGACCCGCCAGTCATCGCTGAGGCGGTCGTTCACCTCGTCGCGGATGCGCTCGTCCGAGCGCTGGTAGCCGCGCGGACCCTTGCCCCGGTGATCGGCCTCGCGCCGGCGCGAGGCATCCTCGTCACCCATCCACGACATCACCTCGTCGGCGGCCCGCTCCATGAAGCCGCGCTCGCCGCCATAGTCGCCGCTGCCGCGCCGCTCGCCGTAGCCTTGGCCGTAACCTCGGTTGCCCTGGCCATAGCCCTGGCCGAAGCGATCCCTGTCCGAGCCGAACCGGGATCCTTCGCTCCACGAGCGTCCGGCATCGCCGCCATAGTCGCCGCCGCGGGTGAAGCCGGCGTCCGGGCCCTGGTCGCGGCCTCCTCCGGCCGACCAGTTCTCGCTCCGGCCGAACCCCGATCCGTACTCGCCACGGCCATAGCCCGAGCCGTAATCGCTGCGGGAGCGGTCCTGACGCTGGTCCTGGCCGCCGAAACCGTAGCCGCCGGAGCCCTCCATGCCGTAGCCGCCGCGCTGGCCGCCGCGGCCCTCCTGCCAGCGGTCGTAATCCGAGCCGAGCGCGCCGTAATCGTCGGGGCCGCGATCCTGATAACGGGACTCGGAGCGGTCGCGGTAGCGATCCCGATCATCCCGCCCGCCATAGCGTTGCGACTGGCGGCTCTCGTCGCGGGACCGATAGCCCTCGTCGCGCTCCTCGCGGAACCTGTCGCCCGCATAGCCGCGGTCTTCGTCGTTCCAGCCGCGCTGGCGGCCTTCGAACCTCGATTGTGCCATGTGTCTCCTCCATCGAGCGTCAGGGAAACCAGTCGGCTTCCCGTCCTCAGACGGCCCATTGAACGGGCGCTCGCGGTGAATGTTCCAGCAAGTTGACGCGGGGTGAGGCCGCCCGGGACCGGTGCGCGCCGGGCATCGCGGCATCCGGCTACGGGGGGCCGTTCGGCCGGCGCGGCGCCGGGGTCCGGTGGCAAAGGGAACCAGCCGTGGAGGCTCCGCATTGTCGGACCGAGGGGGAAGGCGGCCCCGTCGCCCCCGCCAGCCGCAGAGGATATCGCATGACGTCACCTGTTTCCCGGCCCGTGCCGGGCCAGACTCCCCTGCCCGCGGAAGGGCCGGCCCCGGACGTGACGCCGGGTCCGCTGCCCGCACCGGGCGAGAGTCCGGACATGCCGCCGGGCGGAACCGATCTTCCCGGCGACGGTCCCGGCATCCCGCCGACCATTCCCGTCTGACAGTGCCCCGCAGCAGAGCAACAAGGAGCGACCAGTGAACAGCATCATCTACATCGTGGGCCTCGTGGTCATCGTGATCGCGATCCTTTCTTTCCTCGGCCTGCGCTGAGGCGAAGTTCCGGTAACGGGCGACCCTCGCCCGGGTGCGAGTGACCGGCCCTGCGGACCCTCCGCAGGGCCATCGTGCAACTGCCGGCGCCGTGCCTGCATGACCCGGGCAAGGTCCGGATTGCCCTGGACCAGCCGCCCGTCCATTCGCGCCCCCCGCAGAGGAGCCCCGCGATGCAGCCCGCAAGGGTCGCCAGACCGCCCCGCCTGTCCCGCCCGGGACGGCACCGATCCGGCGGAAGCGGACGGCGTGCCGTTGCCACGATTCCCGAAAGCTCCGCAGTCGGCGGCTCCGGCCGTTCGGAAGGTCCCGACGCCGGCAGGGTCCCCCTGCAGCGCTTGGAGCCCGGGTCGGCACGGTCTCGGCCGCAGGCGCGGCATGCTGCGACGCCAGGGGAGGGTGACCGTGCGCCCTGACCCGACTCCTGACCGCAAGCTCCGGATCGGCAGGGCGCTTCGGCTGCGCGGCCGCTTCGTGCACTTGCACTCGATCGGCGAGGGGCGCCCGGTTCTGCTGCTGCACGGCTGCGGCAGTCTGGGCGAGGAGATCCTCGGCTCGCTGCCGCCGGTCGAGGGCATCCGCTGGATCGCCCCCGACCGCCCGGGCTATGGCTACACGGAGCCCATCCCGGACGCCGGCCCACGCGCCGCGGCTGACTGGCTGGCGGACCTGATCGATGTCCTCGGGCTGGCGCCGGTCCAGGTCGTCGCGCATTCCCTGGCGGCGGGGCAGGCGCTCTGGCTGGCGGCCACCCATCCCGGCAAGGTCCGCGCGGTGACGCTGCTTGCGCCGCTCTGCCGTGCGCCGCGCGGGCCTGTCCCGGTGCTCGGGCTGCTGGCGATGCCAGGGATCGGGCCGCTCCTGCGCCGGCGGCTGCTGCCGCATCTCATGCCGCTGCCGGGTGCGCAGGCGCTGGCCTCGCTGATCGCGCCGGACGCGCCGCCGCCGCTTCTGCGGGACGGGCCATTGCAGCATCTGCTTCGGGATCAGGCGCTGGCCGCGACGCGGGCGGAGTTGCGCTCGCTCGATACCGCGATGCAGCGACTGCCGCAGGTGGGCTGCCCGGTCCTGGCGGTTACGGGCGGCTCGGACCGCATCGCGCCACACGGCGCGCTTCTGCCGTGGCTGAAGGCCGTCGTGCCCGACCTCGACCTGCTCGAGATCGCGGACTCGGGCCATGACCTGCACCGCTCGGCGCCGCTGCGGGTTCTGGCGGCGGTGCTGAGCCAGGGCGAGGCGTCGAGGCCACGCCCGCCGCATCCTGCGCGCCGTCCCGAGCCGACGGAGCCCCGCGCGGGCTGGCAGGACGAGGATCGCGCGCAGTGAGCGCCTCGGGCGGGCCTCAGCCCTGCATCAGTTTTTCAAGCGCCGTCGCGAGCAGCAGCGGGCTGACCGGCTTCTCCAGCAGCATCGCCGTCTCGAACTCGGGCGGCAGCGACGACGGCGGATTGCCGGACACGAAGGCGAAGGGCACCGACTGAGCCTGAAGCGCCCGGGCAACGGGAAAAGAGGTCTCGCCCCGCAGGTCGATGTCGAGGAGCGCTGCCTGCGGACGCTGGTGCGCAAGAAGGCGGATGGCCTCGGCCACGCTGCGGGCAGGACCCGCGACGGCAAAGCCCGCCTCCTCGAGATCGTCCACCAGCGTCATGCCGAGGATCAGGTCGTCCTCCACCACCAGCACAAGCGGTCGTTCGTCAGCGGGCGGGGCGGGATCGGCGGGGGTCATGCGGACTCTCCTTCCGGGGTTGGCGCGGCAATGTCCGAAGCCGGCCATTGTTCCCAGGGCATCGCGTCCCGCCGCGAAGCCGGCTTGCGCCGGACATCGCGGAACGATCCGGCCGGGGCCTGCGTTGGCAGTCGACCTGCTCGGCGTCGAGGATCATGACCGGCCTTTTCCACGGATTTCTGGCCCAGGACATCGCGCTGCCGATGCTGAGCAGCCTCGTGACCGGCCTTCTGATCGGCCTGGACCGCGAGGTGCGCGGCAAGCCCGCCGGACTGCGCACCCATGCGCTCGTGTGCTTCGGCGCCACGATCCTGACGCTTGCCGCGGCACGGCAGGGGGAATGGACGGTCAACTTCCTGCCCGAGACGCAGATCGTCGCCGACCCGTCGCGGATGGCCCATGGCATCCTGACCGGGATCGGCTTCCTCGGCGCCGGGGTCATCTTCCGCGAGGGCGCCTCGGTCCACGGGCTGACCACCGCCGCCTCGCTCTGGATCGTCTCGGCGCTGGGCATCGTCTATGGGATCGGCATGTATTGGCTGGCGGTCGCCGGCACCGCCGCCACGCTGATCGTGCTGGTCGCGCTGCGGCTGATCTTCGCGCTGCTTCCGATCCGCACCGAGATCCGCCTGCGCGTCACGGTCAGGGACGGCTCGGGCTTCGGCGCGGCCGCGCTCTGCCACCTGCTGCGCCGCGAGGGGCTGAGCGTGCGCGCCGTCAGCCGCAGCCTGAGCCGACCCTCCGGCACGCTGGTCCTGTCCACCGCGATCTTCACCCACGGCATGGAAAAGCTGGACCGCCTGTCGGACGCGCTGGCGGCCGAGGAGAGCGTCCTGGGCTTCGTCATCGTCCCGGTCGAGGACCCGAGCGGCCTGCGGCTGCAGGACGGCGAGGGGGCCGGCACGTCCTGACCCCGTGCGCGTGTCGCGGCCTCACCGCCGCCGCCACCCGCCCTGCGCCGACGACCTGACCCCGCGCGCGTGTCGCGGCCGGCAGGCCGGAACTCGCACCGACCTTCATCACCCGCCTGATCCCGCGTGACCTGCGGCCCGAAGGCTGCTGCGACGGGAACTGATCCCGCGCGTGTCGAGGCCGGGCCGCGCCATGGTCGCCGACATGTCCAGACCGCCGACCTCGCCTGCGTTCGCAACCGGAAGTCACCCGGGGCGGTGCCGCTCGGCCTCGTCGCGGATGTGGCGGATCTCCTCGGCGATGGCGACCTCGATGCCGACGCCGGGCGAAGGCACCGCGCCGGGGTCCTCCTGCTGGTCCTGCATCACGCTGCGTTCCTCCAGCCAGGCGCGCAGCGCCTCGTCGCCGGCCAGCGCCACCAGCCGCGCGATGACCTTGCGCTGGGCGATCAGCCGCCCCTCCAGGGTCTCGTCCTCCACATCCCTCATCCTTCCTCCTTTCCGGCGGCCGCCACATGCCGCTCGAGCCGGCGAAGCACCGCCGGGCCCAGCGTGACCGCCTTCCGTCCCCCCTCGGCCAGCGGACAGGGCAGGGTCAGCCGGTCGCGCACCGACCGGATGTCCCAGTCCCCGGCCGAACGTGCCTGGCCGAGTTCCTCCCATGTCAGCGGCACGGCCACCGTCGCCCCGGGCCGCGCACGCAGGCCATAAGGCGCCACGGCGGTCGCGCCGCGGTCGTTGCGCAGCCAGTCGATGAAGATCCGCCCCTTGCGCTCGGCCTTCGACATGGTCGCGGTGTAGCGTTCCGGCGCCTCGTCTGCGAGGATGGTGGCCAGCGCCCGCGAGAAGAGCTTCACGCTGTCCCAGGCGGCCTTCGGCTTCAGCGGCACGATGACGTGGATACCCTTGCCGCCCGAGAGCATCGGGACGGAGGGCAGGCCAAGCGCCTCCAGCCGCTCGCGCAGCTCCTCGGCCGCGGCGCGCACGCGGTCGAAGCCCAGCCCCTCGTCCGGGTCGAGGTCGAAGACCATGCGGTCGGGCCGGTCGAGCGCGCGATTGCGCGAGCCCCAGATGTGGAACTCGATCGCGCCCATCTGCGCCGCGGCCACCAGGGCCGCTGCATCGGGCAGGGTCACGAACTCCTCCGGGCCGTCCTTCGTATCGACCGTGACGGTGCGGATGGCTTCGGGCATGCCCTTGGTGCGGTGCTTCTGGAAGAAGCACTCGCCGCCCGCACCGTCCGGGCAGCGCAGCAGCGACACCGGCCGATCCTTCAGGAAGGGCAGGATGCGCGGGGCCAAGGCCTCGTAATGCTGCGCCACCTCGAGCTTGGTGACAGGCGGGCGGTCGAAGATCCGCCGCTCCGGATGGCTGATCCGCACGCCCGCCACGCGGACCTCGTCGCTCGGCTGCGCCATGGTCTCCTCCGTCTCCGGCCGTTCCAGATGTACCTCGGGCGCGGGCTTGTCCTCGCGCAGGCCGACGAAGACGCCGTGCCGGATCCGGCCATCCGCGGTCAGTTCCGCCAGTTTCACCTCGGCCACCAGATCGGGCCGCACCCAGCGCGCGCCCTTCGCCTCGGCCGGGACCGGACGGAACGGGCTTGCGCGCTGCGCCCGCGCCTTCAGAAGCGGCATCAGCCGACGGAAGACTTCCGCGCCGAAGCCGGTGCCCACGTTGCCGCGATGCACGAGGCGGCCAGCCTCGAAGCTGCCCATCACCAGCGAGGCAAAGGGACGGCCGGGCTTGGTCGAGGGGGTCCAGCCACAGATCACGAATTCCTGCCTGAGGCCGCACTTGACCTTCAGCCAGTCGCCGTTGCGGCTGCCCGAGTAGGGCGAGGAGGCGCGCTTCGAGACGATGCCCTCCTGCGCGGCCTCGCACATGCGGCGGTGAACCTCCTCACCGTGGCCGAGAATGTGGGTCGAGAAGCGGATCGCGCCAACGCCCGCGCCGATCAGCCGTTCCAGCCGCTCCTTGCGCTCAAGAAGCGGCCGTGGCGCGAGGTCGGCTCCGTCCAGTTCCAGCAGGTCGAAGGCAATGAATGCCAGCGGAAGCCCCGTCTTCAGCCGCGCCTGAAGATCCGAAAAGCCGCCCGAGGCCACGCCCGGCGCGATCACCTCGCCGTCGATCAGCGCCGACCGCAGCTTCAGTCGGCCGAAGTCGGGCACGAGGCTGCCGAAGCGGTCGGTCCAGTCCAGCCCCGTCCGCGTGTAAAGCCGCACAGCGCCCTGTCCAAGCGCGGCAAGGCAGCGATAGCCGTCGAACTTGGTCTCGTGCAGCCACTCGTCCCCCTCGGGCGCCGCCGGCACCAGCCGCGCCAGCTGGAGCGGCCTGAAAGCCGGCGGGTCGGCCCGGGGCGAGCGATGCTTGCGCGACTTCGCCCCGCTGGCGATTTGCTCCATGCTGCGCCCCGTGGTGACCGAGGTCAGGTGGCTGCGCACGAGCTCCTCGGTCTCGTCGCTTTCGTGGTCGTCATGTTCCTTGATCAGCAGCCACGACTCCGACCGCTCGCCCTTGCGCGGCTTCATGCGGACGAGCATCCACGCGCCGCGCATCCGCTCGCCCTGCAGCACGAACTTCAGCCGCCCCTCGCGCAGGCCTTCGGCGACATCGCCAAGAGGGGACCACGTGCCGCGGTCCCACAGCATCACCGTGCCGCCGCCATATTCGCCCTTGGGGATCGTGCCCTCGAAGCCGGCGTAATCGAGAGGATGATCCTCGGTCCGCACCGCCAGGCGCCGGGCCGAAGGATCCGCCGAGGGGCCCCGCGTGACAGCCCAGCTGAGCAGGACGCCCTGCCATTCCAGCCGGAAGTCCCAGTGCAGCCGGGTTGCCGCGTGCTTCTGCACCACGAAGCCGTGTCCGCCTGTCCCGGCGCGAACCTGTCCCGCGGGCTCCGCCGTGCGGCGGAAATCCCGTTTCGCGTTGTAGGCTCCGAGATCGGGGCGGGAGACGATGCCGGACATGGAACCCTCGCTGCGGCAGCAGTCCCCTGCCAACGTCGGGCCCGAAGCGAGGTTCCGGCTGTGCGGCATTCCGGCACGGCGCGCCAGAAAACGCATCACGCAGGGGAACCTCCTGCCCGATTGCGAGTTGCTGCGCGAACAAGGGGCAAAACCGGGACAGATGCAATGACTTTTCGCAACGGCGAATATCGGCGTGCCGGGCCCATCGGGGGCGGGCCGGCGGGACAGCGGGCTTCGGCAGCAGGAGGAACCCGCCGTGCGCAAGCCTGAACATCCGCTGGAGCCCGAAACCGCCCTGCAATCCGCGGTCCCCGCGTCCGGCGACGACCGGCGGCAGCGGGACGGAACAATTCGCACCCCCGGGTCTTGTGAGCCGAGAGACTCAAGAAACGGACCCGAGGCAATGTTTTCCTACATGCAGGATGACCAGGGCGAGGCCCTGGTGAACAGACACGTCGAGGACAATCTGCGCCGCGCCTATGATCTGGCGCTGCCTGAAGCGATGGACGACCGCTTCGCGGTGCTGCTGGGGCGGATCGCCAGCAAGCAGGCGCGGCAGCGATCCTGCAGTTGATCGCCCGCGCCCGGGCGCCCGCCCGCTGCCTGCATCCCGGCTTGCGCGAAAGACGGCTCCCTTCGGGAGCCGCTTTTCTTTTGTCGCGGACACCTGCGGGGCGCTACTGTGATGCGCCTGTCGCCGAAGGGCATGCCTGTCCTTCGGGACCTGCGGATGTTCAGGAGTCGTTGCGCTCGCCGGCGACGTGCGGGGGGTGGCCCGCCGGCTCGGCCCCGCTCCTCACGCCGAGCGCATGGGCAAGGCGCCGTGCAAGCTCGAGGATCGGTTCCGGCACCGGCTCTGCCTCGATGGCCCGCAGGAGTTCCTCGCCGAGGTCGCGCAACTCGTCCTGCCCGACCGGCTGACCCGTGCCCTGATCGCGTTTTCCCGTCATGTTCCTACCTGCCCCGGCTTCTGTTTTGCGACGGCCGCGCGGGAAGCGCAACGGCTAAGGCGGAACCGCCCCAGCGAACCGACGTTGAATTCCCAAGGTGAGAGCCGAGAAGAGCCAGGAGCCGCCCGTGACGGACCAGACCCCTCCCCGATCGATCATTCCCGATGTCGTCGATCTGATCCCGGCCCTGCGCGCCTACGCCCGCTCGCTCAGCCGCAACCAGGCGGATGCCGACGACCTCGTGCAGGAGACGCTGCTGAAGGCGCTGGCCAATGTCGACAAGTTCCAGGCGGGAACGCGGCTTCGGGCATGGCTCTTCACCATCCTGCGCAACACCTTCTATACCCGGATCCGCATCAGCGCGCGCGAGCGCACGGGCGCGGCCGACTGCGTCTCGGGCGAGATGTCGGTGCAGCCCTCGCAGGAATGGGCGGTGCGGGGGCAGGAACTGATGGCGGCGATCGACCGCCTGCCGACGCATTACCGCGAGATCCTGATCCTCGTCGTCATGCTGGGCGAAAGCTACGAGGAGGCCGCGCGGATCTGCGACTGCGCGGTCGGAACGGTGAAGAGCCGCGTCAGCAGGGCGCGCCAGCTGGTGATGAACGAGCTGGAGGGCGGTGGCCCCTGAGGGGTCGCCTTCGGTCGGCAGGCACGGGGCGACCGGACGGGCCATCGGGGTTGGGTCAGGCCGAGACCTGCTCGCGCAGGATGGCCACCGTCATCGACACCATCAGGTAGATCCCCGCGAAGATCAGGAAGACCACCAGCGTGTTCTCGAAGGCGCGGGGATAGGCTGCCTCGTCCGGCTCGATGGGCCGCACCGACAGCGACAGATAGCGCGTCTGCCGGTTGGCCTCGACCCGCGCGGCCTCGAGCGCCTCGAGCGACTGGGCAAGCAGCAGCTGCCGCGTGGCCACGTCGGACTGTGCGACTGTCAGCTCGCTCTGCACCTTCGCGAGCGACAGCCCGTCCTTTCCGTCCTCGGTCAGCCGTCCGCGGGCCGCCGCGATCTCGGCCTCCAGCGTCGCGATGCGGCGGCGGATCGGCTCCATCCGGGCAAGGTTGGGCCGGGGGTTCGATTCCATCTGCTGCAGCGACAGGCGTTCCGTGGTCAGCTGCGATTCCAGCTGCGACAGCTGCCCGGTGATCAGCGTCACCTCGACATCGGACGAGAGCACCTTGAACTTTTCCTGCAGGTTCACCACCCGCTGCTGGGCGGCCAGCATCTTCGCCTCGGCCTCCTCATAGCTCTTGCGCGCGCCCGACATCTGGTCCTCGCGCATTCGCTGGGTCAGCTGGTCCACCTGTTCCTCGGCATAGGAGATCAGCGCCGTCGAATAGGCGACCGAGGTCTTCGGGTCGGTGGCGAGCGCCTCCATCTTGATGATGCCCTCGGTCGGGTCATAGGCGATCTTCACGGTATCGGAGTAAAGCCGATAGACGCTTTCGTCCGTGGCCTTGGGGTCGAGGCGCTGGATGGGATCGATCCCGGGCCGGTCGAAATGCGACCGGAACCCGATGTCGCTGTCCAGACGCTGCATCGCCTCGCGCGATTGCAGGTAGCCTTGCACCGCCATGCTGTCCTGCGCGGTCGCGAAGGGGGTCGTGGAGAGAAGGCCGCCCATCCCGCCCGCCGCGATCGGGCTTTCCGCCTGCTGGATCACGAATTCGCTCTTCGTGGCATAGAGCGGGGTGGCCACGCGGAAATAGTAGTAGCCCGCAAGAAGCGTCGGCAGCAGGACGAAGAAGGCCAGCCGCGCGCCGAGCATTGCCAGCCTGCGCCGGCGCCGGCGGGCGATGTCCTGCTGGATCCGCATGATCTCGGCCGCGTGGCCGAATTCCGCGCGGACCTCGGGCGTGGGCAGTTCGAGCGGCACGGTCCCGGGCAGGGACGGCGGCTCTGCCAGGGCTATGACGCGCGAGGACGGCTCGGCAGGGGCCGGGTCCTGCGCGCCGACCAGTTCCAGAAGCGGCGTGCGCTGGAAGGGATCGATCCCCTCGTGCCGCAGCAGGCGGACGGCGTCGAAGTCCGAGGTGGCGGGCAGCCCGTGCTTCTGCGCCATGCGGCGCGCCATGCGCAGCTGGCGGCCGGTCAGCCCCTCCCTGCGGATCGCCTCGATCTCGCAGGCCGCATCGTCGGGACCCGCTCCGCGGCCGCGGACCGCGACACCGGTTCCGGCGGCGGGGGGCGCCGGCTCGACCGGCGGCTGGTCGTCGGCCCGGATGCGGAACCGCCTAGCCTTGAGCTTCATAGTCATAAAGCCGCTTCGCTTCCTCGAGGGTGTCGAACATGTAGAGCCTGCCGTTCCGCAGCACGGCGGCGGACCGGCAGAATTTCTCGAGCGTGGAGGGCTGGTGCGAGACCATCACCAGCGTCGAACGGCGCAACCGGTCGCGCAGCAGGCTTCCGGCCTTGCGGTTGAACTCCACATCCGTGGTCGAGGGCATGCCCTCGTCGATCAGGTAGATGTCGAACTCGATCGCCAGCATCAGCGCGAAGGCGAATCTGGCCTTCATCCCCGAGGAATAGGTCCCCACCGGCATGTCGAAATACTCGCCGATGCCGCAGATCCAGCGGCAGTAGCTTTCGACATAGTCGGGATCGAGCCCGTAGAGCCGCGAGATGTAGCGGGCATTCTCGGTCGCGGTGTGGCGCTGCACGAGGCCGCCCATGAAGCCGAGCGGGAAGGAGATCCGCGATCGGCGGAGGATCCGCCCCTCGTCCGGTTTCTCGAGGCCGGCCATCATGTTGATGATCGTGGTCTTTCCGGTCCCGTTCGGGGCGAGGATGCCGAGCGCGCTGCCCAGCTCGACCCGGAACGAGGCGCGGTCGAGGATCACCTTGCGCTGCTGCCCGGTCCAGAAGGACTTGCTGACGTTCTCGAACTCGATCATCCGCCGCCCCGGCTGCCGCTGTCCCTGCGCATGGCTACCGCAGAAAGGTTAACCAGCCTGCTTCTACGCAGCCATCTGGGCAGCATTATGTCCGATGCATTTCGGCGCGTAAGGGGGAGCCTGCCACGACTTCGGTCCGGAACGGGACGGGCGCAGTCGGCCGACCCTCGTGTCGGCAGCAGAGTCACGGGTTGCGGCCTGAACCCCTCGAACCCTGGCGGTTGGGCCAGCCGGACACCGCGTCGGGGCGGATGCCCGATCCGGGCCACGCCCGAGCGTGGCAAACCCGGGGCCCGCGCCGTGCAGGACCGAAGCCGCGGGGGAGCGGCGCGCCCGGCACATGGGCGACGGGCGGGTGGTCCGCCATCTGCGACGGCGGGCCGATTGGGGCCGAAGCGCGCAGGAGGAGGGGCGGCGATTGCGCGCCTGCGGTTGGCGGGGTATGGCCGGGTCGAGGAGAGAAGGAGACCAGATCCATGAGCCGCGCATTCGTGTTTCCGGGGCAGGGTGCCCAGACGATCGGCATGGGCCGCGCGCTTGCCGAGACCTATCCGGCAGCCCGCGCGGTCTTCGAGGAGGTGGACGAGGCGCTGGGCGAGAAGCTCTCGGCGCTGATCTGGGACGGCTCGATCGAAGAGCTGACGCTGACGCAGAACGCCCAGCCGGCGCTGATGGCGACCTCGATGGCGGCGCTGGCGGCGCTGGAGGTCGAGGGGCTGGGGATCGCCACGGCCTCGTTCGTGGCCGGGCATTCGCTGGGCGAGTATTCCGCGCTCTGCGCGGCGAAGTCGCTGAAGCTGTCGGACACGGCACGGCTGCTGCGCATCCGCGGCCAGGCGATGCAGGAGGCGGTGCCGGTGGGCATCGGCGCGATGGCGGCGCTGCTGGGGCTGGACTACGAGGCGGCGGTCGAGGTCGCCCACGAGGCTGCGCAGGGCGAGGTGTGCCAGGCGGCGAACGACAATGATCCGGCGCAGGTGGTGGTGTCGGGCCACAAGGCGGCGGTGGAGCGGGCGGTGGAACTGGCCAAGGCGCGCGGGGCCAAGCGGGCGATCATGCTGCCGGTCAGCGCACCCTTCCATTGCTCGCTGATGCAGCACGCGGCTTCGGTGATGTCCGAGGCGCTGGCCGCGGTGGTGATCGAGGCGCCGGTCTGCCCGGTGGTGGTGAACGTGCGCGCTGAGGCGGTTTCGGAACCCGACCGGATCCGCGCCCTGCTGGTGTCGCAGGTCACCGGTGCCGTGCGCTGGCGCGAGAGCGTGATGTGGATGGAGAACGCGGGCGTGACCGAGTTCTGGGAAATCGGGGCCGGCAAGGCGCTGTCGGGCATGATCAAGCGGATCGCCAAGGGTGCCGCGACGCGGGCCATCGGCACGCCGGAGGATGTGACGGCGGCCGCCACCGCCTGAGCCGACGCCCCGCCCGGCCGGCAGCGACGGACCGGGCGGGAGGAGCCGCGCGCGGGGGCATCGAGCCCCCGCGCGCGGCGCTACCGCGGACGGCCGAACCCGCGGCGCGGAACCGGCTGAAGGCGGACCGGGGGGAGGGCGGAGGGTTTCCCCGCCCCGGCGCGCCAGCCTGGCTCAGGAGGTCATCTCGTAGGCCCGCTCGCCATGTGTCGAGAGGTCGAGCCCGTTGGTTTCCGCCTCGCGGTCGACCCGCATCGGGAAGGCCAGCGCGACGATCCGCGCGATGCCGTAGCTGACCGCCAGCGTGTAGATCCCGACCAGCACCAGCGCCCCCAGCTGCGCCTGGAACGTGCCGTAGCCGAAGACCGCGACCATGATGGTGCCGAAGATGCCGCCAACCCCATGGACCGCGAAGACGTCGAGCGTATCGTCGATGCCCATGCGCTCGCGCACGAGCAGCACCGCCTCGTGGCACAGGATGCCGGCGACGAGGCCGATGGCCAGCCCCTCCAGCGGCGAGACGTAGCCCGAGGCCGGCGTGACGGAGGCAAGGCCGGCGATGGTTCCGGTCACCAGACCGATCAGCGAGGACCGGCCGTACTTCAGCCGCTCCCACAGCGCCCAGCTGAGCGAGGCGCCGGCGGCCGACAGGTGGGTCGCGGTCAGCGCCATGGCGGCGGTGCCGTTGGCGGCGAGCGCCGAGCCGCCGTTGAAGCCGAACCAGCCCACCCACAGCAGCCCCGCGCCCATCGCCACCATGCCGGGATTGTGCGGCGGCGTGGTCCGGTGCCGGCGCGGGCCGATCATCACCGCCAGAAGCAGCGCGGCCAGCGCCGCGGTCTCGTGCACCACGATGCCGCCGGCGAAGTCCCGCGTCCCCGTCGCGCCGAACAGGCCGCCATCGGACATGAAGCCGCCGCCCCAGATCCAGTGCGCCACGGGCGCATAGACCAGCAGCATCCACAGCCCGGTGAAGGCCAGCACGAAGGCGAAGTTCACGCGCTCGACGAAGGCCCCGACGATCAGGGCAGGCGTGATGACGGCGAAGGTCATCTGGAAGGCGAAGAACAGCACCTCGGGAATGCTGCCCGTCAGCGCATCGGGCCCGATGCCCAGCAGGCCGAGCTTTGCCATGCCTCCCCAGAAGCTGCCCGGGCCGCCGAAGGCAATGGTATAGCCCAGCAGCAGCCACAGAACGCTCATCAGGGCCGCGATGGAGAAGCAGTGCATGAAGAGCGACAGCACGTTCCGCGCCCTGACGAGGCCGCCATAGAACAGTGCCAGCCCCGGCAAGGTCATCATCAGCACCAGCGCCGTGGCGACGAGCACCCACGCCGTATCCGCTCCGTTCATTCCCGTTTCCTCCTCAGACGGACCCGGGCGCGGGCAGATCACCGGACTGCCCGCCTGAGAAGCGCCTTGTGCCACCCGGGGCGCCCGGGAAGCGGGCAATCCTGAAACTGCCCGGCGGGTAGGCGGAAACCGCGTACGTCTGCCTTCATGGCGGCGAGGTGAAAACAATCCTGTCCCTGAGGATGCGAGAATCCCTGCGCCGCAGGCTCGATCCCGTGTTGCCGCGCATGCGGACCGCCCAGAGGCGCGGCAAGACGGCACGTCAGAGTCCGGGCACGTGCCGCAAGCCGAGCCGATGGCGCGGGGCCGGACCATCCGCAGCCCTGCCGAAGGGGACGCAGCGGAACGCCCCGTGGGGTGGGTGCCATCACCGAAGCCTGGCGGAGCGGGCCATCGATCCTGAAACCGCGCGCCCTGTCAGGGCCGGCCGTGCGGTGGCGCAGTCAATCTGCGGTCAGCCGCCCAGCCGGCCGGAATGGCCGCCGCGGCGGCGGGCGAGGCGGGGGGCGCGGGAGGGCAGCTGCGCCATGACTTCGCGGCGGGCCTCCGGCGTCAGGCGGGACCAGACGGCGATCTCGTCGATGGTGCGGTGGCAGCCCACGCAGATCCCTTCTTCCGGGTGGATCATGCAGAGCTTCACGCAGGGACTCTCGATCTCGTCGCGCTTCCAGATGTCGTCCTTCACGCGTCCCTCTCCCGGTTCAGCCAGTCCAGCCGGTCCAGCACTCCCTGAAGGATATAGCCGGCGGCGACATGGTCGATCACCTCGGCGCGACGTTTTCGCGACGTATCCGCCTCGATCAGCGCCCGTTCGGCGGCCACGGTGGACAACCGCTCGTCCCAGTAGCCGATCGGAAGCGGCAGGCGCTGTGAAAGGTTCCGGGCGAAGGCGCGGGTTGCCTGGGCGCGCGGCCCTTCGGATCCGTCCATGTTGCGCGGCAGGCCCAGGACCAGCCCGGCCAGCCCGCGCGAGGACGCAAGCTCCTGCAGCTTCACCGCATCCTCGGTAAACTTCGTCCGGCGGATCGTCAGCAGCGGGGTCGCGATCCGGCGCAGCCCGTCGGAGACGGCCACCCCGATGGTCTTCGTGCCGAGGTCGAGCCCGGCGAGCGCGCCGGTCCGGGGCAGGGCGGCCAGGAACTCCTCGATCGTGTCGTGGATCACGGCGCCACCCCGGCCTTTTCACCCGCGGCGCGGATCGCCGCAAGATCGGCATCGCGGCCGGCAAAGCGCCCGAGGGCCTCGTCATAGATCGCGCGGGCGCGATCCGCCTCGCCCAGCACGGCCAGAGCCCCGATCAGCCGCGCCCATTCGTCGGCGCTGCCTCCCTCGGTCGCGAGGCGCTGGTTCAGACCCTCGACCATCGAGCGGATCATCGCCTGCCGATCCTCCGGGCTCATCTCCTGCGCGGCCTCCATGTCGCCCTGCGTCGGACCCGGGGCAGGTGCGGCGTCGGGCGCGGGCGGCACCTCGTATTCCACGCCCGCGAGCCAGGCCAGCTGCCCGATCTGGGCGCGCAGCGGCGGCACCCAGGGCGCATCCGGCGCCGAGCCCTCGAGCAGCGCGCGCCACAGCCGGAAGGCCATGTCGGGCCGGCCGGTCTGCGCGAGCAGCAGGCCGGAGTAGTAGCGCGCGGTGCCGTTCTGCGGGTCAAGGCGCAGCGCCTCGGTCAGCCGGGCCTCGGCCTCGGGCGAGACGATGCCGCCGGCGGCCATGATCATCAGCTCGGCGAGCCCCGCGTGATCCTCGGCGCCGGCCTTCGGCTGAAGAAGCGCGATCACCTTCTCCTGCGCCTTCGCGGCGGCGGCATAATTGCCGAGCGCGGCCTCGTTGCGGACCAGAAGCTCCTGTCCGCGGATGTCGTCGGGGTTGCGGGCGACGGCGGTGCGCAGCTTCTCCATCAGGTCCAGGAACTGCTGGTCGGGCTGCGGCAGCCCGGAGCGCGGCACGCCCGCCATCGCGGCCTCGGCCTCGGCCTGCGAGGGGCGGTTGCGATAGGCGTCCTCGGCCTGGGCCAGCCGAGCCGCCATCGGCTGGTCCGGCTGCCCGGGGGTGCCGAGGCCGAGATAGGCGGCCACCGCGCCCCCCACCAGCAGAAGCACCGCCCCCGCCGCGGCGAGGGTCGCCATGCGGGGCGCGCGAGTGGCCGCCGCCTCGGCCTTCAGCGCGCGGTCGGCGTCGAGCAGCCGGCGCGAGACCTCGGCGCGCAGCCGCTCGGCCTCGTCCGGGCCGATGGTGCCCCGGCCCTGGTCGCGGTCGATCTCGCGCAGCTGGTCGCGGTAGACGCGCAGGTCGCAGGCGGCGGCGGGCTCGGCCCCGGTCCCGCCCCGCAGCAGCGCAAGCACGAGGATCCCCCCGACGCCGAGCGCGATCACCCCGGCAAGGATCCAGAACAGCGTCATCTCCATGCGGGCCCCCGTGCTGACTGGCCCCCATGTAAGGCGTCGGCGCGATGCGCAAAAGGGTCAAATCGCCTGTCGGCGGGCCCCCGTCCGGTGCCGGTTGCGTGATGTCGCATTTGTCCGGATTGTGCCGCTTGCACGCGGGGCTATAACTCTGCCCCGTTCCAGAAGGCTGGGACAGGGCCCGCAACGGGGAGTCGGCACATGAAACGGTATTCGGTCTTCGCCATTGCCCGCGAGGCGATGCGCAACCACTCCGGATGGGAGCGCGCCTGGTCCTCTCCGCTGCCGAAGGCTTCCTATGACGTGATCGTCGTGGGCGCGGGCGGGCACGGGCTGGCCACGGCCTATTACCTCGGCAAGAACTTCGGCATCACCAATGTCGCGGTGATCGAGAAGGGCTGGCTGGGCGGCGGCAACACCGGCCGCAACACCACGATCATCCGCTCGAACTACCTGCAGGACCCCTCGGCCGCGATCTACGAAAAGGCGCGCAGCCTGTACGAGGGGCTGAGCCAGGACCTGAACTACAACGTGATGTTCAGCCCGCGCGGCCTTCTGATGCTGGCCCAGACCCATCACGAGGTTCGCGGCTACATGCGCACCGTGCATGCGAACCTGCTGCAGGGGGTCGAGACCGAGTGGATCTCGCCCGAGCAGGTGAAGCGGCTGGTGCCGATCATGAACATCGACGGACCGCGCTATCCGGTGCTGGGCGCGCTCTTGCAGAAGCGCGGCGGCACGGCGCGGCATGACGCGGTGGCCTGGGGCTATGCGCGGGCCTGCTCGGCCATGGGGATGGACATCATCCAGCAATGCGAGGTCACGGGCGTCCGCCAGCAGGCCGGCATGGTGACCGGCGTCGAGACGACCAAGGGGTTCATCGGAACGAAGAAGCTTGCCATCGTGGTCGCGGGCCATTCGGGGCAGGTGGCCGAGATGGCCGGCTTCCGCCTGCCGGTCGAGGCGGTGGCGCTGCAGGCGCTGGTGTCCGAGCCGATCAAGCCCTGCATCGACGTCGTCGTGATGGCCAACACCGTCCACGGCTACATGAGCCAGTCCGACAAGGGCGAGCTGGTGATCGGCGGCGGCACCGACAGCTTCAACAACTTCACCCAGCGCGGCAGCTTCCACCACATCGAGGAAACCCTGCGCGCGCTGATCGAGACCTTCCCCATCATCAGCCGCCTCAAGATGCTGCGGCAGTGGGGCGGGATCGTGGACATGACCGGCGACCGCTCGCCGATCATCTCGAAGACGCCGCTGGGTAACTGCTTCATCAACTGCGGATGGGGCACCGGCGGTTTCAAGGCCATTCCCGGCTCTGGCTGGGCGATGGCCGAACTCGTCGCGAAGGGAGAGCCCGGGCCGCTTGCCGCAGATTTCGGCATGGAGCGGTTCCGTGAGGGCCGATTCATCGACGAATCGGTCGCGGCAGGGGTGGCGCACTGATGCACCCGCGTTACCGTGTCGCTTTGACGCCGACGCTTCATGCGGTATCTCCTGAGCACAATTCTCTGGAGAAGCCGACATGTTCTCATTCATCGACGACATCCCGACGCTCGAGCAGATCAAGGCTCGGGTCCGGGACGACATCAAGAAATACAAGTACGACGAATACTGGAACAACTCCCGTATCGTGCAGAAGGGCCGGGAGCTTCTCAACGACGAGGAGCTCAAGATCGACCCCGCGACCTGGATCTGGAAGCGCATGCCCTCGAAGGAGGAGCTTGCCGCCCGTCGCGACAAGGACATCGCGACCATCTGGAAATACCGCGTGCAGATCGGCGGCTTCCTGTCGGGTGCCCTGCTGGTCATGGTCCTTGGCGCCTTCGCCACGTCCGGCAACTTTGGCGGAGCCTCGGACGCGAACAACCGCCCCAGCGTCGTCTATCCCATCGAATGAACCGGGCGCCTGCGCCCGGCCTGACCGGAGCGCAAGCGCATGCTGATCCTCGAATGTCCCTATTGCGGCGTCAAGGCCGAGGAGACCGAACTGAGTCCGGGTTACGAGGCGCATCTCAAGCGCTTCGGTCCCGGCTCGTCCGACGAGGAGTTCGAATCCTACATGTTCGCCCGGAAGAACCCCAAGGGGGTTCATTTCGAGCGCTGGCGCCACAGCTACGGCTGCGGCAAGTGGTTCCTTGCCGCGCGCTGCACCGCGACGCTTGAGGTCTTCGGGACCTATCCGGCCCAGACTTCGGAACCGCCGCCCGACATCATCGCGAAGATCAAGGCCCGCCGGCCGGAATGGGAGGGCACGAAGTGAGCACGCGTCTGGCACGGGGCGGGCGGCTGATCGACCGCGCGACCGCCCTCGACTTCACCTTCAACGGCAAGCGGATGCGCGGCCTTGCCGGCGACACGCTCGCTTCGGCGCTGCTGGCCAACGACCAGATGCTGGTCGGCCGCAGCTTCAAGTACCACCGCCCGCGCGGCATCGTGGCCTCGGGCGCGGAAGAGCCCAACGCGCTCGTGAACCTTGGCCAGGACGACCGGCTGGAGCCGAACCAGCGCACCACGACGACCGAGTTGTTCGCGAGCCTCGCGGCGGCCAGCCAGAACCACTGGCCGAGCCTCGAGTTCGACGTGGGCGTGGTGAACAACGCCGTGGCGCGCTTCCTGCCGGCGGGCTTCTACTACAAGACCTTCCTGCAGCCGCGCGCCGCGTGGAAGCATCTGTTCGAGCCGGTGATCCGCCGCTCGGCCGGTCTCGGCAAAGCGCCCGAGAAGCCCGACCCGGACCGTTACGAACAGGCCTATGCCCATTGCGACGTACTCGTCGCGGGCGGCGGGATCGCGGGCCTTCAGGCGGCGTTGGCCGCCGCGGCCACCGGCGCGCGCGTGCTGGTGCTGGAGCAGACTGCGCATTGGGGCGGGCGCGCCCCGGTCGATGACGTGCTGATCGGCGGCAAACCGGCCGAGGACTGGGTGAAGGCCACGGTCCGCGCGCTGGACGCGATGCCGAACGTCACGCTGCGCACCCGCTGCATGGCGGCCGGGGTCTATGACCACGGCTATGTCCTGGCCGAGGAGCGCGTGGCCGACCACACGCCCGGCGACGGGCGGCCGAAGAAGCGGCTCTGGCGGATCCGCGCCGGCCGGATCATCGCCGCCACCGGCGCGATCGAGCGGCCGCTGCCGTTCGCGGGCAACGACATCCCCGGCGTGATGCTCGCCTCGGCGGTGCGCGACTACATCGTGAACTGGGCCGTCTCGCCCGGCGACCGCGTGGTGATCGCGACGAACAACGACGACGCCTATCGGACCGCCATCGCCGTCCACCGCGCGGGTCTCACGGTGCCGGCGATCCTCGACGCGCGGATGCAGGCCGACGGGGACCTGCCGAACGAGGCCCGCTCGCTGGGCATCCCGGTGCTGGTCAATCGCGGCATCTCGAAGGTGAAGGGCGGCAAGCGCGTCACCGGAGTCGCGATCTGCGCGCAGGCCGGCGAAGGCGCGGTGCTCAACCAGATCGCCTGCGATGCGGTCGCCATGTCGGGCGGCTGGTCGCCGGTCGTCCACCTCTGGAGCCATTGCGGCGGCAAGCTGATCTGGGACGAGGCGCAGGCCGCGTTCCGCCCCGACCCGAAGCGGCCGCCGATCAGCCACGATGGCTCGGCCATGGTCGTCGCCGCCGGATCGGCCAATGGCGAGTTGCATGCCTCGGCCGTGCTGGCCGATGCCATCCGGGCGGCGGGCGGCGGAGGGGCGGCACTGCCGGTCCATGCCGCGGCCGAAGCGCCGATGGAGCCGGTCTGGATGATGCCGCAGGGCGCCAAGCCCGCGCTGCGCGCGAAGATGTGGCTCGACTACCAGAACGACGTGAAGGTGTCCGACGTGCAGCTTGCCGCCCGCGAGGGCTATGAATCGGTCGAGCACACCAAGCGCTACACCACGCTCGGGATGGCGACCGATCAGGGCAAGTTGAGCAACATCAACGGTCTGGCGGTGCTGGCCGGATCGCTCAACGCGCCCATCCCGGCGGTGGGCACCACCACCTTCCGCCCGCCCTACACGCCCGTCACCATCGGCGCGCTGGCCGGCGAGGCGCGGGGCGACATCTTCCAGCCGCTGCGCCGCACGCCGATGCACGGCTGGCACGAGGCGCACGGCGCCTATTGGGAGCCGGTGGGCTACTGGCGGCGTCCCTATTGCTATCCGAAGGCGGGCGAATCTCACGCCGATGCGGTCAAGCGCGAGGTGACGAACACCCGCAACCACGTGGGCCTGCTCGACGCCTCGACGCTTGGCAAGATCCTCGTGAAGGGGCCGGATGCCGGGCGCTTCCTCGACATGATGTATACCAATGTCATGTCGAACCTCGGGGTCGGCCGCTGCCGCTATGGCCTGATGTGCAACGAGAACGGCTTCCTCTCCGATGACGGTGTCGTCGCGCGCATTTCCGAGGACACCTGGCTCTGCCACACCACCTCGGGCGGGGCGGACCGGATCCATGCGCATATGGAGGACTGGCTCCAGTGCGAGTGGTGGGACTGGCAGGTCTTTACCGCCAACCTCACCGAGCAATATGCGCAGGTCGCGGTGGTCGGCCCCTCGGCGCGGAAGCTGCTGGAGAAGCTGGGCGGGATGGACGTCTCGAAGGAGGCGCTGCCCTTCATGCACTGGAAGGAGGGCACGATCGCCGGCATCCCGGCCCGCGCCTACCGGATCAGCTTCTCGGGCGAGCTGTCCTACGAGATCGCGATCCCGGCGAGCCACGGCCTAGCCTTCTGGGAAGCCTGCGTGGCGGCGGGACGCGAGTTCGGCCTGATGCCCTATGGCACCGAGGCGCTGCACGTCATGCGGGCCGAGAAGGGCTTCATCATGATCGGCGACGAGACCGACGGCACGGTGATCCCGCAGGACCTGAACCTCGACTGGGCGATCTCGAAGAAGAAGGCCGACTTCATCGGCAAGCGCGGGCAGGAGCGGACGTTCCTCGCCAACCCCGAGCGCTGGAAGCTGGTGGGTCTCGAGACGCTGGACGGCTCGGTGCTGCCGGATGGGGCTATTGCCCCGGCCGCGGGCAGCAATGCCAACGGCCAGCGCAACACGCAGGGGCGCGTCACCTCGACCTACTACTCGCCGACGCTGAAGAAGGGCATCGCCATGGGCCTCGTCCACCGCGGTCCGCAGCGGATGGGCGAGGTGCTGGAGTTCCCGAAGATGTGGGGCGGCGTGGTGAAGGCGCGGATCGTCGATCCGGTGTTCTACGACAAGGCGGGAGAGAAGCAGGATGTCTGAGCCGGTGAGCGCGCTGGGGAATGCCAGCTTCGAGGGCTTCGCCACCATCCGCGAGATCGGGCCGATGGGCATGATCACGCTCAGGGCGAAGCATGACCTGCCGGGGCTGCCCGCCGCGCTGAAGGCCGTGCTGGGCCTCGGCCTGCCCGAGCGCCGGCAGATCCTGTCCGTTGGCGAAACCCGCGTGGGCTGGATGTCGCCGGACGAGTTGCTGATCCTGCTGCCTTATGGCGAGGTGGCGGCCACGGTGACGGCGCTGACCAACGCCCTGACCGGGGCGCATGTCATGGTGGTGGACGTGTCGGATGCGCGCTGCCTGTTCCGGATCGAGGGCGAGAAGGCGGCGCAGGTGCTGATGAAGCTCTGCCCGGTGGATTTCGCGACGCTTGAGCCGGGCGAGCTTCGCCGGACGAGGGTGGCGCAGGTCGCCGGGGCCTTCTGGGCGGAAGAGGGTGGCTATACGCTGGTCGCCTTCCGGTCGGTCGCGGCCTACGTCATGGGGCTGCTGACCCACTCGGCGCAGCCCGGAAGCGAGCTCTTCGCCGGCTGATCGGACGGGGTGTCGGACAGCGCCGGTCGGAACACGAGGTCCCGCCGGCGCGGTATCGCGTCCGGTCGCGGTGCCCTGCCGGCGCGGTTCCGCTAGGGCGGCCGACAGTCCCCACGGGCCGGTTCGAGGGCGATCCCGCTCCGGCGCCGTGGATGCGCCTGCCGTGGCGCTGCGGATGGCGCGGTGTGCGTCCGCGGCGACGGATGCGACATCGGGTCGCCGCGGCCTCTTGACCTCACCCACCGCCGCGCTCTTATTGAGCCCAACCTCACGAGGTTGCGAAAGCACAGGAGAGACAGATGGCCTTCACCCTTCCCGACCTTCCCTATGCCCATGACGCGCTGGCGGCGCTCGGCATGTCGAAGGAGACGATGGAGTATCACCACGACATTCACCACAAGGCCTATGTGGACAATGGCAACAAGCTGGTTGCCGGGACCGAGTGGGAAGGCAAGTCGCTGGAGGAGATCGTCCGGGGCACCTACCAGCCCGGCGCCGTGGCGCAGAACGGCATCTTCAACAACGCCAGCCAGCACTGGAACCACTGCCAGTTCTGGGAGATGATGGGCTCCGGCGACAAGAAGATGCCGGGCGAGCTTGAGCGGGCGCTGGTCGAAAGCTTCGGGTCCGTGGACAAGTTCAAGGAAGACTTCTCGGCCGCCGGTGCGGGCCAGTTCGGCTCGGGCTGGTGCTGGCTGGTGAAGGACGCCGACGGCAGCCTGAAGGTCACCAAGACCGAGAACGGCGTGAACCCGCTGTGCTTCGGCCAGACGGCGCTGCTGGGCTGCGACGTGTGGGAGCACAGCTACTACATCGACTTCCGCAACAAGCGCCCGGCATATCTCACGAACTTCCTCGACAAGCTGGTGAACTGGGAGAACGTCGCCTCGCGCATGTGAGGCGGCCGGCATCCGACTGACGTGAGGGCCGCCCATGGGCGGCCCTTCTGCATCCCCGGGACGATTGCCGCGCAGGCAGCCCGCGATGCCCGTGCCGGCCACGGAGGGGACGGTTGCCGCGATCAGCAGCCATTGAAGGCGGCGAGTTGCCCGCCAGGCAGCCCTGAACGGACCGTGCGCCGGCGGCAACCGGCCGCCATGGTCGCGTAGCCGGCACGGCCTGCCTCACTCCTGCGGCAGCGGCACCCGCCGGCGATAGGTCGCCACGCGCCAGACATACCAACCCAGCAGACCCACGACGATCGCCGTGGCGACCGGATCGACCCAGGCCGAGACCATCTCGTAGCGGCGCTGCAGCAGGTAGCCGGCGCTTGCGAGCAGCGAGACCCAGACGACGCTGCCGGCCGTCGTGTAGGCGAGGAACCGGCCCAGCGGCATCCGCGCCACACCTGCCGGGACCGAGATGAAGGTCCGCACCGTCGGCACCATCCGCCCGAACAGCACGGCCGCCGGGCCGTGGCGCTCGAACCAGTCCCGGGCCTTGTCGATGTCTTCGGGATAGACTGCAAGCCAGCGTCCGTGGCGGCAGGCCAGTCGGTGCATCCTGTCGCGGCCGACCTTTCGGCCCACCCAGTACCAGAACCACGCACCCGCGACCGAACCGGCCGTGCCGGCAAGGATCATCAGGACCAGGCTGGCCTCGCCCCGGGCCGCGATGAAGCCGGCAAGCGGCATCACGAGTTCCGAGGGGATGGGCGGAAAGACATTCTCGAGCAGCATCAGGAAGGCGACGCCGGCTGCGCCCACGGCGCGGATGAGGCTGGTGATCCAGTCGAACATGAAGGCTCCTGCAGGAAGGCGCGGGTCAACCGTCGGAAGCGCCGCCTGTTCCGTCGCAGGGGGGCTTCCGGCGGCCGGTTCAAATGCGTAAGCAGAAGGGATCGAGCCGGAGACGACGGATGCAGGACCGAACCAAGGGGATCGCCGCGATGGTGGCGACCTGCGTCATCTGGGGCCTGTCCTCGCTCTACTACCGCCTGATCGACGAGGTGCCGCCGCTCGAGGTGCTGTCGCATCGCACGCTGTGGTCGGCGCTGTTCTTCGGCGCGATCCTGCTGGCGCAGGGCCAGCTGGGCCATGCCTTCGCGCTGCTGGCACGACGGCCGCGTGCCGTGGCGCTGGCGGCGCTGATGATCTCGGCCAACTGGTTCCTGTTCATCTTCTCGGTGCAGTCGGGCCATACGCTCGAGGCGAGCCTTGGCTATTACATCTTTCCGCTCGTCGCGGTGGCACTTGGCGTCCTCGTCTTCCGCGAGCGGCTGAGTCGCGGGCAGGGGGTGGCGGTGGCGATGGCGGCGGGGGCAGTGGCGGTGCTGACGCTGGGACTGGGCGTGGCGCCCTGGATCGCGCTCGCGCTGGCGGGGACCTTCGGGATCTATGGCCTCGTGAAGAAGCGGCTGGTGGCGGGCTCGATGGTCTCGGTCACGGCCGAGGTGCTGCTGCTTGCGCCGCTGGCCATCGGCTGGCTCTGGGCGGTGCATGGCGGGCATGCCGCCGAGATGGACCGCCCGGGCGGCTGGTTCGGGCAGTCCTGGCAGGTCTCGGCGCTACTGGCCTTTTCCGGCGTGCTGACCGCGGTGCCGCTGATGCTGTTCTCCTATGCCTCGCAGCGGATCGGGATGGCGACGCTGGGCCTCGTGCAGTATCTGAACCCCACGCTGCAGTTCCTCTGCGCGGTCACCGTCTTCGCCCAGCCCTTCACGCCGTGGCACGGCGCGGCCTTCGGCCTGATCTGGACGGCGCTTGCCCTCTATTCCTTCGAGGCAATCCGTCAGGACAGGGCGGCGCGCAGCCGCCCCGCCAGCGCCTGAACATCCGGCACGGCGACGTAGTAGTCCCGCATCGCCAGTTCGGCAAAGCCCTCGGCCACCACGTTCTCCATGAGCGCGAGCAGCGGCTGCCAGTAGCCATCTGTGTCCAGCAGGAAGATCGGCTTCTCGTGCAGGCCGATCTGGCGCCATGTCAGCACCTCGAAGAACTCGTCGAGCGAGCCTGCGCCACCGGGCAGCACCACGATGGCGTCCGAGTTCATGAACATCACCTTCTTGCGCTCGTGCATGTCCTCGGTGATGACCAGCTGCGCGAGATCCCGCCGGCCCTGTTCGCGGATCAGGAGGTGGGTGGGGATCACGCCCATGGTCTTGCCGCCCTCGGCAAGGGCCGCGCGGGCCACTTCCCCCATCAGGCCCACGTCGCCCGCGCCATAGACCAGCCGCCAGCCCTCGGCCGCGATCACCCGGCCCAGTTCGCGCGCGTCGCGGGCATAGGCGGGGCGGAGGCCGGCGCGGGAGCCGCAGAAGACGCAGACGGAGCGGAGCTGGGACATGCGGGGAACACCTGTGGATAAGGGCTTGCGTCCGGCAGTGATATCCGCGTTCCTGTAACGGTGACAAGTCAGGTGCCCCGCGGGCACCGGGAGCTGAAGACGATGCCTCTGATCGGCAAGATGGGACCGGGCGCATGGGCCGCCCTTGCGGCCGGCGGGGCGGCGGCCGCAGCGACCGCGGGCTGGATCGGCTGGACCACGCGGCAGGTGCCGGTGGACACGGCCGCGAACCCGTCCCCGCCGGCTGCCGTTCCCGCGCCCTCGGAGGCGCCCCCACAGACGGCCGCCGCGCCCGGGGCCGCGGCTGCCCCCGAACCTGCGCCGTCGCCCGCCCCGCCCGAGGTAGCGGTCGTCCTGCCGGCCTTCGACGTGGTGCGGATCGAAAGCGACGGCTCGGCCCTCGTTGCGGGACGCGCCCAGCAGGGCGCCGAGGTCGAGGTGCTGATCGACGGAGAGGAAGCCGCCGAGACCACGGCGGATGCCGCCAACCGCTTCGCCGTGATGTTCTCGATCCCCGCCGACAACCGGCCGCGCCGCCTTTCGCTGCGCATGGTGCTTCCGGACGGGGCCGAGCATCTGGCCAGAAGCAGCGTGCTCGTCGCGCCGATCCTCGCGCCCGCGCCGTCCGCGGCGGCGGTGGCCGATGCCGGCACGGCCCCGGCCGTGCCCGCGCAGAAGGCCCCGGCCGCGCTGCTGGTGGGGGACGGCGAGGTCAAGGTGCTGCAATCCGCCGGGGAGAGCCTGGACGAGGTGGCCGGGGTTTCGGTCGACACCATCTCCTATGCGTCCGACGGCGCGGTGCTGCTTTCCGGTCGTGGCGGGCCGGGGGACTTCGTTCGGCTCTACCTCGACAATGCCGAGCTTGCCACCGTCACGGTGGCCCCCGACGGGACCTGGGCCACGAGCCTGAGCGGCATCGAGCCGGGGCTCTACCAGCTGCGTGCGGACCGCATCGATCCCGCAGGCGAGGTGGTGGCCCGGTTCGAGACCCCCTTCGAGCGCGAGAGCCACGAGACCGTGGCTGCCGCGCTTCAGGCGCTGGCGTCGGCGCCCGAGGCGGCAAGTGCCCCGCCCGCCGGTCCCGAGGCGGCCAGAGGGCAGGAGGGGATGCCTGCCATGCCCGGTGCCGATCCGGGCCGCCCGGCAGCGGCCTTGCCGGGGGCGCCGCCGGCCGCGCCCGCTGGCACCGAGGCCGCGCCGGCCGTTCCGCTCTCTGTGACCGTGCAGCCCGGCTTCTCGCTCTGGCGCATCGCCGAGCAAAGCCTTGGCGAGGGCATCCTTTACGTGAAGGTCTACGAGGCCAACCGGCAGGCGATCCGCGACCCGGACCTGATCTACCCGGGGCAGGTATTCACGCTGCCTGCACCCACCGACTGACCCGATGCGATGCGGCTTCCTCTGGCGTTTCGGACCCCGGCGGCTTAGGTAAGGCGCTCCGAGGAGATCCCCCGATGCGCGAGATGAGACAGAGGCCCGGCCCCACGCCGGTCGATCCGCCGGAAATGAGCGGCTGGGCGACACTGAAACGCATGGCACCCTATCTCTGGCCGAAGGGCCAGACATGGGTGAAGCGCCGCGTCGTGCTGGCGCTGATGGCGCTGGTGGTGGCCAAGATCATCTCGGTCGCCACGCCGTTCTTCTACAAGGCGGCGGTCGATGCGCTGGCAGGCGGTGCGCCCACGCCCGCGATGATGATGGGCCTCGGCGCGGTCGGGCTGACGGTCGCCTATGGCCTCGCGCGGCTGGGGGCGGTGGCCTTCGGCGAGCTGCGCGACGCGATCTTCGTGCGCGTGGGCCAACGCGCACTGCGCCAGCTCGCGCTCGAGACCTTCACCCACATCCACCGCCTGTCGCTGCGCTATCACATCACGCGCAAGACCGGGGGCCTCAGCCGCATCATCGAGCGCGGCGTGAAGGGCGTCGATTTCCTGCTGCGCTTCATGCTGTTCTCGATCGGGCCGCTGTTTCTGGAACTCAGCATGGTCGCGATCATCTTCGCGGTCGTCTTCGGCTGGGAATACATGGCCGTGGTGGTCACGACCATCGCGCTTTACGTCACCTTCACCTTCAGGGTCACCGAATGGCGGGTGAAGATCCGCCGCGAGATGAACGAGCAGGACACCGACGCCAACCAGAAGGCCATCGACTCGCTGCTGAACTTCGAGACGGTCAAGTACTTCGGCGCCGAGACGCGCGAGGCGCAGCGCTACGACATGGCCATGCAGGGCTATGAGCGCGCGGCGGTCAAGACCGGCCAGTCGCTTGCGTTCCTGAACGCGGGGCAGAGCCTGCTGATCACCGCGGGCCTCGTCGCCGTCATGGTGATGGCCGCCTTCGGGGTCCAGTCCGGCGCGCTGACCGTGGGCGACTTCGTGATGGTCAACGCCTACATGATCCAGATCACCCTGCCGCTCGGTTTCCTCGGGACGGTCTATCGCGAGATCCGGCAGGCGCTCGTGGACATGGGCCAGATGTTCGGCCTGCTGGCGCAGCCAGCCGAGGTGGTGGACGCGCCCGACGCGCGCGACCTCGAGGTTCGCGGCGGCGCGGTCGAACTCGATGACGTGCGCTTCGGCTATGACCCGGAGCGGGTGATCCTGAAGGGGATCTCGCTCAAGGTGGGCGCGGGCGAGACGGTTGCGCTGGTCGGGCCCTCGGGCTCGGGCAAGTCAACCATCGGGCGGCTGCTGTTCCGGTTCTACGACGTGACCTCGGGCGCGATCCGCATCGACGGGCAGGACCTGCGCTCCGTCCGGCAGGATTCGCTGCATTCCAAGATCGGGGTCGTGCCGCAGGACACCGTGCTTTTCAACGACACGATCTATTACAACATCGCCTACGGCCGTCCCGAAGCCACCCCCGAGGAGGTCGAGGCGGCGGCCCGCGCCGCGAAGATCCATGACTTCATCACCCGCCTGCCGGATGGCTACCGCACCACGGTCGGCGAGCGCGGGCTGAAGCTCTCGGGCGGCGAGAAGCAGCGCGTGGGCATTGCCCGCACGCTTCTGAAAAACCCGCCGATCCTGCTGCTGGACGAGGCGACCTCGGCCCTCGACACCCAGACCGAGCGCGACATCCAGGACTCCTTGCGCGAGATGGGCGAGGGGCGGACGGTGATCACCATCGCGCACCGCCTCTCGACCATCGCGGATGCCGACCGCATCGTCGTGCTGGAAGAGGGCCGCATCGTCGAGGAGGGCCGGCACGAGCAGCTTCTGGCCCGCGGCGGGCGCTATGCCGCGATGTGGGCGCGCCAGTCCGCCGAGGAAGAGGACGAGGCCGCCGCCTGAGCCGGGGCCGGGGCTTGGCAAGCCCTTGGCCTTGCGTGTAAGACGATGGCACCAGCAAGGGAGAGGGCCTTGAGCAACCCGGAGAGTTTCATCGACGAGGTGACCGAGGAGGTCCGCCGCGACCGGCTGTTCCGGCTGATGCGGCGCTACGGCTGGATCGCGGTCGTCCTGGTGCTGCTGATCGTGGGGGGCGCCGCCTGGAACGAGTGGCGGAAGTCCGAGACGACGGCCGCCTCCCGGGCCTTCGGTGATGCGCTGATGGCCGCGCTCGAGGCGCCCGACTCCGCCGCCCGCCGCGCCGCGGTGGCCGCGGTGCCGGCCGAGGGCAGCCGCGCCGCGCTGCGCGACCTGATGCTGGCCTCGGATCCCGCGGGCGACCGTGCCACGGCGCTTGCGGCGCTGGAGCGGGTCGCGGCCGATGCGACGCTTGCCCCGAGCTATCGCGACCTTGCGGTGCTGCGCCGGGTGATCCTTGCCGGAACGGAACTTCCGCTGGCCGAGCGCCGCGCTGCGCTGGACGGCATCGCGGCACCGGGCCGGCCCTACCGGACGCTGGCGCTGGAGCAGGTCGCCTATCTCGACATCGAGGCGGGCGAGCCGGCGAAGGCCATCGAGACGCTGCGCAGCCTTGCGCAGGACCAGGAGGCGACGGAGGGTCTGCGCCGGCGCGCCGAGCAGATGATCACCGCGCTTGGCGGCGGAACCCAGGCCGGCTGAGGCCGGCCGACAGTCGGACGGGCAGGCACTTGAGAAGGGGTTTCACGGTGAAGCGGAACGTTGCAGTCTCGGGACTTGCGCTGCTTGGTCTGCTCTGCGGTTGCGAGCGCGAACTGGTCCTTCAGGGCGAGCGTTTCGACGTGCGCGCCCCTCTGGAGGCCAGCCTGCCCTCGGAGCAGGATCCGACGCCGGTGGATCGCAGCACCGTGCAGGTGAACGCGAGCCGCCCCGTGGCGCTGCCCGCGGCCTCGGCCAATGCCTCCTGGCCGCAGCGCGGCGGCAACGCGGCCCATCTGGCACCCCATGCGGCGCTGAGCGCGGCGCCGCAACTGGTCTGGAGCGCCGACATCGGGGCCGGCAACAGCCGGCGCAACCGCATCTCGGCCGCGCCTGTGGTGGCGGACGGGCGCATCTTCACGATGGACGCGCAGAGCGACGTGCAGGCCACCTCGACCGGGGGCGGGCAGCTGTGGCGCGTGGACCTGACCCCGCCTTCGGACAGCGCGACCGACGTGTCGGGCGGCGGCCTCGCCCATGGTGCGGGGCGGCTGTTCGTGACGACCGGGTTCGGCGAACTGGTGGCGCTCGATCCGGCCTCGGGCAGCGTGCTCTGGCGGCAGGATCTTGGCGCGCCCTCCACCGGCGCGCCGACGGTCGACGGTGATCTGGTCTATGTCACCGGGCGCGACAGCTCGGCCTGGGCGATCGAGGCCTCGAACGGCCGCGTGCGCTGGCAGATCCCCGGGGCGCCGTCCTCGACCGGCATGATCGGCGGCTCGGCTCCGGCGGTCACCGGCACGACGGTGCTCTTCCCCTTCGCCAGCGGCCAGGTGGTGGCCGCGCTGCGCGAGGGCGGCTCGCAGATCTGGTCGGCGCAGGTCGCGGGCGAGCGGCTCGGCCGCGCCTATACCAGTTTCCGCGACATCACCGGCGATCCGGTCGTGGCCGATGGCGTGGCCTATATCGGCAGCGCCGCGGGTCGGATGGTGGCGCTGTCCACCGCCTCGGGCGAGCAGGTCTGGTCGGCCGAGGAGGGGGCGCTGGCCCCCGTCGCGGTCGCGGGCGGGTCGCTGTTCCTCGTCTCGGACGAGGCGCGGCTGGTGCGCCTCGACGCGGCGACGGGCGAGGTGATCTGGTCGGTCGAGATGCCCTACTGGACCAAGGAGAAGCCCAAGCGGCGCAAGGCGATCACCGCCCATTACGGCCCGGTGCTGGCCGGGGGGCGGCTGATGGTGGCCTCGTCGGATGGGGCGATCCGCTTCTTCAGCCCGGTGAATGGCGCGCTGACCGGCTCGGTCGAGTTGCCGGGTGGCGCGGCGTCGCAGCCGGCGCTTGCCGGAGGCACGGCCTATGTCGTCTCGACGGATGGAAAACTTCTCGCTTTCCGCTGACCGTCCTCTCTGCTAGGGACCGGGGCTTGACCTGAATGAGCCGCCTCCGGAGGCAACGATGAGCTTTACCCTCGCCATTGTCGGCCGGCCGAATGTCGGCAAGTCGACGCTGTTCAACCGGCTGGTCGGCAAGCGGCTGGCGCTGGTGGACGACCAGCCCGGCGTGACCCGCGACCTGCGCGAGGGGGATGCCAAGCTCTTCGACCTGCGCTTCACGGTCATCGACACGGCCGGTCTGGAAGAAGTGACCGACGACAGCCTTCAGGGCCGGATGCGCCGGCTGACCGAGCGCGCGGTGGAGATGGCGGACATCTGCCTTTTCCTGATCGATGGGCGGGTGGGCGTGACGCCTTCGGACGAGGTCTTCGCCGACATCCTGCGCAAGAAGAACGCCCATGTGATCCTTGGCGTGAACAAGGCCGAGGGCCGCGCGGGCGATGCCGGCGCGATCGAGGCCTGGTCCCTGGGCCTGGGAGAGCCGGTGCGGCTTTCGGCCGAGCATGGCGAGGGGCTGGATGATCTCTACCACATCCTGCGCCCGCTGGCCGAGGGCTATGCCGAGCGCGCCGCCGCGGATGCGCCGGTGGTGGATGTGGACGTGTCGGAGGACGAGGCCGCCGAGGAGGCGGATCCCGACGCGCACAAGCCGACCGCCAAGCGTCCGCTTCAGATCGCGGTGATCGGCCGGCCGAACGCGGGCAAGTCGACCCTGATCAACAAGATCATCAACGAGGATCGCCTGTTGACAGGCCCCGAGGCCGGGATCACCCGCGACGCGATCTCGGTCCGGTCGGACTGGCTCGGCACGCCGATCCGGATCTTCGACACGGCGGGGATGCGGAAGAAGGCGCGGATCTCGGACAAGCTGGAAAAGCTGTCGGTGGCCGACGGCCTGCGTGCCGTGCGCTTCGCCGAGGTGGTGGTGGTGCTTCTCGACGTCGAGATCCCGTTCGAACAGCAGGACCTCCGCATCGCCGACTTTGCCGAGACCGAGGGCCGGGCGGTCGTGATCGCGGTGAACAAGTGGGATCTGGAAGACGAGAAGCAGGGCAAGCTGGCCGAACTCAAGGAGATGTTCGACCGGCTCCTGCCGCAGTTGCGCGGCGCGCCGCTGGTGACGGTCTCGGCCAAGACCGGGCGCGGGCTCGACCGGCTGCATGCCGCGATCCTGAAGGCCCATGACGTGTGGAACCGGCGCATCACCACGGCCCGGCTGAACACATGGCTGGGCGCGATGGTCGAGGCCCATCCGCCGCCGGCCCCCGGCGGGCGTCGGATCAAGCTGCGCTACATGACCCAGGTGAAGACCCGCCCCCCGGGCTTCGTGGTGATGTGCTCGCATCCCGACGACATGCCGGACAGCTATCGGCGCTATCTGATCAACGGGTTGCGCGACCACTTCGACATGCCGGGCACACCGATCCGCCTGACGCTGCGCGGACAGGGCGACAAGAACCCGTTCAAGGATCGCAAGTTCCACACGCCGTCCCGGCTGAGAAAGCACCTCGGAAAGTAGTGTGAGCCCCGCGCCGGGGCCTCGGCTCGCAGCGCGGAGGGATGGCGGGGGCGAGGCAGTGGCCACCCGGCGGCTCTACGGCTCTACGGCTCCATGGGTGGCCTCGGGCGCTGCCGCATTGCGCCGGGCAAGGCGGTCCGGCGGAAGGTGGCAGCGGATGCGATGGCCCCGCGCGACCTCGGCCAGGGGCGGCGGCAGCGTTGCGCAAAGCTCGCCCGGCACCTCCGTCCGGCGATGGCAGCGGCTCTGGAACGGGCAGCCCGGCGGCGGTTCGAGCGCCGAGGGCGGATCGCCCGCCAGAACGATCCGGTCGCGCCGGGCAACCGGATCGGGCACCGGCACGGCTGAGACCAGCGCCTCGGTGTAGGGGTGCACCATGCCGCCGAACACCCGGGCCGCCGGGCCGATCTCCATCACCTGCCCGAGATACATCACCATCACCCGGTCCGCGATCTGGCGCACCAGCGCGAGGTCGTGGCTGATGAAGAGCAGCGTGCCGTGCCGATCGCGCTGGATGTCGAGCAGCAGGCCCACCACTGCCGCCTGAACGCTGGCATCCAGCGCCGAGACCGGCTCGTCCGCCACCAGAAGCCGCGCATCGCCGGCCAGCGCCCGGGCAATCGCCACACGCTGTCGCTGCCCGCCCGAAAGCCGTCCGGGTCGGAAGGCGGCCAGTGCCGGCGGCAGCCGCACACGCTCGAGAAGGTCCAGAAGCCGCGCCTGCCGCCCGGCCCTCGTCGGTGCGACACGGAACAGCGTCAGCGCCCGCAGGATCTGCCGCCCGACCGTCATCGAGGGATTGAGCGTGTCGGACGGGTTCTGGAACACCATCTGCATCGCGGCCACCAGATCCGCCGGCCGACGCCCCGCGGGCAGGTCCTGCACCTCGCGGCCCTGCAGGAGGATCCGGCCCGCGCTCGCCTGCTCAAGCCCCATCAGAAGCCGCGCGAGCGTGCTTTTCCCGCAGCCGGATTCGCCGACGATGGCGAGCGTTTCGCCCTCCAGCGCCTCGAAGCTGACGTTCGTCACCGCGCGCAGCCGGCGCCGGCCAAGGCGGAAATGTTTCGTCAGCCCCTCGACCGTCAGGAGGGGCTGGCCCGGACCGGGCGCCGCGGGCAGGGTGGGCCTTGCATCGTCGGGGGCGCCGGGGATCTCGTCCAGACGCAGGCAGCGCGCGGCATCCTGCGGCCCGCCAAGGACGGTCAGCGGGACCGGAAGCTGGTCGCAGCGGCCCGGCACCGCATGGGGGCAGCGCGGGGCGAAGGCGCAGCCCGCCGGACGCTCGTGCGGCAGCGGCTGCTCGCCGGGCAGGGAGAGGGGTGCCTGCCGGTCGGCGGTATCGAGCCGGGGGACCGCTCGCAGCAGCGCCCGGGTATAGGGATGCCGCGGCGCGCCGAAGATCCGGCCGACGGTCCCGGTCTCGACCACCTGCCCAGCATAGAGCACGGCCACCCGGTCGCAGATCCCGGCCACCAGTCGGAGATTGTGGCTGACGAACAGCATCGAGGTGCCGCGCCGCCGGGCTATGGCCTGCAGCAGTTCGACGATGCCCGCCTCGACCGTGACATCGAGCGCGGTGGTCGGCTCGTCGAGGATCAGGAGCGCCGGCCGCGCCATCAGGGCCATCGCGATGGCGACGCGCTGAAGCTGGCCGCCGGACAGCTGGTGCGGATAGCTGCGCAGGATGCGGGCGGGATCGGGCAGGCCGACCTCCTCGACCGCGCGTCGGGCCTGATCCATCGCCCGGGCCGCCGAGGCGCGGCGATGGATCCGAGGCACCTCGGCCAGTTGCGCGCCGATCCGCATCGCGGGGTTCAGCGCGGCCATCGGCTCCTGCCCGACCATGGCGACCTGCGATCCCCGGATGCGGCGCAGGTCGCGCTCGGGCAGGGTGGTGATGTCGCGCTCCATGACGCGGATCGCGCCGCCCATGATGCGACCCGCGGGGCCAAGGTCGCGCATCACCGCAAGTGCCACGGTGGACTTGCCGCTGCCCGATTCGCCCACCAGCCCGAGCGTCTCGCCGGGCATGATCCGGCACGAGAAGGCCTCGACCGCCGGGAAGCTGCCGCGCCGGCCGGTGAAGGTCACGGTCAGCTCCTCGATCTCGAGGACGGGAGGCGGCGCTTCAGTCACGCAGGGCCTCCTCGCGCAGGGCATCGGCGAGCAGGTTGAGGCCGAGGACAAGGCTCATCAGCGCCAGCGCCGGGACGACCGCGGCATGGGGATAGATCGCGAGGAACCGCCGCCCGTCGTTGATGGTCGAGCCCCAGTCCGGGCTTTCGGGCGAGACGCCGAGGCCGAAGAAGCCGAGCGTGCCCAGCAGGATCGTGGTGTAGCCCACGCGCAGGCAGGCATCGACGATCAGCGGGCCGCGCGCGTTGGGCAGGATCTCCCAGAGCATGATGAACCACGGCCCTTCGCCGCGGGTGCGCGCGGCGGCCACGTAGTCGCGGCTGCGCAACTCGCGCGCGAGGCTGCGGACGATGCGGAACACGGTGGGGGCGTTCACGAACACCACCGCGACGAAGACGTTGAGAAGGCCGGGATCCATGCGCCAGAGGCCCAGAGGGTCGGCACCAAGCGCCAGCCCCGCCCAGATCCAGAGGCCGAGCGCAAGGATCAGCGCGAGGCCCGCAGCGCGCATGCCCGGCTGCATGCGAAAGCGGCTGTGCCAGAGCAGCGCCGCCAGCAGCACAGGGATCAGGAACAGGGCGGCCGCCAGCATCCTCGGAAGGGCGGTGCCGCGCACCTCGGGCGTGACCAGCAGGTAGAAGAGCAGGATGACGGGAAAGGCCAGGACGAGGTTGGCGATGAACGACAGCAGCGCATCGAGCCGGCCGCCCAGATAGCCCGCCGGCAGGCCCAGCACGACGCCCACCGCCAGCGCGACGAGCGTGGCCGCGGGCGCGATGGTCAGCACGCGCCGCGCCCCCATCACCATCCGGCTGAAGACATCCCGGGCGAGGCTGTCCCCGCCGAGCAGGTAGTAGGGATAGCCTTGCGCTCCGGTCGGGCTGCCGGGCGGCGCGTTCTTCAGGCCGGAAAGCTGGGCGAGGGGATCGTGCGTGACGATCAGGTCGGCTAGGATGGCCGTGACCAGCCAGAACAGCACCAGCCCGAGGCCAAGACAGCCGATCCAGCTGCCGCAGAGCCGGCCGGGAAGGCCCAGACGCCCGCGCAACACGATGCCCGGCCCCAGCGTCAGGGCCAGCGTCAGCCAGACCGGCCAGAACCGCAGGCCGGCCTCGAGCAGGATCCCTCCCCAGCCGAGCGCCTCCATCAGCCGCCCCGCAGTCTCGGATTGAGCAGGTGGTGGCCCACGTCCGACAGGACCTGCGTCGCAAGGACCGCGGTGACCGCCACCACCGAGCAGCCGAGCAGCAGGTCGATGTCGTTGTTGCCCGCCGCCTGCACCAGCGTCCAGCCGAACCCCTTGTAGGCAAAAAGCGTCTCGACGATCACGACGCCGTTCAGCAGCCACGGCACCTGCAGCATGATGATCGTGAAGGGCGCGACCAGCGCATTGCGCAGCGCGTGACGCAGGACGATCCGGATGGGTCCCGCGCCCTTCAGCCGGGCGGTGCGGATGTAGGGCTGGGCCATCACCTCGGCCATCGAGGCGCGGGTCATGCGCGCGATGTAGCCCGCGCCGTAAAGCGCGATGGTGGCGACCGGCAGGCCGAAGTTCCAGAGCGTGATCCCGGTCATCGCGCCCGAGGCGGTGCCCTGGAACAGGGTCCGGCCCTCGATCAGCCCGGCATCGGCCAGAAGCGGCGAGACCCCCGCCGTGGCCGAGGCGAGAAGCCCCGTCAGCACGACGCCCGAGACATATTCCGGCGTGGCCGCCGAGACGATGGTGGCGGCCGAGATCGCCCTGTCCATCCGCGAGCCTTCGCGCATGCCGGCCAGCACGCCAAGCACCAGCGCCAAAGGCACCATCACCACCAGCACCCAGACCATCAGCCAGCCTGTCGCCGAAAGGCTGCGCCCCAGCACTGCTGCCACCGGCTGGCGGAACACGGTGGACTGGCCCCAGTTGCCCTGCAGCACCCCGCAGACCCGCGCGCCCTCGGCGCATCCCGGGCGCGGCAGCACCCCCAGCCATTCGCCATAGCCGATCACCAGCGGCCGGTCATAACCGTTCCGCGCCAGCCAGCTTGCGGTCTCGGCATCCGACATGCGGGCCGATACCTGTGACTTTGCCAGCTTCTCGAGGTTCGGCGCCAGATGCGTCAGCCAGAACACCAGAAAGCTCAGGCACAGCGCCGTTGCCAGCATCACGCCCAGCCGGCGCAGGAGGAAACCGGCCACCTCCACGGCTCAGGCGTCGATCCACCACTTGTAGTGGTGATGCTCGAAGGTCGGATGCGCCTCGCAGCCCTTCACCTTCGGATCGGCATGGCGGAAGATCGAGCGCCAGTAGGGCTGGATCAGCACCCCCTCCTGCTGCAGGATGCGCTGGAGATCGGCCATCAGCACGCGCCGCCTGTCGGGATCGACGATGGCCATGGCCTCGTCCAGCTTCGCGTCGAACTCGGGATTGGCGAAGGCCGTCTCGTTCCACGGCACGCCCGACCTGTAGGCGAGGGCCAGAACCTGAACGCCCAGTGGGCGCATGTTCCATTCGGTGGCCGAGAACGGGAACTTCAGCCAGTCGTTCCAGTAGGTGGCGCCCGGCAGCACGGTCCGGCGGATCTTCACGCCCGCGTCGCGCAGCTGCGCCGCTACCGCATCGCACGAGGCCGCCTGCCACGCATCGTCGAGCGACACGAGTTCGAATTCGTGATCGGCCATGCCCGCCTCGGCCAGCATCTGCCGCGCCTTCTCGCGGTTCACCTCGAGCGGGGGCAGTTCGGCATACTCCGGGTGGATCGGGCAGACGTGGTGGTTCTCGGCCACGCGGCCGTGGCCGGCATAGCCCAGTTCCAGCACCACCGCATTGTCCACCGCAAGCTGAAGCGCCCGGCGCACCCGGACGTCACGATACTCCTCGGACTGCTGGTTGAAGCGGATCGCCAGCGTGGTCGCGGTGCGCGCCTCGGATTTCGTCCAGCCGAGCGCGTCGAGCACCTCGATGAACTCGCCCACCGTCTGGTAGGTGGCATCGATCTCGCCCGATCCCGCCGCCGCGGCCGCGGCCGAGGGATCGGTGCCGAAGTCGATGTATTCGATCCGGTCGAGCCACGGCCCGCCATGGATGCCGGAGCCCCACCACTCGCGGCTCTGGTCGCGCACCAGCACCATGCGGATGCCGACCTCGACCGTCTCGGGCATGTAGGGGCCGGTGCCGATCGGGTTGGCCGCCGGATCGCCATTGTCATAGGATTTGTGAACCACCGCTGCGGGATAGTCGGCGAGGTTCGCAATCAGCGCGATGTCTGGCTGCGACAGTCGCAGCCGCAGCGTCAGCGCGTCGAGGATCTCGATCGCCGCGGGGTCGAGCCTGCCTTCGACCTGAAGCGCGGTCAGTTGCGCGGCCATGGCATTGCCCTCGACAGAGCCGTCGCACCAGCGCTCGAAGTTGTGGCGGACGTCCTCGGAGGTGAAGGGATCGCCATTGCTCCAGGTCACGCCGGGCCGCAGCTTCAGCAGGTATTCCGTGGCATCGTCGTTCGCCTGCCAGCTTTCCAGCAGCATGCCGCGGAAGGTGCCGTCCGGCTGGTATTCCACCAGATACTCCAGCCAGCCGCGGGTGAAATTGGCGATCTGCGACCAGTCTGCGGTGCGCGGATCCTTCAGCGCCCGGGTCTCCATCTCCATCCGCAGGGTGCCGCCGGGTCTTGGCGCGTCCTGCGCGCGGGCTGGCGCGGGTAGACCGATCAGCCCGTAGGCCGCCGTGGCCGTCAGCCCGAGCGCGGTCGCGCGGCTCAGGAACTCGCGCCGGTCCATCCTTCCGCGGCGGACCTCGGCGGCATCCAGCTTCGTCGTCGGGTGAACTGTCTCGCTCGTCATGTCGGTCTCCCTTGTGGTCCGCCGCAGTGCCGGCGCCGACGTCCCTGCGCCGCGCGGGGTCCCGGTTCCGGTCCAACGTCATGCCGTCGGGCGGCGTTCCGCCCGATCACGAGGCGCGCCGGAAGGCCGAGGGCGACTGCCCGGTCAGATGACCGAAGGCGCGGGTGAAATAGGCGGGCGAGGTGAAGCCCAGGCTTTCGGCGATCCGGTTCACCGGCAGGTCGGTCTCGGACAGCAGCCGCCTTGCCTCGAAGATCACCCGGTCGTGCAGCAGCGCCGAGGCCGGCCGCCCGCAGGTCTGCCGGCAGCACCGGCTGAGGTGGGTGGGCGTCACGCCGAGCATTCCGGCGAAATGCGCAACCCCCATGCCGCTGCGGAAGTCGCGCTCCAGCAGCGCGGTGAAGCGCGCGACCAGCCGGCGTGTCGCATCCACCGGTTCGACCGGTCCAAGGCGCGCAGCCTGCCGCTCCAGCCAGACGCTGAGCAGCCCGAGATGGTGCCAGACCGCCCGGTCGCTCGCCGGTGCCCGGCCTTCCAGTTCGCGCGCGATCGTGTCCAGCATCACGTTCAGTTCCTGCTGCACCAGCGCCTCGCGGATGCGCAGATGCTGCGGCTGCGCCGGCAGGGGAAGGTCGCAGCCCTTCGCGAAAAACACGGCCGTTCCAAAGGTTTGCGGGCCGACCTCGAAGCCGTGCATGACACCGGATGGAATGAAGATCGCGTTGTGGGCGGTGTAGCCGCGCGTGATCCCGGCCACGGTGATCCGACCCTGGCCGCGCGTGAACCACAGCAGCAGCGGCTCCGAAACGGAGCGCATCGCCTCGACGCGCCAGCGCCCGCCAGCCGCCAGCCTGGGAATGGCCACGAGCCGCACGGTCGCGGGCGAGGAACTCTCGGACATGGCGCCATCCCGACTGTTGCCCGGACAGATAACCAGCGCCGTGGCCGAGTCCCAAGCCAAAAAAGCGCGGCGGGACGTCAGGGCAGCGGAACCTCGCGCCAGTCCCGCATCCGGTTGCGGAACCAGGTGCGCTGTCGCTTGGCATACTGGCGGCTGGCAAGCTTCGCCGCCGCGATGGCGGTGTCGAGATCCGACTCGCCGCGCAGATGGGCGATCAGCTCGGGCGCCCCGATGGCGCGCGAGGACGGCAGCGCCGGGTCCCAGTCCGCGAGCGCCTGGTGGGCTTCCTCCAGCGCGCCGGCCGCCATCATGGCGTCGAAGCGGCGGTCGATGCGCTCGGCCAGCCAGTCCCGGTCGGGCCGGATCACCAGCGGCACCACCCGGTCGAGCGGCAGGAGCGGCGCCCCCGTTTCGGCCTGCCAGTCGGCCAGTCCGCGACCGGTGGCGCGCAGGACCTCCCAGGCGCGCTGCACCCGGGCCGGGTTCCGCAGGTCGATCCTCGCCGAGGTCGCGGGGTCGAGGTCCTGCACCATGGCGGCAAGACCGGCCTCGGTCAGCCGGGCATCGGCAAGCGCGCGGACTTCCGGCGGCGTATGGGGAATCGTTGCCAGGCCTTCGGTCAGGGCCGAAAAATACAGCCCTGTCCCGCCCACGATCACCGGGCGCAGCCCCTCGGCCAGCACCGCCCTCACATCGGCGAGCCAGTGGCCGACGGAATGGACCTCCTGCCGCCCGACATGGCCATAGAGACGATGGGGAAGCTCCGCCTCCTCGGCCTCGGTCGGACGCGCCGTCAGGACGCGCCAGCAGGAATAGACCTGAAGCGCATCCGCATTGACGATGACGCCGCCCTGCCGCGCCACGATGGCGGCGGCGAGAGCGGATTTCCCCGAGGCGGTCGGACCCGCGATCAGGACGGGGCGGTCGGCAGGAATGTCCGCGATATCTTGCAAGGATTTGCCACTTCTTCTTCATGCGGTCCGCGAGGGTCGCCCGCCGCCTGCGCCGCCCGGTGTCCGCCGGTCACCCCGATCCCGGTTGAACCCTGCGGCGTTTTCCGACATTTTGCGCCGCAGTCAAATCCAATCAACAAGACGGACGGGAAGATCCCATGACCAGCCATGCCGCGCCGGCGAGCACTGCCGTGACCTACAAACGCGTGATGCTCAAGATTTCCGGCGAGGCACTGATGGGGGATCAGGGCTACGGCCTGCACCCGCCGACGGTGCAGCGCATCGCGCAGGAGGTGCAGGCGGTGCACCGCCTCGGCGTCGAGATCTGCATGGTGATCGGCGGCGGCAACATCTTCCGCGGCCTGCAGGGCTCGGCCCAGGGGATGGAGCGCACGACCGCCGACTACATGGGGATGCTGGCGACGGTGATGAACGCGCTCGCCATGCAGGCGGCGCTGGAATCGCTCGGCATCTTCACCCGCGTGATCAGCGCGATCCCGATGGATCAGGTCTGCGAGCCCTACATCCGCCGCCGCGCGGTGCGCCACCTCGAGAAGAAGCGGGTGTGTATATTCGCCGCAGGCACCGGCAACCCCTATTTCACCACCGATACCGCGGCCACGCTGCGCGCCAACGAGATGGCCTGCCAGGCGATCTTCAAGGGCACCAAGGTCGATGGCGTCTATGACAAGGATCCACGCAGGTTTGACGACGCGAAGCGTTATGAAACCGTGACCTACGACGAGGTCCTGCAGAAGCATCTGGGGGTCATGGATGCCTCGGCCATCGCGCTCGCGCGGGACAACGACCTGCCCATCATCGTCTTCTCGCTTGACGAGCCGGGCGGCTTCTGCGGCATCCTGCGCGGCGAAGGCACATATACCCGCGTGCACGGCTGAACCCATCCCCCGAGCCTATACCCATGGCGCGGCTCTGCTGCTATAGAGCGGCAGAACCGCCCGCGCGGAACGTGAAGGAACAGAACCATGTCGCAACAAGATCTCGAGATCGACCTCGACGCGCTCGAGCGTCGCATGGATGGCGCGATGCATGCGCTGCGCACCGAATTCGGTTCGCTGCGCACGGGACGCGCCTCGGCCTCCATCCTCGAGCCGATCCATGTGGACGCCTATGGCCAGCAGACGCCGCTGAACCAGCTGGGCACGATCAACGTGCCCGAGCCGCGCATGGTGGTGATCAACGTCTGGGACAAGGGCATGATCTCGAAGGTGGAGCGTGCGATCCGCGACAGCGGCATCGGCATCAACCCGGTCGTGGACGGGCCGATCATCCGCCTGCCGATCCCCGAACTGAACGAGGAACGCCGCAGGGAGCTGACCAAGGTCGCCGCCCATTACGCCGAGGCCGCGCGTGTCGCGATCCGCAACATCCGCCGCGACGGGATGGACCAGATCAAGAAGGCCAAGGCCGCCGGCATGGCCGAGGACGACCAGAAGATGTGGTCGGACGAGGTTCAGGAACTCACCGACAAGGCCATTGCGGCCGTCGACCGGGCTCTGGAAGAAAAGCAGAAGGAAATCATGCAGGTGTGATCCTGTCCTGATGTTCCGTCCCACCCGTTTCAGCCAGTCCGACCACCCTAGCCAGAAGGGAAAAGCCTTGGCCCTGACCGAGCCGCGAGAGGCGGATCCTTCCCAGCGACGTGCCGATCATGTCGCCATCATCATGGACGGCAACGGACGCTGGGCCATGAACCGGGGCTGGCCGCGACTGGTCGGGCACCGCCGCGGTGCCGAACGGGTGCGAGAGATCGTGCAGGCCTCGCCGGACCTCGGCATCCGCTGGCTGACGGTCTATGCCTTCTCGACCGAGAACTGGAAGCGCTCGACCGAGGAAGTGCTGGGCCTGATGTCGATCTTCGCGCGCTATATCGAGCGCGAGGCCGACCGGCTGGCCAAGGAAGGCGTGCGGATGCGCTTCATCGGCGACCGGTCGCGGCTGGACGCCAAGCTTCAGCGGCTGATGGCGGGGATCGAGGCGCGGACGCAGTTCAACCAGCGCCTCAACCTGACGGTCGCGATCAACTATGGCGGCCGCGACGAGCTGGTGCGCGCCGCGAACCGGATGTGCCGGGACGTGGCCGAGGGCCGGCTGAAGCCCGAGGATGCCGACGAGGCCGCGCTGACCGCCCGGCTCGACACCGCAGGCATGCCCGACCCGGATCTGGTGATCCGCACGAGCGGCGAGACGCGGACCTCGAACTTCCTGTCGTGGCAGTCGGCCTATTCGGAATACGAGTTCACGCCGACGCTCTGGCCCGATTTCACCGCGCGCGAACTGGAGACCATCATCGAGCGCTTCGCCTCGCGCGAGCGTCGCTTCGGCGGGGTGCTGCGCGCATGAGCCGGCCCGAGAAGCCGAAGGGGCGGTGGGGCGACCTGCGCCGCCGGATGATCTCGGCGGCGATCATGCTGGCGGTCGGCGGGGTCGAGGTCTGGCTGGGCGGCGTGCCCTTCGCGCTCATGGTGATCGCGCTCACCGGGCTGATGATGTGGGAACTGGCGCGGATGACGGCGCCGGCGCGGCCCCTGGCCAACATCCTGCTCGGCCTTCTGGCCTCGGGCGTGCTGATGGGGGTGCTGGGCCTCGTCTTTCAGGGCGACATGCCGCTGGCGCTGATCGGCTTGGTGGTGCCGCCTGCCGTGGGGCTGATCGGGGCGCGGCGCGACCGGCGGATCTTCTTCACCTATGCCACCGCGCTGATGGCGGCCGGTGCGGCGCTGGTCACGCTGCGCGAGGAGGGCGGGTCGGCGGCGATCGTCTGGCTGATCCTCGTCGTCGTGGCGTCGGACGTGCTGGGCTACTTCGCCGGCCGCAGCCTTGGCGGGCCGAAGTTCTGGCCGGCGGTCAGCCCGAACAAGACCTGGTCCGGCACCGTCGCCGGCTGGCTGGGTGCGGCAATTGTGGGTCTTGGATTCTCCATTATGGCGGGTGCAGGCTGGGGCCTCATCATCCTGTCGCCGGTGATCGCGCTGGCAGGACAACTCGGGGACATCGTCGAGAGCTGGATCAAGCGGCGCTCCGGGGTCAAGGACAGCTCCTCGCTGATCCCCGGCCACGGCGGCGTGCTCGACCGGTTCGACGCGCTGACCGGGGCGGTGCTTGCCGTGCTGGTTCTCGGACTGCTCGGCCCGCTTCCGCTGCCGGAAATGGGGAACTGAACGGCATCATGCGCAGCCTGTCGATCTTCGGGGCCACCGGCTCCATCGGCGAATCCACCTTTGATCTCGTCCTGCAGAAGGGTGGGCCGGACACGTTCCGGACCGTCGCCCTCACCGGGGGCAGGAACGTCAAGCGGCTGGCCGAGATGGCGCGCGCGCTGAAGGCCGAACTGGCCGTGACGGCGCATGAGGAGTGCCTGCCCGACCTGCGCGAGGCGCTGGCGGGCTCGGGGACAGAGGTGGCAGGCGGGACGCAGGCCATTGCCGAGGCTGCCGACCGGCCGGCCGACTGGACCATGTCCGCCATCGTGGGCGCCGCGGGCCTCGTGCCCGGGATGCGGGCGCTGAAGCACGGCCGGACGCTCGCGCTGGCCAACAAGGAAAGCCTCGTGACCGCGGGCCAGCTGCTGATGCGGACGGCCGAGGAGAACGGCGCCACGATCCTGCCGGTCGACAGCGAGCATTCGGCGGTGTTTCAGGCGCTCGCGGGCGAGGACACGACCTGCGTCGAGCGGGTGATCATCACCGCCTCGGGCGGGCCGTTCCGCGACTGGACGCTCGAGCAGATCCGGGGCTGCACCGTGGCGCAGGCCATGGCGCATCCGAACTGGTCGATGGGCCAGCGGATCTCGATCGACTCGGCTTCGATGTTCAACAAGGCGCTGGAGCTGATCGAGACGCGCGAGTTCTTCGGCTTCGACCCCGACCGGATCGAGGCGGTCGTGCATCCGCAATCCATCGTCCATGCGCTGGTGGGCTTCTGCGACGGCGGGATCATGGCGCACCTCGGCCCCGCCGACATGCGCCACGCGATCGGCTTCGCGCTGAACTGGCCGGGCCGTGGCGAGGTGCCGGTGGCGCGTCTCGACCTCGCGCAGATTGCAAGCCTCACCTTCCAGAAGCCTGACGAGGAACGCTTTCCCGCCCTGCGCCTCGCACGAGAGGTCATGGCGGCGCGCGGGCTGTCGGGTGCGGCCTTCAACGCGGCCAAGGAAATCGCGCTTGATCATTTCATCGCGGGCCAGATCGGGTTCCTCGACATGGCGGCCGTTGTGGAAGAGGCGCTGGCACGGGTTTCGACCGACGCCTCGTTCGGAAAAGTGCCCGGCGCCCTTGAGGAAGTGCTGGCGATGGACCATCTCGCTCGGAAAGCGGCGAATGATGCCGCGGGTCTCCGCCAGCAGAAAAGGTAGCAGCTCTTGGACATTGTCGGTCTCGTTCCCCAGTTCGGCGGGGCAGTCTGGACGATTCTCGCCTTCATCGTCGCGCTTTCCATCGTGGTCGCCGTCCATGAATACGGCCATTACATCGTCGGCCGCTGGTCGGGCATCCATGCCGAGGTGTTCTCGCTCGGCATGGGGCCGGTGATCGCCTCGCGCGTCGACAGGCGCGGCACGCGCTGGCAGATCGCGGTGCTGCCCTTCGGCGGCTACGTGCGGTTCCTCGGCGATGCCGACGCGGCCTCGAGCCGGGCTGCCGTGACGGTCCACCAGCTGAACGAGCAGGAGCGCGCCCGCACCATGCATGGCGCGCCGCTCTGGGCACGCTCGGCCACGGTGGCCGCGGGGCCGCTGTTCAACTTCGCGCTGTCGATCCTCGTGTTCTGTGGCTTCTTCATGGTCAGCGGCGTGGCGACGGATCTGCCGCTCGTCGGGCAGGTGAAGCAGCTGCCCTTCGAGGGGCAGACGCTGGAGCCGGGCGACCGTATCCTCTCGGTCAACGGGCAGGAGACGCCGACGCTGGAGAGCTTCGTGACGGTGGCGAGCGCGCTTGAACCCGCGGCCTCGGCCGCCTACCGCGTCGAGCGCGACGGCAGGCAGATCGACCTGACCGGCCCGTTCCCGTTCCCGCCGGTGGCCGATTCCGTGCAGGCGCCGTCCGGCGCGCATGAGGCCGGGATGCGCGAGGGCGACGTGGTGCTGTCGGTCGACGGCAGGGCCATCGCCTCGTTCGGCGAGCTGCGCGAGGCGGTCGGCGCCTCGAACGGCGCCCCGGTCAAGCTGTCGGTCTGGCGCGACGGCGAGACGTTCGAGGCCACGCTGTCGCCGCGCCGGATGGACCTGCCGCGGGCCGACGGCGGCTTCGAGACGCGCTGGCTGATCGGCCTGTCGGGTGGCCTGCTGTTCGAGCCCGAGACCCGCACGCCCGGACCGATCGAGGCCATCGGCCTCGGGATCGAGCAGACCGGCGCCATCATCGGCACCAGCCTTTCGGGGCTCTGGCACATGATCACCGGGGCGATCTCGTCCTGCAACCTGCAGGGCCCCATCGGCATCGCCGAGATCTCCGGAGCGGCGGCGTCCCAGGGAGCGGGCAACTTCATCTGGTTCATCGCCATGCTCTCGACAGCGGTGGGGCTGATGAACCTGTTTCCGGTGCCGATCCTCGACGGCGGCCATCTGCTGTTCCACGCCTACGAGGCGGTGGCGGGCAGGCCGCCCAGCGACCGGGCGCTGCGCATCCTGATGACCGGCGGCCTTGCGCTGCTGCTTGCGCTGATGGTCTTCGCGGTCTCGAACGACATCCTGTGCTGACATGGCCGGGGTGCCGCAATGGCGCCACATTCCTCTGCCAAGCGGGGCCGAAAACCGGCTCGGCGGAGGATACCCGATGAACAGCGTCAGAAACGGCACCCGCGGTCTCGTCTATCTGGTCAATCTGAACCGCGACCTGCTGCTGTCGCTCGGCTCGGTCGCGCTGGCGCTTTCCGCGGCCGCAGTGCTTGTGCATGTCCTGCACCCGCACTGAGGTCATGCGGCATCACCTGCAGGGCAGGATGCTTGCAAGGGGCTTGCGGTTTTGACAAAACCGCATGTGTCCGGTAGGCAGGACACAAAGAAAATGACCGAGGGCAGGCGAATGGCGAGGAACCGGGCGAAGATCGGGCGCGACCGTGGAGTGATCAGGCCGGCCGCGGTGTCGGTCTTCCTGGGGGTTGCCGGGGTGGCGATGGCTCCGCCGGCGCTGGCGCAGAACTACTCGTTCTCCGATGTCCGCATCGAGGGCAACACGCGGGTCGATGCCGCCACCGTGCTGGGCTATGCCCGCATCAGCCGTGGGCAGCCGATGTCGGCGGGCGAACTGAACGAGGCCTATCAGCGGCTGGCCGACTCCGGTCTCTTCGAGACCGTCGAGGTGGTGCCGCAGGGCGGAACCCTCGTGATCCGGGTGCAGGAATTCCCGACGATCAACGTCATCAACTTCGAGGGCAATGCCCGCATCAAGGACGACAAGCTCGCCGAGCTGATCCAGTCCCAGTCGCGCCGCGCCTACAACCCCTCGCTGGCCGAGTCGGATGCCGCTGCCATCACCGAGGCCTATCGGGTGCAGGGCCGCATCGCCGCCACCGTCACGCCGAAGATCATCCGCCGTTCGGGCAACCGGGTCGACCTGGTGTTCGATATCGCCGAGGGCAAGGTGGTCGAGATCGAGCGGCTGTCCTTCGTCGGCAACCGCGCCTATTCCGACCGCCGCCTGCGCCAGGTGCTGGAAACCAAGCAGGCGGGCCTTCTGCGCAGCGTCATCGCCTCGGACACCTTCATCGCCGAGCGGGTGGAGCTGGACAAGCAGCTGCTGCGCGACTTCTACCTCTCGCGCGGCTTCGTCGATTTCCAGGTCCTCGACGCCACGGCCGAGGTGACGCGCGAGCGTGACGCCTTCTTCCTGACCTTCACCGTGCAGGAGGGCCAGAGCTACAGCTTCGGCCAGATCACGGCCGCCAGCGAGATCGAGGGCGTGGACGCCGCCGACTTCCAGAGCGCGCTTCGCATCCGTCGCGGCGTGGCCTATTCGCCCTCCATCGTCGAGAACAACATCGCCCGGCTCGAGGCGCTTGCGCTGCAGAAGGGCCTGAACTTCGTCCGGGTCGAGCCGCGCATCACCCGCAACGAGCGCAACCAGACGCTGGACGTGCAGTTCGCCCTTGTCCGCGGCGAGCGCATCTTCGTCGAGCGCATCGACATCGAGGGCAACACCACCACGCTCGACGAGGTCGTGCGCCGGCAGTTCCGCACCGTCGAAGGCGACCCCTTCAACCCGCGCGAGGTGCGCCAGTCGGCCGAGCGCATCCGCGCGCTCGGCTATTTCTCGAATGCCGACGTGAACACCGAGCCGGGCTCGGCCCCCGATCAGGTCGTGGTCAACGTCGATGTGGAAGAGCAGCCGACCGGCTCGCTGACCTTCGGCGTGAGCTACGGCGTCAGTTCGGGCGTGGGCTTCAACATCGGCTTCTCCGAGCAGAACTTCCTTGGCCGCGGGCAGGCGCTTGGCGTCGACATCGGCGCCGGCACCGACAACGTCAGCAGCCAGATCAACTTCGTCGAGCCCGCCTTCCTGGGCCGCGACCTGCGGTTCCGCTTCAACACCTACTACCGCGAGACCGACAACCAGTATTCGCGCTATGACACGCGCAACATCGGCATCTCGCCCTCGATCGAATTCCCGATCAGCGAGAACGGCCGGCTGGAGCTGCGCTATACGCTGTCGGAGGACAAGATCTCCAACGTGGACGGCGGGCCGAACGACGACGACGATGACGACGACATCTCGTCGATCATCCTCATCGACGAGGAGGCGCGCGGCGCGCTTCTCACCTCGTCGGTCGGCTACAGCTATTCGCTCGACACCAACCGCGGGCAGATGAACCCGACGGGCCGCAACCTGCTGCGCTTCAGCCAGGATTTCGCCGGCGTCGGCGGCGATGTGGAATACATCTCGACCACGGCGCTCGCCATGCACGAGCGCAAGGTCTGGCACGAGGAGATCACGGTGCGCGCCGTCGTCGAGGGCGGCGCGATCAGCATGATCAGCGACGACCCGAGCCGCGTGACCGACCGCTTCTTCGCCAACAACAAGATCCGCGGCTTCGAGCCGAACGGCATCGGCCCGCGCGACCTGTCGGTGAGCAACGAGGACGCGCTTGGCGGCAACTACTTCGCCGTGGCGCGGTTCGAGGCCGAATTCCCGCTCGGCCTGCCCGAGGAATACGGGTTCACCGGCGGCGTCTTCCTCGATACGGGCTCGGTCTGGAGCCTCGACCAGATCGATGGCGGCACCAACAGCCAGGACGGGGAAGATCTGGTCGATGACGACTTCCACCTGCGCTCGGCGGTCGGTGTCTCGGTGTTCTGGACGACCCCGATCGGGCCGCTGCGCTTCAACTTCGCCAAGGCTGTGCAGAAGCAGGACTACGACGAGGAGCAGTTCTTCGACCTGACGATCTCGACGAAGTTCTGATGCAGCCCGTCGCGGCAGCGGCATTGGCGCTTGCGCTGGTCCTGCCGGCCGCGGCGAGGGCGCAGAACGTGGTGCCGACCCAGCCGTCCGGCGTGGTCGTGATCGATCAGGGGCGGCTGATCTCGGACACGGCGCTGGGGCAGGGGGTGGAACGTCGGTTCCAGTCCGCCTCGCGCAGCCTCGTGGCCGAGAACCGCCGGATCGAGGCCGCGCTGGAGGCCGAGGAGCGCGCGCTGACCGCGCGGCGCAGCACCCTGCAGGCCGACAGCTTTCGCGATCTGGCCGCGGAATTCGACCGCAAGGTCGAGGGGATCCGGCAGGCACAGGAGGCGAAATCGCGCGCGCTGACCCGCCAGCGCGACGAGGAGCGCCAGCGCATCGTCGAACGCGCCGTGCCGATTCTCGCGCAGATCATGGAGGAACGCTCCGCCTCGGTGCTGATCGACCGCGCCGCCGTGGTGCTGTCGCGCGATGCCGCCGACATCACCGAAGAGGCCATCGCGCGCCTCGACCGGCTGGCCGCCGAGGCCGAACCGCCCGGCTCCGGCCCGGAGGCCGCTCCTCCGGCGCCCGCGGCCGATCCCGCTCCGCCTCCGGCCCCGGGGCCGGACACCGAGCCGCAGCCCCCCGGCTCCGCTCCCTGACCCTGCGGCTTGCCCGCGTGCCCGTGCCTTGCTAGCAAGGGCCGGGGCCACCGGCCGCTCCACCCTCCGCCAAGGAACCCCGCCATGACCGAAGTTGCCGAAGCGACGCTGTCCGCCGACATCCAGCTGATCCAGCGCATCATCCCGCACCGCTACCCCTTCCTGCTGGTGGACAAGGTGCGCGACATCGTCCCGAACCAGCGCGCCGTGGGCATCAAATGCGTCACGATGAACGAGCCGCAGTTCACGGGGCACTTTCCCGGCATGCCGATCTTTCCGGGCGTGCAGATCATCGAGGCGCTGGCCCAGACCGCGGCCGTTCTGGTGGGCGTGTCGCTCGACCTCGCAGACAAGGGCGCCAAGGTCTATTTCATGGGGATCGACGCGGCCAAGTTCCGCCGCAAGGTCGTGCCGGGCGACGTGCTCGAGATGACGGTCACCGTCAAGCGCGGCGGCGGCAAGGTCTGGAAGTTCGAGGGCCGCGCCGAGGTCGAGGGCGAGCTGGCGGCCGAGGCGGAATTCACCGCCATGATGGACATGCCGAAGGTCTGACGGGATGGCCGAGATCCACCCCTCCGCCATCGTCGAGCCGGGCGCCGTGATCGGCGAGGGCTGCAGCATCGGCCCCTTTGCCGTCATCGGCCCCGAGGTGACGCTGGGGCCGGGCGTCGTGGTGAAAAGCCACGCCGTCGTGACCGGCTGGACCGAGGTGGGCGAGGGCACGGTGATCTTCCCCTTCGCCGTGGTGGGCGAGGTGCCGCAGGACCTGAAATACAAGGGCGAGCGCACGCGGCTGTTCGTCGGTGCGCGCTGCCGCATCCGCGAAGGGGCGACGCTGAACTGCGGGACCGAGGGCGGCGGCGGCGTGACCCGCGTCGGGGACGACTGCCTGCTGATGACCGGCGCCCACGTCGGCCATGACGCGACGCTGGGCAACCGGGTCATCCTTGCCAATCAGGCCGCCATTGCCGGGCACTGCTGGCTGGGCGACGACGTGATCGTCGGTGGGCTTTCCGGCGTGCACCAATGGGTGCGCGTTGGGCGCGGCGCGATCATCGGCGCGGTGACCATGGTGACGAACGACGTGCTGCCGCATGGCCTCGTGCAGGCGCCGCGTGGGGAACTGGACGGGCTGAACCTTGTCGGGCTGAAGCGCCGCGGGGTCAGCCGGGCGGAGATCACGGCGCTGCGCGCGGCCTATCAGATGCTGGCGCAGGGCGAGGGCACGTTCCTTGACCGGGCGCGCCGGCTTGCCGATGAAACCGACAGCCCGCATGTGCGCGAGATGACGGATTTCATCCTCTCCGCCACCGACCGCTCCTTCCTGACGCCGCGATGACCGTGGCCTCCACCGCCCTCATCGTCGGGTCGGGCGCGCTGCCGCGCCATCTGGCCGAGGCGTTGCGCCGGAAGGGCGAGACGCCGGTGGTGGCGGCACTCGAGGGCTTTCCGCCCGAGGGCCTGGTGCCGGACCTTTGCTTCCGCATCGAGCGGCTGGTGCCCTTCCTGCGCGAGCTGGAACGGTCGGGCGTGTCGCGGGTGGCCTTTGCCGGTGCCGTCAGCCGGCCGCGTCTCGATCCCTCGCTATTCGATCCGCTGACCGCGCAGATGGTGCCGCGCCTGATCGCCGCCATGCAGGGGGGCGACGATGCGACCCTGCGTGCGGTGATCGGCCTGTTCGAGGAAGCGGGCTTTGCCGTCGCGGGCGTGGCCGACCTTGCGCCCGAACTTGTCCCGGGGGCAGAGACGCTGTGCGGCGCCCCGACCGAGGCCGACGTGCGCGACGTGGCCCGCGCGGCCGCGATCGTCGAGGCGCTCGGCCGGGTCGATGTCGGGCAGGGTGCGGTGGTGGCGCAGGGGCTCTGCCTCGCGGTCGAAGCCCTGCCGGGAACGGATGCGATGCTCGACTGGGTGGCCGAGACGGCAAGGCGGCCCGATCCGCGTGGCGCGAAGGGGGTGCTCTACAAGGCACCGAAGCCGGGTCAGGACCGCAGGATCGACCTGCCGACGCTCGGCCCGGCGACTGTGCGGCGCGTGGCTGCGGCGGGCCTTGCCGGCATCGCCTGGGAGGCCGGCGGCGTGATCCTGCTCGACCGGGCGGCCATGCTGGCGGAGGCCGGCGCGGCGGGCCTTTTCCTGTGGGCGAGAGAGCCATGACCTTCTTTCTCATCGCGGGCGAACCCTCGGGCGACCGGCTGGGCGGGGCGCTGATGGCGGGGTTGAAGGAACTGGCGCCCGGATCGTCCTTCCGGGGCATCGGCGGCCCCGAGATGCAGGGGCAGGGCTTGCAGAGCCTGTTCCCGATGGAGGAACTCTCGGTCATGGGCATCGCCGAGGTGCTGCCCCGCTACCTTCACCTAAAGCGCCGCATCCGCGAGGCCGCCGACGCCTGCGTGGCGTCGGGCGCCGAGGCGCTGGTCACCATCGACAGCCCGGATTTCGGCCTGCGCGTGGCCGCGCTCGTCAGGCGTGCGAAGCCCTCGATCCGCACCATCCACTATGTCGCCCCCTCGGTCTGGGCGTGGCGGCCGGGGCGGGCAGCGAAGATGGCACGCTACATCGATCACGTGCTGGCGCTTCTGCCGTTCGAGCCGCCCTACATGACGGCCGCCGGGATGACCTGCGATTTCGTCGGCCATCCGGTGGTGGCCGAGCCGCTGGCAACCCCGGCCGAGGCCACCGCCCTGCGCGAGCGGGTGGCGACGCAGCCGGTGATGCTGGTGCTGCCCGGCTCGCGCCGGTCCGAGGTGACGCGGCTGGCGCCGGTCTTCGGGGCGGTCCTCGCCAAGATCCGCCACCGCCATCCCGGCCTGACCGTGCTGGTGCCGACCGTTCCCCATGTCGCGGATCTGGTGCGCGAAAAGGTGGCCGACTGGCCGGTCCATCCGCTGATCATCGAGGAGGCCGAGCGCAAGCGCGCGGCCTTTGCCGCGGCGGATGTCGCGCTGGCAGCCTCGGGGACGGTGTCGCTGGAGCTTGCAGCCAATGCGGTGCCCATGGTGATCGCCTATGACATGAACCCCTTGTCGATGTGGCTGATCTCGCGGCTGGCGCGGATCGACACGGTGACGCTGGTGAACCTCGTCTCGGACAGCCGCGCGGTGCCGGAATTCCTCGGGCCGCGCTGCAAGGCGGACCTGATCGCGCCGGCGCTGCTGTCGCTGCTCGAGGACCGCGAGCAGCGCACCGCACAACTGGCCGCGATGGAGCTGACGATGGAGCGGCTGGGCCGCGGTGGCGAGGCGCCGGGTCTCAGGGCGGCGCGCTCGGTTCTCGAGGCGATCGCGCGCCCGGGTCGTTGACGCCGCGCGGCCGCCCCTGTAGCGGACGGGCATGGCACGCGCACCCCTTCTCCAGCTTTCCGGCATCTCCCTCACCTTCGGCGGCGATCCCGTCTTTGATGACCTCGACCTCGTCGTGCAGGCGCAGGACCGGGTGGCCCTTGTCGGCCGCAACGGCTCGGGCAAGTCCACGCTGCTGAAAGTCATGGCGGGGCTGGTGGAGCCCGACCGCGGCGAGCGGGTGGTGCCGGCGGGCACCTCGGTCGGCTACATGGAGCAGGACCCGACGATGGAGGGCTTCGCCACGCTTGGCGACTATGCCGCGTCCGGCCTCGCGCATGGCGAGGAATACCGCGTGGAGATGGCGGCCGAGGGGCTGAAGTTCCGCCCCGAGACGCCGGTCGCCACTGCCTCGGGTGGCGAGCGGCGCCGGGCCGCGCTGGCGAAGCTCATGGCCGAGGCGCCGGACCTGATGCTGCTCGACGAGCCGACCAACCACCTCGACATCCAGGCGATCCAGTGGCTGGAGGCACAGCTGGCCGAGACGCGGGCGGCCTTCGTGCTGATCAGCCACGACCGCGCCTTCCTGCGCGCCCTGTCCCGCGCGACGCTCTGGATCGACCGCGGGCAGGTGCGCCGCCGAGAGGCGGGTTTCGAGGGCTTCGAGGACTGGCGCGAGCAGGTCTGGGCCGAGGAGGATGACCAGCGCCACAAGCTCGACCGCCGGATCAAGGCCGAGGCGCGGTGGGCGGTCGAGGGCATCTCGGCGCGCCGCAAGCGCAACCAGGGCCGCCTGCGCGCGCTGGCCGCGATGCGCGAGGAGCGCCGCAGCCAGATCCGCCGGCAGGGCACGGCGGCGCTGGAACTGGAAGCCGGACCCGTGTCGGGCAAGAAGGTGATCGAGGCGAAGGGCATCTCCAAGTCCTTCGACGGCCAGCCGATCGTCAGGGACTTCTCGCTGCGCGTCCTTCGCGGCGACCGGGTGGCCTTCGTCGGGCCGAACGGGGTAGGCAAGACCACGCTTCTGAAGCTGCTCACCGGGGAACTGGCGCCGGACGAGGGAAGTGTCACGCTGGGGACCAGCCTTCAGGTCGCGGTCTTCGACCAGACGCGGGCGCAGCTCGACCCCGACGCGAGCCTCTGGGACAGCCTGACTTCGGATCCCGCGATGCGCGTCTCGGGCCAGCAGGACCAGGTGATGGTGCGGGGCCAGCCGCGGCATGTGGTGGGCTACCTCAAGGACTTCCTGTTTGACGAACGGCAGGCGCGGGCGCCGGTGCGCTCGCTGTCGGGCGGCGAGAAGGCGCGCCTGCTGCTGGCGCGGATCATGGCGCGCGAGTCGAACCTGCTGATCCTCGACGAGCCGACCAACGATCTCGACGTCGAGACGCTGGATCTCTTGCAGGACATCCTTGGCGATTACGAGGGGACGGTGCTGCTGGTCAGCCACGACCGCGACTTCATCGACCGGGTGGCGACCACCACGGTCGCGCTGGAGGGGAAGGGCCGGGCGACGGTCTATGCCGGCGGCTGGACCGATCATCTGGCGCAGCGGGGCGAGGCGGCTCCCGAGGCCGCGACGCCCCGGGCCGAGCCTGCAAAGCCCGCTTCGCGGGCCGAGCCGAAGAAGCCGGCCGAGGGGCTGACCTTCACCGAGCGCAAGCGGCTCGATGCGCTGCCCGCCATCATTGAACGGCTCGAGGCCGAGATCGCGAAGCTGACCGAATTTCTCTCGGCCGAGGATCTCTTCGCGCGGGAGCCCGTCAAGTTCCGCAAGGCCACCGAGGCCATCGCCGAGCGGCAGGCGCAACTGGCCGAGGCCGAGGAAGAATGGCTCATGCTGGAGGAAAAGGCCGGCGGCTGATTGCCGATTTGCGCGTTCATCCTGCGCCAGAATCCGCCCAAGGCGACTCGCCTCGATCACCTCGATGTGAGAGACGCTGGCTTTGCAAAGGCCCTGTCCATACCAAAGTCCCACGGGGCGGCCCATACGGCAGCGGACCCCGTCAACGACAGAACCCGGCGGGACCGATGGAAGCAGTGCGGGCGCCGGAAGCTTGATTGGAGACAGAGATGAAACGGATTGCAGCGCTTGTGCTCGGCAGCCTTCTGGCTGCCCCCGCCTTCGCCGGCGGCCCGATGGAAGTCCCGGTCGAACCGGTGATCGAGCCGGCGCCGGTCGTCGTCGCGCCCACCATCGACTGGACCGGCTTCTATGCCGGTGGCCAGCTCGGCTATGGTGACATCGGTGCCGATGGCGCTCCCGTCGACCTCGATGGCGACGGCTGGATCGGCGGCCTTCATGCCGGATACCGCCACGATTTCGGCAGTGCCGTGATCGGTGCGGAAGCGGCCTACGACTGGGCGTCGATCGATTTCGGCGACGAAGGCAATGGCGAGCTTGACGACGTGATGCGTCTGAAGCTGCTCGCCGGCGGCAAGATCGGCCGCGGCCTGCTTTATGCTTCCGCCGGTGCCGCCTGGGCCGACGCGAGCGCGCTTGGCGAAGACCTGAGCGACAACGGCTACTTCTATGGCGCCGGCTACGACTATCTGGTGAACGACAACTGGATCGTCGGCGCCGAGATCCTGCAGCACGAGTTCGACGACTTTGACGACTCGAACATCGACATCGATGCCACGACCGTGCAGGCCCGGGTCTCCTACCGCTTCTGAGATCCTGCCACAGAGACGGACGGGGGCGCGGGATGACCGCGCCCCTTCTTCATGTCCGGATCAGCTCCGCGACGACCCTGGGGATCATCGCCACATCCTCGGCCGTGCAGTCGAATTGTCCGACCTGCACGCGGATCAGGCTGCGGCCCTCGTGCCGCGTCGGGCTGAGGAAGATCCGCCCGTCCGCCTCGATCCGCTTCAGCAGGGCCTCGGTCGCCGCATCATCCCCGGCCGCGAAGGTGAAGAGCGACAGCGACGGCCCGGTGACCACTTCGCATCCCGGAATGTCCGCAATGGCCCGCGCGGCTTCCGCAGCCCAGGCGACGTGATTGCGGATGCGCGCGCGCAGCCCGTCAAGCCCGTAGGCGCGCAGCAGGAACCAGAGCTTCAGCGCACGGAAGCGGCGGCCGAGCGGCACGGTCCAGGCGTTGTAGTCCGGCACGCCGCCCTCGGCCGTGACCAGATATGCGGGGTTCAGGCCCAGCGTGCGCACCTGCGGGCCGGGGTCGGCCAGGAACTGCACCGCGCAGTCGAACTGTGCGCCCAGCCACTTGTGCGGATTGAACACGATGCTGTCGGCTGCCTCGACCCCTTGCCAAAGCGGTCGGAACTCGGGGCAGATCATCGCCGAACCGGCCCAGGCCGCGTCGACATGGGTCATCAGGTCATGCGCGCGCGCCACCGCGATGCAGTCGCCGATCCGGTCGAACGCCCCGATGGAGGTGCCGCCCGCGCAAAGGATGACGCCGGCCGGCACGAAACCGGCGGCCTTGTCCGCCGCGATGGCCCCGGCCAGCGCGCCCGGCCGCATGGCATGGTCATGGTCGGTCGGCACCTTCACCAGGTTCTCCTGCCCGATGCCCGCGATGCGCACCGCCTTGTCGACCGAGGAATGGGTCTCGGCGCTGGCATACAGCCTCAGCCGCGGCTGCCCTGAAAGACCCTGCTCCACGCCTGCCCAGTCCAGCGCGCGCTCGCGCATCGTCAGCACGGCTGAAAGGGTCGCCGTCGTTGCGCTGTCGTGGATGGTGCCGGTGAAGCCCGGGGGCAGTCCCAGTGCCTCGCGCAGCCAGCGCATCATTGCCATCTCGATCTCGGTGGCGGCGGGCGAGGTCTGCCACAGCATCGCCTGGCAGGCCATGGCATTGACCAGCTGTTCGGCCAGCATCGAGGCCGGCGCGGCATTGGCGGGGAAATAGGCAAAGAAGCGCGGGTGCTGCCAGTGGGTCATCGCGTCTGGGACGATCCGCTCGAAGTCCTCGAAGATCCGCTCCATCGGCTCGGGCGCCTCCGGGGCGGTCTCGGGCAGGGCGGCGGCCACCGTGCCGGGCTGCACCGGCGGGCGCACCGGCCGCTGCCGAAGCCCTGCATGATAATCTGCCGCCCAGTCGGCCGCGCGTTTCGACCAGTGGCGGAGTTCGTCGTGGTTCATGTCCGGCTCCTTTCGCGGGCCGAGCCTAGCCGCCCGTCTCGAACGAGACAATGGACAGGCGGCCAGGATGCTGCTACCGATGATTTGATGGTATATGGTGATTGTAAACGGCAGTATGACGGCTTTGGACGAGATAGACAGGAAGATCATCGGACTTCTCGCCGATGATGCCCGGCAGCCGCTGACCGAGGTGGCCGCCCGGGTCGGGCTGTCGACCTCGGCAGTGAATGATCGGGTCCGCCGTCTGGTGGCACAGGGGGTCATCCGTCGCTTCACGCTGGACGCGTCGCCCGAGGCGCTGGGTCTGCCGGTACTCGCGCTGATCTGGGTCGCTGTCCGGCACGCGCAGGAGCCGGCCTTCCGCGCCTTCGCGGCCCACCATCCGGGCATCACCGAATGCCACCACGTCACCGGCCCGTGGTCCTACCTCGTCCACTTCCGCGCGCCGGGGCTCGAAGGCGTCGAGTCCTTCCTGACCGAGATGAAGGATCAGGGCTTCCTCGAACGCTCCGAGACCATGCTGGCGCTGTCCTCGATCCGTTCCGCTCCTCTGGTGCCGAGATGATGCTGTTCCTCAAGTCCTGCCTCATGGGTCTCGCCATTGCCGCGCCGCTCGGCCCGATCGGGGCGCTTTGCATCCAGCGGACGCTGTCGCACGGCTTTCGCGCGGGCGTGGCCGGCGGCCTGGGCACGGCGCTGGCGGATGCAAGCTATGCCGCGGCGGCCGCCGCCGGATTTGCCGCCTTCGCCGCGGCGCTGGACCGGATCGCCCTGCCGCTCGGCCTGCTGGGGGGCGCCTTCCTGATCTGGCTCGGGGTGCAGGGCCTGCGCCGCCGCGCCGAGGCCGAACCCGCGGCGGTCGCGCCCCGCGGCCTCTGGTCGACGCTGGCCACGACCTTCCTGCTGACGCTTGCGAACCCCGCCACGATCCTGTCCTTCGCCGCGATCTTCGCCGGGCTCGGTCTGGCGCGCGAGGCCGATCCCGCCGCCGCGGCGCTGGTGGTCGCGGGGGTCTTCGCGGGGTCGATGCTGTGGTGGGTGGTGCTGGCGGGCGGGGTCGCGCTGGCGCACCGGAAGCTGCCGCCGGCCTTCGCGCTCTGGGTCTCGCGCGCCTCAGGCGCCCTGATGCTGGGTTTCGGTCTCTGGGCCATCGCGGTGGCGCTGACCTAGGGCGCCTCGGGACCCTGCCCGTCCATGTGGCACGGCAACGCGGCGCGGACCTTCCGCGGCAGCGCGTCCCGGATCAGCCGGAACGAGACCTCGATCCGGTGACGAACCTCGTCCATGTCGGCCGCGGGGCCGAACGGCAGCAGCACCCAGCTTCGGTGCATCTAGGGTGCGCGTTCGGCCCGGCCGGTCTCGACCAGCAGCGCGGCCGTCTCGGGATCGGGGCACTTCACGGTCACGCCGCGGTCCAGCGCGCCGATCAGCGCGAAGATCCGGCCGCCGATCTTCCACGCATCGTGCCGCTCGTCCCAGGGATGGTCGAGCGTGGCGCCGGGCAGGGCGGCGCAGATCCGGTTGGTGGCGGCGCGGTCCATGGTGCGAGCCTCGCGCGGATGCGACGCCCTGTCCAGCACCGCGGCTTGCCTGAGGGTGCGCCGGATGCTATCCGGGCGGCATGACGAGCATCTGCACCATTACCGGCTGCATCATTCCCTGCTGACATGCGTCGCGGGCTGCTCTTTTCCGTTCCCTCCAAGGTCGTGATGTGAGAAAGCCCGCGGGCGAGGCCGCCTTGCGAGGACCCATGACCACGATCCGCCTGACCAACACGAGGACCCGCCGCAAGGAGGTCTTCACGCCGATCGACCCCAAGAACGTGCGGCTCTATGTCTGCGGGCCGACGGTCTACGACCGGGCGCATCTGGGCAACGGACGGCCGGTGGTGGTGTTCGACGTGCTGTTCCGGCTGCTCCGCCACGTCTACGGGCCGGAGCACGTGACCTACGTGCGCAACTTCACCGACGTGGACGACAAGATCAACGCGGCGGCGCAGGCGCGGAAGGCCGCGGGCGATCCGCGCAGCCTCGAGGAGCTGATCCGCGAGCGCACCGACGAGACCATCGGCTGGTATCACACCGACATGGATGCGCTCGGCGCGCTGCGCCCGACGAAGGAGCCGCGCGCGACCGAATGGATCGGCGCGATGATCGCGATGATCGAGGACCTGATCGCCAAGGGCCACGCTTACGAGCGCGAGGGGCACGTTCTCTTCCGCGTCCGCTCCTACAAGGAGTATGGCGCGCTCTCAGGCCGGTCGGTCGACGACATGATCGCGGGGGCGCGCGTCGAGGTGGCGCCCTTCAAGGAAGACCCGATGGACTTCGTGCTCTGGAAGCCGTCGGATGCCGAACTTCCGGGCTGGGACTCGCCTTGGGGCCGCGGCCGCCCCGGCTGGCACATCGAATGCTCGGCCATGTCGCACGAGCTGCTGGGCGCCTCCTTCGACATTCACGCCGGCGGCATCGACCTCCAGTTCCCCCACCACGAGAACGAGATCGCGCAATCCCGCTGCGCCCACCCCGAGGGCAGCTTCGCCAATTACTGGCTGCACAACGAGATGCTGCAGGTCGAGGGGAAGAAGATGTCGAAGTCGCTCGGCAACTTCTTCACCGTGCGCGACCTGCTGGACCAGGGCTATCCGGGTGAGGTTATCCGGATGGTCTACCTCGGCACGCACTACGGTAAGCCGATGGACTGGACCGACGATAAAGCGCGACAGGCGAAGCAGGAGTTGAGGCGGTGGCGGAAGTACGCTCTCGACGTCGAGGCTGGCGAGCCGCATCCCGAGGTCGTCGATGCCCTCTCGGACGATCTGAACACTCACCAGGCGCTGACGGAACTGAGGGTCATCTTCACGCGACTGATGACCCTGAAGGTCGATCTCGAGCAGCAGTGCGGAGCTGTCCATTGGGCATCCCGCGACGACTACCGCAGCGCGGCCGCCCGCTTCCTGGGCTCCTGCCGGCTTCTTGGCCTTCTCCAGGATGGCATGGGACACTGGTCGGACATTGAAGCCCAGAATTCGGAGCGGATCGAACAGTTACTTCTTGAGCGGGCCGCTGCGCGCAAGGCCCGTGATTTCGCGCGCTCTGACGCCGTTCGGGATGGGCTCGTGGCAGCTGGGGTTGTCGTCAAGGATACGCCGCAAGGCGCCGAGTGGGAGTTCGGGACCGACTTCGACGCGGCGAAACTCTGGAGCATCTGATGGCCGAGGCAAGATTGAAAGAACGCCTCTACCTCTACGACACCACGCTGCGCGACGGGCAGCAGACGCAGGGCGTGCAGTTCTCGACGCTTGAGAAGCGGCAGATCGCGCGGGCGCTGGACGATCTCGGCGTCGATTACATCGAGGGCGGCTGGCCGGGGGCCAATCCGACCGACAGCGAGTTCTTCGCCAACGCTCCCGAGACGCGGGCACGGCTTGCGGCCTTCGGGATGACGAAGCGCGCCGGGCGCTCGGCCGAGAATGACGACGTGCTGGCGGCGGTGCTGGATGCCGGCACCGGCACAGTCTGCCTGGTTGGCAAGGCGCACGAGTTCCACGTCATCACCGCCCTCGGGGTGACGCTGGAGGAAAACCTCGCGTCGATCCGCGCCTCGGTGGCCCATGTCGTCGCCAGGGGGCGCGAGGCCATCCTCGATGCCGAGCATTTCTTCGACGGCTACCGCGCCAATCCGGCCTATGCGCTCGACTGCCTGAAGGTGGCGCTGGAGGCCGGGGCGCGCTGGGTCGTGCTCTGCGACACCAACGGCGGCACGTTGCCGGCGGAGGTCGGCCGGATCGTGGCCGAGGTGATCGCGGCGGGCATCCCGGGCGACCGGCTCGGCATCCACACCCACGACGACACCGGCACGGCGGTGGCGGCGACGCTCGCCGCGGTCGATGCGGGGGCGCGGCAGGTGCAGGGCACACTCAACGGTTTGGGTGAGCGCTGCGGCAACGCGAACCTCACCGCGCTGATCCCCACCTTCCTGCTGAAGGAGCCCTATGCCAGCCGGTTCGAGACCGGGATCACGCCCGAGGCGCTGACCGGCATGGTGCGCACCAGCCGAATGCTCGACGACATCCTGAACCGGGTGCCGCGCCGCGCCTCGGCCTATGTCGGCGCCTCGGCCTTCGCGCACAAGGCGGGGCTGCATGCGTCCGCGATCCTGAAGGACCCCTCGACCTACGAGCACATCGACCCGGCGTTGGTGGGCAACGTCCGGGTCATCCCGATGTCGAACCAGGCAGGCCAGTCGAACCTGCGCGCCCGCCTTGCCGCGGCCGGGATCGAGGTCGCTCCCGGCGATCCGCGGCTCTCGCGCATCCTCGACGAGATCAAGGCGCGCGAGGATCAGGGCTATGCCTATGACTCCGCGCAGGCGAGCTTCGAACTCGTCGCGCGGCGGGTGCTGGGGCTGATGCCCAGCTTCTTCGAGGTCAAGCGCTACCGTGTCACCGTCGAGCGCCGGCGGGTCGGCGACGGGATCATGACGCTCTCCGAGGCGGTGGTCGTCGTGCTGATCGACGGGCAGCGGGTGCTGTCGGTCTCGGAAAGCCTCGACGAGGCGGGAACCGAGCGCGGGCCGGTGAACGCCCTGTCGAAGGCGCTGGCCAAGGATCTCGGCCGCTGGCAGTCGGTGATCGCGGACCTCCGGCTGGTCGACTTCAAGGTGCGGATCACGCAAGGTGGCGTCGACGCCGTGACCCGTGTCATCATCGACAGCGAGGACGGGCAGGGCCGGCGCTGGTCCACGGTCGGCGTCTCGCCGAACATAGTGGATGCCTCGTTCGAGGCGCTGCTCGATGCGGTCAACTGGAAGCTCGTGCGCGACGCGCGGCCGGAGGGATGCCCATGACGCCGGAGGAGGCCTTCTTCACCCTGCATTCGGACCTCCTCCGCGAGGGGCCGGGGGACGATCAAAGCCTGGGCTGGGCGCTGTCGCAGGCGCGGCCTCCGCGTGACGGGCGGGTGCTCGACGCGGGCTGCGGGCCGGGGGTGGATGTCGAGGGGCTGCTTGCCGCGGTGCCGGAGGGGCAGGTGGTGGCGATGGACCAGCACCGGCCCTACATCGACGAACTGGCGGCGCGGCTGGACGTCGATGCCCGGCTGCTGGCGGTCACCGGCGACATGATGCAGCCCGAGGGGATGTTCGACCTGATCTGGTGCGCGGGCGCCATCTACCATGTCGGCGTGACCGAGGCGCTGCGGCGCTGGCGGCCGCACCTGAAGCCCGGCGGCCGCGTGGCGTTCTCCGAAATCGCCTGGCGGGTGGACAATCCGCCGCTCGAGGCGCGCGACTTCTGGCAGTCCTATCCCGCCATGACCGACCGCGAGGGCGTCGTGGCGCGGGTCGAGGCCGCCGGCTGGCGGGTGCTCGCCGACCGCTGGCTGCCCGAAGCTGGCTGGGCCGCCTATTACGAGCCGCTGGCCGCCCGCATCGCCCATCTTCGCGCCGAGGCGCTGCCCGCGCTGGCCGATGTCCTGACGCAAGCCGAGGCGGAGATCTCGCTCTGGCGCCGGCATGGCGACAGCTACGGCTATCTGCAGGTCGTGGCGGAGCCCGCGGCGTGAGCCTTCAGGCCTGCGCCGCGCTGGTCGAGCGCGGAGACCCCGACCGCTTCGCCGCAACAATGGCCGCGCCAGTGGCGGCGCGGGCTCGGGTGTTCCCGCTCTATGCCTTCAACCTTGAAGTGGCGCGGGCGCCCTGGGTCACGCAGGAGCCGATGATCGCCGAGATGCGGCTGCAGTTCTGGCGCGATGTGGTGGCCGAGGCCGCCGATGGCCGGAGCCGCGCGCATGAGGTGGCGGGCCCGCTTGCGCAGGTGATCCGCGAGGCAGGGCTTCCGGTCGGGCTTCTCGACGCCCTGATCGCGGCGCGACGCTGGGACATCTGGCGCGAGCCCTTTGCCGACGGGGACGAGTTCGATCGCCACCTCGACGCGACGGCGGGCGGGCTGATGTGGGCGGCGGCGCTGGCGCTGGGGGCGTCGCCCCACGCCGAGCGCGCGGTGCGCGACATCGGCTGGGCGGCAGGGCTTGCGTCGTGGCTCCGCGCGGTGCCGGAGCTTGAGGCGCGGGGGCGTCAGCCGTTGCGGGACAGCAGCCCCGAGGCGGTGGCGGCCCTTGCGCGCGAGGGGCTTGCGCGGCTGAAGCGCGGGCGGGCAGGGCGGCTGTCGCCCGACGCGCGTCCCGCGCTGCTGCCGGCATGGCAGGCCGAGCCGCTCCTGCGCCTCGCCTTGGCCGAGCCGCGGCGCGTCGCGGAGGGACGGCTGGACCTTTCGGAGTTCAGCCGCCGCTGGCGCCTTCTGCGGTCGGCGCTGACCGGGCGGGTCTGAGCGGTTACGCGTCCCGGGGGCGCAGCGCAAGCCAGATCAGCGCGCCGCCCGCCAGCACGAGGAACGGCAGCATCGCAAGGTTCACCGCCTGCCAGCCCGCCTGAACCGACCCGCCGGTGCAGTTCATCAGCCCGCCCGAGGCGACCGAGGCCGAGGCGACCCCGGCGAAGACGATCAGGTCGTTCAGACCCTGGATCCGGCCGCGCTCCTCCGGTGCATGGGCCGAGGCGAGCATCGCCGTCGCCCCGATGAAGCCGAAGTTCCAGCCCAGCCCCAGCAGCACGAGGGCGGCGAAGAAATGCTCGAGCTCCACCCCCGACAGCGCCACCGCGCCCGAGGCCGCAAGGATCGCAAGGCCGATCGCCATGACCTTCTCGACGCCGATGCGCGCAATGATGTGGCCGGTCACGAAGCTTGGGCCATACATCGCCAGCACATGCGCGGTGACCACATCGGCCGCGTCCGAGGTCTGGAAGCCGCAACCCACGACGGCGAGCGGCGACGAGGTCATCACGAGGTTCATCAGCGCATAAGAGACGGTCGCGCAGGTCACCGCCACCGCGATGCGCGGGTCGCGGATCAGCTGGCGCCGGCTGCGCCCGGTGGCGGCCCCCGGCCGGGGCGGCGCGGGACGGGGAATGTCGAGGAAGCCGAAGAGCAGCATCCCGCCCAGGTTCAGCGCGATGGCGGCAAGGTAGGTGCCGAGGAAGGGCACCACCATGGCCTGCGCCGTCAGCTTCACCACCTGCGGCCCAAGCACGGCCGACAGCAGCCCCCCTGCCATGACCCACGAGATCGCCTTGGGCCGGAAGCTCTCCGAGGCGGTATCGGCCGCGGCGAAGCGGTAGAAGCCCTGCGCCGACATGTAGATGCCCGTGAGGCCCGAACCGGCGAGGAACAGCCCGAACGACCCCTCCATCAGCCCCACCGCGCAGACGCCCGCGCCCGCGGCGCCGGCCAGCGCCCCCAGCACGAAGCCCGCCCGGCGTCCGAAGCGCTGCATCAGCGCCGAGAGTGGCGTGGCCGACAGCATCGACCCGGTGACGGCCAGCGTGATCGGCAGCGTCGCCCAGCAGGGGTTGGGCGCGAGCGTCTGCCCGGCAAGGCCGGCGACGATGAAGACCATGGAAAGCTGCGCGCCGAGGATGGCCTGTGCGGCCACAAGCACGATCACGTTGCGGCGGGCGCGGGCGTCGGAGGCGGGCAGGGCGGGGGCGTCGGTCATGCCCTCTCCCTAGGGCCACCGCGCCCGGCGCGTCCAGCGAAAAGCTGGACAAGGCGACCGGCCCGACCCATCTGGCGGGGATGACCGGACGCATCCTGATGACCGAAGACTGCATTGCCGAGGGTGTCGCCTGGCTCTCGCTGCGCGAGCCGCGCTTTGCCGCGGCCCATGCCCTCACTGGCCCGCCGCCGCTCCGCCGCCGGCCCGAAGGCTTTGCCGAGCTGATGGCGGCGATCCTCGGCCAGCAGGTCTCGACCGCCGCCGCGGCCGCGATGCGGGTCCGGACGGAAGCCGCCGGCCTCACCACCGCCGCCGCGGTGGCCGCAGCCGACGAGGCCGCGCTGCGTGCCTGCGGTCTGTCGGCGGCCAAGATCCGCTATGCCCATGCGCTCGCCCGCGCGACGCTGGACTATGACGCTCTGGCGGGCCTGACCGATGCGGAGGTGATCGTGACCCTTACCGCGCTGCCCGGCATCGGCCGCTGGACGGCCGAGCTTTACGCCATGACCTCGCTCGGCCGGGCCGACGTGATCTGCGCCGGCGATCTTGCGCTGCAGGAGGCGGCGCGCCTGCTCTTCGGACTGGAGGCGCGGCCCTCGGAACGCGCGCTGCGCCTCATGGCCGAGGACTGGAGCCCTTGGCGGGGCGTTGCGGCCCGCCTGCTCTGGTCCTATTACCGTCATGCAAAGGGACGGGAAGGAACCGCATGACACGCAAGCTGAAATTCGGCCGCAAGGGCGCGGCGCCGGGCCGGGCGAAGAGCCTTGTCATCTTCCTGCACGGCTATGGTGCCGACGGGGCGGACCTGCTGGGCCTCGCCGATCCGCTCGCCCCGCATCTGCCGGACACCGCCTTCCTCGCGCCCGACGCGCCGGAGCCCTGCCGCGCCAACGGTTTCGGCTACCAGTGGTTTCCGATCCCCTGGCTCGACGGCTCCTCCGAGACCGCCGCGGCCGAGGGGCTGGCCGCCTCGGCCCTCGACCTCGACGCCTTCCTTGACGAGCGGCTGGAGGCCGAGGGCCTCGGCCCCGAGGCGCTGGCGCTCGTCGGATTCTCGCAGGGCACCATGATGGCGCTGCACGTGGCGCCGCGGCGCGAGGCCGAGATCGCCGGGATCGTGGGCTTCTCGGGCCGCCTGCTCGCGCCCGAGCGGCTGGCCGAGGAGGCCCGCGTGAAGCCGCCCGTCCTGCTGATCCACGGCGACGCCGATCCGGTGGTGCCCTTCGCGGACATGAGCCTTGCCGGCGAGGCGCTGACGCGCGCGGGCTTCACGACCTATGGCCATGTCATGAAGGGCACGGGCCACGGCATTGCGCCTGACGGGCTGTCGGTCGCGCTGGCGTTCCTGAAGGACCGCCTGCCGGGCTGACGGCCGCCTGCCGTCCGCCGTTTTCGTCGTCTGGCGAAAAAACCGTCACATCCCCGTCATCTGGGGCGGCGACAAGCGTTGCAGGCGGCTACTGCCGGTTGCGGGGCTTGCCTGAGGGTGAACGCCATATATAGTTGTGACATCGGGGCGGGGCTCCCCGCTCTGGTGCCGACGAACGGCAGACGGGGCGGAGAAGGAGTCACTCCGGCATGGACGGCGATTTCAGGACCAGCTTCGTGCGCGAGCCCGCGACGCTGAAGCATTATCCGGCACTCGTGCTGAACGCGGATTATCGTCCGCTGTCCTACTATCCGCTGTCGCTCTGGCCCTGGCAGGAGGCGATCAAGGCGGCCTTCCTCGACCGCGTCTCGATCGTCGCCGAATACGACCAGGTCGTGCGCAGCCAGCGCGCCGCGCTTCGAATACCCTCGGTCGTGGTGCTCAAGGAATTCGTGACACCCCAGAAGCGCGTGGCCTTCACGCGCTTCAATCTTTTCCTGCGGGACGAGTTCCGCTGCCAGTATTGCGGCGCGAAGGGGGATTTGACGTTCGACCACGTGATCCCGCGGGCAAGGGGAGGCATCACCAGCTGGACGAACGTGGTCGCCGCTTGCTCGCCCTGCAATCTCCGCAAGGGGTCGAAGACGCTGAAGCAGGCGGGGTTCCGGCTCTTCCGCCCCCCGCGCGAGCCCACGCCCGAGGAAATGCAGCGCCATGGTCGCCGCTTTCCGCCGAACCACCTGCACGACAGCTGGCTGGACTATCTCTACTGGGATGCCGAGCTGGAAGCCTGAGGTGTGTGAATCTGCGGACTTGTTGTAGAGGGAAGGATAGCTTTCACAGAACGGGCGCTTCTGCTTCCTTGATGGAAGCATCGGTTTCACAAAATCCCTCCTTGTCATGTGCTCCACCTCCTTCACAGCTCTAGAGCGGCTAAGAGTTGTCACTTGATCAGTGATCGGATCGCTTTGATGAAATCTCGCTCTTCGTCCTCAATTGAGGCTGCGTCGAGGTCGATCATCCCATTGTAGAGACTGAAGCCACCGATGTCGCCGCAGTGCTCGGCATGTGCGCGTCTGTCGGGTCGACCGGCGTGTAGCAGCATAATTAGGTCGGTCGAGTATCGCACACCGTATACGACGACTTGATTGACGTCGCCGCGCTCGGGCATCCTCGGAGCAGGTTTATATTTGGTATCGATGACAAGCACCGGCTTTCCGGACCGTTCGATAACGATGTCCGGGGTGACAGGCGGGTTGTCTTTTCCTGCCTCGAGTGGGTCGTATAGAGCAAGCTTCGCTCCACCCGCCTGACTGAACAGGCAGACCGCGCCTGGTCCGTGTATGACAGCGTCCGCGGAGGTCTGTTGTCCAGACCACTGGGTTGTGGCCGGAGGTGCTGCTGCGCAGTCGGCGCTGCCGTTTTTCGGGCAAACTGAAGATGCTGAGGGCGTTGCGGTGCGAGATTCAACTCGCGTTCCGACGAACGGACGCGACCCAACCCCATGGCATGTCCTTCCGCTGTGCCTCGACGACCATACCATGGAAGGCTGCCGGCGCCGCCCAACGGGTGTGGATTTGGAGGCGAAATGTCGCGGAGCCAACACAGTCGAAGTGAGGTCGCCGCGGCATTTGCCCGCCGCGGTTTTGGGAATAGTGCGCCTCCTTTCCGATTTTCAGATTTCCACGAAAAATCAGTGCCTTGACTCGAATCGTCCGTTCGGATTGCAGTCAATTCCGATGGACTCACGGTCCTCCCGCGGACCTGCGGAAGGCGGCATGACCCTCCCGAATACCCTGCACGCCCCAGCCGCCTGACCGTCGCATCACCCTTTTCCCGCCCGTTTCCGGACGGCCCTTTGGCCGCCCGACGGACCCCTCATGCCTTATGGACCCCCCCATGCCCCGCATCCCGATTACCGAGCCGATCTTCCCCGATTCCGCCTTGAGCGAGTCCGCCATCAAGGACCGGCTGTCACTCCATGCCCGGCGCCTCAAGGCGAGCAAAACGGGGCTGATCATTCCAGACCATCTCGCCGCGGAGGACAAACTCGAGCACTTGGAGCTGCATGTCGCGCTGTCGCGCGATGTGCGACAGCGGATTGCCCGGCGGGCGGCCTGTATTGCCGCGCGCGCAGACCGTCTGTCGCCGCTTCACCGGCTGAAACGGGAGCAGCGCGAGCGCTTCGAAGGGCTGCGCAACGGCGTGGACCTGGTGGCCCTGGCTTCGGAACACCGCGCCGACGAGATCGCAGCCGCGCTGCACGCGGAGTTTCCCTGGATGGGTCCGGCGAACGAGGCGATCTTGCATGAAATGCGGCGGTCGGTGCAATCCGGCGAGGCCGGGCTGCGGTTGCCGCCGATGCTGCTCGACGGGCCGCCCGGCATCGGCACGAGCCGTTGGGCAAGGTGGCTGGCGGGCCTCATCCGCGTGCCCGACCTGATCTTCGAGTCGACGACCGAGAATGCGAGCTTCGGCCTGGTCGGATCCCAGCGCGGCTGGGGCAACGCCGTGCCCGGACGGCTGGTGAACCTGATCCTCACCCGGCTGGTCGCCAATCCGGTGGTCGTTGTCGATGAGGTGGAGAAGGCCAGCGAGGCGCGCACCACGCAGGGTCGGGTGTTCTCGCTGACCGATGCGCTTCTGCCGTTGTTTGAACCGCTGTCGGCGCGGCGCTGGACGTGCCCCTATTACGAGGTGGTCTTCGACATGGGCTGGATCATCTGGGTGCTGACCTGCAACGACTGGCGAGGGCTGCCCGAACCCTTGCTCAGCCGGTGCCCGCCGATCCGACTGGACTCGCCGTCGCGCGATCATCTGGTCGCGTTCGCTGGGCGCGAAGGGGCGCGGCGCAGTCTTTCCGACGCCTCGATCGACGCGGTCTGCACCGCGATCTCCTGGGCGACGGTGCAGGGGCACCGGCCGGATCTGCGGGCCGTGATCCGCATGCTCGACCGTGCAGAAGGGTTGGAACGGCGGCCGCCGCTGCAGTGAGCGCCCGCCGTGAACCGCACGCTCGCTGTCGCGGCCCTGGCCGTCACTCCGGTCCGACTCGACCTCAGCGACGGCGGGATCTTCGACGGCTTTTCCGATGGACAACGCGACGAAACATTTTCGCCTCCCCGGGCGAAGGGCGGGCTACGAATCCGCAAACCTCTGATATTTATGGCGTTCCGCCCCAACCCCGGCTCTTTCGGCGCCCGCAAATTTCCCCTGCGGATTTTCGCGCGCCCCGCCGAATGTGCCTCCACAGAAACCGCCCCTGAGGGCGCCCAGGAAAGGAGATCGTCCCCGACCGCCCCCGAAGGCTCAGCCTGAGCCGGGGCCGAGACCATAACCCGCCTTTGCCCGCGCAGGACCGCCGACCGCTCCGCCGGGCGCGTCCCTCCCAATCCCGATGACCCCCCAGCCCCTCGGACACAGCGATGTCCGGGACCGGAGATCCCATGTCCAATTCCAGCGAAATCCATTCCGAATTTCCTGCCGACGCCCGACAGGGCCGCACCACGCGGCGCCATTCCGCTTCCGGCGACATCTGCATATCGCGGTGCTCGTCCATATTTGTCGGTCCCGAACCGCGCGAGGACGCCGTGACCTCTGCCTATGTCTGGGACGATCCGCGGCCCTCGCGCGCGGCCAAACCCGTCCCCAAGTCCAGTCACGGCCATTTCGTGGTGCAGATGGTCATTCACGACAGCGACGAGGATCCCGGCCAGATCTCGATGTGTGGCAGCCTCGGCGAATACCGCACACGGCTGATCGCGCTGGCCGAACCCGATACGGTCGACGTGATCGAGCAGGTCGGCCCGGTCCCCTGGACCGACGAGAACGGCAAGACCCACGGCCATTACATCGACCAGATCGTGGTCAAGACCGGCAACCGCCGCCTCGGGCTGACCGACAAGCCCTATCGCAAGGTCACACCGGCCTTCGAGGCCGAGATCGTGCAGGTGGATGCGGCCGCCCGGAAGGCGGGCGTCATCGACCGGCTGCATCTCGTCACCGAATACGCCCGCGACCCGGTCAAGCTGTACAATGCCGACCTCTTCCGCGGCTGCCGGGACGCCGATCCCGAAGCGGACGCCTTGGCGCTCGAGGTCGTGGAGGCCCTTGTCGGCGCGGCCCGCTGCAGAAGCTGGTCGGCGAGATCAACCGCGGACCCCGGGGCTTCCGGGCTCTGGTGCGGTTGATCCGGTCGGGGCAACTGCGCGTGGTCAACGCAGAGAAGATCTCGCACGCCACGCGCGTCGCGCGCGGGGAGGGGGTGCGGTGACGGCGATCGGCAACGGTCCGGTCTTCCGGTTCGAGGCCGGCACCACCGGCCGGCTCGGCAGGCGCCGGATCACCTTCCTGCGGGCGGCCTCGACCGGGTATCTGGTCGAGGTCCTGCCGCACCCCGAGGCGGAGACTATCCCGGACGTGATGCGCGGCACCCGGCCCGACATCGAGTTCACCGGCCGCAAGGTGATCCCGCATGCCGAACTGACCGCGGCGCTGGTCGAGGGCACGCTCGACATCGACGAGGACGATCATGTCTTCATCGACCACAGCCAGACCTTCAAGCCGGAGTTCGTGGCCTCGCTCACCGATCGGTCGGCGAACGACCTGATCCTGCGCTACGCCACGGTCACGCTGATGCGGGAGATCGCAAAGGAACGGGGGCTTGGCCGGCCGTTGCGGCGCTCGAGCCCGAGATCCTCCAGCTGCTGCCGGGCCGCATCGACCTGCTGACCGGCAAGGTCGACCGGCTGCGGCGCCACCCGTTCCGTCGCCGGGAGAAACCGCTCCACCCCGCGACCGCGCAGTCCATCCTCGATTGGGACGAGCGGCTGACGGCGCGTGGCTTCTGCGGTCTCGTCGATCGGCTGCACCTGTCGGGCAATGGCACCGGCAAGCTTGCGCCCGAGGTCGCGGAGATCCTCGAGGACGAGATCGACCGGCTGAGCAGCCTTGAGAGCGTTCCCAACACGGCGATCCACGAGGCGGTCGAGCGCCGTGTCGTGCGCCTGCGGGAAGAGCGCGAGGCGGACCTCCGGCTCCGCGAGACAGCCGGCGAGGAGATCGAGCCGGCGGAGCGCCGAGCGGTGGAGGCCATCCGGCCGCCCTCGCTGAAAACCGTCGCGACCCGCGTGAAACGCTTCGGCCCGCTGGAACAGGCTTTCCGCAGCCAAGGGCCAGACTGGCTCCTGCGCAACCAGCTCGTCACCGGCATGGGGCTTCAGGTCGAGCGGGCCGGGCAGATCGTCGTGATCGACGAATATGACGCCGACCTGATGTCGATCGTTCCCTTCGACTTCCTCGTCCACTGGCTCGGCCCAGATCGGGTGGCGGCTCTCGAGATCACCGGCGACGCGCCGTTCCGGGTCATCCTCTCGGTGATGATCGACGCCTTCACCGGTTGCATCCTCGGCCTGCAGATCGGCCTGTCCGCCGATCAGGATCTCGCCCGGCGCACCTTCATGATGGCGATGATGGACAAGACGCGGATCGCGGCGGCCTGCGGCGCGGAAGGGGCCTGGGACAAGTTCCTGCGCCCCGAAAAGGTGCTCCACGATTCCGGCAACGCCTATATCGCCGGCGAGACCGAGCGGATGTGCGCCCAGCTGCGGATGGACAAGATCGCGGCGCCGAAGGCCAAGGCCTTCATCCGCGGCCTGATGGAGCGGATCTTCCGCACCGTTCACGAAAAGCTGCTGGCCCGTATTCCCGGCCGGACCTTCTCGAACCCGGTGAAGCGGGGCGAGTACGATTCCGAGGCCGAAGCGGTCCTGACCATCGACGACCTGATCCAGGTGCTGATCGTCTGGATCGTCGACATCTATCACAATTCTCCGAACCTCGGGCGCGACGGGCTGACGCCCGCCGATCTCTGGCGTCACGAGATGGCGGTGGGGATGGGCTGCCGGCCGGTTCCGGGTCTGCGGGTGATGACCCATGTCTTCGGCACCACGCTGACGCGCCGGGCCCAGGGGACCGGGATCCGCATCATGCACGCCAACTATTCCTCCGAGGAGTTTGCACGCGTGCTGCTCAGGTCCCCGACGCGGGCCTTCCGGGTGCGCTGGTGGGAAGAAAACATGAGCGAGGCCCAGGTCGAGGTGAAACCCCGGGTCTGGATGCCGCTCGAGGTGATGGACCCGCGGGCGCGGGGTCTCTCGGTCGACGAATGGATGCTGGTGCTGAAGCGCGCGCATGTGGCGCGCGACCCCGAGGCTGCGGCGATCCGCCGACGCGCGGGTGAACAGATCGACGACCAGATCGAGGATCGCATTGCGATGCGCCGCAAGGTGCGCCGCAAGACCATGACCGAGGAGCGGCTGCTTCAGGCCGAAGAGCGGGCGCTGCGCTACTTCCGGACCCCCACGACCGAGCTCACCAGCGCCGAGACCCACGGACTTTACGGGGCGCCGGTCGGCATCGATCACGACGAGGACGGCGTGGTCCGGGAGACCCCGGTTGCGGCTCCGGTCCTCGAACCCGTGCGCAAGACACCTGCGTCCGCCACCCTGCGCGGCCGCCGCCCGAAATCCCGAGTGATCCCAGGAACGATGGAATGACCGACATGACGCTACCCCTTGAAACGCCCGCCGCCGAGGAGATCGAGGCCACCCTCGCCGCAAGTACGCGGCCGCCGCGGGACAATGTGCCCGCGCTCTGCCACTGGATCCGCAACCGCTATGTCTCCAGCGACTGGGACAACGACCTCCTCGCTCGGCTCGAGATGGTCTTGTGCCGCGACGGCGATGGCCGGGTTCAGGCACAGCCCAAGTCCTTCCACGGCGAGACCCGGGGCATTGCCGTCACAGGGCCGAGCCGCGACGGCAAATCCACCCTGGTCCGGCGGGTCCTTGAGCGCGAGTTGGGCGAGCGGATCGATGACAAGCGGGTTGGCCGGCACGTCGTCTACCAACGCGTCCGCACCGCGGCGACTTTGAAAAGCGTCTACCGCGATCTCTGCGCCGCGACCGGATTTACCAGGTTGCCGGCGCGCATGACGATTCCCGAAGCCCAGGAACTCGCCATGCACCGGCTGCGCCTGGCCGACATCCGGATCGTGATCCTCGACGAGGTCCACAATCTGCTCGGCTACGACAACCGGGCGGTGAACCTCTTCCTCAAGACCTTCATGCAGGACGGGGGCGAGTTCTGCCTTATCGCCATCGGCACCGAAGTGTTGCGCAAATTCATCTATGAGCGCGAAGAGAATCTGGAGCTTGCGGGGCGGCTTCTCGAATTGTCGCTGAAGCGGTTTCCGCAGAAAACATCGCTGGCGCTGATCAACAGCGCGCTCGACGGGCTCAGCGCCGAAGCCGGGCTGCGCCTCGCGCCCAGCATCCGCCGTGATCCCTATTTTGCGGAGCGGATTCTCGAAGGGTGCCGGGGCAGCTACGGCCGGTCGATGCGGCTGATCTCGACCTCGATTGTTCTCGCCCTCGAGGAGGGCGCCTCCGCGCTCGACATCGAGGATTTCCGGCGGGTCTTCGACCTTGATCTGCTGTACTTGAACCCCGAGAATCCATTCCTGCTGAGCGACTGGGCCGCGCGGGCCACCGCCGCCGTCGGCGATGCCGTCGGACTGATCGACAGCGACTTTGGCGCCGCGAGCAAGACGCGGCGGCGCCGGAAGGCAGGGAAGGGGATCCCGACGTGACCCTCGCTCCCCTGCTTCCCGCGCTGCCCTTCCATGACGACGAGGTGACGCAAGGCTACTTCGCCCGGATCGGCCATTTGCACGCGGGCGTCGATGTCGGCCGATTCTGCCGCTACACTTCCGTGCCACCCGTCGACTTCCGCGATGGCACCGAGGCGTTCCTGGTCCATGCGGCCGCCCTCGCGGGTCTCGATCCGGAACGGCTTGGGCACAACCTCTTGCGCCGGTTGCCTGACGACGAATATCTCCTCCGCGGCGAAACCCTGGCCGTGCAGGTCCTGCGCCGGACGACGGTGCGGTTCTGCCCGCAGTGTCTTGCGGAAGATCGCACCCGAGACCCCGCCCTCGGTCCGGGGGCGAATCGCCTGCGCTGGTCCTGGCTTCTGCGGCCGGTGGTCAGCTGCCCGATCCATCGGACGGTTCTGGTCGAGTGCCCGGAACCGGAGGCGGTCAAGGCGTTCGACCTGACCTTGCTTCGGGTGCGGAACGAGACCCTGCCGCGCGGCCTGCCGCCCGCAGTCGATCACGTGCCGGGCGCCCTGCAAACCTATGTCGTGGCACGGATGGAAGGCCGGCGCGACGCTGCGGCCTGGCTCGATGGCCAGCCGATCGCCCAGGCGGTCAAGGCCTGCGAAATGTTGGGCAGCCTCGTGGCCGATGGCCCGCTGGCCGAAATCAACGCCTATACCGACCTCGACTGGGCGCGCGTCGGCGATGTCGGCTTCGGGATCTGCGCCGACGGGGCGGAGGCCGTCACCGCGGCGCTGACCGCAATCCGCCAAAGCTCCGGCCGTCGCAGCGGCCGCACCGGCCCCCAGGCCGTGTTCGGGAAGCTCTTCCTCTGGCTCGAATACACGGCGAAGGCAGAGGACGCAGGGCCGATCCGCGATCTCCTGCGCGAGACGATCCTCAATTCCTTCGCCATCGGGCCGGGCGAGACGGTGCTGGGCGAGGTTGTCGATCGGCGCCGGGTTCACAGCGTCAATTCGCTGAAGGCCGCGACCGGGCTCAATCCGAAGCGGCTTTACCGGCTGATGCAGAAGGCCGGCATGATCCCCGCGGACAGCGACGCCGAGGCGCTGAACCAATGGGTATTTCCCGCCGAGGAAGGTGAGCGCCTGATCGGGCGGATCCTGAATTCCATCCCCCAGAACCAGATCCGCACCGTTCTTGGCTGCAGCCGGACCCAGGCCGAGCAACTGGCGGCCGCCGGGATGGTGCGTTCGGTGGTTCCGGTCGCCGAAGGGGGGATCGGTCTGTCCGTTGGCGCCTATAACCGGGACGAGTTGGCCGAATTCCTGGCCTGCCTCTGCGCCGAGGTGCCGGTCGTGGCCGAAACCCCCGAGGGCTTCCTTGATCTGACCCTGGCCGCCAAGGGTCGCTCGTCGACCGTCGAGATCCTGCGCTGGCAGCTCGAAGGGCAGCTGCGGAGAACCCGCCGGATCGGCGCGTCGCAGCGCATCGACGGATTGCGCTTCTGCCTCGACGAGATCCGCGCCCTGGTGCGCGCGCGGTCCCGGCGCGGGCGGCCGACGTGCGCTGACTGTGCTTCTGGAGGTCGGACATGTATAATCTCAATTGCTGGTCGGTGATGGGTTTGTAGGCCAACCCGGATCCTCCGTTTGACGGCAGAGGAACCCGGCTTACCAACCCGCAGCGACCAGCACCTTCCCCGAAATCACTCAGGCCGGTGGGGCTGCCCTCCAGACCGGCATGCCCGTCTTCCGTTCAGCCCCACCGGCCAAGGTGGTTGCCGGCACCGGCCAAGGTGGTTGTCGCTCAACACTCCGGCGCCCTCCGTGCCTGCCGTTGCTTCGGAGGCATCCGGAACCGCGCGTGACACACCCGCGAAAGGCAGCCCGTCCGGCCGCCGACAGAAGACACCATTGAAACCCGGAACGTTGGAGTGATCAGCGTGACCAACAATTCCACCAGCCCGGTCCCTGCGGCGTCGGAAGCCCCTCCCGGGAACGGCCTCGATGAAGGTCCCCAGGCGATGCCGGGGGCGCCTCTGCCCCCGCTCGACTGCATTGCCTCGGTGAGTGACCGGATCTTGAACTGCTACGTTTCCAGCGAGTGGGACAACCAGTTCCTTACACGGCTCGGGATGGTTCTCAGGCGCGACAACGACGGCAACCTGCTCCCCGAGCCCAAACGCGTCCACGGCGAGACCAAGGGGATTTCCGTCGTCGGCCCGTCCGGCGAAGGGAAAACCACCCTGGTCAAGAAAGCCGTCGCACGGGCTCTCGGCGATCATCTGGACGACAAGGGACGCGGCAAGCATGTCGTTTACTGCCGGGTACGCTCCGACGCCACGATCAAGGGCGTCTACATGGACCTCTGCCGCCTGACGGGGTTCAGCAGCTTTCCGGCACGGATGACGAACATCGAGGCCAAGCATCTCACGGTCCACCGCCTGCAACTTGCGGGCATCAGGGTGATCATACTTGATGAGGTCCACAATCAGCTGGGCAAGAACGACCGATCGGTCAACCTGTTTCTGAAGTCGTTTCTTCAGGACGGACGAGGCTTCTGTCTCATCGTGATCGGGACAAGTCGACTTCGCCAATTCATCCTCCGGCCGGAGAATGACGAACTGCCACGGCGGCTTCCGGAGTTTCCCCTGGTCCCCTTCAAGCCGGACGCCTCGATTAGCCTGATCAACGGAGCCCTTCGCGATCTGACCCGCGAGGCCGGCCTGAAGTTCGGGCGCAGCATTCGCCCGCGACCCATATGTCGGACATCGGATTTTTGAGGGGTGCTACGGCAGTTTTGGTCGCGCCATGCGGCTGATCGCGACCTCGATCGTTTACGCTCTAGAGGATGGCGCCTCCGCCCTTGAGATCACGGATTTCGAGGCCGTCTTCGATATGGAGTTTATCGATTTCAACCCGAGCAACCCCTTCGTGCTGAGCGACTGGGCCAGCCGCGCCAGTGCCGCGGAAGAGGTGGAAGCGGCGGCGCGAGCGGACGAACTCCGCGGCGAAGGCGGTGCCCCTCGTCGTGCGAGAAAGCCGCGGCGGACGTCGCGGCGGAAGGCGGGCGAATGACCCGGTCGCTCCTGCTTCCGACGCTACCCGTCTGCGCCGACGAGGTAACGCAGGGATATTTCAGCCGCCTGGGGCACTTCCATGCCGGCGTCGACGTCGTACGGTTCTGCGGATACTTCGGTCTTCGGCCGCCAGATCTCCGGGATGGCACCGAGGAGTTCGCCAATGCGCTGGTGGCGGTGTACGGGGCCGAGGCGGATGCCGTCGATCGCAACCTCCTGCGTCGGATATCCGACGACAGCTTTCTGTTGCGCGGGGTGACGCTGTCCTTACCGGTCCTTCTGCGCACGACCGTCCGGTTTTGCCCGGATTGCGTGAGGGATGATGCTGCCAGCCATCCGGAGTTGGGGCAGGGGGCCGTGCGCCTCCGCTGGTCCTGGCTCCTTCGGCCGGTCGTCCGCTGCCCCCTGCATGTCACCTCAATGGTGGAATGCTCCACCCGCGACAGCGCCAAGGCATTCGATCTGCCGACCCTGCTGGCACACCACCAGATGTCAGCGACCTCCGCACCGCCCGTCGAGCCACATTTGCAGGGGAAACTACAATCATATGTCCTGGGGTGGCTGGATGGCCGACGTGATGCGTCGGCATGGCTCGACAAACAGACGATCGCCCAGGGCGTCAAGGCGTGCGAGATGCTCGGCAGCCTCATCGCCGATGGACCTGAAGTCGAAATCAAGGCCTATACGGAATTCGACTGGGCGCGGGTCGGCCATCTCGGCTTCGACGTATGCGTCGGAGGCGGGGATGCCATCTCGGAGGCGCTGATCGCGATCCGGCGCATGTCGGGTCGCCGAAGCGGACGGACGGGGCCACAGGCCGTCTTCGGCAAGCTCTATCGCTGGCTCGAATACGCCGACCGGGCGGTCGATGCAGGTCCCATCCGCGGTCTGGTACGAGATGCCATTCAGAACTCCTTCGTTATCGAGCCCGGCGAACTGGTGTTCGGTGAGGCGGTGGATCGCCTGCGCGTTCACAGCGTCAACTCGCTGAAGGTGAAGACCGGCCTGAACCCGAAGCGGCTCTACCGGCTGCTGCGGAAGGCCGGGATGATCCCGGAAGACACCAATCAGGAAGCCTGAACCAGTGGGTGTTCCCCGCCGCCGAGGGTGAGCAGCTGATCGCGCGGATCCTGAACTCGATCCCGCAGAACCAGCTGAAGAGCTTCCTTGGCTGCAGCAAGACGCAGGCGGAACAGCTGGTGGCTGGGAACCTGGTGAATTCCGTCGTCCCCGTGGCCGAGGGCAAGTGCGGGCTTTCTGTTGGAGCCTACAATCGCGATGAGTTACGGGAGTTTCTTGTGCGGGCCACGGCCGGCGTGACGGAAGTGTCAGAAGAAGGCGATGGGTTCTTGGACCTTACCCGTGCCTGCAAGGGCCGATCGTCCACGGCGGAACTCATCCGCTGGCAGATGGAAGGAAAGCTGCGCAAGACCCGCCTCATCGGCCCTCGCCACCGCCTCGACAGCCTCCGGTTCAGCCTAGAAGAGGTCCGGGTCCTTGTCCATGCTCGGTCAAGAACAGACCTGAACCGGCTGACATCCGCCGCGGTCCTGCTGCGCGTCAACCTGGAAGTGGTGAAGCGGCTGGTGTCGCGGGGGGGCAACTGGCCGACCCTGGCCCTCGCCTCCGCCGCGGAATGTCGGGGCCTCCACGCAGAGGCCTACGTCTCTTCTGCCGAAATCGAGAGGTTCACGAAGACGTACCTTCCGCTGGCGTGGGCCGCGGACGTTCTCGGGGTGCATCCTGCCACAGCCGCGAAGGTCTTGGCGTCGGACGTGCTGCCCGTGTGCGATCCGCGTGAACTCGGCACCAGGCTTTACCGTCGCCGGGAGGTGGAGGCATTCGTCGCGCGCGCCGGCCGTCGGCAAGGCGTCCATGAACCGTGCCACGAAGTGGCTGCCGACGTGTCGAAAAGGCCTGAAGATGACCTCGAACGGCAGGAAGGCGTGCATTTGGTGAAACCGATGCTTCCAGCCGGCGAATCCGATGCTTCCTCCGGTGTAGTGGCAGGAAGATCGGTTCAACGAATTCAATGACTTGATGCCAATAATTGTGCTAACTATGCTACCTTTTACAGACTTGTGTAGAGGGAAGCATAGTTTCCACAGAACGGGCGTTTCTGCTTCCCTGATGGAAGCATCGATTTCACCAGACATAGGAAATCAATGGCTTGGGCACGCTGGAGGGTTGCCTCCGCCGTGTTCGTCGGGGTGAGACGATGGCTCTGGGCGGCGCGGTGGCGTAAGCCGAACCTGATGGGCCACCTTGGCCGGCGGTCGCGCCGGGCTTGCGACACGTTGGCCTGTAAACACGGCGCGCGTCTTTTCTGACCTGCTTCTGTTGCATTGCCGGAGAAGACGAGAAATCCTGACGCCGGGTCGTTCATGAGATTTCAGTGGCATCCGGCATGCGTAGCCAGAATTTCGATCACCTTCTGGAAATCGATCGCCCCTTGGCAGTTCTGGCATCCCATGCGGAACGATACTTCGTCGACGACGCGAACACGGCTCTGATCAAGACCCGCCAGTTCGCAGAGCGCATGACCCGGGTCGTCGCGGAAAACGCCGGGGTGGTCATGACCGCGGACGATACCTTCTCGGGTATGCTGAGGACGATCAGGCGCGACGATCTCGTTCCATCCGAAAACCTCGACGTCCTGCATGGCCTCCGTGTCGATGGTAACGCTGCCGTTCACGGTCATGCCGGCGAGCGACGCAAGGCGTTCGAAGCCCTTAACACGTTGCTGAAAAACCCTGACCTCGACGCCGAATGCAGGACGTGGTTCACCCTCGCGGGCAGGACGAGGGGATCGCCGGATGCGCGGGACGGACGAGACGAGCGGATCGCTCTTCAGCTACGTCGACCTTGAGGAGCGCGTTCCGCGCCGGTATCCCCTCCGCAGGATCCGCCGGGTCGTGAACGACGCGCTGATCAGCATGGACGCTGAGTTCGACCGGCTCTACGCCGACGATGGCCGCCCTTCGATCGCGCCCGAGCGTCTGCTGCGTGCCAGCCTGATCCAGATCCTGTTCTCGGTCCGATCCGAGCGGCAGCTGATGGAGCAGATGCAGTACAACCTGCTGTTCCGCTGGTTCGTCGGGCTGGGGATTGACGATCCGGTCTGGGTCCCGACCGTGTTCAGCAAGAACCGCGACCGGCTGCTGACGACGGACATCGCACAGAAGTTTCTGGCAGCGATCCTCGCCCATCGCGAGATCGCACCGCTCCTGTCGGACGAGCACTTCTCGGTCGACGGCACGCTCATCAAGGCCTGGGCGTCGGTGAAGAGCTTCCAGCCAAAGCCGGAGCAGGAAGCGGAAGAGCCCGGCGGCGGTCCCGACGATCCGCCAGCCACTCCGCCCGCCGCCGAAGCTGAACCCACCGAGACGAAGCCCGAGACCGCCCCGATGACCCCGCCGAAATCCGGAACCCGAAATGCAGAGGTCGACTTCCGGGGCCAGAAGCGTTCGAACGCGACCCACGCCTCGGTCACGGATCCGGAGGCGCGGCTTTACAAGAAGTCCCCGGGGGCCGGCGCGATCCTCTGTTTCATGGGCCATACCCTGATGGAGAACCGGCACGGCTTCGTGGTGCAGGCCGAAGTCACGCAGGCGGACGGTCATGCCGAACGAAAAGCCGCGCTCGACATGGTCCACCGCCACTCGCCCGGCTCGACGAAGCGGCTGACGCTCGGCGCCGACAAGGCCTATGACGCCGAGGAGTTCGTCCAGGATCTGCGGCAGGCCTGTGTCACGCCCCATGTCGCGCAGAAGGCGAAGTTCTCGGCGATCAACGGCCGGACCACCCGGCACGAGGGCTACGCGATCTCGCAGCGCTGCCGGAAGAAGATCGAGGAGCCCTTCGGCTGGGCCAAGACCGTCGGGCCGATGGCGCAGACCATGCTGCGCGGCGTGAAGCGCATCGGCGCCCAGTTCACCCTCACGATGGCGGCCTGCAACCTGGCCCGGCTGCCAAGATTGCTCGCGGAATGAGATCGGCGGGCGCGCCCGAGCATGCCAAACCTCGGAAGCCGACCTCCCTCAGTCAGACTGCCAAGGGAAACCGTTCCGACGTGCCGACTATTTCAGCGGCCTGTTAAGCTGTGTCATCGCCTTGGCGTCTGGCTGCGGGCGTCCGTCATGCGCATACTTGGGCTAACGATACCCTTTGTTCCACCAACGCTGGCCAGCGAGGACGCGGACGACCTCAAGGCGCAGGTTCGGCATCTGATGGAACAGCTGCAAGAGCGGTCCGCCGAACCCACCCGCCTGACCGATCGGCAGCGACTGCGGAAATAGCCGCGCTGGACGCAGAGGAACGCGCGCGCCTTGCGGAGGAAGAAAGAAGTCTCTTCGAGGAATTGGCCGATGACGCCGAACGCCGGGCGGCGAGGCCCGCAGAGCCGGAAAAGGCGCGCATGTTCATCGCGGCGGCTTTTGAATCCGCCAAGGACATGGATTTTGACGAAGGGGATACGCGGCTGCTGGTGGACCAGCAGTTGCGTCAGGCCGGCTGGGAGGTTGACAGCATCGCCTTGCGATATGCCAAGGGGTGTACGACCCGAGAGGAACCGGAACATCGCCATCGCAGAATGGCCAACGGCATCTGGTCCGGCCGACTATGCGATCTTTGCAGGGCGGACGCTGGTCGGCGTGGTCGAGGCGAAGCGCAAGCGGAAGAACGTGATGTCCGCCGTCGATCTGCAGGCGACCCGCTATTCGAAGGACATTCAACCCGACGCCTTCTTCGATTTCGCGGGTGGCCCGTGGGACGGGCACAAGGCGCCCTTCATTTTCGCGACCAACGGGCGAAGCTTTTATCCTGCCGTGGCGACGCATAGCGGCATCTGGTTCCGTGACACGCGGGACCCGGCCAACGCTTCTCGGGCGCTTGAGGCCTGGTTCACACCAAGAGGGGTGTTGGAACGGCTCGATGTTGATAGCCGTGCGGCCGAGCGGGAACTGGATGCAAAACAGTTCAGCTTCGGCTTCACTCTGCGGCCCTACCAGATCCAACGCCCCCGAAGATCGACGTCGCCGCGAAGATGCGCGGCATGTGGGGGTGAAGGGCGAGCGGGCAAGTGCGAACCTGCATCGGGACCTGTCGCCACATTCTGCAGTTCAGGGCGGAGAGCTGCCGCACGGTTCGGCATCGCATCTTCAGAAACCCGCGAAACCGGCCACTCGCGCAGGAGCGCGACCGGCGGCGAGTGCATGAGCGCCAGGCGCACCTTGGTGGCGTCGAGGTGCGTGACGGGGCAAGGTGCGGCCCCTAGCCAAAATTGGGCATTGGCGCAGCGAACGGCCGCTTCGGGTCGATACTGTTGAAAAACTCTGGGCTTGATTGGGGTAGAGGCTTCTGATTCCCTTGAATTATAGGGATTTGGAGGGATTGCGATGCTTGGAAGGCAGAAGGCCCATGCCCGGCTGTTCTACGAGTTCGATCTCGAGACGCACATCCCCTCCAACCATCTGCTCCGGGGTATAGACCGCTTCCTTGATCTGAGGGACCTGCACGAGGAGATGCGCGGCTTCTACAGCCATACCGGTCGGCCCTCGATCGATCCCGAACTCATGATCCGGATGCTGGTCATCGGCTACGTCATGGGGCTGCGCTCGGAGCGGCGTCTGTGCCAGGATGTTCACCTCAACCTCGCCTATCGCTGGTTTTGTCGGCTCGGTCTCGAAGACAAGGTGCCGGATCATTCGAGCCTTTCGAAGCTCCGGCACGGCAAGTTTCGAGACAGCGACATCTTCCGTCGCGTCTTCGAGCGGGTGGTGGCCCAGTGCATCGCCCATGGCCTGGTAGGCGGTCATGGCTTTGCCGTCGATGCAAGCCTGATCAACGCCGACGTCCAGAAACAGAACTCCAGCCCTCAGAGCAAATGGGACGCCTCCACCCTCGATCCTTCAGAGGCCCCGAGGGCGGTGCGCGAATATCTCGACACACTCGATGAGGTAGCTTTCGGTGCGGCCACGCCCGTCGAGCCCAAGTTCACGGCACATGCCGATCCTGCCAGCCAGTGGACGGCAGCGCGCAAGGGCCTGCTTTCTTCGCCTATTCAGATAATTACCTGATCGACATGGATCACGGGATCATCATGGACGTCGAGGCGACCCGTTCTGTTCGGCAGGCCGAAGTCGGATCAACGCTGACGATGCAGGATCGCACGGCAGAACGCTTCGACATTCGCCCCGACTGGCTGGTTGCCGATACAGCCTATGGATCCGAAGCGAGCTTGGTCGAGATCGTCGTGAAGCGAAAGATCCTGCCCTTCATCCCGGTGATCGACGAGGGCGAGCGTACGGACGGAACGTTGTCACGTTCCGCCTTTACCTGGGACGAAGAGGATGACCGCTACATCTGCCCGGAAGGGAAGGATCTGCGGCACAGGCGACGGAATTATTCCGACCCGGCGCGCCTCTCCACTGAGATGAACCCACGCAGGTATCGTGCCACGAAAGCGGACTGTCAGGCGTGCCCATTGAAGGTGCAATGCTGCCCAAACAGCGAAATGCGCATCCTGCAACGCGGCAAATACGAGATCGTGCGCGACTTCGCCCGAACCTGCACGGCGTCTGCCTTCAACGAGACGGCCTCAAGGCGCCGCAAGAAGGTCGAGATGCTCTTCGCGCATCTGAAACGTATTCTGGGACTCAGCCGGCTGCGACTGAGGGGGCCATTGGGAGCGAAGGACGAGTTCATACTCGCCGCCACCGCCCAGAACCTCCGGAAATTGGCCAAGCTCTGCCTGACAAACGCCCCCGCGATGCAGATCGGCTGAGAAAGTCGATCATACACGCGACAGGCGTGGAAGCAGAGTGCCGAAAGAACGCGCGCAATTGCTTCCGGTCAAAACCAACTGAGAGTATTTCAACAGTATCGGCTGGGTCGGTCCTTTCGCTGCGGCGCGTACCAACGGCGGGTTCGGCGGGCGCGGCTCCAATGGCGGACCGTCTGTTTTCGGGTGATCTGCCAATGTACTCTCCGCCGCACCCGGGTGCCGTACGGTCGATATGAGTGCGTCGCTGCCATTCCGGCGGATCGCGGCAAAGCAATTTCGTCGCCCGTTCCCGATGCCGATGCTCGCGAAACTCAGCTCTCCCTTCCACTGAATTCACCGAATTCAGGCAGCACGACCTCCCACTCGTCTCGACGGATCAGGTGGCGAATAGCCTCATCTCCGTCATCCCTGCGCCATCGAAGGATCGCCACGATCTCTCCCCGCAGAACCGCAGTACGGCTTGTCGGCGCGCACGCCCCCGCCGTCCGGCCAAGCGTCCGCCCTTTCTCATCAAGGATCAGCCCGCGGTCGCCCTTTCGCATGACGTTAATCGGATCGCCCACCGCCGCAGCGGCCGCCCCCGCGGATGATCCTCGTCATGACCTTCTCCCTCCCGGTTGCCGGAGAGGGAGGCGTCCCCGGGTTGGGGTCAAATCAGGGGCGACGGCCCGTGCGCTGGCGACGCACGCCCGCGCCTCGAACGGACTCCCCGACGGGCTGCCATGAACGGCGGCAACGGCCCGTCCCGCAGGTGCCCCGGCACCCCGCATTGCGCGGCCGGCGTTGCAACCTCCGCCCCGACGGACCAGACTGCCCCTGGAAGCGCCAACGACGGGATCGGCATGGCCCTCGAGGACACGGTACGGGATGCATTCGAGTGGCTCGCCCACGCGCCAGGCGCTCGCAGCGACCCGGAGGGCACCGCGCGCGCGGTGGAGGCGGCGCTGGCCGCGGCTCCCCATGACCTCGACGTGCGGCTGGCGGCCTACCGCTTCCACTTCTACACCCACCGGTTCGCGCAAGCGCTCCCGCATGCCGAGGCGATCCTCGGCATGGCCGCGCGACGGCTGAACGTCGCCGCCGACTGGACCGCCGTCTGCTCCGGGGACGCAGACTTCCACGAGGCCGAGACGGCGCCGGGTCTCTATCTCCAGGCTCTCATCGCGCTCGCCTACTGCCACATGCGCCTCGGCCGCCTCGACCTCGGGACGCTCTATCTGACCAAGGCTGTCGAGCTTGATCCCACCGACCGGTTCGGCGCCAGCCGCCTCCAAGCCGCCGCGCGGGCGCCGGCAACGGAGGACGAGGGCGAAGCATGACCCTGCGAAGCGGATCGCAAACATGGACCCGCTGCTTGGAGGCAGGCCTTCATCCCTAGGACCGCAAAGCCGAAAGCAGAGCCTCGCGGGCGACTCAGGATGTTCACGGGCGGGCGCCGTGGTGCCCGGACGGGCCCGGATTTCATTTTCATCGGACCTCTTCGGGAGGCGAACCGGACTTTCGTCCGGTTCTTCAAGGACGGATTCCCGCTTTGGTAGACCTCATGGAAGCATCAGCCAAAACAGGAGATCGATCATGAGGAAGGCCAACCTGCTCAGGACGACGACGGCAACAATGGCGCTCGCGGGCGTGATGGCACTCGCGCCGTGGAGTGTCAGCTTGGATGCCGGTCTCGGGCTTGTCTCGGTAAAAGCTGCCGTCGCCCTTGCGAAGGACGGAGACGACCGGGACGGTTCCGGGCGCGGCGGGGATGACGATGATCGTGGTGACGACCACGGTGGCTCCGGGCGTGGCGGGGATGACGATGATCGTGGCGACGATCATGGTGGCTCCGGGCATGGCGGGGATGACGATGATCGTGGCGACGATCATGGTGGCTCCGGGCATGGCGGGGATGACGATGATCGTGACGACGATCATGGTGGCTCCGGGCATGGCGGGGACGACGATGATCATGACGATGATCACGGGGGCTCGAGGGGCCGAGGAGGGTCGGATTCGGACGACGACAATGCCCGGGGTCCGCGCTCGGATGATGACGCCCACGAGGCGACGCTTCCGGATGGCTCGCGGATCGAGATCGAGAACGGCCGCTTCGAAATGAAGAACCCGGCCGGCCGCACCATCGTCGAGCGTCCGGCCACGGCGGCCGACCTCGAGCTTCTGGCGCAGGCGCGGCAGGGGCTCACGCCCGCCTCGGCACGCAAACCGCAGGCAGCTCCTGTCCGGCGGGGCACCGGCGGCGGCGGTGTCGTCGCAAAACTCGAGGTCAGCGGCGCCAACATCGAGGTCACCTATACCGACGGCTGGAGGGAGGAGATCGAGAACGGTCGCTACGAACTCAAGGACGACCTGAACCGCACCGTCATCGAGCGGCCGGCGCGGCGGGCGGATCGCAAGCGGCTGATGAGCGCCATGAACTGAACGGACTCAGGAACCGCCCCAGTGCCGGTGCGCCATCAGCGCGGCCTCGGTGCGGTTCCTGACCTGCAGCTTCTGCAGGATCGCCGTCATGTAGTGCTTCACCGTCTTTTCCTGGAGGTCGAGCGCCAGCGCGACCTCCTTGTTGCTGCGGCCCTCGGCCACGAGCCGCAGGATCTCCTCCTCCCGCGCCGTGAGCTGGTCGATGGGTGCGGCCGCCCCCTGCGCCCGCGGCGACTTCAGCCGCGTCAGCACCTTGGCGGCGAGCGAGGGCGCCACATAGGTCCGCCCCGCCACCAGATCCTCGAGAACCGAGACCAGCTCGCGCGAGCCGATGCCCTTGAGCAGGTAGCCCGAAGCCCCGGCCGCAAGCGCCTCGATCACCCGGTCGTCGTCCTCCGACACCGTGAGCATCGCGATCAGCGGCGCGGGCCGGTGCGCCGCGATCTCGCGCAGCGCCATCATGCCGCCGTCCGGCATGGACAGGTCCAGCACCACCAGATCGGGCGCGAGCCGTTCGGCAAGCTCCACCGCCTCGCGACCCGACGCCGCCTCGCCCACGACCTCGAAGCTCGCGCTTTCCTGCAGCGTTCGCGCGACGCCCGCGCGGAACAGCGGGTGATCATCGGCCAGCACGACGCGCTTTCGTGTCATCTCTCTCCCCCGGTCCGGAGGGTCATGCCGATCTCGGCACCACCCGTTGCAGAATGTCCCGCCTCGAAGCAGCCGCCGAGGCTTTCGATGCGATCCCGCAGGCCGGTCAGGCCGAGGCCGAAGCCCGGTCCGCCCTCGCCAAAGCCGCTGCCGCCATCCGCCACGCGCAACTCGATGCTGTCGTCGTGGCCGGTGAGCGAGACGCGAAGGCCGGCGCCGCCGGCGTGGCGGCTTGCATTGTTCAGCCCTTCCTGCACGAAGCGGTAGATGCAGATCCGGGTGGCGGGCGTGATGCCCGCGGTCGGGACGCTCTCGAGTTGCTCGGCGACGGTCTCGCCTGTCCGGTCGCGATGCGCGGCGATCGCCATGCGGGCCACCTCGTCCGGGGGCTTGTCCGCGATATCGGGCAGCGTCAGTCCACGCGAGATCCCCCGAACCTCCGCCATCGCCATCGCCAGCGCGTCCCGCACGCTTTCCAGCTCGCGCCGGGCGGCCTCGTCGGCCTGGGCATCACGCAGGTCGTCAAGCCGGAGCGCGGCAAAGGCAAGATACTGCGCCGGCCCGTCGTGCAGGTCGGCCCCGATGCGGCGCAGGGCATGTTCCGCCGTGGCCGTGGCCCGCGCCGCCGCCTCCTCGATGCGCAACCGCAGGTCGCGGTTGTGACTGGACAGCCCGCGCAGCTCCTCGAGCCGGGCATCGAGGTCGCGCCGTTGCGCCTCGATCGTGCGGCTGCCGCCCAGCACGATGAGATAGAGCGCCGCCCCAAGGCTGGTGCCGACCAGACCGACCGTCAGCCAGGCCGAGCGCCGCGCAGAGGCGAGATCGTCGGCCAGTTGCCGGTTGATCTCGTAGAACTCGGCGACCGCGATGATATCGCCCGACCAGACTTCGCGGATCGGGCTGTAGATCTCGAGCAGCGGCAGGCCCATCGCGGCCTCGGCCCTGTCCTCGACATCGCCGAGCCGCTCGAACTCGGCCGAGATCTTGCCGGCCCAGGCGCCGCGCAACCCTTCCGACGCGGGGAAGCTGCGGCCGATCAATGTCTTGTCCGAGGCTTCGACCACCCGCCCGCCGGGCTTCCAGATCTTGTAGGACACGACGCGCTGGCCGAGCGGCGTGTTGGTGAAGATCTCTTCCAGTGCGCGCCGGGCGTTGTCCGAGAGCTGCTCGCTGCCGGCCAGCTGCTGGCTGATCGGAGAGATGAAGCTTTCCATGTAGAGCGCGGTCGCCGTCGCCGTGTTCCGGACCACGCTGTCCTCGATGCGTGACGTGACGAAGAGGCCGACCAGAAGCGATGCCACCGCCAGCACGACGCCCCCCGCCAGGCCGAAGCGCGCGGCGAGGGAGAAGTGCTGCCAGCGGCGGGCGAGGGGTTGGGCGAAGGTCATGGGCCCTTATCGCAGAGGCGAACCGCTCCGCATACGGCCTTTCGTCGGGGGTGGGGCAGGGTTTTGCGGGATCGTCTTCAAAGCCATGGAGGACGGGGGCGATGCCCCGCCAAGCGCGGCGCCGATCCCCGCTCGCGCGCCGCGCCGGACGCCGGCGCCGTCGAGGCCGGTCGAGTCTGCCGCATCCACTTGCGACGTGGTGCGCCAGAGGGAATGGGAACAGCAGTTTCCGTCCTTGTCTCCATCCGGTCATGCCGTCCCTTCAATCAAGGACTTTCGCTTGCGGATCTCGCCTGCGACGAAATCCAGGAAGACGCGCACGCGGGCCGAGTGGCGCAGTTCTGGGTGGGTCAGGAGCCAGAGATCGGCCGCGAATTCGGGGATCGGGTCCGAGAGCCGGATGAGGTCTGCGCGCCCGTCGCCGATGAAGCAGGGCAGGTGGCCCACCCCGATCCCCGCGGCGATCGCCTCGGCCAAGCCCACGAGGCTGTTCAGCCGATAGACCAGCCGCTCGGGCGGGATCTCCCGGCGCTCGGCCTTCACCACCTTGAGCCCGGAGAAGGCGTCGTTCAGGGCAGCCCAGGTGGGGATGGCGCCGGACTCGCGCGGGCCGTAGAGCGCCCAGCCGATGCGGGCGGCGCGGCGGCCGACCAGCGCTTCGGGTGGCGCCTCGGTGGCGCGGATGGCCACGTCCGCGTCGCGCTTCGAAAGGTTCAGCGCCTCGTCCGAGGTCACCACGTCCAGCCGCACCTCCGGGCAGCTGCGCTGGAAGGCAGCGAGGATCGGCGTCAGCAGGTGGACGAGCAGCGCCTCGCTCGTCGTCACCCGCAACTCGCCCGCGGGCTGGATCTCCTGCCCGGCGACGCGGCGGGTGAAGGCGCGGATGTCGCCGTCGACCCGCTCGGCCAGCGCCACCATCTCCTCGCCTGCGGGGGTCGGCGCATAGCCCGTGCGGTGCCGCTCGAAGAGCCGGGTGCCGAGGCTTTCCTCGATCTGGCCGAGCCGGCGGAACACGGTGGAATGAGCGATGCCCAATGCCGCTGCGGCCCCGGTCAGCCCCTGGGCCTCGGCCACTGCCCTCACCAGTCGGAAATCATCCCATGCGAGCTTCCGGAACGGGTCGGTCATGGAACCTCCGCGGGAATGTCTGTGCGGGCGCGCAAGAAGATCATCAATGATGCAAGGGTAATCTTGCATTGATGCAAGGGCAAGCGGGGTGACGCTCCGGCGGCGGCTTCCCATCTTCCTCGCAACGCAATAGGGGCCGCCCCGGCCCCGAGGAGGATCCCATGACACACGGCCTGCACCATGTCACCGCCATCTCCGGCCCGGCGCGCCGCAACCTCGACTTCTACACCCGCACGCTGGGCCTGCGCCTCGTCAAGAAGACGGTGAACTTCGACGACCCCGGCAGCTACCACCTCTACTACGGCAACGGCGAGGCCGAGCCGGGCAGCCTGCTGACGTTCTTCCCGTGGGACCATGCGGCGCCGGGCCGTGTCGGGATCGGCGAGACGCAGGAGACCCGCTTCCGCGTGCCCGAGGCCGCCATCGGCTTCTGGACCCACCGCCTGATCGCGGAAGGCGTGCCGCACGAGGCGCCGGTCCGGCTGTTCGGCGAGACGGTGCTGGCCTTCCGCGACCCCGACGGGATGCGGCTGTCGCTGGTCGGCGTGCCGAGGATCGAGGACGAGGCCGCGGGTGAAACCGGAACCATCCCGGCCGAGGCTGCGATCCGGGGCCTGCACGGCGTGAGCCTTCTGCTGCGCGAGGTGGGCGCCACGGGGGCGATCCTGACCGACGTCCTCGGCTTCGCGGACGCGGGGCGCGAGGGCACCACCCATCGCTTCCGCGCCAGCGGCGGCATCGGCGGCCTCGTCGACATCCGCGAGGCGGGGGATTTCCTGCCGGGCCGGATGGGGGCGGGATCGGTCCATCACATCGCCTTCCGCGCCGCCGACGATGCGGAACAGGCGGCGATGCGGGCGCGGCTGGCCGGGAACCACCGGCTGCCGACGACCGAGCAGCAGGACCGCAACTACTTCCGCTCGCTCTACTTCCGTGAACCGGGGGGCGTGCTGTTCGAGATCGCCACCGACATCCCCGGCTTCACGGTGGACGAACCGCTGGCCGACCTCGGAAGCGCGCTGAAGCTGCCGGCACAGTTCGAGCCCTTTCGGCACGAGATCGAGGCCCGCCTGCCGGCGCTGGCCGACTGACTTGCCCGGAGGCGCCCCGGCGCCTCCGGCAGCGGGAAGAACCCAACGGACTGCGCGTCGATGGCCTCTGGCAGAACCGCGGGTGTGCCACCAGGGCAACCGGCGGGCGCCTCGTCGGCGACGGCGGACCCAAGGATGGGCCGCTTCCGGGCGGCGCCTGCGTGCTGACGGCGGCCCGGCTTGACCCAGCCCCTCGGCTGCGACGTGCTTCCGCGCACGATGATCCCGCCACCCCATGATGCGGCGTCGCTTCTGCGCCTAGGAGGCTCCATGACCACCGACACCCTCTCGCACATCCACCGCCTTGTTCCCGGGACGGATCCGAACCGCCGCCCGGTTCTGCTGCTGCACGGCACCGGCGGCGACGAGACCGACCTTTTGCCGCTGGGGCGGGCCGTGGCGCCGGGCGCGGCGCTGCTGTCGCCGCGCGGAGCGGTGCTCGAACACGGGCGGCCGCGCTTCTTCCGCCGCCTTGCCGAAGGCATCTTCGACGAGACCGACGTAAGGCGTCGCGCCCATGATCTGGCGGATTTCGTTCTGGCCGCGCGCGAGCGCTACCGGCTGGATACACCGCTTGCCCTCGGGTTCTCGAACGGCGCCAACGTCGCGGCGGCGGTGCTGCACCTGCGGCCCGAGGCGCTGGCCGGTGCGGTCCTGCTCAGGGCCATGGTGCCGCTGACCGAGCCGCCTGTGGCGCGGCTCGACGGCCTGCCGGTCCTGCTGCTTTCCGGCAGCGCCGATCCGATCGTGCCGGCCGAGAACGCCGCCCGCCTTTCGGCGCGGCTTGCCGGGGCAGGGGCCACCCTCGAGCACCACGTTCTTCCGGCTGGACACGGGCTGACCCAGGCCGACCTCGACCTGACGACGGCCTGGCTCGCCCGGCACTGAGCAGGCCACGGGTTGCTGCAGCGCGGGCCGCATCCCCGGCACGAGCGGCGAGGCAGAAGGCGTTTCCTGGTCGGGCACCTACAGTAAACTTAGCCGATTGCCAAACTTTCCCTTGCCTCCGCACGGCGAGGCGTTACAGTTAGACGCATGGCTAAGCATGAGCCCGATCTGTCGCTGCTCTTCCACGCCCTTGCGGACCCGACCCGCCGGGCGATCCTGACGCGCCTTGCCAGCGGGCCGGCGCCGGTCACCGAACTGGCCCGGCCCACCGGACTTCGGCTGCCCACCGTGATGCGGCATCTTTCGGTGCTGGAAGAGGCGGGACTGATCGCCACCGCCAAGGATGGGCGTGTGCGCACCTGCGCCATCGTCCCCGAGGCGCTGGCGCCCATGCGCAGCTGGCTCGACGAGCAGCGGGCCCTGTGGGAGGCGCGGCTCGACCGGCTGGACGATTACGTGATGACGCTGATGAAGGAGCGCGAGACATGACGCCCGACCTCGATCCGCAGACCGACCTGAGCTTCACCCGCACGCTGGCCGCACCCCGGTCGCTGATCTGGGAGTGCTGGACCGACCCGAAGCACATCCCGCATTTCTTCGTGCCCGCGCCGCACAAGGTGACCGCGGTCGACATCGACCTGCGGGTCGGCGGGCGGTTCGACACCACCTTCGAGGTCGAGGGCAATGCGATGGAGAACCACGGCGTCTATCTCGAGGTGGTGCCGGGCGAGAAACTGGTCTTCACCGACGCCTACACCGAGGGCTGGAAGCCGGCGCCCGAGCCCTTTATGACCGCGATCCTGCTGCTGTCCGACGCCCCCGGCGGCGGCACGACCTACACCGCCATCGCCCGTCACCGCAATCCCGAGGCCCGCAAGGCGCATGAGGAGATGGGGTTCATCGACGGCTGGGGAACGGTGGCCACGCAGCTCGAGACCTATGCGAGGAGCCTGATGCCATGAGCGGCTGTGCGACGCTGACCTTCGAGCGCCAGGTGTCCGCCCCCGTCGAGACGCTCTGGCAGGCCTGGACGGCGCCCGCCGCGCGCGCGGTCTGGGCCGCACCCGCGCCCTCGGTGACGGTGGACTTCCTCGAGGCCGACACGAGGGTCGGCGGGCGCGAGGTCTCGCTCTGCAAGGTCGAGGGGCAGCCCGACATCCGTTGCGAGGTCGGCTGGCTGGACCTGCAGCCGGCCCGGCGCAGCGTGAACTACGAGGTGATCGCGTCGGACGGGGTCACGCAGTCGGCGGCGCTGGTGACGGCGGAGGTCGCGCCCGCGGGCGAGGGGAGCCGGCTGGTCGTGACGGTGCAACTCTCCTCGCTCGCCGAGGACATGGAAGCGGGCTACCGGCAGGGCTTCGGCGCGGGGCTGGACAATCTGGCAGGCGTCGCAGGGCGGACCATGGTGCTCCGCCGCGTGATCCGGGCCCCGCGCGAGGTCGTGTGGCAGGCCTGGATGAACTCGGAAACCCTGCCCCGGTGGTGGGGACCCGAGGGCTTCTCCTGCCGGACCAGGCGCATCGACCTGCGGGCTGGCGGCGAATGGGTTTTCGACATGATCGCGCCGGACGGCACGATCTACCCGAACCACCACCTCTATGGCGAGGTCCGGACCGGAGAACGCCTCGACTACACGCTTCTGTGGGGCGAGAACGGACCGAAGCATGCCGACGCCTGGGCCGCATTCGAGGACACCTCCGGTGGGACGACCGTGACGCTCGGCATGGTCTTCAGCACGGCGGCCGAGTTCCAGGAGGCGCAGGGCTTCGGCGCGCTGGAACTCGGGCAGCAGACCCTGGGCAAGCTGGCGCGTTTCGTGGGGGCCGCGTGACGCGTGCATCCGAGGCACCGCCTGCCGCATTCCGTGCCGCGCTCAGACGTCACGGAAACGGTAGCCGAGGCCGGGTTCGGTGAAGATCCAGCGCGGATCGGCGGCATCGTCGCCGAGCTTCGCGCGAAGCTGCCGCACGTAGACACGGAGATACTGGCTGTCGTCGGTGTGGCTCGGACCCCAGAGGGTCCTGAGGATCGCGCCCTGCGTCACCAGCCGGCCGGGTTGCGCGGCAAGCAGGCGCAGCAGGTCGAATTCGCGCTTCGTTAGCTTCACCTCGGCGCCGTCCAGACTCACCCGATGCGCGGCAAGGTCGATGCGGAGTCCCTCCGCCTCGATCACTGCAGGCGCGCCGGGGGTGGCACGGTCGCGCAGCACAGCCCGCAACCGGGCCAGGAACTCGCGGATGCCGAAGGGTTTCGTAACGTAGTCCTGGGCGCCCGCATCGAGGGCCGCGACCTTGCCCGCCTCGTCGCTCCGGACCGAGAGCACGAGCACCGGCACCTGCGACCACTCGCGCACCGCGCGCAGTACCTCGATCCCGTCGCGGTCGGGCAGCCCGAGGTCGAGCACGATGGCCGCCGGCGAGTCGAGCGCCGCCCGCTCGATGCCCTCGCGCGCCGTCGCGGCCTCGATCACCACATGGCGCTCGGCCTCCAGCGCCACGCGCAGGAAGCGGCGGATCGACGGCTCGTCGTCCACGATCAGGATGCGGGCAGTGTCGGGTGGTGTCTTGCTCATTCGACCTCCTTTTCCTCCGCCGCGCGCGGCAGGTCGATGACGATGCGGGTGCCGTGCCCGTCGGCGCGCGCGGCCTCGGCGCGGATGCGCCCGCCCTGTATCTCCAGCAGGCCCCGGCAGATCGCAAGGCCAAGGCCGGTGCCGGCCCGCTGCCGGTCGCCGCCTGCCACGCGGTAGAACATGTCGAAGACCTTCTTGCGATCGGCCGGGGGGATGCCCGGCCCTTCGTCGGCGACCGCCAGCAGCACCCGGTCCGCCTCGGGCCAGGCCGACACCGAAAGCGCGCTTCCGGGCGGCGAATACTTGGCTGCGTTGTCGAGCACATTCACCAGAACCTGCTCCACCAGAACCGGATCGGCCAGCGCCGGCGGCAGGTCGGCGGGCAGGTCGAGGCGCAGATCAAAGCCGGTCAGCACCGTCCGCAGGCGGCTGCGGGCCATGCCCACAAGGTCGGCAAGATCGGTGGGTGCCACTTTCGGCTGCAGCGCGCCATGGCCGAGCCGCGTCATGTCGAGCAGGTTCTGCACGTAGCGGTCGAGCCGCTGGCCTTCGTCGCGGATCGTCTCGGCCAGCGCCACCCGCGCGCCATGACCGAGGCCCTCGGGCTCGACGAGGCTTTCGGCCGCGCCGATGATCGAGACGAGGGGGGTTCGGAGGTCGTGGCTGACCGAGGAGAGAAGCGCCGTGCGCAGCCGGTCGGTCTCGGCCTCGAGCCGCGCGCCCTCGAGGTCCCCCGCCAGCCGCACGCGCTCCATCGCCAGCGAGACCTGATCGATCAGCGCCTCGAGGAGCCTGCGGTTCACCGGCGAGAATGGCTGGCCGCCTTCGTAGGACACGCCGATCACGCCCAGCCGCCGCTCGCCCGCCCGGATCGGCAGGAACAGCCACTCGGCCGCGGGCAGCGTGGCCGAGCCACGGCCCGCCTCCTCGCCGCGCTCCCAGGCGTAGCGCGCGGCGGTCATGTCGCGGACGCCCAGCCGGTCCTCGGGCGGGAAGCCGCCGGCGACGCGCAACTCGCCGGCGTCATCGGGAGCGAGCAGCACCGTGCGGCAGGCGAGCGTCATGCTGACATGGCTCACCGCCGCCCAGACCACGTCGTCGAAGCTGGCGGCGCCAGCGACGCGCCGGCTGAAGTCGTAGAGCTTGGTGGTGCGGTCGGCGGCTGCGCGTTGCGCCTCGATCCGGGCGCGGAGTTCCGCGGCGAGCCCTCCGGTCAGCAGCGAGGCCACGAGGAAGAGGCAGAGCGTCAGGATCTCTTCGCGGCGGGTGATCGTGAAGGTATGTCGGGGGTCGGTGAAGAAGAAGTTGTAGGCGAGAAAGCCCGAGAGCGCCGTCAGGATCGAAGGCCAGCGCCCGAAGCGCCCCGCCACCACGATCACTGCCGTCATGAAAAGCAGCGCGAGGCTCGCCACCGGCAGCAGGCGGTCGACCACGAAGGCCGCCCCGGTGGCCGCGCCCGTCGCCACCAGCGCCCAGGCTGCGGCCGGCGGATGGACCTGCATCGCCGGGCCCGGACCCGCCGGCCGGCGTGGCGCGTCGCCCTCGGCGGAGACAAGGGTCATCTCGAAGTCGGTGCCGAGGGCGAGGAGCCGCTCGGCCACCCGCTCGCGGAACGGATGCAGCAGCCGGTCGAGCGGTTTCCGCGGCCGGGGCCGGCCGACGATGATGCGGCGCACGTTGCTGCGGCGGGCGAAGTCGAGGATCTCGCGCGCGACGTCGCCTTCGGTCTGGATGTTGGCGATGGAAGCGCCCAGCCGCTCGGCGAGGCGCAGCGCCAGCGCAAGTTCGTCGCGCGCGCCGTCGGGCAGGGTCTCGATCCGGGGCGAGGTGACGGCGAGCGCGATCCACTCCACCCGCGCCCGGTCGGCGGATCGCTTGGCGGCGCGGATGGCGTTGCGCGCCGCCGGGCTGTCCGAGACGCAGACCAGCAGACGCTCCTGCGCGGGCCAGGGACCGGGGATGGCATTCGCCGCCATGTGCTCGCGCAGTTGCGCATCCACCCGGTCGGCGGCCGCCCGCATCGCGAGTTCGCGCAGCGCGGTCAGGTTGCCCTTGGCGAAGAAGTTCTGCACCGCCCGCGCCGCCTGATCGGGAAAGTAGACCTTGCCGGCATGCAGCCGCGCGATCAGGTCGTCGGGCGAGAGGTCCACCAGCTCGATCTCGTCGGCGCGGTCGAGGATGCCGTCGGGCACCGTCTCGCGCACCCGGATGCCGGTGATGCGCGCGACCGGATCGTTCAGCGTCTCGACATGCTGGACGTTCAGCGTCGTCCAGACATCGATCCCGGCCGCCAGAACCTCGTCGACATCCTGCCAGCGCTTCTCGTGCCGGCTGCCCTCGACGTTGGTATGCGCCAGTTCGTCGATCAGCGCGAGCCGGGGGTGGCGGACCAGCAGCGCATCGAGATCCATCTCGGAGAGGATCCGGCCGCGGTAATAGGCGGGCCTGCGCGGCAGGACGGGCAGGCCGTCGAGCAGCGCCTCGGTCTCGGCCCGGCCGTGGGTCTCGATCACCGCAGCCAGCACGTCGACGCCTTCGGCGAGCTTCAGCCGGGCGGCTTCCAGCATCGCAAAGGTCTTGCCGACCCCGGGCGCCGCGCCGAGGAAGATCTTGAGCCGGCCGCGCCCTTCGCGCGCGGCTTCGGCAAGGAATGCCTCGGGTCGGGGTCGAACATCCGCCTCGGGCATCAGGTCACTCCGGGTTGCCTGCAAGGGAGAGGGCCGGAAGCTCGGCATCTAGCGCAAGGTTGACGGCGAGCACGTTGACCCGGGGCAGACCCCAGAGACCCAGCAGCGGCGGCTCGATACGGGCCTCGATCAGCCGGCGCACCGCGACCGGGTCCACGCCGCGCGAGGTGGCGATCCGGGTTGCCTGCGCCAGCGCGGTTTCGGGCGAGACATGCGGGTCGAGGCCGCTGGCCGAGGTCGTCACGGCGTCGACCGGGGTGGGCGCGCCGTTCGCGGCGGCGAACGCCGCCTTCCGCTCGCTGACCGCCGTCACCAACGCCGCCGATGTCGGCCCGAGGTTCGAGGCCGAGGAACCGGCCGCGTTCCAGCCGCTCGCCGAGGGCCGCGGGTGAAGATACTTTCCTTGCGCGAAGGCCTGCCCGATGAGCGCCGAGCCCACGACCTGACCCTCGCGCCGGATCAGGCTTCCCGCGGCGCGGTCGGGGGCGAGGGCCGCGGCGAGGCCGGTCATTGCCAGCGGATAGGCGAGCCCTGTGACGAGCGTCATCGCGGCGAGCATCACGAGGGCCGGACGGATGTGCGACAGCATGGCGGCCTCCTTTCAGGCGATGCCGAGGGCGGAAAGCCCGATGTCGATGATCTTGATGCCGACAAAGGGCACGACCAGCCCTCCGAGGCCGTAAATCGCCAGGTTCCGCCGCAGAAGCGCTGCCGCCGAGGCGGGGACGTATCCCACGCCCTTCAGCGCCAGCGGGATCAGCGCGACGATGACCAGCGCGTTGAAGATCACGGCCGAGAGGATGGCGCTCTCGGGGCTTGCGAGCTGCATGACGTTCAGCGCGCCAAGTCCCGGATACGCGGCGACGAAGATCGCCGGCAGGATCGCGAAGTATTTCGCCACGTCGTTGGCAATCGAGAAGGTGGTGAGCGAGCCGCGGCTGATCAGCAGCTCCTTGCCCACCATCACCACCTCGATCAGCTTCGTGGGGTCGCTGTCGAGGTCGATGAGGTTCGCAGCCTCCTTTGCCGCCGGGGTGCCCGAGTTCATCGCCACCCCCACGTCGGCCTGCGCCAGCGCCGGCGCATCGTTCGAGCCGTCGCCGCACATCGCGACCATGCGGCCCTGCGCCTGTTCGCGGCGGATGTAGTCGAGCTTCATCTCGGGCGTGGCCTCGGCCAGGAAATCGTCCACCCCCGCTTCCGCGGCGATCGCGGCGGCGGTCAGGGGATTGTCCCCGGTGATCATCACCGTGCGGATGCCGATCCGGCGCAGCTCGGCGAAGCGCGTCCGCACCCCCGGTTTCACCACGTCCTTTAGGTGGATCGCGCCGAGGATGCGGTCGTCTTCCGAGACCAGAAGCGGCGTCCCGCCCGAACGCGAGATCGCCTCGACCTCGGCGGCGACGCGCGGATCGGGGACGCGCCCGGTATGGCGCAGCACGGCATCAACCGCGCCCTTGCGCAGGCTCCGCCCGTCCGCGAGATCGACGCCCGACAGCCGGGTCGTGGCCGAGAACGGCACGACCGCCCCCTCGGGCGCGGCAAGCCCGCCTACCAGCGCGCGGGCCTTCTCGACGATGGACTTGCCCTCGGGCGTCTCGTCGGCCAGCGAGGCGAGCATCGCGCAGTGCGCGATCTGCCGCTCGGTCACGCCATCGGCCGGCACGAAGCGGTCGGCCATGCGGTTGCCGAAGGTGATGGTGCCGGTCTTGTCCAGAAGCAGCGTGTCCACGTCGCCCGCCGCCTCGACCGCGCGGCCCGACTTGGCGATGACGTTGGCTTTCACCAGCCGGTCCATTCCGGCGATGCCGATGGCCGACAGAAGCCCGCCGATCGTCGTGGGGATCAGCGTGACGAACAGCGCGCCAAGGAACACGACCGGGATCGTGGTGCCCGAGAAGCGCGCGAAGGGCTCGAGCGTCACCACCACGAACAGGAAGATCAGCGTGAGGCCCGCAAGCAGGATGTTCAGCGCGATCTCGTTCGGGGTCTTCTTGCGCTCGGCGCCCTCGACCAGCGCGATCATCCGGTCAAGGAAGCTCTTGCCCGGTTCGGCGGTGACCTTCAGCACCAGGCTGTCCGAGACGATCCGCGTGCCCCCCGTGACGGACGAGCGGTCGCCGCCGCTCTCGCGGATCACCGGGGCGCTCTCGCCGGTGATGGCGCTTTCATCGACCGAGGCCACGCCCCTGACCACCTCGGCGTCCGCCGGGATCAGGTCGCCCGCCACCACAAGGACCAGCTGCCCCTTGCGGAGGCTCGCCGAGGAGGCCCTCGCGGCGCTCACCGGATCGGCATCGGCGGAAGCCAGAAGCTTCACCGGCGTGTCGGACCGGCTGGCGCGCAGGCTGTCGGCGCGGGCGCGGCCGCGGCCCTCGGCCAGCGCCTCGGCGAAGTTCGCAAAGAGCACCGCGACCCAGAGCCAGAAAGAGATGTGCAGCGCAAGAAGGCCGCGGCCTGCGTCGCGGGTCAGATCCGCGACCCCGAGAATCGTGGTCAGCAGCGCCGTCAGCGCCGTGACGAAGATCACCGGGTTGCGCGACAGGCTGCGCGGGTCGAGCTTGACGAAGGCCTGCCGCAGGGCCGCCGGGGCCAGCGCGGCAAGGTGGACCTCGGGACGGGGATGTTTCGACATCGGATGCCTCCTCAGAAGGTCTGGCCCGCGACGAGCGCGGTCTGTTCGGCCAGCGGCCCGAGCGCCAGCACCGGGAAGAAGGTCAGCGCGCCCAGCACCAGCACGGTCAGCATGAGCAGCATGACGAAAAGCGGCCCATGCGTCGGGAAGGTGCCCGCCGTGACGGGGGCCGGCTGCTTGCGGATCAGCGATCCCGCGATGGCCAGCATCGGCACGATGATCGCGTAGCGTCCGAGCAGCATGACGAGCCCGAGCGCCGTGGTCTGGAACGGCGTCGCCGCCCCCCAGCCCGCGAAGGCCGAGCCGTTGTTGCCTGTGGCCGAGAAATAGGCGTAGAGGATCTCGCTCAGGCCATGGGGTCCTGCATCCTGCACCGAGGCGAGCGCCGCGGGCGCGCTCGCCGCAATCGCGCCGCCGACGAGGATGCCGAGCGGCATCGACAGGAACGCGAGCACCGCCAGCACCACCTCGCGCGCCTCGATCCTGCGGCCGAGGTATTCCGGCGTGCGCCCCACCATCAGCCCGGCGAGGAACACCGCGAGCACGACGTAGAGCAGCATCCCGTAGAGGCCCGAGCCTACGCCGCCGAAGATCACCTCGCCCACCTGCATGTTCACCAGCATCACGAGGCCCGAGAGCGGCATGAAGCTGTCGTGCATGGCATTGACCGAGCCGTTCGAGGCCGCGGTGGTCGCCGCCGCCCAGAGCGCCGAGAGCATGGGGCCGAAGCGCTGCTCCTTGCCCTCCATGTTGCCGCCCGAAAGGCCGAGCAGCGGATTGCCCGCCGCCTCCTGCCAGATGATGACGGCAAGGCCGGCCAGGAACAGCAGCGCCATCGCGGTGAAGATCGCGCGGCCCTGCCGCATGTCGCCGGCCATCCGGCCGTAGAGCGAGCAGAAGCCCACGGGGATCACGAGGATCGCCCAGCACTGCACGAGGTTCGTGAGGATCGTCGGGTTCTCGAACGGATGCGCCGAGTTGACGCCGAAGAAGCCGCCGCCGTTGGTGCCAAGCTGCTTGATCGCGATCTGGCTTGCGGCGGGTCCGCGGGCGATGAGCTGCTCGGCGCCTACGAGCGTCACGGCCTTCACCGCGCCCAGCAGCGTCTGCGGCACGCCCTGCAGGATCAGCAGCAGCGCGACGACGACGGAGAGCGGCAGCAGGATGTAGAGGACGGACCGCACGAGGTCCTGCCAGAAGTTGCCCAGGGCTTCGCCCTTCGGCGCGGTGAAACCGCGGATCACCGCCACCGCCACTGCCATGCCGGTGCCCGCCGAGACGAAGTTCTGCACCGTGAGCCCAAGCATCTGGGACAGGTAGCTCGCCTGCGCCTCGCCCGAGTAGGCCTGCCAGTTGGTGTTCGTCACGAAGCTGACGGCGGTGTTGAAGGCGAGGTCCGGCGCCATGCCGCCGACCCCGTCGGGGTTCAACGGCAGCACGCCCTGAAGCCGCAGGATCGCATGGAGCAGCACGAACCCTGCCGCGTTGAAGGCGAGGACGGCCAGGGCATAGGCCGCCCAGCCCTGCGGCCGGGCCCCGCCCGCAAGCGCCAGAAGGCCGCGCTCGACGGGCCCCAGCAGGACCGAGATCGTCATGCGCTCGCCGGCATGGACGCGGCCCATGTAGAGGCCGAGGATCCAGCCGGTGACGGCCAGAACGAGAAGAAACAGCAGAAGGCCGGGAAGGTCGGTCATGGCGCCCTCCTCAGAAGCGCTCCGGCCGCAGGAGCGCGACCAGGAGATAGCCGAAGATCACGGCCGCGAAGGCGAGGCCGAGGACGAGGTCGAACATGGGTCACCTCAGGGCCGGGCGAGCGCTGCGACCGCCGCGGCGAAGGCCGCGAAGCCGCCGAGTCCGAGGGCGAGATAGATCACGTCGGTCATGGAGTTCCTCCTTGCCAGGGTGCGAAAAGGATGCGCCAGGCCAGCGTAAAGGCGCCATGCGGATCTGCGGACAAGCGCGTAAAGCGCGTGTAAAGATGGAGGGCACGACCGAGATCGGCCGAAGGGAGCAGCCTGCGGACAAGAGGACCGCGCCCGCCGGCCTCGGGCGTCGGGCCGGGCAGGTCGGATGATCCGGTGCAGGCATGATCGGCCAGGGCCCTGATGGAGCGGACCTTCAACCGTCGGCTCGCCGGGGTCCGGGTCCGCGTCGCCGTCCTGCACGGTGTGCCGGCCCTCGGCTTCCGTCCGTCGTCGGCACGGCTCACCCTCGGGCGTCCGCCTTCAGGTGGTCTGCGGGAAGGCGGCAGCGGTCAGGACTCTGCCGGATTGATGTCATGCCGGGCGCGCGCTACCGTCCCCAGCGTTCCATCCTCCGCATGAGGCCCCATGACCGACTTCGTGATCCCGGCTCCGCAAATCCCTGCGATTCCGGTCAGCGGCGGGGGCGACTTCCCCGTGCGCCGCGTCTACTGCATCGGCCGCAACTATGAGGCACATGCCGTCGAGATGGGACACGACCCGAATCGCGAGCCGCCGTTCTTTTTCCAGAAGAACCCCGACAACCTCGATCCGAGCGGCGAGTTTCCTTATCCGCCCCGCAGTTCCGACGTGCATCACGAGGTCGAGCTTCTCATCGCGTTGAAATCCGGCGGCACGAACATTCCGCCCGGGGAAGCGCTGAATCACGTCTGGGGCTATGCCGTGGCGCTGGACATGACGCGCCGCGACCTTCAGGCCGAGGCCAAGAAGCTGGGTCGCCCGTGGGAGATCGGCAAGGCGTTCGAACGCTCGGCCCCGGTGGCCCCGCTGGTGCCGGTCTCGCGGGTCGGTGTGCTGGACAGCGGCCGGATCGAACTGAAGGTGAATGGCACACTGCGGCAGGAAGGCGACCTGAGGCAGATGATCTGGAAGGTTCCGGAGATGATCGCCTGCCTGTCGGAATACTTCGAGTTGCGGGCCGGCGATGTGATCCTGTCGGGCACTCCGGCGGGCGTCGGTGCCGTGGCGCGCGGCGACACGATGGAAGCCACCATCGAGGGCCTCGACAGCCTCGTGGTCAGGGTCGTCTGACCGGCCGCACGTGCGCTGCAAGGACCGGTCGTGGCGTCGCCGCCGGCCCGTGCACTTCTAGCCGGATGCTTGCGGGGCACCGCAGCCCTTCGGCCTGCCTCGGGTCGGGTGAAAAGCCTGCCGTGATTCCATCGCCGCCGCTACCCATGGGGCCATCGGGTCCGCTGCGAAAGGCGCATCCCTGCCGAGCCTTCCGCGCCTGATGGCGGGAAACCCCACGCTCCTCACGGTTCCATGAAAAATCCGGGAACACCGCACGCGCGCCATCGTTGGCCAGCCCAGTCGAGACCGCCCATAGCAAAGGAGAGCAAACGATGCCGTCTTCCCTGCAGGCCAGCGACCGGTGGTGGATCAACGACCAGACGCCCGACAACCCCTACGGCAAGAGCGAGGACTACGAGGCCTTCCTCGATTATCTTGGCGCGCTGAACCGCAGCCTCACGCCCGAGATCGCGGCAGAGCCGTTGAGGATCAACCTCCACGAGCTCAACGACCATCCGGACTACAAGGCGGCGGCAGTCGGGGCGTTGCAGACCTGGTCCACCGTTACCCCGCTGCAATTCGAGATCGTCGACGACGCACCGTTCGACAGCGCGACCGACTGGATGGAAGTGGTGAGTCCCGAGCTGGGAGAGCCCAGCGACGGAAGCGCGTTCTCGAGCGACCGCTATGTCAGCATCGGCCAGCGCTTCCACGATACCGAGCCGAATCCGACGGACATCGGCGGCTATGTGTTCGACTCCTTCATCCACGAGTTCGGACACGAGTTCGGCCTGAACCACCCGGGGCTTTACAACTATAGCGGGCCCGGCGGCGTCCAGATCAACTACCTGAACAACGCGACCTGGATCTACGACCGCCAACAATACAGCGTCATGTCCTATTTCGACGGGATCGACGTGGGCGAGACCAGCCGCTGGTCGGCATCAACGCCGCTGATGGCCGACATCGAGGCGGTGATCCGCCGCTTCTTCTCGACCGTGGACGAGAACGGGACACGGACCTACCAGACGATCAACCTGAACACGGGCGACGACACCTACGGCTTCGGCAGCACGGTCTATGGCTACGAGCTGACTTCGTCCGGCATAGAGCACGACATCGGCTTCGTGATCCACGACACCGGCGGGATGGACACCATCGACTTCACGGGATCGACGGCCGGAACCATCCTGGACCTGCGCCCCGGCCACTTTTCCAGCGTCAACGGCCACAGCAACAATGTCGCGATCTTCGCGGGGCACAACGCGGACCAGTCCGGCTACCGGATCGAGATCGGCATCGGCAGCCGGCATGACGACGTGCTGATCGGCAATTCCGGCGACAATGTGCTGAACGGGCGCAGCGGCGCCGACCGGATGGCGGGCTACGGCGGCGACGACACCTATTTCGTCGATTCCGCCGACGACATCGTCCGCGAGAGGGAGAATGGCGGCACGGACACGGTCATCGTGGTGGCCCGCGGCCTGGACGTCGGGCAGATCGCGAATGTCGAACGCATCATCTACGCCGACGGACCGACCGTCCGGCGCAACACCGAGGGCAACGCGCCCCAGCCGGCAGCCGGCGTCGCGCTTGCCAGCATCCTTGTCGGCGAGGCGGGCGCGGATACGCTCAATGGCGGGGCGGGCGGCGACACGATCTTCGGCCTCGGCGGCGCCGACCTGATCATCGGCGGCCGCGACTCGCTGGCCAGCCGCGACATCAACAACACGATCGACGTCGAGGATCTGGAAGACCAGACCGAGAGCGACGACGGCGACGACGCGCTCTACGGCGGGGCGGGTGACGATACCATCAACGGCGGCGCCGGGAATGACAGCCTGATCGGCGGCGACGGCGACGATGTGCTGCGGGGGCAGGACGGCGTCGACGTGTTCCGGGGCGGCGCGGGCACCGATACGGTGGATTATGGCCGCGAAAGCCCGTTCCAGTTGCTCGTCAACCTCCAGACCAATGTGGCGAGCGGCGGCACGGGATCGGGCGACACCTTCTACAGCATCGAGAACCTGATCGGGTCCGACGACCGGATCGACCGCTTCATCGGCACCTCTGCCGACAACCACTTCTGGGGTCGCGGCGGCGGCGACTACTTCAATGGCCGCGGCGGCGACGATGTGCTGAACGGCGGCAACGACGGCGACATCCTGTATGGCGAGGCCGGCAACGACACGGTGATCGGCGGGGCCGGGCAGGATTACCTGAACGGCGGCCGGGGCGTGGATACTGTCGTCTACGCGGGCAGCTCCGCCGGCGTGACCGTCGATCTCGGTGCCGGCACCGCCAGCGGCGGCGATGCCGATGGGCCGGTGCAGATCGTCGGGCGCGGCACGGCGATCCGGCACGACATCCTGGCGGGCTTCGAGAATGTCCTGGGCTCCTTCCACGACGACCGCCTTGTGGGTGACGGCCGCGCGAACGGGCTGTCGGGCGGCTCGGGTGACGACACCCTGACCGGAGGCAACGGAGCCGACACCCTGAACGGCGGCGCGGGTCGCGATACCGCGGACTACAGCGGCGCGACCAGCGGCGTCACGCTGGTCCTGGGGCAGGGCGGCTCCGAGGGAGACACCTACCGCTCGATCGAGAACCTGGCCGGGTCCGGCCTGCGGGACCGTCTGGTCGGCGACCGCGCGGCCAATGTGCTGACGGGGCAGGGCGGTGCGGACAGTCTGTTCGGCCTTGGCGGCGATGACACCCTGCTGGGCGACTTCGCCGAGCAGGACGACGTGCCGCGTCCGGGCCTCGGCACCGGATATGCGACGCTCGGCCCCGAGGCGACCAACAACTCGGTCGCGACGGCCTTCGACATCTCGGACAACTTCTCGCTGGCCGCCGATCCCGACATCTTCGATTCGACCACCGTCCTGCACACGACGGTCAATGCGACAGGGAACGGGGAGGGCGGATACTATCGCATCGAGCTGGCCGCGGGCACCGTCATCTCGATCGATATCGACGGGATCGCCGACCCTGACGTTCACGACAGCTGGGTCAGGCTGCTGAACAGCGACGGCGAGGTGGTTGCCGAGAACGATGACGGCGGCGGCGACCCCGGCTCGGTCACCAGCCGCGACTCGAGCACGGTCTATACCGTCGAGGAAACCGGCACCTACTACATCGTCGAGGGGAGCTGGACGCCCACGGCTCCCGGCAGCGGCTGGACCGAGGCCGTGCCCGAAGGATCGACCTACAAGCTGAACGTGTCGGTGGAATTTCCCCCGGCACCGGTCGAGCCGGGCGTGGCCAGCGCCGACCGGCTGGTCGGGGGTAATGGCAGCGACCTGCTGGACGGCGGGCTAGGCAGGGATACGCTGTTCGGCGGCGCGGGCGAGGATTCCTTCCGCTTCTCGACGGCGCTGGGCGCGGGCAATGTCGACCGGATCGGGGACTTCGACGTCGCCGACGATCTGATCCTTCTGGCCTGGGATGTCTTCTCGGAGATCGGCGAGGCCGGCGCCCTGGCCTTCGGCGCATTCCACCGGAGCGCATCGGGTGCCGCGCAGGATGCAAACGACCGCATCATCTACGACACCGACAGCGGGATGCTCTCCTATGATGCCGACGGTTCCGGCGAGACCGAGGCGATCCGGTTCGCGCGGGTGAATCCCGGCCAGAACATCTCGGCCGCGGACTTCTATGTCATCTGACGAGTCCGGAGGGGGACCTGCGGGTCCCCCTCCTTCGCGCAGGTCCGGTCGCCGGAATGGTCCGGCGCGGGAAGTTCCGGTGGAGGTGTGCATGAAAGTTCCAGCCCATTACCGAAGGTTCGTTCTGATTGCGGGAACCGCGGCGATCGCGGGGATCGCCGAAGTCTCGGCGCAACCGGCGGACATCCGCGGAACCATCGACTACGAGGGTGCCGCCCGCATCCCGGCGGGCACCATCGAGATCCGGATCGACGATCCCTCCAGCCCGCACGGGCAGCAGGGTCGGGATGCGGCAACGCGCCTCGACAGCGACGGGGGGGCGAGGACGCTGGACTTCACCCTGACGTCGCCCCTGATCGCCGAGGCGTCGCCGGCTGCCCGGATCGTTGCGGAACTGAAACGCGCGGATGGCTGGCTGCTGTCGCGCGGCAGCGCCAAGTTGACCGCCCACACGCCTGTTCGCATCACGCTCTTCACGGCCATGTATCAGCCCTGACGCGATGCGATCCTCGCGCGGGTGGCGACGACTCGCGCGACAGACCGACCCTCTGGTCCTGAATGCGGCCGTCCAAGCGGATGAAATCGTGCCGGGGCCCGCCTTCGAACCCAGACCGGACGGCTGCGCGCCATACGGCGCGGCGGACCCAGCTTGTGGCCCCGCCTGAGGACGGGTCCCAAGCCACGGAATGCCGGCCGAGCGTTCTGCGGCAGGAGGCGAGCGGGCAGGCTCCGCCCTCGGCTGTCACATCCGTGATGCAGAAGCGAGTCTATGGACAGCGTGACATCCACCGGGACAAGGAGACGTCCATGACTCTGCGCAGCCAGCTTCTCGCAGCCAGCGCCCTGATCGCCGCCCCGATCCTCGCCCATGCCGGCGAGATCGCCTTCGCCCCCGTGCCCTTTGCCGCCGATGACGCGGCACGGCGCGCGGTGCTCGCCTCCGACCGCGTCACGATCGACGGCAAGGACTACAGCATCGGCTACACCACCCTGGCCCGGTCCGGTGACCGGTTCGGCGATGTCGTCTTCGCGGCGCTGACCGACCGCAAGGGACAACCGGTGAAATCCGAGGACGGATCCGGGGATGTCTCGGTCGATGCCGACTTCACCTCGCTCCTGCGCGTGGGCGGGAAGCTCTTTTCGGTGACGCAGTTCGAATCCCGCCCGGGTGCGATGTATGTCAGCGAGCTGAAGCAGGACGCGGACGGGAAGCTTGCGCCGATCTCGACGAAGCCCGTGGACTTCTCGGCCTTCGGCGGCCTCTGGGTGCCCTGCGCGGGTTCCGTCACCCCGTGGGAGACCCATCTGGGATCCGAGGAATACCCCGCCGATGCGCGCGAGATCGCGGAGGCGACCGCGCTCGACCAGATCGACGACTACAACTTCCCCATGGTGCGCTACGAGGGGCTGGAGCCCGCGACCATGACCCTGGAGCAGTTCCGGGCGGCCTACAAGCCCTACCGCTACGGCTTCCCGACCGAGGTCACGGTGGCCGAGGATGGCACCGCGACTCCCGCCAAGCATTTCGCGATGGGCCGCGTGGCGGTCGAGCTGGCCAAGGTCATGCCGGACCGCAAGACCGTCTACATCTCGGATGACGGCACCAATGTCGGCCTCTTCATGTTCGTGGCCGACACCGAGGGCGACCTGTCGGCGGGCACGCTGTTCGCCGCGAAGTGGGTGCAGACCTCGGACGAGGGCGCGGGGGCCGCGACGCTGGAATGGATCGACCTCGGCCATGCCGACGATGCGACGATCCGGGCGGCAATCGAGAAGGGCGTGCAGTTCCCGGACATCTTCGAGACCGCCGACATGGCCGAGGACGGGACCTGCCCCGAAGGCTTCCTGTCGTCGAATGCCGAGGACCGGGCGGAATGCCTGAAGGTCAAGCCGGGGATGGAGGCCATGGCCTCGCGGCTGGAGACGCGCCGCTATGCCTCGATGCTGGGCGCCACCACCGAGTTCCGCAAGATGGAAGGCATCGCCCACGATCCGGACCACGCCAGGCTCTACCTTGCCATGTCCGAGGTCTCCAAGGCGATGGAGGGCGGCGCGAAGCAGGACAGGGGCGGGCGCGACGACATCCGGCTGGCGAAGAACTCCTGTGGCGCGGTCTATGAACTGGAGCTTGGCAAGGATTTCCGCGCCACCTCGATGAAGGCGCTCGTCGCGGGCAAGCCGGCCGACTACGCCGCCGACGCGCCCGAGGCCGGCAACACCTGCGACGTGGACGGGATCGCGAACCCCGACAACATCACCTACATCCCGGGCTACGATACGCTGATCATCGGCGAGGACACCGGCGAAGGCCACCGGAACGATGTCGTCTGGTCGATGAACCTTGCCGACGGCAAGCTGACTCGGATCTTCTCGACGCCCTACGGTTCGGAAAGCACCTCGGTCTACTGGTATCCCGACATCGGCGGCCACGGCTACCTGACGGCGGTGGTCCAGCACCCCTACGGCGAATCCGACGAGGACAAGCTGTCCGATCCCGCCGATGCCCGCGCCTATGTGGGCTACATCGGCCCGTTCCCCGCGATGGGCAAGTAACGCCCGACGGGGGCGGGGCCGCAAGGCTCCGCCCCCTGACGTCCGGGACCGCGTGAGGCCCCGGCAGCCTTTCCGCCCGATCCGGCCCGCCCCCATCGGACGCCGGACTCTGTCTCGCCGTCCTCTCCCGCCCCGGCTTGCAGGCAGGGCCGTGGCCTCCTCCCGGCGCGGTGAAGGTCAGGGCGTCGTGTCGTCGGCTGGCGCGGGTGCGCCCTCGAGCGTTGCCGCATCGCTTGCATGGCGCTGAAGGTAGGCGCGGATCAGCAGCTGCTCGACCTGCGGCAGCCGGGTGCGCGGGCCCATCATGCGGAAGTAGTCCTTCCACTCCTCGACACTGTATTTCCCGGGTGCGCGCCGCGGATGGCAACTGGTGCAGCGCGAGCGGTAGGAGGTGAAGGCCCTTTGCCACAGCGCCCCGGGATCTTCGGTCAGCACGGCCGGATCGAGCCAGCCCCGCAGCTCCGCCCGCGTCCAGCCGTCGGGGCCCGGCGAGAGGTGCCGGGTCAGAAGATCGGGTGCCGTGATCCGCGCGAGTTCGACCGCCGGGCTGGCGCTGGCATAGAGGACGCGGCCCTCCGGGTCCGTCCAGCCGCTCAGCATCACCTCCACCCGGCCCGCCCGCTCGGGGCCGAGCACGCGGACGGGGCTTGCGATCAGGATCTCGGCCGCCGGTTCAGGATCGTCGGGCAGCCTTTGCAGGACCGTGCTGTCGGTAAGCCAGCCGGAACCCGTCTCCGCCGCCGATGCGACAGGGGAGGCAAGAAGGAAGGCTGCCAGAAGAAGACCCGTCAGGCGCATGGATCGATCCGTTGCTGTCCGTACCGGTGTCTAGGGCATCCGGATGTCGGAAGCATGACGGCGGGCCGGCCCTTGGGTTGATCGCGGACCGCGGCAAGGGCTCCGGAAGGCCGATCCGGCGGGGGCGGCACCCGTCACGGAACCGTCGTGAACGGGTGCTAGCTGCGGTGGCGCATTCAGGCGAGGGAACCGGATCATGGATGGAATCGTCAGGTCGGACCAGCCGGCGGCGGTGATGTGCCGGAGGGGACTGGCGCGCGCACTGCATGGCGACCTTGCGGCGCTGCGGGATGACCTTCTTGCACGCTCGGACGCGCGGATGGCGCAATGGGAGCCGGCGATCCGGCGCGACGCCTTCCGTCCGTCGGCGCGCAATCTGGCCGACTGGCTTGCGCTGCGCGAGACCGACCTCACCCCGCTGCAGGGACCGCTTGCGCGCCTCGGTCTTTCGACGCTGGGCCGGCTCGACGGCCATGTGCGGCCAAGCCTCGCGGCCGTCCTTGCCGCGCTGGCCGACATCGGGGGCGAGCCTTCGGACGAGGTGCCCCCCGCGGCGGAGGGCGAAAGCCTCGCCGAGCGGCGTGACGCGCTGTTCGGCGCCCGGTCGGAGGGACCCTCCACGCGGATCATGGTGACGCTTCCGGCCGAGGCGGCCGGCGATCCGCGCCTCGTCCGGTCGCTGGTGGCCGAGGGCGCCGATGTCTTCCGCATCAACTGCGCCCATGACGGGCCGCAGGAGTGGGCCGCGATGGTGGCCCACATCCGCGAGGCGTCGCGCGCATCGGATCGGCACGTCCCGATCTCGATGGACCTCGGCGGGCCGAAGTTCCGCATCGCGGAGCTGTCGACCGAGCGCAAGACCCGCCTGTTTCCCGGCGACCGCCTTGCCTTCGCGGCCTCCACTTCGGCCGGGCCGAAGCACCTGATCCGCGCGACGCTGAGCCATCCGGCGCTTCTCGAGGCGCTGACCGAGGATGCCGAGGTGACGATCGACGATGGCCGGCTGCGCGCGGTCGTGGTCGGCCTTGCGCGGGATCATGCGGCGCTCGAGGTCCGCCACGCCCCGACCAAGGGCTTCAAGATCAAGCCCGGGAAGGGGGTGAACCTGCCGGGGCGCAACCTCCGGGTCGAGGCGCTGACGCCGGCGGATCACGCCGCCCTCGATTTCGTGGTTCCGCATGCCGATCTGGTCGCCTTCTCCTTCGTCCAGACCCCGGCCGATGTTCAGGCGCTGGTCGCCGCCCTGCGCGAGCGGGCGGTGCCGGGCCGTCCGCTGCCCGCGATCCTGCTGAAGATCGAGACCCCGCTTGCGCTGCGCAACCTGCCGGAGCTGATCGTCGCGGCGGGGGCCGAGCTTCCGGTGGGCGTGATGATCGCCCGCGGCGATCTGGCGGTCGAGATCGGCTTCGAACGCTTGTCCGAGATCCAGGAGGAGATCCTTTGGCTCTGCGAGGCGGCGCAGGTTCCCGTGGTCTGGGCGACGCAGGTGCTGGAGGGCATGGCGAAGGAGGGGCAGGCCAGCCGGGCCGAGGTGACGGATGCGGCGATGAGCCAGCGCGCGGATTGCGTCATGCTGAACAAGGGGCCGTTCATCCTGCCGACCGTGGCCTTCCTGCGCGGCATCCTGCTGCGCATGGACCGGCACCACGCCAAGAAGTCGGACCGGCTCGGCCCGCTGCACCTCTGGGCCCGGTAGCCGGTCCGCTGCCTCAACCCTGCGGCGGCGGATCCGGCGCCGTGCCTGCCGTCGCCTCGTCCCCGACTTCCGCCTCAGCCCTGCGGCCGCGGGTTCGTCGCCCGCCGGATCATGCCGCGGCGGGCATAGCCCCGGAACAGCGCTTCCGACCGGTGGGTGCCGCCGATGCCGGCGGCCGCCTGACCCAGAGCCGCGTCGAGATCGTCGCGCGGCTCGACATGGAAGCGGCCGATCCAGCCGCGCAGGCCGGCCCGGAACCAGCGCGGCAGGCCTGCCTGGTCGCCGAAATCCACCACATGCACCTCGCCGCCCTCCGCGAGATGCGACGCGGCATGGCCGAGGGCCATGCGCCAGTCCGGGATCATCGACAGCGCGTAGGAGATCACGATCCGTTCAAACCGGTCGGTGCCGAACAGCACCTGCGGATCGAAGCGGGTCGCGTCGCCCTGCACCAGCCGGGCCCGCCCGCCGAGGCGGCCGCGGGCTGTCCGCAGCATCTCCTCGGAAATGTCGAGGCCATGGAGGCGCACGCCCGGCCATCGACGGCCGATCAGGTCGAGGTTGCGCCCCGTGCCGCAGGCGATCTCGAGCACCCGGGCGCCCGGCGGCGGATCGAGCGCCGCGATCAGCTCGTCACGGCCGAGCAGGAAATACCTCCGCGTCACGTCGTAGATCCGGCGCTGGTGGCGGTAGGTGGCGTCCATCAGCGCCGCGTGGGGCAGGCGGGTCATCCGGCGCGCCGCCGATAGATGTGGAAGCCGCCGTAGATCGCCGAGCGGTCGGCCTCGTGGCAGGCGCGGGCGGTGACGCGGTCGCTCTGCCATGCCGAGAGCAGATCGGACGGCAGCTGGCGCGGCAGGATGTCCGGAGCGCCGCCGGTGCGGAAGATGACCGTGGCCCCGGGCGCCGCCGTGCGGGTGATCTCGCGCCAGAGATCGGCGAGCTGGGTCCGCGTCATCCAGTCCTGCGCGTCCAGCAGCGAGAAGCCGTGGATCGTTCCCGCCGCCTCGCCCGCCAGCGCCGTCGTCAGCGACCGGTTGACCACCTCGGCTCCGGCCGCGTGGACGCGCAGCGCGTCGAAGGCGGCGGGCTCGAGATAGGGCGGCAGCGCGCCCTCGCCGGGCTCGGGGTAGCGGCGAGTCAGTGCCTGCCAGGCGAAATAGTTCTCGCGCAGCGGGAAGTCGCAGAACAGGCGCCGCAGCCGCTCGCGCAGCACCGGCAGCACGTCGCCGTCGCCGTCGTCGGCCAGCAGTTCGTATTGCGCGGGCGGTATGCCGAGGCCGAACAGCGCGGCCGGATGACGCGCCAGCGCCTGCACGAGGGGCGAGGCGAACAGCGGATCGACATGGCCGTTGAACCAGGCGCGCTGCTCGTCGATCGTGCGGCAGGCAACGAGCCCGCGCAGATCGGTCCCGCCGAGCCGCGCCACCAGATGCGCCGCCCCGATGAAGCGGCCGAGCGCCCCGTGGCGGTAGAAGCCGCGGGCGAACAGGCCGATCCGCCGGCCCAAGGGCGTGCGCGCCTCCCACCAGGCGCGGGTCGTGGGGTCGAGGTGCGGCGCGAGGTGGCGGTCGTAGGCGCGGACATTGGCGGCGCGATCGGCGCGGCCGAAGAAGTCGAAGAAGGCGTCGTGGTCGGGCAGGTGCCGGGCGGCGGCAAGCTTCAGCCGCCCCAGCGCGACATGGGCGGGCGAGAGGTCGACGGCGAGCAGGCTCGCCGGCCCCGCGGTCAGGTAGGACATCATGTTGCACCCGCCCGAGGCGATGCAGACGAGGCGCTGACCCGGCGCGATGGCCAGAGCCTGCATGTCCACCAGCGGATCCTCCCAGATCTGCGGATAGACGAGGCCGTGGAACAGCCGCGAGAACAGCCGCTCCATCATCCCCTCGGCGCTGAGGGGACCGCGGCGGTGGATGGCCGCTCCGATCTGGCGCGCAGCGGTCGGCGCGGGATCGGGACGCGAGGTCATGTCAAGCATGATGAAGCCTTTCACTCGTGGATGCGTTCGGGCCGCGCAGGGGCGGCGTCGGCGGGATGCGTCGGGCGTCCTGCAGGCGGGGCCGAGGCGGACCATGCGGCCCCGGGACCTGGGCCATGCACGGGCATCGCGGGATGGTCCTCGCGGGTGCGGAACGGGACTGTCGGGCCCTGCGACCGCCCTGTCTTCCAGCGGATCGTCCTTGCACGCGTGCGGAACGGGATCCCGTCAGCGCGTCCGTCGGCTCGGAAGCTCGTCTCCGGGGTCGAGCGCTCGAAGCGGGTGCGATCGCCGGCCGGTCGGAACAGGCAAGGCAAGTGCGTGGTCTCGCGCGCCCGTCCTCGCGGCCGCCGTTGGTGCAAGGCGAGCCACCCCGCCGCGAGGTGCCGGGGGACCTCCGCGGTCTCGGATCGTCGGCTCATGCCCGGGCGACCGCGCGATTGGCAGCCGGAGCCATCGCCCAGGCCTCTGCGCCATCCAGAGGGCTCAGCCTGCCTCGCTGCGGGAAGGGCGGATGCCGAAGGTCAAGGAGCTCGCCCGACACGACGTTGGCCCCCGCGGAGTTGTGCCGCAGGAAGTCGACGAGCCGGTCGGCGGGGCCTCCTCGCGATCCCGGGTCACGGTCGGCGAGAAAGAGCGTGCGGTGACACCGCGGTGTGGGAGGCAAGTCGCTCATGAAGGTTCCGTCGGATGAGTCACAGGTCACGCCCACTCCAATGGCGGATCTTGGCCACGGTTTTGTGACGCAGACCGGCCGTTTCCCTCGGCAGGCAGTCGGCGCCGGCGAGCACCGCTGGCTCGCGGCTGGCTGTCGAGAGCCTTTCCGCTACGTCCGTGGCGTTGTTCCAGATCCTGCCGACGCGTCGCTGGACTCCAGATCCATGGATTTTGGCAGGTGGCATGATTCAGGCTCCGCAAGGAGAGCTTGCCGCTGAGCAACCCTTTCCGCCTGACGGACGCGCAGACGATCCGGCGGCATCGATCGCGGAAGCTGTGGCGCAGGGAGTGGACTGACACGCCTTTCAGTCCGTTCACGTCCAGCCACTTGTTGAGCGTCGCCGACGCGCTGTTCGTGCGGCTGGTCTCGCCGTCGTTGTGGCTTGGAAAGGCGAACGGGCTGGCCGAGGTCGTGTCGAAGATGCGCTGAGACGCCCAGAGCGCCTCACCCATGAGCGGGACGACACGCTTGCTGCTGGCGTTCTTCAAGCGCCGCCAAGGGTGCGGCTGGATGAAGACGGCAGGCACTCTGTCGACCACGCGGAAATCAGACCTGAGCAAGCCGACAGTTTCCCCAAGCCGCAGCCCGGTGTCGGCGACAGCGCGAGCAGCCATCGGCGCTCGTCGTCCGGGTCGCGGCAGAGCGTGTTCAGACGCTGAAGCTGAGGCGTCGAGAACGGCTGGCGCTCCGATGTTCCGGCCTTGGCATCCACGTAGAGCTAGCTGAACGCCGTCGTCTGCAGTGCGCCCGCTTCTGACGCCGCGAAGCTCAGCCCGCACGGTGTTGATTTTGCGGATGATCGTGCTCCCGGCCACGCCCGCATTCACGAGATGATCCCGGAACTTGCAGGCGTCGGAGCGTGTGTAGCCGTCCACCGGTTTGTCCCCGCAGAGCTTCACGAGCAAGGCAGAGACCCGAGCCACGGCGTTGTGGAAGCTCTGCGGACGCGCGCGTCCGGTCAGTGCGACATACCGCCCCACAGCGTCCGAGAGCACCGGCAACGCTTCCGACTCGGGGGCAGCGGCAGCGGATGCCGTCTGTTGACCAGAAGATTCGCCCGCGCGTGTTTCGGAGCGTGGTTCAGACGGTTCGGGGACGGTTCGGAGATACCGGGAGAGCAGCGTGTCGTGCTGCATGCGGAGGTCGTGCCAGTGCCGGTCGAGTCGTGCGGCGAGTTCGCGTGCCCGCACGACGGCGGCGTCCTGGGATCGCGTCCGCAGGGAGAACGAGATGCGCCTCGTGGTGTGGAAGCGCTCCAGGTCGCGCGGGACGCGCCGCACGAAGTAGAAGACGCCGGATTTCTTGAAGGTGAAGGAGCCGTTCTTGTTATACGGCTCGTGCACGGATGAATGGTCCACTTCTTTGCCCTCGCAAGAAGTTGCCACTTATCCGCCACTTAGCAGGATTATTTGGCTCCGGCGGTACGGATCGAACCTACGACCAATTGATTAACAGTCTATTTTCCGGGCCTAACGGCGCATAACGAAGAAAAACTATCGGCACCCATAGCTCGTTGAGGCGCCAATAAAAATTGGCTTTTTCGGCTATCGCCGCATAACATCGGGGAACAGAGGGTATCCGCTACTCTGTTCCCCAGATTGTTCCCCCGGAGGACCAGTTGACATGAAGCTGAGCGCCGCAACCGTCGAGAAGATCAAACCGACCGACAAGCGACAGGAGATCCCGGACAGCCTCTGCGTCGGGCTTTATCTCATCGTCCAGCCGACCGGGAAAAAGGGCTGGCAGGTCCGCTACCGGCATGGCGGGGTGCATCGGCGCATGTCTCTCGGCGCGTTCCCGATGCTGTCCCTTGCGGATGCGCGCGAGCGTGCCCGGCAAACCCTGGCCGCGGCAAGCGCCGGCACCGATCCGGCAGCGGAGGTCAAGGCCGCCAAAGCTCCGAAGCCTGAGAATGACCGCGACAAGATCAAGACCCTGATCAGCCAGTTCGACAAGCGGCACCTGTCCAAGCTGAAAAGCGGCGACGTGGTGCGGCGCGAGCTTGACCGCTTCGTGGTCGCGGCATGGGGCGACCGCGATATTCACACGATCACCAAGCGCGATGTGATCGGCCTGCTCGACGGCATCGCGGACAGTGGCCGCGTGGTGACCGCGAACCGCGTCCGCGCCTACCTGAACAAGTTCCTCGGCTGGTGTGTCGAGCGGGACATTCTGGCGACAAGCCCGGCGACCGGCGTGAAGCCGGTGGCAAAGGAGGCCAGCCGCGACCGGGTGCTGACCGACGACGAGATCCGGTGGTTCTGGGCGGCCTGCGAAGCCGAGGGCTTTCCGTGGGGGCCGGTCGGCAAGGTGCTGCTTCTGACGGGCCAACGGCTAAACGAGGTGGCGCAAATCACCGACAACGAGATCCGGGGCGATCTCTGGCACCTCTCGGCAGACCGGACGAAGAACGGCCGGGTGCATGACGTGCCGCTCGCAGAAGCCGTGATCGCCGTCCTGGATGGCGTGGAGCGCGTGACGGACGGGGAGGGCAGGGCGCGGTTCATCTTCACCACGACCGGCCGAACGCCCGTCAGCGGCTTCTTCAAGGCACGGGCGACACTGGCCGAGGCCATGACGACGATCGCCAGCAAGGAGCGGGGGCAGCCTGTCGAAATCCCGCGCTGGACGTTCCACGACCTGCGCAGGACGGCGGCAACCGGAATGGCGCGCCTCGGCATCGCCGTCCGCGTCACTGAGGCCGTCCTGAACCATGTGAGCGGGACCGGAGGCGGGATCGTCGCCGTCTATCAGCGGCACGACTACGCCGACGAGAAGCGGCAGGCGCTGGAGGCTTGGGCGCGGTTCGTGGCGTCGCTGGTGGAGGGCAAGACGGATAACGTGGTGAGGCTGGAGGCGCGAGCGAATGGCTGATCTTCGCGCCCTCTTCCTCGCGACCAGACGCGATGGCATGAAGCTCGCCGACGATCTGGCCGAGCGGCGAGCGCGAGCCTGCGAGATCCTGCGATCTGGCGAGCCAATCGACCAGGAGATCCGCAACGCCATCGCGGATCTGCTCGACGGCAACCGCGGAAAAGGGCAGCCGAGCCGGCCGCCGTCGAAATGGTGGGAGGTCGGAAAGGCGAAAGAGGAAGGCATGTCCGTCGCTGAAATCGCGGACGTGCTGGGTCTGACCACGCGGACAGTCGAACGTGGCCTGGCCTATTATCGCCAAGCGGCCGAGGCCGCCAAGTAATCGGAATTTCTTGTCGTAGCGGCATCGTCCTGCACCCGTCATATATGCGCCATAACGCGATATAACGGGGCACGACATGACCGCGAAACTGATTACTTCTGCAATGGTCCGCAGCATCTGCGGCAACGTCAGCGATATGACTTTGTGGCGGTGGCGGAACGATTCAGCGATGAATTTCCCGCGCCCAATTTACATTGCCCGCCGTCGTTACTGGCGGGAGGCGGATATTCTGACTTGGATTGAAGAGCGGGCAAAACAGGCGGCGTGATGGGTGGCAGAATATGTCACCCACGCGGGTGGACTTCCTAAAGTGGTTTGTGGTAGTTTCATACCATGAAAGGAGATCTACATGCCCAGCCTTAGAAACCTGATAGACGACATGATTGTCGTCACGCGCGAGCCGGAGGTGAAAGTAACCACCATCGCCCGCGCGCTTCAAATCGCAGGAATGCTGCCGACCAGTCGCGGAAAGGCGATCGCAGATGTTGAACCTGAGCACGTCGCGGCGCTGATTACCGGAATTGCTCTGGCGCCGCTGGCGAAAGACGCAGCGGAGGCAGTTGCGCGATATCTGGCGCTACGTCCTGCCGGTCTGCCGGACAGCTATCCGGGCGAGGTGCTGACCGCGGGCGACATGCTCGCCGGCATCATCGCCACCATCGGATCGGAGAACCCCAAGCGTGAAGGCATGATGCGCCAGACGATCGCCTTCGGCATCACGTCGCCGGCAGTCGAGATCCGCGACGAGTCGGGCGCGATGATCGCCCGCTTTCTCGAACGAGGGACTGATCCGCAACGGCGGCCGGGCGTCTTCTGGCGCGAGGCTTCGGTCTCGTGCGCCCTCTTCGCCTTCCTCGGCGCCGGCAACGGGCGCGCCGGCGCCTACACCTGGGAGTGATCCATGAGACTTGAAATGCGAACGCCCGGTGAGGCGCTGCAACGCCTCGACCGGGCAAGCGGCCACGGAACTTTGCCAAACCCCAGCGACCTGCAAAAACGATACAGCACGTTTTCGCGCATGTCATCACCCGATGCCGTTCGCCGGGCGAAAAACCAATGCGCGACCTGCGCCTTCGCGGTGCGGTGGGGCGAACCGCACGTTTCACCGCCGTCCGTTACTGCCCTCGACTGCCGCGTTTGGTTCACCGTCCGCATTTGCGCCCTGCCGTCTCAGGCCGGGGCGGCTCGCGAGCGGCTTGTCAACTCGTGGTGGACCTGCGGGCGCTGGAGGTTCTGGCGATGACGTGGGCTGATACCATCGAGTTGCGGGCGCGCCTTCACGGCAATGGCTGGCGGATCGTGCCTGTGGACGAGAAGTCGAAGGGGCCGCTCTTTGCGGCTTGGCCTTCGTTCCAATACGACCCATCCCGTCCCGAGCCGATCATTCCGCGAACGCGGAACGCGCAAGGCGCCCCCACTGCGCTGCCCCACGCCGGGACGGGCGCAATCACCAGCGGCTTTGTTGGCGTCGATATCGACATTGACGACCCGAGTCGCGCGGACGCCGCCCGCCGGGCGTTCGAGATGGTTGCCGAGTCGGCAGTCATCGTGAGGCAGCGCCAAGGCAGCGCGCGGCGGATGCTATTCTACGGCGCTGGAGAAGGCGTTGAGGGTCTTTCCCGCTCAATCGGCGATGATGCCGCCAAGGTGGAGATCTTCGCGAACCATCCAGGCAGGCAGGTGATGATCCACGGCCGGCATCCGTCGGGTGCGGTGCTCGAATACGAGGGCGATGCGCCCGAGGATTGGAACGTGGCCGACCTACCGCGGCTCGATTGGGCGACGCTGAATGCCGCCTTCAAGGCCGCCCTGGAAGCTGCTGGGATCAGGATTGACGGCAGCGTCGATCGCAATGCCGAAAGCGTGCGAGGGCTGCGGGCGGACGACGAGATCCGCGAGGCTCTAGGCGAACGTCTTCACCGGATCTTCAGCGGCGCGAGCGTTCATCGCGCATCGAAAGAGGCCGCCGACATGCTCGCGCACAAGCTGGGCCTCGACGGCGATCAGACTGCGGCCGTTCTGGCCGCCGTGGCGATCGCTGCCCGTGCGGTCAGTCCGGCCCACGGCGAGCGGTATGACGAGATGTTGCGCAAGGCCGACAGTCGCGGCGGCTGGTATGCCTCCCGTGCCGCGGCACAGCCGACCGACCCCGACGCCTACGGCTACTGGGCCGTGCAGCGGATGAACGCGATGAAACGTGCTTGGCGGCTACTGCCGGCTGGTCTGCAAAAACAATTTCTTGAGGCCGCAAGGGATGCCGAGGCAGCCGCGAAAGGGGGAACCGTCTAATGGTCGCACTGCCAAATCCCTTTGAGGATCTGTTCGCCGATGGCGTTGAGGCTCTGACGGTGGCGCCACAAGCTGCGCCGGCCATGAAGCCGAAGTTCGAGTTGGTCCGCGTCTCGGACATGGAGTTCCGCGAGCCGGAGTTCCATATCGACGGCATCCTCGAAACGTCCAGCTTTGCACTGATCTTCGGCGATCCTGGGTGCTGCAAGTCTTTTGTTGCCATCGGTATGGCGTGCTGCGTAGCTTGTGGCGTTCCATTCCATGGGCGGGAAGTTCGGCAGGGGCCGGTTATCTATATCGCCGGTGAAGGTCACAGCGGCCTTACAAGGCGCGTTAAGGCGTGGGAGCGCCAATCTGGCGTCGCAACCGCTAATGCACCTCTATTCTTCTCTAAAATGGCGGCGGATTTTCTTGACGCGAACTTTGTCTCGCTTGTTGCGGAAGTGGTGGATTCCGTGGCCGCAGCAGAGGGTCCACCGGCGTTGATCATCATTGACACTCTGGCGCGAAACTTTGGCTCCGGCAATGAGAGCGCACCCCCAGATATGAACGCCTTCGTTAATGCCGTGTGCGCGGTTACTGCCCGCTACGACAAATGCACCGGCCTCGTTGTCCACCATACCGGACACGCCGAAAAGATGCGAGCACGGGGATCGATGAACTTGAAAGCTGCGCTTGATGTCGAATATCGCGTCGAGAAGGATGGTGACGAAGTCCGCGTGGTCAATACGAAGACCAAAGACGCGGCGGTGCCGCCGGATATGCACTTTGTTCTTACGCCCGTCGATGTGGGCGTCACGAAAGAATGCGAGGTCATCACTAGCGCCGTTCTTGTGGAGCGCATGGCATCGGGGCAGCCTAAGAAAGCGCCGCGCCTAATGGGTGACGCCCGCATTGGCTTCGACACCTTCAACAAGGTCCGCCGCGAGACTTGCGGTGCGATGGAAGACCTTTCCGCGTCTGTCCATGTCGATGATTGGCGACGCGCATTCTACGCAGCGCACACCGGCGACAACCAGGATGCGAAGAAGGTCGCATTCCAGCGCGCCCGGAAGAAGCTCGTGGAGTCCGGATGGCTGTCCGTCCATGACGACCATTACCGACTTGCGAGGCTCGAAACATGACCGGAGCACACCGGAACAAGACGGAACACGAACGGAACAATGTTCCGGTGTGTTCCGGAACAACCGGAACACACACCTATGGTGTGTTCCGTGTGTTCCGATCAGAGGCGACGAAGTGCGCTGACAAAGCCATCCAGCAAGGGAACGAACAAATGGCAGATCAACCCCCGCTCGACGCCATCAACAGCGCCCCGGCAGGGATATGGGGCCTCCCTGCGATCGCCCAAGCCCTCGGGATCAGTATCGACACCGCTCGCCGCTGGGCACGCTCTGGCAAGGCGCCGATCCGCCAACCGGGCGGTGGGCGCTACTACGCCGACCGCGGCGAACTGGCAGAATGGCTCGGGGGGCGCCAATGAGGGAACTGCCTCCGCAAATAGTCGAGACCATCCAGCGTGTCGCCGAACTGTCGCCCTGGACCGTGGAAACCGCCGACGAAATGGCCAGCGATATTTTCGATCACGTTTACCGCGGCCTCGGTGACGTAATTCTCGCCCTCAAGGCCCGCGCGCTTTACGGCGCCGCTTTGGCGGCAAAGGAGGATGGCGGATATTAAAAAGCCCGCTGCAATGTTTTGCTAGGGTTTGCCATCTTTATCAATTAGCGCCCCTGCTGTAAATTAGGCGAGTAATTGCACGGGGGCGCAATGCTTCGCCTTTTTAAATCCCGCTCTGAAACGAAATCCGGCGTGGCCAGTCCATCGCCGGAATTGATCGCCTTGTTCGGCGGCTCGCCTTCCGCGGCCGGTGTGGCAGTCACGCCCGAAACCGCACTCCGCTGCCCGACCGTCTATGCATCGGTCAAGGTGCTGGCCGAGAGCGTCGCGCAACTTCCGCTGCATCTCTATCGCCGCACTGCTGACGGCGGGAAGGAACGGGCCACCGATCACCCGCTTGCCGAGATCCTGCACGACCAGGCAAATGACTGGACCAGTGCGGCCGAGTTCCGGCTGTTCATGCAGACGCAGGTGCTCCTGCACGGCAACGCCTTCGCCTTCATCAACCGGACGGGCGGGAAGATCACCGAATTGATCCCGCTGCAATCGTCGGCTGTCGAAGTGCTGACCGACGCTGTCACTATGGAGCCGAGCTACCGCGTGACCGCGAGCGACGCCACGCAGCGCGAATTTGCCCGGACGGAGATCCTCCACCTGCGCACGCTGGGCACATCGCCCAACGTGGGCCTGTCGCCGATCATGCAGGCGCGCGAGGCGATCGGTCTGGCGAGCGCGATGGAGTTGCACGCGGCCAAGCTGTTCGCCCAGGGCGCCCGGCCGTCGGGCGTGTTCAAATATGCCAAGACGCTGGGGCCGGAGACGCTGCGCAAGCTGCGCGACAGTTTCAACGCAGCCCATGCCGGGGGCGAGAACTCCGGCCGGACCCTGATCCTCGAAGACGGCATGGACTTCGTGCCGGTCTCGTTCTCGTCGGTCGATCTTCAGTTCCTCGAACTGCGCCGCCATCAGGTCGCCGAGATCGCCCGCGTGTTCCGCATCCCGCTTCACCTGCTTCAGGAGCTTGAGCGGACGACCCACAACAACGCCGAGCACATGGGGCAACAGTTCCTGACGCTGACGCTCCTGCCGTGGCTGAAGCTCTGGGAAGGTGCGATCCGCCGCGCGCTGCTGACGCCCGAAGAGCGGACGACCTACCACGCCGAGTTCCTGGCCGACGACATCGCCCGCGCTGATCTGGCCGCGCGCTTCGAGGCCTACGCGAAGGCCGTCACCAACGGACTTTTGTCGCCGAACGAGATCAGGGCGGCCGAGAACCGGGCGCCTTACGCGGGCGGCGACCAGTTCCGGCTTCCTTTGAACACCGAAGACGCAGGGGGCGCCCATGGAGCGGCTTGACCTTGAAATCAAATTTCAATCGACCGAGGCCGGTCTCATCGCCGGCTATGCCTCGCCCTTCGGCGGCGAGCCTGACAGCGCGGGCGACGTGGTCGCGCGAGGCGCCTACGCCGCAAGCCTGAAGGCGCACCGGGAGGCGGGGACGATGCCGCTCCTGCTCTGGCAGCACGACCCGACGCAGCCTGTCGGGCGCTGGCTCGACATGCGCGAGGATGAGAAGGGCCTGCATGTCACTGGCCGCCTCGTGCTGGAAACGATGCGGGGCGCCGAGGCCTATGCGCTGCTGAAGGCTGGCGCGCTGAACGGGCTATCGATCGGCTACCGGACGAAGCGGGCCGAGCGCCTGCCGGGCGGGGCGCGCCTGCTGACCGAAATCGACCTCATCGAAATCTCGCTCGTGTCCATCCCGGCGGCATCGTCCGCGCGGATCACCAGCGTGAAGACTGCCGCCGTCGCGGCACCATCCGCCGCGCGTGCGGCAAGCAACAGGAGCCGGATCATGGCTGATGAACAGAAGGCTGCCGCGCCTGAAGCGGCGAACGACATCGAGGACCGCATGACGGCGGTCGAAGAGACCGTGGCGAGCCTCGACACCCGCCTCGCCGCCGTCGAAGAGAGCGTGGGCAACGTCGTCAAGGCGGCGGGCCGGATCGAACAGAAACTGGCGCGGCCGGGCATCATCACCAAGGCCGAAGAGCCGGGCGAGATCCAGACCAAGGCCTTCGGCGCTTACATCAAGCACGGTGACGCGGCGGGCGCGGAACTGAAGTCGCTCGACATGGCGACCAACGGCGGCGGCTACCTCGCGCCGAGCGAGTTCGTCAAGGAAGTGGTGAAGAACCTCGTCCAGTTCTCGCCGATCCGGCAACACGCCCGTGTCATCAGCATCGGCGCGGCCGAGGCCCGGATGCCCAAGCGCACCGGCACGCTCACCGCCGCGTGGGTCTCGGAGACCGGCAACCGCTCTTCGACCGATCCGACCTATGGCGAGATCGTGCTGACCCCGCACGAGGCCGCCTGCTATGTGGACGTGTCGAACGCGCTGCTCGAAGACAACCAGTACAACCTTCAGGGCGAGCTTGCGGCGGACTTCGCCGAAGAGTTCGGGCGCCTCGAAGGCGCGGCCTTCGTCTCGGGCACCGGCACCGGGCAACCCGGCGGCATCCTGACCGACACGTCGGTTCCGAAGGTGGCCAGCGGCGCGGCGGCGGCAATCTCGGCCGACGCGATCATCGGCATGTTCCACGCGCTGCCGGGCTTCTACGCGGCGAACGCGGTCTGGGGCATGAACCGCTCGACCATCGGCGCCGTGCGCAAGCTGAAGACCAGCGACGGGCACTTCCTCTGGGCCGAAAGCCTGGCCGAGGGCAACCCGCCGACCATCCTGGGCCGCCCCGTCATCGAACTGCCGGACATGCCCGACGTGGCCGCGAACGCGCTGCCGATCCTCTTCGGCGATCTGAAGCAGGGCTACCGCGTGGTGGACCGGCTGAGCCTGTCGGTCATGCGTGACCCCTACAGCCGCGCCACCAACGGGCAGACGCGCTTCCATGGCCGCCGCCGTGTCGGGGGCGACGTGGTGAAGGCCGAGGCGATCCGCCTGCTGAAGGTCGCCACCAGCGTCTAAGCGATCCAGGCGGGCCGGGGCTTCCCGGCCTGCCGCTCTTCCGGGGGAAGCCATGCTGAAGCAGATCACGCCGCCAACCGAACTTCCGGTCACGCTGGCCGAGGCGCTGGCCCGGCTGCGCGTCGATCACAACGAGGATGACGCGATCCTCGAAACCTACATCCGCGCGGCAACCGAACGCCTCGACGGGCCGAACGGCTATCTTGGCCGGGCGATCAAGCCGCAGGTGTGGGAGATCACCCTCGACCGCTTCACCGGGCCGATCCGCCTGCCGCTGCCGCCGTGCCGCGAGGTGACATCGGTCGCCTATGTCGCCGCCGACGGCTCGACCGTGACGCTCGAACCCGGCGCCTACATCGTGGCCGGACTGGGCAGCGACGAGGGCGCCGTGATCCATCCGGCGACCGGCTGGCCGGCGACTGCCGCGCATCCCGAGGCCGTCACCGTCCGCTTCTCCTGCGGCTACACGACCGTGCCGGAGCCGATCCGAATGGCGATCCTCGACCGGCTCTGCCGGATCTACGACGGCGACGACGAGAGCATACCGGCCGATCGAGAAGACGACATGCTCCGCAACCTCCGCATCTGGGATTTTTGACATGGCCGATACCTTCGCCAATCACCTGCCGGGCCTCGACAGCCCCGCCGACAACGCCGCCGCTGTCACTGCCGCGGCGACCGCATTGCCCTTCCTGACCCGCGCCCTCTTCGTCGGGAGCGACGGCAACGTGACCGTGACGATGCGAGGCGGGCAGAGCGTGACGTTCGCGAACGTCGCGGCGGGAACCATTCTGCCGATCCGCGCGAGCCACGTCACGGCGGCTACGGCAACCGGCATCATCGCGCTTTGGTGACGTGATGCCATGGGCCGCGCCTCGTCACTGTGCTGCCGGGCATCCGCCGTTCACTGGCGCACGCTGCCCGATCTGCGCTGCCGCCTCGAAGGCTGCCGCCGAGGCGCGTCGTCCGTCCGCGAACGAGCGCGGCTACACCGGCAAGTGGGCAACGGCGCGAGCCGAGTTCCTGAAGCTGAACCCGCTCTGCTCCTGTGGTGCCGCGGCTACCGTCGTGGATCACGTCATTCCGCACAAGGGCGACCAGAAGCTGTTCTGGCAGCGATCGAACTGGCAGCCGATGTGCAAGCCCTGTCACGACCGGAAGACTGTCCGCGAGGATGGCGGCTTCGGCAACCCCGTCAAGGGCCGGGGCGGTGATCGAATTCGGCGGGCGGGTGCTGAAACCGGCGCCCTCGTTTCGCGCGCAACGCCGCCGAAAATGGCACTTTCCAAATGGGACTTTTGGTCATGAAGGGCCGCAAGCCGAAGCTGAATATGATCGAGGGCGTGGCTGCTGGCCGTTGCCCGTCGCCGCCCGGCGGGCTTGAAGCGCACGGCGCGGCCGAGTGGAAACGTGTGGCGCCTCTGCTGCAAGGCCGCGGCCACCTGACCGACGACACGCTCGCCACGCTCGAAAGCTACTGCCGGGCCGTTGGCCTGTCGCGGATCTACAACGAGATGATGGCAACCGAGGGGCATGTTCTCGCGACCGAGAAAGGTCTGGTGACGCATCCCGCGTTCAAGATGCTGATGGGCACCATGCGGGAAGCGCGGCTACTCGCCGCCGAACTCGGCCTGACGCCGCATCGGCGCGGCTCTGGTGACGGCGCAGAGAAACCGACGACCGACAAATGGTCGGGCGATCTACTGGCCTGACGATCATGGCCAGCCCGCTCTTCAACCCCGATCCGAGCCTCTATCCCGACCCGACCGGCCGCGCCGAGCGGATCTGCCGCTTCGTCCGCAATCTCTCGCTCTGGGAGGGCGACTTCGCGGGCGAGCCGTTCAAGCTGCATCCGTTCCAAGAGGCGATTATCCGGCGCATCTACGGGCCGGTGAACGAGGACGGCAGTCCCATGGTGCGGATCGCCTGCATCTGGATTCCGAGAGGCAACGCGAAGACGACGCTGGCCAGCGCGATCAGCCTCGCGCACTTCATGGGGCCGGAGGCCGAGGCCGGCGGGCAAGTCGTCATGGCTGCCGCCGACCGCGAGAACGCGGGAATTGCCTTCAACGCGGCGCACCAGTTCATCCTTCAGGAAGACGCTCTGGCGGCGCGCGTGCGCCCCGTGGAGAGCCGGAAGCTCCTGTCGCACCCGAAGACGAAGAGCACGCTGAAGGCCATCTCGTCGGAGGCCTACAGCAAGCACGGCCTGAACGTCTCGTTCTTCCTCGCCGACGAGATCCACGCATGGCCGACGGCCGAGGGCAGGAAGCTGTTCAAGACCGTCACCGACTCCATGGTGAAGCGGTCGAACCCGCTCACGGTCATCATCACCACGGCCGGCGAGGGCACGGGCGGGCTTGCTGCCGACATGTGGGCGTACTCGCACAAGGTTGCCTCCGGTGAGGTGGACGACCCGACCTTTGCGCCGATCATCCTGGCGGCCGAGCCGGATGCGGACTGGCGCGATGAAGCGGCATGGCGGGCGGCGAACCCGGCGATCGATGCCGGCTTCCTATCGCTGCATGAGCTGCGGACGAAGGCGCGGCGGATCGAGCACTTCCCGGCCGAGATCGCCGACTTCAAGCGGTTCCACCTGAATCTGTGGCAGGAGGGCGCCGCCGAGCCATGGCTCGCGCTCGAGATCTATGACCGGGCCGAAGACATGACGCCCGCGGCGGATCTGACCGGCCGGGCGTGCTGGCTGGGCGTGGACCTGTCGAGCGTCGAAGACCTGACGGCCGTGGTCGCGGTGTTCCCCGAAGGCGACGGTGAGGCGCGGCGCTACGACGTGCTGCCGATGTTCTTCCTGCCCGAGGCCAACCTCGCGCTGAAGGCCGAGAAGGACCGCGCCGACTATCTGCGGTGGGCCGAGGCCGGCTTCCTCACGCTGACGCCCGGCAACGTGGTGGATCATTCCGCCATCGTGGAGCACGTCGCCGACCTGGGCGAGCGGTATGGCGTCCAGGAGGTGGCTATCGACCGCTGGAACTCGACCGCCGTCAACACGGCGCTGCAAGAGCGCGGCTTCACCATCAACCAGTTCGGGCAGGGCATGGTCAGCATGGCCGCGCCGGTCAAGGAATTGAAGCGGGCGATCCTCGCCGGTCACTTCCGGCACGGCGGCAACCCGCTCCTGCGCATGTGCTTCGGCAACGTGGTGGCCGAGAAGGACGCGGCCGAGAACGAGAAGTTCACCAAGGCGAAGGCACGGGGCCGGATCGACGGGGCCGTCGCTGCCGCCATGGCCGTGGGCCGCATCCTCGCCGCGGAAACCGCACCGTCACCCTACGAGAGCCGCGAAGCCGGCTTCCTGTTCATCTGAGGGAGACCGCCATGCTGATGATGACACCCGCGGCTTTGGAGATGCAGCGCGCCTTGACCCGCCGCGAGCGGGATGCACGGCGCGAGCGGATCGCCAAGGTCCGCGCCGACGTGCTGGTGCGGCGGATGGCAATCGCCATGCTGACCGCCTTCGCCGAAGGCCGCGCGGCTTCGGTCTTCGCCTATGAGGGGCCGTTTCGCCACGGCATCCGGGCCACCTTGTGTTTGCAGGGCTGGCGGTGGGCCTCTGCGGACGAAGCGGCGGCGGCGCTGGTGGGTGCGGCGCTGGATCGTATCAAGGCAAAGCGGCCGGACTGGAACCAGGGGCAACCCGAGTGGACGGTGGAAGGCGGCGCCCTGATCGAGCGGACCCGCTGCATCCGGTGCGGCACTCCGCTGCCGGACGGACACCACAAGTTCTGTTCAAGCCTCTGCGGCGCCGCGCATCACGCGAAGGTGGCGCGCATCAAGGCCGCGCGTGACGGCGAGGCGGCCGAGGTCGCGATCCGGTCCCTGTGATGGACTTCGCCCGGCGCTGCGAGCACTGCGGCAAGGTCATCCCCGACGATGCCGACCCGCGGCGGATCTACTGCACGCGGCGCTGCCTGAACGCCGCGATGAACGGCTTGACGGCCGAGGCGAGGCGAGAGGCGAAGGCGGGCCGGATCTGCACCCATTGCGGCGAGCCGATCCCGACCGAGCGGCGGGTGGACGCGCTGTTCTGTTCTGGCCGCTGCCAGTCGGCGGCAAGGCACGCGCGCGACCGGGCGGCGAAGGTGCCGATCGAGCGCCCGGTGCCGGTGCGGCCGTCCTGCCCGATCTGCGGCAAGCCGGTGGCGCGGCGGGGGAAGACGTTCTGTTCCCGATCCTGCGCGACCCGGCACAAGCACGCCACGGGCAAGATCAGCAACGCGAGCCTGGCGGGCTACTACCGGCGTGGCGCGACAACTCATCCGCCGCGGGGCCAAGATAAGAAAAGCCCCGCTTCGGAAAGCGGGGCTGACAACCATTCGGATTTGGTTTCATCCTACATAGGTCCGCCACCCTGAGGTGGACTTGAGGCGCACCACGATGGACGTGAGCGCAGACTAGCACTAAATGGCGTGTCAGTCCTTCTCTGTCAAGGATTCCAGTCCGAGAGCGTGCAACATCGCCGTTCGCACCTTCGCCATCTGCTCGGCTTCAAGAACGATCTGAAGATACTTTCGTTTTCCGGTGGTCCTGTCTCTGCCGGTGAAGGGAAGTTGCATCCTGGTATACGAAAGGGTCGCCAACATGTCGCATTTTGCCCATTTGATCGTCCCTGCGTAGGGGGCGGGAGCGGGCATCGGCAACTCAACACGGCACTGGTACCGAATGCCTGAGCGCGACGCCGTGGTACTCAGTGGAACAACGGTACACAGCCCATCCCTATGCGGCAGTCTAGGGGAAACGACAACGGCGAGACGCTCTTTGACCATCTCAGGCTCGCGAAACCCCGTGGTGTAGTCGCAGATAACAATCAACCCCGGCCTCGGCGGGAATCTCAAACTCATTAGGAACCGGCCTTTTTCAACCTCACGCCTGCGCCGCCGCCGTTCTCTGGGATGAACTCGACGCCGGCCGCCTCCAATGCTGCCCGGATCGCGTCCGTCGACGGCCCGGCAACCTTCCTCCGATCCTTCTCGAAGTCAACAATCGTGGAAAGGCCGACAGATGCGGCCGCGGCAAGCTCTGGCTGCGTCATCCCGATAAGGGCGCGTGCCGCCCGGCATTGTGCTGGATTCATGTCTATCAATATTTTCTGTTGACCCGCGTCAAGACCGGGCGTATCACTAGTTTCTGTTGATACCGCACAAACTGACCATACGCAAGGAAGCCCAAAATGACTACCAAGACACTTGATGGCCTGAGCTTGGACGCCATCCGGCTGAATGGACTGGTGCAAGCACTGGTCATCGCCAACGAGGCGGCGCAGTGCGCCGACGACGCTTCGGCCCGCGCTGCCGTTGAAGCCCTGACATTCGAGATCGAGGCGAAGGTTCGGGATCTGACCGACGCGCTGAACGATCTGGCCGACGCGCAACGCCGCGTTCAGAGGGAGGCGGAATGATGTCCGATCTCCGCACCCTCTACGCCGACTGGCAGACCGCGCGGGCGGCATACATCGCAGACACTTCACCCGACCACAGCCCAGAAGCGATCGCGCTGTGGGATCGTTTTCGCGCGATAGAGGAGGAAGCCGCCAAGATCCGGCCGACAACCTTGGAGGACCTCGCGATCCTAGCCATCTTCGCCGACGACGACGGCATCCTCGAAGGCTCGACCTGCGCCAAGCCGTTCATGGAACTGTGCTGGGAGATTGCCGGGTGGAAAAGGCGGCGTGATTCGTCGCTTATGCGCGCCGTGCCACACCGGTTAGGGGTAGGGTGGCCGGGCTTCGCGCCCCTGTTCCCCCGCTGTTCCCCAGCCACAAACACAAGAAAGCCCGCCAGCGGCGGGCTTCTCTTATGTAGCTGATCTCTTTCGAGATTTTGGCTCCGGCGGTAGGGATCGAACCTACGACCAATTGATTAACAGTCAACTGCTCTACCGCTGAGCTACGCCGGAACACGGGGGCCGTATAGCAAGCGTCATCGGGGGCGTCCAGAGGCATTTGGAATTTTTTTCACCTTCGCCTGTCGTCGTCGAGCATCGTGTAGATCGCGTCCTCCAGCGTCCCCGGGCCGGCGGTCACTGCCCCCCGCTCCGTAAGGTGGATCAGATGGGCGAGGAGGTTGCGCGCGGCGGCGGGAAGCAGCTCGGACGGGGTGTCGGCATAGACCCGGCCCGTCAGATCCTTGAGGGTCGCAGGGCCCTGGGCGAGCGTGGCGAGCAACGAGGCTTCCCGCTCGCGGCGGTGGGAGGCCAACCAGGCGAGCCGGTGCGCGGGATCCGTCACGGGCGCGCCGTGGCCCGGATGAAGCACGCGCCACGGTCGCCGCGCCAGCCGCTCCAGCGAGGCCATGTAGGCGCCCATGTCGCCATCCGGGGGAGAGACGAGGGACGATGCCCAGCCCATGGCGTGGTCGCCGGAAAAGCAGCGGTCACCCCAGGCGAAGCAGAGGTGGTTTCCGAAGTGGCCGGGCGTGTGCAGGGCCTCGATCTCCCAGTCCGGACCACAGACGCGCTCGCCGTCGGAGAGGCAGCGGTGCGGCGCGAATCCGGCGTCGACTCCTTCCCCGCCGCCGATGCCCTCGGCCGCAAGCTCCGCCATCCGGGGGCTACGTCCGGCGTCGGCCGGGCCGAAGGCGAGGACCTCGGTCCGCACGAGGGCGGCGAGGGGCAGGGCGAGGGGGCTGTGGTCGCGATGGGCATGGGTGACCAGGATCACCGAGATCCGCTCGCCGGGCCGGAGCGCCGCAAGAAGCGCATCGCGATGCGCGGGAAGGTCCGGGCCGGGATCGATCACGGCGACCTCGCCCTCACCCAGAATGTAGCTGTTTGTTCCCCAGTGCGTCATGGGCGAGGGGTTGGGCGCCAGCACGCGCCGCAGCCCGGGCTCCAGCCAGACGCAGGCTCCGGGGACCGGCCTCTCCTCCATCGCTCTTCCCTCGCTTTCGGACGGGGGATAGGCTTGGCCCATGTTCGCTCCGCTCAAGACCGTCGTTCCGCGCAGCCTCTATGGCCGCGCCGCCCTTATCCTGATCGTGCCGATCGTCACGATCCAGCTTGTCATATCCATAGCCTTCATCCAGCGGCATTACGAGGGCGTGACCCGGCAGATGGCGCGCGGGCTGATGGTCGAGCTGCGCCACCTGATCGACGAGGTTGCGAAGGCGCCGTCGCCGGCGGAAGCGCAGGCCCGTGCCGCGGCAGTCGCCCGGGCGCTGGAATTCTCCGTGGAGCTGCCGGCAAGCTGGCAGGCGTCTGAGGACCGGCGCGATGCCTGGGACCTGTCGGGACGGCAGCTCATCCTCACGCTGCGGGGCGGCTTGCCCGAGATGGGGGCGGTGGATCTCCAGCGTTCCGACAACGAGGTGTGGCTGCTGCTCGGGACCGGAGCGGGGCCGATGTCGGTGGCGGTCGACCGGCGGCGGGTCTCCGCCTCGAACCCGCACCAGCTTCTGGTGCTGATGATCGTGACCTCGATCCTGATGACGGTGATCGCCTATCTGTTCCTGTCCAACCAGCTTCGTCCGATCAAGCGGCTGGCGGATGCCGCCGAGGCCTTCGGCAAGGGACGGCACATTCCCTATCGGCCGCGGGGCGCGCTGGAGGTGCGGGCGGCAGGCACGGCCTTCGTCGAGATGCGGGCGCGGATCGAGCGGCAGATCGAGCAGCGCACGCTGATGCTCTCGGGCGTCAGCCACGACCTCCGGACGCCGCTGACCCGGTTGCGGCTGGGCCTGTCGATGCTGTCGGACCCGGACGAGTCCGAGGAGCTGCTGCGCGACGTGGCCGACATGGAGCGGCTGGTGGACGAGTTCCTGTCCTTCGTGCGCGGCGACGCGCTGGAGGAGGCGGAGGAGGTGGACCCACTGGCTCTGGTGGCCCGGGTGGTCGAGAACGCGCAGCGGCTGGGCCAGCGGGTGACGCTGGCGCGGGCAGAGGGACAGGGCGCGATGCGGCTGCGCCCGGCGGCCGTGGCCCGGGCGGTCGAGAACCTCGTCGGCAACGCGGTCCGCTACGGCTCGCGCGCGGAGGTATCGGTGACGCTCACCGACCGCGCCCTGCGGATCGTGGTCGAGGACGACGGCCCCGGCATTCCGCGCGACCGGCGCGAGGAAGCCCTGCGGCCCTTCACCCGGCTCGATACGGCGCGCAATCCCAACCGGGGCGGTGGCGTGGGGCTCGGGCTCACCATCGCCAAGGACATCGCCCGCAGCCACGGCGGCGCGCTGCGGCTGGGCGAGAGCGAGACGCTGGGCGGGCTCAGGGCCGAACTGGTGCTCGCGCGCTAGCGCGGCGCGCCGAGCACCATCACCCAGTAGGGCCGGTCGCCCGCCGGACGGGCCAGCCCGACGCCGACCTCCCGCGCCTTGGGCTGCAGGATGTTGGCGCGGTGACCGGGCGAGTTCATCCAGCCGGAAACCAGCCTCTCGGGCGTATCGAAGCCCTTGGCGACGTTCTCGGCGCCCATCCGGTAGGCGTAGTTGCCGCGCCGCATCCGAAGCCCGAGGTCGGAGCCGTCGGAGCCGGCATGGCTGAAGGTGCCTCGGGCGGCCATGTCGCAGGCGTGGCCATGCGCGACCCTGTCGAGGCGCTGCGATGGCTGAAGGGGCGCAAGCCCCGACTCGCGCCGGGCCGCGTTGGTCAGCGCGACGACGCGGTCACGGGCGGCCGCTTCTTCGGCGGGCGCCGGACAGCGCGAGGAGGCGGGAGCCTTGCCCGGATCGCGCTGATTGCTCCAGACGAGCGGGACGGCGCGGGTGTCGGCACTGGTGGGCACGGGAATCGGAATCGGCACGACGATGCAACCCGAGAGCAGCATCACCGGCACCAGCCTTGTCAGCCGGCCGCCGACGGCGTGTAAGAAGAGAGATGGGGCTGCCATGGGCCGGCCTCCTTGGTCACAACCTGCGCGGGATTAGCCGGGCAATCCCCATGGTGCAAGCCTTGTTCCCAAGGGCGAGACGACCGGGCCGCCTGCCGCGCGCGCATCCTCGGGCTCGTGGGTGACGAGGACGACCGGCAGACCCCGCTCCCGCGCGCGGTCCAGCACGAACTGGCGGATCTGCGCACGAAGCTCCGCATCGAGCGAGGAGAACGGCTCGTCCAGCAGCAATGCCCCGGGTTCCGCCAGAAGCGTCCTGAGCAGCGCGACGCGGGCGCGCTGGCCACCCGAAAGCGTCGCAGGATCGCGCGCGGCCGATCCGCCCAGACCCGCCTGTTCCAGCGCCTCCTCGATCCGCGCCCGCCGTTCCGGCCGGGGCAGGCCGGGCGGCAGCGCGAAGCCGAGGTTGCCGCCGACCGAGAGATGGGGAAACAGCACGTCCTCCTGCATCAGCAGCCCGATGCGGCGAGCGTGGGTCGGCAGAGGCGTCACGTCCCGGCCATCCAGCAGGATGCGCCCGCCCATCCGGAAGACCGGATCGAGCGTGCCGATGATCGCGGCGAGTGCCGTGGACTTGCCCGAGCCCGAGGGGCCCATGATGGACAGGACCTCGCCCGGCGCGACGGTGAGGTCGAGATCGACCAGCGCCGCCTCGCCGCGCATCACGCGCAGGCGGTCGAGGCGCAGCCCCCTCATGCCGCGGCCATCCCGCGCCGGTGTCGGAAGGCAAGCGCAGGCAGCATCAGCGCGAGGGCGAAGCCCGCCGCGGGCAGGACCATCTGCAGCAGCGCATAGGTGCCGACGATGCGGCGGTTGCCGCCCGACGCCAGCGCCACCGCCTCGGTCGTCAGTGTGGCCACGCGGCCGCCGCCGATCAGCAGCGTCGGCAGGTATTGCCCGACCGAGACAGCAGCTCCCACCGCCAGCGCGGTCAGGACCGGGCGCAGCAGCATGGGCAGCCGCAGGCGCCAGAAGATCCGGCCGGGGGTCGCACCGAGCGTCGCCGCGGCCGTGGCGATTCGGCCGTCCCACGCCCGGTAGGGCGCCGACAGCGACAGGAACACGTAGGGCAGCACGAAGACGAGATGGACGGCCGCCACGGCCACCGCCGAGCCGTCGAGCCCCAGCCCGAGGGCCGCGACCTGAAGCCCGGGCAGGAAGGCCACCTGCGGCACGATCAGCGGCAGGTAAAGCGCGGCCATGGCCGCCGGCGAGGGCCGAAGACCGTGGCGCGCCTCGGCCTCGAGGCAAGCAAGCGCCAGCGCCAGCGCGATCCCGGCGGTCGCGGCGGCGATGCCGAGCGTCAGCACGGTCCGTCCTGCAAGATCGGGCGCCGCGGCGGCCCATGTCCGCAGGCTGAAGGCGGAGGGCAGCGCGTCGGGAAAGCTCCAGAGCCCGGCGACGGACCAGAGCGCAAGCCCGCCGAGGCCAAGGCCGACTGCGGCCACCACCAGACCCGCCCCGCCCAGCGCCAGCGGGCGAAGCAGCGCGTCGAGCCGCGCGCCCCGCAGCCCGGCTACCGCCCCCGCGACCAGCAGGCGGCGGGCGGCAACCTCGGCCGCGCACCAGCCGGCGAGCGCGGCCGCGACAAGCCCGAGTTGCAGCAGCGCCGCCGCGGCCGCGCGCCCACGCTCTGCCAACGCCGGATCGGCCATCCAGAGCGCGACCTGCACCGACAGCGTCGGTGGCCGGGTCGGCCCGAGGATCATCGCCATTTCGACGGCGGTCATGGAATAGGCGAGCACCGCATAGACCGGCAGCCGGATCTGCCGGTAAAGCGCCGGCAGCACCCCGAAGACCCAGCCGGCCATGCGGCCGTAGCCGAGGCTTGCCGCCAGCACCGTCCGCCGAGCGGCGTCGGTCTGGGGCAGGGCGGCCAGGGACATCAGCAGCAGGAACGGGACCTCCTTGGCCACCAGCCCGGCCACGAGGGCAAGGCCCCAGGGATCGTTCAGCGTCAGGAGGTCGGGTGGCTCGGTCCAGCCGGTCGCCCAGGGCGAAAGCGCCCGCGCGATCCACCCCGAGGGCGCGATCAGGAAGGCAAGCCCCAGCGCCACCGCGGCATGCGGCACCGAAAGCAGTGGCGACAGCAGCCGGAGAGTCGCGCGGAACGCCCGGCTACCGGGCAGCAGCGCAAGGATCAGGAGCGTCAGCCCCAGCGCCAGAACGGTCGAGACGAGGCCGGTGGTCACCGACAGCCGCACCGCCGCGCCGAGGCCCGGCCAGCCGGCCAGCGCCCGGAACGCGTCAAGGCCGGGACGCTCGCCCAGCCCGAAGGCAGGCGCCACGGTTCCCGCGACCCCGGCCAGCACCGGCCCTGTCACGAGCAGAAGTGTCAGCCGGGGCGCCTGCCGCAGCAGCCCGCCGCCGGCCGCGGTCATCGCGCCGTCCCGTAGCGGCGCGTCCAGTCCTCGGCGATGCGGTCCATCCAGCTGGCATGGGGCTCGAGCAGGGCAGGGCCCAGTTCCGCCGGGCCGAGGGTCGCCACGCCGAGGTCGAGCGCTTGGAAGCGGGCACGGTCGGCTTCGGGCAGGGCGTCCAGGTCCAGCACGGTCTGGAAGCCGAGAACCGCCGGGTCCTGCGCGCGGGCCTGCACCCCGGGGTCGAGGAGGAGGTTCGCGATCACTTTTGCCCCCGCCTCGTGCGCCGCATTGAACGGGATCGCGACGAAGCTCGCATTGCCGATGGTGCCGCCCTCGAGCACGAAGGTGCGCACGCTGTCGGCCAGTTCGCCCGCCGCGATCGCGGCCGAGGCGCGTCCGGGATTGAAGGCGAAGGCGATCGCCACCTCGCCATCCGCCAGAAGCTGGCCCAGCGCGGGCTCGTTCGCGGGATAGGCGCGGCCCTCGCGCCACAGATGCGGCGTCGCCGCATCGAGCCACTGCCAGAGCGGCGCCGTGATCCGGTCGTAGCTTGCCGGGTCGACCGGCTTCTGCAGCACCGCCGGGTCCTCGGCCAGGCCGATCAGCACCTGCTTGAGGAAGGTAGTGCCGAGGTAGTCGGGCGGCTGGGGATAGGTGAACCGGCCGGGATTCGCCCGGATCCAGTCCAGCAGCGCGTCGAGCGTGCGGGGTGGCCCCGCAAGGCGGGCGCTGTCGTATTCGAAGACGAGCTGCGCCATCGCCCAGGGACTTTCCAGCCCGCCGGTCGGCTCGGTGAAGTCGGTGACGACGGCAGGCTTGCCCGTCACGTGGACGAAGCGCCAGTTCGGCAGGCTTTCGGCAAAGGGCGCCGACAGCAGCCCGCGCGCCTTCATCGCGGCGAAGTTCTCGCCGTTGATCCAGATCAGGTCGACGGCGCCGCCCTCGGTTCGGCCCGCCTGCTTCTCGGCCAGAACCCGTGCCACCGCATCGGTGGTATCGGCCAGCTTGACCTGCTGCAGGGTGACGCCATGGCGCGCCTCGGCCTGCTCGCCCACCCAGTCGATGAAGGCGTTGATCTTCGGGTCGCCGCCCCAGGCGTGCCAGTAGACGGTCTGGCCCCGCGCCTCGGCCAGCACGGCGTCCCAGTCGCCGGCCCATCCGGCAGGTGCCAGCGCCGCGAGGCAGGCCAGCGCAGAGGCGACGATGCGTCCGATCATGCGGCTCTCCTTCATGGGCATGCCCCTTGGGATTACCGCGTGGCGGGTCGCCTGCGCAACGGCCGCCGGTTGCCTCGGGCGCCATGTTGCGCCACAGACGTCGAAAACCGGAGGTGTCCGCATGCTCGACGGCCTGATGCGTCGCCTGATCGATCCGCCGCTCGACAGGGTCGGTCGCGCGCTGGCGTCGCGCGGATGGCGCGCCGACGCGGTGACGCTGGCGGGACTGGGCTTCGGCCTGCTGGCCGCGCTGCTGATCGCGACGGGTGCGCCGGGCTGGGCCGCGCTGATCCCCTTGCTGATCGGCCGGCTGATGGACGGGCTTGACGGCGCCATCGCCCGCGCGACGCGCAAGACCGACTTCGGCGGCTATCTCGACATCACCTGCGACTTCCTGTTCTACGCCGCGGTGCCCCTGGCCTTCGTGCTGCGCGATCCGGCAAACGGGGCGGCCGGCGCCTTCCTGCTGGCGTCGTTCTACGTCAACGGCGCAAGCTTCCTCGGCTTCGCCGTGCTGGCGGCGCGGAACGGACTCGAGACACGGTCGCGGGGCGAGAAATCGCTCTATTTCACGGCGGGGCTGCTCGAAGGCAGCGAGACCATCGCCTTCTTCCTGTTCCTCTGCCTTTTTCCGCAGGCCTTCGCCCCCGCTGCCTGGATTTTCGGCACCCTCTGCTTCGTGACGGCCGCAAGCCGCGTGCTGCTGGCCCGGCGGCAGTTCCGCGCCTGAGCTTCGCGCCCCCATGGATGGCGGAATTGCCCCGGCCGCGCCCGGGCCAGGGCGCGTGGCGCGGGCGAGTCCGGCCAGGGGGGTGCCCGCCGGGCGACGGATGCCCGAGGCGTGCCTCATTTCTCCCGTGCCCTTGCGGGGGCGGGAGCGCGCCACTAAGACTCGGGTAATTGGTGGAAGATACTCCTTGCAAATGTCACGGGACAGCAGGCGCACATGAAAGACCCTATCGATCTCTACATGAACACGCTCGTGCCGATGGTGGTCGAACAGACCAGCCGGGGCGAAAGGGCCTATGACATCTACAGCCGCATGCTGAAGGAGCGGATCATCTTCCTCTCCGGTCCGGTGCATGACGGCATGTCGTCGCTCATCTGCGCGCAGCTGCTGTTCCTCGAGGCCGAGAATCCCTCGAAGGAAATCGCGATGTACATCAACTCGCCCGGCGGCGTGGTGACGAGCGGACTGTCGATCTACGACACGATGCAGTACATCAAGCCGAAGGTCTCGACGCTGGTGATCGGTCAGGCGGCATCGATGGGCTCGCTTCTGCTGACGGCGGGCGAGAAGGGGATGCGCTTCTCGCTGCCCAACAGCCGCGTGATGGTGCACCAGCCCTCGGGCGGCTACCAGGGCCAGGCAACGGACATCATGATCCACGCGCGCGAGACCGAAAAGCTCAAGCGCCGGCTGAACGAGATCTACGTGAGGCACACCGGCCAGCCGCTGGAAGCGGTCGAGGCGGCGCTTGAACGCGACAACTTCATGTCGGCGGAAGACGCCAAGGCCTGGGGGCTCATCGACGAGATCCTGGAAAGCCGCGGCAAGATGGACGACACGTCGAAGTGACGTCAGGCCCCCGCCGGCCCGGATCGGCGGGGGCGATTTGGCGTTGTGAAGGTCGGGGCCTTGTCCTAGACTTTTCGCAGGGCCCGGAGGCCGCAAGGCAGGCGCACGGCAGAGGACGACGATGGCTAACAATTCTGGCAGCGACAGCAAGAACACGCTCTACTGCTCTTTCTGCGGCAAGAGCCAGCATGAGGTGCGCAAGCTGATCGCAGGGCCGACCGTGTTCATCTGCGATGAGTGCGTCGAGCTCTGCATGGACATCATCCGCGAGGAAACCAAGACCAGCGGGCTGAAATCGGCCGATGGCGTGCCGACGCCGCGCGAGATCTGCAAGGTCCTCGACGATTACGTGATCGGCCAGATGCATGCCAAGCGCGTGCTCTCGGTTGCGGTCCACAACCACTACAAGCGGCTCAATCACAGCTCGAAGAACGACATCGAACTGTCGAAGTCGAACATCCTGCTGATCGGCCCGACCGGCTGCGGCAAGACGCTGCTCGCGCAGACGCTGGCCCGCATCCTCGATGTGCCCTTCACCATGGCGGATGCGACGACGCTGACCGAAGCGGGCTATGTCGGCGAGGATGTCGAGAACATCATCCTCAAGCTTCTGCAGGCATCGGAATACAACGTCGAGCGGGCGCAGCGCGGCATCGTCTATATCGACGAGGTCGACAAGATCACCCGCAAGTCGGACAACCCCTCGATCACCCGCGACGTCTCGGGCGAGGGGGTGCAGCAGGCGCTATTGAAGATCATGGAAGGCACGGTGGCGAGCGTTCCCCCGCAGGGTGGGCGCAAGCATCCGCAGCAGGAGTTCCTGCAGGTCGACACGACGAACATCCTGTTCATCTGCGGCGGCGCCTTCGCCGGGCTGGAAAAGATCATTGCGCAGCGCGGCAAGGGCTCGGGCATCGGCTTTGGCGCCGAGGTCAAGGATCCCGACTCGCGGGGCGTGGGCGAGCTGTTCAAGGAACTCGAGCCCGAGGATCTGCTGAAGTTCGGCCTCATCCCGGAATTCGTCGGCCGTCTGCCGGTGATCGCCACGCTGACGGACCTCGACGAGGCGGCGCTGGTGACCATCCTGACCGAGCCGAAGAACGCGCTGGTCAAGCAGTATCAGCGCCTGTTCGAGATCGAGGGAGTGAAGCTGACCTTCACCGGCGACGCGCTGACCGCCATCGCCAAGCGCGCGATCAAGCGCAAGACCGGCGCGCGGGGCCTGCGCTCGATCATGGAGGACATCCTGCTTGACACGATGTTCGAGCTTCCCGGCCTCGAGGGCGTGGAAGAGGTGGTCGTGAACGAGGAAGCGGTGAACAGCGGGGCGAAACCTCTGCTGATCTACACCGAGGTCAAGAAGAAGGACGCCACCGCCGGCTGACCGGCGGAGGGTTCGGAAAGGCGGGCATCTGGCCCGCCTTCTTCTTTTCTGCCGATCCCGCTGGACCTCGGCGGCGGCTTTTGCCATATCGATGCAGCAGAATTCGGAGGCTCGCGGATGTCCATTCTCAAGCGTGCGGTCACCTGGTGGGACGGCCAGACCCTTGGCACCCAGCTCTTCACCTGGCGCAAGGGCGTCAAGGTTGGCGAGGACGAGCAGGGCAACGTCTTCTACACCAGCCGGGACGGCAAGCGGCGCTGGGTGATCTACAACGGCGAGATCGAGGCGAGCCGGATCGGGGCGGACTGGCACGGCTGGCTGCACTCGACCTGGGAGGATCCGCCGACCTCCAGGCCGCTGAAGCACAAGCCTTGGGAAAGGGCCCATGTCGAGAACCTGACCGGCACCGATGCCGCCTATGCCCCGCCCGGCTCGATCCGGCGCACCGATCCCGTCGCCCGGCGCGACTACGAGGCGTGGCAGCCCGAGTGATGTCCGAAAATCGTGCAGAAGTTCTCGCGGGGGCGGCCGTGCTCGCCGCGGCCGCAGCGTTCCTCGTTTATGCCGGCCAGACGGCCGGGCTTTCACGTGACAGCGGCACCTATCCGCTGAAGGCCAGCTTCCGCTCGGTCGAGGGGATCTCGGTCGGCACCGACGTCCGGCTTGCCGGCGTGAAGGTCGGCACCGTGACGGACCTGACCCTCAACCCACAGACCTTCTTCGCCGATGCCACTGTCTCGGTGAAGCAGGGGGTGGAACTGCCGACCGATTCCGCCATCCTGATCTCGTCCGAAGGGCTGCTGGGCGGCAATTATGTCGAACTGGTGCCCGGCGGCGCGCTGGAGAACCTCGCCCCCGGCGACGAGATCGAGGATACGCAGGGCTCGGTCAGCCTGATCTCGCTGCTGATGAAGTTCGTGGGCTCCGGCACCGAGGACGCGATGAAGGGCGAGGACGGATGAAGCGCCTCGCGGCGCTCCTGCTGCTGATCTCGGCGCCGGCGCTGGCACAGGATGTCCGCACCGCCGAGGGCAGCGGCGCGCTGCTCCGCTGGCTCGACAAGATGTCGGGAGAGACCGCGGACGTGGAACTGTCCGCCGGGCAGGCTGCGGTCAGCGGGCATCTGACGATCCTGCTCGACGAATGCCGCTATCCTGCGGCCGACCCGGCCTCGGATGCCTTCGCGCACTTGACCATCCGCGATTCGCGCGCCGCCGATCCGGTGTTTTCTGGCTGGATGATCGCCTCAAGCCCCGCGCTCTCGGCGCTGGACCATCCGCGCTATGACGTCTGGCTGCTGCGCTGCACGACCGAGGCGGGATCGGCGGAGTAACCCGGCGGATCGAAGTCGGCCGTACCGGTCAGGGCCGCGGCCAGACGGCGGCGGTAGTCCGCCCGGCTGATCTCGATCGCGCCGAGCGAGGCGAGGTGAGGCGTCAGGAACTGCGTGTCGAACAGGGTGAACCCGCCGGCCTTCAGCCGGTCGATCAGGAAGGCCAGCGCGACCTTCGAGGCGTCGCGGCGGCGAGAGAACATGCTTTCGCCGAAGAACGCCCGGCCGAGTGTCACGCCATAGACGCCGCCGATCAGCTCGTCACCCTCGCGCACTTCGAGCGAATGGGCGTGGCCCATCGCGTGCAGATCGCGGTAAAGCCGGAAGATCGTCTCGTTGATCCAGGTTTCCTCGCGCGCGGCGCAAGCCTCGACGGTGGCGGCGAAATCCTCGTCAATGCCGATCCGCCAGTCCATCCGCCGGATGCGGCGGGCAAGGCTGCGCGAGATGTGGAAGCCGTCCAGCGGGAAGATGCCGCGCCGCTTGGGATCGACCCAGTGGATCTCGGGGTCGTCGCGCGACTCGGCCATCGGGAAGATCCCCATAGCATAGGCGCGGAGCAGGAGGGGTGGGGTCAGCGCAGGCGGGGTCATGCCCCGCCCGCGAGAGGCTTCAGCCGAACTGGGCCGCGAGCCATTTTTCCAGCCAGTGGATGTTGTATTCGCCGTTCTGGATGTCGGGCTCGGCCAGCAGCGCGTGGAACAGCGGCACGGTCGTGTCGACGCCGTCCACGATCAGCTCTCCCAGCGCGCGCTTCAGACGGGCCAGCGCCTCGGGCCGGTCGCGGCCGTGCACGATCAGCTTGCCGATCAGGCTGTCGTAATAGGGCGGGATCGAATAGCCGCCATAAAGGGCCGAATCCATCCGCACGCCGAGGCCGCCGGGCGCGTGGAACACCCGCACCTTGCCGGGGCAGGGCGTGAAGTTCGGCAGCTTCTCGGCGTTGATCCGCACCTCGATGGCATGGCCGTTGATCTCGAGGTGGTCCTGCTCGAAGGACATCGGCAGGCCGGCGGCCACGCGGATCTGTTCGCGCACGAGGTCCACGCCGAAGATCGCCTCGGTCACCGGATGCTCCACCTGCAGCCGGGTGTTCATCTCGATGAAGTAGAACTCTCCGTCCTCGTAGAGGAACTCGATCGTGCCGGCGCCGATGTAGTTGATCCGCGCCACGGCATCGGCGCAGATCCTGCCGATATGCGCCCGCATCTCGGGCGTGATGACGGGGCCGGGGGCTTCCTCGAACACCTTCTGGTGGCGGCGCTGCAGCGAGCAGTCGCGCTCGCCCAGATGCACGGCCTTCCCCTTGCCGTCGCCGAAGACCTGGATCTCGATGTGGCGCGGCCGCTGGAGGTATTTCTCCATGTAGACTTCGTCGTTGCCGAAGGCGGCCTTGGCCTCGGAGCGCGCGGTCCGGAAGGCCACTTCCAGCTCTTCCACGGTCCGGGCGACCTTCATGCCGCGCCCGCCGCCGCCGGCGGTGGCCTTGATGATGACCGGGAAGCCGATGGAGGTCGCCACCGTGACCGCCGTCTCGAAATCCGGCACGCCGCCGTCCGAACCCGGAACGCAGGGCACGCCCAGCGCCTTCATCGTCTCCTTGGCGGTGATCTTGTCGCCCATGATGCGGATGTGGTCCGCGGTCGGGCCGATGAAATCGATGCCGTGGTCCTGCAGCGCCTGCGCGAAGGCCGCGTTCTCGCTCAGGAATCCGTAGCCCGGGTGCACGGCCTCGGCGCCGGTGATCTCGCAGGCCGAGATGATCGAGGCCTTGTTCAGGTAGCTTTCGGTCGAGGAGGCCGGGCCGATGCAGACGCTTTCATCGGCCATGCGGACGTGCATGGCGTCGGCATCCGCGGTCGAATGGACGGCGACCGACTTGATCCCCATCTCCTGGCAGGCGCGGATCACGCGCAAGGCGATCTCGCCGCGGTTGGCGATCAGGATCTTTTCGAACATCGGTGCCTCACTCGATGATCATGAGGGGCGCGCCATATTCCACGGCGGTGCCGTCGGCGACGAGGATGCGCTTCACCGTGCCCGCGCGCGGCGCGGGGATGTGGTTCATGGTCTTCATCGCCTCGATGATGAGCAGCGTCTGGCCTTCCGACACGGTCGTGCCCACGGCCACGAAGGGCGAGGCGCCCGGCTCGGCCGCGACATAGGCGGTGCCGACCATCGGCGAGGTGACGCATCCCGGGTGCTGGGCCGGATCCTCGACCGCCGGGGCAGGGGCGCCGGCGGTGGCTGCCGCGGCCGGGGTCGCGACGGCAGGGGCGGCCTGCATGACCGGGGCGGCGACCTGGGTCGTGACGATGTTGGCCTGCTTCACCACGCGCACGTCGAGGCTGTCGTCCTCGCCGTATTCCCGTTTCACCGAGAGTTCCGTCAGCTCGTTCTTGTTCAGAAGCTCGGCGAGCGCCTGGATGAAGGCGACATCGGCCTCAATGTTGTTCTTGTTGCTCATGACCGTCCTCGGTTGGCTGATCTGCCGGATGGGAATGGGCCACGCCCCCACCCGGGCGCGCGGTTTCGCTGGCTTATACGCAAAGCCTGCGGGGGTGAAAAGCGCCAGTTCGTCGCGAGAACTGCGGGTTCTGCCGCTTTTTCAGGCGCTGCCGGAGGCGGAGGGCCGGCACGAGGCCAGCGGCATTATTTACCGTTTGATAAAAAATCGGACCCGTGTCAGCCTTTTCCCACAACAACAGCCCAGGGAGGGCACGCCCTTGTCCAACAGCCAGCTCACGCCCGGCGTCGTGCCGGGTCGTCTGCCAGCGGAAGCCTACTGTCGGAACTTCGCGGATGTGGACCCGCCGCTTGACGCGCACGAGGCGCGGGTGGCGGCCGACCGCTGCTACTTCTGCCACGACGCGCCCTGCGTCACCGCCTGTCCGACCTCGATCGACATTCCGCTGTTCATCCGCCAGATCGCCACCGGCACGCCCGAGGCCGCGGCGCGGACGATCTTCACCCAGAACATCCTCGGCGGCATGTGCGCCCGGGTCTGCCCGACCGAGCAGCTCTGCGAGGAGGTCTGCGTCCGCGAGGTGGCCGAGGGCAAGCCGGTGGAGATCGCGCGCCTCCAGCGCCACGCCACGGATACGCTGATGGCGAAGAACCTTCATCCGTTCACCCGCGCGCCGGCGACGGGCAAGCGGGTGGCGGTGGTGGGCGCGGGGCCTGCGGGACTTGCGGCCGCGCACCGGCTGGCGATGCTGGGCCATGACGTCACGCTTTACGACGCGCGCCCGAAGCCCGGCGGGCTGAACGAATACGGTATCGCCAGCTACAAGGCCCCCGGCGGCTTCGCGCAGGCCGAGGTGGACTGGCTGCTGATGATCGGCGGCATCACGCTGAAGACCGGCGTGGCGCTCGGCAGGGACATCACGCTCGAGAGCCTTCGCGCGGATCATGACGCGGTGTTCCTCGGCATGGGCCTGTCGGGCGTCAACGCGCTGCGCGCCGAGGGCGAGGACCGCGAGCATGTCCATCCGGCGGTGGACTTCATCGCCGCGCTGCGTCAGGCCGAGGATCTGGCCAGCCTGCCGGTCGGCCGCGACGTGGTGGTGATCGGTGGCGGCATGACGGCCATCGATGCCGCGGTGCAGTCGAAGCTGCTGGGCGCCGAGACGGTGACCATCGTCTACCGCCGCGGGCAGGAGAAGATGAGCGCCTCGCGCCACGAGCAGGACCACGCGACCTCGCATGGCGTGCGCATCGTCTGCAACGCGGCGCCGGTGAAGGTGCACGGCAACGGCGCGGTGCGCGAGGTCGAGTTCGCCTATACCGAGGACGGGCCGGCCGGCCTGAAGCTTCTGCCCGAGACCTTCCGGCTGAAGGCGGACCAGCTGTTCAAGGCCATCGGCCAGACGCTCGGCGAGGTGCCCGAGGCGCTCGCGCTCGAGGGCGGCAAGATCGCCGTGGATGCCGCAGGCCGCACCAGCCTGTCCGGCGTCTGGGCCGGCGGCGATTGCGCCACCGGCGGCGAGGACCTGACGGTGACGGCCGTGGCGCAGGGGCGGGATGCCGCCATCGACATCCATGCCGCGTTGACGCAGCCATGAGCGTCGCTTGCACGCATCCGGTCGAGGGGCTAGGTCCTTTCCCGGTCACAACCGGAGAGGCACATGGGCGGCATCGTCGAGACGATCGTGGACTTCATCCGCGACAACAGCGCCTGGGCGTTGTGGATCGCGCTGGCCTTTGCTGCGGCCGAGACCACGGCCTTCCTGTCGATCCTGATCCCCTCGACCGCGATCCTGTTCGGAGTGGGCGCGCTGGTGGCCACCGGCGGGCTCGACTTCCTGCCGATCTGGGTCGGAGCCTCGATCGGGGCGATGATCGGCTCGTTCTTCTCCTACTGGCTGGGCTGGCGCTTTGGCCAGAAGGCGCTCGAGATGCGGCCGATGCGCGACCATCGCGCGCTGATCATGCGGGGCACCGATGCCTTCGCGCGCTGGGGTGCCTTCGCGGTGCTGATCGGGCATTTCTTCGGCCCGCTGCGCGCGGTGGTCTTCGTGATGGGCGGCGTCTCGCGGCTGCCCTTCTGGCAGTTCGCGCCGGTCAACATCCTGGGCTGCATCGCCTGGGCCTGGGCCACGCCCAAGTCGGGCGAGATCGGCGGCAACATCCTCGGCTACCTCTGGAACCTCGTCACGGGCGGCTGACCCCCGCTGCCCGTTCCATGGCATCGCTTCAGGCCGCACCGCGGCCCGCTTCCGCATTCTGAGGACCAAAACCATGGCCAACCTGCAATCCGACTTCATCGGCATCAAGTCCCCGAACCCGTTCTGGCTCGCCTCGGCGCCGCCCACCGACAAGGAATACAACGTCCGCCGCGCCTTCGAGGCCGGCTGGGGCGGCGTGGTCTGGAAGACGCTGGGCAGCGAGGGCCCGCCGGTCGTCAACGTGAACGGCCCCCGCTACGGCGCGATCTGGGGCGCCGACCGGCGGCTTCTGGGCCTGAACAACATCGAGCTCATCACCGATCGCCCGCTCGAGGTGAACCTGCGCGAGATCAAGTCGGTCAAGCGCGACTACCCTGACCGGGCGCTGGTGATCTCGCTGATGGTCCCCTGCGACGAGGACTCGTGGAAGGACATCCTTGCCCGCATCGAGGACACCGAGGCCGACGGGGTGGAACTGAACTTCGGCTGCCCGCATGGCATGGCCGAGCGCGGCATGGGCTCGGCCGTGGGGCAGGTGCCGGAATACATCGAGATGGTCACGCGCTGGGTGAAGAAGCACAGCCGCATGCCCTGCATCGTGAAGCTCACGCCGAACGTCACCGACATCCGCAAGCCCGCCGAGGCCGCGAAGCGGGGTGGTGCGGATGCGGTCAGCCTGATCAACACCATCAATTCGATCACCGGCGTCGACATCGATGCCTTCGCGCCGATGCCGACCATCGACGGCAAGGGCACCCACGGCGGCTATTGCGGCCCCGCGGTCAAGCCCATCGCGCTGAACATGGTGGCCGAGATCGCGCGGAACCCCGAAACCCACGGCCTGCCGATCTCCGGCATCGGCGGGGTCACGACATGGCGGGACGCGGTGGAGTTCATGCTGCTCGGCGCGGGCAACGTGCAGGTCTGCACCGCGGTGATGACCTACGGCTTCCGCATCGTGCAGGAGATGATCTCGGGGCTTTCCGATTACATGGACGGCAAGGGCTTCGAGACGACCGCCGGGATCGTCGGCCGCGCGGTGCCGAACGTGACCGACTGGCAGTATCTGAACCTGAACTACGTCACCAAGGCGCAGATCGATCAGGACCTCTGCATCAAGTGCGGGCGCTGCTACGCCGCCTGCGAGGACACCAGCCATCAGGCCATCGCCATGTCGGCCGACCGCACCTTCAGCGTGAAGGACGAGGAATGCGTCGCCTGCAACCTTTGCGTCGACGTCTGCCCGGTCGAGAACTGCATCACCATGCGCGAACTGCCGAAAGGCAGCGTCGATCCGCGCACGGGGCGCACCGTGGGCGATTATGCCAACTGGCTTTCGCATCCGAACAATCCGGCGGTGCGTGAAGCCGCCGAGTGACAACCGGGCGGCGGCGCCTGGGGGCGCCGCCGCAATGCCCGCCGCGCGGCGCGGCGCGTTCCATGTCCTGCGAAGCGACCCCTCCGCCGGATGCATGCCCCGGTCGGCCAGGCACCGTTCGCGCGAGAGGCAGGTTTTGCTTTCTGCCTCCGGTTGATCTATTCTTGAGCGTGCCCTTTTGATTCCCGGCACGCATCCCGTTTTTGCACGACCTTTTCCGCTTCCCCTTTTCAGCCAGATGTTGGAGTCATTTCATGACCGCTCCTCAGGATTTCCGTAACGCCGTTCCCCAGAACCCTCCGCGACGCGGCAGCCTCGAATGCCACCACGGCCACTCGCCGCGCCAGCCGTCGCCTGCCGCGCTGAACGCGCTGAACGGGCATGGCGATCCGGGCAAGTTCGGCCGGATGTTTCCCTTCCTGCCGCCGCTCGTCGTGCCGGACGAGGCGCTGCTCGATCTTGCCCGCGCCATGAAGGATCCCGACCCGGGCGGGGCCGCAGGCAACAACCCCGAGGTTCCGGCGGGCTTCACCTACCTTGGCCAGTTCATCGACCATGACATCACGCTCGACCTCACCCCGCAGGAGGTGCAGCGCGAGGACCCGCTGGCCACGGTGAACTTCCGCACACCGGCGCTTGATCTCGATGCGCTTTACGGGCCTGGGCCGGCGCTGGCGCCCTATCTCTACCAGCGCGACCCGGCGACAGGGGCGATGACGCCGAAGCTGCTGGTCGGCCGCGCCACCGCCTCGCCGGACGAGGCGGGCGGGCTGGTGCCGGACCTGCCGAACGACCTGCCGCGCAGCAGCGCCGGCCGCGCCATCATCGGCGACGAGCGCAATGACGAGAACCTGCTGGTCGCGCAGACCCACCTGGCCTTCATCCGCTTTCACAACGCGGTGGTGGACTGGGTGGCGGAGCGCACCCCCGGCCTGAGCGCGGCCGAGCTGTTCGACGAGGCCCGGCGGCTCGCGACATGGCACTACCAGTGGATCGTGCTCTTCGACTTCGTGGAGCGGCTGACCGAACCCGGCCTCGTCCGCCGCATCCGGCGCGAGGGCCGGCGTTTCTACCGCTTCCGCTCGCGCCCCTACATGCCGGTCGAGTTCTCGGCCGCGGCCTACCGGCTGGGCCATTCGATGGTTCGCGAGGGCTACAACCACAACCGCGTGTTCCGCTTCGGCCCCGGAGCGCTGGCGCCCGCCACGCTGGGCCTGCTCTTCGCCTTCACGGCGAAGTCCGGCGCCATCCTCGGCAATCTGGCGGCAGGTGCGCCGGCCGGGGCCTTCCCGCCGGTCGGGCCGCAGGCGAGCCTGCCGTCGAACTGGGTGATCGACTGGCGTCGCTACTTCGACTTTGGCGGCAATCCGGACGGCGTCACCGTCAACCCCTCGCGCCGGATCGACCCGATGCTGGTGCCGGCGCTGCACACGCTGCCGGGCGCGCCGTCCGAGAAGATGGGCAACCTCGCCTTCCTGAACCTGCGGCGCGGCGTGCTGCTGGGGCTGCCCTCGGGGCAGGCGGTGGCGGCGGCGATGGGAGTGGCGCCCCTCGACCCGCAGGACATCGCCGATGCCGGGCCGGACGGCGCCGCGGCGGCCGAGCACGGCCTGCACCGGACCACGCCGCTCTGGTACTACATCCTGAAGGAAGCGGAACTGCTGCGCGAGGGCCGGCGCCTCGGGCCGGTGGGGGCGACGATCCTTGCCGAGACCTTCCTTGGCCTCGTCCATGGCGACCATCGCTCGTTCCTCTGGATGCGCAGCAACTGGACGCCCGAACTGCCGCGCGCCGATCCCGACACCTTCACGATGACCGACCTGCTCAACTTCGTGGGCGACATCAACCCGGTCGGCTGACCGGCAGAGGGGGCGGTGCCCGTCGCCGTCCCCCACTTGCCAATGTCGGGGTAGCCCCGGTCGCGGGCCCCACGCACCAGTGTCAGGGCATCTGCCCGCCGGTGGCAGGTGCGGGAACAGGGCGGGGGCACAACTGCAGCCCGGTCCTGCGCGGCAGGGCGAGAGGAGCGTGGCGCGTCCCGCTGACGCCTCGTCCGCGATACGTGAGCTTCTCCCGTCCGGCGCCGCGGCCAGGGGTGCCGACCGTTCGCCGGTCCCGCTTCAGGCGCAGGCGCATCGCGAGGGCCGGGTTTGCGCAGGCAAGCTCCTCCGGTGGTCAGACGGCAAGCAGGCGGCGGAACAGTGTTTCCAGGTAGCGCTGCGCCTCGGGGTAGGGGTCAGGTTCGCCCTCTCCCAGCACCGCATGCACCTGCACGTCGAAATCGGCATAGTGCTGTGTCATGGCCCAGATCGAGAAGATCAGGTGTACCGGATGGAGGCGCGCAATCCGCCCCTCGTCCATCCAGCGGGTCAGCACGGCGGCCTTGTCCTCGACCAGCGCCCGCAGGTCGCCCTCGATCGCGGCGCGCATCCGCGGCGCGCCCTGCAGGATCTCGTTGGCGAACAGCCGGCTTTCGCGTGGGAAGTCGCGCGACAGTTCCAGCTTGCGGCGCACGTAGCCCAGAACCTCGGCCACCGGATCGCCCGCCGGGTTCATCGCCCTGAGCGGGTCGAGCCAGGTATCCAGCAGCCGCGACAGGAGCGCGACATGAATCGCCTCCTTGGAGGGGAAGTAATAGAGCAGGTTCGGCTTCGACAACCCCGCCACCTCGGCGATCTGGTCGAGAGTCGCCCCGCGGAACCCCTGCTGGGAAAACACCTCGAGCGCGGCTTCGAGGATGACTTCGGAATTGCGCCGCTGGATGCGGGTCTGCCGCGGCTGGCTCATGCCCTGGGGGTCCTGGGGTGCGGGATCATCTGTGTCTCCTCCGATGGCGCAAGCCTAGCCCGGCCTTTACCGGATGGTCAAACCCCTGCCGCTCCGATCGCCGGGAGTGGCGGCTTGCGACTGGAGGAGACCCCGCCAAGGGTCGGGCAGGCCCGGGCGCGGGCGTCGCACCGGCAAGGTTTCGAACATCCTCGCCACGAGAGCCTCCCCGTGCGGGCCGGTCCCTTCATCGCTAGAGCGCGCCGATCCCGCGAAGGATGATCGCCTTCACGCTGTCCGTCGCGGCTGCCCAGTCCTCGTCCGACAGCGGCTGCCCGCCGTTCAACGTCTCGATCTGGTGGCCGAAATCGGCATAGTGCTGGGTCGTCGCCCAGAGCATGTAGAGCAGGTGGTAGGGATCGACCGGCCGCATCCGCCCTTCAGCGATCCAGCGCCGGATCGCGGCCGCGCGGCCCTCGGTCCAGTCGCGCAAGGTCGTCTCCAGATAGTCCTGGATCACCGGCGCGCCGTGCATGACCTCGCTCGCCCAGACCTTCGAGCCATAGGGGCGCCGGCGCGAGATCTCCATCTTGGCGTCGATATAGGCACCGATGCCCGCCACGGGGCAGTCCGCCTCGTCGAGCGCATCCGCCGCATGCAGCCAGATCTCGAAGATGTCCTGAACCACGCGGCGGTAGAGCGCCTCCTTGGTCGGGAAGTAATAGTGCAGGTTGGCCTTCGGCAGCCCCGCCATGTCCGCGATGAGCTGCATGGTGGCGCCGCCAAACCCGGCCTCGGCAAAGACTTTTTCGGCGGCGGCAAGGATTGCGCGCTCGGTCTCGCGGCGGCTTTCCTCTCGTTTGGTGGGGCGGAGCGCGTCGGGCATGGCTTCGAGATAATCATTGACCGCTTGGTCAGGTTATGGTGCGCTCCGATGAGACCAACTGGTCAGCCAAAGAGCAACAGAAAGAGTCGGGGCGACCGCGTAACCGTGGCGACCCCGGACAGGGAGACGACGATGGCGGACATTCCGGCCGCGGGTGAGAACCTGCGCATAAATGGCGAACGCCTGTGGGACAGCCTGATGGAGATGGCGAAGATCGGCCCCGGTATCGCCGGCGGCAACAATCGCCAGACCCTGACGGACGCCGATGCCGAGGGGCGCACGCTGTTTGCCCGCTGGTGCGAGGCGGCGGGTTGCTCGATGGGCGTGGACGCCATGGGCACGATGTTCGCGATGCGCCCCGGCGAGGACCCGGACGCGCTGCCGGTCTATGTCGGCAGCCACCTCGACACCCAGCCCACGGGCGGCAAGTATGACGGCGTGCTGGGGGTGCTGGGCGCGCTGGAATGCGTGCGCACGATGAACGACCTCGGCATCCGCACGAAGCACCCCATCGTCATCACCAACTGGACCAACGAGGAGGGCGCGCGCTTCGCCCCCGCCATGCTGGCCTCGGGCGTCTTCGCGGGAGTCCACACGCTCGACTACGCCTACGCGCGCCGCGATCTGGAGGGCAAGAGCTTTGGCGAGGAGCTTTCGCGCATCGGCTGGAAGGGCGACGAGGCCGTCGGCGCGCGCAAGATGCACGCCTATTACGAGCTTCACATCGAGCAGGGACCGATCCTCGAGGCCGAGGGCAAGACCATCGGCGTGGTGACGCACTGCCAGGGCCTCTGGTGGCTGGAGTTCACCCTGACCGGGCGCGAGGCGCACACCGGCTCGACCCCCATGACGATGCGGGTGAACGCCGGCCTCGCCATGGCGCGGATCTTCGAGATGGTGCAGGAGGTGGCGATGGCCGCCCAGCCCGGCGCGGTGGGCGGCGTGGGACAGGTGACCTTCAGCCCCAACTCGCGCAACGTGCTGCCGGGGACGGTGGTCTTCACCGTGGACATCCGCTCGCCCGATCAGGCCAAGCTCGACGGGATGCGGGCCGAGATAGAGACGCGGGCCGCGGCGATCTGCGCGGAGCTGGGCGTGGGTTGCTCGGTCGAGCCGGTGGGCCATTTCGACCCCGTCACCTTCGCGCCCGAACTGGTGCAGACGGTGCGCGCGGCGGCCGAGAAGCTGGGCTTGAGCCACATGAACCTGATCTCGGGCGCGGGCCACGACGCCTGCTGGGCGGCGCGCGTGGCGCCCGCGACGATGGTCATGTGCCCCTGCGTGGGCGGGCTTTCGCACAACGAGGCCGAGGAGATCTCGCCGGAATGGGCGGCCGCGGGGACGGATGTGCTGTTCCACGCGGTGCTGGAGACCGCGGGCGTCGTAGCATGAGCATCGCTTCGCCGGCGGCACAAACGATTGCAAGGTTGGATACTCTTCAGGCCGGTCGCGGCATTGCGGCCGTTTACGTGGTGCTGTTCCACGCGCGGTTGATCACGGACGAGCGGCTCGGCGTCGAGGTATCTAACCGCTTCATCGAGGCAGGTCATGCAGGCGTCGAGTTCTTCTTCGTGCTCAGCGGCTTCATCATCTTTCACATCCACCGGAAGGACCTTGGCCGGCCGGACCAGTTGTGGGGCTATTTGCGCAACCGGCTGGTAAGGATCTACCCAATGTTCTGGATAGTCTTCGCAATGTTCGTCGCGGGACAGGCAGCGTCCGGCCAGATAGACAAGCTGCTGAGCGGGGCGATCAACATTGCCCGTGCGATCCTGCTTGTGCCGTTCGACGGATTGCCGCCGATGACAGTGGCTTGGACGCTGTCGCACGAACTGCTGTTCTACTGCCTGTTTGCCCTCGCTATCTGCTCACCGCGCATCGGCTGGATGGTCTTGGCAGCGTGGTGGACTGTCTGCACTGCACTTATTCCGTTGAGTATGGCGATGGGGGTGAGTCCCATATTTCCGCAGTCTTTTTTCTTTTCGCCGTACAACCTGCTGTTTCTCGTTGGCATTTGTGCCGCGAGCTACAGTAGCCACCTGCCGGCGAGTGCATTGCTCTGCGGCGGCCTGTTCGGTGGCGGCTTGCTGCTCTTCTCCGTAATCATCCTGCTCGAGCCGCAACTTCACGATACTGTGACGGTCGTTCTGTACGGGCTCGGCGCTGGTGCGATGATCTTGGCTGCGGTGCGGGCCGAGGAATTGCGCCTCGTCAGGGTGACCCGATTGATGACCTTCTTGGGGGACGCCTCTTATTCGATCTACCTACTCCACAGCATCGCGATAATCCTAGCGACCATGATTGTCGGACACCTAGGGCTGGCGGCGGTGCTTCCGCCACTTGGAACAGCCCTTCTGATGGCTTTCGCGGGAGTTGTGGCAGGCAGTCTGTTCCATGTCACAGTCGAACGGGAAATGATGAAGGCATTTCGCCGCAAGCACCGCCTGAACGCTGTGAGTACCTAAGCGCCGTGAGCAGGCTCAATGGACTCGCCGTGGAACTGAGCTGTTTAGTCCGATTCGTTGGCTTAGCAGCTGCTTCGTAATGGACCTGATTGGAGCGCAGCCATGTCCACAGTCATCAAGAACGGAACGATCGTCACGGCCGACCTGACCTACAAGGCTGACGTGCTGATCGAGGGCGGGGTGATCGCGGCCATCGGCCCGGATCTCAAGGGCGACGAGGTGCTGGACGCCACCGGCTGCTACGTCATGCCGGGCGGCATCGACCCGCACACGCATCTCGAGATGCCCTTCATGGGCACCTATTCCTCGGACGATTTCGAAAGCGGCACGCGGGCGGCGCTGGCGGGCGGCACCACGATGGTGGTGGATTTCGCGCTGCCCTCGCCCGGGCAGGGGCTGCTCGACGCGCTCGCCATGTGGCACAACAAGTCGGGGCGCGCGAACTGCGACTACTCCTACCACATGGCGGTGACCTGGTGGGGCGAGCAGGTCTTCGACGAGATGAAGGCCGTGGTCGATCAGGGCATCACCTCGTTCAAGCACTTCATGGCCTACAAGGGCGCCCTGATGGTGAACGACGACGAGCTTTACGCGAGCTTCCGTCGCTGTGCCGATCTGGGGGCGCTGGCGATGGTGCATGCCGAAAACGGCGACGTGGTGGCCGAGCTTTCGGCACGCCTGCTGGCCGAAGGCAACCGCGGGCCCGAGGCCCACGCCTATTCACGTCCCCCGCAGGTCGAGGGCGAGGCCACGAACCGCGCCATCATGATCGCCGACATGGCGGGCGTGCCGCTCTATGTCGTCCACACCTCCTGCGAGGAGGCGCACGAGGCGATCCGCCGTGCCCGGATGCAGGGCAAGCGGGTCTGGGGCGAGCCTCTGATCCAGCACCTGACGCTGGACGAGAGCGAGTATTTCAACCCCGATTGGGACCATGCCGCCCGCCGTGTGATGAGCCCGCCGTTCCGCAACAAGCAGCATCAGGACAGCCTTTGGGCCGGGCTTCAGTCGGGCTCGCTGTCGGTGGTGGCGACCGACCATTGTGCCTTCACGACGGATCAGAAGCGGTTCGGCTTGAACGATTTTACCAAGATCCCGAACGGCACCGGCGGGCTCGAGGACCGGATGCCGATGCTCTGGACGCATGGCGTGAACACGGGACGTCTCACGCCGAATGAATTCGTGGCCGTAACCTCCACGAATATCGCGAAAATCCTGAACTGCTACCCGAAGAAGGGCGCGGTTCTGGTGGGGGCGGATGCCGACCTCGTGGTCTGGGACCCCGAGAAGACCAAGGTGATCTCGGCCGGCTCGCAGCAGTCGGCCATCGACTACAACGTGTTCGAAGGGAAAGAGGTGAAGGGCCTGCCGCGCTACACGCTCTCGCGCGGCCATGTGGCTGTGGCGGATGGGGAAATCCGCACGAAGGAGGGCCACGGCAAGTTTGTCGCCCGCGAGCCGCGGCCGGCGGTCAACCGTGCGCTGTCCGCCTGGAAGGAACTGACGGCGCCGCGGCCCGTGGTGCGGTCGGGCATCCCGGCGACGGGGGTGTGATGTCGGACGCGACGACAGGCCGGCCCGTGATCGATGCGCGGAAGGTGGGCCTCACCTTCCAGACGGCGGACGGGCCGGTGCATGCCCTGAAGGACGTCAACCTGCAGGTGATGAAGGGGGATTTCGTCTCGTTCATCGGGCCTTCGGGATGCGGCAAGACCACCTTCCTGCGCGCCATCGCGGCGCTTGAGCATCCGACCGAGGGGGAATTGACCGTCAACGGCATGACGCCCGAAGAGGCAAGGAAGAGAAGGGCTTACGGCTATGTCTTCCAGGCTGCGGGGCTTTATCCCTGGCGCACCATCACGGGCAACATCCGGCTGCCGCTCGAGATCATGGGGTTCAGCCGGGCCGAGCAGGAGCGGCGCGTGAAGGACGTGCTGCAACTGGTTGACCTTGAAGGTTTCGGCAAGAAATATCCCTGGCAGCTTTCGGGGGGCATGCAGCAGCGCGCCTCGATCGCCCGGGCGCTGGCCTTCGATGCCGACATCCTGCTGATGGACGAACCCTTCGGCGCGCTGGACGAGATCGTGCGCGACCGGCTGAACGAGGCTCTGCTGAAGCTCTGGGCGCGGACGGGCAAGACCATCGGCTTCGTGACCCATTCGATCCCCGAGGCGGTCTATCTGTCCACGAGGATCGTCGTGATGTCGCCCCGTCCGGGCCGGATCACCGACGTGATCGAAAGCCCGCTCCCGCGCGAGAGGCCGCTCGACATCCGCGACAGCGCAGAGTTCATCCAGATCGCCCACCGCGTCCGCGAGGGGCTGAGGGCCGGGCATTCCTATGACGACTGAGGTGCGCCCATGAGGTCGGTCGTCCCGGTCCTGACGGTCGTCGCGGTGATCGTTGGCCTCTGGTATGCCGCAGCGGTGGGGATGAACGCGGCCTGGGTCCGCGATCAGGCCGCCCGCTCGGGCACCGAGGTTTCGTTCCTCGACCTCGTCCCGCAGACCATGACGCAGGAACGCCCGGTGCTGCCCGCGCCGCATCAGGTGGCCAAGGGGCTGTGGGACGGGGTGACGGGGCAAAAGGTGACCTCGAAGCGGAGCCTCGTCTATCACGCCTGGATCACGCTCTCGGCGACGCTGCTGGGCTTCGGCATCGGCACCGGCCTCGGTATCCTTCTGGCGGTGGGGATCATCCACAACAAGGCGATGGACCAGAGCGTGATGCCCTGGGCGATCGCGAGCCAGACGATCCCGATCCTCGCCATTGCGCCGATGATCATCGTGGTGATGAATTCCATCGGCGTGTCGGGGCTGCTGCCGAAGGCGGTGATCTCGGCCTATCTGAGCTTCTTCCCGGTGGTCGTCGGCATGGTGACGGGCCTGAGAAGCCCCGACCGGATGCAGCTCGACCTGCTTTCCACCTATAACGCGAGCCGTGCCCAGACCTTCTGGAAGCTGCGCCTGCCGGCCTCGATGCCCTATCTCTTTGCCTCGCTGAAGGTGGGGATCGCGGCCAGCCTTGTGGGCGCCATCGTGGGCGAACTGCCGACCGGTGCAGTGGCGGGCCTCGGCGCGCGCCTGCTGTCGGGCAGCTACTATGGCCAGACCATCCAGATCTGGGCGGCGCTGTTTGCGGCGGCCATCGTGGCGGCGGTGCTGGTGGGGATCGTGGGCTGGGTGCAGGCGGTCGTGCTGCGTCGGATGGGGATGGCGCGATGATCTGGATCCTCGCCGCGCTCGCGTTCTGGATCGGCACGCTGCTGCTGAACGTCCGCATCTCGCATTCGCGCTTTTCCACCACGAGGGCCGGGCGGCTGGTGGTGCCCGCGATCTTCGGGCTGACGATTCTGGTCGTCTGGGAGCTGCTGGTGCGGGGGCTTCAGGTGCCCTCGGTCATCCTGCCGCCGCCCTCGGCCATCGGGGCGCGGATCGCGTCGAGCCTGCCGGTTCTCTGGGGCGACTTCGTGCAGACCTTCGTGAAGGGCGCGCTGACCGGCTGGCTGATCGGCTGCGGCGCGGCGGTGCTGACTGCCATCGCCATCGACCGCTCGCCCTTCCTGCAGCGCGGCCTGCTGCCGGTCGGCAACTTCGTGGCGGCGCTGCCGATCGTGGGGATCGCGCCGATCCTTGTCATGTGGTTCGGCTTCGACTGGCAGTCGAAGGCGGCGGTCGTGGTGGTGATGGTGTTCTTCCCGGTGCTGGTGAACACGGTCGCAGGGCTTGCCGCCACCGACAGCATGCAGCGCGACCTGATGAAGACCTACTCCGCCAGCTATGCCCAGACGCTCCTGAAGCTGCGCCTGCCTGCCGCGATGCCCTTCATCTTCAACGGCCTGAAGATCGCGACCACGCTCGCGCTGATCGGGGCCATCGTCGCCGAATTCTTCGGCAGTCCGATCCGCGGCATGGGCTTCCGCATCTCGACCGAGGTCGGGCGGCTCGGCCTCGACATGGTCTGGGCCGAGATTGCGGTTGCCGCGCTGGCGGGTTCGGCCTTCTATGGGGCGGTGGCCCTGATCGAACGCGGGGTGACCTTCTGGCACCCCTCGCAACGACGTCAACAATAGCCCGAAGGGGCACAACACGGAGGTATAGGATGAAAGGACTTCTGACCGGAGCGGCGGCGCTCGCGCTCATCGCCGGGGCGGCGCAGGCCGAGGAGGTGACGCTGCAGCTCAAGTGGGTGACGCAGGCGCAGTTCGCGGGCTACTACGTCGCCAAGGACAAGGGCTTCTACGAGGAGGAGGGACTCGAGGTCACCATCAAGCCGGGCGGGCCGGACATCGCGCCGGTGCAGGTGCTGCTCGGCGGCGGCGCCGACGTGATGGTGGACTGGATGCCCTCGGCGCTGGCCGCGCGCGAGCAGGGGGCCGACATCGTCAACATCGCCCAGCCCTTCAAGTCGTCGGGCATGATGCTGACCTGCCTCAAGGAATCGGGTGTCTCGACCCCCGAGGACTTCAAGGGCAAGACGCTGGGGGTCTGGTTCGGCGGCAACGAATATCCGTTCCTGAACTGGATGTCGAAGCTCGGCCTGCCGACGGACGGCTCGCCCGAGGGCGTGACGGTGCTCAAGCAGGGCTTCAACGTCGATCCGCTCCTGCAGAAGCAGGCGGCCTGCATCTCGACCATGACCTACAACGAATACTGGCAGGTGATCGACGCCGGGCTGAAGCCCGAGGACCTCGTGACCTTCAAGTATGAGGATCAGGGCGTGGCGACGCTCGAGGACGGGCTTTACGTCATGTCCGACAAGCTGAAGGACCCGGCCTTCTCCGAGACGATGGTCAAGTTCGTCCGCGCCTCGATGAAGGGCTGGAAATGGGCCGAGGAGAACCCCGACGAGGCGGCCGACATCGTGCTGGAGAACGACGACACCGGCGCGCAGACCGAGACCCACCAGAAGCGGATGATGGGCGAGATCGCGAAGCTCACCGCCGGCTCGAACGGCGCGCTGGACGAAGCCGACTACAAGCGCACGGTTGCGGCACTGCTCGGCGGCGGCTCGGACCCCGTGATCTCGAAGGAGCCCGAGGGCGCCTGGACCCACGACATCACCGACAAGGCGCTGAACTGACGCCCACGCCGCGTGAGCCGGGGGCGCATCCAGCCGGATGCGCCCTCGCGCCCTGCGGGCGGCTCTGATGCTGCGGGCGGCAGGAAGGTCAGCTCCTCGCCGGTCTAGTCGGCGCTGATCGGCCGGCCGCCTCTGCCCACGACGCGGGGCCGCAGGGCACTGCTCGGCGAGGACGGCGGCCGTGTCGTGACGATCCTGCACCGGCGGTGGCGACAGGCGGATTCCGCTATACCCCCGGACCGAGCCATGGCATCGATGCGGCTGCCAACATCCGAGGGGGGAGATCCCATGAAACTGCTGCGCCACGGGCCCGCGGGGGCCGAGAAACCCGGGCTGCTCTGCGCCGACGGCACGATCCGCGACCTGTCGGGCGTGGTGTCCGACATCGCGGGGCCGGTGCTGTCCGATGCCGGGCTGGAGCGGCTCCGCAACCTCGATCCCGCCTCGTTGCCGGTGGTCGAACCGGGCACCCGGCTCGGCCCCTGCGTCGCGGGCATCGGCAAGTTCATCTGCATCGGCCTGAACTATTCCGACCACGCCGCGGAGACGGGCGCCGCCGTCCCGGCAGAGCCGATCGTCTTCATGAAGGCGACTTCGGCCGTCTGCGGGCCGGACGATCCGATCCTCATCCCCCGCGGCTCGGTCAAGACCGATTGGGAGGTTGAACTGGCGGTCATCATCGGCACCCGCGCGAAATACGTCTCCGAGGCCGAGGCGCTGTCGCATGTCGCGGGCTATGCCGTGGCCAATGACGTCTCGGAACGCGCCTTCCAGATCGAGCGCGCGGGGCAGTGGACCAAGGGCAAGAGCTGCGACAACTTCGGGCCGCTCGGGCCCTGGCTCGTGACCCGGGACGAGGTCGCCGACCCGCAGACCCTGCCGATGTGGCTGAAGCTGAACGGCGAGACGATGCAGGACGGCTCGACCCGCACGATGGTGTTCGGGGTAGCTCATCTGGTCAGCTACCTGTCGCAGTTCATGACGCTGCATCCGGGCGACGTGATCTCGACCGGCACGCCGCCGGGCGTGGGGATGGGCAAGAAGCCCCAGCGGTTCCTGAAGCCCGGCGACGTGGTGGAACTGGGGGTCAAGGGGCTGGGACACCAGCGCCAGCAGGTCGTGGCCGACGCCTGACGGCGGGGGTCGCCGGCCGCGACCGCCCGCAGGCGGTGCGGCTGGCCGCACCAAAGGGCCCTTGCCCGGGCAGCCGGAAAAGCTGCCGCTGAAAACACTTGCGCGAGTGGCGGAGCTTGCGGAAGAATCCTGTAAAGTTCCGGGAGACCATCCATGCCGATGACCGCCCTGATGGGCAGCCGGGTGCGCGAGCGGAGGCTTCAGCTGGGGCTGCGCCAGGCCGAGCTGGCGCGGACCACGGGCATCTCGGCCTCCTACCTCAACCTGATCGAGCACAACCGGCGCCGGATCGGCGAGGACGTGCTGCTGCGCCTCGCACGCGCGTTGAAGATCGACGCGCAGACCCTTGCCGCCGGTGCCGAGGGCCTGCTGATCGAAGACCTGCGCGCCGCCGCAGCCTCTGCCGGCGACGAACAGCCCGAACTCGACCGGGTCGAGGATCTTGTCGGCCGCTTCCCCGGCTGGGCGCGGATGCTGGCCACGCAGCACCGCCGCATCGGCCTGCTGGAGCGCACGGTCAATGCGCTGAACGACCGCATGACGCATGACACCCACCTGAGCGAGGCATTGCACGAGGTGCTTTCGGCCGTCAGCGCCGTGCGCTCGACGGCGGCGATCCTGGCCGAGACCGAGGACATCGAGCCCGACTGGCGCGCGCGGTTCCACGCCAACATCCATGCCGACAGCGAGCGGCTGGCCGTGGGGGCCGAGGCGCTGGTGGCCTATCTCGATGGCTCGGGCGAGGATGACCAGGAGGGTCTTGCCGCGCCGCAGGAGGAGGTGGAGGGCTGGCTGGCCGGCCGGGGCTGGCATCTGGCGGAACTGGAGGCCGAGGGCGGGCGCGACGTCCTCGAGGCCGAGATCGAGGCGCTGGTGTCGGCCTCGGCGCGGGCGATGGCGCGCGACTGGATCGCCCGTGCGGCCGAGGATGCGGCGGCCATGCCGCTCGTGCCCTTCCGCGCGGCCCTTGCGGCCGAGGGCGACCCGGTGCTGATCGCCCGGCGCTTCCGCGTGGGCGTGCTCGCGGTCTTCCGCCGGATCGCCACGCTGCCCGGTGCGGTGGCGGGCCTCGTGATCTGCGACGGCTCGGGGACGCTCGTATTCCGCAAGCCGCCCGAGGGATTCCTGCTGCCGCGCTTCGGCGCGGCCTGTCCGCTCTGGCCGCTGTTCGAGGCGCTGGCCCGGCCGATGAGCCCGGTCGAAGCGGTCGTGGAGCCCGCCGCGCGGACGCGGAGGCGCTTCCGCGCCCGTGCCTATTGCGAGCCGCGCCATCCCGCTGGCTTCCGCGGCCCGGAGCTTCGCGAGGCGGGGATGCTGATCGAGCCCGCGGTGCCGGACCCGTCCCATCCGCCGCGCGCGGTCGGCACGAGTTGCCGGATCTGCCCGCGCCCCGACTGTCCGGCGCGGCGCGAGCCCTCGATCCTGCTCGAAGGGTCCTGAAGCTCCTGCTTTGACAGAAACCCGTTTTCCGCAGATAGTCGCTTGAGGGAGACAGGGGGAGGGCGGCCCGGACGTGCCTGTCCCTCGGGGGGAGAGGGAGCATGACGGCACATGTGCTGCTGATCGAGGACGAGCCGAACATTGCCGAGGCGATCCGGTTCATCCTCATGCGGGATGGGCTGAAGGTCTCGACCCATGCGGGCGGGGCGGACGCCATCGAGGTCGTGCGCAGTTCGCAGCCGGATCTTCTGATCCTCGACCTGATGCTGCCGGGCATGAGCGGCTTCGACATCCTGTCGGCGATCCGCGCCGATCCGCAGACCGAGGACCTGCCGGTGCTGATGCTCTCGGCCAAGGGTCAGGTCCGCGACCGCGCCGCGGCCGAGAAGGCGGGCGCGGACGCATTCATGTCAAAGCCATTTTCCAATACCGAGATGCTGGCCTCGGTCCGGGCGCTGGTGCCGCGATGAGCCGGCTGCCCTCGCCGCTGTCGGTAGCGCGATGAGCCGGCGGCCTTCGCCGCTGTTCCTTGCCCGGCGGTCGTATCGGCGACGCAGGCTTCGCGATGCCGCCCGCCTGCTGCCGGTGCTGGGCGCATTTCTTTTCCTGCTGCCGATCCTGTGGGAGCCGGCGGCGACCGACCGGCGGGACACCGCGCCGGACGGGATCTACCTCTTCGTGGTCTGGGCGCTGCTGATCGTGGCCGCAGCCGCCATGGCGCCGGGCCTGCGGGCCGAGGCGCGCGAGGATGGCGCCGAGGAGGATGGGCCGGTCTGATGCCGTTCGACGTCCTCGTCCTTGCCTGCCTCGCCTATGTGATCCTGCTGTTCATCGTGGCCTTCCTGGTCGAGCGCCGGGCGGTGGGCGAGGCGTTGCCCTGGCTGCGCTCGCCGCTGGTCTATACGCTGTCGCTGTCGATCTACTGCACCGCCTGGACCTTCTATGGCGCGGTGGGCTACGCCGCGCGCTCGGGGCTGGAGTTCCTGACGATCTACCTCGGCCCCACGCTGGTCTTCGTCGGCTGGTGGTGGGTTCTGCGCAAGCTCGTGCGCATCGGACGCCAGCAGCGCGTGACCTCGATCGCCGACCTGATTTCGTCGCGCTATGGAAAGTCGAACCTGCTCGGCATCCTGGTCACGCTGCTCTGCGTGGTGGCGGCGACGCCCTACATCGCGCTGCAGCTCCAGTCCGTGACACTCAGCTTCAGCGTCTTCGCCAGCGGCTCCAGCGAGGGCTGGACCATGCCGGATCGCAACAGCACCGCGATCTGGGTGGCGGCGGGGCTTGCGCTCTTCACCATCCTGTTCGGCACCCGCAAGCTCGATGCGAACGAGCAGCACACCGGCATCGTGACCGCCATCGCGGTCGAGGGCATCGTGAAGCTGGTGGCGCTGGTCGGCGTGGGAAGCTTCGTGGTCTGGGGTATCGCGGACGGGCCTTCCGACGTCGTGGACCGCATCAACCGCTCCTCGATTGCCGACTGGTCGCTCGATCCGTCCCGCTGGGCCGGGCTGACCTTCCTGTCCGCGGCCGCGGTGGTCTGCCTGCCGCGGATGTTCCAGGTTCTCGTGGTCGAGACGGGGGACGAGCGTCACCTCGCTACCGCCAGTTGGGCCTTCCCGCTCTACATGTTCCTGATGAGCCTCTTCGTGGTGCCCATCGCCGTGGTCGGGCTCGAGATCATGCCGGCGGGCGCCAACCCGGACCTGTTCGTGCTGACGGTGCCGCTGGATCGCGGTCAGGGCGCGCTGGCGATGCTGGCCTTCCTCGGCGGGTTCTCCTCGGCCACGGCCATGGTGATCGTGGCGGCGGTCGCCCTGTCCACGATGGTGTCGAACCACATCGTCATGCCGCTCTGGCTGTCGCTGCGCCCTGCGCCGGCGGTCTCGGGGGATGTGCGCCGCCTCGTGCTGCTGTCGCGCCGGATCTCGATTGCCGGGGTTCTGGCGCTCGGCTACGGCTATTACCGCTTTTCGGGCGGGTCGGGGGCGCTTGCCGCCATCGGCCTGATCTCCTTCGTCGGGGTGGCGCAGATCCTGCCTGCGATGCTCGGCGGGATCTTCTGGCGGGGCGCCACACGGGCCGGCGCGCTCTGGGGCCTGACGATCGGCTTCGCGGTCTGGATCTACACGCTGTTCCTGCCCTCGCTCGGCCCGGGCTCCCTCCTGCCGGCGCCGGTTCTTGCCGACGGGCCGTTCGGCATCGGCTGGCTGCGTCCGCAGGCGCTGTTCGGGGTGGCGGACATGGACCCGCTGATCCATTCGATGTTCTGGTCGCTGGTCCTTAATGCGACCGCCTTCTTCGTCGCCTCGCTGGTGACCTTTCCCGGCCCGCTGGAGCGGCTGCAGGGCGCGGCCTTCGTCAACGTGTTCGAGACCGGCAACCGCGGCCCGCAGGGCTGGGCACAGGGCAAGGCGGAGGCCGAGGAACTGCTGGTGATGGCGCAGCGCATCCTGGGCGAGGAGCCCGCGCTTGCCATGTTCGAGGCCGAGGCGCGGGCGCAGGGCAAGGTGGGCTATCTGCCCGACCCGACGCCCGCCTTCGTCGAGCGGCTGGAGCGGCGCCTTGCGGGCTCGGTCGGCGCGGCCACGGCCCATGCCATGCTCGCCCAGCTTGCCGGGCGGGCCGTGGTCTCGGTCGAGGATCTGATGGCGGTGGCCAACGAGACCGCGCAGATCATGGAATATTCCGCCCGTCTCGAGGCGCAGCAGGACGAGCTGACCCGCACCGCGCGCCAGCTGCGCGACGCCAACGAGAAGCTCACGCGGCTTTCGGTGCAGAAGGACGCCTTTCTCAGCCAGATCAGCCACGAGCTGCGCACGCCGATGACCTCGATCCGCGCCTTCTCCGAAATCCTGATGGAGGGCGACATGCCGCCAGAGATGTCCGGCCGTTACGCGCGGATCATTCATGACGAGGCGATCCGGCTCACGCGGCTGCTCGACGACCTGCTCGACCTGTCGGTGCTCGAGAACGGATCGGTCCAGCTGAACCTCGGGCTGTCCAATCTGCACGAGATGATCGACCGGGCGCTGCAGGCCGCCGCCCACACCCGGCCCGAGCGCGGCTTCGTCATCCATCGCGATCCGGCGGCCGAGAACATCTTCCTGCACACCGACGGCGACCGGCTGGCGCAGGTCTTCATCAACCTGATCTCGAACGCGCGCAAATACTGCGATGCCGAGCAGCCCGAGCTGCGCATCGCCGTTCGGCAGAAGGGCGGCCGGGTGACGGTGGACTTCATCGACAACGGCTCGGGCATCTCGAAGGAGAGCCAGGAGCTGATCTTCGAAAAGTTCGCGCGGCTGTCGGATCAGACACGGGCGGGCGGGGCGGGCCTCGGGCTCGCGATCTGCCGCGAGGTGATGGCCAATCTTGGCGGCACCATCACCTATCTGCCCGGCCAGGGCGGGGCGGCGTTCCGCGTGACCCTGCCGCTGCGCCTGCAGCGCGCCGCCTGATGCCCGATACCGGCGCCGCGTCCGGGACCCGCCGGCAGGCTTCACCGGCGGTCAGACGCCCTTGCCGCCCCTGCGGGCTTCCCCGGCCGTCGTGGGTCGGATCCAGAGCGCGGAGAGGTAATTCCGCGGGTCCTTCAGGCGCCCTGGCGGCCCCTGCGCGTTCCGCTGGCCGCCCCGGATCCGATCCGGTCGCGCCACCTCCGGCCGTCAACCTTTTGTAAAGGCTGATGTGTCAGGAACGACGGGAAGGACGATACGGGGCCCGGGCGTGGACGGAAGCGTGCTCAGACGCAAGATCGAGGCGAAAGCCCGGCCGGCCGACCCGCCTCCCGCGGGGGCGGAGCGCGCCTGGCGGCTGGCGCTGGCCCGGTCGGGCCGGGACGCCTTCGCGCTGGCGGTGGAGGTCTCGGGTCTTACATCGGCGAGGCGATCGCTGACCGAACTGCTCGAGATGCCGGAGGCGCGTTCGCTCTATGCCGTGCTCGAAGGGCCGGGCGAGGCGCTGGGCCTGGCGGCGCTCTCGCCGCCCGTGCTTTCCGCCCTGATCGAGGTGCAGACGATCGGCCGTGTCTCCGCCGCGCCGACGGCGGTGCGCAAGCCGACGCGCACCGATGCCGCGATGGTCTCGGGCTTCCTCGACAGGGCGCTCGCCGATCTCGACCAGCAACTCGAGGCCGAGGAGGATCGGGTCTGGGCCGCGGGCTTCCGCTACGCCTCGTTCCTCGACGATCCACGGCCGCTCGGCCTGCTGCTGGAGGACTGCACCTACCGCGTCCTCGTGGCCGAGGTCGAACTGGCGCTGGGCGCCAAGACCGGGCCGCTGCTGCTGGCCTTGCCCGCGGACGGGCGCGGCGAACGTCCGGCCCTGCCGGATGCCGAGCCCGTGGGGACCGGGGCCGAGCCGTCCTTTTCCGCCGCCTTGTCCGAGCAGGTTCTGGCGGCCGACTGCCGGCTAGACGCGGTGCTGGAGCGGCTGACACTGCCGCTAGGAGCACTGATGGGCTGGCAGGTGGGCGATGTCGTCGAACTGCCGAAGGCGTCGCTGGAGCGGATCGCCTTCGAGGGTCTCGATGGTCGGCCGGTTGCCGAGGGCCGGCTGGGCCAGCATCGGGGAATGCGCGCGGTGCGGCTTTCAAGTGCCGTGGTGGCCCCGGCGGCCGGCGCCACGGTCATGCCGTTGCCGATGACCGGCACGGACGACTGACGAGCCCGTGGAGCGAGCGTCCGGCGCCGTCCGGGCGGTCCCTCTGCCGCGGCGGCGCTCAGGACGCCTCGGCCGCCAGACGGTCGATGTCGCGGCGGAAGTCTTCCAGCCGGTAGCCGTGCCGGGCGGGCAGGGCGATCAGCTCGTCGGTGGGAATCCGGCCCGCATTCGCCAGCGCCCAGACGATCGAGGACCGGTTGCCCGAGGCGCAATAGGCCAGCACGGGCCCGTCGGCCGCGTCGATCGCCGCGCGCTGCCGCGCGACGTTCTCCAGCGTGATCGCCCCGCCGACCACCGGGTTCTCGACGAAGACGAAGCCGGCCGCCTCGGCCGCGCGCCGCATCTCGGCCGAGTGCAGCGGCGGCGGGATTTCGCCGTCGGGGCGGTTGTCGATGATCGTGGTGTAGCCCGCCGCGCGCAGCGCCGGCAGATCCTGGGGCGTGATCTGGGGCGAGACGGCGTAACGGTCGGTCAGGGGGCGAATGCTCATGGCGGTCCTTCTGCGGCGGCAAGGGTGGCGCGAGGGCGCCACCGTGCGACCATACCGTCCGCCGCCGCAGGAGGAAAGCCGCCGGCGGCCCCCCTGTTTCTCGGCCTGAAAGCATTGACCTGCGTCAAGGATCGCCTTCGGGCCATCGCCTAACGTCTTCGGGACGAGAGGAGAAGCACCATGACCGACATCGCCAAACGCAAGGCCCAGCTGGAGGCCCGTCTTGCCGATCTCGGGTCGCGCCTCGAGAACATCGAGGCGGAGCTCGACTCGCACAACTCCCGCGACTGGGAGGAACTCGCCACCGAACGCGAGGGCGAGGAGGTGCTCGAAAGCATGGGCAACTCCGGCCAGCAGGAGATCCGCGCAATCACCGCGGCACTTGCCCGCATCGACGCAGGCGACTACGGTTACTGCGTGAGATGCGGCGCCGAGATCGGCGAGGCACGACTGGACGTGCTGCCCTACACCCCGTTCTGCCGCAATTGCGCCGGTTGAGCCCGGCCGAGGAGGAGAAGGTGACACACGCGAAGAAGACCAAGGACGAGACCCCGAAGCCCGAAGTCGCGACGGACAGCGAACAGGGACTCGGTCACCTCCTTGCCGAAATGCGGGCCCTTGCACTCGTTTTGCCGCCCACTGACCGGACGGATGCCGAGATCGAGGCCGATTTCGACAACATGCCGGTCTGAGCGCCGGCCCCGGGGATCCGTCAGCCGAACAGGATCCCCGCCACCACGCACATGAGACCGATGGCCGAGATCCCGAGCGCGGCGAGGTTCAGCACCACCACATGCTGCAGCCGCTGCCGCATCTCGGCATCGGGCAGGTTTGACCGACGCGCCGCCAGCGCGAGCCAGATGCACCAGACCAGCCCGCCGACCCCGGCGAGCGAGATCGCTGCCCCGATCCAGATCAGCCATTCCATCGCTGCCTCCCTCGCCTGACTGCGCGTCCGCGGGCCTAGCCGAGCGCGGGCGCGCTGGCAAGCCCGGCTGCCGCTTGATCAGCGCCCCCCGCCCGCGATAGGAGGGGCGCCAACGAGAGCGAGAGGCAGAAACATGAGCGACCCGCTGGATTCCTACAACGTCACCGCCGACGAGCTTCGCCAGTTCATCGAGCGTTACGAGCAGCTCGAGGCCGAGAAGAAGGACGTGACCGAGCAGCAGAAGGAGCTGATGGCGGAGGCCAAGGGGCGCGGCTACGACACCAAGGTGATGAAGAAGGTCGTTGCCCTGCGCAAGCGCAAGCCCGACGACATCGCCGAGGAAGAGACCATTCTGGAACTTTACAAGAACGCGCTCGGCATGGCCTGATCCGCAGCCGCAGCCGCAGCCGCAGCCGCAGCCGCAGCCGCAGCCGCAGCCGCAGCCCGCAGCCCGCAGCCCGCGGGCATTCCGGCAGGCCGCGGTCAGCGCGTGGACTTCGTCCGGTGGCGCGCGCGGCGGGCGGACGGATTGGCCGGACGCAGGTCATCGCGGGGATGGAGGGGCCTGCCGGCAGGCTTTCACCCCCGCCCGCCGGGGGCTTGATCCTTGCCCCCGCTCATGGCGCGATGAAGGTGACACCCGGCAGTGACTGGATCCGGGCGACATCCGCGTCATAGCCGCGGGTCAGGGTGTCGATGACCTCGTCGGTCCAGCCGGGCATCTCGAATTCCATCTCGATCCGCTCCGGCAGGCCGAACTTCTCGAGGAAGGCCGAGACGGCCTGCCGGCGCTGCTGCGCGCTCTGGGGCGGATGCTCGGCCAGGAAGGCGCGCATGCGCTTCAGCCCGGCGGGCGACATGAGCGAGGCGAGCAGATCGTCCGCCCCCTCGAAGCGGCCCGCATCCGGATGGCCCGAGACGGCGACCAGCACCTCGGGCCAGATCAGCGGCGTATCCTCGTCGCACCAGACGGTCAGCGGCACCTCGGGCACGGCCAGGCGGATCGACCGGATCGTGTCCGACCATCGCAGCGCGCCGATCTGGCTGCCCTCGAGGAAGTCCGCGTGGCTGCGGCCGCGCTGCTTCCGGAGCAGCGCAGGCAGGAAGGTCGCGGGGTTGCGGATCGCCAGATGCGCCTCGACCTCGCAGCCGGGAAAGATGTCGGCGAGGGCGCGCACCCGCTCTCCCGCCGCCGGATAGAGCGCGCCGCGCAGAACCCATTGCGGATAGGACAGGAAGCTGTCCCAGGAAAGCACGATCCGCCCGGCCCCGGGCAGGTCGAGGATGCGGGACAGCACGGCGCCGCGCGTCTCGATGGAGGCGGGCATGCCCTTCAGCCCCACTGCGGTGTCCCGCAGCAGCGTCCGGTAGCCGGCGGGCGCGGGCACGGCGATCCCGGCCTGCGCCAGCGCCTCGCGGTTGGCGAGAAGACACCTCAGCAGCCGTTCCTCGTCGGTGCAGTGGGCCCCGAGGTGGTAGATGACTCGCATGGCACAGGGATCCGGCTGGCAACAACGTGGCGGACTATAGGGGCTTTTCTGGACAGGGAAACCGGTTTCCGCTAATCGCGGGACATGCTGGATACCGATCGGACACCCGCACCCGCCGAGCGGGTCGCGCAGAGGCGCCTGCCCTGGCCGGACGGCTGGTCGCTGGGGGCGCTTGCCATCGCGGCGCTGGTGCTGGCGCCGATCGTCTCGGTGCTCTGGATCGCCTTCCATCCGGTGGAGAACATCTGGCCGCATCTGCTGGCGACCGTTCTGCCGCGCTACCTGGGCAACACGCTCCTGCTGATGAGTGGCGTTGCGCTGCTGACCGCGGCGGTCGGAACCGGGGCGGCATGGCTTGTCACGATGTACCGGTTTCCCGGCTCGCGCTTCCTTGATCATGCGCTGCTCTTCCCGCTCGCCATTCCGGCCTATGTCGGGGCCTATGCGCTGGCGGATTTCTTCGACTATTCCGGCGCCGTGCAGACCGGGTTGCGCGGACTGACGGGATGGCAGTCGGCGCGCGACTACTGGTTCCCCGAGGTGCGCTCGCGCTGGGCGGCGGTGCTCGTGCTGTCCTCGGCGCTCTATCCCTATGTCTACCTGCTGGCGCGCGCGGCGTTCCGCGAGCAGTCGGGCGCCTCCTACGAGGTGGCACGTGCGCTGGGGACCGGACCCTTCGGTCTCTTCCGCCGGGTCGGGCTGCCGCTGGCGCGGCCCGCCATCGCGGCCGGCGTCGCGCTGGCAATGATGGAGACGGTGGCGGATTTCGGCACGGTCGAGCATTTCGGCGTGCAGACGCTGACCACCGGCATCTTCTCGGTCTGGCTGACCGCGGGCAATGCGGGGGGTGCCGCGCAGATCGCAGGCGTGGTGCTGGTGCTGATCTTCCTGCTGCTGGCGCTGGAGCGGCTGGGTCGGCGAAATGCACGGTACCACCGCATGTCGCGCGGCAGCCGGCCCATCGTGCCGGTCGATCTGGCCGGGGGACGGGGCTGGCTGGCCGCGCTGCTTTGCACCCTGCCTTTCGCCATGGGCTTCCTGCTGCCGGTGGGGGTGATGCTGGGCCATGCGGTGCGGCGGCCGGAGGCCTGGACCTCGCCCGGCCTGCTGCGCGCGCTTGGCAACACGCTGACCGTGGGGGGGATCGCGGCGGTCCTGACGGTGGCGGGTGCGGTGTTCCTTGTCTATGGCGTCCGGCTTGCGCGGCGCGGCCTGCCGCGGCTGGTCCTGCCGCTGACGCTGCTGGGTTATGCCGCGCCCGGCGCGGTGCTGGCACTCGGCTTCCTCATCCCACTGGCGGCGCTCGACCACAGGGTCGCCGATGCGGTCGAGGCGCTGACCGGGCATGATCCCGGCCTGCTTCTGACCGGGACGGCGGCGGCGCTGGTCCTGGCCTATGTGGTTCGCTTCTTCGGAGTGGCACAGGGCGCGGTGGATTCGGCCTTCGGGCGGATCTCGCCCAGCCTGCCGCTGGCGGCGCGCTCGCTCGGCCGCGGGCCGGGCGGCACGCTGGGCGCGGTCTATCTGCCGCTGATGCGCGGATCGGTGGCGACCGCGCTGCTGGTCGTCTTCGTCGATTGCGTGAAGGAGCTTCCGGCAACGCTGCTGCTGCGGCCCTTCAACTACGATACGCTGGCCACGCGGGCGCACGAACAGGCAAGCCTCGAGCGCCTTGGCGATTCCGCCCCGGCCGCGCTTCTGGTCATGCTGGTTGGTCTTGCCGCGGTCGCGCTGCTTGCGCGGGCCAATCGCGCGCCCTGAGGGCTTGCACCGTTTGTCCCGGCAGGGTATCGGAACTGGCGTGCCCTTATAGCTCAGCTGGTAGAGCAGCGGTTTTGTAAACCGAAGGTCGGCGGTTCGATCCCGTCTGGGGGCACCAGCGCAATCCGGCAATCACCCGTCCCGGCGTGCCGCAGGCGCAGGCTTCCCTCCCGACGTGCGTGGCGGAACGCGTCTCAGGCCCGATCCGCCGGAATTACGTAACGTCCCGCTCGCTTTACACCGCCGAGGCGGCTGCTCTAACCTCGTGGCTCGGGGACAACGGGGGAGGAAGCATGGATTTCGCGTTGAGCGAGGAGCAGCAGGCGATCTTCGACATGGCGCGCGACTTTGGCGCGGCCGAGATCGCGCCGAACGCCCGCGCCTGGGAGGCGGAGGGCACCATCCCGCGGAGCCTCTGGCCGAGGCTTGCGGAACTGGGCTTCGGCGGGGTCTATGTCTCCGAGGACTTCGGCGGCTCGGGCCTCGGCCGGCTCGACGCGACGCTGGTGTTCGAGGCGCTCGCCATGGCCTGCCCCTCGGTCGCGGCCTTCCTGTCGATCCATAACATGTGCGCGGGCATGATCGACCGTTATGCCTCGGACGAGGTAAAGGCGCGGTGGCTGCCGGGGGTCTGCGCGCTCTCGACCCTCGTTTCCTATTGCCTGACCGAGCCGGGCGCGGGGTCGGACGCCGCCGCCCTGCGCACCCGGGCCGTGAAGGGGAACGACGGCTACCGCCTCACGGGCACCAAGGCCTTCATCTCCGGAGGCGGCTATTCCGACGCCTATCTCGTGATGTGCCGCACCGGGGGGGAGGGTCCGAAGGGCATCTCGACGGTGATCGTGCCGGCCGGCTCCGCAGGGCTCAGCTTCGGCGGGCTCGAGGACAAGATGGGCTGGCGCGCGCAGGAGACGCGCCAGGTCCAGTTCGATGACTGCCTCGTCGCGGCGGAGAACCTCGTGGGCGAGGAGGGCCGCGGCTTCTCCTACGCCATGTCCGGCCTCGACGGCGGGCGGCTCAACATCGCGGCGACCGCGCTCGGCGGCGCGCAGGCGGCGTTTGACGCGACGCTGGCCTACATGTCCGAGCGCCGCGCCTTCGGGCGACGGCTCGACGACTTCCAGGCGCTGCAGTTCCGGCTGGCGGAGATGGAGGTGAAGCTGCAATCCGCGCGGATCTTCCTGCGGCAGGCGGCGTGGAAGCTCGACCGGGGCGAGGCCGACGCCAGCAAGTTCTGCGCGATGGCGAAGCTGATGGTGACCGATGCGGCCTTCGACGTGGCGAACCAGTGCCTGCAGCTGCATGGCGGCTATGGCTATCTCGCCGATTACGGGATCGAGAAGATCGTGCGCGACCTGCGGGTGCACCAGATCCTCGAGGGCACCAACGAGATCATGCGGCTGATCGTGGCCCGCAGCCTGGTGACGGCATGAGCGAGGTCGAGATCCGCAAGCGCGGCCGGGCGGGGCGCATCACGCTGAACCGCCCCGAGGCGCTGAACGCGCTGAACTACGACATGTGCCTGAGGATCGACGCCGCCCTGAAGGGCTGGGTGCAGGATGCCGACGTCGATCTGGTGGTGATGGATGCGGCCGGCCCGCGCGCCTTCTGTGCGGGCGGCGACATTGCCGAACTTTACGCCCGCGGCACTGCGGGCGACCATGCCTTCGGCCAGACCTTCTGGCGTGACGAATACCGGATGAACGCCCGGATAGCGGACTATCCGAAGCCGGTCGTGAGTCTGATGCAGGGCTTCACCATGGGCGGCGGCGTGGGCCTTGGCTGCCACGCCAGTCACCGGATCGTCGGCGAGACGACGCAGATCGCCATGCCGGAATGCGCCATCGGCCTCGTGCCGGATGTCGGCGGCACACATCTGCTGGCACATGCGCCGGGCAGGGTCGGGGTCTGGCTCGGGCTGACCGGCAGCCGGATGGGGCCGGGCGATGCCATTGTCGCGGGCTTTGCCGACCATCTCGTGCCCGAGGCCGAGTGGCCCGACCTGATCGCCGCACTGGAGGAGGGGCGGCTGGAGATCCCGGCGCATGAGCCGCCCATCGGGCGCATCCCCGACCTGCGGGAGGAGATCGACCGCCTGTTCGCGGCCGAGAGCCTTGCAGGCATCGCCGAGGGATTGGCCGCCGACGGATCGCCCTTCGCGGGTGAGGCGCTGAAGGCCATTGCCCGCGGCTCGCCACTTGCGATGGCGGCGACCCTCGAGATCCTTCACCGGCTGGGGCCGACACCCACGATGCGCGAGGCGCTCGGGATGGAATACCGTTTCACCTATCGCGCGCAGGCGGAGGCGGATTTCCTCGAAGGCATCCGGGCGGCCATCATCGACAAGGACCGGAAGCCGCGCTGGCGGCACGCGGAGATTGGCGACGTGAGCCCGGAGGAGGTGGTGGCCCTGCTGGAGCCGCTCGGGCCGCACGCCCTGACTTTCGAGGAGGAGAGCATATGAAAATCGCATTCATCGGTCTGGGGAACATGGGCGGGCCGATGGCCCGCAACCTCGCCGCGGCCGGGCACTCGGTCACCGGTTTCGACACCGCGGCACCGATGCCCGAGGGCGTCGCGCCTGCGGCTTCGGCCGCCGAGGCCGCGCGCGAGGCCGAGGTCGTGCTGACCATGCTGCCGAACGGCCAGATCCTCCGCGCCGTCGCGGCCGAGGTCACCCCGGTCATGCCGAAGGGCGCGGTGCTCTGCGACTGCTCGACCGTCGACGTCGAGAGCGCGCGCGAGGTCGCGCGGCAGGCCGAGGCCGCAGGCCTCGGTGCGCTTGATGCGCCGGTCTCGGGCGGGGTGGGCGGGGCCGCGGCCGGGACGCTCACCTTCATGGTCGGCGGCAGCGCCGAGAGCTTTGCGAAGGTCCTGCCGCTGTTCGAGGTCATGGGGCAGAAGGCCGTCCATTGCGGCGATGCCGGCGCAGGGCAGGCGGCGAAGATCTGCAACAACATGATCCTCGGGGTCACCATGATCGCCACCTGCGAGGCTTTCGCGCTGGCCGACAAGCTGGGTCTCGACCGGCAGAAGATGTTCGATGTCGTCTCGACCTCCTCGGGCTACAGCTGGACGATGAACGCCTATTGCCCCGCGCCGGGCGTCGGGCCGAAGAGCCCGGCGGACAACGACTACCGGCCCGGCTTCGCCTCGGAACTGATGCTGAAGGACCTGCGCCTGTCGCAGCAGGCGGCCGAGGCGGCGGATGCCGACACGCCGATGGGCCGCCTTGCCGCCGATCTCTACGAGAGCTTCGTGGAGCGCGAGGACGGCCGGGGCAGGGACTTCTCGGCGATGCTGCCGCGGTTCGAGCGGCGCGGTCGGGGCTGAGCCTCGGCCCGCCCGGCGCAGGGCCGGGACGCCGGTGATCCGTTTCCTGCTGATGACGTAAATGTCCAATAGCTCCCGGCGGCTCTCACCGGGAACCGCAGGTGCGCCCCGAACATTGAGAGGGCAACAGGCAGGTTGGACATGATCTTCGTACTGGCACCCTCCACCATCTTCAATCGCTGGACGCTCAAGGCGCGCCGGCTTCCCCGACTGATGCTGGCCGAGGCCCAACGGCCTCTGCCCCGGCGGCTCATGCTGTCCTCGGCCTTCTGGCGGATGGCGGCCGAATCGCCCATGCTGCGCAATGCCGCCGTGATCGCGCCGATTCCCGCCGCGGTCCTTGTGGCGCCGGATCTGGTGACGGCGTCGCTGGGCCTGTCGCCGGCGCTGCTGTTCCTGATGCTGTTCGCCGAGGGCAATCTTGTCCCGGTGCGGGCGCGCAAGGGCGAGGCGGAGGAGGCCGAGCGCGTGCTTGACCTGCTGCGCACGCGAGGGCGCGCGGTGCTGACCCGCATTGCCGCCAGCCGCGGCGTGGCGAAGGGCAAGCTGACGCTCGTGGTCGAACAGTCGAGCCTCGCGCGGCTGCCGCCGATCACCCTTGTCTCGGTGCACAGCGCCAGCGACAACGCGGTGATCGACCTGAGCCGGGACGAACAGAGGATGCTGCGCGAGGGCCTCTTTGCCGAAGGGCTGGACGAAGCCATGCTGTTGCGGGTGAACCTCGTGCAGAAGACGCCGGTGCGCGAGGTATCTCTGGAGGCTGGCAGCATCTCGGCCCATGCGCGTCTCGCGGGAATGGCGCGCAGGGTGAAGGAACCCGCCTGACGTTTCGATGACACGAAAGGCCGTCGGCATTCTGCCGACGGCCTTTCGTATTATCAGCTGGGGGAGCGTCTGGTGCTGGCATTGTATTTCACGGCCGGTCGGTGCTTGTGCCTTGAGCGGTCTGCGTAAACCCGGTGCGCGACGCAAGCCCGTGAGCTTCGATTGGCGCAGCTGGCAGCCGTATCGCGCAACGAACACTTCAACGGAAAACTTTTGCGCTCGTCTACCGCGCGAGGCTGATCACCTTGCCGAAGGGCGGAGGCGGAGCGGTTTCCTGCGGGATCGCCCAGATCACGGGCACCTTCGGTCGGGGCCCGCAGGGGCCGTCGAGGTCGGTGAGCATGACGATCACCGAGGGGTCCAGTTCCATTGCCTTGGCGATGACTGGGCCGAAATCGGTCCCACCGCCGCGGGCGAAGGTCACGCGCTGGATCTCGGATTCCCAGGCGATTCCCTGCATCCGGGTATGGCCGGTGACGACGGTATCGAACGCCAGAACGTGCACCTCGGCGCCGGTGCGGCGCCCGATGCCCGCGACCTGCGCCGCGAACAGCGACAGGCGCGCATTGTCGATGGAGGTCGAGGTGTCGATCGCCACTGCCACCCGTGCCCGGTTCCGGTCGGGGCGCCGCGCGGGCTGGAAGGCGGGCTGGAACCGCCCCTCGATTGCGGCGGCGCTGTCGGCGGCCAGCCAGCGTTTCGCGGGGGTGCCCCAGTCGGGACGCGGGACATGGGTCACCGCCTTCGAGATCATCCGGCGCAGCAGGCGCTCCCACGGAGGCATGCCGATCTGGGGCAGGTCAAGCAGCCGGTGCGAGAGCGTCCCGATCCCGCGCCCGGCCGAGCGTCCGGCCTCCATCGCCCGCGCGATCCGCTCCTGCCACTCGGAGGCGTCAGGCGACTCGTCCTCGTCGCCCTCGACCGGGCCGGGGGCAGGCTCAAGGTCCGAACCGAACCCCTTCTGCTTCGCGAAGTCGCGCGCAGCCTGCGCGGGATCGGGGCGCGCTTCGCTCGGGTCGCGGCCCTTGCCCTTGCCGTCCCCGCCGCCGTTGCCCTTGCCCGAGCGGTTCGACTCCGTCATCAGCCGGACATAAAGCCCCTCGGCGTCCCAGCGGCTGGTCTGCGTGTCCTCGGGCAGGGCCGCCTTCAGGAGGTCGGGCAGCAGGACCGCGGGGCGCGGGATGCAGTGGCCGGCCTCGACAAGCGTCTGGTTCAGGATCGCGTCGCAGGCGATGTTGAACAGCTCGTCGTCGTAGCGGTCGCCGAAGCGGCTGTGCATGGCCTGGGCGCGCGGCCCGTGGCGCAGCGCGAGATGCAGCACCTGATGCGCCGCGAGGCCCACCTGTTCATGCGCCGCCAGCAATTCGAAGCCCGGGCCGTAGAAGATCGAGCGGCCGTCCGTCCAGGCGGCCATGTCGCGCGCGTCACTGTCGCGATGGGCGCACCAGAGCGCCAGCGCGCCAAGCGCCGGATCCTCCTCGGACAGCCGGCGCAGCGCGGCGCCGGCGCGGCGCGTGTGGCGGGCGCTCATTCCAGCCCCAGCGCCTGCCGTTCGCTGGCATAGGCGGCATAGGCCGGATGGCACAGGAAGTCTTCGGCAAGGCCCTGCTCCAGCCCGCGGCGGATCGCCATCTCGAAGCCGTGCGTGCAGAGTTCGGCCAGCGGCATCCGGCCGAAGGCGCAATCGGTGCGGTGCAGGTCGAGCGTGCGGATCCCGGCCATGACGTCGATCACCGGTGCCGCCGTCTGCGGCCCGAGCGCCCCCACGAGGCCGTAGATCAGGGCGTGCAGCCCGTGCATCGAATCCGGATAGAGGCTGATCCGCTCGTGCGGGGCGGCGTTCAGAAGCCGCTCGACCGAGACCGAGGTCTCGATGTCATCGGCCACCAGCATGAACTCGGCGGCGATCGCCTCGCCCACGGTGCCCGCCACCATGATCCGGCGCAGGGCACGATCCGTCACAGCTCCCATGATGCGGCTGACGCGCTCCCAGCTGCGCGGCGTGGTCGAGATCATCAGGCCGCGGTCGAGCGCCTCGGCCGTGGTTTCCAGCAGGTCCGGCCGCATGCGGATGAAGGCAAGCACGGCGGGGTGCAGTGTCTTCGGAATGGCGTAGTTTTCCAGCCAGTCCGAGGCCGAGGCGCGGACCTGAAGGTGGATCAGCCGGTCCGAGAGCGCGGTCCCCATTTCGTAGGCCACGGCGCCGTCCTCAATCATGTTGCCGGCGGCGACCACGAAGACGTTGTCGGGAAGGTGGTGGGGTCCCACGCGACGCTCCAGCAGCAGGCCATAGACGGCGGGATGCAGGTGCGGCGGCGCGGCAGTCAGTTCATCGAGGAACAGCAGTGCCGGCTTGTCGGGATCGTCGGGAAGATCCTCGGGGCGATACCACATCGTCTTGCGCGTCGCGTGGTCGTAATAGGGCAAGCCGCGCAGGTCCTGGCTTTCGATGGTGGTAAGGCGCAGGTCGTAGAGCCGGGCTGCCTGTTCCCCGGCAAGCTGGCGAACGATCTCGGTCTTTCCCACGCCGGGGCGTCCGTGCAGCATCCATGAGGTTGTCAGGGCGCCGGCGCGCTGTGCAGCCCATCCCTCGCGCAGAACCTTGAGAGCCTGGCCGGCCGAAACGTCCACGGTATTTACGGTCATTACTGTTCCTTTCACTTCCGACGTCAAGGAACCGCCTCGGCCCGATCACCCGGACCGGCGGCGGGGACTCAATCGGGCCGACTAGGCACGCAGTTGTTCAAGATGATCTGGAGCGGAAAGTTCCAAAGTCATGCGCGCAAATGTCGCATTGACGTGTCTGATTTTGGAAGATGACGAAATCGCCACGTGCGGACGCGAAGGCGCAGAATCAATGCGGTCCGCGCATGCCCGTGGTCGCGCCTGCGGCGGCGGAAGCCTACCTGCCTTGATCTAGACCTGCGGCCGCGCGTTTCAATCGACGCGATGGGGCGGGGGCTGCGCATTGAACCGCTGGCGTCCCTGCGCGCAGGTCGCATTGCCCGGGAACCTCTCGCCCCGCGGACCGCATGGCAGCGCCCGACAGCGCGGCGGAAAGGCTAGGGCGGGCCGGCCGCTTCGCAGAGGGGGGCGCCTGCCTGACGAAGCGCCGCGCGCAGCCGTGCGAGAGCGGCCGCCCGCCCCGCCGTGGCGCTGCAGGGGGAAAGGTCGGTCAGCCGCTCCACCATCTCGTCGCGACGCTCGGGCGTCATGGCGCCATCGAGCCGCTGCCACAGCACAAGGTCGGCTGGCCAGCGGGTCTCGACGCATTCCACGATCGTCCGGCAGAACGGTCCGGCCCGGCGAAGCAGCGGACTTCCGGTCGCGCCGTTCGAAATCGGTCCGACCGAGACGGTCAGGCAGGCAGCATGGTCAGGCGAGGGACAGCCGCCGAGGCCCAGCAGGATTCGTGCCCCTTCGAGGTCGATCATCGCGACGTCGTCACAATCCCACTGCAGCACCGGCCGCTTCGCTCGGCCGCGCAGCAGCGCGCGGTGCAGCCCGGTGATGAAGCCCGGGAAGCCGATGCCTGGCCGCTCGACAAACAGAAGCTGCGCGATCACGCTGGCCGTTGCGGGTGTCATGAGGATTCTCCTCTGCCGATGCCGTCTTCGCGGACCGTGGGAGAGGACTTCGGCAGGAGTGGGCACGAATTGCGGCCTTGGCGAGACGCCTCGGCAAGAAAAAAGGGCGCCCGGAGGCGCCCTTTCCTGTCCCTCGCCGCCTTGATCAGCAGCTGTAGTACATCTGGTATTCGACCGGGTGCGGCGTGTGCTCGTAGGCATAGACCTCTTCCCACTTCAGCGCGATGTAGCCATCGAGCTGGTCGCGGGTGAAGACGTCGCCGGCCAGCAGGAAGTCGTGGTCCTTTTCCAGCTCCTCGAGCGCCTCGCGCAGCGAGCCGCAGACGGTCGGGATTTCGGCCAGTTCTTCCGGCGGCAGGTCGTAGAGGTCCTTGTCCGAGGCCGGGCCCGGATCGATCTTGTTCTTGATGCCGTCGAGGCCGGCCATCAGCAGCGCCGCGAAGGCGAGATAGGGGTTCGCCGACGGATCGGGGAAGCGGGCTTCGACGCGCTTGGCCTTCGGCGACTCGGTCCACGGAATACGGACGCAGCCCGAGCGGTTGCGGGCGGAGTAGGCGCGCAGAACCGGGGCCTCGAAGCCGGGGATCAGGCGCTTGTAGCTGTTGGTCGCCGGGTTGGTCAGCGCGTTCAGCGCCTTGGCGTGCTTCAGGATGCCGCCGATGAACCACAGGGCTTCCTGCGAAAGGTCGGCATACTTGTCGCCCGCGAAGAGCGGCTTGCCGTCCTTCCAGATCGACATGTTGACGTGCATGCCCGAGCCGTTGTCGCCCTTCATGGGCTTCGGCATGAAGGTCACGGTCTTGCCATAGGCGGCCGCGACGTTCTGGATGACATACTTGTACTTCAGGATGTTGTCGGCCTGCTCGGTGAGCCCGCCGAAGATCAGCCCGAGTTCGTGCTGGCAGGTCGCCACTTCGTGGTGGTGCTTGTCGACCTTCATGCCCATGCGCTTCATGGTCGAGAGCATCTCGCCGCGCAGGTCCTGGGCCTCGTCGATCGGGTTCACCGGGAAGTAGCCGCCCTTGTGGCCGGCACGGTGGGCGAGGTTGCCCATCTCGTATTCCGAGTCGGTGTTCCAGGCCGCGGCATCGGCGTCGATCTGGTAGGCCACCTTCGCCGGCGTCACCGAGTAGCGCACGTCGTCGAAGATGAAGAATTCGGCTTCCGGCCCGAAGTAGGCGGCGTCACCGATGCCGGAGGCCTTCAGGTAGGCTTCGGCCTTCAGCGCGGTGCCGCGCGGGTCGCGCGAGTAGGGCTCGCCCGTGTCCGGCTCGACGACGTTGCAGTGCACGCACATCGTCTTTTCGGCATAGAACGGGTCGATGTAGACCGAGCCCGCATCCGGGATCAGCTTCATGTCCGACTGGTCGATCGACTTCCAGCCCGCGATGGACGAGCCGTCGAACATGAAGCCTTCCTCGAAGAAGTCCTCGTCGACGAGATCGGCCACCAGCGTCACGTGCTGGAGCTTGCCGCGCGGGTCGGTGAAGCGGATGTCGACGTATTCGACCTCCTCGTCTTTCATCAGTTTCAGAGCATCAGCTACTTTGCTCATTGTCTTCCCTTTGCTGAAGGATCGCTGTCGAAGGGCCGGTTCTGCCGCGCCGGCCCCGGTCTCGGGGGTCAGATCGCGTCTTCGCCGGTCTCGCCGGTGCGGATGCGGATGGCCTGCTCGACGGGGCTGACGAAGATCTTGCCGTCGCCGATCTTGTCGGTGCGGGCGGCCGCGATGATCGCCTCGACGGCGGCATCGACCATGTCATCGGCCAGAACCACCTCGATCTTCACCTTTGGCAGGAAATCGACGACATACTCGGCCCCGCGATAGAGCTCGGTGTGGCCCTTCTGGCGGCCGAAGCCCTTGACCTCGGTCACCGAAAGTCCCTGCACGCCAGCGGCCTGCAGCGCCTCCTTCACTTCGTCGAGCTTGAACGGCTTGATGATCGCCTCGATCTTCTTCATGGCTCGACTCCCCCACTTGCCTTGTCCGAAAGCCACTGATCACTTCTCGCCTGCGGGGACAATTGGCTAGGATCGGAGGCGGCGGCGGAGCCGGGGGAATCTCGTCGCGCCGGCTAGATTTTAGGCAAGCCGCTCGAAATGGCGGCGGGAAAAGAACGCTACGAGGCGGGAAATGGTCCAACTTGTCACATCTGCCCAAATGCGCGCCATCGAGGCGACGGCGATGAACGCCGGACGGACGACCGGGCTGGAGTTGATGGAGCGTGCCGGCGCGGCGGTGGTCGAGGCCGTGGCCGACGAGTGGCCCGAGCTGTCGGGACCCGCCTCCGCCGTGGTGCTCTGCGGGCCGGGCAACAACGGCGGCGACGGCTTCGTGGTGGCGCGCCTCCTGCGCGAGCGTGGCTGGAGCGTGACGGTCTTCGCGATCGGCTGGGAGGCGCTGATGCTGCCGGGCCTGCCGCCGCGGGCGGGCGACGCCTGGACCAATGCCGTGCGCTGGCGTCAGGGCGGCGGCGACATTGCCATGCCGACCCCCGAGGCGGTAGCCCGCGCGGCGGCAGAGGCACGGCTGGTGGTGGATGCGCTGCTCGGCATCGGCCAGTATCGCAGCGCCGAGGGGATGCTGCAGCCGTTCCGCCCGCTCTGGCGGCAGGGCAAGGCGCGGCTTGTGGCGGTCGACATCCCCACTGGCTGGAACTGCGACAGCGGCGAGGCGCTCGCAACGGAACCCTTCCCGGCCGAACTGATCGTGACCTTCCACGCCGAGAAGCCGGTCCATGCCGCCCTCCGCGCATCGGGCGCGAGGGTCGTGGTGGCCGACATCGGCCTTGCCGCGCCATGACCCTGCGCGAGATCGGCGCCGGGCCTGTGGCCGAGCGGCTGCGCAAGCGCGAGGAGCAGCACAAGTATCACCACGGCCATGCGCTGGTCGTGTCGGGCCCGCCCGGCCATGGCGGTGCGGCCCGGCTTGCCGCACGGGCGGCGCTGCGGGTCGGCGCGGGCCTCGTGACGCTTGGCTGTCCGCGTGCGGCGGTGGCCGAGCATGCCGCCCGGCTCGATGCGATCATGGTGCGCGCCCTCGATGCGGCCGAGGATCTGGACCGCCTGCTCGAGGATCGCCGGTTCTCGGCGCTCTGCCTCGGTCCGGGCCTGGGGTTCGAGCCGGTGCGGGCCGAATTGGTGGCCGCGGCGCTGGCCTCGGGCCGGCCGCTGGTCCTTGATGCGGATGCGCTGACGCTGGTTTCGCGGGACGCCATCCTGTTCGACCGCCTGCATCCGGCCTGCGTCCTGACCCCCCATGCGGGGGAGTTCGCGCGGCTCTTTCCGGATCTTGCGGCGGCGGAGGAGTTGACGGCGCGGGTCGATGCCTGCCACGCGGCGGCCGGGCGCGCGGGCTGCACCGTGCTGCTGAAGGGCGCCGAGACCGTGATCGCCTCGCCCGGCGAGGTGGCCGTCAACCGGGCGACCGGCGCGCGCGCCGCGCCCTGGCTGGCCACGGCCGGCGCGGGGGATGTGCTGGCGGGGCTGATCGCCGGTCTGCTCGCCCGCGGCCTCACACCCTTCGAGGCGGCGGAAACCGGCGCCTGGCTGCATGTCGAGGCGGCCCGCGCCTTCGGCCCGGGCCTCATCGCCGAGGATCTGCCCGAGGCGCTGCCGGGCGTCTTCCGGGCGCTCGGCCTGTGACGGGTCAGCCGTGGGCGGGGGTGACCTCGGGCAGGGTCACGCACTGCAGTGCGCCGGCGTAGATCGCGGCGGGCGAGTCGAAGCCCAGCGTCACGAGGCGGATTTCGGCGATGCGGACGATCCGGTTCAGGCGCCCGTCGGCGATGCGGACGGCCGGCACCGTGACCGGATCGCGGCGATAGACGAGATCCGCCCGCTCGCCGGACAGGCGCAGGGGCTGGTCCGGCGGCAGCAGCACCGGCGCGCCCGGCTGGCCATGCGCCATCGTTCCGGCGCCGATGCGCAGCATCTCCACGTCGCGGAGCACGAAGGTCTCGATCCGGACCAGCCGGATGGCCCCGGATCGCCCCACCAGCCGGTCCCCGGCCGCAAGGCTGCCCGCGGCCACGACGCCCCGCAGCGTCAGGACCTCCGCCCCGGCCTCGAGGCGCACGAGATGCAGCAGTCGGGACGCGGGCCTGCTCCGGGTGGTGGCGTTCATGCTCGGCTCTCGTCTCCGCTTCCGCTGCGCGACGGAGGCTCGCCTTCAGGTGGCGCATTTCTAAGGCGAAGACGGGAAAGTTCGTGGCGAAGACGGGGCAGGGCGCATGCTTTTCCTCTCGCATCGGGTGCGGCGCTTTGCTAGAAGGGCGCGGATTTTCGGGGCGCATCGCCGGTGCGGCCCCGAAGGCGGGTGTGGCGGAACTGGCAGACGCACCAGATTTAGGTTCTGGCGCCGCAAGGCGTGGGGGTTCAAGTCCCTTCACCCGCACCAGAGGAACAGAAGGACGGGAAAAGATGCAGGTCACCGAGACCCTGAAGGAAGGTCTGAAGCGCGCGTACACCATCACGGTGACCGCTGCCGAACTGGACGCTAAGGTCCAGGAAAAGCTGGTCGAGGCGCAGCCCGACATCGAGATGAAGGGCTTCCGCAAGGGCAAGGTTCCGCTGCCGATGCTGCGCAAGCAGTTCGGCGCGCGGCTGCTCGGCGACGCGATGCAGGACGCCATCGACGGCGCCATGCGCAACCATCTCGAGACCTCGGGCGACCGCCCGGCGATGCAGCCGGAAGTCCGGATGCTCGATGGCGAGACCTGGAAGGAAGGCAACGACGTCGTCGTCGAGATGAGCTACGAGGCCCTGCCGGAGATCCCGGAGGTCGACACCGCCTCGATCACGCTGGAGCGTCTGGTGGTCAAGGCCGACGAGGCCGCCATCGACGAGGCGCTGAAGAACCTCGCCGAGTCGTCGAAGAACTTCGAGGACCGCCGCAAGGGCTCGAAGGCCAAGGAAGGCGATCAGGTCGTGATCGACTTCAAGGGCTCGGTCGATGGCGAGCTGTTCGAGGGCGGCTCGGCCGAGGATTATCCGCTTGTCCTGGGCTCGGGCTCGTTCATCCCGGGCTTCGAGGAGCAGCTGGTCGGCGCCAAGGTCGACGAGGAAGTGGTGGTCAAGGTCGCCTTCCCGGCGGAATACGGCGCCAAGCACCTTGCCGGCAAGGATGCCGAGTTCGCCTGCACGGTGAAGGCGGTGAAGGCGCCGAAACCGGCCGAGATCGATGACGAGCTGGCGAAGAAATTCGGCGCCGAGGATCTGGCCGGGCTGAAGGCCCAGATCGCCGAGCGGCTGGAAGCGGAATACAAGGGCGCCGCCCGCGCCGTGCTGAAGCGCGCGCTGCTCGATGCGCTGGACGCACGCGTGAGCTTCGAGCTGCCCTCCAAGCTGCTCGAGGCCGAGACGGCGCAGATCGCGCACCAGCTCTGGCACGAGGAGCACCCCGAGGAGCACGGCCACAACCACGGCCATATCGAGCCGACCGACGAGCACAAGGCGCTCGCCGCCCGCCGCGTGCGGCTGGGCCTGCTGCTGGCCGAGATCGGCCGCAAGGCCGAGGTGACGGTGACCGATGCCGAGATGACCCAGGCGGTGCTCGCCCAGGCCCGTCAGTATCCGGGGCAGGAACGCGCCTATTTCGAGTTCGTGCAGAAGAACCCGCAGATCCAGCAGCAGCTGCGCGCGCCGATCTTCGAGGACAAGGTCGTGGACCTCATCCTGTCCGGCGCGACTGTGACGGAAAAGGAAGTCGGCAAGGCCGATCTCGAGAAGGCGATCGAGGCCCTCGACGAGATGTGATCCATTCGCGCTTCGCGAATGACAGGGCCGCCCTCGGGGCGGCCCTTTGCATTGTGCCATCGGGACGAGAAGGCCCGGCCGGGGCACGCGCGACTGTCGGATGCCGTTGGGACGTTCTGGTCCAGCCCGGGGCACGTCCGACTGTCAGTGTCCCGTCGCGGCGTGCAGGCCCAACCGGGGCACGTTCGACCGGCATCGTGCCGTCGGGACGTGCAGGCCCCGCCGGAGCACATTCGATCGTCAGTGTCCCGAACGTGCCGCTCATGAAAAAAAACCGCGCCGGAGATCCGGCGCGGTTTCAGAAGGCGGTCGGGGAAGATTACTCTTCCTGCGAGGCGGCGCCGATCTCGTCGAACAGTTCCGCGATCTCGAAATCCGCGGCGGCTTCCGCCTCGGCCGCGAGTTCCTGGATCGACTTGCCCGAGGCCTGAAGTTCGGCCTCTTCCGGCGAACGGGCGACGTTCAGCGTGATCTTCACCGCGACTTCCGGGTGCAGCGTCACGGTGACGGTGTGCAGGCCCAGTTCCTTGATCGGACGATCAAGGATGACCTGGCCGCGGCCAACGGTGAAGCCCGCGGCGGTGGCCGCGTCGGCGGCGTCGCGCGTGGTGACCGAGCCGTAGAGCGCGCCGGCGTCCGACGCCGAGCGGATCACTACGAAGCTCTGGCCGTCGAGCTTCTCGGCGACGGCGGCGGCCTCTTTCTTCGTCTCGAGGTTCTGCGCCTCGAGCTGGGCCTTGCGGGCCTCGAACGACTTGATGTTCGAATCGTTGGCGCGCAGCGCCTTGCCCTGCGGCAGCAGGTAGTTGCGGGCGTAACCGTCCTTGACGTTCACGACCTCGCCCATCTGGCCGAGCTTGGCCACGCGCTGGAGAAGGATGACTTGCATGGGATCAGCTCCTCACTTCACGGCGTAGGGGAGCAGGGCGAGGAACCGGGCGCGCTTGATGGCGGCGGCGAGTTCACGCTGCTTCTTGGCCGAGACGGCGGTGATGCGCGACGGGACGATCTTGCCGCGCTCAGAGATGTAGCGCTGGAGCAGACGGGTGTCCTTGTAGTCGATCGCGGGGGCATTGTCGCCCGAGAACGGGCAAACCTTGCGGCGACGGAAGAAGGGTTTGTTGGCCATGGGATGTCTCCTCTACTCGATCAGCGACGGAAGCCGCCGCGGTCGCCGCGATCGCCGCGGTCGCCACGGTCGGGACGGTCGCCCCGGTCGCCGCGCTCACGCTCGTCGCGCTTCTGCATCTGGATCGAGGGGCCTTCGGGGTGCTTGTCGACCTTGATGGTCAGGACGCGCATCACGTCGTCATGCAGCCGCATCAGGCGCTCCATTTCCTGCACGGCGGCCGAGGGCGCGTCCGACTTCAGGAAGGCATAGTGACCCTTGCGGTTCTTGTTGATCTTGTAGGCCATCGTCTTGACGCCCCAGTACTCGCGATCGACGACCTTGCCGCCGTTGTCCGCGAGGACGGTCGAGAAGTGTTCGATGAGCCCTTCGGCCTGCGCGTTGGACAGGTCCTGACGCGCGATGAAGACATGCTCGTAAAGCGGCATGCGGTCTCCAGTTCTGTCGGGCGCATTTCATAGGTCGGACCGATCCTTCCGCGGTCCGTCCACGAGAGTCTGCGCCGGTTCGCATGAGTGCGGAAGGATGGGGCCTTATAGCGGTCTCGTCGCCGCGCGCAAGCACGAAGGCATCGCGAAGTGCCTTGACGCGGGCTGCCGCAGCCACTAGACGAAACGCGCTCTCGGCGGGTTGGCGGAGAGGTTACGCAGCGGATTGCAAATCCGTGAAGACCGGTTCGATTCCGGTACCCGCCTCCAGAGCACTTCCTCAAAATTCTCCGGCTCCGGGCTGGCGCCAAAGCTGCCTGATCGCTCCGGTATTCCGTTGTGTGGCGTCCGAGGGCTTGCGCTCTCTCGCAGGGCATCGCCTTGGCAAGGATCGATGCTGCATCCGGTGGCAGGTGGCCGCTTCCGGGAAGCGGAGCGAACCTTTTTTGTCGCGCTCGGGGCAGAACCGTGAATACCATGCCTTGCCTCCGGGGTCGGGGGCCGGTCGGCCGGCGCTGGACTTGGCCTCCGTCTGCCGCTAGAAGAAGGCCCGTTAGCGCTAACAGATGCGGAGAGAGCCCATGGTTTCGCGAGTCATCCCGGTGGACACCTTCGATCTGGTCATCTTCGGCGGCACCGGCGACCTCGCGCGGCGGAAGATCCTGCCGGGGCTCTACCGGCGCTTCCTCGGCGGGCAGATGCCGCCGGAAAGCCGCATCATCGCCGCCGCGCGTTCCGAGATGGACGCCGAGACCTTCCGCGGTCAGGTCCGCGCCGCGCTGGAGGAGTTCGTCCCCGCGGCCCGTCGCGACGAGGCGGTGATCGCCGCCTTCCTCGAGCGGATCCTCTATGTCGCCATCGACGCCACCGGCACCTCGGGCTGGGCGCAACTGAAGGAGATGATGCGCCCGGACGTCGTGCGCGCCTTCTACTTCTCGGTCGCGCCGTCGCTGTTCGGCGCGCTGGCCGAGCGCCTGCACGAGCACGACATCGCGGGATCGCAGAGCCGCATCGTGGTCGAGAAGCCCTTCGGGCGCGACCTCGCCTCGGCCCGGGCCCTCAATGCGGTGCTGGCCCAGCATTTCTCGGAAGAGCAGATCTACCGGATCGACCATTACCTTGGTAAGGAGACGGTGCAGAACCTGATGGCGGTGCGCTTCGCCAACATCCTGTTCGAGCCGCTGTGGAAGGCGCAATACATCGACCATGTGCAGATCACCGTGGCCGAGACGGTGGGCGTGGGCGGCCGCGGCGCCTATTACGATACCTCGGGCGCGATGCGGGACATGGTGCAGAACCACATGATGCAGCTGCTCTGCCTGATCGCGATGGAGCCGCCCTATCACTTCGACCCCAACGCCGTGCGCGACGAGAAGCTGAAGGTGATCCGCGCGCTCGACCCGGTGCCGCCCGAGGACATCGTGCGGGGGCAATACCTCGCCGGGAGCGGGCAGGAGGGCTATCTCAGCCATTCGGGAAATCCGCAGAGCCGCACCGAAAGCTACATCGCCATGAAGGTGCATATCTCGAACTGGCGCTGGAAGGGCACGCCCTTCTACCTGCGCACCGGCAAGCGGCTGCGCGCGCGGACCTCCGAGATCGCCATCACCTTCCGCGAGCCGCCACATTCGATCTTCGACGATGCCGAGGACTGGCGCGAGAACGTGCTGGTGATCCGGCTGCAGCCGAACGAGGGGATCAACCTCAAGGTGATGATCAAGGAGCCGGGGCCGGGCGGGATGCGGCTGACGCAGGTGCCGCTCGACATGTCCTTCGCCGAGGCCCTGGGCGAGAACGGCGAGGACATACCCGACGCCTACGAGCGGCTGATCATGGACGTGATCCGCGGCAACCAGACGCTGTTCATGCGCGGCGACGAGGTCGAGGCTGCCTGGGCCTGGGTCGATCCGATCATCGCCTCGTGGGAGCGGCGCGGCGACCGGCCCTGCACCTACGAGCCGGGAACCTCGGGGCCCGAGGATGCGCTGATGCTGATGCACCGCGACGGGCGGCGCTGGCGCGAGATCCGGTAAGGGCGGCTGCCGCGCCGGCGCGCGACCTGTCACGCGAGGAGACCTTACATGAAATTCGTCGAATACCCTGACCGCGAGTTCCTGATGCTCTCGCTGGCCAACACGATCGCCGGGGAACTGGCCGATTTCCTGCGCCGCGAGGATCACGCCAGCCTCTGCGTGCCCGGCGGCACCACGCCGGGGCCGATGTTCGACACGCTCTCGGGGGTGGATATCGACTGGTCGAAGGTCACGGTGTTCCTGAACGACGAGCGTTGGGTGCCCGAGACCAGCCCGCGCTCGAACACGCGCCTGCTGCGCGAGCGGCTGCTGACCGGGCCGGCGGCGGCGGCGAACTATCTGCCGCTGCGCGCCGATACCGAGACGCCGGAAGAGGCGCTCGAGGGGCTGGCCGAGGCGATCCGGCCGCATCTGCCGATCTCGGTGCTGCTGCTGGGCATGGGCGACGACATGCATACGGCCTCGCTCTTTCCCGGGGCGGACCGGCTGGAGGAGTCGCTGTCGGACAACGCGCCGCTTCTGATGGCGCTGCGGGCGGAGGCCGCGGGCGAGCCGCGCATCACGCTGACGGCGCCGGCGCTGAAGGGGGCGCTGGCGATCCATGTGCTGATCGTGGGCGCGGCAAAGCGTGCCGCGCTGGAGCGGGCGCAGGGGTTGACGCCGAAGGAAGCCCCGATCAAGGCTTTGCTCGCGAATGCGACGGTGCACTGGGCGGAATAGTGGACGGAACGGAATGAAGCAGATCTGGCAGGCGCTGAAGGCGCATCAGCAGGCGGTCGACCACCGCGCGATCCTCGATTTGTTCGCGGACCCGCGGCGGGCCGAGGCCTTCTCGACGCGCTTCGGCGACATGCTCTTCGACTGGTCGAAGACCAACATCGACCACACGGCGCGCGACCTGCTGGTCGATCTGGCCGGTGCCGCGGGCGTGGCCGAGAAGCGCGACGCGATGTTCGCCGGCCGGAAGATCAACGAGACCGAGGGCAGGGCGGTGCTGCATACTGCCTTGCGCAACATGGACACGCCCGTCTTCGTGGACGGCACCGATGTCACGCCCGCGCTGCGCGAGACCCATGCCCGGATGCAGGCCTTCGCCCGCGACGTGCGCGAGGGGCGGTTCACGGGGCAGGGCGGCGCGATCACCGATGTGGTGAACATCGGCATCGGCGGCTCGGACCTCGGGCCGGCGATGGCCTGTCTGGCGCTCGCGCCCTATGCCGACGGGCCGCGATGCCATTTCGTCTCGAACGTGGATGGGGCCCATGCCGCGGATATCCTGCGGGGCCTCGACCCCGCGACCACGCTGGTGATCGTCGCCTCGAAGACCTTCACGACCATCGAGACCATGACCAACGCCGAAACCGTCCGGCGCTGGATGGCCGCGAAGGTCGCGACCCCCGCCGAGCAGTTCGCCGCCGTCTCAACCGCAGCCGACAAGACCGCGGCCTTCGGCATCGACGCGTCGCGCGTCTTCGGCTTCGAGGACTGGGTGGGCGGGCGCTATTCGATGTGGGGGCCGATCGGGCTCTCGCTGATGATCGCCATCGGCCCGGAGGCCTTCGACGAGTTCCTTGCCGGTGGGGCGGCGATGGACCGCCACTTCCGCGAGGCGCCGTTCCGCGAGAACCTGCCGGTGATGCTCGCGCTCGTCGGCATCTGGCACAATCAGGTCTGCGGCCATGCGACCCGGGCCGTCCTGCCCTATGACCAGCGGCTTGCGCGGCTGCCGGCCTATCTCCAGCAGCTCGAGATGGAATCGAACGGCAAGCGGGTCGCGATGGATGGGCACGATCTGGCGCTGCATTCCGGACCGGTGGTCTGGGGCGAGCCGGGGACGAACGGCCAGCACGCCTTCTACCAGCTGATCCATCAGGGCACCCGGATCGTGCCCTGCGAATTCCTCGTCGCCCGCGAGGGGCACGAGCCCGACCTTGCGCACCAGCACCTTCTGCTGGTCGCCAACTGCCTCGCCCAGTCCGAGGCGCTGCTGCGCGGCCGCAGCCTTGACGAGGCGCGGGCGATCATGGCTCGGAAGGGCCTGACGGGCAGCGAGCTGGAGCGGCAGGCGCGGCACCGGGTCTTCCCCGGCAACCGCCCCTCGACCACGCTGGCCTATCCGAAGCTGACGCCTGCGGTGCTGGGCCAGATCATCGCGCTCTACGAGCATCGGGTGTTCGTGGAAGGCGTGATCCTTGGCATCAACTCCTACGACCAGTGGGGCGTGGAGCTTGGCAAGGAACTGGCGCTGGCGCTGCAGCCGATGCTGGAGGGCCGGGCGGCCGCCGCGGAAAAGGACGGCTCGACGCGGCAGCTGCTCGCCTATCTCGGCCGCTGACGGCGGCGACGCGCACGCCACGTTCCCCTCGGGCGCTGCGGGAGCATCGGCCCCGCCGCGCGCCGATCCGGCGGGTTCAGGGTTCGCCGCTCCGCCGGGGCGGCTCGGACTGGCGGGCGGCGGCTTCCGGTCGCAGGAGGGCCGCCGCCCGTCGCATCAGATCACCGCGGTGACGATGACTTCCACCCGGTAGTCGGGTGCTGCGAGCTTCGCCTCGCCGGTGGCCCGGGCCGGGGTATGGCCGGCGGGCACCCATTGATCCCAGACCGAGTTCATCTCGGCGAAGTCGGCGATGTCGGCCAGCCAGATCTGCGCCGAGACGATCCGCGTCTTGTCGGTGCCGGCCAGTGCGAGAAGCCGGTCGACCTCGGCAAGGCAGGTGCGGGTCTGGTCGGCCACGCTGTCGCCGGGCTTGCCGACCTGGCCGGCCAGCCAGACGATGCCGTTCGCGCTGACGGCCTGGCTCATGCGCGGGCCGCTCTCGATGCGGGTGATCTCGGTCATGGAAACCTCCTGAAATGACGCCCCCTGTTAGCCCAGACCACCAGGCGGGGGAAGGTGGCGGGACTGCCGCGGGCACGCCTTCCTTCCCCAAGGTCATGCGCCCGGGCACCGGGGGTGTCGGGCAATTTCCGTTGACAGACCGTCGAACCGGTCAGCTATCCTGACCGCGCGGCCACATTGGGAGGTGTAGCCGGTTCTTGCAGCACAGACCGCAGGCTGGCTGTCGCCCGCGGGGCGGCCGCGGCCCGGATGTGACGGTTCATCACGGGAGGAAGACATGAAGCGACTGACCTCGTCCATCGCGGCACTTTCCCTGTCCGCGGGACTGGCCCACGCGCAGGGTGCCGAGGTGCCGGACAATCTGGAGAAGCTGTCGAATTTCCAGAGCACCGGAAAGACCGAGTTCACCTTCGTCGAGCAGGGCGGCCCCTTCGCCGAGAGCATCCGCAAGACCCTCGAGCGGATCACCCTGCCGCCCGGCTTCCGTATCGGGCTATATGCGGTGGTGCCGGATGCCCGTCACATGGCAGTGGGCCCGCAGGGCATCGTGACCTTCGTGGGCACGCGGAAGGACAAGGTCTGGGCCGTCACCGACCGCAACAAGGACCGCGTGGCCGACGAGGTGAAGGACTTCGCGCCCTCGCTGAGCTTCGCCATTCCGAACGGGCCCTGCTTCTCGAAGGACGGCATCCTCTACATCGCCGAGCAGAACCGCGTCCTGCTGTTTCCTGCCGCCGAGTTCTACTATGAATCCGGCGATGTCGCGGCCTTCACGCTGGTGAAGCAGGGCGAGCTGATCCCGCCCGCGGAGGAGAGCTACAACCACACCGCGCGGGTCTGCGACGTGGGGCCGGACGGCATGCTCTACATCGCGCTCGGTCAGCCCTTCAACGTGCCCCCGCCCGAGAAGCGCGAGGTCTATGACAAATGGGGCATCGGCGGCATCGTGCGGATGAAGACCGACGGCACGGGCCGCGAGGTCTTCGCCCGCGGCATCCGCAACTCGGTCGGCATGGACATCCATCCCGAGACCGGCGAGGTCTGGTTCACCGACAACCAGGTGGACGGCATGGGCGACGACATCCCGCCGGGCGAGCTGAACCACGCGACGGCGCCGGGGCAGAACTTCGGCTTCCCGTGGTATGGCGGCGGCAGCGTCCGCACCAATGAATACAAGGACGAGGAGCCGCCGGCCGACACGGTGATGCCCGTGGTCGAGATGCAGGCCCATGCCGCCGACCTCGGCATGATGTTCTACACCGGGACCATGTTCCCCGAGGAATACCGGGGCGCGATCTTCTCGGCACAGCATGGCTCGTGGAACCGCACCACGCCGGTGGGCGCGCGCGTCATGGTGACGACGGTGGCCGAGGATGGCACGGCGACGGCGAAGCCCTTTGCCGAAGGGTGGATCGACGAGAACGGCGAGTATCTCGGGCGGCCCGTCGACGTGGCGCAGTTGCGCGACGGCTCGATCCTCGTCTCGGACGATCTGGTGGGTGCGATCTACCGCATCTGGTATGAGCCGGAATGAGGGCGGCGGCGCTTCTGGCGGGTCTCGTCGGGGCGCTGCTCGCGCCGGCGGGCCTGGCCCAGGACGGCGATCCGGCAGCGGGCAAGGTCGCAGCCGGGCTCTGCCGCACCTGCCACGGGTTGAACGGCTTTGCCAGGATCCCCATCGCGCCCCATATCGGCGGCGAGCATCCGTCCTATATCCGTCACCAGCTGACCGCCTTCCGCGAGGGGCAGCGGGTGCACGAGATCATGTCGGTGGTCGCCGCCTCGCTGACCGACGAGCAGATCGCCGATCTCGCGGCATGGTTCTCCTCGCAGACCATCCATGTCGCGCTGAAGCCCGGCCTTGGTCCCGGTGACGCGCCCGAGGCCTGCGCGCTCTGCCACGGTGCGGAGGGCGTGGCGGTGCTGGAGGACGCGCCCAACCTTGCCGGCGAAAGCGCGATCTACATCGAGACGCAGCTCAAGGCCTTCCGGACCGGCAGGCGGGTGCACGAGATCATGTCGCCGATCGCCGCGGACCTGACCGACGAGGAGATCCGCGCGGCTGCCGACTGGTATGCCGCAGTCAGGCTGACGATCGACCCGCCGCGCTAGGCAGCAGGGCCGGGCGTTCGGGTCAGGCGTTCTCGGGCATGAAGATCTGGATGTCGGTCGAGATCGAGGCAGGCAGGCCCGGCAGCCGGCCGTGCAGGCGGGCCATGGTCTCGACCGCCAGCCGTGCCTCGAGCAGCGGCTTCTGGTCGATCACCGCGCTGATCCGCCGCTCGCGCAGCAGCATCCGCCGGTTGGGCGTCAGTTCGTGCGTGATGATCTCCACGCGGTTCCGCCGGCCCATCCGCTCCAGTGTCTCGACGATGGCCAGCGCGCCGACCGACGTGTGGTAGATCCCGCGCAGGTCGGGGTCGTTGCGCATGGCGACCTCGGCCAGCCGCCCGGCGACGGCATGGTCCTCGCCGGTCTCGATCACCGTCACGAGGCGGCAGGCGGGATGATGCTCGGCCACCACCTCGCGAAAGCCCGCCTCGCGTGCGCGCTGGCCCGAGAAGTCCATGAGCCCCGCCATCATCATCACGCGTCCGCCCTCGGGTCCCAGAAGCCGCGCCATCAGGTCGCCCGCCACGCGGCCCGCCCGGTGGTCGTCGGGGCCGACATAGGCCGCACGCCCGCTGTCGGCGAGGTCGGTCGCCAGCGTGACCACCGGCACGCGCGCCGCAAGCTCACGGATGGCGGCGCAAAGGCCCGGCTCCTCGGCGCTGGAGATGATGAGCCCGTCGCAGATCCGGTCGAGCGAGCGGATCGCGGCCGCGATTCCGGCCGCGTCGCGCACGACGATGTGGCGGACCTGGAACTGCATGTTCAGGTCGTCGTGCAGGCGTGCCGCCAGATCGATCCCTTCGCGCAGCGCGGCGTGAAACGGGTTCTTCGGATGCTGGATCATCACCGCGATCCGCAGCGTGCGCGCCGGCCGGTGCCGCAGGGCGCGGTCGATGCCCAGACGGCGCGAGGCTGCCAGGATCTGCTCCTCCTTCCCGGGTCTTACCCCGCCGCGGCCATTGAGCACCCGATCGACGGTCGCGACCGAGACGCCTGCCTCGCGGGCCACATCCGTCATGCTCACCTTGCGCGCCATCCGGATCCTCCGCCGCCACCGCCGCACCGTTGATGGATTCCCCTCAAAACGATGCTTTATGGCGAGGCTACCCGGCGGTAATGCTTCAACGCAAGGGAGAGGGCCGCCAAGCCGAAGCGCCGGGCGCCTGCGAGCAAAATGGATCACAATGAGTATAACCATCACCACGGCGCCATGCTGCTGGGGCGTCGATGACGTGCGCAATCCGCACCTGCCGCCATGGCGGCGCGTGCTGGACGAGGCCGCGGCCGCGGGCTATGGCGGGCTGGAACTCGGCCCCTACGGCTATGTGCCGCTTGACGCGGCCACCGTCTCGGAAGCCCTGCACCGGCGCGGGCTGTTCATCGTGGCGGGCACGATCTTCGACGACCTCGTGTCGCTGGACAGGCGTGAAGACCTTCTTCGCCAGACAGACGGGATCTGCGCGCTGCTGACGGCCCTGCCTGCGCCGCCGACCGCCGCGGGCCAGCGCTTCCCGGCGCCTTACCTGACGGTGATGGACTGGGGCCACGACGAACGCGACTACGCCGCCGGCCATCCCGACCGCGCGCCGCGGCTGTCGGACGAGGCGTGGCAGGGCATGGTGGAGAACATCCGCGCCGTCGCCCGCCGCGCCCGGGACGGGTACGGCGTCCGTGCGGTGATCCATCCCCACGCCGGCGGCCATATCGAGTTCGAGGACGAGATCGGGCGCATCCTTGCGGATGTTCCGGCCACCGAGGCGGGACTGTGCCTCGACACCGGCCATGCCTGCTATTCCGGCATGGACCCGATGGAGATGCTGCGGCGTCACGCGGACCGGCTCGACTACATCCACTTCAAGGACATCGACCGCGCGGTCTTCGACCGGGTGATGGGCGAGCGCATCCGCTTCTTCGAGGCCTGCGCGCAGGGCGTCATGTGCCCGATCGGGCGCGGCGTCATCGACTATCCCGCGATCCGCCACCTGCTCTCGGACCTTGGCTACGAGGGCTTCATCACCGTCGAGCAGGAGCGCGACCCGCGGACTGCCTCAAGCAGCCTGAGCGACGTGAAGCAAAGCCGCGACTATCTGGCCAGCGTCGGTTTCTGAGGAAAGACAATGCTCTACGGCGACAGAAAGACGAAGGCGGCCCGGCGGTGGGCAATGGTGGGCGGCGGTCGCGGCAGCCAGATCGGCTATGTCCACCGCTGCGCCGCCCTGCGCGACCGGCACTTCGACCTCGTGGCGGGGGCCTTCGATCTGGACCCGGCGCGCGGCCGGGCATTCGGGGCGGATCTCGGCCTCGATCCGGCGCGGTGCCATGCGGACTGGCGCAGCCTGTTCGCCGATGAGGCCCGGCGCCCGGACGGCATCGACGCCGTCTCGATCGCCACCCCGAACAACACCCACTACGAGATCACCAGGGCGGCGCTGGAGCACGGCCTGCACGTGATCTGCGAGAAGCCGCTGTGCTTCACCGTGGCCGAGGCAGAAGACCTTCAGCGCCTTGCCGAGGAGCAGGGCCGGATCGTCGGCGTGACCTACGGCTATAGCGGCCATCAGGTGCTGGAACATGCCCGAGAGCTGGTGGCGGCGGGCGAGCTGGGCGAGATTCGGCTGGTGAACCTGCAGTTCGCGCATGGCTTCCACAACACCGCGGTCGAGCTGGAGAACCCGGCGGCGCGCTGGCGGGTCGATCCGCGCTTCGCCGGTCCTTCCTACGTGCTGGGCGATCTCGGCACCCATCCGCTCTACATCGCCGGGATGATCGCGCCCCAGCTGAAGATCCGCCGGCTGCTCTGCGCGCGGCAAAGCTTCGTGGCCAGCCGCACGCCGCTGGAGGACAACGCCGTGACGCTGATGGAATACGACAACGGCGCCTTCGGCACCGCCTGGTGCAGCGCGGTCAACGCCGGCGCCATGCACAGCCAGAAGGTTCGCATCGTGGGAGAAAGAGCCAGTCTCGAATGGTGGGACGAACGGCCGAACCAGCTCTCGTGGGAGGTGCAGGGCGAGCCGACCAAAATTCTCGAACGGGGAATGTCCTATCTGCATCCCGCGGCGCTTGCCGACGACCGGATCGGCACGGGCCACCCCGAGGGGCTCTTCGAGGCGTGGGCCAATCTCTACGACCGCTTCGCGCAGGCGATGGAGGCCGCGGACGAGGGCCGGCCCGCACCCGTGCACTATCCGGGCATCGCGGCGGGGGTGGAGGGCGTGCGCTGGGTGGAGGCCTGCGTCCGCTCGGCCGATCAGGGAGGGGTCTGGGTCGACTACCGCTGAATCCGCCGCACAGAGGTTCAACAAGGGAGGAAGACAATGAGGAAAACACTTCTGGGGATGACGCTCGCCGCGTCGCTCATGGGTTCGGTGGCACAGGCCGAGAACATCGGCGTGTCCATGGCGCTTTTCGATGACAACTTCCTGACCGTGCTGCGCAACGGCATGGAGGAATACGCGGCCAGTCTGCCCGACGTGACGCTGCAGATCGAGGACGCGCAGAACGACGTCGGCAAGCAGCTGAACCAGATCGAGAACTTCGTGGCCTCGGGCGTCAGCGCGATCATCGTGAACCCGGTGGATACCGATGCGACCACCGCCATGTCGCAGGCGGCGGCCAATGCGGGGATCCCGCTGGTCTATGTGAACCGCCAGCCGGTGAACCTCGACAGCCTGCCCGACAACCAGGCCTTCGTCGCCTCGGACGAGAAGGAGTCCGGCACTCTCGAGACGCAGGAGGTCTGCCGGCTGCTGAAGGAGCAGGGCAAGACCGAGGCGAAGGCCGTGGTCCTGATGGGCGAACTGTCGAACCAGGCGGCGCGGATGCGCACGCAGGACATCAAGGACGTGATCGCCACGCCCGAATGCAGCTTCATCACCATCGTCGAGGAGCAGACCGCCAACTGGTCCCGCACCCAGGGGGCGGACCTGATGACCAACTGGCTCTCGGCGGGCATCGAGTTCGACGCGGTGATCTCGAACAACGACGAGATGGCGCTGGGGGCGATCCAGGCGCTGAAGACCGCCGGCCGCGCAATGGACGATGTGGTCGTCGCGGGCGTCGATGCCACGCAGGACGCGCTGGCCGCGATGGCGGCGGGCGATCTCGACGTGACCGTGTTCCAGAACGCGGCCGGGCAGGGCAAGGGGGCGGTGGATGCCGCGCTGGCGCTGGCCCGCGGCGAGAAGGTCGAGAAGAGCGTGTTCGTGCCCTTCGAACTCGTCACGCCGGCGAACCTTTCGGAATACCAGGCGAAGAACTGACGATACCGCGGGGGGGGCGCCTGCCGCCCCCGACCGTCGGGCGCCCGTCACAGCCGACCATCGGGCGCGGGCGCCCGTGCCGACCATCGGGCGCGGGCGCCCGCCACCGCCGACCATCAGCGAGGTTCCGTCATGGTGAGACCGGCCACCGCCGCCGCCATCGAGCGCGTGAAGCGGCAGATCGAGGAGGAGGGCGTCCTTGTCATCGAGGGCATCCGCAAGGAGTTCCCCGGGGTCGTGGCGCTGGACGACGTGCGGCTCCGCGTCCGGCCCGGCACGGTCCACGCGCTGATGGGCGAGAACGGCGCGGGCAAGTCCACGCTGATGAAGATCATCGCCGGCGTCTACCAGCCCGACCGCGGCACGATCCGGCTGCGCGGCGAGGAGGTCACGCTGAAGTCGCCGCTCGACGCTCTGAGCCAGGGGATCGCCATGATCCACCAGGAACTCGCGCTGATGAACTGGATGACGGTGGCCGAGAACATCTGGATCGGGCGCGAGCCAAAGGGCCGCTTCGGCCTGATCGACCATGCGAGGATGGCCGAGCAGACCGAGGAGCTTTTCGCCCGGCTGAACATCCGCCTCGACCCGCGGGCGCAGGTCTCGGATCTGACCGTGGCGCAGAAGCAGATGGTCGAGATCGCCAAGGCCGTCAGCTTCGAGAGCGATGTGCTGATCATGGACGAGCCGACCTCGGCCCTGACCGACCGCGAGGTGGAGCATCTCTTCGCCATCATCCGCGACCTGCGCGCCCGCGGCATCGGCATTGTCTACATCACCCACAAGATGAACGAGCTGTTCGAGATCGCCGACGAGTTCACCGTCTTCCGCGACGGGAAATACATCGGCACCCATGCCTCGAAGGACGTCACCCGCGACGACATCATCCGCATGATGGTGGGCCGCGAGATCACCAACATGTTCCCCAAGATCGATTGCCCGATCGGCGAACCGATCCTCGAGGTCGCGAACCTGACGCTGCCGGGCGTCTTCCATGACATCTCGTTCACGCTGCGCAGGGGCGAGATCCTGGGGCTGGCGGGGCTGGTGGGATCGAAACGCTCGAACGTGGCCGAGGCCTTGTTCGGGGTTCATCCGGCGGCCTCCGGCGAGATCCGGATCGACGGCCGCGTGGTCAGGATCGACAGCCCGGCGGCCGCGATGTCGCATGGCATGGCGTTCCTCACCGAGGACCGCAAGGAAAGCGGCTGCTTCCTGATCCTCGACTGTCTGGAGAACATCCAGTCGGCGCTGATCACCCGCAGCCATGTGAAAGCCGGGTTCATCGAGCAGAAGGAGGTGACGCGGCTGGCGGCCGATATGGCGGCGAAGCTGCGCATCAAGACGCCCGACCTGCAGGAGCGGGTGGAAAACCTTTCCGGCGGTAACCAGCAGAAGCTTCTGATCGCGCGCTGGCTGCTGACGAAGCCGCGCATCCTGATCCTCGACGAGCCGACGCGCGGCATCGACGTGGGCGCCAAGGCCGAGATCCACCGCCTGATTACCGGCCTCGCGGCCGAAGGGGTGGCGGTGCTGATGATCTCGTCGGAGCTGCCGGAAGTTCTGGGGATGAGCGACCGGATCATGGTCATGCACGAGGGGCACGTCTCGGGTTTCCTCGACCGCGCCGAGGCCGATCAGGTCAGGATCATGGATCTTGCGGCCCGCTAGCGGCGGCAAAGGGAGGATGGAAGGATGAACGTGACGACGCAAGCCTCGGCCGCCGCTGCACGGCCCCAGCGCCGGCTGCCGCAGGAGTTCAACATCCTGCTGGTGCTGGTGGGTATCTCGCTGGTGTTCGAGATCCTCGGCTGGATGCTGATGGGGCAGAGCTTCCTAGGCAATACCCAGCGGCTCTCGATCATGATCCTGCAGGTCTCGGTGGTGGGGATCATCGCCATCGGGGTGACGCAGGTGATCATCTCGGGGGGCATCGACCTGTCCTCGGGCTCGATCGTTGGCGCCACGGCGATGATCTCGATGAGCCTCGCGCAGGTCGGCACCTACGAGCGTGCCGTCTATCCGATGCTCACCGACCTGCCGGTGATCGTGCCGCTGGCGGTGGGCCTCGGCGTGGGGCTTCTGGCCGGGATCATCAACGGGGCCCTCATCGCCTATACGAAGATCCCGCCCTTCATCGCCACGCTCGGCATGATGGTGGCGGCCCGCGGCTTTGCCAAGTGGTACACCAAGGGCCAGCCGATCAGCTTTCCTACCGACAGTTTCGCCGCCATCGGCGCCGGCATGAACCCGGTCTGGATCTTCCTCGCCGTCGCGGCCGTGGCCCATGTGATGCTGCGCTACACGCGCTACGGCAAGTTCACCTATGCCATCGGTGCCAACCCGCAGGCCGCCCGCGTCTCGGGCATCAATGTCGAGCGGCAGATCGTCAAGATCTACGCAGTGGCGGGCCTGCTGTCGGGGCTGGCGGGCATCGTGGTGGCGGCGCGGGGCCTGACGGCGCAGGCGGGCATGGGCACGATGTATGAGCTTGACGCCATCGCCATGGCGGTGATCGGCGGCGTCTCGCTCGCCGGCGGCCGCGGGTCGGTGATCGGCACGATGATCGGCATGGTGATCTTCGGCGTGATCATCTCGGGCTTCACCTTCCTCCGGCTCGACGCCTACTACCAGGAGATGATCAAGGGCGCGATCATCGTCGCCGCCGTGGTCGCCGACGTCTACCGGCAGAAGAAGCGCGTGAAGAAGGCCTGAGGGCCGCCCGCTTCCCTGTCGGTTCGGCCTCGCCGGGGGCCGCTGCTCCCCGGCGACCGGCGAGGCCCCCTTTCCACAGGAGTTCCCATGCGCATCGCGCTCGACCCCTTCATGCATCGTCACCTGAGCCTCGAGGCGCTTCCCCGGAAGGTCCGCGAACTGGGCTATGACTGGATCGAACTCTCCCCGCGTGCCGATTTCCTCGAATGGTTCAAGGCGCCGCGGGTGTTTCCCGACCGCATCCGCAGCTTCAAGGCGGCGCTGGCGGCCGAGAATGTCGGCATCGCCTCGCTGTTGCCGATGTATCGCTGGGCCTCGAACGACGAGGGTGAGCGGCAGGCGGCGGTCAGGCACTGGAAGCGCGCCATCGAGATCTGCCTGGAACTCGAGGTGGACACGATGAACTCCGAGTTCGGGCGCGGGCCGCACCCGGACCGGGGCTCGTGCTACTGCTGCCACACCGGCAGCATGATCGAGGCCTGCGAGGACGCCTGGTGGCGGTCGATGGAGGAACTGGTTCCGATCCTCGAGCGCGAGGGGATCAACCTGCATGTCGAGCCGCACCCCGAGGACTGGTGCGAGACGCTGCAACCCGCGCTGGACATCATCCGCACGGTGAATTCGCCCCGCGTGAAATTCCTCTACTGCGCGCCGCACACCTTCTATTTCGGCGACGATACGGCCGCGATGCTGCGCGCGGCGGCCGATGTGCTGGCCCATGTCCATGTCGGCGACACGTTCAACCACCGGGCAAGCTCGGGGCTGCGCTACATCCTGAACCCGCCGGGCACGCAGGCGCGCGTCCACCAGCATCTGAACATCGGTCAGGGCGAGGTGCCGTGGGACGAGTTCTTCGGCACGCTGGCCGAGGTGGGCTTCGATGGGATCATGACCGCCTGCGTCTTCGCCTGGGAGGACAAGGCCGATCACTCGGGCAGGTTCATGCGCGCCGAAATGCAGCGCTACATCGACACATTCTGGAAGAAGTGAGCAAAGACATGACCTTGCGACTTGGCGTCATCGGCACCGGGGCCATCGGCACCGACCACGCGCGCCGCATCAACCATGTGCTGACCGGCGGGCAGGTGGTCGCCGTGACCGATGTGAACCGTGAAAGCGCCGAAGCCTGCGTGGCCTCGGTGGCCGAGGGCGCGCAGCTCTGCGACAGCGCCGAGGAGGTGATCGCGGCCTCGGATGCGCTGCTCGTCTGCTCCTGGGGGCAGGCGCACGAGGCGCAGGTTCTGGCGGCCATCGCGGCCGGCAAGCCCGTCTTCTGCGAAAAGCCGCTTGCGACCGAGGCCGAGGGCGCGCGGCGAATCGTCGAGGCCGAGGTGGCCTTCGGCCGCCGCCTCGTGCAAGTGGGCTTCATGCGGCGCTACGACCGCGGCTACGTCGCACTGAAGCGGATGGTGGCCGAGCGTCTGGGCACGCCGCTGATGGTGCATGCCGCGCACCGCAACCCCACGGTGCCGGAGCGTTACGTCACGCCGATGGCGATCCATGACACGCTGATCCACGAGATCGACGTGCTGCGCTGGCTGCTGGATGACGATTATGTCTCGGCGCAGGTGATCTATCCGCGCGCCACCAGCCACACCCACGGCGCCCTGAAGGATCCGCAGATCGTCCTGCTGGAGACCGCGAAGGGCGTCCGCATCGACGTCGAGGTCTTCGTGAACTGCCGCTACGGCTATGACATCCAGTGCGAGGTGGTGGGCGAGGAGGGCGTCGGCCGCCTGCCCGAGCCGATGGCGATCCCGACCCGTCTGAACGCCACGCTCGGCCAGTCGATCCTGATGGACTGGAAGGACCGCTTCATCGACGCCTATGACGTGGAGCTTCAGGATTTCCTGACTGCGGCGGCGCGAGGAACAGCCTCCGGCCCGTCCTCATGGGACGGCTATGTCGCCGCGATCACCTCGGACGTCTGCGTTCGGGCGCAGGAGGCTCCGGGCTCCATCCTGCCGATCAGCCTGCCGGCCCGTCCGGCGCTTTACGACTGAGGTCGCCCCATGCGCTTTGCCCTGAACCATATCGTGGCGCCGAAGGTGCCTTTGCCCGACTTCTTCGCCATGGCCCGCGGGCTGGGGCTGTCCGAGGTCGAGATCCGCAACGACCTGCCCGACGTGGTGGGGACATGGGACCCGGTGGCGGTGAAGGCCGAGGCCGCGAAGGCCGGCGTCACCATCGTCTCGATCAACGCGCTCTATCCGTTCAACGTCTGGTCCGGCGACCTGCCGGACCGGGCGCTCGCGATGGCCGACTATGCCGCGGCCTGCGGGGCAAAGGCGCTGGTCATGTGCCCGCTGAACGACGGCACGCAGGTGGCGCATGCCGATCTGGTGGCGGCGCTGGAACGGATGAGGCCGATCCTGGATGACCGCGGGCTGACCGGCCTCGTCGAGCCGCTGGGCTTTCCGGTCTCGTCGCTCCGGACAAAGCACGAGGCGCTGGAGGCCATCGCGGCGGCGGACGGCGAGGGCTGCTTCCGGCTGCTTCACGACACGTTCCACCATCACCTTTCCGGCGAGACCGAGATCTTCGCCGACCGCACCGCGCTCGTCCACATCTCGGGCGTCACCGATCCGGACGTGGGGGTGGATGCGATGCTCGACCCGCATCGCGTGCTGGTCGATGCCGACGACCGGCTGGGGAACGTGGCGCAGATCCGCGCCCTGCTGGCGGCGGGCTATGACGGGCCGTTCAGCTTCGAGCCCTTCTCGCCGCTGGTTCATGCGCTGGCCGATCCCGAGGCGGCGGTGCGGGCGAGCATGGACCATGTGACCGGTGCAGCCTGAGCCGGGACCGGGGGCTCGCCGCCCCCGGACCCCCGCGTCAGGGGACCTTTCAGGCCCCCTGACAACCCCCGAGACCTTCAAGGGTGATGACATGAAGACGCTCGACGTGATCACGATAGGCCGATCCTCGGTCGACCTTTATGGCGCGCAGGTGGGCGGGCGGCTGGAGGACATGGGGTCGTTCCGCAAGTATATCGGCGGCTCGCCCACAAACATGGCCTGCGGCACCGCGCGGCTGGGGCTGCGCTCTGGCCTGATCACCCGGGTGGGGGACGAGCACATGGGCCGCTTCATCCGCGAGGAACTGGCGCGCGAGGGGGTGGACGTGCGGGGGGTGAAGACCGACCCCACGCGGCTGACGGCGCTGGTGCTCCTCGGCATCCGCGACGAGGACCGGTTCCCGCTGATCTTCTACCGCGAGAACTGCGCCGACATGGGCCTTGCCGAGGAGGACATCGACGAGGGCTTCATCGCCGAGGCCCGCGCCGTGGTGGCGACGGGCACCCATCTCAGCAACCCGCGGACCGAAGCCGCCGTGCTGAGGGCGCTTCATCTGGCGCGCAGGCACGGCGCGAAGACGGCGCTCGACATCGACTACCGGCCGAACCTCTGGGGGCTCGCGGGTCACGACGCGGGCGAGAGCCGCTTCGTCGAGAGCGCCGAGGTGACGGCGAAGCTGCAGTCGACGCTGCCGCTTTTCGACCTGATCGTGGGCACCGAGGAGGAATTCCACATCGCGGGCGGCTCGACCGACACGCTGGCCGCGCTGCGCCGGGTGCGGGAGGTCACTCCGGCCACGCTGGTCTGCAAGCGCGGCGCGGCCGGCGCGGTGGCCTTCGCGGGCGCGATCCCGGACAGCCTGGATGAGGGCGAAACCGGGCCGGGCTTCCCGATCGAGGTGTTCAACGTGCTGGGCGCGGGCGACGGCTTCATGTCCGGCCTGCTGAAGGGCTGGCTCGATGGCGAGGACTGGCCTGTCGCGCTGAAATACGCCAATGCCTGCGGCGCCTTCGCCGTCAGCCGGCACGGCTGCACCCCCGCCTATCCGTCGCTGAAGGAACTGGAGTTCTTCCTTGCCCGCGGCATCCGCGAGCGGGCGCTGCGCCACGACGTGGAGCTGGAACAGGTCCATTGGGCCACCAACCGGCACGGCGACTGGTCCAGCCTGCGCACCTTCGCCTTCGACCACCGGATGCAGCTCGAGGCGATGGAGGGTGCCACGCCGGCGAGGATCGGCGCCTTCAAGGAGTTGTGCCTGAAGGCTGCGCTCGCGGTGCAGGGGGGGCGGCCGGGCTACGGCATCCTCTGCGACGACAGGCTGGGGCGGCGGGCGCTGCATGCCTCGGCCGGAACCGGGCTCTGGGTCGGGCGGCCCGCGGAATGGCCGGGCTCGCGGCCGCTGTCGCTGGAACCCCAGCTTGGTCCCGACTGCGGCGGCCTTGAGGAATGGCCGCTGGGACAGGTGGTGAAGGTGCTGGTCTTCTGCCATCCGAACGACCCGCCCGAGTTCCGCGCCGAGCAGGAGGCGGTGGTCGCGCGCCTTTTCACCGCGGCGCGGCGCAACCGGCTGGAATTCCTGCTGGAGATCATCCCCTCGAAGGTGGGTCCGGTGGACGATCGCACGACGGCGAAGCTGATCCGACGGTTCTACGAGATCGGCATCTTCCCGGACTGGTGGAAGCTCGAGCCGATGGCGACGCAGGCCGGCTGGCGCAATGCCTGCGCCGCCATCGAGGAGAACGACCCCAACGTCCGCGGCGTTGTGGTGCTGGGCCTCGACGCGCCCGAGGCGGAACTGGCCGCGAGCTTCCGGCAGGCGGCACGCGAGCCGATGGTCAAGGGCTTCGCCGTGGGCCGGACGATCTTCGGCGAGGTGGCCGCGGGCTGGCTGGTCGGGCGGGTGACCGACGATGAGGCGGTCGAGGAAATGGCGCGCCGCTATTGGCGGCTTTGCGCGATCTGGGACGAGGCGCGCGCAGGCGCGGAGGAGAGGGTGGCATGACCGGTGTGACGGGTGAGGCGGGGGCGGCGACGCGGACGGTGCGGCTGACGGCGGCGCAGGCGATGGTGCGATGGCTGTCGGTGCAGATGACCGAGGACGGCGAGCGGTTCATCGAGGGCGTATGGGCGATCTTCGGCCATGGCAATGTGGCGGGCATCGGCGAGGCGCTGCACGGGATCGGCGACGAGCTGCCCACATGGCGGGGCCAGAACGAGCAGACCATGGCGCATGCCGCCATTGCCTGGGCCAAGACGAAGCGGCGGCGGCGGGCGCAGGCGGTCACCTCGTCGATCGGGCCGGGGGCCACGAACATGGTCACCGCGGCGGCGCTGGCGCATGTCAACCGGCTGCCGGTGCTGTTCATCCCGGGCGATGTCTTCGCCAACCGCCGCCCCGACCCGGTGCTGCAGCAGATCGAGGACTTCGACGACGGCACGGTTTCGGCCAACGACTGCTTCCGCCCCGTCGTGCGCTACTTCGACCGCATCATGCGGCCCGAGCATCTGTTGACCTGCCTCCCCCGGGCGCTCGCCGTGATGACGGATCCGGCGAACTGCGGCCCCGTCTGCCTTGCCTTCTGCCAGGACGTGCAGGCCGAGGCGTATGATTACCCTGAGAGCTTCTTCGTGCCGAGGGTCTGGCGCATCCGCCGCCCCGAGCCTGATCCCGTGGAACTGGCCGAGGTGGCGGCGTTGCTGAAGGCGGCCGAGCGGCCGGTGATCGTGGCGGGGGGCGGCGTGCTCTATTCCGGGGCCGAGGGGGTCCTCAAGGCCTTCGCCGAACGCCACAACATCCCCCTTGTCGAGACACAGGCCGGCAAGGGCGCGCTCGACTGGCGCGAGCCGCTGAACTTCGGCTCGCCGGGCGTCACGGGCAGCGATTGCGGGAACAAGGCTTGCGCCGAGGCCGACCTGATCCTCGGGATCGGCACGCGCTTCCAGGACTTCACCACTGGCAGTTGGACCGTCTTCGCCAATCCGGCGAGACGGCTCGTGTCGGTCAACCTGCACCCCTACGACGCGCAGAAGCATGGCGCGCTGCCGCTGGTGGCGGATGCGCGCGTGGCGGTCGAGCGGCTGTCCGAGGCGCTGGGCGACCGGCGGTGGAGCGATCCGGACTTTGCCGCCCGCGAGGCGTGGTTCGCGGCCGCGGGCCGGGTCACCGCGCCGCCGCCGCCCGGCAACCGGCTGCCCACCGACGCGCAGGTGATCGGCGCGGTGCAGCGGGTGGCGAGGGAGCGGACGGTGGCGATGTGCGCGGCGGGCACCATGCCGGGGGCGCTGCAGGTGCTCTGGCGCGCGGCTCCCGGCGGCTACCACATGGAATACGGCTATTCCTGCATGGGCTACGAGGTGGCGGGCGCCATGGGCATCGCGCTGGCGGCCCCCGGGAAGGAGGTGATCTGCTTCGTCGGCGACGGCAGCTACATGATGGCGAATTCGGAACTCGCCACGGCCGTGATGCGGCGCGTGCCCTTCACGGTGGTGCTGACCGACAACCGCGGCTACGGATGCATCAACCGGCTGCAGCAGGAATGTGGCGGGGCCGAGTTCAACAACATGTATGCCCATTCGAACGTCGAGGCACAGCCCGGGATCGACTTCGTCGCCCATGCCGCCGCGATGGGCGCCCATGCCGAGAAGGCTTCGGACATCGCGGATCTCGAGGCGAGGATCGTCGCCGCCCGCGGCCGTGACCGTCCCACCGTCATCGTCATCGACACCGACGCCACCCCCGGCACCGGCGCTGGCGGCCACTGGTGGGACGTCGCCGTCCCGCAGGCGGGCGGCCCCGAACGGCTGGAACAGGCCCGCGAGAGATACACCACGAACGCCGCCCGGCAGCGGACCTTCGACTAGGAGACCGACATGATCCTTTACGGAACCAATCCCATCGCCTGGTCGAATGACGACGACCAGAGCATCGGCGCCCATCTCACGCTTGACGACTGCCTGTCGGACTGCCGCAGGATCGGCTTCGACGGCATCGAGAAGGGCCACAAGATGCCGAACGACGGCAGCGCGCTGAAGGCGAGGCTGGGCGAATACGGCCTGCGCTTCGTGTCGGGCTGGCATTCGACCCACCTGCTCGCGCGCGACATCGAGACCGAGAAGGCGGCGATGCAGGGCTTCATCGACATGCTGAAGGCGGCCGGCTCCGACCGCATCATCACCTGCGAATGCTCGAACACCGTGCATGGCAGGGACGGCGTGGCGGTGAACGACCGACCGCGCCTGACCGAGGAGGAGTGGGCCCGCTTCACCGCCGGGATCGATGCGCTGGCCGAGTTCGCGGCAGCGCAGGGCATCACGCTGGTCTATCACCACCACGCCGGCACGATCATCGAATCCGAGGACGAGATCGACCGGCTGATGGCCTCGACCCGGACGATGAACCTGCTGCTTGACACCGGACATTGCACCTTTGGCGGCGGCGATCCGCTGCGCGTGGCCGAGAAGCACATGGGCCGCGTACGGCACATCCATGCCAAGAACCTGCGCCCCGCCATCCTTGCCGAGGTGCGCGGGCAGGGCCTCTCGTTCCTGGAGGGCGTCCGGCGGGGGTTGTTCACCGTCCCCGGCGATCCGGAGGGCTGCGCGGACTTCCTGTCCGTGCTGAAGGTCGCGGCCCGGCACGGCTATGACGGCTGGCTGGTCATCGAGGCCGAGCAGGACCCGCTGGTGCGCGATCCCCTCACCTACCAGAGCATGGGCTTCGAGGCGCTGCGCCGCATGGCACGCGAGGCGGGCCTCGATCGCGGCCGGACGGCTGCCTGAAGGGGAAGCGGGGGCTCGCCGCCCCCGCACCCCCGCGCCAGGGGGCCTCCTGCCCCCTGGCCACCCCCGGCGCGCCCGGAACTTCCGCGCGAGGAAAGGAGAGGCCATGTCACGGCTGCTGTGCCGACCCTTCGGCACCCACGGCAAGGTGCACGAGATCACGCCCGCCGCGGCCGGCTGGCGCTACGTCGGCTTCTCGCTCTGGCGGCTGCGCGCCGGCGAGAGCGCGGCCGAAGCCACGGGCGGCATGGAGGCGATCCTCGTCATGGTCGAGGGCCGCGCCCGCTTCGAGGCCGCGGGCCGCGACTGGGGCGAGATCGGCGACCGGATGGACGTGTTCGAGAAGACGCCGCCGCACTGCCTGTATCTGCCCGCCGGTTCGGACTGGCGGGCGGTGGCCACGACCGATTGCACCATCGGCGTCTGCCTCGCCCCCGGACGGGGCGGCCATGCGGCGCGCCGGATCGGCCCCGGGGGCATCACGCTCACCCCGCGCGGCGAGGGTTCGAACCTGCGCCACATCAACAATATCGCAATGGAGGCGGAGGACGTCGCCGACAGCCTGCTGGTGACCGAGGTCTTCACGCCCGCGGGCAACTGGTCCTCCTATCCCAGTCACCGGCACGACGAGGACGACTTTCCCCGCATTACCTATCTGGAGGAAACCTACTATCACCGCCTGAACCCGGCGCAGGGGTTCGGCATCCAGCGGGTCTATACCGAGGACGGGACGCTGGACGAGACGATGGCGGTGCGCAACCACGATGTCGTGCTGGTGCCGCGGGGACATCATCCCTGCGGCGCGCCGCATGGCTACGAGATGTATTACCTCAACGTGATGGCGGGTCCGCTGCGCAAGTGGCGCTTTGCGCCCGACCCCGCGCACGCATGGCTTCTGCCGAGCCCCTGAGCCGCCGGGGGCTACATGCGCCGGACGCGAGGCGCCGAAGATCGCCGTCGGGGCGACGGCCGACGCCTGCGGACTGCGGTCTCCGGCCCTGTGTCAGAAGGCGCTGAACACCCCCGAGAGCAGGCTTGTGACGACGCCCGCCGCGAGCGAGATCAGCAAGGCATGTGCTCCGATCGCCACCCTTGAGCGGAGGTCGCTGATCGGCTCGAACGGGCCGTGATGGGGGAAGTTCAGTCGGTCCGACCTGTCATTCTGCTCGGGGTCTTGCGAGTCCACGGAGGTCTCTCTGCCGGTTTCACCTGGCGTGATGGTCGCGCGCATCCGCAAAGCCGATCAACGCGGCAGAATGGCCCTGAGCGCCCGGCGTGGCGCGGCATTTGGCCCGCGACCTCCCGGGCCAGCTGAGACCTGCGCCGTCGCGGTCGCCGAGCCCCGGGCCGATGGCCCGGGTGAGGCAACGCGCCCTGCAACGGCCCGCCGAACGCTGGCTTCCCGAAGTGTCAACCCGGGGCTGGCAAGGTCCTCCGGCGCAGGTGCCATGCCACCCCGCAAGATGTTGAAGCGGGAGGGTCGCCTGATCGGAGGGACCTGGAGGGCGGCAGGCATCGACGGGTTCTTGCCTCACCGTGGGACGGCCGACGCCCCGCAGGGTCCGGCCGTCCACGGCTCCGGCGCCGCCTTGGCAAGGGGATGAAGGCATCCCGCCAGCCTGCGTCCGCCGGGTGCTGACATGGCGCCTGCGCGAGCATCCACCACCGCGGCCCGGTCGCCGCGATCCGCGAACCAAAGGAGACGCCCATGGGAATCGATCCCGACATCCAACCGTTCCTTGACGACCTGGCCGCGCGCGTTTCGGCGCTGGAATGTGCGACGCCTGCCAGTCCGGACCTGACCTCGGCGCTGGCCCGCATTGCCGCACTCGAGACGCGCACCGCAGGTGCCGCGTCGGCGCTGGCCGGCGGTCTCGTGCAGCCGGAAGAGCCGGAGATCCCCGCCGTTGTCCTGCCGGAGGGCTACCGGCTCCTCGGCGACTTCCGCCGCGCTCGTGGCGATGCCGCCCAGTGGGGCACCGACGAACTGATCATGACCACATGGCAGGGCGGCGCCGGCACGATGGGCGACCCCTCGCTGATCACCTGGGGCAGCGACGGCACGGCCCTGCTGCAGTTCCGCGACGGCAATCCGCCGCGTGCGGGCGTCATGCAGCTGAACCGCCCGCAGAAGGCCTTGGGGCGCTGGGGCATGATCGCGGGCGACATCAAGCCGGGCGCGGTCGCCGCGTTCTTCACCTATGCCGGCAATGGCCGCGAGTTCGACTTCGAGCTGGGCCAGGTGAGCGGCAAGCCGACCTGGATCATCGGCATCCACCAGCCGAAGCCGGGCGGCGGCACGGTCTCGTCGGCCAAGAAGCACGCGGCCCTGACCGAGGGCGCGCACCGCTACGAGATCGAAGCCACGGCCGACGCAGTGGTGTTCTCGATCGACGGCGCGGAGGTCGCGCGCTTCACGGCCGCCGACGTTCCCGGCGCGACCTGGGACACGACCTCGGCGATGGAGGCCTTCTGCTCGGTCGAGAAGCACGGCAGCTGGGCGGGCTGGGCCGCGGCCGACTATGCGGCCAACACGGCGCAGATGCGGGTGCATGCGCTGATGCTGTGACGACGAAAGCCGGGCCCCGTGCCCGGCTTTTTCCCTCGCATGACAGACGCGGGAACAGGCGCCCGGATCCATGAGGAACACTCACAGCCGTGCAGGTCGGCTCACCCGGCCGAGGGGTCATGTGGGATGGGATTGGAGCGGGTGAAGGGAATCGAACCCTCGTCGTAAGCTTGGGAAGCTTCTGCTCTACCATTGAGCTACACCCGCCACGGGCCTTCACCTATGCCAGCCGCGCCGTTTCGTCAAGCGGCAGCGCACCATCAGCCGCGACGGCGGCGCCGGTCGCTTCCGCCGCCGGTGTTGAACGACACCTCGGGCAGCGAGACGATCCTCGCCAGTTCCGGGAAGGGGTCCACCGCATGGGGGATCGCATTCGCATTCACGAAATGCTCCTGGAAGCGCGGCTCGATCGCGGTCTCGACCTTGTGGATCTGCTGCACCACCTGCTCGATCGTGTCCCGTGCCGCGACCGACGCAAGGGCAATGCGGGCGCCGGTCCCTGCCGCGTTCCCGGCAGAGATCACCTTGCCGAGCGGCACGTCCGGGATCATTCCCAGCACCATGGCATGCTTCGGGCTGATGTGCGCGCCGAAGGCACCGGCCAGCACGACGCGGTCGACCTTGTCCACGCCGATCTCGTCCATCAGGAGCCGTGCGCCTGCGTAGAGCGCCGACTTGGCCAGCTGGATCGCCCGGATGTCAGTCTGGGTCACGAGGATCCGCGGGCCGCCCGTGGCGCTGCCGTCGTGGACAAGGTAGGAATGCGTCCGCCCGTCGGCTTCACAGCGCGCGCTGCCGGTCTGCTCGGACGAGCCGATCAGGCCGCGGGCGTCGAGCAGGCCCGCCATCCGCATCTCGGCCACCGCCTCGATGATGCCCGAGCCGCAGATGCCGGTGACCGTTCCCACGGCCTCGGCGAAGCCCGGCTCGTCCGACCAGAGGTCGCAGCCGATGACGCGGAAGCGCGGCTCCTTCGTGACCGGATCGATGGCAAGCCGCTCGATCGCGCCGGGCGCCGCACGCTGGCCCGAGGAGATCTGCGCGCCCTCGAAGGCGGGGCCGGTGGGCGAGGAGCAGGCCAGCACCCGAGCGGAGTTACCGAGCAGGATCTCGGCATTGGTGCCCACGTCCACGATCAGCACCATGTCGGTGGCCTTGTGCGGCTCTTCCGAGAGCGCGACGGCGGCGCAGTCGGCCCCGACATGGCCCGCGATGCAGGGCAGCACATAGACCCGCGCCGCGCGGTTCACCGACCCCAGATCCAGCTCGCGCGCATCAAGCGACAGGCTGCTGCCGAGCGCCAGCGCGAAGGGCGCCTGGCCCAGTTCCACCGGGTCGATGCCCAGCAGGAGGTGGTGCATCACCGGGTTGCAGACGAAGACGAGTTCATAGATCGAAGCCGGATCCACCTGCGCCTCGGCGGCGATCTCGGTCGCCAGCCGGTCGATGGCCTGGCGCACCGCCTTCGTCATCTCGATGTCGCCGCCCGGGTTCATCATCGCGTAGCTGACGCGGCTCATCAGATCCTCGCCGAAGCGGATCTGCGGGTTCATCACCCCCGCCGAGGCCAGCACCCGGCCATCCCGGAGGTCGCAGAGATGCGCGGCGATGGTGGTTGAGCCGAGGTCAATGGCAAGGCCATGAAGCCCGCCTTCGTAGAACCCGGGCCAGAGGTCGAGGATGCGGGTGCGCGCGTCGTGGTTGCCCTTGTGGAGCGCGACCGTCACCTTCCATTCGCCCTGCCGCAGCGCGCCTTGCAGGCGGCGCAGGAGGGGCAGGTCGGCCTCCACCCCCTGGACACCCCACTGTTCGCGAAGCGCGATCTGCAGACGCTCGAAATCGCCCGAGGGCTCGTCCATGTCGGGCTCGGCCACCTCGACGTAGAGCGTGCGCGTCGCGGGATCCATGGCGATCTCGCGCTCGGTCGCCGACTTGCGGATCACCTGCTTGTGCAGCTGGCTCTCGGGCGGCACGTCGATCACCACGTCGCCCATGATCTTCGCCTGACAGCCGAGACGCCGACCGTCCAGCATGCCCCGCTTGGACTTGTAGCGCTCCTCGACCGCGTTCCACTCCGACAGCGCGTCGGCCGCCACGGTCACGCCATGCTTGGCGAACTCGCCGTAGCCGGGCTGGACCTGACACTTCGAGCAGATGCCGCGCCCGCCGCAGACCGAATCGAGGTCAACCCCCAGTTGCCGCGCGGCGGCCAGGACGGGCGTGCCGACCGGAAAGCGGCCCCGCTTGCCGGAGGGGGTGAAGATGACCAGCGGGTCGGACATGGCGGCTCCTGCGGCTCGAAAGGAAGGGCAAGGGGTCACTGGCAACAGGATGGGAGAAGGGGAGCCGCGGGCATGGCGGCCCCCCTTTCAGGACTTGCGGGGTTTCAGGCGCGGGCGCGACGGCGGCCGCGGCCCCCGGCCGAAGCGGCGGCGGCACAGGCCTCGGGGAAGCTCGCGCCTTCCTTCACCGCGTCGAGGACGCGGGAGAACCTGATCCACTCGCCGCCATTCGGGTCGTGGTTCATCAGCATGTTGGCGGCGCGGATCGCCTCCATCTCGACCGACCGCACCGGGTTCATGATCGCCGAGGTCATGCCGGCGCCGATGGCCATCGGCAGGAAGGCCGCGTTCACGCCATGCCGGTTCGGCAGGCCGAAGGACACATTCGAGGCGCCGCAGGTGGTGTTCACGCCCAGCTCGTCGCGCAGGCGGCGAACGAGGGCGAAGACCTGCTGGCCCGCGCTCGCCATGGCGCCAACCGGCATCACCAGCGGATCGACCACGATGTCATGCGCGGGGATGCCGAAATCGGCCGCGCGCTCGACGATCTTCTTCGCCACCGCGAAGCGCACGTCGGGATCCTGACTGATGCCGGTGTCGTCGTTCGAGATCGCCACCACCGGCACGTTGTACTTCTTCACCAGCGGCAGGACGAGTTCCAGCCGCTCCTCCTCGCCCGTGACCGAGTTCAGCAGGGGGCGGCCCTCGCAGGTCTGCAGGCCCGCCTCCAGCGCGCCCGGAACCGAGCTGTCGATGCAGAGCGGGGTGTCGGTGATCGCCTGGATGCGGGCGATCAGCTCCTTCATCAGCGGCGGCTCGACGAAGTTGTTGTCGGCGTAGCGCGGATCCTCGGCCATCCTGTTGGTGAAGACCGCGCCCGAGTTCACGTCAAGCACCATCGCTCCGCAGGCCACCTGTTCCAGCGCATCCTTCTCGACCGTCGAGAAGTCGCCGGCTTCCAGTTCCGCGGCCAGCTTCTTGCGCCCGGTCGGGTTGATGCGCTCGCCGATCACGCAGAAGGGTTCGTCGAAGCCGATGACGACGGTTTTCGTTTTCGATTCAATGAAGGTACGGGTCATGCTTCAACCTTTTCCTCAAGATTAGCCGGGATGCCGGAGCGGCCGCCGTTCGCGGTCACCCACTCGGCATTGGCCTTGATGCCGCCCAGCGGGAAGAAGTGAACGGATTCAATGCCGAACATGTGGTTCTTCGCCTTGTGTGCGGCAATGCCGTTCACGAAATCGGTGGGCTCATAGGGCAGCAGCAGCTTGGTCACGTCCATCGCCCGCTTCTGCAGCACCCGCATCGAGGGGCCGACGCCGCAGGCGACCGCGAACTTGATCATGGTCTGAAGCTTCGCCGGGCCCGCGATGCCGATATGGATCGGCAGTTTGATGCCCTCGGCGGCCAGCCGCTCGGCCCAGGCGATCACCGGGTCGGGCTCGAAGCAGAACTGCGTCGCGATGGCCATCTTCGCGTCGGTGCGTTCCGAGAAGGCCTGCTTCCAGCGCAGCGCCTCCATCACCATGCGGTCAGAGCCGTCCGGGTCGATGTCCTTCGATCCTTCCGGGTGCCCGGCGACGTGCAGCCTCTCGAATCCGTCGAAGAGCCCGGTTTCCAGAAGTTGCATCGAGGAATGGAAGTCGCCCTGCGGCGCGCGCAGGCCGCCGGCGAGGATCAGACCCTGCCTGACGTTGGCCTCGCCCTGATAGCGGGCGATCCAGTCGGCGAGCGTGGCGCGGTCCTTGATGATCCGCGCCGGGAAGTGCGGCATCACGGGGAAGCCTTCGGCGTTCAGCCGCTTTGCGGTCGCCACCATCTCGTCGATCGGCGTACCGTCGATGTGGGCGATATAGACGCGGGTCCCGCGGGGCAGCAGGTCGCGGAAGTTCGCGACCTTCTCGGCCGTGCGCGGCATCACCTCGATCGAGTAGCCCTTCAGCAGCGCCTCGACCGGGGCCGGGGCAGAGGGGGCGGTCGCCTCGCGGCGGAGTTTGAAAAGCGCCATGGCGGCCTCCTTCAGGCGGCGGGGCAGGTCAGGCCCGGCCATCGTTGTCGATCAGCGCCCGAAGGCGCGCGGCATCGTAAAGGGCATCGAGACGCGCGGCCTCCGATGTCGCCAGCGACTCCGGGTCGCCCTCGACTTCGGTGGTGGCCTTGCGCCATTCGGCAAGATAGGCATCGCTGTCCTTCGCGCCGATCTTCATGGCGCAGCGGTCGATGGCCTGCTCGAAACGCTCGGGCAGCGGGGCCTTTGCGCCCTTGCGGCCGCGTCCCACGATGACCTGGGCCGGTATGTCGCGCCAGTAGACGATCGTCACCTCGGGCATCTCTGATTCCCCTTGCCTTGACCTCCTCATACGTGTCGCAAAGCCGCATCCGGCGTCGGATTTCGACATGGCGCGAGCGCGGAGCGACGCGGGCCCGCCGGACCCCTTCGACCGTTCCTCAATAGCCGCAATCCATGGCCCGGGGGAGGCGGGGGAAGCTGAATTTTCCTCATGCAGATCATGAGCCGGAGGCGCGGCAGACTGCGACGATCCGACCTTGCGGCGGGGGCTTGCCGCGCATACTCTTGTGGCAACCATGAATGGAGGGCGACGATGACGCCCGAGCGTCCCAGGGGTGCGGACGCGATCCCGGTGCGCAACGATGTCGCCATCAGCCCGCCGGTGGAACCATCCGTCACCCCACCAACAGACCGGGGGCAGCTCTATGCAGCGCTGGACCTCGGAACGAACAGTTGCCGCATGCTGATTGCCCAGCCGAGGGGCAGTCAGTTTCAGGTCGTGGATTCGTTTTCCAAGACCGTGCAGCTTGGCGTCGGGCTGGAGGCTTCCGGCCGGCTTTCGCGCACCTCCATGGGGCGCACGATCCAGGCGCTGCGGATCTGCCAGAAGAAGATCGAGAAGCACCAGGTCCGCCGGATGCGGCTGGTGGCGACCGAGGCCTGCCGCCGCGCCCGCAACGCCCGCGACTTCATACGCCAGATCCGGCGCGAGACCGGGCTGTCGCTGGAAATCATCGCGCCCGAGGAGGAGGCCCGGCTGGCCGTGATCTCCTGCGCGCCGCTGGTCTCGCGGCGGACCGAGCAGCTTCTGGTTGTGGACATCGGCGGCGGTTCGACCGAACTGGTGTGGATCGACCTTTCCGCCGTGCCGCAGGACGACCGGCCGAAGGCGATCATGCGCCTTCATTCCGGCTTCACGCCCAAGGGCATCGGGCCGGAGGCGCGGGTGGTGGACTGGATCTCGGTCCCGCTGGGCGTGGCCACGCTCAAGGATCAGTTCGTCGATGTCGATGACGACGCCGCGCGCTTCGCCCTGATGAGCTGGTATTTCGAGGAGAACCTTGCCAGCTTCTCGCCCTACAACGCCGAGAACCCGCGCGAGGGGTTCCAGATCATCGGCACCTCGGGCACGATCACCACGGTCGCGGCCTCCTTCCTCGGCCTGCGCCGCTATGACCGCACCAAGGTCGACGGGCTGCACATGACCTCGGACCAGATCGACACGGTGATCCGGGATTACCTGGCCCTCGGGCCGGAAGGCCGGCGCACCGACCCTCGCATCGGGCGCGAGCGGCACAGCCTGATCATGTCGGGCGCGGCGATCCTGCAGGCCCTGATGCGGATCTGGCCGACCGACCGGCTGTCGGTGGCCGACCGCGGCCTGCGCGAGGGGCTTCTCTATGCACAGATGAGCGCCGATGGCGTTCTCGAGGACGGACCATACAGATGACGACAAAGAACACCTCGGGTCGCGGCCAGCGCGAGCTTCGCGTGCGCGTGAAGACGGCGAAGGGGCGGAAGCTTTCCTCGACGCTCTGGCTCGAGCGGCAGCTGAACGATCCGTACGTGGTCCGCGCGAAGAAGGAGGGCTTCCGGGGCAGGGCGGCCTACAAGATCATCGAGCTTGACGACAAGTTCGGCTTTCTCAAGCCCGGCGCCCGGGTGGTCGACCTTGGCTGCGCGCCCGGCGGCTGGTGTCAGGTCGCGGTCGAGCGGGTGAACGCGCTCGGCCAGAAGAAGAACAAGCCGCAGGGCACCGTTCTGGGCGTTGACCTGCAGGAGGTCGAGCCGATTGCCGGGGCCGAGATCCACCAGCTGGATTTCCTCTCGGACGATGCCGACGCCAAGGTCAAGGGCTGGCTCGGCGGCGGGGCCGACGTGGTGATGAGCGACATGGCCGCGGCGGCCTCGGGCCACAAGGGCACCGACCATCTGCGCATCATCGCGCTCTGCGAGGCGGCGGCGAACTTCGCCTTCGATGTGCTGGCCGAGGGTGGCACCTTCGTGGCGAAGGTGCTGGCCGGCGGGGCGGAGAACGAGCTTCAGGCGCTTCTGAAGCGCAACTTCACCAGGGTGGCCAATGTGAAGCCCCCGGCAAGCCGCGCGGACAGCTCGGAGAAGTTCGTCGTGGCGATGGGCTACCGCGGGGCCCGACACGCGCCCCCGGATGGCCAGCCCGAGGCCGAAGGGCACCCGGACTGAGGGCCGGCGTCAGGGCCGCTGCCTGCAGCGGGACAGGTCGCCGTGCCCGGAAACGGGCCGGGGCATCTGGCGGAAACGAAGAGGGCGCCAAGGGCGCCCGGCTTCCGACGACGTTGCGATCCTGCGGGCTCAGCGGCCCCAGTGCCGCACCGGGCCGCAATCCATGTGGACGAAGTCGGAGCGCGAGTAGCGGCCGACGCCGCCCGAGGCGCAGGCTTCCGCCGCCTTCGCCATCTGGCCCACCGAGCGCGACTTCAGCCGCAGGTCGGCCGCCTGGCCCTTCAGATGCAGCGAGTTGCGCGCGACCCCGCTCGACCGCGAGCGCAGCATGGCGTTCGTCTTCGGGCAGCGGTAGCCGGAGAGCAGCATGTAGGGCTCGCTCACATCCATCAGACGGTGCGCGGCCGCCATGATGTCCACGGTGCGCGCGTCCATGCGGGTGACGTCGTTAGTCCGCCAGTCGCGCATGAAGTGATTGATTTCCTTTAGCGCCTCGGGGATGTATTCCCCTTCGATCCAGTAGATCGTGTCCATCGACTCGCCGGTGCGGCCGGAATACATCCGGATCCTCCGCACATCCCCCGCCCCGCGCAGCAAGCCGAAGGCGTTGGAGTAGGTGGGAGCCGCAATCACGGCGGTTGCAGCAAACGCGCCAAGCAAGCCGCGCCGCGTGATGAGCGTGTTCGTCGTTGTCATGATGAGCGCCTGTCCCGTCGCCGTGTCTTCGACCGCCTGTCTCGGCGGCTTCGTTTGCTACTCGTCCCCAAGTGCTATCTCCTATGCCATAAGGATGTGTGCAACTGAAGTGCCGCTTTGGACGCACCGGCCCAGATAATGCCCCATAGGCAAAAATTTGCTGAACGCGGCCCGGCCGATCGGCGGGGATCGGAAAGTTGGCGGCCGTGACAGAAAAGCGACAATGGGGCGCGGCCGCGCGGCGGGTGAATTTACAGCGGCCCGCAAATGACCGAACTTGGTAGGAAATGCACCGACCGTCCCCCTTCGAGGTGTCCATGTCAGCCCTGTCCTGCCGCAAGACGACGCTTCGGCTCGCTCTCTGCCTGTCGATGTCCGTCCTTGCCGGAACCCTGGCGATTCCTTCTTCGGCCGGGGCGCAGGTGACGGCCTTCACCCGCTCGGTGGCCGAGGCCGCGGGCGGGAACGACATGATCTCCGCCTACTACCGCGAGCGGGGCTACCGGACACTCTGGACCGGGCCCGAGGATGGCGAGCGGCGCGCGGCCCTGTTCTCCGCCATCGACGCCGCCGCGGCGCACGGACTGCCGGTGCAGCGCTACGATGCCGCGGCGCTGATGGCACGCTTCCGGGCGGCCCGGACCGAGTCGGACCGCGGCCGGCTCGAGGTTGCCATGACCCGGGCGCTGATCGCCTGGGCGCATGACCTGCACAGCGGGGCGCTCAAGCCCTCCGCGGTCGATCCCGGCATCAAGCGCGATGTGGCGCTGCTCGATCCGCGCAGCGTCCTGACGGCCTTCGAGGCCGATCCCGTGCGCTTCCTGAACGGCCTTGCGCCGCGCGATCCGGAATATGCCCGGCTGATGCGGGCGAAGCTGATGCTCGAGGCGCAGATCGCCCGGGGCGGTTGGGGTGCGCAGGTGCCTGCTGCGGCGCTGAAGCCCGGTGCCTCGGGGGCTGCGTTCCTTGCGTTGCGCGACCGCCTGGCGGCGATGGGCTACCTCGGCCGCAGCATGACGCCGGTCTATGACGAGACGGTCAAGGCCGCGCTGCGCGCCTTCCAGCTTGACCACGGCCTCGCCCCCGACGGGGTGGCGGGCGAAAGCACCATCGTCGCGCTGAACGTGGAACCCGAGGAGCGGTTGCGCTCGGTCCTCGTCGCGATGGAGCGCGAGCGCTGGCTGAACATCGACCGGGGCGAACGGCACATCTGGGTGAACCTCACCGAATTCACCGCCCGCGTCGTCGAGGCCGGCAAGGTCACGTTCGAGACGCGCTCGGTGATCGGCAAGAACGCCGCCGACCAGCGCAGCCCCGAATTCTCGGACCAGATGGAATACATGGTGATCAACCCGTCGTGGAACGTGCCGCGCTCGATCACCACCAAGGAATACCTGCCGCTTCTGCAGCGCAACCCGAACGCCGCGGGCCATCTGAAGCTGATCGATAGCCGGGGGCGGGTGGTCAACCGCGGCTCGGTCAACTTCAACGCCTACAACGCGCGCAACTTCCCGTTCTCGATGCGCCAGCCGCCCTCGGACGGCAATGCGCTGGGGCTGGTGAAGTTCATGTTCCCGAACCCCTGGAACATCTACCTGCACGACACGCCGTCGAAGTCGCTGTTCGACCGCGAGGTCCGGGCCTTTTCGCACGGCTGCATCCGGCTGGGACAGCCGTTCGATTTCGCGCATGCGCTGCTGGCCAAGCAAAGCGACGACCCCGAAGGGCTGGTCCAGTCGCATCTGAAGACCGGGAAGGAGAGCGTGATCCGGCTGGAAAAACCGGTGCCGGTCCATCTGGTCTATTTCACCGCCTGGGCCGGCCCCACGGGGCGGATGAACTATCGCCCCGACATCTACGGCCGCGATGCCCTGATCTTCGACGCGCTGACCGAGGCCGGGGTGGTGCCGGGCGCCGTTCAGGGCTAGATCTGGAGCGGGCGGCAGGAAGCCGCCGCAGCCTCCGGAGCAGCCACCCATGGGCCATACCATTCGCGACATCGCCTCGGCACTCGGCGCCGAGGCCAGCGGGAACCTTGATCTCGTCGTGACCCATGCCGCCGAGCCTGCGGGGGCTGGGGCGGGCGCGCTGGCCCTTGCGATGGACCCGCGCTATGCCGAGGGCCTGTCGAAGGGCGCGGCGCGGGCGGCGATGCTGTGGCAGGGCGCGGACTGGCAGGCGATGGGGCTGGAGGCCGCGATCTTCGCCCCCCGAGGGCGGCTGGCCATGGCCGGCCTGTCGCGGATCTTCGACCCGGGCCCGCAGATCGTCCCGGGCATCCATCCGATGGCCATCGTGGACCCGACGGCCGAGGTCGGCGAGGACGCGGCCATCGGCCCCTTCGTCACGGTCGGCGCGGGTGTGCGCATCGGCCCGCGGGCGCGGATCGCGAGCCACGTGTCGGTCGCCGAAGGCGCGCGCATCGGCGCCGATGCGCTGATCCTGCAGGGCGCGCGCATCGGGGCGCGGGTGACGATCGGCGACCGCTTCATCTGCCATCCCGGCGCGGTGATCGGGGCGGACGGCTTCTCGTTCGTGACCCCCGAGAAATCGGGCGTCGAGGAGATCCGCGAAACGCTGGGCGAACGCGCCGAGATCCGCCAGCAGTCGTGGGTCCGCATCCACTCGCTGGGCTCAGTGAGCATCGCCGACGATGTCGAGATCGGCGCGAACTCGACCATCGACCGGGGCACGATCCGCGATACGTCGATCGGGGCCGGCACCAAGCTCGACAACCTCGTCCATGTCGGCCACAACGTGCAGGTCGGGCGCGACTGCCTGCTGTGCGGGCAGGTGGGCATCGCGGGCTCGTCCCGGATCGGGGATCGCGTGGTGCTGGGCGGGCAGGTCGGCGTGTCGGACAACATCTTCGTCGGTGACGACGTGGTGGCGGGCGGCGCCACCAAGATCCGCACCAACGCACCGGCGGGCCGCGTCCTGCTGGGCGATCCGGCCGTGAAGATGGAGACCCAGATCGAGATCCAGAAGGCCATGCGCAGATTGCCGCGCCTTGCGGCCACCGTGGCCGCCCTTCAGAAAGCTGTTTCATTGAAGGGGCAGAGTGACTAAATCACCGCCACGAGACGGTGCAAGGGGAAGACCATGGCCGAGAGCGTTCAGGAAAAAGTCATCGCGATCATAGCCGAGCAGGCGGTGCTGGAGCCGTCCGACGTGAAGATGGATGCCACGCTCGAGGATCTCGGCATCGACAGCCTCGGGCTGGTGGAGTCGATCTTCGCCATCGAGGAGGCCTTCGACATCTCGGTCCCGTTCAACGCGAACGATCCGCAGCAGAGCGGCTTCGACATCTCGTCGGTCGCGGCCATCGTGGCGGCGGTCGAGTGTCTGGTCGCCTCGCGGGCCGCCTGAGCAGATCTGCATGAAACGCGTGGTCATCACGGGCGCCGGCACGATCAACGCGCTGGCGCACGACGTTCCCGGCACGCTCGCGGCCTTCCGCGAAGGGCGGTGCGGCATCACCGAACTCGACATCCGCGACAAGGAGCGGCTGTCCATCGGGATCGGCGGGCAGGTGCACAACTGGGACCCCGAGGTCCATTTCAACCGCCAGCAGATCGTCCTTTACGACAAGTTCACCCAGTTCACGCTGCTGGCCGCGCGTCAGGCGGTGGCGCAGTCGGGGCTGACCTTCTCGGGCTCGCTCGGGCTCGAGGCGGGGGTGATCCTCGGCACCGCGGGCGGCGGGGTGAACACCTGGGACGAGAATTACCGCGCCGTCTACGAGGAGGGGAAGAACCGCGTCCATCCCTTCGTGGTGCCCAAGCTGATGAACAACGCGGCCGCCTCGCATGTGTCGATGGAGTTCCAGTTGCGCGGGCCTTCCTTCACCGTCGCGACCGCCTGCGCCAGTTCCAACCACGCGATGGGGCAGGCCTTCCACATGGTGCGGGCCGGCATGACGCGGGCGATGGTGACCGGCGGCTCCGAGGCGATGCTCTGCTTCGGCGGCATCAAGGCATGGGAAGGGCTGCGCGTGATGTCCAAGGACGCCTGCCGGCCCTTCTCGCTCAACCGCAACGGCATGGTTCAGGGCGAGGGGGCGGCGATCTTCGTCTTCGAGGAATACGAGCATGCCCGTGCCCGCGGCGCCGAGATCCTTGCCGAGGTGATCGGCTTCGCCATGACCTCGGACGCCTCGGACATCGTCATGCCGTCGAAGCACGGCGCGGCGCGCGCCATTGCCGGGGCGCTGCAGGATGCGAAGGTGAACCCCGAGGAAGTGGGCTACATCAACGCCCATGGCACCGGAACGGCGGCGAACGACAAGACCGAATGCGCCGCCGTGGCGGATGTGTTCGGCCATCATGCCGACCGGCTGATGATCTCCTCGACCAAGTCGATGCACGGCCATCTGATCGGCGGCACGGGTGCGGTGGAACTGCTCGCCTGCATCATGGCGCTGCGCGAGGGCGTGATCGCGCCGACCATCGGCTATGAGGAGCCCGATCCGGAATGCGCGCTCGACGTGGTGCCGAACGTGGCGCGGCAGGCGCGGGTGGATGTCGTGCTGTCGAACGCCTTCGCCTTCGGCGGCCTGAACGCGGTGCTTGCGCTGCGCCGGATCTGACATCAAGGCACTAGGTCGGCATGGGATCAGGGCTGTGGCCGATCGCGGCCTTGCGTTGCACCTGACATGAAGACGCCGCCCCGTCTCGGGGCGGCGTGACCGGCGCTGTGCAGGTGATCAGTTCCCGGCGGGAGCTTCGTTCTTCGCATTCGCGGCCTTCACGGCCTCGTATCCGGCGGTGAAGCCCTTGAGCGACACGTTCAGCTCCACCTTCTGGTCGGGCGCGACGGCCGGAACGATGGTCACCACCGCCTTGTTGCCCTTCTTGAAGGCATCGATCTCGGCCTGGGTGAAGCCGACGCGGGCGAAGCAGCCGGCGCGGTTGCACCAGGTGAACGGGTAGACCTTCGGCTTGGCCGAATCCACGCCCAGCGCCAGATTGGCGGTCAGCAGCGTCTCGAGCGGGGCAACCACCGTCGCGCCGGCCGCGGCCTTCTGGCCTTCGGGCAGGGCGAACATGCTGATTTCCGCGACCGAATTGCCTTCGCCGTCCTTCAGCAGCTGGTAGAGCTGGCAGGGGTCCGAGCCGTCCTCGGTGCGGACGCAGCGCTGCTGCCAGTCGCCATAGGTTGCGGCAACATAGGGCGTGCCGGGCCCGTCGGCGGGGGCCGCTTCCTTGCCCATCGCGAGGCCGTCCGGGGCCGCGGCGCCTTCGGCGGGCGCCTGCGCGGCGGGGGTCTCGGCTGCAGGGGCCGCGGGCGTCTCCTGCGCCCAGGCGGCCGAGCCGAGCCCGAGCCCGAGGGCCATGGCGCAGAGGGTGTTCAGATGAATGCTCGACATGCGCGATCCTGTCCTCACATGATGTCGGCCGGGCTGTAGCATGCCCACCCGGCGGTGTCAGGTGCCAAATGCGCGAACGGCCGGACACGGCGGAGGTCTGCACGGCCCCAAGCGACCGGGGCACCACAGGTCATCGGATCCGGCCCGGCTGCCCCGAATGCGAAAAGGGCCGGCGATCCGGCCCTTCCCTGCGTCTGTTTTGCTCCCTGTCGGACTGGCCGACTTCATCTGAAGGGGACGCTAAGGGCTAAATCGGAATGCGTCAACTGCGAATCGGACCGCCGGACCCTGCCGAAAAGGCAAGAAAAACCGCGCCTTCGAGAAGGCGCGGCCAGTCCAGTTCAGGGAGGAAGGTACGCAGGGCGTGGGATTGTCGCCCCGGTAACAAGCAGACTCGCAGCAATAGTTTAAGGATGTATTGTCTCGGCGAACGAAACTTTCGCAGGGCGCGGGACATGACCGAGGACATCTTTGTGGGCGGCGGCGGCGAGGGCCATCTGGCGCCGCAAAGGCTGCTTCTGCGCTATGCCAACCGCCACGGCCTTGTGGCCGGCGCGACCGGCACCGGCAAGACCGTCACCCTGCAGGTCCTGGCCGAGGGGCTGTCCTCGGCGGGCGTCCCGGTGTTCCTTACCGATGTGAAGGGCGATCTGGCGGGCCTTGCCTTGCCGGGGTCCGAAGCGGCCGGCCCGCACCGCGCCTTTGTCGAGCGTGCGGCGAAGATCGGGATGGATCTGGTCTACCGGGGGTTTCCGGTCACCTTCTGGGACATCTACGGCCAGGCCGGCCATCCGGTGCGCACCACGGTGGCCGAGATGGGGCCGCTGCTCCTGTCGCGGCTCCTCGACCTCTCGGAGGCGCAGGAGGGCGTGCTGACCGTGGCCTTCCGCCTTGCCGACGAGGAGGGCCTGCCGCTCGTCGATCTCAGGGACCTGCAGGCGATGCTGGCCTTCGTGGCCGGGAATGCGTCAACGGTCTCGGCGCGCTACGGCCTTGTCACGCCGGCTTCGGTCGGCGCGATCCAGCGCCGCCTGCTGGTGCTCGAATCCGAGGGCGGCGCGCTACTCTTCGGAGAGCCGGCACTCGAGCTTGCCGACCTCATGCAGGTGGCGCCGGACGGGATGGGACGGATCGGCATCCTAGCCGCCGACCGGCTGATGCAGTCGCCGCGGCTTTACGCGACCTTCCTGCTCTGGCTGATGTCGGAGCTGTTCGAGGAACTGCCCGAAGTGGGCGACGCCGAGAAGCCGAAGCTCGTGCTGTTCTTCGACGAGGCGCATCTGCTGTTCGACGACGCGCCCAAGGCGCTGCTGGACAAGATCGAGCAGGTCGCACGGCTGATCCGTTCCAAGGGCGTGGGGATCTTCTTCATCACCCAGCGCCCCGGCGACGTGCCCGGCGACATCCTTGCCCAGCTGGGCAATCGCGTGCAGCATGCGCTGCGCGCCTTCACCGCGAAGGACCAGAAGGACCTGCGGCAGGCGGCCGAGACCTACCGGCCGAACCCGCGCTTCGCGACCGACGAGGCGATCCGCGACGTGGGCACCGGCGAGGCGGTGACCTCGTTCCTCGAACCGAAGGGCGTGCCCGGCATGGTCGAGCGCACGCTGATCCGCCCGCCCGCGTCGCAGCTTGGCCCGATCTCTCCCGAGGAACGTGCAGAGGTGATGCGCGGCTCGCCGGTCGCCGGCAAGTATGACCGGCTGCTCGACCGCGACACGGCCTTCGAGCGGCTGGCCGCACGGACGGCGGCGGCCACAGGCGCCACCGAGGCCGCCCCAGCGCCCGACGACGAGCGGGAATTCTCGCGCGGCCAGCGCTACGGCGGGCCGTCCTCGCGCCAGACGGGATCGTCGGGGCGGCGCAGCGACAGCGTGGCCGAAGCCTTCGCCAAGAGCTTCGCGCGCCAGATCGGAAGCCGCGCCGGGCGGGAGATCGTCCGCGGCGTGCTGGGCACGCTGTTCCGCCGCCGCTGATGCGGAAGTCCGCGAAGGCGGGGCCGGTCCCCCACTCGGGAGCGGGCGACTGCCGCCGCCTCGCTGGCCGGATGAGGGGGACAGGCAGCGCCGAGCCGCCTCTCCGGGCGAGAGCCCCTTCCTACGCGGTCGGGGCGGGATCGAAGACCCGGCGGTCGTGAGGCAGGGCGCGCCCAGCCGGACGCGCGCCCCTTTCGGTCACTCGGCGGCCTGTTTCGCCCCGAGAAGTGCCGCGCGGGCGGCGCGGATGCCATCGCCATAGGCCGGGCTGACAAGATCGAACTGGCCGATGGCGCGGGCCACGACGTCCTCGGGCACGCCCGCCATCGCCTCGGCGATGTTCATGTAGAGCCGGGCGCGCTGCTCGTCGTTCATCACCCGGTCATGCAGGGCGCGCGGCTGGCTGTAGTCGTCGTTGCCCTCGCGGTGGTTCCACCGCGCCGCATCGCCCGAGATCCGCAGCGGCGGCTCGGCCACCGTCGGGTCCTCGACAGCCGCGCCCGGAACGGAGTTCGGCTCGTAATAGGCATCGACCGCCCCGGTGCGGTGGCCGAAGAAGTTCATCTGGCCGTCCTTGTGGTAGTGGTGCACCGGGCAGCGCGCCGCGTTCACGGGAAGCGCCTCGTAATGCGTGCCCAGCCGGTAGCGGTGCGCGTCGGCATAGGAGAAGACGCGGGCCTGCAGCATCTTGTCGGGGCTGTAGCCGATGCCGGGCACCTTGTTCGAAGGCGAGAAGGCCAGCTGCTCGATCTGGGCGAAGTAGTTGTCCGCGTTCAGGTTCAGCTCCATCACGCCGACCTCGATCAGCGGATAGTCGCCATGCGGCCAGACCTTCGTCAGGTCGAAGGGGTTGTAGGGCGTGGTCTCGGCCTCGGCCTCGGGCATGATCTGCACCATGAGGCGCCAGCGCGGGAAGCGGCCTTCCTCGATGGCGCCGAACAGCGCCTCCTGATAGCCCTCGCGGGTGCGGCCCACGATCTGCGCGGCTTCGGCATTGGTGTAATGCGCGTGGCCCTGCAGGGTCTTCCAGTGGAACTTGACCCAGAACCGCTCGCCGTCCCGGTTCCAGAAGGAATAGGTGTGCGAGCCGTAGCCGTTCATGTGCATCGGATCCACTGGCAGGCCGCGGTCCGACATCAGGATGGTGACCTGATGCAGCGATTCCGGGCTGAGCGACCAGAAGTCCCACATCGCCGTGGCCGAGCGCAGGTTGGTGCGCGGGTGGCGCTTCTGCGTGTGGATGAAGTCGGGGAACTTCATCGGGTCGCGGACGAAGAAGACCGGCGTGTTGTTCCCGGCGAGGTCCCAGTTGCCCTCCTCGGTGTACATCTTGACCGAGAAGCCGCGCACGTCGCGCTCGTGGTCGGCGGCGCCCAGCTCGCCCGCCACGGTCGAGAACCGCACGGCGAGGTCGGTCTGCTTGCCCACTTCCGAAAAGACCTTGGCGCAGGTGTAGCGCGTGATGTCGTTCGTCACGGTGAAGGTGCCGAAGGCTCCCCAGCCCTTGGCGTGGACCACGCGCTCGGGTATGCGCTCGCGGTTCTGGTGCGCGAGCTTTTCAAGCAGCTGGTAATCCTCCAGCAGCACCGGGCCGCGCGGGCCGGCGGTCAGCGAATTCTGGTTGTCGGCGATCGGGGCGCCGGCCGTGGTGGTCAGGCGGGTCATGATGGTCGCTCCCTCTGGGGCCCGTTCCGGGCGTTGTTGATGAAGAAGAGTCATGACAGAGGCTTGGAATAATTATAAATGAGATCTTCTATGTAATGCGATAAGGAAACCTGATGAGGCTCACGCTCCGGCAGCTGTCCTATTTCCTTGCCCTTGCGGAGGAACGACATTTCGGCCGCGCGGCCGAGCGCGTGCATGTCACGCAGCCGGCGCTGTCGATGCAGATCCGCGAGATGGAGGAGACGCTGGACGCGGCCCTGTTCGAGCGGCACCCGCGCGAGATCCGCCTGACCGCCGAGGGGCGCGAGGTCGAGCTGCGCGCCCGCCGCATCCTCGCCGAGGTGACCGAGCTGGAGGCGACCGCCCGTCAGCGCGGTCTTGCGCGGCGGGTGAACCTCGGGGTCATCCCGACGGTCGCGCCCTATCTTCTGCCCGAGGTGCTGCCGATGCTGCGCGCGCGCGACATCACCCGCGACCTGCGCGTGCGCGAGGCGACGACCGACATCCTGCTGGCGGCGCTCGACCGCGGGCAGATCGATGCCGCGGTGATCGCGGCGCCGCAGGGGGTGGCGGGGCTGAAGCTGGTGCCGCTGTTCTCCGACCGCTTCCTGCTGGCGGGGCGGGCCTCGGTGCTGGCGGGAGTGGGAACCGAGGCGCTGCGCCCCGTGAGCCTTGACCCCGACAGGCTGCTCCTGCTGGACGAGGGGCACTGCCTTGCCGATCAGGCGCTCGAGGTCTGCGGAATGGACCGCCGGCAGGCGCGGCTGGATCTGGGGGCCTCGTCGCTCACCACGCTCTGCGGGCTGGCCGGGCAGGGGCTGGGGATGACCTTCCTGCCCGAGATCGCCTGGGCCAAGGAACAGGCCGCGGTGCCGGGCCTTGCGGTGCGGCGCTTCGCGGCGCCCGAGCCCGCGCGCCAGATCGTGCTGGCGCGGCGGGCGACAAGTTCGGCCTCGGACTGGCTCGACGATCTCGCCGGGACGCTGGCGCATGCCGGCGAGACACTGACCGGGCAGGCCCGGTCGGCCGTTCCGGCCTGATCAGGCGGCGGCGCCCTGCGCGTCCGCCACCAGCCAGTTCAGCACGGTCTCGGGCGAGGAGACGCCATAGGGATCCTCCTCGTGGTTGTCGCAGAGGCCGGGCTCCTCGAACCAAGCCTCGACCACGCCGTTGTTGACCACGGCGGCATAGCGCCACGAGCGCAGCCCGAAGCCGAGGTTGTCCTTGCGCACCAGCATCCCCACACGGCGGGTGAACTCGCCCGAGCCGTCCGGGATCACCTGCACGTTCTCGAGGCCCTGGGCCTTCGCCCACTGGTTCATCACGAAGCTGTCGTTGACCGAGAGGCAGTAGATCGTGTCGATGCCCAAGGCCTGGAAGTCGGCAAAGCCCTTCTCGAAGCCCGGCAGCTGGTAGGTCGAGCAGGTCGGCGTGAAGGCGCCCGGCAGCGCGAACAGCACGACGCGCTTGCCGCCGAAGTAGTCCTCGGTCGTCATGTCCTGCCAGCGGAAGGGGTTCGGCCCGCCCAGACTCTCGTCGCGAACTCGGGTGCGGAAGGTGACGGACGGAAGCTTGGAACCGGGCAACATTGGAATGATCCTCGTTTTGCGACTGCAGGTTGCGTGGTGTTCGGGAACCGGCTAACCGCTGCGCGCGCGAGGGTCAAGCTATCCGGAAGCGGCGGGACGCTCTCCCGCCGCCGGTTGCCCATTCGCTGGGCGGTGCTGCCGCCGTCTGCGGGAGGCTGCGGCGATCTCAGACCGCCGAGGCGCGTCCCTTGGCCTCGGCCTGCACGCCCGCGGGACGGAAGAACCCCGAGGCATGGGCAAGGCCGGCCGCGGCGCCGCCGGCAAGCGGGGCCACGATGAACACCCAGAGATCCGCGATGGCCTTGCCGCCGACGAAGATCGCCGGGCCGATGGAGCGCGCCGGGTTGACCGAAACGCCGGTCACGTTGATGCCCACCAGATGGATCGCCGCCAGCGTCAGGCCGATGGCGAGCCCCGCGAGCGCGGTCGAGGCCGCCGAGACATGCGAGGCCGTGGCGGCAAGGATCACGCAGACGAAGACGAAGGTCGCGACGAGCTCGAAGATCAGCGCGGCGCCCATCGTGTATTCACCCAAATAACCCGGCCCGAAGCCGTTCTGGCCCAGCCCGTTCACCGCCAGCGAGTAGCCGGTCTTGCCGGAGGCGATCAGGAACACGACCAGCGCGCCCAGGATGGCGCCGGCGATCTGGGCCAGCACATAGCCTGCGAACTCGCCCGCCGACATCCGCCCCGACATCAGGAATCCCAGCGAGACGGCCGGGTTGAGGTGGGCGCCCGAGATGGCGCCGATCGAATAGGCGGCCGCCACGATGGCAAGGCCGAAGGCGATGGAGATCCCGAGCATTCCGATCTGCTCGCCCATCAGCACGGCCGACCCGCAGCCGAAGAAGACGAGAATGAAGGTGCCGAACACTTCGGCCATCAGCTTCTTGGTCATAACGATGTCCTCGATCCCACGGAAAAGAACTTGGTATCAGGTCTGTGATTCAAGAATGCGCCTTGCCCGGCCGATACGAAGAGCAGGCTGGCTTCGCCGGGCCCGGCGGCCTATATGAGCACGGAATGTCGCTTTCATGATCGGAAAACTTGTGCGCGACCTGAAGATTCCCGACCAGCGCCACCCCGAAAAGGCGCACCGCCCGGACAACGCCCAGCCGAAGAAGCCGTCGTGGATCCGCGTGAAGGCCCCGACCTCCGAGGGCTACAAGGAGACGCGCGACATCATCCGTGGCCAGAAGCTGGCCACCGTCTGCGAGGAGGCAGGCTGCCCCAACGTCGGCGAATGCTGGAGCGCGGGCCACGCCACCATGATGATCATGGGCGAGATCTGCACGCGGGGCTGTTCGTTCTGCAACGTGGCGACCGGGAAGCCGCAGGCGCTGGACGCGTTCGAGCCGGGGCGGGTGGCCCATGCCGTCGCGGAACTGGGTCTGCGCCATGTCGTCGTGACCAGCGTGGACCGCGACGACCTCGAGGATGGCGGGGCGGAGCATTTCGCGCAGACGATCCGCGCGATCCGCCACCGCGCCCCCGGCACGACCATCGAGGTTCTGGTGCCGGACTTCCTGAAATGCGCCCCCGCCGCACTCGAGACCGTTGTGGCGGCGAGACCGGATGTCTTCAACCACAACCTCGAGACCGTTCCGGGACTTTATCCCGAGGTGCGGCCCGGCGCGCGCTACTTCCACTCGCTCCGGCTGCTGCAGCGGGCCAAGGAACTGGACCCGACCATCTTCACCAAGTCCGGCATCATGGTCGGACTGGGCGAGGACCGGCAGGGCGTTCTGCAGGTGATGGACGACATGCGCGCGGCCGAGGTCGATTTCCTGACCATCGGCCAGTATCTCCAGCCGACGCCGAAGCACCACAAGGTCGACCGCTTCGTGACGCCCGACGAATTCGCGGGCTACGAGAAGGCCGCCTATGGCAAGGGCTTCCTGATGGTCTCGGCCACGCCGCTCACCCGGTCCTCCTATCACGCGGGCGAGGATTTCGCCCGGCTGCGCGCCGCCCGGCTGGCGAAACTCGGCGCGTGAGGCTGCTTCTGCCGCCCGTCACTCCTCGGGCGGCACGCGCTTGAGATAGGCGGCGATTGCGCGACGGTCCTCGTCCGGCAGCTGGCTCGTGTTGCGGATCACGTCCGCCATCTGCCCGCCTGCCGAGTCGTAGTCGGGAGTGAAGCCGGAACTCAGGTATTCCGCGATATCGGCTGCCGACCAGTCGAGCTTCGCCGGGGTGATGTTCGGGATCGTGCCGCGGCCCTCAGGGTTCGGGCCGCCGGCCAGCCAGCGCGCCGTCTCGCGCCGCCCGATGCCGTCGCGCGGCGTGTGGCATTCGCCGCAATGGCCCAGCCCCTCGACGAGGTAGCGGCCACGCTCCTCCTCGGGGGTCAGTTCGCCCTCGACCAGCCAGCGGGTTTCGCCGGCCAGGAGCTTCCAGCCGCCCAGAAGCAGCCGCTGGTCGAAGGGAAAGGACAGCTCGTGCGGCTCGTTCGGCCGGTCCGAGGGCGGCAGCGTGTCGAGGAACGCCTTGAGGTCCGCCACGTCCTGCGGCGTGGCGTGGGCGTATGAGGTCCAGGGAAACGAGGGGTAGTAATGCCGGCCCTCCGGCGAGGTGCCGTGCCTGAGGGCCGAATCGAGATCGGCGAGGCTCCAGCCGCCGATCCCCTGCGTGGGGTGGGGCGAGATGTTGGGAGCGACGAAGGTGCCGAAGGCTGTGCTGAGCCGTACACCCCCGGCCAGCACCAGCCGCGCCTCGTCCCGGCTTCCCGGCGCAGCGTGGCAGGAGGCGCAGCCCCCCGCCCAGAACACCCGCTCGCCGCGCGTCGCATCCCCTGCAAGGTCCGCAAGCGCCGCCGCATCGCTCCGCTCCGGCCGGGTGATCCACAGCCCTGCCGCGGCCATGGCCGCGACGGCAAGACCAAGCGCCAGCATCCGCCGCATCGCCCGGCCTCAGTCCTTCTCGCGGAAGGTCTCGTGGCAACTGCCGCAGGCGCCGCCGATGTCCTTCATCGCCCCCTGCAGCGAGGCGAGATCGGTCCCGGCGGACGCCTGCATCTTGGCCGCGGCCTCGTTCAACTGCGTGATGCGCGCCTGGAAGTCGTTCGGCTTCTCCCAGATCGCGGGCAGCGCCTCGCTGTCCTCGGCCTCGCCCAAGGCCGAGCCCTTCGGGAAGAGTTCGGGCGACACGACCGACGACAGCGCCGCGAGGTTCGCGGCGGCCTTGCCCGCCACGGCCGCGTCATAGGGCGTCTCTTCCTTGGCCATGCCGCCCAGCTTGCCCAGTTCATGGGCCATCAGCGTCATGACGCCCTCGCGCGCCTCCATCATGCGCTCGATCTGGCGGGCATCCTGGGCAAGGGCGGGAAGGGCTGCGAGGGAGAAGGTCAGGGCGAGGGCAGGCATGTGTCGCATCGCAACGGTCTCCTTGGCTGATTGCACAAGAAGGCTAGCGTGGCTGCGACCGCAAACCTACGGACCAAAGTCCACATTTCCGTGATCCCCCGGCGGGACCGGCGGAATCCGCCGATCTCAGGGCCGGCCCGCGCGACCGAACCCGTCCACCGTCAGCGCCTCGGGCCAGCCCGCCAGCCGTTCCACCGCGACCAGCGCGAGGCAGGCCGCCAGCACGGCCAGCACCAGCTTCACGCGGCCCGCCGAGGGCGGATTGCGCGCCCAGCGCATCATGCGCAGGAACCAGATCGGGTTCATGCCGATTCCAGGAACCTGACCTTGCCGATGAAGGGCAGGTTGCGGTTCCTTTGCGCGAAGTCGATGCCGTAGCCCACCACGAACTCGTCGGGGATCTCGAATCCGGTCCAGGTGGCGCGGATGTCCACCTCGCGGCGCGAGGGCTTGTCGAGCAGCGCGCAGACCTCCAGCCGCTTCGGCTCGCGCGAGCGCAGGAGGCGCACGACGTGGGACAGCGTGAAGCCGGTATCCACGATATCCTCAACCACCAGCACGTCGCGCCCCGCGATCTCGCCGCGCAGGTCCTTCAGGATGCGCACCTCGCGGCTCGATGTCATGGCATCGCCGTAGGACGAGGCTTCGAGGAAGTCGACTTCGACCGGCAGGTGGATCTCGCGCACCAGATCGGCGATGAAGACGAAGGACCCGCGCAGCAGGCCCACCACCACCAGCTTGTCGGTATCCGAGAAATGCTCGGTGATCTCGCGCGCCAGAACCTCGACTCTCGCCGCGATCTGTTTGGGCGAGATCAACTGGTCTATGACATAAGGTCTCGTCGGCATGGCGCCCCCTTGCATCCTGCCGCCCCTTTATCCAGAAACGACGCCCAAGTCACGCCCGACCGGGGCGGTTGCCCAAGGACCGAACGCCGCGATGCCGACCCACTCCGAGAGCCGCCCGCTTCCCTGGACCGCCAGGGAAATGTATGACCTCGTCGCGGACGTGGAGCGCTATCCGCAGTTCCTGCCGTGGAATTCCGCCGCCCGCATCCGCTCGAGGAAGCCCATCCAGGGGGGCGAGCTGATGGAGGCGGATCTGGTGATCTCGTTCAAGGTGTTCCGCGAACGCTTTGGCAGCCGGGTGAAGCTGTTCCCCGAGGCAAAGCGGATCGAGACCGAATATCTCGACGGCCCGTTCAAATACATGCGCTCGTCCTGGGGCTTCCGCGATCGGCCGGAGGGCGGGTGCGAGGTCGATTTCTTTGTCGATTTCGAATTCCGCAACGCAATCCTGCAGGGGATCATCGGCGTGGTGTTCAACGAGGCGATGCACCGCATCGTGAAGGCCTTCGAGAAGCGCGCGCTCGCGCTCTACGGCCCGCGCTAGGCGAGCGCCTCGGCCAGCAGCGAGAGCGCATGGGCCACGGTGGCACGCCGCACCTCGGCCCGGCCCAGCGCGCCGAACTCCACCGTCTCGGTGAAGGTCGGCAGGTCCCGCTCCGCCAGCGCGAAGCAGACCCGGCCCTCGGGCTTGGTCTCCGACCCGCCCGGCCCGGCGATGCCCGTGACCGCGATCGCAAGCTCGGCCTCCGACCGCTCCAGCGCGCCCTCGGCCATCTCGCGCGCCACCTCTTCGGACACGGCGCCGTAGTGGCCGAGCGTGGCTTCCGACACCCCCAGAAGGGCGAACTTCGCCGCGTTGGAATAGGTGACGAAGCCGCGGTCGAACACGTCCGACGAGCCCGCCACATCGGTCAGCGCGGCCGAGATCATGCCCCCGGTGCAGCTTTCCGCCGTCGCGATGCGCGCACCGGCCCGGCGCGCGCGGTCAAGGATCTCGGCCACCTCGGTCACATCAGCACCCCATGCGCAATGCCGGCGGCGACCATGGTGGCCACCCCGGCGAACAGCCCGGCGATCAGGTCGTCGGCCATCAGTCCGATCCAGTCCTCGCGCCGGTCGGCCCGGCCGATGATCCCCGGTTTCCAGATGTCGAACAAGCGGAAGAACAGGAAGGCTGCGACCCAGCCAGGGTAGGGGAAGTGCCAGCTGTCCAGCCCCATCAGCCAGAAGCCGCAGGACGGGAAGGAGAGCGCGATCCACTGGCCCGCCACCTCGTCGATGACGAATTCCGGCGGGTCGGCATGCGGGCGAAGCTTCAGCTCCTCGCGCACCGCCCAGAGGCCCAGCCCACAGGCGAGAAGCGTCGCGACCAGCAGAAGCGGGAAGTGCCCGATTCCGTGCAGCACGAGGCCTGCCGCCACCGCGGCGGCCGAGGCCCAGGTGCCCGGCGCCGGGCGCAGGAGCCCGATGCCGCCGCCCGTGCAGATCGCGCGCGAAGGCCTCATGCCTGAAGCAGGGTCGCGGTGGCGATGCAGGCGATGCCTTCCTCGCGACCGGTGAAGCCCAGCTTCTCCGACGTCGTGGCCTTGACCGAGATGCGGCCCATGTCGATGCCCATGATCGCGGCCAGCGCCTCGCGCATCGCGGGCGCCATCGGGCCGATCTTCGGCCGCTCGCAGATCAGCGTCACGTCGCAGTTGGTCAGCGTGAAGCCGCGCGTCGCGATCCGGCCCATCGCATGTTCCAGGAAGATCCGCGAGGCGGCACCCTTCCACTGCGGGTCCGACGGCGGGAAGTGCACGCCGATGTCGCCCTCGCCCAGCGCGCCATAGATCGCATCGGTCAGCGCGTGCATGCCGACATCCGCATCCGAATGCCCGATGAGGCCGCGATGATGCGGCACGCGGACGCCGCAGAGCCACACGTGATCGCCGGGGCCGAACGCATGCACGTCAAATCCATTGCCGGTGCGAATATCCATTCCAGTCTCCTTGCCCATCAACAGTCGTTCCGCCCGGGCGAAATCTCCCGGGTAGGTCACCTTCAGATTGTCCTCGTCGCCTTCGACGATCATCACCTCGATGCCGGCCGCGCGGGCGACCTCGACATCATCGGCCGCCCCGCCGGGATGCGCGCGATGCGCGGCGAGGATCGTTTCGAACCGGAAGGCCTGCGGCGTCTGCGCGCGGAAGAGGCCCGTGCGGTCCTGCGTGCCCGCCACGCGGCCGCCCTCGCCGCGCCAGAGCGCGTCCGAGACCGGAACCGCCGGCGCCGCACCCTCGTGGCTGTCGAGCGCTCCGATCAGCCGCGCGATCAGCGCCTGCGAAACGAGGGGCCGCGCCCCGTCGTGGATCAGCACCCGCGTCACGTCCGTCCCGGCCAGCGCCTCGAGCGCATTGCGGACCGAGGCGTCGCGCGTGGCACCGCCCTCGACCAGTTCCACCCCGCCCAGAGCGAGCGCGCGGTCCCGGTCGTCCGGATGGATCACCAGCACCACGCGCGAGACGCCGGGCGCCGCGCGGAACCGGTCGAGCGAATGTGCAAGCACGGGCCGCCCCGCAAGCGCCTGCCATTGCTTGGGCAGGCTGCCACCGGCACGGGTGCCGCGTCCCGCGGCGACGATGATTGCGGCTGTGGTCATGGCTCGGTCATCCTTTTGCCGGAACCTCTAGGCGATGCGGGGGATGGTGACAATCGACCCTCCTGTCGCGGGGCAGCATCGGACCGGCAGCACTTTGAGCAGAGGTGGTTAAAATTTGTGCAAAGCACGATTTTCCGGCAGCGAGGATGCGCGCCGAATTGTCTTCCGTTCAGGCTGGCCTTAGGTGAGGGCTGACGCACAAGGAATAGGCACTTGTCCTTTCGTATCGCTCAGCTTCCGGTTGACCCGCCGGTGCTTCTCGCGCCGATGGCCGGCATCACCGACCTGCCGTTCCGCCGGCTGGTGGCCCGGTTCGGGGCGGGGCTTGTCGTGTCCGAGATGGTGGCCAGCCGCGAGGTGGTCTGTGCGGCGCCCGAGGCCCGCGCCCGGGCGGAGCTGGGCTTCACGGAAGCCGCCACCGCCGTGCAGCTGGCGGGCTGCGATCCGCACTGGATGGCCGAGGCCGCCCGCCTCGTCGAGGCGCAGGGCGCGCGGGTGATCGACATCAACATGGGGTGCCCGGCGAAGCGGGTGACGAACGGCTGGTCCGGCTCGGCGCTGATGCGCGAGCCCGATCGGGCGCTGCGCCTCGTCGAGGCCGTGGTGGCCGCGGTGCAGGTGCCGGTCACGCTGAAGATGCGGCTGGGCTGGGACGAGCGCAGCATGAACGCGCCCGGCATCGCCCGACGGGCCGAGGCGGCCGGCGTCTCGCTCATCACGGTGCACGGCCGCACCCGCTGCCAGTTCTACACCGGCACGGCCGACTGGGCCGCCATCCGGGCGGTGACCGAGGCCGTCAGCATCCCCGTGGTGGCGAACGGCGACATCGTCTCGCCTGCCGCGGCCCGTGCGGCGCTGGATGCCTCGGGCGCGGCGGGCGTGATGGTGGGGCGGGGCGCGCAGGGGCGTCCGTGGCTTCTGGCGCAGATCGCCGCGGATCTGGCCGGCGCGCCGCCGCCCGTGGTGCCCGCGGGCGAGGCGCTCGCCGATCTGGTCGTCGCGCATTACGAGGAGATGCTGGCCTTCTACGGCATCGCGCTGGGCCTGCGCGTCGCGCGCAAGCACCTCAACTGGTATCTGGAAGCCGCCGGCCTTGCCGCGCATCGGGGCCCCGTCGTGACGGGGACCGACCCCGCGCAGGTCGTGCGCGCCCTGCGCTGCGCCTTTGCCGAGCAAGAAAGGGTCGCCGCATGACGTTTCGTTCGCCCTATCCCGTTCCGGGCGTGATCTGGGCCAGCCTGCCGATCCCGGCCGTGCTGATCGACCCCGAGGGGCTGATCGCCGAATCGAACCCGGCGGCGGAACTCTTCTTCAATGCCTCGTCGCGCAGCCTGAAGAACCAGCCCGCCTTCGACCGGCTGCACATCGACGCGCCGGTGGACGAGGCGATGGCGCGGGCGCGCACGAACCAGTCGCCGATCTTCATCAACGACGTGGACGTGACCTCGGGAGAGCGCCCGCCGGTGCAGTGCAACATCCAGATCGCGCCGCTGCACGACAATCCGCAGATCGTCATGCTGCTGATCTCGCCGCGCGAGATCGCCGACCGGCTGGGCCGCGCCTCGGCCGCGAAATCGGCGGCGAAATCGGCGATCGGAATGGCCGAGATGCTGGCGCACGAGATCAAGAACCCGCTCGCCGGCATCTCCGGTGCGGCGCAGCTTCTGGCGATGAACCTGTCTCCCGAGGACCGCGAACTCGCCGACCTGATCGTCGAGGAGACGCGGCGCATCGTGAAGCTGCTCGAGCAGGTGGAGCAGTTCGGCAACCTCCGCCCGCCCGAGCGGCGGCCGGTGAACATCCACGACGCGCTGGACCGGGCGCGGAAATCGGCCGCGGTGGGCTTTGCCGCGAAGATGAGAATCACCGAGGAATACGATCCCTCGCTTCCCGCCACCTACGCCGATCCTGACCAGCTGATGCAGGTCTTCCTGAACCTGATCAAGAACGCCTCCGAGGCGGCGGGTCCGAAGGGCGGGCACATCCGCCTGCGCACCTTCTACGACATCTCGCTCAGGCTGCGCCGCGCGGACGGCACCGGCGGCGCGCTGCCCCTGCAGGTCGAGATCATCGATGACGGCCCCGGGATCGATCCCGAGATCGCCAAGGAGATCTTCGAGCCCTTCGTCTCGGGGCGCGAGAACGGCACGGGCCTCGGCCTCGCGCTGGTGAACAAGATCATCTCGGATCACGATGGATGGATCTCTGTCGATTCCGTGCCCGGACGGACGGTGTTCCGGGTCTCGCTGCCGGTGGCGCCCCGGGAAGCGGCGCTCAATGACATGGAGGTGAAGTGATGGACGGCACTGTTCTGGTTGCGGATGACGATCGCACGATCCGCACGGTGCTGACGCAGGCCCTGACGCGGGCCGGGTGCAAGGTGCACGCGACCTCCAGCCTGATGACGCTGATGCGCTGGGTCGAGGAGGGCAAGGGCGATCTGGTGATCTCGGACGTGGTCATGCCCGACGGCAACGGGCTCGAGGCGCTGCCGCGGATCTCGAAGCTGCGACCCGGCCTTCCGGTGATCGTGATCTCGGCGCAAAACACCATCATGACGGCCATCCAGGCGGCCGAGGCCGAGGCCTACGACTACCTGCCCAAGCCCTTCGACCTGCCGGACCTGATGAAGCGGTCGGCCCGCGCGCTCGACATGAAGCGGCGGGCGCCGGTCAAGGCCGCGGCCCCGCGCGAGGCGGGCGACGACCTGCCGCTGGTGGGGCGCACGCAGGCGATGCAGGCGCTGTATCGTCTGGTGGCGCGGGTGATGAACACGGATCTTCCGGTGCTGGTCTCCGGCGAGTCGGGAACCGGCAAGTCGCTGATCGCCCGCGCGATCCACGATTTCTCGGACCGCCGCACGCTGCCTTTCGTCGTGGCACAGGCCGCCGACCTGCAGGGGGTCGAGGGTCCGGCGCAGCTTCTGGCCCGCGCCAAGGGCGGCAGTCTCGTCTTCGACGAGGTGGCGGACTACGACGAGGAGACCCAGGCCCGGATCGTGCGGATGCTGGACATGATGGGCGACAACGCGCCCCGGGTCATGTCCACCAGCCAGGTCGATCTGGCCTCGCGGCTGGACTCGGGCGCCTTCCGGCAGGATCTCTACTATCGCCTCGGCGGGGTGACGCTGCACGTGCCCTCGCTGCGCGAGCGGGTGGACGACATCCCGCTTCTGGCCGATCACTTCCTTGCCCGCGGCGAGCGCGACTTCGGCACGACGCGCCGCCTGTCCAACGACGCGCGCGAACTGGTGCGTGCCTACAGCTGGCCCGGCAACGTCCGCCAGCTGGAGAACACCCTGCGCCGGCTGATGGTCACCTCGGCCGAGGCCGAGATCACGCGGGGCGAGGTCGAGGCGGTGCTGGGCAACCAGCCGGCGATGGAGCCGCTGAAGGGCGGCGGCGAGGGCGAGAAGCTCTCGTCCTCGGTGGCCCGCCACCTTCGGCGCTACTTCGACCTGCACGGCGGGGCGCTGCCGCCGCCCGGCGTCTACCAGCGCATCCTGCGCGAGGTCGAGGCGCCCCTGATCGAGATCGCTCTGGATGCCACCGCCGGCAATCAGGCCAAATGTGCCGATCTTCTCGGGATCAACCGCAATACCTTGCGCAAGAAGATCACCGATCTCGATATTCGCGTGACACGCCGCCGCAAGCTGATGTAAAACGGCAACAGGCGGCGTTGCGCGCGGGCACTGGCCCGACGGAACGCCTTGAAGCAGGGAAGGGCGGCCGAACCGCCCCCCGAAGAGGCGGGATGGTTCATCCGTGCGGACTGCGTCGCGCAGTAACACCTGGATAAGGCTGGCGCGTCTGCGCCGCCAGCGCCGTGTGCAGACGGCGATGACCTTCGGCCTTGTGATGCTGGGGCCGCTGCTGGCCGCGGCGACGTTCCTTGCCCTCGGGCCGATGAACCAGGGTGCCACGTCGCCCGCGCTGCGTCTCGTGCTGCTGGCGGACCTCGTCTATGTGCTGGTGGTCGCGGCGATGGTGCTGGCGCGCATCGGCCGCATGATCTCGGACCGGCGGAGCCAGTCGGCGGGATCGCGCCTGCACCTGAGGCTGGTCGGCACCTTCGCGGGGCTGGCACTGGTGCCCACGGTCCTCGTCGCCGTCTTCGCCACCCTGACGGTGAACGTGGGCCTCGAGGGCTGGTTCTCGGAGCGGGTGCGGCAGGTGGTGGGCGCTTCGCTCGACGCGGCCGAAGCTTATCAGGAGGAACACCGCCGCGACCTGATCGAGGATGCCGAGGCGCTGGCGGCCTATCTGAACGTCGCCAAGCAGTCGACCTTCTTCCTGCGCGACGACCAGTTGCGCCCGCTGCTGACGCAGGGCCAGGACCGGATCCAGCGCGGCCTGCGCGAGGCCTACCTGATCGACGGCGGCGGCGAGTTGCGCACCCGGGGCGAACGCAGCTATCTCTTCGACTTCGAGAAGCCCTCGGCCGCGGACATGGAGCGCGCACGGACGGGCGAGACGGTGGTCATCCCGGACTGGTCCAACAACGAGTTCCGCGCGCTGGTGCATCTCGACGCCTACGCCGACCGGTTCCTCTATGTCTCGCGCACGGTGGACGGCTCGATCCTGAGCCTGCTCGACGACACCCGCCAGACCGTCGCGCTCTATCACCAGCTGGAGGCCGAACGCGGGCGGATGCTGTTCGAGTTCGGGCTGCTCTACCTCGGCTTCGCGCTGATCCTGATCCTTGCGGCGGTCTGGCTGGGCCTGTGGTTCGCCGAGCGGCTCTCGCGGCCCGTGGGGCGGCTGGCGGGCGCCGCGCAGCGGGTGGGGGCAGGGGACCTCGACGTGCAGGTGCCAGAGGAGGAGGGCGACGACGAGATCGCCATGCTGGGGCGGCTGTTCAACCAGATGACCCGGCAGCTCAAGGGCCAGCGCGACGCGCTCATGGACAACAACCGCCAGACCGAGCGTCGGCGGCGGCTGTTCGACTCGGTGCTGTCGTCGGTCACGGCCGGGGTGATCGGCCTCGATGCGGTGGGGCAGGTGGATTTCGTGAACCGCGCCGCGGAGCGGCTGCTGGAGCTGCCCGAAAGCGGGAACCTGCCGCTGTCGGCCGCCGTGCCCGAGTTCGCCGCCCTGTTCGACCGTCTGCGCGAGACCGCCGCCCCCGCGGTGCAGGAGGAGATCCGCCTGATCCGCAAGGGCCGGATGGAGAGCCTGCTGGTCCGCATGAGCCCGCGGCGAACCGACAGCGGCCGGCTCGAGGGCTATGTGGTGGCCTTCGACGACGTGACCGACCTGGTCTCGGCGCAGCGCATGGCCGCCTGGGGCGACGTGGCGCGGCGCATCGCACACGAGATCAAGAACCCGCTGACGCCGATCCAGCTTTCGGCCGAGCGCATCAAGCGCAAGTTCCGCCCCCTTGTCGGCGAACAGGCGGGGGATCTCGACCAGTATGCCGATGTCATCATCCGCCAGACCAACGACCTGCGCCGCATCGTGGACGAGTTCTCGAAATTCGCCCGCATGCCCGAGCCCGACCGGCGCGAGACCGACCTGATCAAGATCCTGCGCGACGCGGTGGTGCTGCAGGAGGCCGGACAGCCCGGCGTGAAGCTCAGGGCGCGGCTGCCCGAGGGGCCGTGGCTGATCGATATCGACGCCACGATGATCGGGCAGGCGCTGACCAACCTGATCAAGAACGCGGGCGAGGCCATCGAGGCGCGCGCCGACACGGCACCCGAGGGCTGGCAGCCCGAGATCCGCATCCACTGTGACGTGGACGAGGAACAGGCGGTGATCCGCATCGCCGACAACGGCACCGGCCTGCCGCTTGACCGGGCCCGGCTGTTCGAGCCTTACGTCACGACGCGCGAGAAGGGCACGGGCCTCGGCCTGCCCATCGTGAAGAAGATCATCGAGGAACACGGCGGCACGCTGACGCTCGGCGATGCCGACCCAATCGCAGACGACGGCCACCGCGGGGCCATGGCCGAGATCCGGCTGCCCCGCATCCTGCGCAGCCGGGCGCGGGCCGCAAAGACCGGCGAGGTGAGACAGGGGGCAACATGAGCAGCATTCTGATCGTCGACGACGAGCGCGACATCCGCGAGCTGATCGGGGACATCCTGCGCGACGAGGGGTTCCAGGTCCGGCTGGCCGCCAATTCCGACGAATGCATGGCGGCGGTGAACGCCGAGCCGCCGGCGCTGATGATCCTCGACATCTGGCTGAAGGACAGCCGGATGGACGGGATCGACATCCTGAAGCGCACGAAGCGCGACAACCCGGACGTGCCGGTGGTCATCATCTCGGGCCATGGCAACATCGAGATCGCGGTCGCCGCGATCAAGCAGGGCGCCTATGACTTCATCGAGAAGCCGTTCAACATCGACCAGCTGATGGTGGTGGTGAGCCGCGCGATGGAGACCTCTCGCCTGCGCCGCGAGAACAGCGACCTGCGCCGCCGCGACGTGGCGGCGGCCGAGATGCTGGGCACCTCGACCGCGTTCCGGCTCTTGAAGACGCAGCTCGAGAAGGTCACCAAGTCGAACGGCCGGGTGATGCTCTCCGGTCCCGCGGGCGCCGGCAAGGAGATGGCGGCGCGCTTCATCCATGCCAACTCGAACCGCGCGGGTGCGCCCTTCGTCTCGGTTTCCTCGGCGACCGTGGAGCCGGACCGGATGGAGGAGGTGCTGTTCGGCCGCGAGACGCCCGAGCGCGGGGTGGAGCAGGGGCTCCTGGAACAGGCGCATGGCGGGATCGTCTATTTCGACGAGGTGGCCGACATGCCGCTCGGCACGCAGTCCAAGATCCTGCGCGTGCTGGTCGAGCAGCAGTTCACCCGGCAGGGCGGCACCGACAAGGTGCGGGTGGACCTGCGGGTGATCTCGTCGACCACCCGCGACCTGCGTTCCGAGATCGCGGCGGGCCGCTTCCGGCAGGAGCTTTACGACCGGCTGAACGTGGTGCCGATCGAGGTGCCCTCGCTCGCCGACCGGCGCGAGGACATCCCGATGCTCGCCGATCATTTCATCGGCATGTTCCACCGCACGCAAGGGTTGCCGCTGCGCAGCCTGACGCCGGATGCCGAGGCGATGCTGCAGACCATGCCGTGGCCCGGCAACGTCCGCCAGCTGAGGAACGTGATCGAGCGGGTGCTGATCCTCGGCGATGGCGCCGGCGCGATCGAGGCGCGCGAACTGCCGGGCAACGAGCCCGCCGGCGAGGAGGGGCGTCTGGTCCTTGGCGGTGCGCTGGCGACCTTGCCGCTGCGCGAGGCGCGCGAGCTGTTCGAACGGGAATACCTGCTGACGCAGATCAACCGCTTCGGCGGCAACATCAGCCGGACGGCCGCCTTCGTCGGGATGGAACGCTCGGCGCTCCACCGCAAGTTGAAGTCGCTCGGCGTGGTGACGACGGTCAGGAGCGGGAGCCGGCTCGCCCGCGTGGAAGACGACTTCGAGGACGAGGACGAGGCCGTCGGGGCGCCCGATTGACCGCCGCGGGCGCTTCTGCCAAGCAGGGCGGGCTGAACGTGCGGAGTCCGTGACATGAAGGTGATCATCTGCGGTGCGGGCCAGGTCGGCTGGCAGATCGCGCGTCACCTGTCCGGCGAACGCAACGACGTCACCGTGGTCGATTCGAACGCGGATCTCGTGCGGCGGGCGACCGATACGCTGGACGTGCAGGGCGTCGTGGGCTTCGCCTCCTATCCCGACGTGCTGGAAAAGGCGGGCGCGCGCGATGCCGACATGATCATCGCGGCGACGCACTCGGACGAGGTGAACATGGTCACCTGTCAGGTGGCCCATGCGATCTTCGGCATCACCCGCAAGATCGCCCGCCTGCGGGCGCAAAGCTATCTGGATGCGATCTATTCCGACCTCTACCGGCGCGACCACCTGCCGATCGACGTGGTGATCTCGCCCGAGAAGGAGGTGGCCGAGGCCGCGATGCAGCGCCTCGCCGCGCCCTCGACCTTCGACACCGAAAGCTTCATGGGCGGCAAGGCCCAGCTGCTGGGCATCGCGCTGGACGAGGACTGCCCGGTGCTGAACACGCCGCTCCGGCAGCTGAACGAGCTGTTCTCGGGGCTGCGCGCCATCGTGGTGGGCGTGCGCCGCGTCGGCCGGCTGTTCGTGCCCGAGCCGGGCGACCAGCTCTTTGCCGCCGACGAGGTCTATGTCTTCGCCCATTCGCAGGACGTGGCCCGCACGCTCGACATCTTCGGCAAGGCCGCGCTGAAGCAGGAGCGGATCATCGTGATCGGCGGCGGCAACGTGGGCCTCGCGGTGGCCAAGGCGCTCGAGGCGCGCGCCGACCGGGTGCGGGTCAAGGTCATCGAGCGCAACCGCGCCAAGGCCGAGGCCGCGGCCGACGGGCTGGAGCGCACCATCGTGCTGAACGGCGACGGCCTCGACATGGACCTGCTGATGGAGGCCAACATCGACCGCGCCGACGCGGTGCTGGCGGTGACGGACGACGACAAGACGAACATCCTTGCCGCGGTGCGCGCCAAGCAGGCCGGCTGCCCCATGGCCATCGTGCTGGTCAACGACCCGACGCTGCTGCCGATCATGCAGTCGCTCGACATCGATGCCTACATCAACCCGCGCGCCACCACCGTCTCGTCGATCCTGCGGCACGTCCGCCACGGCCGGGTGCGGGCGATCTATTCCATCGGCGACGCCGAGGCCGAGGTGATCGAGGCGCAGGTGCTCTCGACCTCGCCGCTGGCCGGGCGGCACATCCGCGACATCGAATTCCCCGAGGGCGTGCTGGTGGGCGCGCTGATGAAGGGCGACAAGGTGCTGAAGCCCACCGGGGATCTCCGGGTGGACGATGGCGACGTGATCGCGCTGTTCTGCATGACGGCCGACGTGCCGGAGGTCGAGCGCCTCCTGCAGGTCTCGATCGACTTCTTCTGACATGATGGGGCTGCGGTCCATCCCGCTCATCGTCGTGCTGATGGCCGGCGGTGCGCTGGCCATGTATCTGCCCGCCGCCCATGCGCTGGTGCTTCGGCAGCACGAGGTCGCGCGCGCTTTCTTCTACTCTGGCAGCTTCCTGCTGATCCTGATCGCCATGGTCGGCATCGCGACGCTGAACCGCCCGCCGCCGCGCGCGGCCCGCGCGCATCTGGGCACGCTCGCCGGGGCCTACCTGATCCTGCCGCCGATGCTGGCGGTGCCGTTCACCCTGGCGGTGCCGGACACGAGCTTCGCGAACGCCTGGTTCGAGATGCTGTCCTCGTTCACCACCACGGGCGCCACGCTCTACGACACGCCGGGACGCCTGCCCCCCAGCGTGCATCTCTGGCGCGCCCTCGTGGGCTGGCTCGGCGGCTTCTTCGTGCTGACCGCCGCCATGGCGGTGTTGGCGCCGCTCAGCCTCGGCGGGATGGAGGTGATCTCGGGCCGCGTCCCGGGCCGCGAGCAGGCGAACCAGATCACCCGCGTGGCCGACCCGACCGAGCGCCTGCTGCGCCAGTCCCTTGCGCTCCTTCCCGCCTATGCCGGGCTGACGCTCGCGCTCTGGGGCCTCCTGGTACTGGCGGGCGAGAGCGGGCTGGTGGGCCTTTGTCATGCGATGGGGACCCTGTCCACCAGCGGGATCTCGCCCGTCGAGGGCATGACCTCGAGCAGCGCGGGGCTTGCCGGAGAGGTGCTGATCTTCGTCTTCCTGTTCTTCGCCATCTCGCGCCGCCTGCTTCCGGGCACGGCGATGGTGGACCGGGACACGCCGATCCGCCGCGACCCCGAGGTGATGATGGCATTCTTCTTCCTGCTCGGGGTTCCGGTCGTGCTGTTCCTGCGGCACTGGATCGGCGCCATCGAGACCGAGGACAGCCGCAACATCGCGGCCGCCGCCCGTGCGATGTGGGGCGGCCTGTTCACCACCATGTCCTTCCTGACCACCACGGGCTACGAATCCACCGCCTGGGTGGCCTCGAGGTCATGGTCGGGTCTGGGCACGCCGGGGCTGATCCTGCTGGGCCTCGCCATCGTGGGCGGCGGCGTGGCCACGACCGCCGGCGGCGTGAAGCTGCTGCGCGTCTACGCGCTCTACCGTCACGCCGAGCGCGAGCTGGAGCGGATCGTCCACCCCAGCTCGATCGGCGGGCAGGGCGTCGTCGCCCGGCGCCTGCGCCGCGAGGGTGCCTATGTGGCGTGGATCTTCTTCATGCTCTTCGCCTTCTCCATCGCCTTCGTCACGGCCGCCATGAGCCTGACGGGGCTGGAATTCGAGCCGTCGATGGTGCTGGGCATCGCGGCGCTGACCACGACGGGACCCCTGGCGGATCTGGCGGTCGAGACGCCGATCCGATGGTCGGGCCTTGGCGGCGCGGCCAAGATGATCGCGGGCGCCGCGATGGTCGTGGGGCGGCTGGAGACCCTTGCCATCCTTGCGCTGCTCGCCCCCGCCACCTGGCGGCGTTGAGCGGAAAAGCCGCAAGAGACCGCCGGATTCCTAACGATCTGTTATTGGGTCTGGAATCTCGGGCGAGACCTGCCCATACTCGATTCCGACCGTCGGATTGGTGCCGGGGGGAACGAGGACAGACGGAAGCGTCTCAACTATAAAGGCAAGAATGGATGGCTGCCGATAAACAGAACTTGCAGGACGCCTTTCTGAACCACGTCAGGAAGGCAAAGGTTCCGGTTACGATTTTTCTGATCAATGGTGTGAAACTGCAGGGTGTGATCACCTGGTTCGACAATTTCTGCGTTCTTCTGCGTCGCGATGGCCAGTCGCAGCTTGTCTACAAGCACGCGATCTCGACCATCATGCCGGGGCAACCGATCAATCTCTACGAGGGCGACGACTGATTTGACCGATCCCGAGGAAGGGGAGGAGGAGCCCCGTCACGAGGGTCACGACGGCTCGACCCGGTCGCAGCCGATGCGTGCATTCGTCCTTCACCCCGACATCCGCACCGACCGCTCGCGGCGGCTGCCCGAGCATCGGCTGGCCGAGGCGGTGGCGCTTGCCGCCGCCCTGCCCGAGATGGAGATCCTCGGCTCGGAAGTGGTGCGGCTGCCCCGGGCGCAGCCGGGCCTTTTGTTCGGCTCTGGCAAGGTCGAGGAGCTGAAGCAGAAATTTGCCGCGCTGGACGTGGGCCTCGTGCTGGTGGATGGGCCGGTTTCGCCGGTGCAGCAGCGCAACCTCGAGAAGGAATGGGGCGTCAAGCTGCTGGACCGGACCGGGCTGATCCTCGAGATCTTCGCCGACCGGGCGCGGACGCGCGAGGGCGTTCTTCAGGTGGAACTGGCGGCGCTTTCCTATCAGCGCACGCGGCTGGTGCGGGCCTGGACCCACCTCGAACGTCAGCGCGGCGGATTCGGCTTCGTCGGCGGCCCGGGCGAGACCCAGATCGAGGCTGACCGCCGCGCCATTGACGAGCAGGTCATCCGCATCAAGCGCCAGTTGGAAAAGGTGGTGAAGACGCGCGAGCTACACCGCGCCTCGCGCCGCAAGGTGCCGTTCCCGATCGTGGCGCTGGTGGGCTACACCAACGCCGGCAAGTCCACGCTCTTCAACCGCGCGACTGGGGCGGATGTGCTGGCCAAGGACATGCTGTTTGCCACGCTCGATCCGACGATGCGCGGGGTGACGCTGCCCTCGGGGCGGAAGATCATCCTGTCGGACACGGTGGGCTTCATCTCGGACCTGCCGACGCAGCTGGTCGCGGCCTTCCGCGCGACGCTCGAGGAGGTGCTGGAGGCCGACCTGATCCTGCATGTCCGCGACATCTCGCACCCCGAGACGGCCGAGCAGGCGGCCGACGTCGCGGACATCCTGCAAAGTCTGGGCGTGAAGGGGGCGGTGCCGCAGTTCGAGGTCTGGAACAAGCTCGACCTCGTCGAGGCTTCGGCGCGCGAGGCGCTGGTGGCGCAGGCCGCACGTTCGGACACGATCTTCGCCCTGTCGGCGCTGACCGGCGAGGGCCTGCCGCAGCTTCTCGACGCCGTCTCGGCCACCTTTGACGAGGAACGGACCGAGCGGGTCCTGACGCTCGGCTTCGCGGAGGGCCGCCGCCGGGCATGGCTTCACGATAACGGCGTGGTGACCGCCGAGGAGCAGACCGAGGACGGCTATCGCATCTCGGTCCGCTGGACCGCCCGGCAGGAAAAGCGCTACCGCGACCTCTGATCGGTGGCGTCGGCGCCGCCGGTCGGTCTTGGCAGGGCGAGGTAGATGGAATGGCACCATTCCTCGGCCCAGCGGAGGGTGTTTTGCGCGCGTCCGGTTTCCTCGAAGCCCAGCCGGGCCAGCAGCCGCAGGCAGCGCGCGTTGCGCGGATCGACCTCGGCGGTCAGCGCGTCCATGCCATGCGCCGCGAACAGGTGCCGGACGAGCGCGGACAGCGCCTCGTGTCCGATCCCCTGTCCCCATTGGTCGGGATGCAGGATGAAGCCGATCTCGTGCCGGCGCCACATGCCGGCCTTGCCGATCACCCGGCCCTCGCGCTCGACCACGAACTCGTCCGCCTCGGGAGGGCCGGCGGCGATCATGCCCTCGAGGAAGGCGCGGGTATCCTCGAGCGTCTCGTAGGGCGGGCGCGACCAGTAGCGCATCGCCTGCGGCTGGGCAAAGACCGCGTGCAGGTCGTGCAGGTCGAAGCGACGGGCGCGCCGCATGAGCAGGCGCTGCGTGCGGATCATCGCGGCTCCAGCCGGGTGATCCCCACCGCCGCCGCCCGTGCAAGGTCCGGATCCAGCGACATCGGGATGTATTCGCCGCGCCGCCACAACTCGCCCAGGTTGTCGTAGAACCGCGAGAGCGGGTGGCCGGACTGGCCGGTCGAGGTGATGAAGACCGACGAATCCGGGTCGGCGAAGTCATAGACTCCGCGGTAGCCGGCGCCGGCCACGTTCTCGTAGGGGTTGCGGCCCGAGCCGCGCGTCATGCCCCGCATCAGCGTCTGGTCCCCGCCCGAGGTCGACTGGCGGATGTTCACCAGATGGCGCAGCACCGGCACCTGTCCCAGCGTCGGATGGTCGTGCGTCGCCTGGTGGGCATCGCCCCAGCGCCAGCTTTCGATGTTCGGGCCGTAGGTCTCGGTCAGCCGGATCAGCGCATCGTCCAGCGCCATCCGCGCGATGTCCGTGCAGCTTTCGGTCGCCGCCGACTGGATGATGTCGCACCAGGCCGAGGCGCCGTTCGTGTCGCGATAGACCGCCTCGATGAAATCCGGCTGGGTATGGGCGAATTCGTCGGCAAGCGGACCCAGCTCGTCGCGGATCAGCCGGTCCTGCAGCGCGCGCACCCAGGCCATGTAGATCAGCGGCTCGGGCAGGTGCTCGTTCATCTCGCCGTTCCACTGCGCAAGGATGGTCAGCGCGCGCTGGCGCAGCCGCTCGGGCGTGCCGTCCGGAGCGGCCTCGCCGGTGAACCACAGGTCGGCGGCGAAGAGCGGCAGCAGCCCGCGCGCCGTGGGGCTGACGGTGTCCAGCTGCGCCTCGATGAAGCTTTCGCGGGTATGGACCTCGCGCGTCTTCATCAGCGTCAGCCAGCGCTGGATGCGCTGCGTGTCGCCCCAGTCGAACGAGACGTGCAGCGGGAAGGGCCGGTTCACCGTCTTGTTGTTGGTATTGCCGAGGATGCCGGTCTCGGGGTTCGCCACGATCGGATTGTCCTCGTAGGGGAAGGTGCCCTGCCAGCGGTTCTCTGCCAGCCAGCCCGGAGACGGCATCCGCCCCTGCGACTGGTGGTTCGGGTCCCGCTTCGGCATGGCGCCGACGGTCTGTAATGCGATCCCGTTCACATCCGCCAGCATCAGGTTCTGCGCCGGCGCCACGAAGAGGCGCCCGGCCGCGATCGCATCATCGACATTCTGCGCCTTCATCAGCCGCAGCGCGGCGCTCATCGACGTGTCCTGCGCCGAAAGCGCCGTCCAGGACAGCGAGGCGACATGCCCCGGCGGAGTGATCGCGGCCAGATCGTAGTGCGTGCCCGGCAGGACGGGCCCGTTGTCCGTCCAGCGCAGCGTGACGGTCAGGGGCGTGCCGTCCTTCACCTTGATGATCGAGCGCCGGGTCTCGAACGCCTTCCAGCCGTCCGGCGTGCGGTATTCCTCGTGGTTGTCCGGGTTCACTTCCTCGATGTGGACGTCCTGGTCGTCCATGTAGGCCGAGGTCAGCGCCCAGCCCAGGCGGTTCGACCGGCCGAGCAGCACCGCCGGGATGCCCGGGATGGTCGCGCCGATCACCCCGCCGGTGGAAAGCTGGAGCCGGGCGAGATACCAGGTCGACGGCGCGGTAAAGGCAAGGTGCGGATCATTGGCCAGCAGCGAGCCGCCGGCCGCCGAGCGTCCCGGCGCCGCCGCCCAGGCGTTCGAGGCGCCGGACAGGGCCTTCGGATGGAAGGGTGACAGCGGGTCCCCGGCCACCCCGGCCTTGCGCAGCGCGGGGAAGGGACCCGGCACGATCGAGGCGTAATCGGGCAGTGCGGTCACGCCCTCGCCCGGGGCGTCGGGCAGGATCTGCGCCACCCGCTCGTCCGGCATCAGCAGCGAGACGCGCGCGCGCAGCACCTCTGACTGCAGATGCGAGGACAGCTGAAGCGCCATCAGCTTGATCAGCACGATGCTGTCCGCGGGCCGCCAGACCGCGATCTCGTTCGAGAACAGGAAGAACTCCGGGGCGCCGCGGCCGCGGGCCTCCTCGTTCACCTGCTCGATCCAGGCATTGACGCCCCGGGCATAGGCGTCAAGCGCGGCGCGCGCCTCCGGGTCCTGCGCCTCGACCGACTGCTGCGCGACGTTGTAGAGATCGTAGCGCCGCATCAGCTCGTCGATCTTCAGCGTCCGCTCGCCGAAGACTTCGGACAGCCGGCCCTGCGCCGTGCGCCTGAGCGTCACCATCTGCCACAGCCGGTCCTGCGCATGGGCGAAGCCCAGCGCGAAATAGACGTCGGCATCGGTCTTGCCGAAGATGTGCGGCACATTCGCGTCGTTGCGCACGATCTCGACCGGCCCGGATATGCCGTCGAGCCGGAAGCTCTCGTTGTAGTCGGGCAGCGAGCGCGACAGGAAATAATAGGTGATCAGCGCCGCGGCCAGCGCCAGCACCACGAGCCCGGTGAAGATGCGCAGGAGCCAGCGGAAGACGACGATCATGGGGGCCCGTCCTTGACGCGAGAAGTGCGATGGTTCCTAGTCGATCCGGTCCGCAACGGCAATCGGGAGGGAAGACCATGGCCAAACTTGCGTTTCTGGGACTGGGCGTCATGGGATATCCGATGGCCGGCCATCTGGCGGCGAAGGGGCATGAGGTGACGGTCTTCAACCGAACCGCGGCCAAGGCGGAGGCCTGGACGGCGCAGCACGGCGGCCGCGCGGCCTCCACCCCGCGCGCCGCCGCCGAAGGGGCCGAGGTGGTCTTCGCCTGCGTGGGCAATGACGACGACCTGCGCTCGGTCTGCCTCGGGGATGAGGGGGCCTTTGCCGGGATGGCGCGGGGCGCGCTTTTCGTCGATCACACCACCGTCTCGGCGCAGGTCACGCGGGACCTCGCGGCCGAGGCCGACGCGCTGGGGCTGGGCTTCGTCGATGCGCCGGTCTCGGGCGGGCAGGCGGGGGCCGAGAACGGCGCGCTCTCGATCATGTGCGGCGGGGCCGAGGATCACTATGCCCGGGCCGAGCCGGTCATGGCCGCCTATGCCCGGGTCTGCCGCCGGCTGGGCGAGAGCGGCTCGGGCCAGATCGCCAAGATGATGAACCAGATCTGTATCGCGGGGCTGGTGCAGGGCCTGTCCGAGGCGCTGGCCTTTGGCGAGAAGGCGGGCATGGACGGCCGCGCGGTGGTCGAGGTGATCAGCCAGGGCGCTGCCGGTAGCTGGCAGATGGCCAACCGCCATGCCACCATGCTCGAGGACCGGTTCGACTTCGGCTTCGCGGTGGACTGGATGCGCAAGGATCTGGGCATCTGCCTGCGCACGGCGGACGAGATCGGCGCAAGCCTGCCGGTTACCGCCCTGATCGACCAGTTCTACAAGGAAGTGCAGCAGATGGGTGGCGGCCGCTGGGACACCTCCTCGCTGATCAAGCGTCTGCCGCGCTGAGACGGTGGCGAGGCCCTCATCCGGGTGAGGGCCTCGCCGGGGATCGTCGCTGGCGTGCAGCAGGCAGCTTGCGCCGGCCTCTCAGGGAATGATGCGGGTATACTTCACACCGCCCAGCGTCGCGCCCGCGATCAGCCCGGACTGGCCGAAGACCAGCGCCACGACCGGCTGGATCTCGGTCGTCTCCTTGCCGATGCTCGCCCCCTGGTCGGGCGTGGCATAGCGCACGTCCGCGCCCACCGCCCAGCCCGAGCCCGCGCGGAACTCGGCCAGCGCCTGCTCGGTCATGAAGAACAGCGCATGGGCGTATTGCTGCGCGCCGATCTGGAAGCCGATCGTGGCGCGGGTGGCCGAGTAGTAGTCCACCGTGATGTCGTTGATGCGCAGCGCGCCGCGGCCATAGGCGCCGCCGACGCCAAAGCCCGCCTCGGTCACCAGCGGCATGTAGAGCACGCCCTTGGCATCCTGCGCCAGGTCGCGGGTGCCCGGATAGCGGCCGAACAGGTAATCCCGCGTCGCATCCACGCGCGCGTCGATCACGGCGGCGTTGTTGTTGCCCACGCCATTGGCGCAACCCGCCGTCAGCAGCACCGCCGTGCCGGCAGCGCCCAGAAAAGCCCGTCTCGAAAACTCTGCCATGAAACCCTCTTTTCCGCCTCAAGCCCTTGCAGCGGGGATCTTCGCCCCCTGACAACAAGATATAGCCGTTTCTTCGCGCTCTGTCAGCACGCGAGGCACAGGCAGCGGCGGCGGGCCGCCGCTGCCCCCGACGCCGATCCCCGGATCAGGCCTGCGCGCGCAGCAGCCGCGCCGCTTCGGGCGCGAAATAGGTCAGGATGCCGTCGCAGCCCGCGCGCTTGAAGCAGAGCAGGCTCTCCATCATCGCGGCCTCGCCCTTGATCCAGCCACGCTCGGCCGCGCCCTTGATCATCGAATATTCGCCCGAGACCTGATAGGCATATGTCGGAACGCCAAAGGCGTCCTTCACGCGGCGGCAGATGTCGAGATAGGGCATCCCGGGCTTGACCATCACCATGTCGGCACCTTCGCGCAGGTCGCGCTCGATCAGCCGCAGCGCTTCGTCCGAGTTGCCCGGGTCCATCTGGTAGGTCTTCTTGTCGCCCTTCAGCGCCCCCGATGCGCCGACCGCATCGCGGAACGGCCCGTAGAAGGCCGAGGCGTATTTCGCCGAATAGCTCAGGATCGTCACGTCCTTGTGGCCCGCGGCCTCCAGCGCCGAGCGCATGGCGCCGATCCGGCCGTCCATCATGTCCGAGGGCCCGAGGATGTCCGCGCCGGACTCGGCCTGCGCCAGCGCCATCTTCACCAGCGCCTCGACCGTCTCGTCATTGAGGATGATGCCGTCGCGCACCAGCCCGTCGTGCCCATTCGCGTTGTAGGGATCGAGCGCCACGTCGGTCATCACCGCCACTTCGGGCACCGCGGCCTTGATCGCCCGGATCGCCCGGTTGGCGAGGTTGTCGGGGTTCCACGCTTCCTCGCACAGTTCCGTCTTCAGCGACGGGTCGGTGTAGGGAAACAGGCAGACCGCCGGGATGCCGAGGCTTGCCGCCTCTTCCGCCGCCGCGACGATCCGGTCGACCGAGCGGCGCACCACGCCGGGCATGGAGTGGATCGGCTCCTCGACGTTCTCTCCGTCGCGCACGAACAGCGGCCAGATCAGGTCGCCGGAGGTGAGCGTATATTCCTGCGTCAGCCGGCGCAGCGCGTCGATGCGACGGATGCGGCGAAAGCGGGCGTGCGGGTAGGGAGCTTGGATCGGGCGCATGGCTGTCCTCGGGGGCGCAGGCGTTGCCACCTTGCGCGGGCTGGGAAATTTTCTTCTGCCTGCCATGGAAAGGCCCGCGTCTCAAGGGTAGGAATGCCGCAATCGCCCCGTGGAACGGAGCGGTTTCGCGCGCGAGAGGAAGAGGGCCCGTGGATTTCTACGCCAGCATCTCCGAGGTGATCGACCTGCGGTCCTTCTCGAACCTGTGGTTCTGGATCGCGCTTGCCGTGATGTGGTCCACCGTCAGCCACTGGGTGATGGGCGTGCCGTGGGATCTGGTCCAGCGCGCCCGGCGGCGCGGAGGGCCGGCGGGCGAGGATGTCCACCAGCTTGCGCGGATCTATGCCGCGCGCCTGCGGCACATGGGCAGTTCGGCCGGAGCCTGGCTGGTCGGCGTGGTCGCCTTCCTGCTGACCACGCTCGGCCTTCTGGGCTTCGTCTACGGGTTGGAATTCGCGCAGGCGCTGCTTTGCCTCATGTTGCCCATGACGCTGGTGGGCGCGCTGAGCCTGCACACCGCTGCGCGGATCGAGCCTCTGGAGGGTCCGGCGCTGTATCATGCGCTTGCGTCCCACCGCCGCCGGGTGCAGGCGCTGGGGGTCGTCTCGATCTTCGTGACCGCCATGTGGGGCATGTACCAGAACCTCCGCATCGGCGTTCTCTGAGCGTTGACGCGGCGGCGCCTGCTGTTAAGTGAGCCTGATGCAGAACGGACCACGGATCCTCCTCGGCGGTGCGCCCGAGGGCTACGACGCCCGCCTCGTCGCGAAGGAACTCGCCCGCGGCGCGCCTGTCATCCATGTCGCGCGCGACGACAAGCGGCTCGAGGCGATGCGGGTGGCGCTCTCGGTGATGGCACCGCAGGCCGTGGTGCTGGAGCTTCCGGCGTGGGACTGCCTGCCCTATGACCGCGTCTCGCCCAACCCCGAGATCTCGGCGCGCCGGATGGCGACGCTGGCCGCGCTGGCCCAGGGCGTGCCCGGCGCCTTCGTGCTGCTGACCACGCTGAACGCCGCCACCCAGCGCATCCCGGCGCGCGAGGTGCTGCGCGCGGCCTCCTTCACCGCCCGCGTCGGTGACAGGGTGGATGAAGGACGCCTGCGAACTTACCTGTCCAGAATGGGATTTTCGCTGACCGACACGGTGACGGAACCGGGCGACTACGCCATCCGCGGCGGCATCGTGGACATCTTCCCGCCCGGCGTCACCGGGCCGGTGCGGCTGGATTTCTTCGGCGACGTTCTGGACGGCGCGCGCCGCTTCGACCCCGAGACCCAGCGCACGACCGAGAAGCTGCAACTGGTCGAACTGGCGCCGGTCTCCGAGGTGATGCTGGACGAGGGCGCGATCACCCGCTTCCGCCAGAACTACCGCATCGAATTCGGCGCCGCGGGCACCGACGATCCGCTTTACGAGGCGGTGAGCGCGGGGCGCAAGCATCAGGGGATGGAGCACTGGCTGCCCTTCTTCCACGAGCGGCTGGAAACGCTGTTCGACTATCTGCCGGATGCGAGCGTGATGCTCGACGATCAGGTCACGCCCGCGCGGATCTCGCGCTGGGAGGGGATCGCTGACCAGTATGACGCGCGGCGCGAAGCGATGACGGTGAAGGGCCGGATGGACACGGTCTACAAGCCCTCGGCGCCCGACCTGCTCTATCTGGACGAAGCGGCGTGGGACGAGGCGACGCGGGCGCATCGCGTGATCCAGCTTTCGCCGCTGGCGCAGTCGCCCGGTCCGGGCGTGCTGGACGCGGGTGGGCGCATGGGGCGCAACTTCGCACCCGAGCGCCAGCAGGAAAACATCAGCCTTTTCGGTTCCCTGGTCGATCATGTTCGCAAGTTGCGCGAAGATGGCCAGGTGGTGATCGCCAGCTGGTCCGAAGGCGCGCGCGAGCGTCTGAAGGGCCTGCTGGAGGATGCCGGCCTGCAAGGCGCGACATTCGTCCGCGACATCCGCGACGTGCCCGACGGCCGTGGCGGCACCTTCCTCATGGTCTGGGCACTGGAGCAGGGCTTCACCGCCCCCGGCCTCGCCGTGATCTCGGAACAGGACGTGCTGGGCGACCGGCTGATCTCGAAGCCGAAGAAACGCCGGAAGGCCGAGAACTTCCTGCGCGAGCATGACACGCTGACGCCCGGCGATCTGGTCGTCCACGTCGAGCATGGCGTGGGCCGTTACATGGGCCTCGAAACCCTGCGCGTGCCGCAGCCGCCCTCGAACAAGCCGGGTCCGCCACACGATTACCTGCACCTCGTCTATGCCGAGGAGGCCAAGCTCTACCTGCCGGTCGAGAACATTGAGCTTCTGAGCCGCTACGGGCACGAGGAAGGTCTGCTCGACAAGCTCGGCGGCGGGGCGTGGCAGGCCAAGAAGGCCCGCCTGAAGGAGCGCATCCGCGAGATCGCCGAACGCCTCATGCGGATCGCGGCCGAGCGGCACCTGCGCCACGCGCCGATCCTCGAGGCGCCGCATTCGCTGTGGGAAGCCTTCTCCGCCCGCTTCCCCTATCAGGAGACCGACGACCAGCTGTCCGCCATCGCCGACGTGGTGAAGGATCTCGAATCCGGCAGCCCGATGGATCGTCTCGTGGTGGGCGACGTGGGCTTCGGCAAGACCGAGGTCGCAATGCGCGCGGCCTTCGTCGCGGCACTGGCGGGGATGCAGGTCGCCGTGATTTGCCCGACGACGCTGCTCGCGCGCCAGCATTTCCGCAGCTTTTCCGAGCGCTTCCGCGGCTTTCCGATGAAGGTGCGTCAACTGTCGCGCTTCGTCTCGGCGAAGGAGGCAGCCGACACGCGGGCGGGGCTTGCCGACGGGACGGTGGACATCTGCATCGGCACGCATGCGCTGCTGGCCAAGGGAGTGAAGCTGAAGAGCCTCGGCCTTCTCATCATCGACGAGGAGCAGCATTTCGGCGTCTCGCACAAGGAGCGGCTGAAGGAGATGCGCTCGGAGGTGCATGTCCTGACGCTGACCGCGACGCCGATCCCGCGGACGCTGCAACTGTCGCTGACGGGCGTGCGGGATCTCTCGATCATCGCGACCCCTCCGGTGGACCGCCTCGCTATCCGGACCTATGTCTCGGAGTTCGACACGGTCACGATCCGCGAGGCGCTGCTGCGCGAACATTATCGCGGCGGGCAGAGCTTCTTCGTCGTCCCGCGCGTTTCGGATCTGCCCGACATGGAGGCCTTCCTGCGCGATCAGGTGCCCGAAGTCACCTTCGTCGTGGCGCATGGCCAGCTGGCGGCGGGCGATCTCGACGAGCGCATGAATGCCTTCTACGACGGCAAGTTCGACGTGCTTCTTGCCACGACGATCGTGGAATCCGGCCTCGACATCCCGACCGCGAACACGATGATCGTGCACCGCGCGGACATGTTCGGCCTCAGCCAGCTTTACCAGATCCGGGGCCGGGTCGGTCGGGCCAAGACACGGGCCTATTGCTACCTGACCACGAAGCCTCGCGCGCCGCTGACGCCGCAGGCGGTCAAGCGGCTGCGGTTGCTGGCCTCCCTCGACAGCCTCGGCGCGGGCTTCAACCTTGCGAGCCATGACCTCGACCTGCGCGGCGCCGGGAACCTGCTCGGCGAGGAACAGTCGGGCCATATCAAGGAGGTGGGCTACGAACTCTACCAGCAGATGCTGGAGGAGACGATCCAGAAGATCCGCTCGGGCGAGTTGCAGGGCCTGACCGAGCAGGACGAGCACTGGGCGCCGCAGATCAACCTCGGCGTTCCGGTGCTGATCCCCGAGGAATTCGTGCCGGATCTCGACGTGCGGCTGGGGCTTTACCGCCGGCTGTCGGGTCTGACGACCAAGGTCGAGCTGGAGGGCTTTGCGGCTGAACTGATCGACCGTTTCGGCGAATTGCCGAAGGAAGTGAACACCTTGCTGCTCGTCGTTCGCATCAAGGCGATGTGCAAGCGGGCCGGGATCTCGCGGCTCGAGACAGGGCCGCGCGGCGCGACCGTCCAGTTCCACAACGACAAGTTCGCCAATCCGGCGGGGCTTGTGGACTTCATCAAGGCGCAGGGCGACACGGCGCGGGTGAAGGACAACCGGATCGTGCTCGCGCGCGACTGGAAGACGGAGGCCGAGCGGATCAAGGGCGCCTTCGCCATCGCCCGCGATCTGGCCGAGAAGGTGGTGAAGCCCGAGAAGCCGAAGGCAGAGGCTGCGACCTCCGCCGTCAAGCCCTCGGCAGCGACCGGATCAGCAGGAAGCCGACGCCGCTGAAGGCCGCAACGCCCAGCATCAGGGGCAGGGGCGTGCCGTCGAAAGCCAGCCCCAGCGGCGCCGCAAGGGCAACCGCCAGCACTGTCGCCACCGAGCCGATGACCGAGGCCGCCATGCCGGCGATATGGCCCACCGGCTCCATCGCCAGCGCGTTGAGGTTGCCCAGCGTGAGGCCCGCCATGAAGAACACGCTGGTCGTCCAGGCGACATGGGCCGGGAAGACCAGCGCCTCGGGCCAGAGGCCCTGCGAGGTCATCGTCCACATGCCAAGCGACAGCACCAGCTGCCCGCCGAGCGCCACGGTCACGAGGAAGCGCATCCCCAGCCGCATGACCAGTGCCGCGTTCACGAGGCTCGCCGTGCCGGCCATCAGCGCGATCACCGCGAACCAGAACGGAAAGCTTGCGCCCCGGTCGAAGGTCACGTCGAAGATCTGCTGGGTCGAGGACAGCGTGCCGAAGAGCGCGCCGAACACCAGCGTCTGGACGCCGATGGCGGTCACAATCACCCGGTGCGACAGCACCTCGCGCAGCGCCTCCCACAGCCGCGCAGCCGAGAAGTCGCGGCGTGCCTCGGGCAGGAGCGTCTCGCGCTGGCGCAGGCCCAACCAGAGCATCGAGACGGCGGAGAACGCGAGGAAGGACAGGAAGATCCCGCGCCAGCCGAGGCCCGCGATGATCACCGTGCCCATCAGCGGCGCGACGGCCGGGACGAGGGTGAAGATCAGCATGGCAAAGCTCATGATCCGCGCCATCTCGCGCCCGCGGTAAAGGTCGCGGACCAGCGCCAGCGACACGACCCGGGGGGCTGCGGCGCCGAGCCCGCCCACGACCCGCGCCAGCAGAAGCGTCTCGAGCGTGGGCGCGGCCCAGGCGGCCAGCGCCGCCGCGCAGTAAAGCAGCGCCCCGCCCATGATCACCGGCTTGCGCCCGAACCGGTCCGACAGCGGGCCGGCGATGAAGGTGCCGATCCCCATGCCCAGCACGAAGCTCGTCAGGATCAGCTGCGCCCGGTTGGGTGCTCCGGCCGTCAGCTCGGCCGCGATCTCGGGCAGGGCCGGCAGCATCGAGTCGATCGAGAAGGCCACGGTCGCGAACAGCATCGCGATCATGCCGACGAATTCCGGCCGGGACAGCCGGTCCTGCTGCGGGATCTCCCGCGCCAGCGTCATGCCTTCGCCTCCCCGGCCGCGATCTCGTCGATCGCCTGCTGCCAGAGGGTGACGGGTTGCGTCCCCGCCACCACATAGCGGCCATCGACGAGGAAGGTCGGCACGGCCTGCACCCCCTTCGCCCGCGCATCGGCATCGCGGGCAAGGATGTCGTCGCGGTCGGCGTCAGAGGCGAGCAGCCGCGCCGTCAGGGCGCGGTCCATCCCGCATCCCGCCGCCAGATCCGCCAGCACCTCGGGATTGCCGATGTCCAGCCCCTCGCGGAAGTAGCCGCGGAACAGCGCGGCCACCACCGCCGCCTGCCGCCCTTCGATCCCCGCCCAGTGGATCAGCCGGTGCGCGTCGAGCGTATTCGGCGTGCGCTCCATCCGCTCGAAGTCGATCCCGACGCCCGCCGCCTCCGCCGCCGCCTGAACCTTGGCGTAGATCTCGACGGCGCGCTCGCGTCCGCCGAACTTCGCCTCGAGGTAGCTGCGCCGGTCCACGCCCTCGCGCGGCATGTCCGGGTTCAGCTGGAACGGATGCCAGGCGATGACGAAGGGATGATCCGGCCGCGTCTCGAGCGCCCGGTCGAGCAGCGCCTTGCCGATGTAGCACCAGGGGCAGATCGGATCGGAAAAGATATCGAGGCGGATCATGGCCGCTCCTTTCGTCGTCGGGCGGGGCGTCGGTCGGGGAGCGTCCCCGGCGGGCTGGCGCGGCTGGCCGAGGACGGCCCCCGTGCTACGCCTCCCGCCCGGGGGATGCAAGCGGCGGGCCCTCACGGCCTCTTGAACTTGCCGCAGGCTCGGCTATCTGCGAATGAACGTTCATTCGCTCCCGCAGGAGAGGCCATGTCGGACAGCGCGCTCGCCTCCGCCCAGCGGAGCGGAGAGATCCTGGACCTGATCCGGGGAACCTTTGCCGACAAGGGCTTCGACGGCGCCTCGATGCAGGATCTGGCGCGGGCCGCCGGGATGAGCGTCGGCAACTTCTACCGCTACTTTCCGTCGAAGGCGGCCATCGTCGAGGCCATCGTGCTGCGCGACCTGAAGGGCGTGGAGCGCGATTTCATGGCGGTGGTCAGTTCGACCGACCCGCTGGCGCGCCTGCGCGAGATCCTGCGCTACCGGATCGAGGTGAAGCTTTGCGAGGAGGACGCCCCGCTCTGGGCCGAGATCACCGCCATGGCGCACCGCAACCCCGAGATCGGCGAGATCTGCCGCCGGATGGAGGCCGAGATCGAGCGGGCCCTGGTCGGCATCTTCGCCCGCGTCACCGGCCTTGCCCCCGACGAGGCACACCGCCGCTTTGGCGCCCATGCGGCCTTCGTGGTGATGCTGGTCAAGACCTGGGCGCTCGACTGGCCGCAGAAGAAGGCCGGCGCCACTGAACTGAAATCCCTCCTGCTGCGTACCATCGACGCGACCCTGGACGAGGTCGCGCAGCTTCAAGCGAAAGGCGAGCCATGCGGCGCATCCTCCTGACCGTCGTTTTCCTGAGCGCGCTGCCGGCGGCCCTGTCCGCACAGGAGGTCGCCCCGCCGCAACCGCAGCATCAGGCGCTGCCGGCCATCACCGTCTCGACCGTGGGCGAGCGGGTGATGCGCGACCGGGTGATCGCCTCGGGCCTTGTCGGCGCGGTGGAGCTGGTGCAGGTCCAGCCGCTGATCGAGGGCCAGCCGATCGAGACGCTGGAGGCCGAGGTCGGCGATTACGTGGCCGAGGGCGAGGTGCTGGCGCGGCTGTCGCTCTCCACCCTCGAACTGCAGAAAAGCCAGTTCACCGCGGCGCTCGCCTCGGCCAGGGCCACCATTGCGCAGGCCGAGGCGCAGGTGCTGGAGGCGCAGGCGTCCTCGGACGAGGCGCAGCGCGTCAGCCAGCGCACGGCGCAGCTGCGCCAGCAGGGCGCGGCCTCGCAGGCGGCGGCCGATACGGCGCAGGCGGGCGCGATCTCGGCCAATGCCCGGGTGATGGTGGCGCGCCAGACGCTGGCGGCCGCCCGCGCGCAGGTGCTGCTGGCTGAGGCGCAACTGGCCAACATCGAGCTTCAGCGCGAGCGGACCAATGTGGTGGCGCCGGTCGCGGGCGAGATCGTCGAGCGCAATGCCAAGATCGGCGCCATCGCCGCGGCGCAGGGCGAGCCGATGTTCACGCTGCTGCGCGACGCGGCGCTGGAACTGTTCGCCGATGTGCCCGAGCAGGATCTGATCCGCCTGAAGCCGGGCCAGACGGTGCTGATCCGCACGCTGGGGGCGGACGAGCCGCTGATCGGCTCCGTCCGGCTGGTCGAGCCCGCGATCGACACCGAGACCCGCCTTGGCCGCGCCCGCATCGCCATCGAGCGGATGGAGCGCGTCCGCTCGGGCATGTTCGCCGAGGCCGAGATCCTGATCGCCGAGCGCAGGACGCTGGCGGTGCCGATCACCGCGGTGGGTTCCGGCCCCGAGGGATCGACGGTGATGCGGGTGTCCGAGGGCAAGGTCGAGCGCCGCCGCGTCCTGACCGGCATCCGCGACGATGGCATGGTCGAGATCGTCGAGGGCCTCGCGCCCGGCGATCTGGTGGTGACCAAGGCCGCGGCCTTCGTCCGTCCCGGCGACCGGATCAATCCGGTCCCGGCCGAGCCCGTGAACTGAGGGGCCAGCGATGAACTTCTCCGCCTGGTCGATCCGCAACCCCGTCGCCCCGATCCTCGGCTTCGTGCTGCTCGTGGTGCTGGGCTGGCAGTCCTTCAACTCGCTGCCGATCACCCGCTTCCCGAACATCGACGTGCCGCTGGTGGCGGTGGTGGTCAACCAGTCCGGCGCCGCGCCGGCCGAGATGGAGACCCAGGTCACCAAGGAGATCGAGGATGCCGTTGCCGGCATCACCGGGGTGAAGAACATCACCTCGACCGTGGTGGACGGCCGCTCCACCACCGCGGTCGAGTTCCGCATGGAGGTGCCGACCGACAAGGCGGTGCAGGACACCAAGGACGCCATCGACCAGATCCGCGGCGACCTGCCGGGCGACATCGAGGCGCCGATCGTCAGCCGCATCGACGTCGAGGGGCAGGCGATCATGAATTTCGCGGTCTCCTCGCCCGACATGACGATCGAGGAGCTGTCGTGGTTCGTCGACGACACCGTGACCCGCGCCTTGCAGGGCAAGCCCGGCATCGGCCGCGTCGACCGCTACGGCGGCGCCGAGCGCGAGATCCGGGTGGAACTCGATCCGGTGAAGCTTGCAAGCTATGGCATCACCGCGCCGCAGGTGAACGTGCAGGTGCGCGCCACGAACGCAAACCTCGGCTCGGGCCGGTCGCAGCTGGGGCAGGGCGAGCAGGCGATCCGCACGCTGGGCGACGCCTCGACCGTGGAGCGCCTGGCCCAGACCACCATCGCGCTGCCGTCGGGCCGGCATGTCCGGCTGGCGGATCTGGGCGAGGTCGTGGACACCTACGAGGAACTGCGCTCGTTCTCGCGCCACAACGACGAGCCGGTGGTGACCTTCGCCGTGTTCCGCGCCAAGGGGGCGAGCGAGGTTTCGGTGGCGGAAACCGTGAACGCCGTCCTCGCCGACCTTGCAGCCAAGCACCCGGAGGTGCGGGCGGAACTGGTCGATGACACGGTGTTCTACACCTACGGCAACTACGAGGCGGCGCTTCATACCCTGCTGGAAGGCGCGCTGCTGGCGACGCTGGTGGTGCTCGCGTTCCTGAAGAACTGGCGTGCGACCTTCATCGCGGCGGTGGCGCTGCCGCTCTCGGCGGTGCCTACGTTCTGGATCATGGACCTGCTGGGCTTCTCGCTGAACCTTGTCAGCTTCCTCGCCATCACGCTCGCCACCGGCATCCTCGTGGACGACGCCATCGTCGAGATCGAGAACATCGCCCGCCACATCCGAATGGGCAAGACGCCCTACCGCGCCGCCATCGATGCAGCGGACGAGATCGGCATGGCGGTGATCGCGACCTCGCTCACCATCGTGGCGGTCTTTGTGCCGGTCTCGTTCATGCCGGGCATCCCGGGGCAGTATTTCGAGCAGTTCGGCCTGACCGTCGCCATCTCGGTGCTCTTCTCGCTGCTGGTCGCACGGCTCATCACGCCGATGATGTCGGCCTATCTCATGCGGCCCAAGGATGCCGACGAGCACCCGCAAGAGGATGGCTTCATCATGCGCAGCTACCTCGGCCTCGTGCGGCGCACGCTGAAGATGCGCTACCTGACACTGCTGGCGGCCATCGGCGTTCTGGCGATCTCGATGTTCTTCATGCTCCGCATCCCCGGCAGCTTCATCCCGCCCGAGGACGTGAGCCGCATCCCGCTGAGCGTGGAACTCGCGCCCGGCTCGTCGCTCGACGACACCGATGCCGCGACCCGCAAGATGGCGGCGCTGATCCGGGACGTGAATGGGGTCAAGGACGTCTTCGTGCTCGGCGGCGCCTCGCCCACCGGCGAGCGCGACATCCGCCGCGCGAGTGTGACGATCCTGCTCGACAAGCTCGACCATCGCCTCAGCTACCGCATCTCGAGCCTGATGCAGCGCCTGCCCGGGATCGGGCCGTTCCTTCCGGGGCTGGAGCCGAAGGGCCGCGTCCGGCCGCAGAACGAGATCGAGGCCGAGATCTTCCGCCTTCTTTCCGCGGTGCCCGACCTGCGCGCCTTCAAGCTGAACGACCGCGGCGAGCGCGACCTGTCGTTCTCGATCCTGTCCTCGAGCGAGGCCGACCTGAACCTTGCCGTGGCGCGGCTCGAGGCGGCGATGCGGGGCGATCCGCTGCTGGACGATGTGGCCTCGGAAGGCGCGCTGCCGCGGCCCGAGCTTCAGATCACGCCGCGCGAGAAGGAAGCGGCGCGGCTTGGCGTCACGACGCGCCAGATCGCCGAGATCGTCCGCGTGGCCACCATCGGCGATATCGACGCGAGCCTTGCCAAGCTCTCCATTGATGACCGGCTGATCCCGGTCCGGGTGCAGATCGCGCCCACGGCGCGTGGCGATCTTGCCCGGCTTGCCTCGCTCAAGGTCACGACCGCTTCGGGCGCTCAGGTGCCGCTGTCGGCGGTGGCCGATATCCGCATCGCGGAAGGCCCCAGCGTGGTGGACCGGCTGAACCGCGAACGCCGTGCGACCATCGGGGCGAACCTGCCGGTGGGTGTGGCGCTGGGGACCGCCTCGGCCCGCTTCAAGGAGATCACCGAGAGCGTGGAGCTTCCGCCCACAGTCCGCATCGCCGAGGCGGGCGATGCCGAGATCCAGCAGGAGCTGCTGCAAAGCTTCGGCCGTGCGATGATCCTGGGCCTGATGCTGGTGCTGACGGTGCTGATCCTGCTGTTCCGCTCGGTGCTGCAGCCCTTCACCATCCTGTTCTCGCTGCCCTTGGCCATTGGCGGGGTAGCGGCGGCGCTGATCCTGACCGGATCGGCGCTGTCGATGCCGGTGCTGATCGGCATCCTGATGCTGATGGGGATCGTCACGAAGAACGCGATCCTGCTGGTGGATTTCGCGGTCGAGATGCGGGCGCGCGGGATGGACCGCTTCACCGCGATCATGGAAGCCGGTCACAAGCGCGCGCGGCCGATCGTCATGACCTCGATCGCCATGTCTGCGGGGATGCTGCCCTCGGCGCTGGGGGTGGGCGAGGGCGGGCCGTTCCGCGCGCCGATGGCGACGGCGGTGATCGGGGGGATCATCGTCTCGACGGTCCTGAGCCTCGTCGTGGTGCCGTCGTTCTTCCTGATCATGGACGACCTCTCGCGGCTTCTGGCGCGGATCTTCAGCGGCATCGCCACCGCGCGGGATGCCGAGCCCGAGGAGCCGTCGGCCGAGGAGCTGGCGGCCCGTCTGGCCGCCCGCGAGGCCGAGTTCGGGGCGCTGGAGGAACGGGTGGCCCGGCTGGAGAAATCGCCGCCGCCCCGGATCTTCGTGGCGCAGTAGCGGGACCGGACGACGTGGCCGGTCCGGTGTCGCCGGACCGGTCGGGCGCTCGCCCCGCGCCGCTCTTGTCGGGTCGCGGCGTTTGCTGTCTCCAGCTTGCGGCGGCCGCGCGGCCGCCCGTTCAGCCGGATCGGGAAAATCCGGCCGTCGCGCTCAGTATCCCGGCCCGAGCACCCAGTTCCCGACGCGGTTCGCGCCGCCGGTGATGTCCTGACCCACGCCGGCCACCGTGTTGCAGCCCTGAAGGGCGGCCGCGAGGGCCGCCAGAACCATCAGCTTCTTCATCTTCTCTGCTCGCTCTCAGTCCTCGTGCCACCAGACGTCCGGCAGGAAGCCCGGCCAGTCGCCATAGATGGGCAGTTTCGCCGGATAGCGCAGGTGCCTGTCATGCGCCAGCCGCGAGACGTCGGAATACCAGATCGGAACAACATAGCGACCCGCCGTAAGGATGCGGTCCAGCGCCCGCACCGAGGCCCGGAACTCCTCCGGGTCCGAGGTCGCGAGCATGTGCCGGATCATCGCTTCGGCCGCCGGACTGTCCATCCCCATCAGGTTGCGCGAGCCCGGCACGTCCTTGCCCTCGGCCGACCAGTAGAGCAGCTGCTCGTTCCCCGGCGACAGGGTGAGCGAGCGGATGAAATGGGTCATGTCGAAGTCCTGCCCGTCCACCCGCTGCTTGAACTGCGCCGGATCCACCGTGGTGATCCGCACCGAGATCCCCAGCCGCGCCAGCGCCTGCCGGTAGATGTTGGCGGCCGAGAGCATGGTGTCCGAGCCCTGCTGCAACAGGATCTCGAAGGCGAAGGGCTGGCCCTTGCCGTCCTTCAGCACGCCGTCCTCGACCTGCCACCCTGCCTCGGCGAGCAGCTTCGCCGCCGCCCGCAGCCCCTTGCGGTTGGACTCGGAGCCGTCGGAGACGGGCAGGGCATAGCCTTCCAGCGTGCCGGGCAGAAGCTCTGCCGCGAAGGGGGCGAGCAGGGCGCGCTCGCGCCCCTCGGCCGGCTTGCCCGGCTCCATCCCGAGGTCGGAGTTCGAGAAATAGGAGCGGATCCGCGGCTCGGCCCCGCCGGTCAGAGTGGTGTTGACCAGCTCGAAGTTGAAGGCGCGGATCATCGCCTCGCGCACGCGCCAGTCGGCGAAGATCGGCCGGCGGATGTTCATCACCAGCCCCTCCATCCCCGAGGGGCGGCCATGCGGGATCTCGGACCGGACGATCTCGCCCGAGCGCACGGCGGGGAAGTCGTAGTTCACCGCCCATTTCGCCGGATTGGCCTCGCGGAAGCTGGTGAGCGTGCCGGACTTGAACGCCTCGAACGCCACTCCGCCGTCGCCGAAGTATTCGATCACCACCTCGTCGAAATTGTGCTGGCCGCGGTTGAAGGGCAGATCCTTGCCCCACCAGTCGGGATTGCGGCGGTAGCGGATCACCCGGCCCGGCTCGAAGCTTTCGACCACATAGGGACCCGAGCCGATCGGCGCCTCGAAGCCGGAGGCCGCGAAATCGCGCCCCTCCCACTGCGCCTTCTTCAGGATCGGCCGCAGGCCCAGCACGAGGGGCAGTTCGCGGTCCTCGGTGTTGAAGGTGAAGCGGACGGAGCGCGGCCCGGTCTGCTCGGCCTTCGCGATCTTCTTCCACGCCACCCAGTAGCGCGGCATGCCCCTGGTGCCGAGCGTCTCGAAGGACCACAGCACGTCCGCGACCGTGACGGGCGAGCCGTCCGAGAATCGGGCGCCCTCGCGCAGCGTGAACTCGACCCATGTGCGCCCCGCGTCGGTCTCGACCGATTCGGCAAGCAGGCCGTAGAGGGTGAAGGGCTCGTCGATCGAGCGCCCCATCAGGGATTCGACCGTCATCGGTCCCAGCGAGGCCGCCGCCCGGCCCTTCACGATATAGGGGTTGAGCGAATCGAAGCCGCCGGTCTCGCCCAGCACGATCCGCCCGCCTTTGGGTGCATCCGGATTGACGTATGGCAGAGACACAAAATCCGGTGGAAGCTTCGGTTCGCCATACATAGCTATGCCGTGCTGCGGCGCGGCCGTGGCCGGGCCGGCCATGACGGCAAGGCTTGCAGGGATGAGGAGCAGGCGCAGAAGCGGCCGGATTCGATGTATCATTCGGGCAACAACTCCTCGGCAGCCGGTCCATCGCGGGCCAGAACTAAACCCGCTTGGTAACCTTTTCAAACTTTTACCTTGGACAGCGGCGGAGAAGGTCGTATAAGTGACTTACTGCTCGATAGGTTTCTTGCCTGTATGAAACCTGCCTCAACGACTTAACGCCGGCTTCGCGCCGGCGTTTTTTTTTCGCGCTTCGCGAATGACAGGGGCTTCATGCGCGCGATGCCGTCTCGCCTTGCGGCACCGGCCCGGATAGTCCTGTGGCCAGTGGAAATGACGGGAGGCAAGACATGGTGCTGAAGGGCAGGACGGCGATCGTCACCGGCTCGAACTCGGGAATCGGGCTGGGCTGCGCGGAGGAGCTGGCGCGCGCCGGGGCGGATGTGGTGATCAACTCCTTCACCGACCGGGACGAGGATCACGCGCTGGCCGAGCGGATCGGCCGCGACTTCGGGGTGACCGTCCGCTACATCGCCGCCGACATGTCGAAGGCCGAGGACTGCCGCGCACTGGTCGAGAAGGCGGGCGGCTGCGACATCCTGGTGAACAACGCGGGCATCCAGCACGTCTCGCCGATCGAGGATTTTCCGGTCGAGAAGTGGAACGCGATCATCGCGATCAACCTGACCTCGGCCTTCCACACCACGGCCGCGGCGCTGCCGGGGATGCGGGCGAAGGGCTGGGGCCGGATCGTCAACATCGCCTCTGCGCACGGCCTGACCGCCAGCCCCTACAAGTCGGCCTATGTCGCGGCCAAGCATGGCGTCGTGGGCTTCACCAAGGTCACCGCGCTGGAAACCGCCGGCAAGGGCATCACCTGCAACGCGATCTGCCCGGGCTATGTGCTGACCCCGCTGGTCGAGGCGCAGATCCCCGACCAGATGAAGACCCACGGCATGGACCGCGAGACCGTGATCCGCGAGGTCATGCTGGAGCGTCAGCCTTCGCGGCAGTTCGCGACCACGGGCCAGATCGGCGGCACGGTGGTGTTCCTCTGCTCGGACGCGGCCGAGCAGATCACCGGCACCACGATCTCGGTCGACGGGGGCTGGACGGCTCTTTGACCGCAGGCGGCGGCCCTTCCCTGCGCAGGGCAAGGGCCGCCGCCTGTGCGCGACGGGCCGCGCCGCCTCAGCCTGCCACGATGGCTTTCGCGATCGCCGCGGCGAGGCGGGCGTTCGCAAGCACCAGCGCGGTGTTGGCGGTCAGCGAGCGGCCTTCCGTCAGGTCGAAGATCAGGTCGAGCAGGAAGGGCGTGACGGCCTTGGCGGCCACGCCCTGCGCCTCGGCTGTGGCGATGGAGCGGGCGACCACTGCTTCGATCTCCTCCAGCGGGATCTCGGCCTCGGCGGGGATCGGGTTGGCCACGAGCTGCCCGCCCGGCAGGCCAAGCCGCGCGCGCATCAGGTGGGCGGCGGCGATCTCTTCCGGCGCGTCGAGCCGCAGCGGGGCCCTCAGCCCCGACCGGCGCGACCAGAAGGCCGGCAGCTCGTCCTGGCCCACCGCGATCACCGGCACGCCCAGCGTCTCCAGCACCTCGAGCGTCTTCGGCAGGTCGAGGATGGCCTTGGCGCCCGCAGAGACCACGGTGACCCGCGTCTGCGCCAGTTCCTGAAGATCGGCCGAGATGTCGAAGCTCTGGTCCGCCCCGCGGTGCACGCCGCCGATCCCCCCGGTGGCGAAGACCTCGATGCCCGCGAGCCGCGCGGCGATCATCGTGGCGGCAACCGTGGTCGAGCCGAGCGCGCCGGTGGCAAGGCATACCGCCAGATCGGCGCGCGACAGCTTCATCACATGCTCGGCGCGGGCGAGACGCTCGATCCCGGCTTCCTCGAGACCCACGCGGATGCGCCCGTCCATCACGGCGATGGTCGCGGGAATAGCCCCGGCCCGGCGCACCTCGGCCTCGACCGCGCGGGCGGTGCGGACGTTCTCGGGGTAGGGCATGCCGTGGGTGATGATGGTCGATTCCAGCGCGACGACGGGCCGGCGCGCGGCGATCGCCTCCTGGACCTCGGGATGCAGGGCAAGCGGTGCGGTCATGGGCTGTCGTCTCCTGAAACATGGGTGGCCGCGGCGGCAAGCGCGGCCTGAAGGGCAATCGGGCGCGGGACCCCCTGCCATTCGGCGGCGAGGTGGGCGGCAAGGAAGGCGTCGCCGGCACCGGTGATCCGGCGCAGCGGGACGGCGGGCGGCAGGGCTTCCAGCACGCCCGCCTCGCGGCAGCCATCGGCTGCGGGGCAGGGCCCGTCGGTCACCACGACGCGGGCGCAGCCCAGGGCAAGCAGCGCCTCGGCCGCGGCGCGCGCCGTCGCAAGACGCGATCCGCAGATCGCCTCGGCCTCGGCGCGGTTCAGGTGCAGCACCGCCTGCGGGTGCCGCATCAGCGGCACGAGGCGCGCCGCCTTGGCGGGACTCGCCGGGACCAGCCGCAGCCGCGCCCGCGACAGCAGCGGCAGGTCGGCCAGCGCATCAATCGCATCGGGGGCAAGGTTGGCGTCGATGACCGCCGTGCTGGCCCAGGGCGCCCCGTCCCGGCCGAGCCTGCCATCGGCCAGCGGATCGAGGATCGCGCGGCCCGCGGCCTCCAGCGCCCGGCCATCCGCCACGGCGCCGACCAGCACGCCCTGCGACTCCAGCGCCAGATAGATGTCGGTCATCGCCCCGCGATGCAGGAAGCGCGTGTCGAGGCCGAGCGCCTCGCAGGCCGCCACCAGCTCCGTGCCCTCGGCGTCCGTGCCGACCGAGGACAGAAGGCCGACGGCGCAACCCTGCCGCGCCAGCGCCCGCGCGATGTTGAGCGCGACGCCCCCTGGCCGGCGGCCGATCTCGCCCGGCACGTCGGCGCCTACCGGAAGCGCCCGGGCCGCTCGGCCGATCACGTCCCAGTGCACGGCGCCGATGCAGAGGATGTCGGGCAGGCTCATGACGGCTTGATGCCCGGTCCCGGGCCTTTCGGCAAGCCGCGCCGACAGACGCCAGCGTCGCATTGCGGTCCCGCGCCGCGCGGGGCTTGCAATCGCACCGCAAGGGGGATAAAGGCGGCGCACTTCACAGGCGGAACCTGGGCCTTGCGGGGGAGACATCCCCGCAGGTCCGCCGGTTGGGGCGCAAGCCCTTACACGGTTCCGCCGAGGCGCAAACCGGAAAGGACATGGACATGGCGCTCCCCGAGTTTTCCATGCGTCAGCTGCTTGAAGCTGGCGTTCACTACGGCCACCAGACCGCCCGCTGGAACCCGAAGATGGCAGAGTTCATCTACGGCGAACGCAACGGCATCCACATCGTCGACCTGACCCAGACCGTGCCGATGCTCGACCAGGCGCTCAAGGTCGTGCGCGACACCGTGGCGAAGGGCGGCCGCATCCTCTTCGTCGGCACCAAGCGTCAGGCCCAGAAGCCGATAGCCGAAGCCGCCGAGAAATGCGCGCAGCACTACATGAACCACCGCTGGCTGGGCGGCACGCTCACCAACTGGAAGACCGTCTCGCAGTCGATCCAGCGCCTGAAGAACCTGGACGAGCTGCTCGCCCACGGCGCGGAAGGCCTGACCAAGAAAGAGCGGCTGAACATGGAGCGCGAGCAGCAGAAGCTGCAGGCCTCGCTGGGCGGCATCCGCGAGATGGGCGGCACCCCGGACCTGATCTTCATCATCGACGTGGGCAAGGAAGACCTCGCGATCCTCGAAGCCCAGAAGCTGGGCATCCCGGTCGTGGCCGTGGTCGACACCAACAACTCGCCGAAGGGCGTGGACTACGTGATCCCGGGCAACGACGACGCCGCCCGCGCGATCGCGCTCTATTGCGACCTCGTCTCGCGCGCCGCCCTTGACGGGATGAGCGCCCAGATGGGTGCCGCCGGCATCGACCTCGGCGCGCTCGACGTGGCGCCCGAGGAAGAGTCGCTCGGCGCCTGATCGGCGGCCGTCGCAATCCCGTTACCGGACGGGGGTAACTCCCCCGCCCGGGCTTTGGCAATTCAGTGAGGAGAGCCGCAATGGCAATCACCGCCCAGATGGTGAAGGAACTGCGCGAATCCACCGGCGCAGGCATGATGGACGCCAAGAAGGCGCTGACCGAAACGGACGGCGACATGGAAGCCGCGGTCGACTGGCTGCGCACCAAGGGCCTCGCGAAGGCGGCGAAGAAGGCCGGCCGCACCGCGGCCGAGGGCCTCGTGGGCGTCGCCGTCTCGGGCGGCACCGGCGTCGCGGTCGAGGTGAACTCGGAAACCGACTTCGTGGCCAAGAACGCCGACTTCCAGTCGATGGTGGCGGGCTTCACCAAGGCGGCTCTGGCGACTGACGACATCGACGCGCTGAAGGCCGCGTCGCTGAACGGCAAGACCGTCGAGATGACGCTGCAGGAAACCATCGCCGTCGTCGGCGAGAACATGACGCTGCGCCGGATGGCCAAGGTCTCGGGCGATTCGGTCGCGGCCTATGTCCACAACGCCGCCGCCGACGGTCTGGGCAAGATCGGCGTGCTGGTGGCCGTGAAGGGCACCGACAACGGCATCGCCAAGCAGATCGCCATGCACATCGCCGCGACCTCGCCGATGGCGCTGTCGGAAGCGGACCTGGACCCGGCCGTGGTCGAGCGTGAGCGCAGCGTGCAGACCCAGAAGGCGCTGGAAGAGAACGCCGCCTCGGCCAAGCCGAAGCCCGCGCAGGTGATCGAGAACAACATCATCCCCGGCCGGATGAAGAAGTTCCTCGAAGAGAACACGCTGCTCGGCCAGAAGTTCGTGATCAACCCGGACCTGACCGTGGCGGAAGCCGCGAAGCAGGCCGGTGTCGAGATCACCGGCTTCGTCCGCATGGCGGTGGGCGAAGGCATCGAGAAAGAGAAAGAGGATTTCGCCGCCGAAGTGGCGAAGACCCTCGCCGGCTGACGTCCGCAACATTGCCCCGGACGGCGCGACCCATCGGGTCGCGCCGTTTTCATTTGGCGCCGCGGGTTTCTGGTTCGCCGCCTTCGGCTCCGGCGTCCGTAGCCCGCGCGTGGGGCAGGGGCCGCCTTCATGATTGCCGCTTCCGGCCGGGCCTGTTCATCGTCGGGCGCCTGCACTAGCCTCGCCGAAAATCGGCAGCGGGGCAGGGCATGAGCGGACGGACGGCGGATGTGGTGGTGATCGGCGGCGCGGTCATGGGGGCCTCGGCGGCCTTCTGGCTGACCCGGATGCAGCCGGGTTTCCGCGTGGTGGTGGTCGAGCGCGACACGACCTTCGCGCGGGCCTCCACGGCGCTCTCGGTCGCCTCGATCCGGATGCAGTTCACCACCGCGGTGAACGTGGCGATCTCGCGCTTCGGGGTGGAGTTCATCCGCGACTTCCGCAACAGCCTGGGGATCGATGTCGGCATCGGCTCGCTCGGCCTGACCGAGAACGGCTATCTCTTCCTGACCGGCACCGAGGAAGGCGCTGCCGTCCTGGCCGAGGTCGCGGCCATGCAGCGCGCGCTGGGCGCCGCGACCGAGATCCTGTCACCCGAGGCGCTGAAGCGCCGCTTTCCTTGGCTCGAGACGTCCGACCTCGTGGCGGGCTCCTTCGGTCCGCGTGACGAGGGGTGGTTCGACAACATGGGCCTTCTCAACGGCTTGCGCGCCGCGGCGAAGGCACAGGGAGCCGAGTTCATCCGCGACACCGTCACCGGTCTCGACATCGGGGCAGATCGGGTGACGGCTGTCCGGCTCGCCTCGGGCGAGTGGATTGCCTGCGCCGCGGCGATCAACGCCGCCGGAACGCGCGCGGCCGAAGTCATGGCGATGGCCGGCCTTCCGCTGCCGGTCGAGCCGCGCAAGCGCACGGTCTTCGTGATCGATGCGCCGAACGCCCGGCATCCCGAGGCCCCGCTGCTGGTGGACCGCGGCTTCTACCTGCGCCCCGAGCGCGGCGGACAGTGGATCACCGCGACTGTTCCCGATCTTGACGGCCCCTGCGATCCCGATGACTTCGAGCCCGATCTTCACCTGTTCGAGGAGGTGATCTGGGAGCAGCTCTACGCCCGAGCCCCCGGCTTCGACGCGGTCAAGGTGGTCCGCCACTGGGTGGGACATTACGCCTACAACACCCTGGACCAGAACGCGATTCTGGGCCCGGACCCCCGGCTGCCGAACCTTTTCCTGATGAACGGATTCTCGGGCCACGGGCTGCAGCAGGCGCCGGCCGTGGGTCGCGGCATCGCCGAGCATGTCCTCACCGGCGGCTGGCAGAGCCTGGACCTGTCGGATCTCGGCGTGGCACGCATCCTTGCCGAGCGGCCGTTCCGCGAGCGGGCGGTGGTGTGACGCCGCCGGAAGAAACGACCGGAACACGTTGAAGCGCAACGGGTTCCGGTCGCTTGGGGATCACTTCGCGGCGAACTGCTGGCCCAGCGCGCCTTCGGCCGCGGCGCGGATCGCGCGGATGTTTGCGCCATAGGGCGCGGGATTGTCCACCGAGCCGCCCTTGAATACGGCCGAGCCCGCAACAAGCACGTCGGCACCCGCCGCCGCGACCAGAGGTGCGGTCTCCGGCGTCACGCCGCCGTCGATCTCGATATGGATCGGCCGGTCACCGATCATCGCGCGCAGGTCGCGCACCTTGGCCACCTGGCTCTCGATGAATTTCTGCCCGCCGAAGCCGGGGTTGACGGTCATGATGCAGACGAGGTCGAGCAGGTCGAGCAGATGCGCCACCGCGTCAAGCCCCGTGCCGGGGTTCAATGCGAGGCCGGCCTTGCGGCCCGTGCCGCGGATCGCCTGCAGCGTCCGGTGGATGTGCGGACCGGCCTCCAGATGCGCCGTGATGACATCGGCCCCGGCGGAGGCGAAGGCGTCGATGTAGGGATCGACCGGCGCGATCATGAGATGGACGTCCATCACGCCCTTGATATGCGGCCGGATCGCCGCGCACATCGCCGGGCCGAAGGTGAGGTTCGGCACGAAATGGCCGTCCATCACGTCGACATGCACCCAGTCGCAGCCCTGAGCCTCGATGGCGCGGCATTCGGCGCCGAAATTGGCGAAGTCGGCGGAGAGGATCGACGGGGCGATCTTGATGCGGCGGTCAAAGGTCATGGCTGCGCTCCTTGGGGTTGAGGTCGGAATATCCGATGCGGGTCGCAGGCTTCAAGGCGGTCTTAAGTCTCATCTACACGATAACATAATACGGATTATCCGAACATCGCCACACAAAGCGGTAGTTTTGTGCCCTTTATGACGTATTTGCAGGAGCTTGCCGAGTGTGTTCTTCTTCCGTTCTGAGGTGCGCAGAATGACTTATTGTTTCCCCTGCCACAGACCGGTATTTTCATCGCGTGAGGCGCTACATCCTCGCATACGGCGAACGCTTCGTCACCGTCGTCGACGAATCCGGCGCGCCGGCGTACTACTCGACGGCGCTGGCGCTCTCGCGGCGTTCTCATGGCCATTGGTCAGAGACCATGAGTGCGGAAGCCACAGATCTGGTTCGCCTCGGGCTCTGGGCACTTCGGGAGCGCATCGACCTGAATGCGCGAGGCCGGCGCCTATTTCGATCTGGTCGAGATCGAGACACTGGCGGAAGCCTGCGGGCTGAAGACCGAGACTCTGCGACGGATCACATTGCCAGCGGTGACGGAGATCCGGCGGTGGGTTGCCATGTCGAAGGCCGACATCGTCAGTAACGCCCTGAAGTACCGTCGCCTGTCGACCGCCGCCCGATATTTTTGTTTCGTCGGGCGCATGTCCGAGGCGCATCTTCCAAAGCGTTCGCTGGAACTTGCCGAGCGGATCAGCGCGCGCAAGGACATGGCCGCTCGCATAGCGGTTCACCGGCCAAGGATCCAGTCCTCGCGGATCCGAAGTATCGTCAAGGCTGCCGATGTGGCCAGGGTGGCGGCCTTTGTGGCCACGGGTAATCCCTACGACGTCTGGAAGACGGAAGCGATGGCGCGGCGCAACTGGGCTCTCGTCTGCCTGCTGGTGGCATCCGGCGTCCGTCAAGGTGAAGCACGGCAATTGAAGCCGGAGGACGTTAAACTTGCGACCTGCGAGATCCGGGTGGAGCGACGGCATGACGATCCGGAAGATCCGAGAAACCGTGAGCCGAATGCAAAGACTCTCGACCGGATTGTACCTTTCGGACCCACTGTCGCGCAGGCCCTGGAGGACTACATGTTTGGTCCGGGAAGCGACGCGGCCGAGAAGCGCGGCTCGCCCTTCATCTTCCTGAGCCATGACAACCATACGCATGGGACGCCGATCCCCGATCGTACCGTTGGCCGGGTGGTCCACGAGCTCGGAAAGCATCTCGGCATCGAAGGCCTCACGCCGCACCACCTTCGACATGGCTGGATTCAGAGCCTGGCCGACTGGGCAATTGCGGCCGGGATTAGCGCTGCGGACTTCGCGCGCTTCGCCAATTTCCTTGGTGGTTGGTCCTACCTCAGCACGATGGCCGCCGAATACCGAGGTGATCTACTTGACGGAAGCCGCTTTCAAGACAGGAGTCCGGGTTCAGGAGAGTCGTTCGTGAAATCCCCCACGAGTTCGACACATGTAGTTGGGTCTGAATATCGGCAAGCATTCGCGTCTGATGGTACGCCGTTTGATCCCGAGCAGGATTCCTGGTCGTTCCGCACGCTCTCCGGCGCGGTCAATATCGACTTTACCATGTTGCGGGAAAGCGCGTCAGGCGCATTGATTGCTTCTTTGAAGCGATCAATGCGCACCATGGTGGCGACCAGAAACCTGAACACTTCTGGAGCAGCCTTCCGCCAGTTCAGAAATCTTGTTCTGTTTGCACACCAACGTCGCGATGGGCAGGTCGAAGAGATCGACGCGGAGGATGTCGCTCACTGGTGCGCGCGCGGCAACGTCGCTCACCTCGCACAGCTTCGTATGTATCGACCCAGTGAAAATCTGCTCATGCTACAAGGAGTAAGGTAGCGATGAGTGTGACGATGGACGACCCGATCAAACGCTGGACGGCGAAGCGCAAGACGGCGCTCGTGGTGGAGATCATCCAAGGCACTTGTGAGGGACCGTGGCGCCAGTGGCGCCGCGTAAGCCCGAACAAGGACGGTGGCCGAGGCCAGCCGGTCCTATGATCTCTCGCCTTCCGAGATCGAGGGTTGGGTCGAGGATGCCAAGCGGGGGATGGATATCGAAGGGGACCGTGGCCGCAGTGCGGCCGCGTAAGCCCTGGAGATGGCGCTCCGCGCCAACCCGCTCGACATCCGCGAGCAGTACGAGAAGCAGCTGAAGGACCTTCAGGAAGCCTATGGCGAGGCGATGCTGGAGCTGCGGGCGAGAAAAAAGCTCCAGGCCCTGCTGGATGCGGCGGATCGAGCCATGGAGCCGCCACTGGTCCGAGGCCCATGGCGAGGAAATGATCCAGAGCATCCAGCAGGGCCTTCTGGCCGATGGGATCACGGTGCCGCTGACCAAGCTGTGTGCGTGGTTCGGCGTGCCGCGGCGGACCGTGTACTACAAGCCGACGAAAGCTGCGCCGAAGGTTGATCCACGATTTGCCGAGCCGATCAAGGCCATGATCGAGCAGGAGCCGTCCTTCGGCTACCGCACGGTCGCCTGGCTTCTGGGCTTTCAACAAGAACACGGTGCAGCGGGTCTTCCAGATCAAGGGCTGGCAGGTCCGCAAGCGCCCGATCGGAATGCGACCCAGGATAGAAGCGGTGCCCTCGGTGGCCCAGGCCCCCAACGAGCGCTGGTCCACGGATCTCTGCCGGGTCTGGGCCGGGCGCGACGGCTGGGCCACGCTCGCCCTGGTGATCGACTGCCATACCCGCGAGCTTCTGGGCTGGCACCTGTCGCGCTCGGGCAAGGCCTCCACGGCCGCGAGCGCGTTGGAACACGCGCTGATCAACCGGTTCGGCACACTCGGCCGGGTGACGAAGGAGTTCCTGCTGAGGTCCGACAACGGCGTTCGCCATGGGCCTCGGACCAGTGGCGGCACCATGGCTCACTCTTCACCAGTCGCAAATACACGGCCCTCGTCCGCAGCTACGGCCTGAAGCAGGAGTTCATCACCCCGCATTGCCCGCAGCAGAACGGCATGGTCGAGCGCGTGATCCGGACCCTGAAGGAGCAGTGCGTTCACCGCCAGCGCTTCGACAGCCTCCAGCACGCGGCACGCGCCATCGGCGACTGGATCGCTTTCTACAACCATCGCCGCCCGCATCAGGAGCTGGACATGAAAACCCCCGCCGAGGCATTCGCCTTGGCGGCTTAACCTGTGCAGATTCCGCTGGGTCGATACAGGCCACCGAGGACGCCCTCTTACCCGGTCGCAGCGACATTGCCGACGGCGATCCGATCATCTGGACCCGGAACGACTGGGACCGGGAGCTCATGAACGGGTCGATGGGCCGCGTTCAGTCAGTGATGGACGGCATCGCGCACGTGACGCTGGACGGCAAGCCGTTCGAACTCGATGCAGCCGACGCGGACAACCTGGACCTCGCCTATGCCATCTCGGTCCATAAGGCCCAAGGCTCTCAATGGAGGCGCGTCATCATTCCGGTCTTCAGATCCCGTCTGCTGGACCGGACCCTGATCTACACCGCCATCACGAGAGGCACGGAGCAAGTCATCATATTGGGGGACCAACGTGCCCTAGCGGCTGCTATAGAGAACATGCCCGCTTCAACAGCACGCTCTATTGGGCTGGATAAAAGGCTGCGGCGGGCATAAGGCCTCTCCTCATATGCAGATTATGTACCCGAGGCAAGGGAAGCAAAGAGTGAATGAAGTTGAGTTTGATGCGCTGATCACGGAACTCCGCAACGAGGCGGATGAGGCAGCTTGGCATATTGGCTTCATGAAGGTGGCGATTGACCAGAATGAGATGATCGCGGATCGTCTCAACGGGTCTTGCTCCGGATATGCCGGATTGGTCGCACGAAGTGCCGTCAAGGCTGCCGTGATTCTGTATTGCGCGAGAGCCTGGGACAAGGCACGGGACTCCGTATCACTTCGCCGGGCATTTGAAGAGTTCCCTGCGCTTGATGACCTTAACACACGACGCAGTGAGCAGCTGGCGACCCTTGGGATCGAGTTTGACGAGGCCACTCTTGTCGGCCGCTATGCGAATCTTCTGGAAGAATACAGTGTGGCGGAAGCCTCACCGGAACACCATCATATCCGACTTCTGCGCACGGAATATTTTGCTCATCGAGTCATCGAAAGCGATGATCGCAAGAAACTCGCAAAGGCTGGAGTGGACGTGGACCCTGCCACGTATGATGGCTTGTTGAGGCTCGCCGTGACCACCGTCTCGCTTGTCGGCGAGTTTGGCTATCTCTGGGATCGTCTCAGTAACCCCTACCCCGACCGGATCGCTTACGCCGAACGTTGTTGTCGCGAATTCTGGCGCAACGTGCCGGTGCTGAGAGACGTTGAGGAGTGGGAAGATCAAGTCATGACCGGTAGCGCTATGCCTGATGAACCTCCATAGCCTGCTGCTCAAGTGATGATTTGTCAGATCGGGGATCACTGTGACCGCTTTACTCAGATGCGGCACTGAAGACCGTGATTCGCGTAGCGGGATTGGTGCTTCCATCAATTCCTCTACGAGTTCATGATCGCCGTGGTTACTTTTTGACGGGAGATTCTTGTGAACGAATCCAGCGGGCTCGCGGATCCATTGGTCTTGGGGATCCTCGTCTGGTTCCTATTAACGCCACTCTTCCTTATCATGTGGCTGATATACGCCCAGAAAGCGCGCCGGGCCGTGAGCAGGATCGTGGAAGTAGAGAACGAGAAGGCGCGCGAATGCGAGCGGCTGACCGGTGTGGTGGACGAGATGCGCGGGCGGTTTGCGCCTATCCTGTCCATTGATGAGGAGGTGACGAAGTTAAAAGCAGCCGCTGCCGAAGAGAACCGGCGGGTGGAAGATCTGCGTGCCAGCTACGCCGAGAAACGCAAGGTCTTTGACAGACTTGAGCAGCAGGTGGCGATCTACGACGAACGACTCGCGTTCGCCGAGTTGGGTGTCTACGAGCCGCACTTCGATTTTGGGGACAGCGAGACCTACAAGTCCCGCATCAAGGAGGTGCGGGAGCGTCAGAAGGCGATGATCACGCAGGGAACTGCCACGATCTGCCCGACGGGCTGGACTGTCGATGGAAGCCGGTCGAAGGGTCAGACAATGGTCAATCGGCAAATGCGCCTGACGATGCGCGCCTTCAACAACGAGTGCGAGGCCGCCATCGCGAACACCCGCTGGAACAACGCGGTTGCCATGGAGAAGCGGATCATGGCGGCTGCCGCCGCGATCAACCGCGAGAACAGCTCGATGAACCTCTCGATCAGCGACGCCTATGTTGCGCTGAAGATCGAGGAGCTGCGGCTGACACACGAATGTCGCGAGCGCCTGAAGGCCGAGAAGGAAGAGCGCGCCGAACTGGCACGGATGGAGCGTGAGGAGAAGAAACTGCTGGCCGAGGCGGAGGCCGCAGAGCGCGCAGAACGAAAATACCAGGAACTCCTCGACAAGGCACGCAAAGAGGCGGAGGCCGGCTCTGCGACCGATGAGATGCGTCGCCGCATCACGGAACTCGAAGCCTCTCTTGCAGAAGCGCACAGCGCGAGCGAGCGGGCTCGCGCCATGGCCGAGATGACGAAGTCCGGCTACGTCTACATCATCTCGAACATCGGCTCCTTCGGCGAGGACGTGGTAAAGATCGGCCTCACCCGCCGCCTGGACCCGGATGACCGGGTGCGAGAACTGGGCGATGCCTCTGTGCCCTTCTCGTTCGACACCCATGCGATGATCTACAGCGACGAGGCGCCGGCCCTCGAAGGAGCGCTTCATCGCGAGTTCGCCGACCGCAGGATCAACATGTCCAACTTCCGGAAAGAGTTCTTCCGCGTGAAGCTCGAGGAGGTCGAAGAAGCCGTCGCTCGCCTGGCGCCGTCCGCCGCCTTCTTCAAGGATCGGGAGGCGCAGGAGTGGCACGAGACCCTCGCCCGCCGCAACCAGGCGCTTCAGGATATGGCCGCACCTGAGCGAGAGGTTCTTCCGGCGTCGCTCTGACCTGCCACGCACGCGGTTGGGAAGCAAGCGGCGCCGCGAACTAGCCCGGCTAGAATGGTCGACACTAACCTGCTGGTCGCGTCAGGCTATGGTCTCCGCACCAAGGACGTATCCGCAAAACTACCGGTCAGCGTCCGACCTGCTCCCAAAACTGCCGCAAAACCACCGGTAGTTTGAAAGAACAGCGTGCGATGCTGCTCCAGACCTCTGTTCGGCAAGCGGCCATCACCACACACACAGTTCCGAGTGTCGCATTCGAAACCTTATAAGATGATCGCGCACACACCAGCCGACTGTGCCGGATGGCGACCTTCGCTTCCCTGCACCTGCACCTGCGCGGGGCACGGGCCAGCCCGGCCACCCGCCCGAACACCCTCAGACCACCTGACCGGCTGCCCAGCCCGATGACCACGCCCACTGGAAGTTGTAGCCGCCGAGCCAGCCGGTGACGTCCACCGCCTCGCCGATGAAATGCAGCCCCGGGATGCTGCGGGCCTGCAGGGTCCGGGCGTCGAGATGATCGGTGTCCACGCCGCCCAGCGTGACCTCGGCGGTGCGGTAGCCTTCGGTGCCGACCGGCCGAAGCTCCCAGGCGCCGACGAGGCTGGCGAGCCTGTCCAGCGTGGCATTCGACTGCGCGCCCAGCGGCCCCTCGATCCCGGCCCGGCCCTCCAGATGCCGTGCGAGGCGCTCCGGCAGGATCTGCGCCAGCACCGTGCGGACCGCGCTCCGGGCCTGCTCGTCGCGGCCGCGTCGCAGCATCTGCAGCACCTCGCTGCCCGGAGCGAGCCGCAGGGTGACCGGCATCCCCTCGCGCCAGTAGGAACTGATCTGGAGAATCGCCGGACCCGACAGGCCGCGATGCGTGAACAGCACGGCCTCGTCGAAGGCCGCCCCGCCCGCCGAGACGCGGGCCGGCACGGCAATGCCCGCCAGCGGCTTCAGCAGGTCCAGCTCCTGCGTCGCGAAGGTCAGCGGGACGAGGCCCGGCCGTGTCTCGACCACCGGCAGGCCGAAGCTTTCGGCCAGGCGATAGCCGTAGCCGCTCGCGCCCATCTTCGGGATGGATTTCCCTCCGGTGGCCACGACGACCGAGGCGGCCGAGACCGCCCCTCGCGAGGTGTCGACGACGAAGCCCCCGCCGTCCCGGCGCACCTCGCCCGGCTCGGTGGACAGCCAGAGCGTCACCCCGGCCTCGCGCATCTGCCGCACCAGCATGTCCACGATCTGCGTGGCGGAGCCGTCGCAGAACAGCTGCCCCAGCGTCTTCTCGTGCCAGGCGATTCCCTCGGCGTCGAGACGGGCGATGAAATCCCACTGCGTGAAGCGCTTCAGCGCCGAGAGTGCAAAGCGCGGGTTCCGCGACAGGAAACGGTCGGGCGCGATGCCGCGGTTGGTGAAATTGCAGCGCCCGCCGCCCGAGATGCGGATCTTCTCGCCCGGCGCGCGGGCATGGTCGATCACCAGCACGCGGCGGCCCCGGCGGCCCGCCTCGATGGCGCAGAACATGCCGGCGGCCCCTGCCCCCAGGATCACGACGTCGGTTTTTTCCATGCGCTTCCATAGCTTGCGGCCAATATCGCGGCAATGCCAGAAATCTGCGGACTGCCCCTTGCAGAGGTCCGGAGGCTTCGCTAAACACCGCCGCAGTTGGGGCGTCGCCAAGCGGTAAGGCAGCGGTTTTTGGTACCGCCATTCGTTGGTTCGAATCCAGCCGCCCCAGCCACTTGCCGGAAGCGATGGCAGCATCGGTTCCGGTGACGACTGCGCTCTTGCGGCTCGGGGGCGCCTTTGCTAGATATCGGCCGCACAGTTGGGGCGTCGCCAAGCGGTAAGGCAGCGGTTTTTGGTACCGCCATTCGTTGGTTCGAATCCAGCCGCCCCAGCCACTTTCCTCAGTCGATACAGCAACCTGCCCGCCGCGGCTGCATGCGCGCCCTTGCGGCGCCGTCAGAACTCCACCCCCGGCTGGCCCTTGATCCCGGCGCGGAACGGATGCTTCACCGCGACCATCTCGGTGACCAGATCGGCCGCCTCGATCAGTTCGGGCTTCGCGTTGCGCCCCGTAAGGACGACATGGGTCATCGGCGGCTTCTCGTCGCGCAGGAAGGCCAGCACCTCGGCCAGGTCCAGATAGTCGTAGCGCAGCGCGATGTTGATCTCGTCCAGCAGGACCATGCGGATCGCAGGATCGCGGATCAGCTCCTTCGCCTTCTCCCAGCCGGCGCGGGCGGCGGCGATGTCGCGCCCGCGGTCCTGCGTCTCCCAGGTGAAGCCCTCGCCCATGGCGTGGAACTGGCAGAGCCCGCCGAACGCGCCGGTCAGCAGACGACGCTCGCCGGTGTCCCAGGCGCCCTTGATGAACTGCACGACGGCGCAGGGCATGCCATGCGCGATGCAGCGCAAGATCATCCCGAAGCCCGAGGAGGACTTGCCCTTGCCCGGCCCGGTATGGACGATGATCAGGCCTTTCTCGCCGGACTTTTCCGCCATCATCCGGTCGCGGGCGGCCTTGATGCGGGCCTTCTTCTCGGCGTGGCGGGTAGCGTCGTCCATCAGCGTATCTCGATCCTGACAAGTTGGGTCTGGGCGCGGGGGCCGGAGAAGACGGGGCGTGCCACCGGGCCGAGCACGGTCGGCAGGTAACCCGCAAGGAAGGACAGCCAGCCAAGGCACCAGAGCGCCGCGGCCAGCGTGACGACATCGGCCGAAGGTGCCAGCGGTGCCGCCAGCCGCAGCAGCGCGGCGCTCCAGATCAGGGCGAAGGCCGCGACCATCGTCGGCCGCGCCCGCAGCGGCCCGCCGTCGCGGGGCGCCGCCGCGCGGGCGGCAAGCGACAGGATCATGCCCGACATGGCGCCCATGGTCAGCGCATGAAGCGCGTCCATCTCCGCCAGCGGCAGCAGGCCGAGCCGCGCGAGGCCCACCAGCACCAGCCCGGCCGCGAGCCAGCCGAAGGTGGCATGCAGCAGCAGGAGCAACAGGTTGCCCCGCGCGTCCCTGCCCCGCCAGCCGGCAAGACGGATGCCCTGCAGGATGCCCGCCGCGATCAGCGCCAGTGCCGAGACGGTTTCTTCCCCGGCGAAGGTCAGCGCCAGAGCCGACCAGAGCAGCCCGAGCGCCGCCCAGCCGAGCGCCGGGCGCGGCGCGGGATCGGCCACCGTCAGCCCGGCCTGCCGCAGCCAGTTCAGCGTGAAGGCCGGCACCATCCGCCCGCCGATGATCGAGATCTTGATCGCGAAGAACATCCAGCCCACGCGGACCATTGTCGCGCTGTCGGGCATCGCCTCGGTGACCGCCGCGCGAAGGTAAAGCGTCTCGGCCAGCCCGAAGGCGAAGATGCCGGCGGCGAAGCCGAGCTTCGGCCAGCGCCGTGCCGCGACCGCCTCGCGCGCAAGCAGGGCGCCGAGCAAGAGAAAGTAGCCCAGCGCCGCCGGCTGGAGCAGCCACAGTGGCAGGCCGGGCCACAGCCCCTCGGCCAGCAGGGCCACCCGCCCGAGCAGCCAGAGCGCCACGAGGGCCATCAGGGGCCGCCCGCTCAGCGGGTCCGCGCCGCGCCAGCTCATCGAGGCGGTCAGGAAGTAGCCCCCCACCGCCGCCGAACCGAGGCCGAACAGCATCTCGTGCCCGTGCCAGAGGCCCGAGGTGCCAAGGACCGGCGTTGAAAGGCCCATCGAGCCGCCCCAGTGCCACCAGACCAGCGCGACCAGCGCCCACAACCCCGCCGCCAGAAACAGCGGCCGATGCGGGGCAAGCCAGATCGAGGATACGGCGGCCATCGGAGTCTCCCGTCGAGCGGCCTTCCTTCTGCCTGCTCGCATCCGGTTTGTGAAGCCCGGCCGCGGCACGCCCGCGCGGGACGGGCGAGCTTCTTGACACGGGCGCCGCTTTGGCCCACCACTCCGCCCGCGCTGGTTCCTGTCATCATGACAGGCGAAGAGGGAATGCCGAGAAGGCAGCCGCCCCCGCGACCGTGACCGGAAAGGTCGCCCAAGCCACTGGCCCCGGGGTCGGGAAGGCGGGCGCCCGCTGGGCCGCAGGCCCTGGATCCGCAAGCCGGGAGACCTGCCCGCGCTGAGACTTACGGGCGGACGGGGTGTTCCGCGGCCGGTGGACCAGGGCGCCTCTTGTCGTCGCGCCCCATTCCCTGGATGCCGCCCCCGATGCCCCCGCACGAGGGACGGCCAATGACCGTGACGCTTCACGTCTGCACCACCTGCCGCGCCGGACGCCCCGTCGCCGAGGGGGAGCCCGTTCCGGGCGCGCTCCTCCACGCGGCCCTCGCCGCGGCAGCCCCGGACGGCGTGCGGGTCGCGCCGGTCGAATGCCTCTCGGCCTGCGCGCAGGGCTGCGCCGTGGCGCTCTCGGCCCCCGGCCGCTGGACCTACGTCTACGGCCGGCTCGACCGGGACCACGCAGCCGAGATCGTCGCCGGGGCCGAGGCCTATGCCGCCGCCCCCGACGGGATCGTGCCCTGGCGCGAGCGGCCCGAGATCTTCCGCAAGCAGTCGCTTGCCCGCATTCCCCCGATCGGAGAGACCCCATGACCGACCTTGCGAAGATCCCCGTCACGGTGATCACCGGCTTTCTCGGCGCCGGAAAGACCACGCTGATACGCCACCTGATGCAGAACGCGGGCGGGCGCCGGCTGGCCGTTCTGGTCAACGAGTTCGGCACCGTGGGCGTGGACGGCGACCTGATCCGCGCCTGCGCCGACGAGAGCTGCCCGGACGAGGCGATCGTGGAGCTTGCGAACGGCTGCCTCTGCTGCACCGTCGCCGACGAGTTCATCCCCACCATCGAAGCGCTGATGGCCCTGCCCCGCCGCCCCGACCACATCCTGATCGAGACCTCGGGCCTTGCGCTGCCCAAACCCCTGCTCAAGGCCTTCGACTGGCCGGCCATCCGCTCGCGCATCACGGTGGACGGGGTGATCGCGCTGGCCGATGCCGAGGCCGTCGCCGCGGGCCGCTTCGCCCCCGACGCCGACGCGGTGGCCGCGCAGGCCATGGCCGAAGGCGCCGATCACGAGACGCCGCTGTCCGAGGTTTTCGAGGATCAACTCGCCTGCGCCGACATCGTGCTCCTGACCAAGGCCGACCTTGCCGGCGAGGCGGGCCTAGCGGCCGCCCGCGCCGTGGTCGAGGCCGAAGCGCCGCGCCCGGTTCCGATTCTCGCAGTGACCGAGGGCACGGTCGATCCGCAGGTGATCCTCGGGATCGGCGCCGCGGCCGAGGATGATCTGGCCGCCCGCCCCTCGCACCATGACGGCGCGGACGACCACGAGCATGACGATTTCGCCTCGACAGTGATCGACCTGCCCGAGATCTCCGATCCCGAGGCACTGGCCGCCGCCATCCGGGCGCTCGCGCGTGAGCGCAACGTCCTGCGCGTCAAGGGCCACGTCGCGGTGGCCGGAAAGCCGATGCGGCTGCTGGTGCAGGCGGTGGGCGAGCGGGTGCGCCACCAGTATGACCGGCCGTGGCCGGGCGAGCGGCTCTCGCGCCTCGTGGTGATCGCCGAGCGTGCCGACATTGACGAGGCCGCGATCCGTCAGGATCTGCTCGCGCGGGTCGCCTGAGCCATGCACGTCGTCTTCCGCGAAAGCCACGGGCTCGAGGAGACCGCAACACCCTTCGATCCGGGCCAGACGCCGGCGGATCTGGTGGTGCTGTCGTTCTCCGACAGCGACCTCGGGGCTTTCGCGGCGGGCTGGCACCGGTCGAAGGGCGGCCTGCCCTCGCTGCGCCTGCTGAACCTCGTGGCGTTGCGGCATCCCCTGTCGATCGACACCTATGCCGAGACGGTGCTGGCCCATGCCAAGGCGATCCTGATCCGGCTGATCGGCGGCGAGAGCTACTGGAGCTACGGTCTGGCCGAGGTGCAGGACCTCTGCCGCCGCCGAGGCATCGCGCTCGCGGTGCTGCCGGCGGACGGGCGCGAGGATCCGGCGCTGGATGCGGTCTCGACGCTGCCGGTCTCGACGCTGCGGCGGCTTTCGGCGCTCTGCGATGCCGGAGGGGCGGTCGCGGCGCAGGCGGCGCTTGCGCAACTGGCGCTGGCGGCGGGACTTTATGCCGGGCCGGTCATGGGCGACAAGCGCGTCCCCGACTGCGGCTGGTACGACCCCGAGCGGGGCGTGATCCCTCAGCCCGAGCCGGGGGGCGTTGTCGTCACCTTCTACCGCAGCTACCTGACCGCCGCCGATACCGCGCCCATCGATGCCCTGATTTTCGCGCTTCGCGAACGGGGGTTCAGCGCCTGCGGCCTCTTTGCCCCCTCGCTCAAGGCGCCGGGCGCGGCGGATTGGATCTCGGCCCAGCTTGCGGTCTTCACGCCGGTGGCGATCGTGAACGCCACGGCCTTCTCGGCGAAAGCCGCCGCCGGTTCGCCGCTCGACGGTCCCGGCTGCCCGGTGTTCCAGGTCGCGCTCTCCACCGCGCGCCGCCGCGACTGGGCTGAGGCCGAGCGCGGCCTGTCGCCGGCCGACCTCGCCATGCATGTCGTGCTGCCGGAAGTCGACGGCCGGATCCTCGCCGGCGTCGTCAGCTTCAAGTCGCCTGGGCGGCGTGATCCCGATCTGCAGTATTCCCGGTTTGCCCATCGCCCGGACGGGGAGCGGATCGCCGCCGTGGCCGACCGCGTTGCGGCTTGGCATCGTCTGGGCCGGACCCCGGCGGCTGAACGGCGACTGGCCCTCGTGCTCTCCACCTATCCCGGCCGTCCGGACCAGATCGCCCATGCGGTGGGCCTGGACGCCGCGGCCTCGGCCGAAGCTCTGCTGGCGACGCTCGCCGCAGAGGGCTACGCTACCGCTCCTGCGGCACCGGTGACGGAGAGCCTGCTCACGGAGGTCCTCGTCTGGCCTCTCGCGGAGTATCGCGCCGCTCTCGCCACCCTGCCCGAGCCGATGCAATTCACCCTTCGTGAAATATGGGGCGATCCCGAGCAGGATCCGGCCTGTCGCGACGGGGCGTTCCGCTTCGCTGCCACCCGGCGCGGCAAGGTGCTGGTGGCGCTCCAGCCCGAGCGCGGCGAGAGCGGCGCGCGGGACGCCGACTACCACGACCTCTCGCGCGTGCCGCGGCACGGCTATGTCGCCTTCTACCTCTGGCTGCACGCGCAGGGCCTGCACGCACTGGTCCACATGGGCGCGCATGGCACGCTGGAGTGGCTGCCGGGAAAGGCCGTCGCGTTGTCTGGCACCTGCTGGCCCGAGGCACTGACCGGCGCGCTGCCCGTGATCTACCCCTTCATCGTCAATGACCCCGGCGAGGCCGCGCAGGCCCGCCGCCGCATTGGCGCGGTGACGCTTGGCCACCTGCCGCCTCCGCTCAGGGACAGCGCGCTGCCAGACAGCCTCAACCGGCTGGAGCGGCTGCTGGACGAATACTCGACCGCCGACGGCCTCGATCCCGCGCGCCGGGGCCGGCTGATCGCCGCGATCCGCGACGAGGCCCGCGCCGCCGGGGTGGAGGCTGATCTCGGCCTCCCCGAGGATGCCACGCCCGCCGAGGCGATCACCCGCATCGACCGCTTCGTCTGCGACCTGAAGGAAAGCCGCTACGGCGAGGGCCTGCACGTCTATGGGCAGGGCGCGGGCGAGACGGCGGGACTTCTGGCTGCGCTCGACGGACGGAGGGTCGCGGCCGGGCCATCGGGCTCGCCGCACCGCGGGCGGGCGGATGTGCTGCCCACGGGCCGCAACCTCTACTCGGTCGATCCGCGCGCGGTGCCGTCGCGCGCGGCCCATGCGCAGGGCGTGAAACTCGCCGAGGAACTCTTGCGGCGCCACCTGCAGGATCACGGCGACTGGCCGAAGGGGCTGGTGGTGGACCTCTGGGGCTCGGCCTCGATGCGCACGGCGGGCGAGGAATTCGCCATGGCGCTGCATCTGGCCGGGCTCGCGCCCCGTTGGGACGAGGGTACGGAGCGGGTTTCGGGGTTCGAGATCCTGCCGCTTGCCCTGCTCGGCCGGCCGCGGATCGACGTCACGCTGCGCGTCTCGGGCCTCTTCCGTGACATCTTCCCGACGCTCGCGCAACTCTTCGGCGCGGGGGCCGAGGCGTTGGCCGAACGCGACGAGGCGCCCGAGGATAATCCCTACCGCACCCCCGGACCCCGCGTCTTCGGCCCGCGCCCGGGGAGCTACGGCGCAGGGGTCCGGGTCGAGAACTACACGGCCGAGGGCCGGGACGCCGCCGGCGAGGCCTGGCTTCAGGGCTCGGCCTGGGCCATCGGCAGCGACGGCGCGCCCGAGCACGCGCCCTCCGCGCTGGCCGATCGCGTGCGTGCGGCCGATGCCTTCGCCCATGTGCAGGACCTGCCCGAGACCGACCTCCTGATGGCCGAAGACTATGCCGCGCATCAGGGCGGCTTTGCCGCCGCGCTCGCCCATCTGGGGCGGGAGGCCACGCTCTACCACCTCGACGCGACGCGCCCCGACTCGCCGCGAGCCCGCACGTTGAATGAAGAGCTTTCGCGCATCGTCCGCGCCCGCATCGCCGACCCCGCCTGGGCCGATGCCATGATGCGCCACGGCTTCCGCGGCGCGGCCGAGATCACGGCGAGCGTGGATCATCTCGCGAGCTTCGCGCAGCTGACCCGCGCGGTGCCGGATCACCTCTTCGACCTCTGCTTCGAGGCGACGCTTCAGCGCGAGGACCTCGTGGCCTTCATGGCGCGCGAGAACCCCGCCGCGCTCGAGGCACTCCGCGACCGCTTCCGGCGGCTGGCCGAGGCCGGTCTCTGGACCACCCGCCGCAACTCCATCGCCGCCCTTATGACCTGCGAGGCCCCATGACGCCGCATCTTTACGAAACCGATGGCGCCGCGATCTACCGCCAGTCCTTCGCCACCATCCGGGCCGAGGCCGCCTTGTCCGGCTTCACCCCCGAGGAAGAGGTGGTGGTGGTCCGGATGATCCACGCCGCAGGGATGGTCGGGCTGGAGGCCCATGTCCGCTTCTCGCCCGGCATGGCCATCGCGGCGCGGGCGGCGCTCGAGGCCGGCGCGCCGATCCTCTGCGACGCGCGGATGGTGAGCGAGGGGATCACCCGGGCCCGGCTTCCTGCGGACAATGCGGTGATCTGTACGCTGCACGATCCCGAGGTTCCGGCGCTCGCGCGCAGCCTGAACACCACGCGGTCGGCCGCGGCGCTGGAACTGTGGCGGCCGCATCTTCAGGGCGCGGTGGTGGCGATCGGCAATGCGCCGACCGCGCTCTTCCACCTGCTGAACATGCTCGAAGAGCCCACCTGCCCGCGCCCCGCCGCGATCATCGGCTGCCCGGTGGGCTTCGTCGGCGCGGCCGAATCGAAGGACGCGCTGATGGCCGACCTGCCCTGTCCCTCGCTGATCGTCGAGGGTCGGCTCGGCGGCTCGGCCATCACGGTTGCGGCTGTCAACGCGCTCGCGAGCCGGGTGGAATGATGGGACGCATCATCTGTGCGGGCCTCGGCCCCGGCGATCCCGAACTGCTGAGCGTCAAGTCGGACCGGCTGATCCGGGCCGCCCGCCATGTCGCCTATTTCCGCAAGGCGGGCCGCTCCGGTCAGGCGCGGCGCATCGTCGAGGGGATGCTGCGCCCCGACGTGGTCGAGCATCCCATGGATTACCCGGTCACCACCGAGATCCCGTTCGATCACCCCGACTACAACCGCCTGCTGGCGGAGTTCTACGACCTCTGGGCCGACCGGCTGGCCGACCTTTCGCAGACTGAGGAGATCGTCGTGCTCTGCGAAGGCGATCCGCTTTTCTACGGCTCGTTCATGCACCTGCACACCCGGCTGCAGGGTCGGGCCGAGGTCGAGATCGTGCCGGGCATTCCCGGAATGGCGGGCTGCTGGAACGCGGCCGACCTGCCGATCACCTGGGGCGACGACGTGCTCTCGGTGCTCGCGGGCACGCTGCCCGAGGCGGACCTCGCCCGCCATGCCGCGGCGGCCGATGCGCTGGTGGTGATGAAGACGGGACGCAACCTGCCCAAGGTGCGCCGGGCTCTGGCGGCTGCGGGCCGGCTGGAGGAAGCCTGGCTCGTGGAGCGCGGAACCATGCCGGGCCAGCGCGTGGCACGGCTGGCCGAGGTCGAGGGGGCGGATTGCCCGTATTTCGCCATCGTGCTGGTGCCCGGGCGCGGCCGTCGGCCGGAGCTTGCGGAATGAGCGGCTGGGTGGTGGTGGCGGGTCTCGGCCCGGGCTCGGAGGCGCTGGTGACGCCGGAGGTCACGGCGGCACTGGCCGAGGCGACCGATGTGGTGGGCTACATTCCCTACGTGGCCCGAGTCGCACCGCGGCCGGGGCTCGTGCTGCACCCCTCGGACAATCGGGTGGAGGTCGAGCGCGCGACCCATGCGCTGGAGATGGCGGCCGCGGGGCGGCGGGTGGTCGTGGTGTCCTCGGGCGATCCGGGGGTTTTCGCCATGGCCTCGGCGCTTTTCGAGGCGATGGAGGCGCGACCCGATCTGGCCTCGGTCGACATCCGGGTGTTGCCCGGCATCACGGCGATGCTCGCGGCGGCGGCGGCGGCGGGTGCGCCCTTGGGCCACGACTTCTGCGCGATCAACCTGTCGGACAACCTGAAGCCCTGGGCGCTGATCGAGAAGCGGTTGCGGCTGGCGGCCGAGGCCGATCTTGCCATGGCCTTCTACAACCCTCGCTCGAAGTCCCGACCGGAAGGCTTTGCAAAGGTTCTGGAACTCCTGCGCGACGCTTGCGGGCCAGAGCGGCTGATCACCTTCGCCCGCGCCGTCTCGACCCCCGATCAGCGGATCGAGACGGTGACGCTGGCCGAGGCGCAGCCCGAGATGGCCGACATGCGGACGGTGGTGCTCGTCGGCAACTCGGCCACGCGGCGCGTGGGGTGCTGGGTCTACACGCCGAGGTCCGCGTGAAAGCCGAGCCAAGCCATCACCGCCTCGGGCGTCTCGGCGCGCGGGCGCTCCGGGATCGCCGGCCGGTCGATCAGGATCACCGGCAGCCCGAGCATCCGCGCGGCATCGAGCTTGGCGCGCGCGCCCTCGCCACCCGCGTTCTTCGCCACGACGATCTGCGTGCCATGCCGACGCATCAGCGCCAGATCCTCGTCGAGCGTGAAGGGACCGCGGGCGATCACTGCTTCGGCCCGCGGCAGCGGCAGCGCGTCGGGCGGATCGACGAGGCGCAACAGGTAGCGGTGCTGCGGATGGCCCGCGAAGGCATCCAGATGCTGCCGGCCGATGGCGAGGAACACGCGGGCCGGTGCCTCGGGCAGCGCCGCGGCGGCTGCGGCAAGATCGGAGACGAGGGTCCAGCGATCGCCCTCGCCCGCCTGCCAAGGCGCGCGTTCGAGCGCGACGAGCTGCGTTCCGGTCAGGGCACAGGCCTCGACCGCGTTGCGACTCATCTGCGCGGCGAAGGGATGGGTCGCATCGATCACGTGGCTGATCCGCTCGCGACGGAGCCAGTCGGCCAGACCCTCCACGCCGCCGAAGCCGCCCACGCGCATCGGCAGCGGCTGGGCGACCGGCGCCGCGGTGCGGCCGGCGTAGGAGAAGACGGCGTCGAGCCCCGCCCCGACCAGTGCGCGGGCCATGCGGCTGGCTTCGGTCGTGCCGCCCAGAAGGAGGATGCGCATGGCTGATCCCTGGCTGTCGATCATCGGTCTGGGCGAAGATGGACCGGCGGGACTGACGGATGCAAGCCGCGCCGCGCTGGCGGCGGCGGAGATCGTGGTCGGCTCGCCGCGACATCTGGCGCTGGTCGCGGCAGGCGAGCGCGGGATGGAATGGCCGGTGCCCTTCGATCTGGCGCCGGTGCTGGCCCTGCGGGGCCGGCGGGTGGCGGTTCTGGCCTCGGGCGATCCGTTCTGGCACGGCGCGGGCGGCAGCCTTGCCGCGGTGCTGGGCACGGGCGAGTGGCGGGCCTTTCCGGCACCCGGCGTGATTTCCCTTGCCGCGGCCCGGCTCGGCTGGCGCCTCGAGGAGGTGCGCTGCCTCGGCCTGCACGCCGCCCCGTTCGAGCGGCTGGTGCCCGATCTGGCGCAAGGTTTCCGCGCCATCTGCACGCTCCGCGACGCCGCGGCCGCCGCGGATCTGGCACGCTGGCTTTCGGCCGCAGGATGGGGTGCGTCGAGGCTCTGGGTTCTCGAGGCCCTCGGCGGCCCGCGCGAGCGGGTGCGGCAGACGACGGCCGAGGACTTTTCGCTCGAGGGGATCGAGGCACCTGTCGCGGTGGCGCTGGAGGTCGCGGGCGCGATTGCCCTGCCCCGAGTGCCCGGCCTGCCGGAGTGGCGCTTTGCCCATGACGGCCAGATCACCAAGGCCGCGGTGCGGGCGATGACGCTGGCGGCGCTCGCACCCCGCAGCGGAGAGCTGCTCTGGGATCTCGGGGCCGGCTCGGGCTCGGTCTCGGTGGAGTGGTGTCTGGCCGGCGGGCGCGCCGTGGCGGTGGAACTGCGCCCCGGGCGGGTTGCCAACATCCGCGAGAATGCAGGGCGCTTTGGTCTGACAGGCCGGCTGACGGTGGTCGAGGGGTCCGCGCGGGATGTCCTGCCGGACTTGCCCGTGCCGGATGCGATCTTCGTTGGCGGCGGCTTCGACGCGGACCTGTTTGCGGCGCTGCCGCGCGCAGCCCGACTGGTGGTCAATGCGGTCACGCTGGAGACCGAGGCGCTGCTGGCCGAGCTTCATGCCCGCCACGGCGGCGAATTGCTGCGCATCGACCTTGCCCGTGCGGCGCCGCTCGGGCGGATGCGGGGCTGGGAAAGCGCGCGGCCAGTGGTGCAATGGAGCCTTGCCCCGTGATCGTGGCGGGTCTCGGATTTCGCGCCGCAACCTCGGAAGAGGATCTCTCGGCCGCGCTGATGCTCGCGGGCTGCGAGCCCGACCTGATCGCCACCCTCGCGACGAAGGCGGAGGTTCGCGCCCTTCAGGCGGTGGCGCGGCGCCTCGGGATCCGGGTGATCGGGGTGCCCGAAACGGCGCTCGCCGGAGTTTCCACTGCGACCCGGTCGGACCGGATCATCCGGCGTTTCGGCACCGGGTCGCTGGCCGAGGCCGCGGCACTGGTGGCCGCCGGGCCGGGCGCGCGGCTGATCCGGCCGCGGATCGTGTCGGGGCCGGTCACACTCGCGCTGGCCGAGGCCCGGGAAGAACAGATGTTTCACAAGGACGGGAAGGGAATCGCGGAATGACCGTGCATTTCATCGGAGCGGGACCCGGAGCGCCGGATCTCATCACGCTGCGCGGGCGCGACCTGATCGCGGCCTCGCCGGTCTGCCTCTATGCCGGCTCGCTGGTGCCGGAAGGCGTGCTGGCGCATTGCCCGCCCGGCGCGAGGATCGTCAACACCGCGCCCATGAGCCTTGATGCGATCATCGAGGAAATTGCGGCCGCCCATGCGGCGGGCCACGACGTGGCGCGGCTGCATTCCGGGGATCTCTCGGTCTGGTCCGCCATGGGCGAGCAGTTGCGCCGGCTGCGGGCTCTGGGGATTCCCTATGACGTGACGCCGGGCGTGCCGTCCTTCGCCGCCGCGGCGGCGACGCTGGGGGCGGAACTGACCCTGCCGGGTGTCGCGCAGTCGGTCGTGCTGACCCGCACCTCGGGACGCGCCTCGCCCATGCCCGAGGGCGAGCGGCTTTCGGCCTTCGCGGCGACCGGGGCGGTGCTGGCGATCCACCTGTCGGTCCATGTCCTCGACCGGGTGATCGAGGAGCTGTCGCCGCATTACGGCGAGGATTGCCCGGTGGCCGTGGTCTGGCGCGCAAGCTGGCCGGACGAGCGGGTGGTGCGGGCGACGCTCGGCACCCTGCGCACCGCCCTTGCCGCGGAACTGGAGCGGACGGCGCTGATCCTTGTCGGCCGCAGCCTCGGCGCCGAGGACTTTGCGGAAAGTCGCCTTTATGCCGGCGACTACGACCGCCGCTATCGCCCCGTCGGCACAGCGCCGCGCTTTCCGGAGGCGTCATGAGCGGATTCGTCTCCTTCGTCTCGTCGGGGCCGGGCGATCCCGAGCTTCTGACGCTGAAGGCGGTGGACCGGCTGGGGCGGGCGGATGCCGTGCTGTTCGACGACCTGTCCTCGGGGCCGATCCTTGCCCATGCGCGCGAGGGGGCGGATCTGGTTGGCGTCGGCAAGCGCGCCGGCCGCGCCTCGCCGAAGCAGGACCACGTCAGCCGGCTGCTGGTGGATTACGCCCGGACCGGCGCCCGCGTGGTGCGGCTGAAGTCGGGCGATGCAGGCCTGTTCGGCCGGCTGGAGGAGGAGATCGAGGCGCTTTCCGCGGCTGGCATCGGCTACGAGATCGTGCCGGGCGTGCCCTCGGCCTGCGCGGCGGCGGCGGCGGCGGGGATCCCGCTGACGCGGCGGCTGACCGCGCGGCGGGTGCAGTTCCTGACCGGGGCCGATGTGACGGGCGGCCTGCCCGAGACCAATCTGGCCGCGCTGGCCGATCCGGCGGCAACCACCGTCGTCTTCATGGGCAAGCGCACCTTCCCGGCGCTTGCGGAGCGCCTGTTTGCGGCAGGCCTGCCGGAGGCGACGCCCGCCCTGCTGGCCGAGGGCGTCTCGACCCCGGCACAGCGGATCTGGCGCGGCACGATGGCCGCGCTGGTCGCGGAGGTGGCGCGGGCCGGAGAGGCGCCGGCGCTGATCCTTTATGGACCTCTCGCGGCGGAGGATGGCGATGCGTGAGCTGATCCTGATCGGCATAGGCACCGGCAATCCCGGCCACCTGACGGATCAGGGGCGCGAGGCGCTCCGGACGGCCGAACTGATCCTCGTGCCGAGGAAGGGGCCGGACAAGGCCGACCTTGCCGACTTGCGCCTTGCCATCTGCGCGAAGGCCGCGCCGGGCGTGCCGGTGGCCGAGTTTGACCTGCCGGTGCGCGATGCCTCGCTGCCCGACTACAAGCGAGGCGTGCACGAATGGCACGACGCCATCGCGCAGGCCTGGGCCCAAGCTGCCGGTGCGGCGGGCCGCGTCGCGCTGCTGATCTGGGGCGATCCCTCGCTCTACGATTCGAGCCTGCGGATCGCCGCCCGGCTGGCACCCGCGCCGAAGATCCGGGTCGTGCCCGGGATCACGGCGATTCAGGCACTTTGCGCCGCCCATGCCATTCCGCTGAACGAGGTGGGTGCCCCGGTCCTGATCACCACCGGGCGCAACCTGCGCGAGGGCGGCTGGCCCGAGGGCGTGGACCGGCTGGCCGTGATGCTCGATGGCGATTGTGCGTTCCGAGGGCTGCCGCCCGAGGGGATCCGCATCTGGTGGGGCGCCTATCTCGGCATGGCCGAGGAGATCGTCGAGGCCGGGCCGCTGGCCGAGGCGGGTCCGCGCATTCTGCAGACCCGCGCCGCCGCCCGGGCGCGGCATGGCTGGATCATGGACATATATCTGCTGGACAGGTGCGGCGGCACCTGAGCCCTACGACCGCGGCGCGGCCCTCAGCGAGCGCTGCCCCTTGGGGGGGCAGGCGGCGTTTGCGGCCGGCTGATATGGCCGGCGCCGAGGCTCGCACCCGAGGCCGAGGGCCGGCAATGCGCCGGGCGCGACGAGCGTTCCGCTCCGGTCGTCAGCGCAGCGCCAGCGCCTCGGTCAGAACGGCGCGCACCGCGTCGGGCGGCACGTCGTCGGCCACGAAGGCCGAGCCGATGCCGCGGGCGAGGATGAAGCGCAGCCTGCCGTCCACCACCTTCTTGTCCTGCCCCATCAGGGCAAGGAGCCCCTCGGCATCGGGCAAGTCGCCGGGGATGTCGCGAAGGTCCACCTTGGTGCCCATCGACCGCAGATGGGCGCGCAGACGGCTCGGCGCCTCCTGCGCGCACAGGCCCAGCCGCTGCGACAACTCGAACGCGAGCACGCAGCCGATCGCCACGCCTTCGCCATGCAGGAGCCGGTCGGAATAGCCGGTGGCCTTTTCCAGCGCATGGCAGAAGGTGTGGCCCAGGTTCAGCAGCGCCCGGTCGCCCTCCTCGGTCTCGTCGCGGGCGACGATCTCGGCCTTCATCTCGACCGAGCGGCGCACGGCGCGTTGCCGGGCCTCGGGGTCCGAGGCAAGGCGCGGCCCGGCCTCCTCCAACCAGTCGTAGAAGTCGGCATCGCCCAGAAGGCCGTATTTCACCACCTCGCCATAGCCGGCAAGAAAGTCGCGGGCGGGCAGCGTCTCGAGCACGTCGATGTCGGCCAGGACCAGCGAGGGCTGGTGGAAGGCGCCCACGAGGTTCTTGCCCTGCGCGGTGTTGATGCCGGTCTTGCCGCCGACCGAGCTGTCGACCTGCGCGAGAAGCGTCGTCGGCACCTGCACGAAGCGCACGCCGCGGCGCAGGACGGCGGCCGCAAACCCCGCAAGATCCCCGATCACCCCGCCGCCGAGCGCCACCACCACATCGCGCCGCTCGACCTTCTCCTCCAGCAGCCATTCGACGGCGCGCGAGAACTGCTCCCAGCCCTTCGTGGCCTCGCCCGCCGGCAGGGCCAGCGCCGAGGAGGCGATGCCCGCCTCGCGCAGCGCCGCCTGAAACGGCGCGAGATGCAGGCCCGCCACCGTCTCGTCGGTCAGGATCGCCACCTTCGGCCGGCGCAGTAGCGGCGCGATCTCGGCCCCCGCCCGCGCGATCAGCCCCTGCCCGATCCGCACCTCATAGGCGCGCTCGCCCAGTTCGACCCGCACCGCATCCACTGCCATCATTCCACCTCCAGCACATCCGGGCGCGTGGCCAGCGCCTCGCGGACCCGCTCGGCCATCTGCTCGACCGAGCGGTCGGGCGCGCTTTCCACCGTCAGATCCGCAAGGGCATAAACCGGCTCGCGCGTCTCGAGCAACGCCCGCAGCGTCTCGCGCGGCTGCGGCGTGCGCAGCAGCGGTCGCGTCGTCTTGTGCCGCACGCGCTGCCACAACAGCTCCAGATCCGCCTTCAGCCAGACCGAGACGCCCTGCTCGCGGATCATCCGGCGGTTCGGCTCGGCCATGAAGGCGCCGCCGCCCGTCGAGAGCACGCAAGGATCGCCTCGCAGCAGGCGCGAGAGCACCTGGCTTTCCTTCTCGCGGAAGAAGGGCTCGCCGTCCCGGGCGAAGATCTCGGCGATGCTGCGATTGGCGGCGCGCTCGATCTCCTCGTCCGAATCCAGGAAGGGCACGCCGAGGGCACGGGCCAGCGCGGTGCCCACCGCCGTCTTGCCCGCCCCCATCATGCCGACCATCACAACCGTCTTCTTCAGCCGCGCCATCGCCCCCGGCCGTCCCCCGTCCCCTTGGCGGGCGGCCTTCCGCCCCTTGTCGAACTTTGTTGCCTGAATGGCGTGAAGTCGGCTGAAAAGCCATATATATTCGACGCCGACGATCCCTGTGGCCCGTGCAAGATGCGCGAGTCCCGCGGGGCAACAACGAACCGGGGCAGAACGAGGGTCGGAAACGGGCATGTGGCGCATCTTGAAGGCTTTGCTGGTGCTTGCTGTGGTGGGTTTGATCGCGCTGACGGGCTATGCCTATCTCGCCGATCTGTCGCCGCCCCAGGAGGAGGTGACGAAGCCGGTGATGCTGAATGCCGAATGAGCTTCGCGCCGGGGCGCGACACGGCGCCGCGGCCTTCTGCGCGCTGATCTGCGCCTCGCTCTCCGCCTCGGCGCAGGAGCCGCTGTCGGCCATCGACTGGCTGTCGCGCTCGGTCTCGGCCACGGTGAAGGTGGCGCCGCCGCGCGACGAGCCGCGGGTGACCAAGGGGGCGCTTCCGGCGACGGTGGCGGTGACGCCGCTCGACGGGCCGTCGCCCGACGGGGCGGGGCTGTTGTCGGCTGCGCGCACCGGCCTGCCGCATGCCCTGTGGGGGATGGGCCGCACCACCGAGATCGCGAACCGCATCGCCGTGGCGCCCACCGGCACGCTGCCCGCCCTGCAATCGCTTCTGATGACGCTGCTTCTGGCCGAGGCCGAGCCGCCGGCCGATTCCGAGGGCAAGGGCCAGCTTCTGCTGGCGCGGGTGGACAAGCTTCTGGCCATCGGCGCGCTGGAAGCGGCCGAAAGCCTGCTCGAGGCCGCGGGCGAGACCGGGCCGGAGGTCTTCCGCCGCAGCTTCGACATCGCGCTGCTGACCGGGACCGAGGATGCCGCCTGCACCACGATGCAGAAGTCGCCCGATCTGGCCCCCACCTTCCCGGCCCGGATCTTCTGCCTTGCCCGCTCCGGCGACTGGAATGCCGCGGCGCTGACCCTGCGCACCGCGCAGGCGCTGGGCTTCGTCGACGATGCGCAGGATGCGCTGCTGTCGCGCTTCCTCGATCCCGATCTCTATGAGGGTGAAGGTCCGCTCGCGCCGCCGGCGCGGGTTACCCCGCTAGACTGGCGGCTGCTCGAGGCGGTGGGCGAGCCCCTGCCCACCCAGTCGCTGCCGATCGCCTTCGCCCATGCCGAACTGCGCGAGACCGCCGGCTGGAAGGCGCAGATCGAGGCGGCCGAGCGGCTCGCCCGGTCCGGCGCGCTGGAGCCGAATCGGCTGCTGGGACTTTACACCGCGCGGAAGGCCGCGGCCTCGGGCGGTGTCTGGGACAGGGTGCGCGCCTTCCAGGCGCTGGATGATGCGCTGACGGCGGGGGACGCCGCGGCGGTGTCGAAGGCCCTGCCCCTCGCCTTCGAGCGAATCGCCGAGGTCGAACTGGAGGTCGCCTTCGCCCGGCTGGTGGCCGACCGGCTGAAGGGCCTTGCGCTGATGCCTGAGGCGCGGGCGCTGGCCTTCCGCATCGCGCTTCTGTCGCCCGATGCCGAGGCGGTGGCGAAGGCCCATGCCCCGGCCGATGCCACGGAACGCTTCCTTGCGGCGCTGGCCATGGGAAGGACCAAGGGGGCGCAGCCGGTCGATGCCATGGGGCGCGCCGTCCTCGCAGCCTTCCGGGATCCGGTTCCGTCGTCGGCCGCGCAGGACCTGCTGGACCAGAACCGCCCCGGCGAGGCGCTGCTTCTGGCGCTGGACGAGGTGTCGCGCGGGTCGGATGGCGATCTCGTCGGCGTGACCGAGGGGCTCTCGCTGATCCGCAAGCTGGGGCTGGAGCCCGTCGCGCGCCGCATCGGGCTGGAGCTTCTGCTGCTGGAGCGCCGCGGCTGATGGCGCCCGCGGGGATGGAGCGGTGGATCTCGGCCTTCCTCGAGGCGCAGGCCGCCGAACTCGATGCCGCGCGCAACACCCGCCTGGCCTATGGCCGGGATCTCAAGGACTTTGCCGCGTGGCTTGCGCGGCGCGAGGGCGACTTCACCACCGCCGACCGCGATGCGGTCGAGGCCTATCTGGGTTTCTGCGAGGCGCAGGGCCTGTCGCCCGCCACCCGGGCGCGCCGGCTGTCGGCGATCCGGCAGCTCTACCGCTTCGCGCATGAGGAAGGCTGGCGCGCCGACAATCCGGCGATCCGCATCCAGGGACCCGCGAAAGCGAAGCGCCTGCCGAAGACGCTGGAGGTCGAGGAGGTCGACCGTCTGCTCGAGGCCGCGCGCGACAAGGGCCGCCGGGCGGAGGACCAGATCCGCAACCGCTGCCTGCTGGAACTGCTCTATGCCACCGGCATGCGGGTCTCGGAGATGGTCGAGATGCCGGCCGCGGTGGCGCGGGGCAATCCGCAGATGATCCTTGTCCGGGGCAAGGGCGGCAAGGAGCGCATGGTGCCGCTTTCGCCCCCTGCGCGCGAAGCCCTTGCCGACTGGCTGAAGGCGCGCGACGAGGCCGAGGAGCGCGCGGCGAAGGCGGGGCGGCCCGCCTCGCGCTTCCTGTTCCCGGGGGCAGGCGCGGCCGGTCACCTGACGCGCGAGTATTTCTATGTCCTCGTCAAGGAGATCGCCGTTCTGGCCGGCATCGATCCGGCCCGCGTCACGCCGCACACCCTGCGCCATGCCTTCGCCACGCATCTTCTGGCCGGCGGCGCCGACCTGCGGGTGATCCAGACGCTGCTGGGGCACGCCGACCTTGCCACGACCGAGATCTATACCCACGTGCTCGACGAGCACCTGAAGGACCTGGTGCTGCGCCACCATCCGCTGGCGCGGGGCGACTGAGGTCTGCGGCGTCTCCCTTCGAGTCCGGTTCCCCACAGCGGGGCCGGCGGAAGAGGGCGGGACCGCAGACCCGGCCGGCGCGGGCCTGCCCGGCCAGTTCCGCGCGAACGACCGCTTGCGGGGCGCGGGCCGTGCCCTCCATACTGGCGCCCCTGCCTGACCTGAAGGACCTTTCCTGTCATGATGTTCTCGAACCTCGATCCGCAGTCGATGCTGACGGCTGGGGCGATCCTCGTCCTGATCATGCTCTCGGCCTTCTTCTCCGGCTCGGAGACCGCGCTGACGGCCTCGTCCCGTGCCAAGCTGCGGTCGCAGGCCGACAAGGGCTCGCGGGGGGCCGAATCCGCGCTGCAAGTCACGGAGGACAGCGAACGGATGATCGGCGCCCTGCTTCTGGGCAACAACGTGGTGAACATCCTGTCCGCCTCGCTCGCGACGGCGCTGCTGACCAAGCTGGTCGGAGACGGAGGCGTTGCGGTGGCGACGCTGGCGATGACCTTCCTCGTGCTGATCTTCGGAGAGGTGCTGCCGAAGACGCTGGCGATCAGCCGGCCCGAGGCCTTTGCCCGTCGGGTCGCCCCGATCATCCGCGTGCTGATCGTGGTGTTCTCGCCCGTCGTGGCCGTCGTGCGGTCGCTCGTGCGGGGCCTGCTGCGCGTGGTGGGGGTCAGGATCAACCCGAACGACCACATGCTTGCCATCCGCGACGAGATCGCCGGCGCCATCGCGTTGGGCCATTCGCAGGGCGCGGTCGAGAAGGAGGACCGCGACCGGCTGCTGGGTGCGCTCGACCTGTCCGAGCGCACGGTCGAGGAGATCATGCGCCACCGCAGCCAGATCGAGATGATCGACGCCGACAAACCCTCGTCCGAGATCATCGCGCAGGTGCTGGCCTCGCCCCATACGCGGATCCCGGTCTTTCGCGGCGATCACGAGAACATCGTCGGTGTCATCCACGCCAAGGACCTGCTGCGCGAGGTCAGCCGGCTGATGCGGGCGGGCAGCCCCGAGGCGGTGAGCCAGCCCGACATCCTGAAGGTGGCGATGAAGCCCTACTTCGTCCCGGAAACCACGCCGCTCGACGAACAGATGCGCCAGTTCCTGAAGCGCCACACCCATTTCGCGCTGGTGGTGGACGAGTACGGCGCGCTGAAGGGACTGATCACGCTGGAAGATATCATCGAGGAGATCGTGGGCGAGATCAACGACGAGTTCGACATCGCGCAGGAGGTGACGCTGAAGCGCGCCGACACGGGCGACTATCTCGTCGATGGCTCCATGACGATCCGCGACCTGAACCGCATGATGGACTGGCAGCTTCCCGACGACGAGGCCAACACGGTGGCCGGCCTCGTCATCCACGAGGCGCAGATGATCCCGAACGAGGGGCAGGCCTTCAGCTTCCACGGCTTCCGCTTCGAGGTGCTGACCAAGCGCGAGAACCGGATCATGAAGCTGAAGGTCAAGCCTCTCTGACGCTCAGCCGATCAGCGGCCGCGCCCGGCCATAGGTTTCGTCATAGTGCCGGCGCAGCCGCTGCAGCGCGATGCGGAGCACGATCTTGCCCGACCGCGCCGACCAGCCCATCCGCCGCTCGGCGGCCTCGAGCCCCTCGAGGAAGCAGCAGCAGCGCAGCACCATGTCGCCCAGCCCCGGGCCGAGGTCGCGCAGCGCGGCGGCGACGCGCTCGCGGGCCTGCCGCGGCCCCTCGGCGCCGCCCGCGTCGCTGCGGAAGTTGCCGCGGTCGGCGCCGGTCAGGAAGCGGTCCCAGTTCTGGGCGACGCGCGGACCCATCTGCGCCAGTTCGAAATCCTCGCGCAGCCGCTCGGCGGCCTCGACCAGTTCGGGCGACAGGAACGGCTGGCCGTCCTTGTCGCGCCGCCGCCCCAGCACGGCCACCGGGCTTTCGGCGGCGTTGTAGCGCATGCGCCGGTTGCCCTCCTCGTCGCGGATCTCGCGCTCGTCCCAGTCGCGGTGCTGGTCCGCGAAGGGCGTGGCCGCCTCGGCCAGCCCGCGCCGGCCCTCCTCCTGGCCCGCGAGCCGCTTCAGGGCGATCCGGCCGGCGGCGGTGATCTCGTAGGTGGCGATCCGGCCCGGCTTGCGGCAGGTGATCCAGTCCTTCAGCGCGAAGGCCTGCGCCACCGTCCGCTCCACCACCGCCATCCGCACCGTCTGCCCGTCGGCAAGGGTGCGCAACACCGCGGCCTTCTCCATGTCGGGTGCCACGGCGAGAACGCATTGCGGCTCGGCCAGCCGGCGCAGCACGCGGCGCGCCTCGCGTGCGATGGTGGCCTCGTCGAGCGTGGCCGGCAGGGGGGAATCGGGGCGGATCGGTGCCGTCATGTCGGATCTGTCCTTTCTGGAGGGAGGGTGGCCGCGCCCCTGCGCCCGCCCGAGCGCCGCCAGCGCCTCATCCACAAGGGGATCGTCGCGGCGGCTCTCGCATCGGCGCACGTGGCGCATCACCGTCGAGGCGTGGCAGCCCTCGCGCCGCGCCAGCGCGCGGAGCGAGAGACCCACCTCGGTGTGATCGAGGTAAAGCCGCACGGCTTCGGGAAGCCATGCGGGCAGCGTCGAAGTCTCGCGAAGATCGGTATGCATCTTTCCATCCCGTGGCACCCCGCCTTGGGGCGTTGTCCGGCCTTGGACGTTTGCAACCGTCAGGGGCATTGGTTACCTGTTCGTTAATAACTGCGGTGTTGTTGATAATTCTTTCTAATTCCTAAACATTCGAGAAAGGTCCGCGCGCTGAATCGGTCGCGCCTGCAACGCAGAGTTGCACGGACTCAATCTGTCCAGCCCGACAGAGGAGAATCCCATGACCGATTTCCGCAGCCTTCTCGCCGAGATCCGCCGCCCGCGACTTCTCATGCGCGCAGCGCGGCTTGGACTGGCCGACTATCGGCGCGAGCGCGACCTGCGGCGGCTGGTCGGAGAGCAGCGTCTCGAACCCGCCGTCGCGGCGCTGATCACCGAGGAACGGCAACTCGAGGACCGGCGGCTGGCGGGGGATGCGACCTATTCCGTCGCCCATCATGTCGAGGTGCTGATCGCGCTGATCGCCGAAGCGCGGCTGATCGAGCCCTCGCTGTAAGGCAGCGGGCCCGTCCGGCGGGCGTCGCATTCGCGGCGCCCGGCCGTCACGGGCGGGTTCCGGCGCGGGCGGCTGCCGTCAGACGGCAACGGGCACGGACCCGTCGGCCCGTGCCCGCCCCGCCTGTCCTGCCTGTCGCCTCAGATGAAGGCGTCGGGCATCGATTCCTTCTTCTTCGCCACATAGGCGGCGAGCGACTCGGCCACGCCCTCGTCAAGCGCGGGCTGCTGGTAGTCGCCGAGCAGCTTCTTCACGCGCGCCGCCGCAAGCGCCTGCGTGTCGCGCGCGCCCTCTTCCTCCCAGGTTTCGAACGGCTTGTAGTCGAGCAGGTCCGAACGCCAGAAGGCCGTCTTGAAGTTGGCCTGCGTGTGCGAGCAGCCGAGGTAGTGCCCGCCCGGGCCCACCTCGCGGATCGCGTCCATCCCCTGCCCGTTCTCGTCCACCGAGATTCCCTGCGCCAGATGGTGCAGCGTCCCGAGCTGGTCGGCATCCATCACGAACTTCTCGTAGGACGACACGAGCCCGCCCTCGAGCCAGCCGCAGGCGTGCAGCATGAAGTTCACGCCCGACAGCAGCGCCATGTTGAGCGAGTTGGCCGATTCATAGGCCGCCTGCGCGTCGGGCAGCTTGGAACCGCAGAACCCGCCGCCCGAGCGGTAGGGCAGCCCCAGACGCCGCGCCAGCTGGCCCGCGCCATAGGTGATGTGCGCGGCCTCGGGGGTGCCGAAGGTCGGCGCACCCGAGTTCATGTCGATCGAGGTCACGAAGGCGCCGAAGATCACCGGTGCGCCCGGCCGGATCAGCTGGCTGTAGGCCACGCCCGCCAGCACCTCGGCCAGAACCTGCGTCAAGGTGCCCGCCACGGTGACCGGCGCCATCGCGCCGCCCACGATGAACGGCGAGACGATCGCGGCCTGACCCGCCTGCGCATAGACCTCGAGCGCGCCCATCATCGTCGCGTCGAAGGTCAGCGGCGAGTTGATGTTGACGAGCGAGGTCATCACCGTGTTCCGGTCGACGAAGTCCGACCCGAACAGGAGCTTCGCCATCTCCACCGAATCCTCGGCGCGCGAGGGTTCGGTGACCGATCCCATGAAGGGCTTGTCCGACAGCGTCATGTGGGCATGGAGCATGTCGAGGTGGCGCTTGTTCACCGGCACGTCGGTCGGCTCGCAGACCGTGCCGCCCGAGTGGTGCAGCCATTTCGACATGTAGCCGAGCTTCACGAAGGCGCGGAAATCCTCCATCGTGGCATAGCGGCGGCCGCCTTCCAGATCGCGCACGAAGGGCGGGCCGTAGACCGGCGCCAGCACGAGGCTGCGCCCGCCGATCTCGACGTTGCGCTCGGGGTTGCGCGCGTGCTGGGTGAAGGCCGAGGGCGCCGTGGCGCAAAGCTTGCGCGCAAGGCCCCTCGGGATGTGCACCCGCTCGCCCCGGACATCCGCACCCACGTCACGCCAGCGCTGCAGGGCCGCCGGATTCTCCAGGAAGTTGACGCCGACCTCCTCGAGGACCGTCTCGGCGTTCCACTCGATGATCTGGAGCGCTTCCTCGTTCAGGATCTCGAAGTTCGGGATGTTGCGGGTGATGAACTTCGCGGTGTCCAGGCTGACGGCGGTGCGCTCCGCCCGCCGCGCCGATCCGCCGCCCCCGCGCGCCCTGCGTGTCGTGACGTCGTTCATCGCCCATCCTCCAGAACCGGTGCCGTTTTGCGTCCTTATGACGCTTTTCCGGGCGCGGTCGGCCGACGTTTCCGGCGCTTGCTGCCGAAAAGCGACATGCTCAGCGCGTGCGGGACCGCACCCACGGCGCGGCCTCGGACAGGGCCTGCGTCGTGGCTGCCTCGAAGGCCACGATCACGTCGCCGGTCGCGTCGGAAAGGGCCTGCGCCCGGGCATCCACCCGCCGGGTCGCAAGGATGGAGCGGTCGTCCTCGCGGATCAGCGTCAGGGTCAGGCCGACCTTGACCACCGGCGGCTGGCCGGGGGGCGCCTCGGCCTGGAAATCGCGCAGCTCGGTCATCAGCGTGTAGTCGGGCACCAGCCCCGCCGCATCGCGCGCCACCAGCCGGAAGCCGCCGGCGTTCTGCAGCGATCCGACCAGAAGCGTCTGGACCAGCGCCGGCGCCGGGTCCGACCAGCGCGCATCCGGCAGATACTGCGCCTGCACGCGCGACGGCTTGATCAGGATGCGATCGGTTGACAGCGCCCCGCCCGACGAGGCGGCTTCCACGACGATATGGCCGGAGCCACTGCCGCCCTGCCCGGGAAGCGGCGACAGCGTATAGGTGTCCAGCGCCTCGGAAGCGCGTGACAGCGAAGAGAACGCGCCGCAGCCCGACAGCGGAAGCGCGGCGGCAAGGGCAGCGGTCAGGATCAGGGCGCGCATCGTCACCTCCTGTAGGACGGGGTCTGGTTGCCAAGGAAGAACCGGGCCGGATCGCGCGAGATCTGCGCGAGGAGCGAGTTGAAGTTGCCCACCATACGGCGGGTCTCGGTGGCCAGTATCTCGTATTTCGGCAGGCCGTTGTCGGCGAAATTGCGGATGCCGGCCAGCGAGCGCTCGACACTCTCGACCGCCCGGCCGATCTGGTCGACCATCGGCGGCACGTCCTCCCGCACCACGCGGTCGACGCTCTCGAAGGTGTCGCGCGCCGCACTTGCCGCGCCCTTGGCCTCGGTCAGCGTGGTCTCCAGCGTGCCAAGCGCGACCTCGGCCCGGTCGGCAATGCCGTCCAGCCGGCCGGCGAACTCGTTCAGCCGCGCGGTCGCCTCGGTCGTGTCGCGCGTGATCACGGCGAGGTTCTGCATCGAGGCATCGGCGTTGGTCAGGATGCTTGCGACCGCCTCGCGATTCGCCTCGCCGGTGAAGGTCTGGATGTCCTTCAGCAGCCGGATGGCCTCGGCCAGCAGGGTCGGCGCATCCGCTGTCAGCGCCTGCACCGCCGAGCGTTCCGACGGAATGACCGCGACACTTTCCCCCTCCTCCGGTTCGAGCGGCTCCGGTGCCGCCCCTCCCGACAGGGACACGTAGGAGACGCCCGTTACCCCCTGGGAGGCGACCTGAGCCTTGGTGTCGGTCCGCACCGGCGTGGTCGCCGACAGCTGGATGCGCACGCGCACCAGCGCCGGGTTCTCCTCATACACGCCGATGGTCAGGACCTCGCCGACGTCGACGCCGTTGTAGCGCACGGGACTGGCCCGGCCGAGGCCCTCGACGCTCTCGAACAGGATGTCATAAAGGGTATAGGTCCGGTCCAGCTGCACCTTGGCCAGCCACAGAAGGAACCCCAGCGTCGCCACCACGCTCAGAAGCGTGAAGAGGCCGATCAGCACATAGCGCGCCCGCGTCTCCATCCCTCAGCTCTCCGCCGCGAGCAGCGCGGCATGGGCACGCGGCCCGTGGAAATACTCGCGGACCCACGGGTGGTCCACCTCCATCAGTTCGCGGATCGTTCCGGTCACCAGCACTTTCCTCTCGGCCAGGACCGCGATGCGGTCACAGGTTGCATGCAGCGTATCGAGATCATGCGTCACGAGAAAGACCGTAAGCCCGAGCGACTTCTGCAGGTTGCGGATCAGCACGTCGAATTCCGAGGCACCGATCGGATCGAGCCCGGCCGTCGGTTCGTCGAGGAAGACGATGTCGGGGTCGAGCGCCAGCGCGCGGGCGAGCCCTGCCCGCTTGCGCATCCCGCCCGAGAGTTCCGACGGATAGAGCGTGCGTGCCTTGGGCGGCAGGCCCACCATCGCGATCTTCAGATCCGCCAGCGCCTCGCGCGTTGCCGCATCGAGACCCGTCCGCTCGCGCATGGGGGCCTCGACATTCTCGCGCGCGGTCAGCGACGAGAACAGTGCGCCGTCCTGGAACATCACGCCCCAGCGGTTCTCGACCTTCGCCATCTCCTGCTTGGAGGCGGTGCGCACATCGACGCCGAACACCTTGATGCTGCCCGCCTTCGGCTTCTGCAGCCCGACGATCGAGCGCAGCAGCACCGACTTCCCGGTGCCGGAGCCGCCGACGATGCCCAGCACCTCGCCGCGATAGATGTCAAGGTCGAGGTTCTCGTGAATCACGTTCGGGCCGAACTGGTTCTTCAGGCCGCGGACCTCGATCAGAACCTCGGCCATCAGAGCCCCCATACCGCAAAGAAGATCGAGAACAGCGCGTCGATGACGATCACGAGGAAGATCGCCTGCACGACCGAGCGGGAGGTGTGCTGGCCGAGCGATTCGGCATTGCCCGCGACCTGCATGCCCTGGTGGCAGCCGATCACCGCGATGATGACCGCGAAGAACGGCGCCTTCACCAGCCCGATGATGGCGTGGCTGACATCGGTATTGGCCAGAAGCTGCGTGCGGAACATGCCCGGCGTGATGCCGAGGTCGATCCAGGCCATCAGCCCGCCACCCACCAGCCCCGCCATCGAGGCGATGAAACCCAGAGCCGGCAGCAGGATCACGAGCGCCAGCACCCGCGGCAGCACCAGCCGGTCGATCGGGTCAAGGCCGAGGACGCGCATCGCATCGATCTCCTCGCGCATCTTCATCGAGCCGATCGCCGCCGTGAAGGCCGAGGCCGACCGGCCCGCCACGATGATCGCCGTCAGCAGGATGCCCAGTTCGCGCAGGATCGAGATCGCGACAAGGTCCACCACATAGACCTCGGCCCCGAAGGGCTTGAGTTGCGTGGAGCCCTGGAAGGCCAGCACGATCCCGATCAGGAACCCCATCAGCGACACGATGGGCACGGCGTTCCAGCCCGCCTCCTGCATGTGATGGACAAGCGGCGTGAGCCGCAGCCGGGTCGGGTGCAGGACCAGCGCGAAGAGATGCGCCACCACCTCGCCGAGGAACCCCAGCGCGTTCAGCGCCGTGCCCAGCCCCTGCGCCACATCGCGGCCAAGGTGGGCAAGGCCGTCGTCCGGCCGGCCCGGGATGGTGCGGCGGCGCTTCTCCGGCTCGGGCATCGCCCGGGCCACCGTCTCGATCAGCTGGCCCTGCGCCTCTGTCAGGTTGACGAGCTCGAGCCGGCGCCCGGCGGCTTGCACCCGCTTTTGCGCCTGCAGGATGGCCCATGCACCCGCAGTGTCGAACGCCGTGACGGCGGACATGTCGAGCGTTTCCCCATCCTCGAGCAGGCGCAGCCGCCGCTGGGTCTCGGCCATCGTCTCGATGGTCAGCGGACCTTCCAGCCGCTCTGGCGAGGATCTCACGCCGCGTGCCGCCAAGACGGTCCTCGCGCGATTGACCCAGACGGCATGACGATATCCCCGTTCCGCACGCCGCATCCGGCGGTTGCACTTCCGACGCCGGCAAAGGAGACACCTTGTGGTCAGCCCGGCCCGGCGGGCAAAGTCTAGTGCCGGCGGCGCCGTTCTCAAGCCGTTCCGGACGAAATCCGGCCGGCGTGGCCGATACGCCCCGGTTGTGCGCCGCCGGTCGACGGCGCAGCGGGACGGGCCGGCCCCCCGGCTGCCCGCGTAGCGGCGGACGAGCCTGCGCAGGCAGTCCACGCCCGGCCGGGTCGGGCCTCTGCGATGCGTGGACAGCGGGCCGAGAATACCGGCCGAACAGTGGGATCCGTTTCGGAGGATGGTGGGCGGTGAGGGATTCGAACCCCCGACATTCTCGGTGTAAACGAGACGCTCTACCAACTGAGCTAACCGCCCCCGGCACGCCCTCTACCGCAGCGTCACCGACCTTCGCAACCCCCCGAAAGCGAAAACGCGCCGGACCGGGGTCCGACGCGTTTCGTGTCATGGTGGGCGATAACGGATTTGAACCGCTGACATCTTCGATGTGAACGAAGCGCTCTACCGCTGAGCTAATCGCCCGATGGCGCGGGTATTATCGTCACTCGCCGGCGTCTGCAAGAGCCTGCGTGGAATCTTTTTCGCCATCCTTCACGGCAGTGCGCCGCAGCCGCACCATCATGCGGATGCCCGCGCCGATATCGTTCCGGCGCTGAACCTTGAGATGGCCAAGCGGCGGCAGGTTCAACTCGTCCCCACGCTCCAGCGCCTCGCCGAGGGCGACAAGCGTTGCCTCGACCGCCTCGCGCACCTCCTTGCGCTTGACGCCGGTGGCGCCGGCCACCTGCTCGATCAGGTCCTTCTTGCGCAGGACCGCGGCACCGCGCGTCTCGGCCGCATCCGCGGTCTGTCCGGGTTGGATGGGTTCATTCATGGCTCGGGGCCCCCTTGTTGTCTGGATTCATGAAAACTAAGCCGGCCGCGGCCGAACGGGAACCATCCGCGCAGGCGGATGGTCGCGGCGGGCATCATGGGGGAAGGCGCGGCCATGGCCGCGCCTTCCCTCCGTCACCCGTTCCGCCCGTCAGTGTGCGGTCGCGCTCGGTGCGTTCTCACGCTCGAGCCGGCGGGCTGCGGCGGCGGCTTCCTCCGCCTCCTCGTCCCATTCGACCGGCTCGGGCATCCGCACCAGCGCCTCGCGCAGGACTTCCCGGACATGGGCCACCGGGATGATCCGCAGGCCCTCCTTCACGTTGTCCGGGATCTCCGCCAGATCCTTGGCGTTCTCCTCGGGGATCAGCACGGTCTTGATGCCGCCCCTCAGCGCCGCGAGCAGTTTCTCCTTCAGCCCGCCGATCGGCAGCACGTTGCCGCGCAGCGTCACCTCGCCGGTCATCGCCACATCCTTGCGGACCGGAATCCCGGTCAGGACCGACACGATCGAGGTCACCATCGCCACACCGGCCGAAGGCCCGTCCTTGGGCGTCGCACCTTCCGGGACGTGGACGTGGATGTCGACAGCCTCGAACTTCGGCGGCTTCACCCCCAGTTCCGGCGAGATCGACCGCACGAAGCTCGAGGCCGCGTCGATCGATTCCTTCATCACGTCGCCAAGCTTGCCGGTGGTCTTCATCCGGCCCTTGCCCGGCAGGCGCAGCGCCTCGATCGAGAGCAACTCGCCGCCGACCGAAGTCCAGGCCAGACCCGTGACCACGCCGACCTGATCCTCCTTCTCGGCCAGGCCGTAGCGGAAGCGCTTCACGCCGAGGTAGGCTTCTAGCTTCTCGGGCGTGATCTCGACCGCCTTGGTCGTGCCCTTCACGATCTCGGTCACGGCCTTCCGCGCCAGTTTCGCGATCTCGCGTTCGAGGTTCCGCACCCCCGCCTCGCGGGTGTAGGTGCGGATGATCTCGGTCAGCGCCTCGTCGGTGACGCGGAACTCGCCCTTCTTCAGCGCGTGGTTCGTGATCTGCTTCGGGATCAGGTGCTGCTTGGCGATCTCGCGCTTCTCGTCCTCGGTGTAGCCGGCAAGCGGGATGATCTCCATCCGGTCCAGAAGCGGCGACGGCATGTTGTAGCTGTTGGCCGTGGTCAGGAACATCACGTTCGACAGGTCGTATTCCACTTCAAGATAGTGGTCCACGAAGGTCGAGTTCTGTTCCGGATCGAGCACCTCGAGCATCGCCGAGGCCGGGTCGCCGCGGAAGTCCTGCCCCATCTTGTCGATCTCGTCGAGCAGGATGAGCGGGTTCGTCGTCTTGGCCTTCTTCAGCGCCTGGATGATCTTGCCGGGCATCGAGCCGATATAGGTCCGACGATGGCCGCGGATCTCGGATTCGTCGCGCACGCCGCCCAGCGAGATGCGGATGAACTCGCGCCCCGTGGCCTTCGCCACCGACCGCCCCAGCGAGGTCTTGCCGACGCCCGGAGGTCCGACGAGGCAGAGGATCGGCCCCTTGAGTTTCGCCGAGCGCGCCTGCACGGCGAGATATTCGACGATGCGCTCCTTGACCTTCTCGAGCCCGTGGTGGTCGGCGTCGAGAACTTCCTGCGCCTTGCTCAGGTCCTTCTTGGTGCGCGACTTCACGCCCCACGGCACGCCCAGCAGCCAGTCGAGGTAGTTGCGCACCACCGTGGCCTCGGCCGACATGGGCGACATCGACTTCAGCTTCTTGACCTCGGCCTCGGCCTTGTCGCGAGCCTCCTTGGACAGCTCGGTCTTGGCGATCCGCTCTTCGAGTTCCGCGATCTCGTTCTGGCCGTCCTCGCCGTCGCCGAGTTCCTTCTGAATGGCCTTCATCTGCTCATTCAGATAATACTCGCGCTGCGTGCGCTCCATCTGCGACTTGACGCGGGTCTTGATCTTCTTCTCGACCTGCAGGACCGACATCTCGCCCTGCATGTGGCCATAGACCTTCTCCAGCCGCTCGGCCACGTCGAGCGTCTCGAGCAGGGCCTGCTTCTGCGCAACCTCGACGCCGAGGTGACCGGCCACGAGGTCGGCGAGACGCGCGGCGTCCCGGGTTTCCGAGACGGCGGCCAGCGCCTCCTCGGGGATGTTCTTCTTGATCTTGGCGTAGCGCTCGAATTCCTCGGCCACGGCACGCAGCAGCGCCTCGACCGTGGCCTGATCGCCCGGTTCCTCGCTCAGGCGCTCGGCCCGGGCTTCGAAGAACGAGTCGTTGGTCAGGAACTCGGTGATGCGCACGCGGCTCTTGCCCTCGACGAGCACCTTCACCGTGCCGTCGGGCAGCTTGAGGAGTTGCAGCACGTTGGCAAGCACGCCCGCGCGATAGATGCCCTCGGTGGTCGGGTCATCCACGGACGGGTCGATCTGCGAGGACAGCAGGATCTGCCGGTCGTCCGCCATCACCTCTTCGAGTGCCCGGACCGATTTCTCCCGGCCGACGAACAGCGGAACGATCATGTGGGGGAAGACCACGATGTCGCGCAGCGGAAGCACCGGGAAGCTGTTGGGGAGCTGTTCAGTCATGTTCATTCCTTCGATGCAGGAAGGCTCCGGCCCCGGCCATTCGGCAGCACTCGGCCTTCCCCGGACGTTCATCACGATATCTGGTGACAGGGGATCGCGCTGTCAACCTGACCCTCTTGCGGCTTGCCGCAAGTCTGGACCGGCCGGCTTCGGCCAACAAGCGGTCTTTCGGTGCAATCTTGTGCAAGTCGCGGGCCAGCCGCCGCGCCCGGGGCCAGTGCGGCCCGGGACGGGCTGTCGGGGCAGCCGGCCCATCCTGGGCGGGCCGGCTGCCGGAAATGTCACAAGTCGGCAGGTTCGAGCGCCGGATAGTCGGTATAACCTTCGGCACCGCCGCCATAGAGCCCCTCGGTCGGCAGCGGGTTGAGCGGCGCATCGACCGCCAGCCGCTCGGCCAGGTCTGGGTTCGAGATGTAGAGCTTGCCGAAGGCCACGGCCTCGGCCGCGCCGCTCTCGACCGCCTCCACCGCCATCGCGCGGGTGTAGCCGTTGTTGGCGATATAGGCCCCGTCGAAGCGGTCGCGCAGCGTCTCGAGCGCGCCGGCGGGCCAGTCGCGCGGACCGCCTGTCTGGCCCTCGACCATGTGCAGGAAGGCGAGCCTGTGCCGGTTCAGCACATCGACGGCCTTGGAGAAGAGGCCCACGGTGTCGCTGTCGATGCCCACGTCATTGGCGTTCGAGAACGGGCTGAGCCGGATGCCGGTGCGCCCTGCCCCCATTTCCGACACGACGGCGCCGACCACCTCGTCAAGGAAGCGCACGCGGTTCTCCTGGCTGCCGCCATAGCCGTCGGTGCGCCGGTTGGTGGTGTCGCGCAGGAACTGGTCGATCAGGTAGCCGTTCGCGCCGTGAATCTCGACGGCGTCGAAGCCTGCCCGCCGGGCGTTGGCCGCAGCCTTGCGGTAGTCCTCGACGATGCGGGCGATCTCGGCGGTTTCCAGCGCGCGGGGTTCCGAGGTCGCGACGAAGGCGCTGCCGTCGAAGGTGCGCGAGGCCGCCGTCAGCGCCGAGGGCGCAACCGGTGCCTGGCCGTCCAGCAGGCTCGTGTGGCTGATCCGGCCGACGTGCCAGAGCTGGATCGCGATCTTGCCGCCCTTGGCGTGGACGGCATCGGTCACGGCCTTCCATGCCGCGACTTGCGCTTCCGAGTAGATCCCCGGCGTCCAGGCATAGCCCTTGCCCTCGGGCGAGATCTGCGAGCCTTCGGTGACGATCAGCCCCGCACCGGCGCGCTGGCTGTAGTATTCGACGGTCAGCGAGGTCACCGCATGGTCCGCCGGATTGGCGCGGTTCCGCGTCAGCGGCGCCATCACGACGCGGTTCTTCAGGTGAAGGTCGCCGAACGTGGCCGGCGTGAAAAGCTTGGTCATCGGGATATCCCTTGCCTCAGACTGTCGGTCCGAGATATGCGCCCCACGCCGCTCCGCAAGCCTCTGGCCATGCGGCGGGCGCATGGCCGCCATGTCAGAGCGGATCGATGTCCCCCTGTGCGCGGCCGGCATGGAACCCGGCGACGAAGCCGGACAGGCGCCCTTCTTCAATGGCTTCGCGCAGGCCTGCCATCAGTTCCTGATAGTAATGCAGGTTGTGCCAGGTCAGCAGCATCGAGGCGATGATCTCCTGCGCACGGAAGACGTGATGCAGATAGGCGCGCGAGTAGTTGCGGCAGCACGGGCAGGTGCAGGCCTCGTCCAGCGGCCGCGGATCGTCCATGTGGCGCGCGTTCTTGATGTTGACCTGCCCCCTCCGGGTCCAGGCCTGCCCCGTCCGCCCCGAACGCGAGGGCAGCACGCAATCCATCATGTCCACCCCGCGCTCGACCGCGCCCACGATGTCGTCGGGCTTGCCCACGCCCATCAGGTAGCGCGGCCGGTCCTCGGGCAGGAAGCCGGGCGCATAGTCGAGGACGCCGAACATCGCCTCCTGCCCCTCGCCCACGGCAAGCCCGCCTATGGCATAGCCTTCGAAGCCGATCGCCTTCAGCGCCTCGGCGCTTTCCTCGCGCAACTCGCGCGTGACGCCGCCCTGCATGATCCCGAAGAGCGCATGGCCGGGACGGTCACCGAAGGCGTCGCGCGAGCGCTGCGCCCACCGCATCGAGAGGCGCATCGACTTCGCCACCGCCTCATCGGTCGCGGGCAGCGCCGGGCATTCATCGAAGGCCATGACGATGTCGGAGCCCAGAAGCCGCTGGATCTCCATGCTGCGCTCGGGCGAAAGGTGGTGCCTTGATCCGTCGATGTGAGAGCGGAAGGTCACGCCCTCCTCGGTCAGCTTCCTGAGGTCGGCAAGGCTCATCACCTGGAAACCGCCCGAGTCGGTCAGGATCGGCCGCTCCCAGTTCATGAAGCGGTGCAGGCCGCCCAGCCGCGCGATGCGCTCGGCCGTGGGGCGCAGCATCAGGTGGTAGGTGTTGCCCAGCAGGATGTCCGCGCCCGTGGCGCGCACGCTTTCCGGCAACATCGCCTTGACGGTGCCGGCGGTGCCCACCGGCATGAAGGCGGGCGTGCGGATCTCGCCCCGCGGGGTCGAGATCACCCCGGTCCGGGCGCGGCCGTCGGTGGCCTTCAGTTCGAACGAAAATCGCTGGGCCATCGAAGTCTCCCGCCTGCCGCGGGGCCCTTCTGCGCGAAAGGCCCGGAAATGCCAAGGGCGGGCCCGGAGACCCGCCCTGTCCCTGCCGTCTGCCGGCTCAGGCCGAGGCGTCGCGCATGGCCACCATCTCGCGGTGCTCCTTCCACTCGCGGTCGGGCTTGGAGATGAAGGTGTAGAACATCGGCACGACGAACAGCGTGAAGCAGGTGCCGATCAGCAGGCCCGTGAAGATCACGATCCCCATCGCCTGCCGCGCTTCGGCGCCGGCTCCTTTCGCTATGATCAGCGGCACCACCGCCAGCGCCATCGCGGCGGTCGTCATCAGGATCGGCCGCAGCCGCACCTTCGCCGCCGCCACGATCGCCTCGCGCCGCGAGAGCCCGTGGTCCTCGCGCTGCTGGTTGGCGAACTCGACCATCAGGATGCCGTGCTTGGTGATCAGGCCGATCAGCGTGATCAGCCCGACCTGCGTGTAGATGTTCAGCGTCCCGAGCCCGAGGTTCAGCGGCAGGATCGCCCCGAAGATCGAAAGCGGCACCGACATCATGATGATGAAGGGATCGCGGAAGCTTTCGAACTGCGCCGCGAGCACGAGGTAGATCACCAGCACGGCCGCCGCGAAGGCCAGAAGGATGGTGTTGCCCTGCTCGACCTCCAGCCGCGACTGGCCGGAGTAGTCGATGAAGAAGCCCTCGGGGAGTACCTCGTTGGCGATGGCGACAAGCTCCGCAAGCCCGTCCCCGGTCGAAACCCCGATGGAAGGCAGCGCCGAGATCGTGGCCGAGTTGAGCTGGTTGAACTGCTCGATCGAGGCCGCCGAGGCTCCGGTCTCGAGGTTCACCACCGACAGCAGCGGCACCATCTCGCCCGAGGAGGCGCGGACGAAGAACTGTTCCAGCTTCTCGGGGTTGTTGCGCCACTCGCGCGGAACCTGCGGGATGATGTCGTAGCTGTTCGACTCGCGGTCGAACTGCGAGACCGAGGCCCCGCCCACCAGCAGGCCCAGCGTGTTGCCGATGTCGGAGATCGGCACGTTGAGCGAGGCGGCGCGGTCGCGGTCGATGGTAGCGGTGACCTCGGGTGCGTCGAAGGCGAGCGAGTTCTGCACCGCGATGAACCGGCCCGAGGCCTCGGCCCGTTTCCGGATCTCCTCCGAGATCTCGTAGACCCGGTCGGGCGACTGGATCGACTGGATCACCATCGAGATCGGCAGGCCCCCGCCCGTGCCCGGCAGCGTCGGCGGCGAGAACACGAAGCCCTGCACGCCCGGCACCGGGTCGAGACGGGCCTGCACCTCCTGCTGCACCTCGGCCTGGCTGCGGTCGCGTTCGGCCCATTCGTCCAGAACCCAGATGTAGATGCCCTGGTTGTCCTGCCCGCCGAAGCCCGAGATGGAGAACTCCGTGTTCACCTCGGGAATGTCCTTCGTCACCTCCGAGATCCGGTCGGTGTAGAGCTTGGTGTATTCCTTCGTCGCGTAGCGCGGCCCATCCAGGATCGCGAACATCGCACCCTGATCCTCTTCCGGGGCAAGCTCGCTTGTCGTGTTGAGGAACATGAAGCCGGTGACCGAGACCAGCGCCGCCACCATGATCAGCGTGACGGGGCGATAGTCGAGCGAGGAGGACACCCGCCGCTCGTACCAGTTCGCGACCCGTTCCAGCGTGTGGTCGACGATCCGCTGGAACCGGCTGCCCGAGCCCTCCTTCAGCAGGCGCGCCGACATCATCGGCGTGATGGTCAGCGCCACCACCCCGGACAGGATCACCGAGCCTGCCAGCGCGAAGGCGAATTCGGCAAAGAGCGACCCCGTGAGGCCGCCCGAGAACCCCAGCGGCGCGAGCACCGCGGCCAGCGTGATGGTCATGGCGATCACCGGCCCGGTGATCTCGCGCATCCCCTTGATGGCCGCGGCATAGGGTGTCATGCCCTCGTCGATGTGGCGGTGGATGTTCTCGACCACCACGATGGCGTCATCGACCACAAGGCCGATGGCCAGCACCATGGCCAGCAGCGACAGCAGGTTGATCGAATACCCCAGCGCCAGCAGCACCGCGCAGACCCCGATCAGCGACAGCGGGATCGTGACGATGGGCATCAGCACCGACCGGAACGAGCCCAGGAACAGCAGGATCACCACCACCACGATGGCGACGGCCTCGGCCAGCGTCTTGAACACCTCCTCGATCGAGGCGGTGATCGTCTCGGTCGAGTCGTAGACCAGCCGGATCTCCATCCCCTCGGGCAGCGTCTCGTTGATCGCCGGCAGTTCCTCGAGCACCGCCGAGGCCGTGGTCAGCGGGTTTGCGGCGGGCGTCGGGTAGATGCCGATGAAGGTGCCCGCCTCGCCGTTGAAGGTCACGATGCTGTCCGGCTCGGCCGAGGACAGCTCCACATCGGCCACGTCGCGCAGCCGGATCACCTGGTTGCCGTCGGAACGTATCGGCAGCGCGCCGAAGGCCTCGGGCGTCTGCAGCGTGGATTCCAGCGTGATGGAGCGGGCGAAATACTCGCCCTCGGTCTTGCCGGGGGCCGAGAGGAAGTTCGCCGCCTGGATCGCCGTCAGCACCTCGGAGGCGGTGACGTTGCGGGCGGCCAGCTTCATGGGATCGACCCAGACCCGCATGGCATATTCCGCAGCACCGATGATCTCGATCTCGGCCACGCCCTCGATGGTCGACACTCGGGGCCGGATCACCCGCTCGAGATATTCGGTCATCTGCTCGGCGGACATGTTCGGGTTGATCGCCGCGAGATACATCAGCGCGAAGCTGTCGCCGGTGCCCTTGACGATCACCGGATCCTCGGCGTCCTCGGGCAGCTCGCCGCGCACCTGCTGCACCTTGGCCAGCACCTCGGTCAGCGCCACGTCCGAGTTCGCGCCAAGCTTCATCTGCACCGAGACGACGGAGGCGGAAGGTCGGCTCTGGCTGCTGACGTAGTCGATGTTCTCGGTTGTGGCGACCGCGCGGGCGATGGGCGCGGTGATGAAGCCCTGGATCAGTTCGGGCGCGGCGCCGGGATAGGTCGTCGTGATGGTGACGACGGTCTCCTCGACCTCCGGATACTGGCGGACCGGCAGGTTGAAGATCGAGTAGAAGCCGATCAGCAGGATGAAGCTTGCCAGCACCGTCGAGGCGACGGGCCGGCGGATGAAGACCTCTGAAATGCTCATGCGGGCCTCACTGCGCGGCTGACTGGCTGAAGGGCTGGAGCGTGTTGTCCACCGCCACGAGCGAGCCGCCCGACAGGCGGTTCTGGCCGGCGTTCACCACCTCATCTCCCGCCTTCAGGCCCTTGACGATCTCGATCATCTCGCCGTTGCGGCGGCCGATGGTGACGAAGACCTGCTCGACCTTCTTCTGGCCCTCCTCCTCGGCCGGGCGCACGACATAGACCGAGTCGCCGTAGAGGCTGGTCATCAGCGCGGTCTGCGGCAGCGCGATCACGCCCTCCTCTGGCGGAAGCTCCACCCGGACGCGCAGGAACTGGCCCGGGTAGATCTTGCCGGTCTCGTTGCCGACCTCGGCCCGCACCGTCACGAGGCGCGAGTTCGGGTCGACCTTCGGCTCGATGCCGATGATGCGGCCCTTGGCGTTGTAGCTGCCGATCTCGGAAGAGACGGTGACCGGCAGGCCGGGCTTCACCACCGAGATCTGCTGCTCGGGCAGGGCGAAGTCCACCCGCATCGCATCAAGGTCCTGCAGCGTCGCATAGACCTGCCCCACGGTGACGTATTCGCCCACATCGACCTGCGGGATTCCGATCACGCCCGAGAAGGGCGCCACCAGCTCCTTCTGCTGCAGGACCGCCTGGATCTTGGCAACTTGCGCCCGCGCCGAATCCGCCTGGGCCTTCGCCGTGTCGAGGATGTTGACCGCCGAGACCCCGCGCTCCTGCAGGGTGCGGGCGCGGGCAAGCTCGCTCTCGGCCAGTTCCAGCGCGGCCTCTGCCGCGGCAAGATCGGCGCGTTCCTCGCGTTCCGAGATCTGCAGCAGCTTCTGCCCCTTCTCGATCTCGGCATTGGCCGTGAACAGGATCTCGCGGACCGTGCCGCCGGACTCCACCGACAGGTCCACGCCTTGCGCCGCCACGGCCGTGCCGATCGCCTCGACCCCCGGCATCCAGGGGCCCGGCTCCGCGATCGAGGTCGAGACCGTGACCGGCTTGGGCTGCATGGTGGAGAAGAATTCCGCGATCTTGGCGTCGCGGAAGCGGTTGAACCCGACGATGCCGCCGACGATCAGGGCAAGCAGGATCACGGCAATGACAAGACGCTTGACCATCCGTTCCCTCCGGTTTCGCGCGCCGCCTGACGCCGCACCGCGCCGGCAGGGGTTTTCCTTCTTGCAGATTTACTGTACCGTCCGGACGGTAAAGTCAACCCGCGCGGGAGGTAGCGTGGCAGAGTTAGCGCCACAAACGCGGAAGAAAACCGCCAGCGACACGCGAAAGCGCCTTCTGGAGGCGGCCGGGATCCTGAGTCGCAAGATCGGGGCCTCCGGCATGTCGCTCGATGCCGTGGCGGCCACGGCGGGCGTGTCGAAGGGCGGGCTGCTCTACCACTTCCCCAGCAAGCACGCGCTGCTGCGCGCGCTGGTCGAGGATCACGTGGGCGCCTTCGGCGAGGAGATGGCGCATCGCGCGCCGGGCTGGTCGAGCGCCTCGGGGGCGGCGGCGATCGAGGCGGCCCGCGCCTACGTTGCGGTGGTGCGCGATCTGCTGCGCCATACCGAGGGCGCCGCCTCGGGCATCTTCGCCGCCCTGACGGAGGACCCGCTGTTCATGGCGCCGCTCCTTGACCTGCGCTGCGAGGTGCGGGCGCTGTTCGCCCGCTGCCCGCCCGAGGCGATGCTGGTCTTTCACGCCTGCGAGGGGCTTATCCACGACCGCCTGATCGATCCCGATCACTGGGACGCGCCGCGCGTCGAGGCGCAGCTCGACCTGATGGACCGGATGCTCGTGGCCATCGAACGCGGCACGGTCCGGTTTGCGGACTGACCGGCAGGACAGCGGGCCCTTTGACGGCAGCGCGGGCATCTGCGCCCTGCCCGCCCCGGACGGGCTCGCAACCGGCACCGGGTTTCCCGGGCGCGGCGTCCAACCTTCACTTCCCCTGGATTCCGCCGGCCGGTCGAGCTGCCTTGAAAGGCGCGCGACAGGAGCAGTCGTCTCAGCCGCGTCCGGGACGCCGGGTTGGTCCGGCCCGGTGGGCGCCGAAGTGACGGCCTTTAAATCCGCGTCCCTTCCGCACGGACACCGACGCTGACGCTGCCGGCCAGAATTTGAACGGCCTCGCGCGCGCACCGCATTCGGACAGGGACTGCCGGCCGGCCCCGGCATCCGGCTTTGTCCGGCTGCGGTATGGCCATCGGGGGCGCCACTGCCGTGCCAAGGGACCGGCATCCGGGCCTGCGCCCTTGCGGGGTCACGCCGCGTCCTGATTGGCGCAGCGGCTGCGGCCCGCGGCGCCGATCGGGTTGCGGATGCCCCCCATCCTCGTCGTGTCCGGTCATTTGATCAGCCGGCAGCGGATGGTGCTTGACTTCGAGCCGGGTGGCATTGTCGTGATGTTCATTGCGGTGGCCACGGCGTCACTGGTGACGGGTTCCGGGCGGTCTGCCTGCTTCGTGGGGTGCTCATGCTGATGGTGGTCGCGACCTGTTCGCTCACCCTGTTCCTGCTGCCCGCTCCGGGCGGCGGTGCCCCGTGACGGCCCGCCCCCTTGCCGACGGCCGCTTCCCGCGCGGAACGGGCCGCCGCGCTGCGGCGCGCAGCCCTGTCCCGGCAGCCTGTCCGGCGCGGGCCGCATTCGCGCGGCGCGCTGCCCGACGCGGCGGCCCGTGCCGTCCCGAACGATCCGGCGGGAAGGCCGGCAGCGCCGGATGCCGCGCCGGGCACCGACCGGGCTTCCGTTCCCGAACCCCATCGCTTCCCGATGGCGACATCTTCCGAAAGGTCTCACGATGAGCGACGCGATCCATCCCATGGCACCGCACCATCTGCCCTTCTTCATCACCGCGCCCGGCGAGAGCGACATGCTCATGATGGGCATGGTCGTCTTCCTGCTTCTGACGGTGGTGGGCATCGGGCTGGCCTATTTCACGCTGCACGCCATCCCCGAGCAGATGGCGCACCGGCGCAACAAGGCCCAGTTCGAGATCGTCGCCGTTCTGGGGCTGCTCGCGCTCTTCACCCACAATCACCTGTTCTGGATCGCGGCGCTCCTGCTGGCGATGGTGACCCTCCCGGATTTCCAGAGCCCCATGGACCGCGCCGCCGCCGCGCTCGAGCGGCTTGCCGGCACTCGCAACCCGCTTGCGGGACCCGCCCCCGGCACTCCCCTCCCCGTGGCCGAGGACATGCGGCCCGAGACACCACCGCGCGTCGCGGACATGCCGCGCAAGGAGGCCTGATCCGTGCTTGAACTTCTCCTCTGCTCATCGCTGACGCTGCTGCCCGACTTCCTCTACCGGCGCTTCGTGCAGGGCAAGCGCCTCGGGCGCGAGATCACGCTCTACTCCGTCTGGTATGAACTGCGCTACGGCATCGTGGGCTGCCTTCTGCTCACCGTGCTGCTGATCACGACGATCTTCTACTTCCACCCCTCGACCCGCAACGCGATCTCGTACTTCCGGACCATCCCGATCCTTCCCGAGAAGATGGGCCGGGTCGAGGAGGTCTTCGTGGGCCTGAACGAGCGCGTGACGACCGGCCAGAAGCTCTTCACCCTCGACGCCTCGGACGAGGAGGCGGAACTCGAGACCGCGAAGAAGCGCGTGGCCGAGGTCGACGCCGCCATCGTCCTGGCCGGCAAGCAGCTGAAGGTCGCCGAGGCGCAGGTGATCGAGGCCCGCAGCGCCTACCAGCAGGCGGTGGACGAACTTGCGACGCGGACCGAGATCCGGGCCCGCAACGCCGACACTGTCTCGCAGCGCGAGATCGAGCGCCTGCAGAACATCGTCGATGGCCGGCTGGGCGGGGTGGCTGCGGCGGAAGCGTCGGTCGAGGCCGCGCGAGCGCAGATCGACGTGTCCCTGCCCGCGCAGAAGGAGACGGCGCTGGCCTCGCTGAAGCTGGCCGAGGTGGAGCTTCAGAAGATGACGATCAGCGCCAGCATGGACGGCTCGATGGAGCAGTTCACGCTTCGACCCGGCGATTTCGTCAACCCGATGATCCGGCCGGCGGGGCTCCTGATCCCCTCCTCGGCCGGAACGCTGGCGATCCATGCGGGTTTCGGCCAGATCGAATCGCAGGTGATCCGTCCGGGTATGGCGGCCGAGGTCGTCTGCCAGTCGAAGCCCTTCCAGGTCATACCCATGGTCGTGACCGACGTGCAGCACTTCATCGCCAGCGGACAGCTGCGGCCGACCGAGCTTCTGGTCGATCCCTCGCAGAACGTGCCTCCCGGCACGCTGATCGTGATGCTCGAGCCGATGTTCGAGGGCGGCATGGAGGGCATCACGCCCGGCTCGAACTGCATCGCCAACGCCTATACCAGCAACCACGAGCGGCTGCAGGATCCGTCCCTCGGGTCGCTGCAACGCTTCGGACTGCACGCGATCGACACCGTGGGCATGGTCCATGCCATCCTGCTGCGTATCCAGGCGCTTGTCATGCCGATCCAGACGCTTGTGCTGAAGGGTCATTGAGATCCCTGCCGGCCCGGGGTGGGCCGGCGTCCGCCCTCGCCGTGCGGGAGGCCCGGCTTCGCCCTCGGCCCACACCCGGCGCGGCTCAGGCCGGCATCGGGCATCGGCTCCAGCCGATCCACATGGCGGATGGGCCGGCGCGTCACTATCGTCAAGCCGCAAGAAACCGATGCCCGCGCCGTGGTCCGGCGCGGGCATCCTCGTTGGCAGGCAGCCGTCGCGGTCGGACCGCGCTCAGCCGAGCCGGTAGTTCGGGCTCTCGCGCGTGATCTGAACGTCGTGTACGTGGCTTTCCTTCAGCCCCGCGCCGGTGATCCGGACGAACTGGCAGTTCGAGCGCATCGCGGCCACGGTGCGGTTGCCTGTATAGCCCATTGCCGCGCGCAGGCCGCCGACCATCTGGTGGATCACCGCCGAAACCGACCCCTTGTAGGGCACCTGCCCCTCGATGCCCTCGGGAACCAGCTTGTCCGAGGCCGCGTCCTTCTGGAAGTAGCGGTCGGCCGAACCGCGTGCCATCGCGCCCAGCGAGCCCATCCCGCGGTAGCTCTTGAAGCTGCGGCCCTGGTAGAGGATCACCTCGCCCGGGGATTCATCGGTGCCGGCGATGGCCGAGCCCACCATGGCGCAGGAGGCGCCCGCCGCGATCGCCTTGGCGAAGTCGCCGGAATACTTGATCCCGCCGTCGGCGATCACCGGCACGTCGCCGGCCGCCCGGGCCGAATCCATGATCGCCGTCAGCTGCGGCACGCCCACGCCGGCGACGATCCGCGTGGTGCAGATCGAGCCCGGGCCGATGCCCACCTTGACCGCATCCGCCCCGGCCTCGATCAGGGCGCGGGTGGCCTCGGCGGTGGCGACGTTGCCCGCCACCACCTGCACCGAGTTCGAGAACGACTTGATCCGCTCCACCGCCTTCGACACGCCTTCGGAATGGCCGTGTGCGGTGTCGATCACCACCATGTCCACCCCGGCCTCGATCAGCGCCTTCGAGCGCTCGAACCCCGCGTCCCCGACGGTCGAGGCTGCCGCCACCCGCAGCCGGCCCAGCTCGTCCTTGCAGGCATGCGGGTTCAGCACCGACTTCTCGGTGTCCTTGAGCGTCAGGAGACCGGTCAGCTTGCCCTGCCCGTCGGTCACCAGAAGCTTCTCGATCCGGCGCGCCTTCATCAGGCTGATCGCTGTGTCGCGATCGGCCGGCTCCTGCAGGATCGCGAGGTTCTCCGAGGTCATCATCACGCGCACCGGCGTCTTGTCGTCGGTGGCAAAGCGCATGTCGCGGTTGGTCACGATGCCCACCACGCGACCGGTGTCGTCCACCACCGGGAAGCCGGTCACGTTGTAGCGGTCCTGCAGCGCCTTGGCGTCGCCCAGCGTCTGGTCGGCCCGCAGCGTGATCGGGGCATAGACGATGCCGCTCTCGAAGCGCTTCACGCGGCTCACCTCGCGCGCCTGCTCCTCGATCCCGAGGTTGCGGTGCACGACGCCGATGCCGCCAGCCTGCGCCATGGCGATCGCCATGCGGCCCTCGGTCACCGTATCCATGGCCGAGGAGAGCAGCGGGATGTTCATGCGGATCGCCTTCGTGACGAAGGTCGAGGTGTCCGCGTCCGACGGCAGCACGCTGCTGGCCGCGGGAACGAGAAGGACGTCGTCGAAGGTGAGCGCCTCGCGAATCTCCATGGGGATTTCCTTGGATGGGATCGTTTGGCGGTTCCCTGTTTCACGGGCGTCGGCCGAAGGCAAGGGGAAACCCGCGGCCTGCTGGGTCAGTCTGCCGGTGTTCCTCCGCCCGGGCGATCCTGCCGGCCACAGGGCGGCGGTGGCGGGGCGGAGCGCGCGCCGCACGCAGGGTGCCCCAGCCCCGCGAACCGGCGTCGTTCCTCAAGGCATCTCGTCTGCGCCTGGGTCCGGGAACAGGGCCGCCCCGCAGATCCCCTTGACGTCCGCAACTTGCGCCGCACCTCGAAAGCAGCCTATCACGCCTTGCCCGCGCGCTTTCGCGCTTGCCTGCCGGAGGACGCCATGGCCGACGCCCCGCTTTCCCTCGTTGCCGACATCGGCGGAACGAACACCCGGGTGGCGCTGGCCCGCGGCGCCGTGCTGATGCCCGAGACGACGCGGCGCTTCCGCAATGCCGATCACGCAGGTCTCGCCTCGGTTCTGCGCGACTTCCTCGCCGCGTCCGGCAGCCCCGAGATCGACGGCGCCTGCGTGGCCGCGGCGGGGCCGGTGCGGGATGGCGTGGCGACGCTGACCAACCTCGACTGGACGGTGGACGGGGCCGAGTTGCAGGGCGCGACGGGCGCCGCTCGCGTGGCGGTGCTGAACGACCTGCAGGCCCAGGGTCATGCCCTGGGCCGCATCGCGCCCGAAAACCTGCGCGTGCTGGTCGAGGGACCGGCCGTGCGACGGACCGGCCCCATGCTGGTGATCGGGGTGGGCACCGGGTTCAATGCGGCGCCCGTGCACGAGGTCGCCGGGATGCGCCTCGTGGTGGCCTCGGAATGCGGCCATGCCGGGATGCCGGTGCGGAGCGAGCGTGACCTGCGCCTCGCCAGGTTCGTCGAGACCGCGCATGGCTTCGCGGGGGTCGAGGACGTGCTGTCGGGGCGGGGCCTTGAACGGCTCTATGCCTTTGTCGCCAGCGAGGACGGGCGCGAGGATCGCAAGTCCGCCGCCGAGATCATGGCGGCCATCGCCGAGCCCGGCCCCGCGCGCGAGGCGGCGACGCTGTTCGCGCAGATCCTCGGGGCCGAAGCCGGCAATCTTGCCCTGATCCACCTGCCCTTCTCGGGCATCTTCCTGTGTGGCGGCGTCGCGCGCGCCTTTGCCGACCACCTCGGCCCGATGGGCTTTGCCGGACGCTTCCGCGACAAGGGCCGGTTCTCGGCCTTCATGGACGATTTCCCTGTCGCCATCGTCGAGGACGACTATGCCGCGCTGACCGGCTGCGCGAGCTTCCTCGCCTCGGTCCCGGCTGGCTGAACGTTGACGGCCCGTCCGGCCCCGGGCAACCACGCCGGCGGCCCCCCGGAGCGCAGATCTGACCGATCTTCCGGCGGGGCCGGATGAATGTCGCGCCGGAGGACGGGCAGCCCTCCGGCGCAGCGCGGTCGGTCTCAGGCCGTCGCGACGGCGCGCTTCGTCAGCACCTTGATCAGGTTCGCCCGGTAGGCGGGCGTTCCGTGCAGGTCGCCGATCAGGCCCTCGCTGTCCACCGTCAGCCCCTCGACGGCCTCGGGACGGAAATCGGCCGACAGGGCATCCTCGGCTTCGGTCCACCGGAACACGCCATCCTCGCCTGCGCCCGTCACGGCGACGCGCACCCCATCTGCGAACTTCGCCACGAACACCCCCACCAGCGCAAAGCGCGAGGCGGGCTGGGCGAACTTCATGTAGGCGGCCTTCTCCGGGATCGGGAAATTGATCGAGGTGATGATCTCGCCTTCCTCCAGCGCCGTGGTGAACAGGCCCTGGAAGAAGTCGTCGGCCGCGATTTCGCGCCGGTCGGTGACGATGGTCGCGTTCGAGGCGAGCACCGCTGCCGGGTAGCAGGCGGCCGGGTCGTCGTTCGCGACGCTGCCGCCGATGGTGCCGCGCGCCCGCACCGCCGGATCGCCGATCTCACCCGCCAGCCAGGCGAGCGCCGGATAGTGGGCCTTGGCCTCCTTCGCGACGGCCGCATGCGAGGTTGCGCCGCCGATGGCGAGGCCCTGGTCGCCCCGGCATACGCCCTTCATCTCGGCGATGTCGATCAGGCTGACCAGCGTGTCGGGCGCCGCCAGCCGCTGCTTCATTGACGGCAGCAGGGTCTGGCCGCCCGAAAGCGCCTGCGCGCCCTCGGACGCCAGCGCCGCGACGGCCTCGGCGACGGAGGAGGGTTTCACCAGTTCGAAGTCGTGCATGGCTCCCTCCTCAGCCGTTGATCGCCGACCAGACGCGCGAGGGCGTCAGGGGCATGTCGATATGGGTGATGTGGCTATGCCCCGCGCGGTGGAGCGCGTCGATCACCGCATTGACCACCGCGGGCGGCGTGCCGATGGCCCCGGCCTCGCCGCAGCCCTTGGCGCCCAACGGGTTGTGCGTGCAGGGCGTGACGCAGGAATGGTCCACGTCGATGTTCGGCAGATCGTCCGCGCGCGGCATGGCATAGTCCATGTAGGAGCCGGTCAGAAGCTGGCCGTCCTCGTTGTAGACGACCCCTTCGAGCAGCGCCTGCCCGATGCCCTGCGCCACCCCGCCATGCACCTGCCCGGCCACGATCATCGGGTTGATGACGTTGCCGAAATCGTCGGCGCAGGTGAAGCGCACGATGTCCACGCCGCCCGTCTCGGGGTCCACCTCGACCTCGCAGCCATAGGCGCCCGCCGGATAGGTGAAGTTCGCGGGGTCGTAGAAGGCGGTCTCCTCCAGCCCCGGCTCCAGCGTCTCGAGCGGGTAGTTGTGCGGGACGTAGGCGGAAAACGCGATCTCGGCGAAGCTCTTCTGCCGGTCCGTTCCTGCGACCGAGAAGCTGCCGTCGTTGAACTCGATATCGCCTTCCGCCGCCTCCAGCATGTGGGCCGCGATCTTCTTGCCCTTGTCGATGATCTTGTCGGCGGCCTTCATCATCGCCGAGCCGCAGACGGCAAGGGAGCGCGAGCCATAGGTGCCCATCCCGAACGGAATCTTGGACGTATCGCCGTGAACGATCTCCACCGACTTGGCATCGACGCCCAGCTTTTCGGCAATGAGCTGGGCAAAGACCGTCTCGTGCCCCTGCCCGTGGCTGTGCGCCCCGACGAGAACCGAGATGTTGCCGGTGGCGTTCACCCGGATGGTCGCGGCGTCATAGAGGCCGACGCGGCAGCCGAGCACGCCCACGAGATTCGAGGGCGCGATCCCGCAAGCCTCGATCCAGGTGGAAAGCCCGAAGCCGCGCAGCTTGCCGCGCTTGCGGCTCTCCTCGGCCCGCGCCTCGAAGCCCGCCACGTCCGACATCTCGCGCAGCTTGTCCATCGTGGCATGGTAGTTGCCGGTGTCGTAGACGAGGCCGACCGGCGTCGTATAGGGGAAGGCCCCCGGGTCGATGAAGTTCTTGCGCCGGATCTCCCACGGGTCGATGCCGAGCTCGTCCGCGGCCTTGTCGATGACCCGCTCCAGCGAATAAGTCGCCTCGGGCCGCCCTGCGCCGCGGTAGGCATCGACCGGCACGGTGTTCGTAATCACCGCCTTCACGTTCACGTAGACATGCGGCGTCTTGTAGGGGCCGGCCATCAGCGTGCCGTGCAGGAAGGTCGGCGTGCAGGTGGCGAAGTTCGACAGATACGCCCCCATGTTCGCCAGCGTCTCGGTGCGGACGGCGAGGAAGTTCCCCTCCTTGTCCGTCGCGAGTTCGATCTTCGTCACGTGGTCGCGGCCGTGCGCATCGGACAGGAACGCCTCGGAGCGGTCGCAGACCCATTTGACCGGGCGGTTGATCTTCTTCGAGGCAGCGAGCACCGCCGCTTCCTCGCCATAGTGGTAGATCTTCGAGCCGAAGCCGCCGCCCACGTCGGGCGCGATCACGGTCAGCTTGTTCTCGGGGATGCCCATGACGAAGGCCGAGATCAGAAGCCGCGTCAGGTGCGGGTTCTGCGAGGTGGTGTAGAGCTTGTAATCGCCCGTCCCGCTGTCGAAATCGCCGATCGAGGCGCGCGGCTCCATCGCGTTGGGCGACAGACGGTTGTTCACCAGTTCCAGCGTCGTGACATGCGGGGCCGAGGCGAAGGCCGCGTCGACGGCGGCCCGGTTCTCCTCGATCCAGCCCCAGTCGAAGACCACGTTGTTGTCGAATTCCTCGTGCACGCGGTTGGCCGTATCCGCGGCCGCGGCCGCCAGATCCACCAGCGCGGGCAGTTCGGTGATATCGGCCACGATGGCCTCGCAGGCGTCTTTGGCCTGTTCGTAGGTCTCGGCCACGACCATCGCATAGGCGTCGCCCACGTGGCGCACCTTGCCATGCGCCAGCACCGGCCGCTTCGGCTCCTTCATCGTGGCGCCGTCGCGGCTCTGGACCAGCCAGCCGGTCGGGTTGCCGCCCACCTCGGTAAAATCGGCGCCGGTCAGCACGCAGAGAACGCCCGGCATCTCTTCAGCCGCGCTGGTGTCGATGCCGTTGATCCGGCCATGCGCCACTTCCGAGCGCAGGAAGCAGGCGTGCGCCTGCCCGCGCAGGCTGATGTCGGCCGTGTAGCGGCCCTTTCCGGTGAGGAACCGGATATCCTCGCGGCGGAGCGTGCTCTCGCCGATGCCCCCATCCTTAGGCATGTAAAACCTCCCTTCCTGTGTCTGGCCCGCTTATTCGGCGGCGAGCTTCTGGCTGTCGGCGCCCGAGGCGGCCAGGACCGCCTTGACGATGTTGTGATAGCCCGTGCAGCGGCAGATGTTGCCCTTGAGGTAGTGGCGAACCTCCTCCTCGGTCGGATGCGGGTTCTCGTTCAGAAGCGCGGCCGAGGCCATCACCATGCCGGGCGTGCAGAAGCCGCACTGAAGCCCGTGGTGGGTCTGGAACGCCTGCTGAAGGACCGACAGCGAGCCGTCCTTGTTCGCCATGCCCTCGATCGTGGTGACGGACTTGCCGGCCACGTCCTGCGCGAGCACGGTGCAGCTTTTCACCGGCTCTCCGTCGACATGCACCGTGCAGGCCCCGCACTGGGTGGTGTCGCAGCCGACATGCGTGCCGGTCAGCCCGAGTCCCTCGCGCAGGAAGCTGGACAGCAGCGTCCGGCCCTCCGTCTCGGCGGACATGGACTTGCCGTTCACGGTCATCGTGACTTTCATGAAATTCCTCCCTGATACGCTCGTGGGCTCAGCGCTTCATCATGCGCTTGAACCAGCCCTTCTTCGCGGGCGCCTCTCCCTCGGCGCCGACCGCCACGGCCTCGGCTTCGGGGGCGTCATCGTCGGCCGGGCCTTCGACGGCGGACTGGAAACGCTCGAAGAACTGGTCGGCGGTCTTGCGGGCGAAGCCGTCGATGATCCGGCTGCCGAGCTGGGCGAGCTTGCCGCCCACATGCACGTCCACATCCGATGACAGTGCGGTGCCGCCATCGGCAGGCGTCAGCGTCACCTTGGCCGAGCCGCGCGCGAAGCCCGCGGCGCCGCCCTTGCCCTCGCCGGTGATGGTCAGCGACTGGCCGGGCACGATGTCCGAGAGCGTCACATGGCCGGTGAAGCGGGCCTTCACGGGGCCGACCTTCTGCACCACGATGGCCTCGTATCCGGCCTCGGGACTGCCCGAGAGGCTCTCGCATCCCGGGATGCAGACCCGGAGCACCTCCGGGTCCAGGATCGCCGCCCAGACGGTATCCGGATCGGCGCTGATGTTTCTCTGATCGGTAAGCTGCATGGCATTCCCCCTCGTTGGCAGAAGCTTAGGGCGAATTGCGGCGGTGCGGCTATGTGACCTTGGTCGTAGTGTCGCAGAAGCACGGGGAGAGGCCTTGCGCGGCGACCGGCCTCAGCCCCGGCAGGGATCACAGCGCGCCGAGGAATTCCTCGAGCACGCGTGCGTCGATCGGCTTCTGGATCAGGCGGATATCGGCCTCGGCGCAGATCGTCGCGATCTCGGGGCGGCGGGCCGCGGTGACGATGCAGGCCGGCACCCTGCCGTGCCGCGAGCGCATCGTGCGGATGAAGTCCACCCCGGTCATTCCGGCACCGAGCTGCTGATCCACGAGGAAGAAGTCGGGCAGGATACCGATCTCGTCGATCAGCTCCAGCGCCTCCTCGCCGGACGGCGCGTCCAGAACGCTGACGCCCCATTTCTCGAGCAGAAGGCCCATCGCCTGACGCAGGTCGTCGTCGTTCTCGACAAGGAAGGCGATCTTGTCCTGCGCCGCGACCTTGGCATGGGCGCGGATCTCGGATGCGCCCGGCGCCGCCGCCAGCGGCGCGTTCCCGGCCGGCGGCACCTGCACCATGAAGCAGGTGCCGCGCCCGATCTCGGACCGTAGGCCCAGCGGATGGCCCAGAAGCCCGCAGGCGCGCTCCACGATGGCAAGGCCGAGGCCCATGCCTTCCGAGGCCGAGGCCGGCGCGTTCAGGCGGTGGAACTCCTTGAAGATCGCCTCCTGATCGGCCTCGGCAATGCCTGGCCCGGTGTCCCACACCTCGAGCCGGACCATGCCCTGCCGTCGCCGCGCGCCCACCAGCACCCGCCCCTTTGCAGTGTAGCGGATCGCATTGCCGATCAGGTTCTGCAGGATGCGCCGCAGGTAGGTCGGGTCCGAGGCCACCATGGCACTCGACGGCACGACCGAGAGCCGCAGGCCCTTCGCCTGCGCCATGGGCGCGAATTCGTCGCGCAGTTGCGCGATCAGCCGGTCGAGCCGCACCGGCTGCACGCTGACCGCCGCGCGGCCCGACTCGAGCTTCGAGATGTCGAGCAGCGCGCCGAGGATCCCCTGCACCGAGTCGAGCGCGTTCTGCGCCTTCGACAGCGCCTCGCGCGAGGCCGGTTCCACCGCCTCGTCCCCGATGCTCGCGATGAAGAGCTTGGCCGCCGAGAGCGGTTGCAGAAGGTCGTGGCTCGCCGCCGCCACGAAGCGCGAGCGCGAGGCGTTGGCGCGCTCGGCATTCGCCAGTGCGTCCTCCAGCTCCAGTGTGCGCTCCATCACGCGGGCCTCGAGCGTCTCGTTGGCGCGGGACAGCGCCTCGATGGCCGCGCGCTCGGCGGTGACGTCGGTGAAGCTCATCACGAAGCCGCGGTCGGGCATCTCCTGCGCGAAGACGTCGAGGATCAGCTCGTCCCCCCGGCGCAGCTCGAACGACAAGGGCGGGCGGTCGTGGCGGGCCTGCACCCAGGCCTCCAGCGCCGCGGCACTCATGCCGTCGCCGAAGCTGATCTCCTGCGCGAAGCGTTCCAGCAGGTAGCCGAAGCTGACCCCCAGCCGGAAGCGGTTCATCGGGATGGCCAGAAGCGAACCAAGCCGCTGGTTCCAGCCTACCAGCCGCCCCTCGGGGTCGAAGATGCAGACGCCCTGGTTGATGTGGTCGAGCGTGGCGCGGATGACGCGGGCCTGATCGTCCAGCATCTTGCCGCGCTCCAGCCGCTCCAGCCGGATCAGGTCGGTGACGTCGGTCTGCAGGATCACCGTGCCGCCGTCGGCCGTGCGATGCTCGGATACCTGCAGCCAGCGGTCCCAGATCAGCCGCACGTTGAAGATCACGTGCCGGTCGTAGTGGCGGCGCTTGCGGCGGATCGCCCAGTCCTCGGGCGTCTCGGCATCGGGAAGTGCCAGATAGCGCGAGCGGCTGACCCGGTCGATGTAGCCGCCGAAGGTAAGGCCCGGTTTCAGATGCTCCTGCACGTCGAGCATGTGCATCCCGAAGCGCGAGTTGCACAGCACCAGCACGTCGTCGGCATCGAAAAGCGCGAAGCCCTCCTGCACCGTCTCGATGGCATTGGCGAGGTTCTGCCGTGCCTCCTCGGCGGCGCGCGTGGCCTCGGCCAGCCGCTCGTTCGACAGGTTCAGAAGCTTCAGCGTACGTTCCAGATCGGCCGTCCGCTCGCGGACCTGATCCTCGAGCATGGCCGCGCGCTGGAACTGGGCATAGGCCGCCCCGCCGTCGTCGGTCGTGCGCTCCACACGGGCCATCAGGGCGCGCACGATTTCCAGCAGCTTGTCGCGCTGGCGTTCGGGCGGATCGCCGGGGTCGATCAGCGCGAAGGTCATGGCGCCTCCGGCGGGTAGATCGCCACGCCCGTCATCGTCTGGTTGACATGCATGCCGTTGAGCTGCTCGCCATAGGTCGAGAAGCCGACGACCCGGTGCTCGCGCAGGAGCCGCGACACCGCCCCGATGCTCTGCTTGTCGAGCGCCTCCATCCGGCGCAGCACGCAGTCGCAGGCAAGGATCGCCGAGGGCGTCCGCTCGCGGCCGAGCCCCGCCAGTTCCTGCCGCAGGTGGGCCACCAGATCCTGCGGCTCTGCCAGCGTCAGCACCAGCCCCTCGTCGATCGCCGAGAAGAAGATCAGGTCGCCGTTCGGCGCGACTTCCCGGATGGCGCGGACATGGTGCTTGCCGCCGATCCGCACCACGACGGGATGCGCCGCGAAGGTGAAGCTGTCGAGCTGGCCGGGGTCCTTGCCCAGAAGGCGGGCGTATTCCTGCGCCGCGGGCTCGGCGTTGATGCGGCGCACGATGCGGCGGCCGGGATCGGCCTCGGTCACCACCATGCGCCGATCGGTGGGAAGGAAATGGTCGAGGTTGAACACCTGCACCCGGCAGTCGGTGCGGACCAGCGCCAGGACGGCGGCATCGTGCAGCACCTCGGCGCCGTTGAGTACGAAGGTCTCGCGGAAGCGCACGCCATCGGCGGCCGATCCGCCGAACAGAGGCACCGGCCCCAGCCCCGCGGCCAGCGCCGAGGCCAGTTCGTCCTCGCGGATCGACAGGCCGTCGACCATCAGGAAGGCGAATTCGTGGCGCCAGTCGGGGCAGTCGCGGGCCAGCGCGGCACGCTCGCGGATCAGCCGGCCGATCAGCGCCTCGCGGTCGAGCTGGCCCAGATCGCGGACGAGGATCGGACTGACGCGGAACCAGCCCGCCGGCAGGGCCACGGCGACGATCTCGCCCTCTGTGTAGCCATCGGGGCTGATCTCGCCCGCGGTGGTGCAGCCGATGACGGGAAGGCCCGGAAAGGCGGCCTCGGCCGCGCGGGCAAGCGCCACGACATCGGCCTCGGGCGTCACGAACAGGATGACGAGGGCGAAGGGCCCCTCTCCCAGCGCCGCGGCAAGGTGCTTCGCCGGATCGGGCGTGCCTGCAAGGACATGCGCCACGGCGACGAGGGGCGTCGAGGGGCACATGCCCTCTGCCACGGCCGCCTTGCGCAGTTCCGTCATCGCCGTCCTCCCCGGCAAAGCCTATGCGAGCCCGAAGGCGGCTGGCAAGCGCGTCAGCCGTTCTCGGGCATCAGGCTGGCGAAGCTGGCCTCCTGCACCATCAGGACCGCCTGGGTCCGGCTCTGCACGCCCAGCTTGCGCATGATGGCCGTGACATGGGCCTTCACCGTGGTTTCGGCAATGGTCAGGTCATAGGCGATCTGCTTGTTCAGACGTCCCTCGCAGATCAGCTGCAGGATCTTCGCCTGCTGCCGGGTCAGCAGCGCGAGACGGGCGATCGCTTCCTCGCGCTGGCTGGCGGGGGCCGCGGGGTCGGACTGGGGGGTGAAGCCCTCGGGCTGGTAGGTGCGCCCCTCGCGGATCGCGTCGAAGGCGGCGCGGAAGACCTCGCGCCGCGAATGCTTCGGAACGAAGCCCGCGGCCCCCGCCTTCAGCGCGGCCCCGATCACCCGGTTGTCCGCCAGCGACGAGACCACCACCACCGGCACCGTCCCCGCGCTGGCCTTCAGCCGGATCAACCCGTCCAGCCCGTTCACGTCGGGCAGGTTGAGGTCGAGCACCACCACGTCGAAGGGCGGCGCCAGATCAAGCCGCGCCAGCGCCGTTTCCAGCCGGTCCGCGGTCTCGATATGCGCGAGGCCCGCCACCGCCTTCAGCGTCATCGACAACGCATCGCAGAACAGCGGATGGTCGTCGATGATCAGCGCGGACTGCAGCGGGCGGAGGGGTTCGGTCATGGCGAGCCTTCACGTCTTTTCATGAGCCTACCACCGCCTTTTTTGCCCTGTAACCCGGCCAAAGGTCGGATCAGGTGATCACGTCCGGCTCGCGGCGCCCGGTATGGCGTGCGATGCCCGCGATCTCGTGCGCGGCGGCGATCACCGGGGCCAGCGCCTCCTGCGGATCGAGGTCCAGCCCTTCGGGCCCCGGCGCGAAGCGTTCGAGATAGAGCCGGAGTGTCGCCCCCTCGGTTCCCGTTCCCGACAGGCGCAGCACGATCCGGCTGCCGTCCTGGAACAGGATCCTTATGCCCTGCCTGCGGCTGACCGAGCCGTCGACCGGGTCGGTATAGGCGAAGTCGTCCGCTTCGGCGATCCGGAGATGGCCGTTGAAGGCGATGCCGGAAAGGCCCGCCAGCTTCTCGCGCAGCTCGGCCATCATCCGGTCGGCCGCAGCCGTCTCGATCGCCTCGAAGTCGTGCCGCGAATAGTAGTTGCGGCCGAACTGGCGCCAGTGCGCCTCGAGGATCTCGCGCACGCTCTCCTTGCGGACGGCGAGGATGTTCAGCCAGAGCAGCACGGCCCAGAGCCCGTCCTTCTCGCGCACGTGGTCCGACCCGGTGCCGAAGCTTTCCTCGCCGCAGATCGTGGCGCGGCCCGCGTCGAGCAGGTTGCCGAAGAACTTCCAGCCGGTGGGCGTCTCGAACTCCTCGATGCCGAGGAACTCGGCCACCCGGTCGGCCGCGGCCGAGGTCGGCATCGAGCGCGCGACGCCCTTCAGGCCCGCCTTGTAGCCCGGCGCCAGATGCGCGTTCGCCGCCAGCACCGCAAGGCTGTCAGAGGGCGAGACATAGATCCCGCGTCCCACCACCATGTTGCGGTCGCCGTCGCCATCCGAGGCCGCGCCGAAATCCGGCGCACCGGGGCCGAACATCTCGTCCATCAACGCCTTGGCCCAGGTCGGGTTGGGGTCGGGGTGCATGCCGCCGAAGTCCGGCAGGGGCGTGCCGTTCACGACCGTCCCCTTCGCCGCGCCAAGCCGGTTCTCGAGGATCTCGGTCGCATAGGGGCCCGTCACGGCGCACATCGCATCAAACCGCATCCGGAAGCCCGCGGCGAACATCGACCGGATCGCGCCGAAGTCGAAAAGCCTTTCCATCAGCGCGGCATAGTCGGCAACCGGGTCGACCACCTCGACCTGCATGTCGCCCAGCCGCGTCGGGCCGACGGTGGACAGGTCGACGTCCTGCGTCTCGTATATGCGATACTCGGAGATGTTTTTCGTCGCGGCAAAGATCGCCTCGGTCACCGCTTCCGGCGCGGGGCCGCCGTTCGGCGTGTTGAACTTCACCCCGAAGTCCTCGTCGGGGCCGCCGGGGTTGTGGCTGGCCGACATGATGATGCCGCCATCGGTGCCGTTGATCCGGATCAGGTGCGAGGCGGCCGGCGTGGACAGGATGGCGCCCTGCCCGACGATGACCTTCGCCGCGCCGTTGGCGGCGGCCATGCGCAGGATCACCTGTGCCGCCCGGTCGTTGAAATAGCGCCCGTCGCCCCCCAGCACGAAGGTCTTGCCCTGCGCCCCGCCGATGGCGTCGAAGATCGCCTGCACGAAGTTTTCAAGGTAGTGCCGCTGCATGAAGACGGGCGTCTTCTTGCGCAGCCCCGAGGTGCCCGGCTTCTGGTCGGGAAAGGGCGTGGTCGAAACGGTCTTGACGGTCATCCAGGTTCTCCAGTTGGCGCCGGCACGAAGACCAGCACGGATCGCGCAGGGGCTTCAAGCCCCCCGCGGACAGGTTCGTCTCCGGCCTCGGGCCGGGTGGTGTCCAGCACCATTTGCCAGGCCGTCGCGGTGTCGGGCAGCGTGACCGCCACCGCCTCGCCGGCGTTGAACACGGCAAAGACCGGCGACTCGCCCGGATCGAGGCGGTCGGCGTCCAGCCGAAGCTCGACACAGAGGCAGCGGAACTGCGTCGAATGCCAGTCGTGCGGCCCGGGAGGGCTGCCGTCGGGCCGGCGCCAGATCACGTCGGGCAGCCCGTCCCGCGCGCGCGCGCGGCCATGCAGGAAGCCCTTCTGCCGCAGCACCGGCAGGCTTCGGCGCAGCGCCGATAGCCGCGCCACGAAGGCGGCGAGCGCCTCGTCCGCCCCCTCCCAGGTCACCCAGCCGATCGGGCTGTCCTGGCAATAGGCGTTGTTGTTGCCGCCCTGCCCGTTGCCGATCTCGTCGCCGGCCAGCAGCATCGGCGTCCCCTGGCTGAGAAACAGCGTCGCCAGCATGTTCCGCCGCCGGAGCGCGCGCGCGGCCAGGATCGTCGGGTCCGACGTCCGCCCCTCGAGCCCGAGATTGTCCGAGTGGTTGTCGTTGTGGCCGTCGCGATTGTCCTCGCCATTGGCCTCGTTGTGCTTGCGGGCGTGGCTGACCACGTCCAGCAGGGTAAAGCCGTCATGCGCCGTCAGGAAGTTCACCGAGCTGGTCGCAGCGCGCGAGTTGTGGTCGAAGCGTTCGGCCGAGCCGAGCAGGCGGCGCGCCAGATCCCCGGTCATCCCCGCATCGCCGCGCCAGAACCGCCGCACGTCGTCGCGGAACTTGTCGTTCCATTCCAGGAACGGATGCGGGAAGTTGCCCAGCCGGTAACCGCCCGGCCCCAGATCCCAGGGTTCGGCGATCAGCTTCACCCGCGTCAGCACCGGATCCTGCCGGATCGCGTCGAAGAAGGCGCCCGAGCCGTCGAAGCCGTCCTCCTCGCGCCCCAGTGTCGAGGCGAGGTCGAAGCGGAAGCCGTCGACATGCATGACCTCGACCCAGTAGCGCAAGCTGTCCATCACCATGCGCAGCACCATCGGGTGGCTCAGGTCCAGCGTGTTCCCGGTGCCAGTGTGGTTGGCGTAGCGCCGCCCGCCCTCGGTCAGGCGGTAGTAACTGCGGTTGTCGATGCCGCGGAACGAGAGCGTCGGCCCCAGCTCGTCACTTTCGCCCGAGTGGTTGTAGACCACGTCGAGGATCACCTCGATCCCCGCGGCATGGAAGCGGCGCACCATCGCCGCGAACTCCCAGAGCGCCCCCTTGGCCAGATAGCGCGGCTCGGGCGCGAAGAAGCCGATGGTCTGGTAGCCCCAGTAGTTCGACAGCCCCTTCTGGACGAGGAAGCGGTCATCGAGGAAGGCCTGCACCGGCAGCAACTCCACCGCCGTCACGTTGAGGCGCAGCAGATGCTCGATCACCGCATCCGAGGCGAGGCCCAGGAAGGTGCCGCGAAGGCCGGGCTCGACCGCCGGGTGCTGCATCGTCAGGCCGCGGACATGCGCCTCGTAGATCAGCGTCTCGGTCAGCGGCCGCTCGGGCGGGGCATCCGGTCCCCAGTTGAAGCTGTGCCCCACCACGACGGACTTGGGCACCGCGAAGGCGCTGTCGCGGGTGTCGAACGACAGGTCGGCGCGCGGGCTGCCGACCTTGTATCCCATGACCGCATCCGACCAGCGCAGCCTTCCCTCGATCTTGCGGGCATAGGGATCGATCAGCAGCTTGTGCGGGTTGAAGCGATGGCCCTGTTCGGGCTGGTAGGGGCCATGCACGCGGTATCCGTAAAGCTGCCCGGGGAGGAGGCCGTTCACCTTCAGGTGCCAGATGTCGCCGTCGCGCTCGGTCAGGGCGAGACGGGTGATCTCGTGCCGCCCGTCGGCCGAGAACAGGCACAGTTCCACCTGCTCGGCATGAGCCGAGAACAGGGCGAAGTTGACCCCCTCCCCGTCGAAGCTCGCCCCCAGCGGCCAGGGCCGGCCGGGGGCGGTCGCGATCCCCGGCAGCCCGCAGGGCTGCAGCGCGGCTGTCACGCGAGCAGCTCCCGATACAGCGCGGCATAGGCCGCGGCCGAGGTCTCCCAGCCGACGGGATGCTTCATCGCGTTCTTCTGCACCTTTTCCCAGGCATGGTGATCGGCGTGCAGGTGAAGAAGCCGGCGCAGCGCCTCGGCAAGGGCCGGCGGCTCGGTGGGGTAGAAGGTAAGGCCGGTGGCGCAGCCTGCGGCCATCGCCGCCGGATTGGCGTTGATGATCGTGTCGGCAAGGCCCCCGGTCAGCGCCACCACCGGCACGCAGCCATAGCGCAGGCCATACATCTGCGTCAGCCCGCAGGGCTCGAACCGCGAGGGCACCAGCACCGCGTCGCCGCCGGCGAACATCAGATGCGACAGCCCCTCGTCATAGCCGATCCGCACCCCGACCCGTCCGGGGAAGCGCACCTCGAGTTCGCGCATCGCGGTCTCGAGCGGCTCATCGCCGGTGCCGAGGATCGCAAGCCCCCCGCCTGCCGCGATGAAGTCGGGCAGCACCTGCGGGATCAGGTCGATGCCCTTCTGGAAGGTCAGCCGGCTGACGAGGATGGCGAGCGGCCCCGGCACGTCCAGCTTGAAGGCGCCCGAAAGCACGGCACGGTTTTCGGCCTTGGCCTTCAGGTGGCGCGCGTCATAGGGGCGCTCCTCGGCCTCGGGCGACCAGATGTCGGTGTCGACGCCGTTCAGGATGCCGGTCACGCTGCCGGCCCGCGCGGCGATCACCCCCTGCAGGCCCATGCCGAATTCGGGGCGCATCAGCTCGCAGGCATAGGTCGGCGAGACGGTGGTGATATGGTCCGCCGTCACCAGCCCGGCCTTCAGCGACGACAGGCCCCCGTAGTATTCCAGCGCGGCCGGGTGGAATTCATGCGCGGGCAGCCGCAGCTCGCCCAGCAGCGCCGCCGGAGCCCAGCCCTGGAAGGCGATGTTGTGCACCGTCAGGACCGACCGCACGCCGGCATTGCCCCAATAGGCCAGATAGGCCGGGGCAAAGCCCGCCTGCCAGTCATGCGCATGCAGGACGTCGGGCCGCCAGCCGTCGGACAGGCCCTCGCGCGCGATCCGTGCCGCGATCCAGGAGAGGGCTGCGAACCGCTGCGCGTTGTCGCCCCAGTCGCCGAAGGGGCCGGAATAGGGTCCGCCCTCGCGGTCGAAGAGATGCGGCGCATCGAGCAGCAGCATCCGCCGCCCCGCCACCTCGCCCGCCATCACGCGGCCGGGGCCGCCGAACAGGTCGTGCTCGGCGAACACCTCCTCCATCCCATCGAGCCGCCACTTCAGCGGGCGATAGCAGGGCATCAGAACCCGCATCTCCCAGCCCTGCGCGGCCAGCGCCCCCGGAAGCGCGCCCACCACATCGGCAAGGCCGCCCGTCTTGAGCAGCGGCACGCATTCGGACGCTACCGACAACACCCTTCCGCGCGCCGTCTCCATCTGTCGCCTGTCCTTCACGTTGCTTCCATCCATCCGCCGACACGGGGCGCGCGAGGGCCCGCGATCCGCGTCAGCCGAGCGTCCTCGCCCGGGCGTCGAGCATGTCCTGCGTCACCAGCACGACGCCGCCCTCGGACCGGCGGAACCAGCGGGCATCCTCGTCCGGGTCGCGGCCGATCACCAGCCCGTCGGGGATCATCACCCCGCGGTCCAGCACGCAGTTGCGCAGATCCGCATGGCGCCCCACCGTCACCTGCGGCAGCGCCACGACGTGATGCAGGCTGGAATAGCTGTGCGTGCGGCAGCCGGTGAACAGCAGCGAGTTGCGGATCTCGCTGCCCGAGACGATGCAGTCGCCCGAGACCAGCGACGAGATCGCGCTGCCGCGCCGCCCGTCGAGGTCATGCACGAACTTCGCCGGCGGCACGATCTGCGAATAGGTCCAGATCGGCCATTCGCGGTCGTAGAGGTCCAGCTTCGGCACGAAATCGGTCAGGTCGATGTTGGCCTGCCAGAAGGCGTCGATCGTGCCCACGTCGCGCCAGTAGGGCTCGCGCTCCAGCCCGCTCATCACGCAGCTGTCGCTGAAGCGATGCGCCATGGCCTTGCCGTTCTTCACGATGGCCGGGATGATGTCATGGCCGAAGTCGTGGCTGGAATTCGGGTCTTCGGCGTCGCGCACCAGCAGGTCGCGCAGGAAGGCCCAGTCGAAGACATAGATCCCCATCGAGGCGAGTGCGTTGCCCTCGTCGCCCGGAATGCCCGGCGGGTCGGCGGGCTTTTCCAGGAAGTCGGTGATGCGCAGGTTCGCATCGACATGCATCACGCCGAAGGCCGTGGCCTCCATGCGCGGGACCGTCAGGCAGCCGATGGTCACGTCGGCACCGGTCTCGCAATGCTGGCGCAGCATGATCTCGTAATCCATCTTGTAGACGTGATCGCCCGCAAGGATGATCACGTACTTGATGTCGTAGCTGTCCACGATGTCGATGTTCTGCGTCACGGCATCCGCGGTGCCGAGATACCACTTGTGCTCGTCCACCCGCTGGCTGGCCGGCAGGATGTCGAGATATTCGTTGCGCTCCTCGCGGAAGAAGTTCCAGCCGCGCTGGATGTGGCGGATCAGCGAATGCGCCTTGTATTGCGTGGCGATCGCCATCTTGCGGATGCCCGAGTTCAGGGCGTTCGACAGGGCGAAGTCGATGATCCGGCTCTTGCCGCCGAAATAGACGGCGGGCTTGGCGCGGGTGTTGGTCAGCTCCTTCAGGCGGCTGCCGCGCCCGCCGGCCAGCACGAAGGCCATGGCCTGATTGGTCAGCCTCAATGGGGGTTTCGCCGTCATTCCGTCCTCCCGTGTCGCGGGTTGGCCCCGCCTCTGTCACCGCTCCGGCCGCGGGGCGGACTCGGCATCCGAGAGTCAGCCCTGCCTGAAGATCACCGTAGACAGCGGCGGCAGCGTGACAAGGGCCGATTGTTCCTGCCCGTGCCAGCCGATCGCTTCGGTGATGACGCCGCCCATGTTGCCGCGGTTCCCGCCGCCATAGGCCTCCGCGTCGGTATTGAGAACTTCCTGCCACGCGCCCGCCGCGGGGAACCCCAGCCGGATGCGCCGCTCGACCGGGGTCATGTTCAGCGCGGCCACCACCATCGGCTCGTCCACCCGGCCGCGGCGGGCATAGGCGAAGATCGAATGATCGGCGTCATTGGCCTCCAGCCACAGGAAACCCTCCGGCCGCGTGTCGTTGCGATGCAGCGCCGGCGTCTCGCGGTAGAGGCGGTTCAGGTCGCGCACCAGCGCCTGCACGCCCGAATGCAACGGATGGTCGAGCAGGTGCCAGTCTAGCGAGACGTCGTGGTTCCATTCGCGCCCTTGCGCGAACTCGCAGCCCATGAACAAGAGCTTCTTGCCCGGATGCGTCCACATGTAGCCGTAAAAGGCGCGCAGGTTGGCGAACTTGTCCGCCCCCTCGCCCGGCATCTTGCCCAGCATCGAACCCTTGCCGTGCACGACCTCGTCATGGCTGATCGGCAGGATGTAGTTCTCGGACCAGGCGTAGTGGAGTGAGAACGTCATCTGGTGGTGATGGTGCCGCCGGTGCACCGGGTCCTTCGCCATGTAGTCGAGGCTGTCGTTCATCCAGCCCATGTTCCACTTGAAGCCGAAGCCCAGGCCTCCCTGATGCACGGGACGCGAGACGCCCGGAAAGGCCGTGCTCTCCTCGGCCACGGTCATCACGCCCGCATCCTCGGCGTAGACGGTGGAGTTGACGCGGCGCAGCAACTCGATCGCCTCGTAGTTCTCGCGCCCGCCGTCCTTGTTGGGCACCCATTCGCCGGCCTTGCGCGAATAGTCGCGGTAGAGCATCGAGGCCACCGCATCCACCCGCAGCCCGTCGAGGTGGTATTCCTCCAGCCAGTAGAGCGCGTTCGAGGTCAGCCAGTTCGCGACCTCGGTGCGGCCGTAGTTGTAGATCAGGGTGTTCCAGTCCTGATGGAACCCCTCGCGCGGGTCGGCATGTTCGTAAAGCGGCGTGCCGTCGAACTGGCCCAGCCCGTGCGGATCGGTCGGGAAATGCCCCGGCACCCAGTCGATCAGCACGCCGAGGCCCTTGCGATGCGCGGCCTCGACCAGCGCGCGGAACTCGGGCGGCGTGCCGTGGCGGATGGTGGGCGCGAACATGCCCACCGGCTGATAGCCCCACGATCCGTCGAAGGGAAACTCGCTGACCGGCATCAGCTCGATATGGGTGAAGCCCATGTCGGCGGCATAATCGACCAGCTGCCCCGCGGCCTCGAGATAGGACAGCATCCGCCCGCCCTCGGCCCGGCGCCAGCTGCCCAGATGCACCTCATAGATCGAGATCGGCGCGTCCACCGACTGCCGCGCCGCCCGTTCGGCCATCCAGTCGGCATCGCCCCAGTTGGCGCCGCGGATGTCGCGCACCACCGAGGCCGTGCGCGGCGGATGTTCCGAGCCGAAGCCCACCGGGTCGGCCTTCAGCGGCAGGATCTGCCCGCCGGGCGCGCGGATCTCGTATTTGTAGGCCGTGCCCTCGCCCACACCCGGCAGGAAGATCTCCCACACGCCGGTCAGGCCGCGGCGGCGCATCGGGTGGCGCCGGCCGTCCCAGATGTTGAAGTCGCCCACGACCGAGACGCGCTCGGCATTCGGCGCCCAGACGGCAAAGCGCGTGCCGCTGACGCCCTCGTGCTCGACGATATGGGCGCCCAGCGCCTGCCAGAGCCGGCGGTGCGTGCCCTCGCCCAGCAGGTATTCGTCCAGCTCGCCCAGCACCGGGCCGAAGCGATAGGGATCCTCGAATTCCCAGACCGTGCCATGACCTTCGGCGCGCAGCCGGTAGGGCTCGCGCGCCGGCATCTCCGCCGCGAAGAGGCCCGGGAAGCCCTCCTGCGGCACCGCTGCGATCTCGGACGGGCCGAGCACGGTCAGCCGCTCCGCACCCGGAACGAAGGCGGTCAGCACGAAGCCCTGCCCCCGCCTGTGGATCCCGAGGACCGAGAAGGGATCGCCATGCGCCCCTGAGACAATGGCCTGTGCGACGTCCGCGTCGACAAGCTTTTCCGGGGCCTTGGCCATGATTCCTCGTGTTACTGCTGCAGGGCCGACTCGACGCCCCAGATCTCCTTCATGTAACCACGGATCGTCCGGTCGGACGAGAAGAAGCCCGACCTCGCGGTGTTCAGCGCGGCCATCTTCAGCCAGCGTCCGCGGTCGCGATAGGCCGCGTCCACCTCGGCCTGCGCGCGCAGATAGGCGTCGAAATCCGAGGCGACGAGGAAATAGTCGTGGTGCCAGACCCGGTGCACGAGGCCGTGGTAGCGGTCGGGCTGAGAACGGCTGAACACCCCCTCGGCGATGTTCTGCAGCACGTTCTGCAGCGTCTGGCTGGCCTCGATCGCCTTGCGGGCGTGGTCGGGATCCTCGCGGCGCTTCATCACCTGCTCGGCGGTCAGGCCGAACAGGAAGAAGTTGTCCTCGCCCACCTCCTGCAGGATCTCGACGTTGGCGCCGTCGAGCGTGCCGATGGTCGGCGCGCCGTTCATCATGAACTTCATGTTGCCGGTGCCCGAGGCTTCCTTGCCCGCGGTCGAGATCTGTTCGGAAAGGTCCGCCGCCGGCACAAGCCGCTCGGCCATCGAGACGTTGTAGTTGGCGGGATAGATCACCTTCAGCAGGTCGCCCACCGCAGGGTCGTTGTTGATGACCTGGCCGACGTCATTGATCAGGTGGATGATCTCCTTGGCCACCGCATAGCCGGGCGCCGACTTGCCGCCGAAGATCTTCACCCGAGGCACCCAGCCAGCCGAGGGATTGGCCCGGATCGCCTGCCAGCGCGCGATGGTTTCCAGGATGTTCAGCAGCTGCCGCTTGTATTCGTGGATGCGCTTGACCTGCACGTCGAACAGCGCGTCGGGGCTGACCTTCACGCCGCAGTCGTTCGCGATCCAGCCGGCCAGCGCCACCTTGTTCTGCCGCTTGGCGGCGTCGAAGGCCGTCAGGAATCCCGTGTCCGCGACATGCGGCTCAAGCCCCTTCAGCCGGTCGAGGTCGTCTTCCCAGCCCTCGCCGATCGTCTCGGTGACCAGCCGCGACAGCGGCGCATTCGCCATCTTCAGCCAGCGGCGCGGCGTGACGCCATTGGTCTGGTTGATGATGCGGTCGGAATGCAGCCGGTTCAGCTCGGGGAACAGGTTGGCCCTGACGAGGTCGGTGTGCAGCGCCGAAACGCCGTTCACCTTGTGCGCCATGATGAAGGCAAGCTCGCCCATGCGCACCTCGTGGTGCTTGACGATGCCGACGTAATGCGGCCGCGCCGGATAGCTGCGGCGGTGCCAGCCGTCGATGCGCTCCACGATCTGCATGTGGCGCGGCAGCACGTTGCCGAAGGTGAAGGTCGCCCACCGCTCCAGCGCCTCGGGCAGCAGCGTGTGGTTGGTATAGCCGAGGCAGGCCTGCGCTATCTGCAGCGCCTCGTCGAAAGGCATGCCGTGATCGTCCGTCAGAAGCCGGATCAGTTCCGGCCCGGCGATCGCGGGATGGGTGTCGTTCATCTGGATCGCGACATGCTTCGGCAGCGCGCGCAGGTCATGGTTGCCGCCCTTGAAGCGGCGCAGGATGTCCTGCAGCGCGGCCGAGGTCAGGAAGAACTCCTGCTTCAGGCGCAGCTCCTTGCCCTGGTAGGTCGTGTCGTCCGGGTAGAGCACGCGGCTCAGCGTGCGCGCCAGCGTCTCGGGCTCGGCCGCGGCGGTATAGTCGCCGCGGTTGAACCGTTCGAGGTCGAACATCGTCGTGGGCTTGGAGCCCCAGAGCCGCAGCGTGTTGGCCCAGCGGCCGCGCCAGCCCACCACCGGCGTGTCGTGCGCGGTGGCCAGCACCGTCTCGCCCGGCACCCAGACATCCCTGCCGTCGCGGGTCTCGACATGGCCCTTGAAGCCGATGGTGTAGGTCGCCTCGGGCCGGTCGAATTCCCACGGAATGCGCTGGTTCAGCCAGTCCTCGGGCGTCTCGACCTGCTGGCCACCCTCGAAGCGCTGGCGGAACAGGCCGTGCTCGTAGCGGATGCCATAGCCGTAGGCCGGGCAGCCGAGCGTCGCCATCGACTCCATGAAGCAGGCCGCAAGCCGCCCGAGGCCGCCGTTGCCCAGTGCCGCGTCCGGCTCGTCGGCGATGATCGCCTTGAAGTCCTGCCCCAGCTCGGACATCGTCCGCTCGGCCATCTCGTGCAGCCCGAGGTTGATCGTCGCATCCTCCAGGATGCGCCCGATCAGGAACTCCATCGACAGGTAATAGACCCGCTTGCGATCCTGTTCCCAGGTCCTGCGCGTCGAGGCGAACCATGGTTCCATGATCCGGTCGCGGATCGCGTAGGACAGCGCCATGCGCCAGTCGTAAAGGCTTGCATGGGGCGCATCCTTGCCGAGCGTGAACGTCAGGTGACGCAGGACATCTGTTTTCAGGACGTTGGGGGTCAGGCTCTGGTCGTTCACGGGCATGGTCCGTCGCAAGGGGGTGCAGGGATCTTGAGCGCAGCGGCGATCCGGCGTGGTTTGCCGTGTGCTCTCGCATCGGTCAAGCGCGGTGGCAGGCCGGCAGTGACGCATCGGCGCCTTCGCCGTGGCCCGCCCGCACGGGTTCCGGCCCCCGGATCAACAGCCAGGCGCGGGGATTCCTCCGCTTTTCCGCAGCCCGCCCAAAGATTTCGACAAGGTGGCGCTTATTCGCCCGATGGGCAAGTGCTCACACAAATTGGTGCAACTTCGCATAACTTTTTGCGGGGACCCGCCGACCCGGATCCGCCATCGGGCGAAGTTTCTCCGATCGCGAGCTTAAAAATCAGGCAAAACCGGCACCGCGGGGGCCTTGCGGCGGGTTCTCAGGGGCCTGCGACAAATTGCTTGCGCCGAATATCACTTTTCCTCTCCCCTCGGGCTGCCGGGTTCTGGATCATGTGGCAGCCGGGGACCTGATGGGGACCACGGGGATTCGCGGCATTCAAACTGGCAGAAGGCAGCGTCATGCGATTGACCACCCGGACCAACCTGGCCATGCGAACGCTCATGTTCTGCGCGATCAACGAAGGCCGCGTGGTGAGGAAGGCGGAAGTCGCCGCCGCCTGCAACGCCTCGGAGAACCATCTGGCGCAGGTGATCCACGGGCTTGCGCAGAAGGGCTTCCTGCGCACCGTGCGCGGCCGCTGCGGCGGCCTCGCCCTTGGCCGGCCGGCCGAGAAGATCGTGGTGGGCGACGTGTTCCGCACCTTCGAGTCGAACCTGCCCTTCACCGAATGCTTCTCGAAGGTCGAGAACAAGTGCCCGCTCACGCCGTCCTGCCGGCTGAAATGCGCGCTGAACGATGCGCTGGCGGCGTTCTACGGCTCGCTCGACAAGCTCTCGCTGCGCGACATGGTGCAGGAGAACACCGAGCTCGAGGATCTGCTGAAGGTCGCCTGACCTCAGCCGCAGCAGCCCGGCCCCGCCGACAGCCCGGCAAGGATCGGGCAGTCCGGCCGGTCGTCGCCCGCGCAGGCGGTGACCAGATGCGAGAGCGTCGCGCGCATCGCCTGCAGTTCGGCGATCTTCTCCTCGATCCGGTGCAGGTGTTCCTCGGCCAGCTGCTTCACGTCGGCGCTGGCCCGGCCGCGGTCCTCCCACAGCGCGAGCAGCGTCCGGCAATCCTCGATGGAAAAGCCCAGCGACCGTGCCCGTCCGAGGAAGCCCAGCTTGTGCAGGTCGCTGTCGCGGAAGCGGCGATAGCCGTTCGGCCCGCGCAGCGGCCGGACGAGGCCGATCTCCTCGTAATAGCGGATGGTCTTGGCCGGCAGGCCCGACCGCGCGGAGGCATCCTTGATGTTCATGTGCGGGCTCCAGCCGGGGCGGTGCGGCGCAGCCGCAGCGCGTTGGTGAGGACGAAGACGGAGGAAAAGGCCATGGCTCCCGCCGCCAGCATCGGCGAGAGTTGCGGTCCCCCGAAGGGCACCAGCACCCCCGCCGCAACCGGAATGAGCGCCACGTTGTAGCCGAAAGCCCAGGCGAGGTTCTGGCGGATGTTGGCCATGGTGCGCCGGCTGAGCGTCACCGCCGTCGCCACGCCCAGCGGGTCGCCCGACATCAGCACCACATCCGCCGCCTCGATTGCCACGTCGGTGCCGGTGCCGATCGCCACGCCGACCTCGGCCGCCGCGAGTGCCGGCGCATCGTTGATGCCGTCGCCCACGAAGGCCACGCGGCCCATGCGCGCGACCTCGTCGACCTTGCCGCCGGGCAGGATGCCGGCATGGACGTCCGAGATCCCCAGTTCCCGCCCGATCGCCCGCGCCACGCCAGGCGCGTCCCCGGTCACCATGGCCGAGGGCAGCCCGAGGCCCGCCAGACGCTCCACCGCCGCGCGGGCCGTGGGCTTCACCCGGTCGGCCACCGCCAGAAGCCCGGCGATCCGGCCGTCGACGGCCACCCAGACCGGCGTGCGGCCCTGCGCCTCGAATTTCGTCGCGACCTCGGCCAGCGCGCCGGGATCGAGACCCTCCATCATCCGCGCATTGCCGACCCGGACGGCCCGACCCTCCACCCTCGCCTCGGCGCCGTGACCGGGGGTCGAGGCAAAGCCCTCGGCCTCGGGCAGTGCGATCTGGCGTTCTTCGGCCGCGCGCAGGATGGCACCGGCCAGCGGATGCTCTGACCGCGCCTCGACCGCCGCGGCAAGGCGCAGCAGGTCGGCCTCGGACAGATCCGCCACGGGATGCAGGTCGGTGACCTGCGGGCGCCCCTCGGTCAGGGTGCCGGTCTTGTCGAAGGCCACGCCCGCGACCTCGGACAGGCGTTGCAGCGCGTCGCCCTTGCGGAAGAGCACTCCAAGTTCGGCGGCGCGCCCCGTCCCCACCATGATCGAGACCGGCGTGGCCAGCCCCATGGCGCAGGGGCAGGCGATGATGAGGACCGAGACGCCCGCCACAAGCGCCTCGCCCAGCCCCGGGCCGAAGACCAGCCAGACGAGCACCGTCAGCGCCGCCACGCCCATCACCACGGGCACGAACCAGAGCGTGATGCGGTCCACCAGCGCCTGCACCGGCAGCTTGGCGCCCTGCGCCTCCTCGACCATCGCGATGATGCGCGACAGCACCGTGTCCGCGCCGACCCGCGTCGCGCGGATCACCAGCGCGCCGGTCCCGTTCACCGTGCCGCCCACCACCTCGGCGCCTTCGGCCTTGGCGACAGGCAGCGACTCGCCCGTCAGCATGCTCTCGTCCACCGCGCTCTCGCCCGAGATCACCGTGCCGTCGAGCGGGATGCGCTCGCCCGGGCGGATGTGCAGCAGCGTCCCGGGCGTGATGGTCTCGATCGGCACCTCGACCGTCGCGCCGTCGCGCTCGACCCGCGCGGTGCGGGGCTGCAGGCGGATCAGGCTGGCGATGGCGGCCCCTGCCTGCCCGCGCGCCCGCGCCTCCAGCACCCGGCCGATCAGGATCAGGACGACGATGACCGCCGCAGCCTCGAAATAGACCGCGCGCGCCGAGGCGGGCAGCAGCGCCGGCGCGAAGGTCGCGACGCTCGAATAGGCCCAGGCGGCCAGCGTGCCCACTGCGACGAGGCTGTTCATGTCGGGCGCCCCGCGGCGCAGCGCCGGCAGGCCCTTCAGGAAGAAGCGCCGCCCGGGGCCGATGAGGACCAGCGTGGTCAGCACGAACTGGATCATCCACGAGGTCTGGGTGCCGATGGTCCCGGCGATCCAGTGATGCAGCGCCGGCACCAGATGCCCGCCCATCTCGACCAGCACCACCGGAAGCGTCAGAAGCCCCGCGACCCAGGCGTCGCGGCGCAGCCGGCGCGTCTCCTCGGCCCGCCGGTCGGGGGCGTGGTCGTCGAGCGGTGCGGCGGCGAAGCCCGCCTTCGTCACCGCCAGCGCCAGCGCCTGAGCCGTATTCGCCCCCTCCCAAAGCACCACCTGCGCCCGGCGGCTCGCCAAATTCGCGACCGCCGAGACGATGCCCGGCTGCGCCTTCAGCACGCGCTCGACCCGCCCGGTGCAGGAGGCGCAGGTCATCCCCTCGACCGAAAGCGTCAGCCGCTCCTGCCGCGGCGGATAGCCGGCCCGCCCCAGCGCCTCGGCCAGCGCCTCGGCCGTGGCGGGGGCGGCATAGCGGATCTCGGCGCTTTCTTCGGCAAGGCTCACCCGCGCCTCGGTCACGCCGGGCACGGCGGTCAGAACCCGCTCGGCCCGCGCGACGCAGGAGGCGCAGCTCATCCCGTCGAGATGCAGGCGCAGGGGCTTCGGATCGGCGGTCACGGGCTGGTGGACGGTCATGTCGATCTCCTTCCGGATGTGAGGCGCGGCCTTCACCTTCAGCAAGATGGGGCTTCCCACGACTGGAAGGTCAAGGGGCTTCGCCATATTTCGCGCGCCTCGGGCGGGGGCTTGACCTTCCCCTGCTGGAATCCCCTCATCTGGCCGGGAAAGGAGATCCAGATGACCAAGCTTTCCATTCCCGACATGTCCTGCGGCCACTGCCGCGCCTCGATCGAGGGGGCGCTGGCACCGCTGCCCGGCTTCGACTCCATCCGCTTCGACCCCGAAACGCGCACCGCGACCGTCGAGGGCCCGATTTCCGAATCGACCCTGCTCTCGGCGCTGGACGCGATCGGCTTTCCCGCTCAGGTCGTGCGCTGACGCCTGCGGTTGCGGCGCGGCTGCAGGATCGGGCGCGATGTGACAAATGTGACGCAACTTCCGGCAGATCCGGTATTCGGCTGCATACAATGCCCTTGTCCGACTCGGTTGCGAGGCATAGGTAGAGGTGAATGTGTCATCTTGCCGCCATCGCCTCACCGCGACGCGCATGCCGACACAGGACGCTGTCGTAACCCGTAACCTGAACGAGAACCGGAGCAGTCACATGGCCCATCAAGCCCCCGCCCAGCAGCCGCAACAAGGCGTCGTTCCCGCTTCCCCCCAAATGGGCGGCGCCGAGACGGTGACGCAACCGCAGCCCGCCCGTCCCGTCTACAACGACTGGGCCGCGATCTGATCGCAAGGATCGGGTCCGAACTGAAAAAGGCCGGCGGTGACGCCGGCCTTTTCCGTTGGAGTATCGTGCTTCCGGCGAACGCAACGCTGGCCGAGCGCGCGAGGGCGCACCCGGCCGAAGGCTCGCGGCGCTCAGCCGACCAGTTCGAGGCCCGAGAAGAAGAAGGCGATCTCTTCCGCCGCGGTTTCCGGCGCGTCCGAGCCATGGACCGAGTTCTCGCCGACCGACAGGGCGAATTCCTTGCGGATGGTGCCCGCATCGGCGTTGGCGGGGTTGGTCGCGCCCATCACTTCTCGGTTCTTCGCGATGGCGCCCTCGCCTTCCAGCACCTGCACGACCACCGGCTCGGACGCCATGAACTCGGTCAGTTCGCCGAAGAACGGACGGTCCTTGTGGACGCCGTAGAACTTCTGCGCCTGGGCGAGCGACAGGTGGATGCGCTTCTGCGCGACGATGCGCAGGCCCGCTTCCTCGAACTTGGCGTTGATCTTGCCGGTCAGGTTGCGGCGCGTGGCGTCGGGCTTGATGATCGAGAGCGTGCGTTCGATGGCCATGGGGCATCTCCTCGGAGGGTGTAACTTTCGGGGCGCGCTCTAGCACGCGGTCCCCCGCGACAAAAGGGGGCACGAGCCGGGCTGCCGGCGTTGACAGCCGCAACCCGGCGGTCCATCACCCGGCCATGCTGCGCATCTCGGACATCTCCTATTCGGTCGAAGGCCGGCCGCTCTTCCAGGGCGCCTCGGCCACGATTCCCACCGGCCACAAGGTCGGCCTCGTGGGCCGCAACGGCACCGGCAAGACCACGCTGTTCCGGCTGATCCGGGGCGAACTGGCACTGGAAGGCGGCGAGATCGCGCTCCCTGCCCGATCGCGCATCGGCGGCGTGGCGCAGGAGGTGCCCTCGTCCTCGACCTCGCTGCTCGACACCGTCCTCGCGGCCGACACCGAACGCGCCGAGCTTCTCGCCGAGGCCGAGCATGCCCACGATCCGCACCGGATCGCCGAGATCCAGCATCGGCTTGCCGACATCGACGCCTGGTCGGCGGAGGGCCGCGCCTCGGCCATCCTCAAGGGCCTCGGCTTCGACGCCGAAGCGCAGCTTCGCCCCTGCTCGGACTTCTCCGGCGGCTGGCGGATGCGGGTGGCGCTGGCGGGCGTGCTGTTCGCGCAGCCCGACCTGCTGCTGCTGGACGAGCCGACGAACTACCTCGACCTCGAGGGCGCGCTCTGGCTGGAAAGCTACCTGCAGAAGTATCCGCACACCGTGCTCATCATCTCGCACGACCGCGGGCTTCTGAACCGCG